>NZ_JAJQJH010000009.1 GCF_029544075.1 Chromohalobacter canadensis | reverse complement strand
ATGGTGGGTCGTGTAGGATTCGAACCTACGACCAATTGGTTAAAAGCCAACTGCTCTACCACTGAGCTAACGACCCGTCCCGATAGGGCGCACATAGTACTGATAACACTCGACATTGACAAGATTTTTTTGCTGAAAAGCCGCTCACTGAGAGCGCCGCGAGCTCTTCGGCTTGCGCATGGCATTGACCGGGCGGCGCTTGTTCTTGTCGCGGCTCCAACGGTTCTGCTCGTCGGGCGTCAACGCGGGTACCTTGCGCGCCGACAGGCCTGCCAATTGCGCCAGGTCGTCTACTTCTTCCTGGGAAAGCTCGACCCATTCACCCGCCTTGGCGCGCTTATCGAGGAAAATATTGCCGTAACGAACTCGCTTGAGGCGGCTCACCGTGAGCTCTTGCGACTCCCAGAGCCGTCGCACCTCGCGATTGCGCCCTTCGAGAATCACCACGTGGAACCACGTATTGATCCCTTCGCCACCGAACTCCTGAACATCGGTGAAACGCGCCGGACCATCTTCGAGCATCACGCCCTCGGTCATGGCAGTCACGTGCTCCTGGCGAACGCCGCCCATCACGCGTACCGCGTATTCGCGCTCGACCTGCGTGGAGGGATGCATCAAGCGATTGGCAAGCTCCCCGTCAGTGGTGAATAGCAACAGACCGCTGGTATTGATATCCAGGCGACCGATGGCGATCCAGCGCTCCCCTTTGAGGCGCGGCAGGCGGTCAAAGACAGTCCGCCTTCCCTCGGGATCACGGCGCGTACACAACTCGCCCTCGGGCTTGTTGTACATGATGACGCGCCGCGGCACTTCCTCGGCAGCGCGCAGGTTGACGGGGCGCTCGTCGAGGGTGACCCGGTCACGCGTCTCGATGCGATCACCCAGTGTAGCGACCTGGCCGTTGACCTTGACGCGGCCATCGGTGATGGCCGTTTCCATCTCACGGCGCGAGCCGAAGCCCGCGCGGGCCAGGACCTTCTGCAATTTTTCGGTAGGCGTGTTCATGAATCGAACGTTGTCTCGTCTGTTGAATGTTCCGCGTCCGCCGCGTGGGCGTCGTCGTCCGGATGGGACGGTTCGGCCTCCTCCGTGCGCCGGCGGGCGCGTTCGGCCAGGCGAGTCTCGAGTTCGGCGAAACTCAATCCCGACCGCTCGGACGCCGTCTCGGCGTGCTGGTCGTCGGCCATCCCGGCCGTCGTTAGATCTTGCGTGTCCTCGGATACCGCTGTGGCATCCTCGTCCAGAGGCGTATTCTCGGCGTTGTCGGCGTGACTGTCACGCGCTGATGATAGCGACGCGTCGCTATGCCCCAGGGCCTCCTCGAAACGCGTCTCGAATTCCTTGAGTTCGTGCATCGGCGGCAAGGCATCGAGCGTCTTGAGGCCGAAGTCGTCGAGAAAAGTACGTGTCGTCGCATAGACCGACGGCCGCCCCGGCACGTCACGCTGCCCCACGACGCGGATCCATCCCCGTTCGGTCAGGGTACGCATGATTGAGCTGCTGACAGAGACGCCACGAACCTCTTCGATATCGCCACGGGTCACTGGTTGACGATAGGCGATCAGTGCCAAGGTCTCCAGCAGCGCGCGCGAATAACGCTGCGGTTTTTCATCCCACAGCCGCGATATCCAAGGAGAAAAGCGTGCACGGATGCGCACTTGAAACCCAGATGCGGTCTCGATGAGTTCCAAAGCGCTATGTTCGAGGCGCTCGCCCAGGCGCGCCAAGGCATCGCGCAACTCACCACGCGATGGACGCTCACGCTCGTCGAACAGACTCTCCAGGCGTTCAGAGGTCAACGGTTCGCCGGCGGCCAACAATGCTGCTTCGCAGACTTCGTCGAGAGACGTCGACGCCTCATTCATCAGGGGTCCTCTTCGGCATCGGCAAAGGCGCTTTCCCCGCCATCGTCATCGTCCGTCCCGGCGGTGTCGTCGACCGACTCGGCCGACAATCGAGCACGCACATGAATCGGCGACAGCGGCGCGTTCTGCGCGATCTCGATCATCGCCTCCTTGGCCAGTTCGAGAATCGCCATGAAGGTCACCACCACGCCCGCGCGCCCTTCCTCAAGCGTGAACAACGTCTCGAACGGGGTATAACGCTGGCCGTCCAGTTGCTCCATGATACGTAACATGCGCTCGCGGGTGGACAGCACCTCGCGACTGATCTGGTGAGACTGCTGAAACTCAGCCCGCTTGAGCAATCCTGACAGGGCGTGTAGAAGCTCATCCAGCTCGACTCGGGGATGCACCACCCGGGTTTCGAGCGTGGGTAGCGCGGCCTGAGCCGCTACCCAGTCGCGCCCTTCGCGCGGCAGCTCATCCAGCCCCTCGGCGGCCAACTTCAACTGCTCGTATTCCTGCAGGCGACGGATCAACTCGGCACGCGGGTCTTCCGCGTCCTCATCCTCGCTCTTGGGCGGACGCGGCAACAACGTACGCGACTTGATTTCCGCCAACATGGCGGCCATCAGCAAATACTCGCCGGCCAGATCGATCTCCAGCGCACGCATCAACTCGACGTATTCGATGTACTGATGCGTGATCGCCGCTACGTCGATACCCAGGATGTCGAGATTCTGGCGTCGGATCAGGTACAGCAACAGATCGAGCGGCCCTTCGAAGGTCTCGAGAAAGACGCGCAGCGCCTCGGGCGGAATGTAGAGATCTTCCGGCAGTTCGGTGATCGGCTGATCGTGCAGGCGCGCCAATACAGCCGCTTGGGACGCGACCGAGGCGGTATCGGCACTGACAGGCTCGGCGGTATCACTCACGCGTGACGTTCTCCTCGACTGCGCCTCACGGCGCGACCTTCGACAAGCGCGCAGTGTAGCAAGGCCACCGGGAGGCGAACACGCCCCCGTCACGCAAGACGCGTCGGTGGATCGTCAGGCGCCCTCGGTCGTCCGCGCAAAGCGCCGATAGGTGAAGTCGGGATCCCCCGCGGCATCGAGCACTGCCAAGGTCTGGACCTCGTCGTGATAAGGCGATTTTTCGCATACCGGGTCCATCTGCGCGGCATCACCGGTGAGCATCAGCGCCTGACAACGGCAGCCGCCCCAGTCGATTTCCTTGCGCTCGCAGCTCTGGCAAGTCTCGGGCATCCAATCCGTACCGCGATAGGCGTTGAAGGCCGGGCTGTCGTACCAGATATCGCCCAGCCCATGATCCGCGACATTCCAGAACTCCAGGTGCGGGATCGTCTCCGCTGCATGGCATGGCAGCACCTTGCCCGATGGCGTCACATTGAGTGACTGACGCCCCCAGCCGTTCATGCAAGGCTTGGGCAGACGCGCATGGTAATCCGGCACTACGGCATCGATGACCAGGCGCCCTTGCAGGCGTTCACGCGCGGCCTCGACCCGCTCGACAGCCTCCATGACCTGCTCGCGACTCGGCATCAGAGCCGCGCGATTGACCAACGCCCAGCCATAGTACTGCGCATGGGCGATCTCCAGCCGCCGCGCGCCCAATTCTACGGCCAGATCCACGAACTCATCGATCTGATGCAGGTTGGCGCGGTGAATCACCGCGTTCAACGTCAACGGCAGCCCAATGTCCGTCACCTCGGCGGCGAAGGCGCGCTTGCGCGCATGGGCGCCGGTCATGTTGGCGACGTGATCAGTCACCTCGGGCGTCGCGCCCTGAAACGACAGTTGAACGTGATCGAGGCCCGCATCCGCCAGGGTCTCCAGCCGGGCGCGGTCGATGTTGACGCCGGCGGTAATCAGGTTGGAATACAAGCCCGCGTCAACGCAGGCCTTTACCAGTTCGGGCAAGTCGGGGCGCAGCGCGGGCTCGCCGCCCGAGAGATGGACTTGCAGCACGCCAAGCTCGGCGGCTTCGGCGAAGACGCGTTGCCAGGTCGCGGTATCCAGCTCTTGGCGGCGGCGCTCCAGCGCCACGGGATTGGAGCAGTACGGGCACTGCAGCGGGCAGCGGTGCGTCAACTCCGCCAGCATCCCCATAGGCGGCTGCACATCATAAGCTTGCGAATGTGTCATGCGACCTCCAGGACACGTTTCTCGACCAACCCAGCGAACATGGCCGTCACGTCTTGGGCGATACGCTCGCGCGGCGCCTGATAGGTCTCGCACAGCTGATCGATGATCGCGCCGACGCTGCGCTCGCCATCCACCTGGCTGACCACGGTTTGAGCAATGCCATCGAGCTGAAAGACACGCTCGGGCGCCAGCAATACCCAGCCACCCCGCTGCTTATCTTCGCGCAGCCTGACGCCGCGTGGCAGGCGCACGATGTCGCTTTCCTGAATTGCCGTCATAACGCCTCTGTTTGCGCTTCGCCATCCCAGGCCCCGGGTGGCACATGGCCGGGCGCGACATAGGCGTGATGCAAGGCGTCCAGTTGTGTCCACAGCACCTGGCATTTGAATATCAATGCCTCGAGCACCGCCTGCTGCTGATCCGGACGTTCGGCATGGCGCTTGACGTAGTCGAGCGCCATCTCCGCATCCCGCGGCGCCTGGGTCAGACGCGGTTCGAAATAGGCCAGAGTCTCGGCGGAGACGAAGTCGTAGTGCTTGAGCATGCCACTGACCCGCTGGCCGATCACCAGCGGTGAAAACAGCTCGGTCAACGACGAGGCAATGGCCTCCAGCACGCTGCGCTCGCGCACGAAATGAAGGTAAGCCTCCACCGCGAAACGTGTAGCTGGCAGAACCCGCCGGGTCGAGACCACCATCTCGCGGTCCAGTCCCAACCCGTCGGTGAGCGTCAGCCAACGCGAGATGCCGCCCTCGCCCTCCGCTTCACCGTCGTGGTCCACCAGCCGGGCGCGCCACTCGCGGCGCAGCGCCGGGTCGTCGAGGCGTGCGATCAGCGAGGCATCCTTGAGCGGAATCATCGACTGATAGTAATAGCGGTTGAGGGCCCATGCCTGCACCTGACGGCGATTCAACTCACCGTTTTGCAGCATGAGCTGAAAAGGGTGACGGTGATGGTAACGCTGCTCGCCTATCGCCCGTAAACGTGCTTCCAGGTCGTCCGCGCTCAACGCCTCGCGGATCGGGGTTTCAATATCACTCATCAGCATTCCAGTTCCATGCCGTCGTGGGCGATTTCCCAACCGTGACGCGTGGCTTCCCGGCGCTCCGGGGAATCGTCGATCAACACCGGATTGGTGTTGTTGATATGGATGAAGACACGCCGCCCGATGTTCAGAGACGACATCGCCGCCATACTGCCCGACTCGCCGGCCATCGACATGTGCCCCATGCGGCTCCCCGTCTTGTGGCCAACGCTGGCGCGGATCATCTCGTCATCACGCCATAGTGTGCCATCGAACAGCACCAGGTCGGCGCCCTCGAGACGCGCCGCCAAACGCTCGGTCAGCGCCGCGCAACCGGGGATGTAATAGGCACGTCGCGCGCCGACGCGAAACTCCACGCCCACGGTGGCCTCGCCTTCGCTGCCGATGTCGGGGTCCTCGCCCTCCAGGTACAGCGCTGCCTTGCCGGGCACCGCGAATATCCGCGCTTCGAGCCCATCGGTTAACGTCAGGGTCTGCTCCAGATCAACGCCGACGCGTTCGACATAGTCGGGATTGAGGACGTTGAAGACCGGGCTGTCGCGCAACGCGGCATGAATTTCCGACGTGGCATAAAGACGATAGGGCGAACTTTCACGCAAGCTCAACAAGCCACCGACATGGTCGACGTCGCCGTTGGTCAGCAATACCGAGGCAATCGGGGTGTGGCGTTGCCCCTGCTGGGGAAACAGCGCGGGAGTTCGGCGTATCTGGGTCAGCACTTCGGGAGCGCAATTGATCAGGGCCCATGACTGGCCATCGGCGCTCACCGCAAGAGAGGACTGAGTTCTCGGCGTGACGCGTGGATCACCCGCCCACGCCAACCGGCATACATCACAACGACAGTTCCACTGAGGGAGGCCGCCACCGGCGGCCGCCCCGAGTACATGAATATACAACGCCGCCTCAGAATTCGGCGGGCATGTAATCGTTGATTTCCAACGCGATGCAGATTTCCTTCACTTCCGGGGTCATCCAAGCCATTTTCGTCTCTCCATCAAAGTGAATTTCGCCATTCAATCATAAACCGTTAGCGTGATTAGCGCATCATCAACTAGTCATTGCCTGTCGCTCCATCGGCCTTGCGGTAGCGCCCCGCGTAGTCGAAGAGCTTATCGCGGATCTGCCAGTAACGACCGACCTTGCGTCCCACGACGAAATCCGGGGCCTTGAGCCGCTGCTCTCCGGCAATGACGTCTTCCGCCGAGCGTGGCTGCCAGTCGATCCCCGGTGCGCGCAGGTGATGGCGCAGAAAGGCCAGGGTGAAGGCGCGACGCTGCGCGGCAGTTTCCAGCGCAAACCATTCGTCGAGCGTGGCGCCGTCCTCATCATGGTAGGTCACCTTCAGGCGGGGTAGCCCGCGACCGTTGGTTACCGCCTGTAACTGCATGCCCGAGACACGCAGGACCTTGGCTTCCTTGAGGCGCAGTGCGGCCTTGAGTTTGTCGTCGGGATCGACCATGCGCTCGCCGCATTGATGGCAGGCGCGCGCGGCGATGTCGTTTTCCGCACCGCACTGATCGCAGACCTTGAAGCGAAAGCGAAAGTCGCACTGCCAGCGCCGTCCGTCCGCGCCTTCCACCAGGCCTTGGCAGCGGCGGCCGTGATGTTCGATGACCAGATCGCCATCACGCTTGCCCCAGAACAGATTGGCGTGCCCGCACGCCGGGCACTCCACCTGCACCGGCTCAGAGTCTGAATCGGGGCGGGGTTCACCGACTTCCGGCGCGTATAAATCCCAGGGATTGCCCGCGTAATCGAGGATCAGACAGTCTTCCTTGCCAGAGGACAAACGCAACCCACGCCCGACGACTTGTTGATACAGGCTGACTGACTCCGTGGGCCGCAGGATCGCGATCAGATCCACGTGCGGCGCATCGAAGCCGGTGGTGAGAACCGCCACGTTGACGAGATACTTCAACCGCTGCGCCTTGAAGTCCTCGATCAGTGCTTCGCGCTCCTGCCCTGGCGTCGCGCCCACGATCAGGGCCGCCTGCTGCGCCGGCAAATAGCCCATGATTTCCCGCGCGTGCGCCACCGTGGCCGCGAAGATCATCACGCCGCGCCGCTCGCGGGCCTGCTCGACGACCTCGGCGATGATACCCGGCGTCGCCCGGTGCCCTTGCACGACGCGGTTCAGCTCCGCTTCCTCGAAGCCGCCGCCGCGACCGGGCGACAGCCGCGAGAAGTCATACCGGGTCTGCTCGCCATCCTCGGCATACAGCGCGGCATCCACGCGCCGGGGCGGCGCCAGATAACCCTGCTTGACCATCAGCCGCAGTGGCTGCTCGAACACGCAATCCTGAAAGAAGCAATCCGCGTCGCCGCGCACCATGCCGTGGTGATGACGGTGGTAGATGAAGCCTTGCCCCAGACGATACGGCGTCGCCGTCAGGCCCAGCACCTTGAGGCGCGGGTTGTGGCGCCGCAGGTGCGCGATCACCTGATGATAGCTCGACGCGCCCTTGTCATCCCGGACCTTGCCCGCCGACGCCCCCGGCGGAATGCGGTGGCACTCGTCGATGACCAGCAGGGTGAACGCGCCCCACTCGTCATGTGCCTCGAAACGCTCCAGGCTCCTGACCACGGACTGCACCGAACCGAAGACCACCTGACGCTCGCTCTCCTTGCGCCCCAGACCGGCACTGAACAGGTCCGCCTCCAGTCCATAGGCGCGGTACTTGGCATGGTTCTGCTCGACCAGCTCCCGAACGTGGGCCAGCACCAGGACCCGGCCGCGTGCCAGCCGCGCCAGTTCGGCAATGACCAGCGACTTGCCACTGCCGGTGGGCAGCACCACCACGGCGGGATCGTCGCCGCGCCGGAAATGCGCGATGACGTTATCGACGGTCTGATGCTGGTAGGGGCGAAGCGAGGGCGCGCTCATGCGGGACATCCACGGGCCAAAAGGCGAATGTTAGCATCGCCGACAAGGCCTCGGGGGCGGTCGATACCTTGATCTTGCCACCGAGCGCCCCGATTTCATGAGTACAACGCGATGTCATGATGTTATCGAATCGCGGCAACATCGACTATCAGGAGGTCTCATGCAAGCTCCCACCAGCCCCGACTGTCCCGATTGCGGTAGCCGTGCCAAGCGCTTCCCTCCCGGTCGCGAGGGCCAGTACCATGTCTTTTGCGAAGATTGCGGCCATGACTTCGGGCGCTACGACCGCCTCGTCTCGAACTATCGCCATACCCTCGACGAGTTGGAGGCGCATCTTGAAACGGCGCCTGGCGCATCGCGAGACACCTGATCCCGTGCCGACCAGGCACTCATCATCTTCTTTTCCAGCGGAGGCCACATGTCCTCGACCACATCGCATTTCGTCGTGCTCGCCGAGTTCCGGATCAAGGAAGGCCAGGTGCCTGCCTTTCTCGCCCTGGCACACAACGACGCCAACGAATCACTGGCCAATGAGGAAGGCTGCCTGGTATTCGACGTGCTGACGCCGGAAGGCAGCGACAACCTCGTCGTGCTGCACGAGGTCTATCGCGACCGCGCCGCCTTCGAGCACCACATGCAGATGCCCCACTACGCGCCGTTTAAGGAAGGCAGCGCTCCATTGCTCGTCGATGAGCCGTCGGTACGCTTCTTCTACACGGCGACACGCCCCGAATAACGCGCCTTCGCCGGGGAGCACTAGACCGCAGTGCCGAGCGACGCCTCGGGCTGCGGTCTTGCCACATCGCTCGCCGAACTCAGCGGCTCAGTTCGTTCACGACCGCCTGGGTGATCTCCTGCGTCGTCGCCTCGCCGCCCACATCGCGGGAATGAACGCCGGAACACGTCAGCCGCTCGATCGCCGCCATCAATCGCTCGGCCGCCGTGGTTTCGCCCAGATGCTCCAGCATCATGACCGCCGTCCAGAAGGCGCCCACCGGGTTGGCGATGCCTTGGCCGGCAATGTCGAAGGCCGAGCCATGGATCGGCTCGAACATCGAGGGAAAGGTTCGCTCGGGGTTCAGGTTCGCGGTCGGCGCAATCCCCAGGCTTCCCGTCAGCGCCGCCGCCAGGTCGGAAATGATGTCGGCGTGCAGGTTGGTCGCTACCACGGTGTCCAGCGTGCCCGGCTTGAGCACCATGCGCGTGGTCACGGCATCGACGAGTTCACGGTCGATCTCGACGTCGGGGTAATCTTTGGCCACCTCGAAGAACACCTCATCCCATAGCACCATGCCGTGCCGCTGAGCGTTGGATTTGGTCACCAGGGTCAGCATCTTGCGCGGCCGGCTTCGGGCCATCTCGAAAGCGAAGCGATGGATACGCTCCACACCCTTGCGCGAGAAGATCGACACCTCGGTGCCGACTTCTTCCGGCAAGCCACGATGCACCCTCCCCCCGTTACCGGAATACTCGCCTTCGCTGTTCTCGCGAATGATCACCCAGTCGATCTTCTCGGCATCCTGCAACCGGCTGCCGATGCCGGGCAGCAACCGAGCGGGGCGCACGTTGGCGTACTGATCGAACCCCTGGCAGATTGCCAAGCGAAGGTCCCATAGCGAGACGTGATCCGGCACTTGCTGGCTGCCCACCGCACCGAAATAGATGGCATCGAAAGTGGCCAGTTCTTCCAGCCCCCCTTCGGGAATGTAGCGGCCATGCTCCAGGTAATGATCGGAACTCCACGGAAAGTCGCTGAAAGCGAAGCTCAGCTCACCGCTTTTCTCCGCCAGGGCCTGCAGGACTTGCTTGCCGGCTTCGATGACCTCGATCCCGACGCCGTCGCCGGGAATCACGGCGATCTTGTGATGACGCATGATGAATATCCTCTGCTGCGATTGGCCCAAGACCTACAGGTGGGCGTGAAAAACCTTCATCAACTCAGCCTTGTCCTCGAAGCCGATGCCCGGCATGGTCGGAATCGCCACGTAGCCGTTCTCGACTGGTGTGGAGTCGGCGAAGCCGCCGAAGGGAGCAAAGACGCGCGGGTAGGATTCGTTGCCGCCCAGCTTGAGGCCGGCGGCGATGTTGAGGGCGAACTGATGTCCACCGTGAGGGATGCACTGGCGGGGCGACCAGCCGCGAATGCGCAGTTCGTCCAGCATGCGCAGGTACTCCACCAACCCGTAGGATAGCACCGGGTCCATCTGCAGGATGTCGCGGTCGGGGCGCATGCCGCCATGGCGCAACAGGTTGCGCACGTCCTGGTGGGAGAACAGGTTTTCCCCCGTGGCGGTCGGGCCGGCATAGTGCTCGCATAGCTGACGCTGCAGGGCGTAGTCGAGCGGGTCACCGGCCTCCTCGTACCAGCGCACCCCGAAGGGGGCCAGGCCATCGGCGAAGGCCAGCGTGTCCTGCAGACCGAAACGGCCATTGGCATCCACCGCCAGGCGCGACGCCTCGCCCACGACCTCCAGTGCCGCCTCGACGCGCGGCAAGTCTTCTTCCAGCGGCACACCGCCGATCTTCATCTTGATGGCCACGTAGCCCATCTCCAGGTAATCGCGCATCTCTTCCTGAAGACCCTGGATTTCCTTGCCGGGATGGTAATAGCCGCCGGCGGCATAGACCGAGACGCGCCGATCCACCTCGCCGTCCCCGAAGCGCTCGGCCAGTAGCTGCGCCAGCGGCTTGTTCTCGACCTTGGCCACGATGTCCCAGATCGCCATGTCGATGATACCCACCGCCACCGAGCGCTCGCCGTGGCCGCCCGGCTTCTCGTTGGCCATCACCGTCGCCCAGACCTTGAACGGATCGAGATTGCGGCCACTGTCATCGAGCAACGACGCCGGGTCCGCTTCCTCCAGGCGTGGCAGGAAACGCTCCCGCAGCAGGCCGCTCTGGGCATAGCGTCCGTTCGAATTGAAGCCGTAGCCCACGACCTGCCGGCCATCGACCTTGGCGTCGGTGTAGATCGCCAGGATGGAGACATCCATCTTGGCAAACGAGATATAAGCGTTGGCGATGTCGGAAGCGATCGACACCCGCGCCTCCTTGATGTCGGTAATTCGCATGCTTGCTCCTTGTCTTGCAGCCGAGAGAATGACTGAGCGATCACGACCAAATGCCGGACGGCAGCCTGACGTTCAGAACCTGCGTGAAAGCGAGATAGAACACGCCGATCAAAAGCGCGACGACCGGTACCCACTGTGCGAGGCGCCGTCTGGACACGACTCCTTCCACGCTTGCCAGATACCAGGTCAGGCCGAAGAAAATGATGGCCGTCGCCACCAGAAAGCCCAGCAGGTCGATGGCGTACCACCAGACGAACAGGACGGCGATCATGATCACCAGGCGGCGCGGGTTGCCTTCGATCGTGACCTCGCGCGCCGCCGGCTTGGTGAAAGCCTTGACGATCAGCGCCAGGGACAGCACGACCATGATCACCAGGATGGCGCGGGGAAAGATGATGCTCAGCCGGCCCATGCCCTCGCGCGGGAACCACAGGACGGCGGCGAACAGCAAGCCGAAGAGCCCCGCGGCGAAGTCGGTGTTGAGGCGCAGGGTCATGATGTCTTCTCCTCGTCCGAGTCGACCTTGGCCATGCGTCCGCTACGCTCCAGCCATCCCGGCAGCAGGGTCGTCGCGACACTCAGCACCACCAGGCAGGCCAGCACGATGGACAGCGGGTTGGCCAATAGACGCAGCCAGGGAATCGGGTCGACAACGGCTGTCAGCATGGTCTGTACATAGCCCTTCTCGGCAATGACACCCAGAATCATACCCAGGACGATAGGCGCCGCCTGGATGCCGATCAGGCGCAGGAAATACCCCACCGAGCCCAGCAGCATCATGATGAACACGTCGGTCATGCTGTTACGCAGCGCATAGGTCCCCAGAATGGTAACCATGGCGATGCTCGGCAGCAGGAAGTAAAACGGCGTCTTGACCACGACGCGATGAATCAAGCGCCCGCCCAGCAGGCCGACCGGCAGCAGGAACATGGCCGCGAAGCCCATCGAGAGAATGAAGCCATTGGTCAGCACCCCGGTTTCGGTGAACAGATCCAGCCCCGGACGCAGGCCATGCATGAGCAACACCCCGAGGATGATGGCATCCGGCGGCGCGCCGGGAATGCCCAGAGTCAGCAGCGGCACCATGCTGCCCGCCACCATGACGTTGTTGCTCGACTCCGAGGCGATCACGCCATCGACGTTGCCCTTGCCGAACGATGACGGATCCCTGGAGAAACGGCGGGCTTCGTTGTATGCCACCAGACTGGTGACATTCCCCCCCGCCCCCGGGATGATGGCGATGATCTGCCCGATGATGCATGAGCGAATCAGGTTGATGGGCTTGCCGAAGATATGCCGGCCCATGCGCATGATGGCCGAGCCCGCGCCTCCCTGAAGCTTGCCGCTTTCCGGCAAGGCGCCCCGCCCCTGGGCCGCCATCGAGATCAGCTCGGGAATCACGAACAGGCCGATCAGGGCGACGATCAGTTCAATGCCACCCTGCAGCGCCGGTATGCCGAAGATGAAGCGAGTCTCGCCACCGATCGGCGAGACACCGATGGTGCTCAGCAGCATGCCGATGCAACCACCTAGCAATCCCTTAAGCAGCGACCCGCTCGAGAGACTGGCCACCAGGGTCAGGCCCAACAATGCTACCCAGAACATCTCGGCCGGTCCGAACACCACGGCAAGCCTTGCCAGGGGCGGCGCCAGCAAGAGCAGGAAAGCCACCCCAATGATGCCGCCGACCACCGAGGCGATGGTCGCGGCGGCCAGGGCTTCGTAGGCCCGTCCCTGGCGCGCCATGGGATAACCGTCGAACGTCGTGGCGATGGACGACGGTGTCCCGGGCGTATTGATCAGGATGGCCGTGAAGGCGCCACCATAGATGGCGCCCATATAGACCGCCCCCAGCGCCATCAGGCCTTGCAGGGGCGACATCGTGAAGGTGAACGGCAACAGCACCGCCAGCGCCATGGTGGCCGTCAAGCCCGGCAGGGCGCCGATGAACAACCCTGCCGTTACCCCGCACAGGATTGTGGCGAGCCCTTCGAGGGTAAGGATCGAAAACAGGGCTTCCAGTAACATGTCCATGAGCCAACTCCCCTTTTCGCATGATGGGTCGCGTCATATGAGCGGCCGGCACCCGTCCCTGCGCCAAGAAGGCTTGCAGGGACGGGTGACGCATCATGTCGTGTTATTGGTTGGCTTTGGCTTCTTCGAGGATAGGTTGGTAAGCCGACTTGAGTTGCTGCATGACCTCGTCCACTTCGCCATCGGTGATATCGGTCATGACGAAGCCAAGCGGCTCCTGCTTCTCGGCGATACGCTCGTTGGTCTTCGCGAAGGCCTCTTCCAGCGTGTTGACGATCTCGTCCGGCGTTCCCTTGGGCACGGCCACACCGCGATAGGCACCGCCAACGATGTCATAGCCCAGCTCCTTGAACGTCGGTACGTCCGGAAGCGCGGGGACGCGTTCTTCCGAGGCCACGGCCAGGACACGGGCGTTATCCTGCATCTGCACGCCGAGCATCGAATAGTTGAAGATCCCCGATACATGGTTCCCCTGGACCGCCGCCGGCAACGGCCCCGTTCCCGTGAACGGAATGTAGGTCACGTCGATACCGGCTTCGCGCTCCAGGCGCAAGGCGCCCAGATGGTTGGCGCTGAAGGTCCCGCTACCGCCCAGAGTCACCGCCTGCGGGTTCTCCTTGGCGTATTGAACCAAGTCGTCGAGCGTCTCGAAC
Source organism: Chromohalobacter canadensis (assembly GCF_029544075.1). Taxonomy (GTDB): domain Bacteria; phylum Pseudomonadota; class Gammaproteobacteria; order Pseudomonadales; family Halomonadaceae; genus Chromohalobacter; species Chromohalobacter canadensis_A. Next base: position 129,972 of record NZ_JAJQJH010000009.1, on the reverse strand, counting down.
TGGCTGTCCTTGGGAACGATCAAGGCATTGGGCGTGGTGTGGAAAAAGGTCACGATCTTCCAGTTGTCGGTTTCGTAACCGGCATTCTCACGCATGATGGGCTGGGCGATGATATGCGGGATATTCACCCCGATCATCTCGTATCCCGTGGGCTCGGCGTTGCTCTGGAACTCGCTCCAGCCGACGGCGCCCCCACCGCCAGGACGGTGATTGACGTTGACATCGACCCCCAGAATTTCTTCCAGATGAGGCTCCTGGAAGCGTGCGGTGACGTCGGACTCGCCACCTGGGTCGAACGGAATCGTGTAGGTAATGGGTTGTTCGGGGTACTCGGCGAGGGCGATGCCCGGCATGCCCAGGGCAGCCATCAGGGTGAGCGAGCCTACCCAGCGTGTCGTGGCGAGTGTCATTGGCGTACTCCTTGGTCTTCTTGTGGTCTGGCGACGTTTTCCGCTCGATTGTTCTTGTCACCGTCATGGCGGAGCGAATGAAACGTCATACGCATTTCGTGTCGGGGAAATGCATACCGCACCTTTGAAGCTAGCCAACTTGTAAAATCTGTCCACCATAAGAAGGTAGACCTTAGTCGGAGCACGCAGGAAAAACATGTTCCTCCGCACAGAATCAAAAAAATTTAAACAATAAAAACAAAGTTTTATTAGTAAGCAAGTCTTTTGGAGAAGGCAGGAACAACTTTAGCCAAGTTGTTTTAGGAGTTTTGTCACACGCTGCCAGATGACGTGGCTACCCTTCGAATACCCGACGGCGCGAGTTGCCGATGTGCTCGCGCATCCGCTGGCAGGCCAGTTCGGCATCGCCAGCACGAATGGCCTCGAAGATTCGCACATGCTCTTCCTGGACTTCCGGCAAATGCAGCCCCGGACGACGTAGCCCGAGGTTGCGCGCCAGGTTCTGGCCGAAATTGATCTGTGTTTGGAGGGACAGGAGGGTATCGGTGAAAAATCGGTTGTTGGTGGCGTTGGCCACCGCGAGGTGAAAGCCGAAATCCGCGTCCACCCCGAGCTCGCCTTCCTGGATACAGGTTTCCAGGCGCTGCAGGGCCTTCTCGATCTCCCTGATCGCCGCGGTCGAGGCATACTGCGTGGCCGCACGTGCCGACTCGCCCTCGAGCGCCGCGCGGAACTCGAAACAACGCTGCATGTCCGCCAGGCTGTCCAGCGGGGCGAAGTCCAGCATGGCACGGTCTGGGCGACGCATCACGTAACTGCCCGCGCCACGCTGCGATCTCACCAGGCCATCCTCCCGGAGCCGTGACAAGGCCTGGCGCACGATGGGCCGAGAGACTTGATTCATTTCGGCCAGTTTGGCCTCGGAGGGTAGCCGATGACCTTCGTCGTACTCCCCTTGAAGAATACGCTCGACTATAACGCCATAGACCTTGTCACTAAGCCTCGCAGGACCCGCGCGCGAGTCCGCGACACCCGCGTGAGAGAAGCCTCCGCGTCGCTGGGAGTTAGAGTCGTGTGTCATTGGCGGGCCCATGGATAAAACATACCCGATCAACCTAACGCATTTCGAGGCGCCTGTGGATCATGCGAGAAGCCAACAGGCACCACCATTCGTCACGCAAGGCCGAACATCAATCCACCCAGACGCGCGCGTTACGGAAAAGGCGCATCCAGGCGCCATCCTGCCGCCATTCGTCGGGACGCCAGGAGTTGGTCACCGCCCGTGCCACACGTTCGGGGTGCGGCATCATGATGGTCACGCGTCCATCCGGTGTGGTCAGCCCCGTAATCCCCGCGGAAGAGCCATTGGGGTTGGCGGGATAGCGCGTCGTCACCTGACCATAGTTGTCCACATACCGCATGGCGATCTGATCGCTGGTCTGCATGCCGCGCAAGTGGCCACTGTCACGGAACTCGGCGCGACCCTCGCCGTGCGCCACGGCGATCGGCAGGCGCGAGCCTTCCATCCCGGCCAGCAGGATCGAGGGACTCTTCTCGACCTGGACCATGCTCACGCGCGCCTCGAACTGCTCGGACTCGTTGCGCACGAAACGCGGCCAGTTCTCGGCACCGGGAATCAACGATTTGAGCTGCGAAAGCATCTGGCAGCCGTTGCATACCCCCAGCGAGAAGCTGTCATCACGCTGGAAGAAGCCTTCGAAGGCATCGCGGGCGCGACTGTTGAAAAGCACCGACTTGGCCCAGCCACCGCCAGCGCCGAGCACGTCGCCGTACGAGAAGCCGCCACACGCGACCAGCCCCTTCATGGTCGCCAGATCGACGCGCCCTTCGAGGATGTCACTCATGTGCACGTCGACGGCCGCGAAGCCAGCATGATCGAACGCTGCCGCCATCTCGACATGCCCGTTGACGCCCTGCTCGCGCAATACCGCCACACGAGGTTTCTCGCCACGTCCTACATAGGGCGCGGCGATGTCGTCATCGACATCGAAGCTCGGGTGCGCCGAAAGCCCCGGATCACGAAGATCGAGCAAGGCATCGAATTCGGATTTGGCACATTGCGGATTGTCGCGCAGCGCCTGCATGCGGTAGCTGGTCTCGGTCCAGGTACGCTGCGCGATGGCCCGCGTGGTTTCTAGGAGCGGCTCTTCGAAGAGCGTGACGCGCACCTGATCGTCGTAGCGAGGCCGGGCGACTACACCGCTGGTTTCAAGTCCTGCGGCGGCGAGCTGGGCGAGCACGAACTCGGTGTCGCGGCGATTGACCTGAATCACCGCCCCCAACTCCTCGGCGAACAGGGCATCGAAGGCTTCATAAGCATCGTCGATCAACCAGTCGAGCTTGATCTCCAACCCGCCGCGCGCCGCGAAGGCCATTTCCAGCAACGTCACCAGCAAGCCGCCGTCGCTGCGGTCGTGGTAGGCGAGCAGCTTGCCGTCGGCATTGAGACCCTGAATGACGGCGAAGAAGGCTTTAAGGTCCTCGGCATCCTCGAGATCGGGACACACGTCACCGACCTGCCCATACACCTGCGCCAACGCCGACCCACCGAGACGATTCTGACCACGCCCCAGGTCGATCAGGATCAGATCGCTTTCGTCCTGATCCAGTCGCAACTGCGGGGTCAGGGTGCGCATGGCATCGGTGACCGGCGCGAAACCGGTGATATCGAGCGTCAGCGGCGCGGTGACGCTCTTGTCTTCACGCTCGCCCTTGGCGGTCTCTTCCTGCCACGCGGTGCGCATGGACATCGAGTCCTTGCCCACCGGAATGGCGATGCCGAGCGCCGGGCAGAGTTCCATGCCCACGGCATGTACGGCATCGAACAATGCCTGATTCTCGCCGACGTGCTCAGCAGCGCTCATCCAGTTGGCGGAGAGCTTGACGTCGGAAAGCTTGGCGATCGGCGCCGCTGCCAGGTTGGTGATCGCTTCGGCCACCGCCAAACGCGCACTGGCCGCCGGGTCGACCAATGCCACCGGCGGTCGCTCGCCGAGCGCCATGGCCTCACCCGCATGCGTATCGAAACTCGCCGTGGTCACCGCGCAGTCGGCCACTGGCACCTGCCAGGGACCCACCATTTGATCGCGAGCCACCATCCCCGTGATCGAGCGATCGCCAATAGTGATCAAGAAGCTCTTAGAAGCCACCGTCGGCAGACGTAGCACACGATCCAGCGCCTCACGCAGGTCGAGATTGTCGAGTCCCAGTCCCGGCATGACCAATGAATGACGCTCGAAGGAGCGCGTCATCTTGGGTGGTTTGCCGAACAGCACACTCATCGGGAGGTCGACGGGGCGGGTGTCGAAATGCCCGTCACGGATGTCCAAATGGTGCGCTTCGGTGGCCTCGCCAACCACAGCGTAAGGGCAGCGTTCACGCGCGCACAGCGTATCGAACACCTCGAGATCGTCCGGTACCACCGCCAGCACATAGCGCTCCTGGGCCTCGCTGCACCAGATGGCCAGCGGGCTCATGCCAGGCTCGGCATTGGGCACGTCACGCAACTCGAAACGCCCGCCGCGACCGCCATCCTTGACCAGTTCCGGCAAGGCGTTGGAAAGCCCGCCGGCGCCCACGTCGTGAATGAAACAGAGGGGGTTGTCATCGCCTAGCGCCCAGCAGCGGTCGATGACTTCCTGGGCGCGGCGTTCCATTTCCGGGTTGTCACGCTGCACGGAGGCGAAGTCGAGATCCTCACTAGAGGCACCCGAGGCCATGCTCGAGGCCGCGCCACCGCCAAGGCCGATCAGCATCGCCGGCCCCCCCATCACGATCAGCTTGGCGCCGACCGGGATCTCGCCCTTGGCGACATGGCCCTCGCGAATATTGCCGTAGCCGCCGGCCAGCATCACCGGCTTATGGTAACCGCGCCGCTCAATGCCGCCGGCACCCTCTGCGTCCTGCTCAAAGGTGCGGAAGAAGCCGGTCAGGTTGGGGCGCCCGAACTCGTTGTTGAACGACGCACCACCGATGGGAGCTTTCAGCATGATGTCCAGCGCCGACTGAATGCGCGCGGGCTTGCCGTAATCGAAGGCTTCCCAGGGCTGCACGAACTCGGGAATACGCAGGTTGGAGACCGCAAACCCGGTCAGCCCGGCCTTGGGCTTGCCGCCAACGCCCGTGGCGCCTTCGTCACGAATCTCGCCGCCGGCGCCGGTCGCTGCACCGGGGTGCGGTGCTATAGCCGTCGGGTGGTTGTGGGTTTCCACCTTCATCAAGATATGGATTGGCTCCTGCGTCGCCGCGTAACGCGTTTCCTGCTCGCGGCCCGGCAGCCAAGGCGCGGCGAAGAAGCGTCCAGCTTCGGTGCCACGAATCACGGCGGCGTTATCGCTATAGGCGGAAAGGATCCCGTCGCTGGAACACGCATAGGTGTTCTTGATCATCTTGAACAGCGAATGCGGCTGCTCCTCGCCGTCGACATACCAACCGGCATTGAAGATCTTATGCCGGCAGTGCTCGGAATTGGCCTGCGCGAACATCATCAGTTCGACATCGGTGGGATTGCGATCGAGCCCTTGGAAGGCCTCGAGTAGATAGTCGATCTCGTCGTCGGCCAGCGCCAGCCCCAGAGCATCATTGGCCTCGGCCAGCGCGGCACGCCCACCGCCGAGCACGTCGACCCGCCCCAGCGGCGCCGGCTCGTGCTGCTCGAACAGCTTGGCGGCATCGCTGGCATCGGCCAGCACCGTTTCGGTCATGGGGTCGTGAAGCACCGCGACGAGCGCCGCGAACGTCGCCTCGCCGAGCTTGCCCCCCAGCGTCACGCGGTAGGCAATGCCGCGCTCGATGCGCCGCACCTGATGCAGGCCGCAATTGTGGGCGATATCGGTGGCCTTGGAGGACCACGGCGACAACGTGCCCAGACGCGGCACGACCAGAAACAGCTGGCCTTCGGACTCGGCGTCGGCGCCATCGCGCACGGGACCGTAGGTCAGCAGTTGCGCCAGCACCTCGCGCGCCGTGTCGTCGAGATCCTCCTGGTGGTCGACGAAGTGAACATAATCGGCGTGCAACGCCTCGACCTCGGGCACGGCATCACGCAACGCGGCTAACAGCTTGGCATGGCGGAAAGCGGAAAGGGCGGGCGCTCCTCGCAGTTCGAGCATGTCGAATAGGCCTCTGGGACAACAGGTAGACGATGCCGCGGGCGGCGGCCAATGAGCCCCCATGATAATGGAAAAGCCGCTCACGGGCGAAGACGCCTTCACGCCCCCATCCATTGCGTGGAATCGCCGCCAGGTGACACAAGGCACAACGCCCGCTAAGGTGGCCCCTCTCATCGCTGACTAGAACTGGCATGCTTGATGCTCTCTTACGCTATATGCGTCCAGCTGCGACCGCACTCGTCGCCCTACTGGCGCTGCTGATTCCTGACGGCCGCACGCTCCCAATTCGGGACGCTGCGTTGTCGGAGGTTTTCTCGCGTGACTTTATCCAGGTGTTTACCCGCAATACGCCATCGACCTATTACGAAGGTCGCCACGGCCCGACGGGGTTCGAATACGAGCTGGTACGGCAATTCGCCGAGGAGCTAAACGTCAGCCTGTCGATCGATAGCCAGGGCAGCATCGGCGAGGTGCTCAGCGCCGTGCGCGATGGCCGTGCCGACGTCGGCGCCGCCACCCTGGCGCTCGACCCTGCCGAGCCTGGAGTGAATTACACCCGCCCGATCATGTCGATGCAGCCCATGGTCATCTATCACCATGGCATCACGCCGCCCAAGGCACCAGAAGACCTCCTGGGACTGGACATCGCCGCGCTGCGCGGCTCGGGAACCGGTCATGCCTTACGCGACCTCCAGGCATCCCTCCCCGAGTTGACTTGGCAAGAAACCGACGAACTGGAAGTCACCGACCTCATCGAAATGGTCGAGAACGGCGAGCTTGATGCCGCCGTCGTCTATGCTCATCAATTCAAGCTCAATCGGTTGTTCTTTCCCGACGTTGAGAGTGGCTTTCCTCTTGGCGACCCGCAAAGCCTGGTGTGGGCGCTCCCCAAAAATAGCGGCGTGGCCCTCCTGCAAGCCGCCAATCAGTTTATCGCGCGTCTTCGAGAGCACGGCGACCTGGCGGATCTGATCGCACGCTACTTCGGTCACGACAATTACCTCGAATACGTGGGAGCGAGCCTTTTCATCCGTCATGCCCAAAATCGCTTGCCGCGCTATGAAGACGCTTTCAAGCAAGCGGCACGCGATTCCGGCTTCGACTGGAAACTATTGGCGGCACTGGGCTACCAAGAATCGCACTGGAAGCCGCGTGCGACCTCACCGACCGGCGTGCGCGGCCTGATGATGCTGACCAACGCCACCGCCGCCGAGGTCGGGGTGAGCAACCGACTCGACCCCGAACAGAGCATCGAGGGTGGCGCCATCTACCTCGGCCATGTGAAGGGTCGTCTGCAGGAAGAGATTACCGAGCCAGACCGCACCTGGATGGCGCTTGCCGCCTATAACGTCGGCCTGGGGCACCTCTACGATGCTCAGAAGATCGCCGAAATGCAGGGCGGCGACCCTTACAACTGGATCGACGTACGCAAGGCATTGCCCCTGCTGCAGAAGCAGAAATGGTATAGCAAGGTCCATCACGGCTACGCACGCGGCGGCGAGCCGGTGATTTACGTTCGCAATATTCGTCGTTATTACGAAATTCTCAACTACGTGGATCGCAGTCAACGCCAATTCCACCAGCTCGGCGAACGCGACGATCCGATGTTCCAGGGAACGCCTTTCAACACCGTCCCCCCGGTGCTCTAGGTCAATCGCGCCGGGCAGCGAAAAAGGCCTGCAGGAGTCGCGTCGCGCGCGTGGCCAGCAGCCCGCCTTCCACTTGGACGCGATGGTTGAACCAAGGCTGAGCGAACAAGTTGGCCCGTGACTCGACCATGCCGCTCTTGGGTTCGGCAGCGCCGTACACGACCCGGGCCACGCGCGCATGGATGATCGCCCCGGCGCACATCATGCAAGGCTCCAAGGTGACGAAGAGCGTGCAGCTATCCAGCCGATAATTGCCCAGATGCGCGGCGGCGTCGCGCAAGGCGCGCACCTCGGCATGCCCACTCGGGTCGTGGCATGACACCGGAGCATTGAAGCTCGCGCCCACGACCTCGCCACTGGGTTCGACCACCACCGCACCCACCGGGACCTCACCCGCTTCCAACCCCATGCGCGCTTGATCCAACGCACGGTGCATGTAGAAGGTATCGCTGCGCATCACAGGGGCACTCCGGTATGCTGGTAGAATTGGAACAGTCGTATGAAAACGAGCCATCATAAGGATGCCGACATGACGCACCCCCTCGCCACCCTCGTCGACCTACTGGGCCTAGAAACCCTGGAGGAAAACCTGTTTCGCGGTCGTAGTCAGGACCTCGGGCTTCCTCAGCTGTTCGGCGGCCAGGTACTCGGTCAAGCGCTTTCCGCTGCTACCCGCACGGTCGACGCGACGCGACGCGCGCACTCATTACACGGCTACTTTCTACGCCCTGGCGATGCCAAGCGCCCGGTAGTGTATCAGGTTGATCGCGTGCGCGACGGCGGGAGCTTCACGACCCGGCGTGTCAGCGCCATCCAGAACGGTAAGACCATTTTCTTCTGCAGCGCCTCGTTCCAGGGCGAGGAGCAGGGCTTCGGCCACCAGCGCGAGATGCCCGACCTCGAGTCACCACAGGCGCTGCTCGAGGCCGGCGCCAAAGTACAGCGCTTCGACGGCCATCCCATCGAGTTTCTGCATTTTCCGGATACCACCACCGACATGCCGCGCAAGCGACTGTGGTTCCGCCTCGCTGGCGAATTGCCCGAGGACGGCTCGCTGCATCGCTACCTGCTTGCCTATAGCTCCGATTTCAATCTGCTGACCACCAGCCTCGTCTCGCACGACACCTTTTTCGGTGACCCTCGGCTGCAGATCGCGAGTCTCGATCATGCCCTGTGGTTCCACGACGACGTGACCATCAACGACTGGCTGCTGTATGACATGGAAAGCCCATGGGCCGGCGGAGCCCGGGGATTCTCGCGGGGCAGCATCTACGACCGGCACGGGCGGCTGGTCGCATCGGTGGCGCAGGAAGGGCTGACGCGCCTGCGGGACTGAGCCACACGTATCGCAACGTCTATCTGCATAGAGAGCATGCTACCGACATAACAAACGGTTACCATGGAACCGGTATCGACAGCACCCAAGCGATATAGCCACCAACTCAAGAGTGGCGCGGCATAGCGTGATACACGCCCCTTCCTGCCAATCGCTGCGATACCGGTATCGCACGGCCCGAGCCCGGGAACATCAATGAATACAAGGGAACACCATGTTACGACGCATCTCACTTGTCTGCGTGATGGCCGGCAGCGTGCTTCTGTCAGGTTGCGGACAAGATTCGTCAGACGCACCGCTAGCACATGTTCCGGCTGATACCCCCTTTCTCTTCGCCAATCTCGAAACCATCGACGACGCGACGCTCAACGCCGCACTGGCATCATCAAATGCCTCACTCGCGCAACAGCGTGTCGACCTGCGTCAATTCGCAGAAGAACTGCGCCGCGACGGCGAGGCCGAGTCCCTCGCCAATGTGCTCGATGCACTCGCCGAGGAGCTTGCCGACAAGTCGGACTATCAGCAGGTCGCCGAGCAGATCGGCGTCGACCTGGGCGGTCAGAGCGCTCTCTACGGTCTGGGCCTGAGCCCGGTATTGCGCCTGAGCATCAACGATGCTGAGCGCTACCAGGCTTTCCTGCAACGTCTTGCCGACGCTGCTGGCCAGCCGCTGGAAACCCGCACGCAGGGCGAGCTGGAATACCGCCAGGCACGCCTCGGCGAGGCGCCGCTGCAACTGCTGAGCGCCGTTCATGACGGCCAGGCGGTGCTGGCAGTAGCCCCCACCGAACTGGATGACGACGCACTGCAGCAAGTATTAGGCACGAGCCTGCCCGACAACAGCGTGCAGGATACCCAGCGGCTCAGTGAGTTGGCCGACGCCAAGGACTACCTGCCCTACGGCCTGGGCTATGTCGATACGACACGCTTGGCGACCTTGCTCACCGGCAGCCAGGACCCCATGATTCAGGCCTTTCGCGCATTCGCCGAGCAGACGCAAGGTCAGGCCCCAGAACCGGTCTCGCAGAGCTGCCGCGAGGATGCGACGCGCCTAGCCTCGCGCATGCCTCAACTGAGCGCCGGTTACACCACGCTCGACGCCGCACGCACCGAGCAACGCTTCGATGTGTCATTGGCCGAAGATATCACCGCCCCGCTTGCCTCGCTCACTTCAACACTGCCGGGCCTGGGCAATGACTCGCTTGAGTCTCCCTTCGACCTGGCGGTCGCGCTGCCCATGAACGACCTACGCGATCTGCTGACCCAACAGATCCAACACGTACGTACCGCACCGTTCAACTGCTCGGCGCTCGCCGAACTCAACAACGACCTGGACGAACTCGGTCGTCAGGCCAACATGCTGGCCATGCCCCCGTTCGGTAGCCTGCGCGGCATGCGATTGGTAATCGATGAGCTCACGATGCCCGAGTATAGCGGTCAGCCCGCTATCAAGGGCGCCCTGCTGGTAGCCTCCAGCGACCCCAACGGTCTGATGGCGATCGGCCAGAGCATGCTGCCCGGACTCGCGACACTCTCACTCTCCAGCGACGGCGAACCCCAAGCGCTGCCGCCACAGCTCACCGCGATGCTAGGCGACGCACCGGCCTGGCTGGCCATGACAGACAAGGCACTCGGCGTGGCAACGGGTGAGGGCGAGCAGACGACGCTCAAGTCCTTGCTTCAGGAAGAAACCGGCGAGGCCGGCGAACTGATGCACGTCAAGCTTTCCGGCGACATGTACGCCAAGTGGCTTCAACTTGCCGACGCCTTCGGCAACCTCGCAGGCAACGACGCTGCAGCACTCGAAGAGCAGCTCGATGCCATGCAGAACCAATTCGAGCGAATCGACAACGTCGTAATACGCATGCGTATGGAAGACGACGGCCTGGTCATCAACAACCGTATCGACTGGCAACAGTAACGCCGCCTGCCCAGAGCGCCCGAAGGCGCTCTGGTTCCTGGCAGCACTGCCTTCATGGACCATCCTGCAACTTGCCAGACACGAAAAAGGCGCGGGCATAGCCCGCGCCTGACACGATCACTGGGTAAGTCGTCGCGACTTTCTCAGCCGTTTTGCATCGATGCCATGTCGATGACGAAGCGATAACGCACGTCACCTTTCTGCATGCGATCCCAGGCTTCATTAATGTTCTGGATATCGATCATCTCGACATCGCAGGTGATGCCCTTCTCGGCGCAGAAATCCAGCAGCTCTTGCGTCTCGGGAATCCCACCGATCAGTGAACCGGCCAGCACACGGCGCCGGAAGATCAGATTGGCACCCGCCACACCAGGCTCCAATGGTTGCATCTGGCCGACCAGAATGTGCGTGCCGTCATACTTCAAGGCCTGCAGGTACGGATTCAGGTCGTGCTCGTTCGGCACGGTATCGAGCATGAAGTCGAAGGTCTCGGCGACCGCCGCCATCTGCTCCTCGTCGGTGGAGACCACCACATGATCGGCGCCGTTGGACTTGGCCTCGGCGATCTTGCTCTCGGAGCGCGTGAACAGCGTGACCTCGGCGCCCAGCGCTTGAGCCAGCTTGACCCCCATGTGGCCGAGACCGCCCATACCGATTACGCCGACCTTATGGCCCGGCTTGACGCCGTAATGCTTGAGCGGCGAATAGGTGGTGATACCGGCGCACAGCAGCGGCGCGGCGGACTTGAGGTCGATGCCTTCCGGCATGCGCAGCACGAACCGCTCGCTGACAGTGACCCGGTCTGAATAGCCGCCCTGAGTAAGGCTGCCGTCGTGGCGATCAGGGCTGCCGTAGGTCATGGTGAAGCCTTCGGCACAATACTGCTCCAGACCATCGCCGCACGCCTGACAATGACGGCAAGAATCGACCATGCAACCCACGCCGACCACGTCACCTTCCTTGAAATTGGCGACATCGCTGCCGACGGATGTGACCCGACCGACGATCTCGTGGCCCGGCACGATCGGATACTGCGCCATCCCCCAATCGTCACGCGCGAAGTGCAGATCGCTGTGGCAAACGCCACAGTAGAGGATCTCAATGGCGACATCGTCGGGACGCGGCGTGCGGCGCTCGAAGGCGTATGGCTCGAGTGTCGACTCCGCAGAGTGCATTGCATAGCCCGTGGCTTGTGGCATAGCGAATATCCTATCAATGATGAGTGCAACCGCGTACCGGCTCGGCGAAACGCCCAACCAAGGTCGCGAACATCAACAGTGTGGGCGCCGTCGGCGATTTCCTCTATGCCCGATTCTGTGCAATATTTGCCCAGAGCTCTTATATCGCACCCTTAATCGCCGAATAGACGGCACTTTTCATGCACGATATTATCCTCATGAGTATTCGCCATTGCCGAGGAAGCGCCTCATGTCCCACCCATCGCCCCCTCACTTGACCGCCGTTGGGGCCAGCACCGAGCCTTCCTCGGAGACTCAGCTGGCTGCGAGTTTGGCGTCGCTGACCACTCAGGATGGCTTCACGTCCACCACGCTGCCCGGCGTACAACTGATCGCCTCGCATTGTGGCCACCCGCGCACGCCGCTGATGTACGAGCCCAGCCTGGTGATCATCGTCCAGGGCAACAAGACTGGCTACCTCGGAGAACGCATCATTCACTACGGCGCCGGCCACTATCTGATCCAGGCCATGCCACTACCGTTCGAGTGCGAAACCCACGCGTCCGATACCAAACCTTTGCTGGGCTTATCGGTTAGCCTCGATATGACCATGCTCAGCGACTTGGTAGCGCGCCTGCCATCGACGACTTCCACGCGCATGCCTGCCCCAATGGCTGCCGTATCCATGGACGCCGACATGGAAGAGAACGTGTCGCGACTCATCGACTGTCTCGACGATCCCGAGCAAGCCGCAGCGCTGGGCGATGGGCGTATCCGTGAAGTCCTGTTCACCGCGCTACGCGGGCCGCAGGGCGCTTCGTTGCGTCAACTGGTCGCCTACCATGGCCAATATTCGCGCATCGCCGAGGCGCTGACTTTCCTGCACCGTCACTACACCCGGACCCTGAACGTTGACGCGCTCGCGCAACGCGTCAACATGAGCGCCTCGCATTTCCATCATCACTTCAAGCGCACCACGCAACTCGCACCGATGCAGTACCTCAAGCGCCTGCGCCTGCTCAAGGCGCGCGCCCTGCTCACCCAGCAGGGGCACCAGGTCGCGCAGGCCGCCACTCAGGTGGGGTATCAAAGTGCGTCGCAGTTCAGCCGCGATTACAAACGCTACTTCGGTCGCAGCCCGCTGGAGGACCGACAACGCGCCACACCGGCCGCGTCCTAGGCAGAGGAACGCATGCAAATAGCGACTTTCCTGCACCGATGACGTTATCCTGAGTCCTTGCGCGGCGCCCGCCCAGCACGCGGCCCACTCATCGACGCATCCAGCACGATACCGGCCATGGCCGCACGATGCCTGACCAGGAAAGCGCTGAAAGAATGATCCATCTCACTTCCTCCGCTCCTATCAACGACCCCATCCAAGGCCAATGGGAGCCGGGCTTGATCGTGCTGTCATGCCTGGTGGCGTGGCTTACCGCAGGGCTCGGCTTGCTGATTGGCGAGCGCATGCAAGAAGCCGATAGCCACCTACGCCACGGAATCTGGTTGATCGCCGGCGCCTGCATGATGGGACTTGGCGTGTGGAGCATGCATTTCACCGGCATGTTGGCCCTGCGTCTACCGCTGCCCATGCAATACGATGTGGGGCTGACATTCTTGTCACTACTCCCCGCCGTGCTCGGCAGCGGCTACGCACTACGCATCATGGCCCGACCCATCTCGACGCCGCGCTACTCGGTACTGGGGGGACTGGTGTTGGGTGCGGGTATCGGCACCATGCATTACTTAGGTATGGAGGCCATACGCATGCCCGTCGCCGTACGCTATGACGCCACACTGTTCGTCATGTCGCTCGGCGTCGCGCTGGTACTCGGCGTAGTGGCAATGCTGGCCCACCGCTACTGCGTTCGCCATCGACGCCTGACACACCTCGATCGCCGTCTATTCGGAGTCGCCGCCTGCATCGCACTGGCCATCAGCGGCATGCATTACGTCGCCATGTCCGCCACGTATTACCTCCCGGTACCTGCACCCCATCACATAGTGGAAACATCAGCCTCGTGGCTCGCCATCAGTGTCAGCGGTGTCGTCACGCTGTTATTGCTAGTCGCCGCGCTGAGTGTCGCCATCGACCGGCGCCTGCAGCGCCATTCCCGTCAGTCGACGATGTCGCGCGAGCAGTTGATGGAGGTCATCGCCGCGATCAATGACGCCTTCCTGCTATTCGATGCCCAGGGCCGAATCGTCCTCAGCAACCGCGCCTTCACGGCCATGACCGGTTACACCTCCACCGACATTCAGGGCAAGCCTCTTTCAGTGCTCGAGCACTCCCATGAAAGCGCCCGGATTCATCGCGATATTCGCCGCCACATCATCGACAGTGGACAATGGCAAGGTGAAATCAAGGCACGACGCAAGGATGGCCAGGCGTTTCCCGCTCGCCTCAGTGTCAGCCGCGTCGAATACAGCCGCAGCGCCACCCACCATTATGTCGCCACACTCAACGACTTGAGCGCGCATCGCGAGGCAGAGGCAAAAATCCACCGCCTCGCCCATCACGATACCTTGACTGGGCTGCCCAACCGCCAGGCGCTCTATGCGCGCCTCGACGCCGTGCAAACGCGCGAACAAAGCGGGGCGCTGATCATGCTCGATATCGACAACTTCAAGGCCCTCAACGACTCGCGCGGCAATGCCGTCGGCGACACATTGCTCTTGCATGTCGCGCGACGCCTCAAGCGTTTCGCTCGACACGAACATGACCTGGCGCGCCTGGGCGGCAATGAATTCGCTCTGGTGGTGACCGGCTTGTCATCCGACCGCGATGTCGCCATTGCCGAATTGCAACATCACATGATCACAATGCGACAGGCCATCGGCGGCGTGTACGATCTCGACGGCTTTTCGCACACCACGACGCACAGCCTGGGCGGCGTATGGTTCGGCGCCGACGACGTGGCGACGGACGAGTTGGTCAAACGCGCCAGCCTGGCGCTCTCGCGAGCCAAGCAGGACGGGGGCAACGTGAGTCATGTCTTTCACCCCGAGATGGAAGCCGCCCTCCAGGATCGTCTATGGATGGAAACCGAGCTGCGCCAGGCTACCCAGGACGAGCAGATGCGCTTGTACTACCAGCCCCAGGTCGATGCCGAAGGCAACATCATCGGGGCCGAGACGTTGATTCGCTGGCAGCATCCCGAACGCGGCATGATCTCTCCGGGTGCATTCATCCCCCTCGCCGAAGAAACCGGTTTGATCGTGCCCATCGGGCAATGGGTACTGGCAAGGGCATGCGAGCGACTGGCTCGCTGGGCAGCCGATCCGGCCTTGTCTAACCTGCAGCTGTCCGTCAATGTCAGCGTGCACCAGTTTCAGCAGCACGATTTCGTCGCCCAGGTACTGGCCACGCTCGCCGACCACCAAGCGCCACCTGAGCGCCTGACCCTGGAACTCACCGAGAGCCTGCTACTCGCCAACGTCGAGGGCGTCATAGAGAAGATGATGCAGCTCAAGCACCACGGCGTGAGTTTTTCTCTGGATGACTTCGGCACTGGCTATTCGTCGCTGGCCTATTTAAAGCGTCTGCCTTTCAATGCTTTGAAGATCGATGTTTCCTTCGTGCAAGATGTCCTGGTCGAGGCCAACGATGCCGCTATCGTCAAGACAATCATCGCCCTGGCCGACAGCCTGCAACTAAAAACCGTGGCCGAAGGCGTGGAAACCCTGCCCCAACGCGATTTTCTCGCGCAGCTCGGCTGTCATCATTATCAGGGCTATTATTACGGACGCCCCGCCCCGGCCGAGGCCTTCGAGGCGCTCGTCACGCCACCTCCCGCACAGCACACGACACTCAGATAAGCCCTATCACGCCACGCACGGCGTAGTAACCACCTACCAGGGTAACCAACCAGCGCGTCCAGCCACGAAAGCTGGCATCGGTGAGCCGCTTCAGGATGGCGTTTCCCGAACGCGTCCCCAGGAAACTCAAGGGAATCGCCAACACGATCCAGCCCCACTGCCCCCGCTCCAGTGCCAATACCGCCTGAAAATAAAACACCACCTTGATGGTATGCGCGATGACTTGAATCGCCGCCTTGGAGGCCACCACCGTGCGCCGGTCGAGCCGCGTGCGCACGAAGCCGATATCGATGGTCGGCCCCGATACTCCAGCGGCGATGGTTAAACCGCCGGCTACCAGGCCGCACAGGATGGCATCGACAGGCCGCGAGACATCGAACCGGAACCAGCGACGCGGCAACCATACCAAAACCGGCATAACCCCGATCAAAAGCAACACCACATTTTCGCTGGGGGTGTAACGCAAGCTGGCCAGCAATAGCGCCGCGACCACCACGCCCAGCACGATCCACGCCACGATGTGCCAATCGATGTAACGTCTCGACAGCCAGGCACGCGAGGCATTGGAGCCCATCTGAATGATACCGTGCACGGCGATGGCCGTCGTGGCCGGCATCCACGCCAGCAGAAAGCCCATCAGGATCAAGCCGCCCGCCATACCGAAAACGCCGGACAACGCCGAGGCAAAAAACACCACGCCGAGAAACACCAGAGAAAGAGAAAACGTCATGCCTGTCCCGAACAGCCCCCGCGCCTATTGATCCGCACACATTCGCGCACCCTCACACCACTTTGAGCGTCGGCCAAGCGTGCCCCGGCCGCGCCACCAGGGTGTCACGCAATGCCTCGCCCGCCGCACCGCTGGTCAGCATCACATCGAAGGTCTCGAGGTCAGCGAAAAACGCCGGGCGCACCCGATCGAGCTTGCTCTCGTCGGCGATGAGGATGCGTTGCACGGCGGTTTCCAAGGCCACCTGCTTGGGCACCACCTCGTGGAAGTGAAAGCAGCTCACCCCCTTATCGACGTGCACGCCAGCGGCGGAAATAAACGCCTTGTTGATACCCAAGCGACGAATCGCAGTGACCAGCTCCTCGCCCCCGAAGGATTGCGACACGGGATAGTAGAGCCCGCCGAGCAATACCAGACGCACGTGAGGTAATGCCATTTGCTCGATGGCATTGGCGACGTTGAGCGCGTATGTCACCACCGTCAGCGGCATGTTGGGGTCTAGCTGGGCGAACAACGGGATCAGCGTTGTGCCACAATCCACGAAGATCGTGTCATCGGCCTCGACCATACGCGCCGCCTCGTCGCACATGCGCTGCTTGGCCTGGGCGAAACTGTCCTGCTGAGTGGCGAAGTCGTATCCGGTGGCAACCTGTGGATGCTCGGCCAGCAGCAAGCGCCCGCCCAGCGAGACGATGGTGTCCTGGCTGGCGGCGATGTCGCGGCGTATGGTCATCTCCGATACCTGACAGCGCTGGGCGGCCTCGGCAATCGGCAACATGCCTTCCGCGCGCAGGGTGTCCTGTAGCCATTGAAGGCGCGCCGCACTGCGGCTATTCATTTGCACATCTCCCTCGGCATACCGGTCGACGAGATCGCTCGCCCTTCTCCGGCACATTTTGTTAGCTTAGCCACAAAATTTCTGTTAGAAAATTAACAAAAATGGCTCGACGATAAATACAAGGACATTACCATGTCTGTGACTTCTTTCGCGCCGCCCGGCTCAACGGTCGGCAGCACGACCGACTCATCGCCCCATGCCCCGGCTCTGCCCGGACGCATGCCACTCGGGGACCCACGCCCATGACCGATCTCAAGCCCGTTGCCCGTCAGGCCCTGGCCCTGATGGACCTCACCTCGCTCAACGACGACGATGACAGTGCCCGCATCCAGGCGCTGTGCCGTCGTGCGGACACGCCCGCCGGCCATCCCGCCGCGCTGTGCCTGTACCCGGCCTTCATCGAGGACGCCCAGCGCGAGCTCGACGCCATCGGCCTGACCCGGCGCGTACGCATCGCCACGGTGACCAACTTTCCCGATGGCGCCCCCAACGCCGAGCGCGCCGCCCGGGAAACCCGGCTCGCGGTGGCTGCCGGCGCCGACGAAGTCGATGTGGTTTTCCCCTACCGGGCCCTGCTCGACGGCGCACCCGATGTCGGCCGCTTGCTCGTCGAGGCGTGCCGCGAAGCCTGCGGCGGCGCGACCTTGAAGGTCATCCTCGAGAGCGGCGAGCTCAAGGACCCCGCTCTGATCCGTCAGGCCGCGGAGATCGCTATTACCGCCGGTGCCGACTTCATCAAGACCTCTACCGGCAAGGTTGCCGTCAACGCCACCCTGGAGGCCGCCGAGATCATGCTCGACGCGATCCGCGACAGTGGCCGCGACGTCGGTTTCAAGGCCGCCGGCGGGATTCGCACCACCGAGGACGCCAAGGCCTACCTCGACCTGGCCGCACGGATCATGGGCGCGGCATGGATCAGCCCCGCGCACTTCCGCTTCGGCGCCTCGGGGCTGCTCGATGCCCTGCTCGCCACGCTGGAGGGCGATGAGGCCAAGGCGCCCGGCGACGGTTACTGAACGCGCCTCGGCAGATATCGACATTCAACAGCAGACATCGCAACGACAAAGAACAACACGGTTATCGCCATGCTGATTCAAGACATCATCCGTCGTAAGCGCGACGCCGAGACCCTCGACGCCGACGCCATCCACGCCTTCATGCGCGGCGTCGCCGACGGCAGCGTGGGCGACGCCCAGATCGGCGCCTTCGCCATGGCAGTCGTGCTCAACGGCATGACCCGCGACGAGGCCATCGCGCTGACCGAGGCCACCCGCGATTCCGGCCAGGTCCTGCGCTGGCATGACCTGCACCTCGACGGCCCGGTGCTCGACAAGCACTCCACCGGCGGCGTGGGCGATCTCGTCTCGCTGGTACTGGGGCCGTGGATCGCCGCCTGCGGCGGTCACGTGCCCATGATCTCCGGGCGCGGACTCGGCCATACCGGCGGCACACTGGACAAGCTCGAGGCGATTCCCGGCTATGACGTCACCCCCGACGTCGACCTCTTCCGCCGGCTGGTCAAGGACGTCGGCGTGGCGATCATCGGTCAGACCGGCACCCTCGCCCCCGCCGACAAGCGTCTGTACGGCGTGCGCGACGTGACCGCCACGGTCGAGTCCCTGCCGCTGATCGTGGCCTCGATTCTGGGCAAGAAACTGGCCTGCGGGCTCGACACCCTGGTCATGGACGTCAAGGTCGGCAACGGCTCCTTCATGCCCACGCCCGACGCCTCGCAGGAACTGGCCGAGGCCATCGTCGCCATCGGCAGCGGCGCCGGCACGCCCACCAGCGTGCTGCTGACCGACATGAATCAGCCGCTCGCCGACTGCGCCGGCAATGCCCTGGAAGTGCACGAAGCGCTGCGTCTGCTGAGAGGGGAAGGTCGCGATAGCCGCCTCTACCAGGTCACCCATGCCCTGGCCACGGAAATGCTCGTGCAAGCCGGCCTCGCCGCCGATGCCGCCGACGCCGCGACGCGTCTGGAAACCGCCCTGGCCTCCGGCGAGGCACTGGAACGCTTTTCGCGCATGGTGCATGGCCTCGGTGGCCCGAGCGATCTGGCCGAACGCGCCGAGCACTATTTAGCGCCAGCGCCCTTCACGACCGATGTCGTCGCGCCTCGGGCCGGCACCGTCAACGCCATCGACACCCGCGCGCTTGGGCTCGGCGTCGTCGAACTGGGCGGCGGCCGCCGTAACGCCGGGGATGCCATCGACCATCGCGTCGGGCTTTCGCGAATCGCTGCGCTCGGCCAGCGCGTCGAGGCCGGCCAGCCCCTGCTGCGCCTCCACGCCGCCAGCCAAGCCGATGCCGAGGCCGTCACACGCCAATTAGGCGCAGCCTTCACCCTCGGCGAGGCAGGTAGCGTCACGCCGGCGGCGCCGATCCACGCCACCCTGCGTCAGGAGACATCGTCATGACACGCGCCATCCTGTTGGTACTTGATTCCTTCGGCATCGGCAACGCCCCGGATGCCGCCGCCTTCGGCGATGCAGGGGCGGATACGCTAGGCCATATCGCACGTCACCGTGCCGCTGCCGGCCGACCGCTGGCACTGCCCCATCTGGCAAGCCTCGGGCTCTATCACGCGCACCATCTCGCCACTGGCGAGTGGGCCGAGGGCATCACGCCCCCCGAGACACTCGACGGCGCCTACGCGGCAGCGGCCGAGATCTCTTCGGGCAAGGACACGCCCTCCGGGCATTGGGAGATCGCCGGCGTCCCGGCGCTGTTCGAATGGGGTTACTTTCTCGACAAGACGCAGAGCTTCCCGCCCGATCTTTTGGAAGCGCTGATCGAGCGCGCCGACCTGCCCGGCGTTTTGGGCAACTGCCATGCGTCCGGCATGCCGATACTCGAGGCACTTGGCGAAGAACATATCGCCACTGGCAAGCCCATCGTCTATACCTCAGCGGACTCGGTGTTCCAGATCGCCGCCCACGAGACCCATTTCGGACTCGACCGCTTGTACGCGCTGTGCGAAATCGCCCGTGAACTGCTGATGCCCTACAACATCGGTCGCGTCATCGCCCGCCCTTTCGTCGGCGAAACGGCTTCGGGTTTCATTGGAGAGTCCCCCGAGACCTTCGAGCGCACCGGCAATCGCCGCGACTACGCCATCGAGCCCCCACGCCGACCGTACTCCAAAAGCTGCACGACGACGGCGGCACGGTGCTCGGCGTAGGCAAGATCGGCGATATCTATGCCCATTGCGGCGTTTCGAAAGTGCTCAAGGCCCACGGCCATGACGCGCTGTTCGACGCGACGCTCAAGGCCATCGATGAGGCCGGCGAGCGTTCACTGGAGAATAAGCAGACGCTGGTGATGACCAACTTCGTCGACTTCGACACGCTTTACGGCCACCGGCGCGACCCGGATGGCTACGCCGAGGCACTGGAAGCCTTCGATCGGCGTTTGCCGGAAGTGCTCGCCAAGCTGCGTCCCGAGGACCTGCTGATCCTCACCGCCGATCACGGTAACGATCCGACCTGGACGGGGACCGACCATACGCGCGAAAAAGTCCCCGTGCTTGCCAGCGGCGCGAACTTGGCGCCGGGACCGTTGGGCAACGAGGCCGGTCGTCTGGCGACCTTCGCCGATATCGGCCAGAGCCTGGCGACGCATTTCGGCCTTTCCCCCATGGTCCACGGCACCGCCTTCCTCGATGCCGCGCCGGCCGGCCCATCCTCTCACGCTTCGACGACAGGAGACTGACGCCATGTCGACCCCGCACATCGATGCCCCCGCCGGCGCCTTCGCCGACACCGTGCTCATGCCCGGCGATCCGCTGCGCGCCCAATTCATCGCCGAGACCTTTCTGGACGACGTCGAGTGCGTCAATCGGGTGCGCAACATGCTCGGTTTCACCGGCACCTACCAAGGCCAGCGCATCTCGGTGATGGGCAGCGGCATGGGCATTCCCTCGATCTCGATCTATGCCAAGGAGCTGATCACCGAGTACGGCGTCAAGCGCCTGGTGCGTGTGGGCTCCTGCGGTGCGGTACGCGACGACGTGGCGGTCAACGACATCGTCGTGGGCATGGGCGCGTGTACCGACTCCGGCGTCAATCGCGCCCGCTTCAGGGGGCATGACTTCGCCGCCATCGCCGACTACGCGCTGACCCGCCACGCCGTCGACGCCGCCAGCGCACGGGGCATCCCCGTCAAGGTCGGCAACCTGTTCTCGGCGGATCTCTTCTACTCGCCCGACGAGGCCATGTTCGAGGTCATGAAGCGCCATGGCGTGCTCGGCGTCGAGATGGAAGCCGCCGGGCTGTATGGCGTCGCCGCCGAGTTCGGCGCCCGCGCATTGACCGTGTGCACGGTGTCCGATCATATCCTGAAGGGTGAAGCCCTCGACGCGCAAACGCGCCAGACCGGCTTTCACGACATGATGGCCATCACTCTCGAGGGCCTGTTGCGCGACGACGAGGACACCTCCCATGACTAAGCCGCGTTTCACGCCTCTTTCCGAGGACTCACGCCAGGCGCTGATCGCGGTGCGCGACAGCGCCTACGCGCCCTACTCCCGGCACCCGGTCGGGGCACTGCTGATCGCCGAGAGCGGCCGGCATTATCTGGGCTGCAACGTGGAAAGCGCCAACTTCAAGGGCCTATGCGCCGAAGCCGGCGCCATCAGCGCAATGATCGCGCAGGGCGAGCGCGAGATCGCCACGCTTTACGTCATCGGGCCCGACGAGCATCTATGCACGCCCTGCGGCGACTGCCGCCAACGCATTCGCGAGTTCGTCACGCCGGACACCGTGATCGTCATCCTCGACGGCGAAGGCAATCCGCTCAAGCACTACACCATGGAGCAGTTACTGCCCGACTCCTTCGGGCCGGAGAACCTGCCACCCTCGTGACGCAGGCAACCGGCCTCAAGCATCCCAATACGGCGGCTCGCCGATCGTCGTCTGCAAGTCGTTCAGGAACGCCGCCACCTTGGAGGAGCGCAAGCGGTTTTCCGGAAAGATCGCATGAATGCCTTGCGGGGCGGGCTCACCGGAGGCTTCCCAATCGGACAGCACGGGCGTCAGCCGCCCGGCCTTGAGCTCCGCATGGATCAGCCAGGTCGGGAACAGCACGATGCCCTGTCCCTGCAAAGCTGCTTCCAGCAAGCTTTCCGCATTGTTGCTGCGCAGGTTGCCACGCACCTCCCTGACCCGGTACTTACGCGCGCCGGGATCACGAAAATACCACTGTTGAACGCCGCGCGTGCCCTTGTAGATCAAGCAGTTGTGTTCGGATAACGCGTCCGGCGTCGACGGCATGCCCCAGCGTTCAAGATAGCCAGGCGAAGCGCATACCACGAAGTGTTGCCTGGCCAACTGCCGCGCGACCAGGCTCGAATCGTTCAGGGCCCCCACCCGCACCACGACATCGACGCCTTCTTGTACCGGGTCGATGAAGGCATCGCTGAGCGTCAGCTCCGTCTCGATCCGCGCGTATCTAGCCTGAAAGCTCGCCAGACGTGGCGCGATATGCCGTCGCCCGAAGGCCACCGGGGCGTTGATGCGCAACAGCCCCTGTGGCTGCGAGGCCGTGCCCGCCGCCTGCTCCGTGGCAATATCCAGCGTATCCAGTATCTCGCGCACCTGCTGATAATAACGCTCGCCCACCTCCGTCAGCCGCACCGCGCGCGTATGCCGATAGAGCAGCCGCTGACCCAATGCCTTCTCCAGCGCCGCGATATGTCGCGATACCGACGAGGCCGGCAACCCCTGCTGGCGCGCCGCCGCCGCAAAGCTCCCGGTGGCCGCGACCCGTACGAACAAGCGCAACGCCACCAACGACATCGAGTTGCTCATAATGCAATTCACCTATGCCAAATCACCGCATTGTAGCGATAAAAGCAAGGCGCTATCGTCGCCTTCCTTTTGCGGAGGTTACCCCATGAAAACCATCATCATATTGCTGACCGTCCTCCTGGCAGGCATGGGCCTGTCCATGGAAGCCGGTCTGCTCGGCCCCTTGGGAGAGGAGATCGGCCACTTCTCGGCGACCCTGTCGATCTTTCTCGTCGGCGGGTTGTTATTGACCCTGGCCTTGATCTTCGCCCGGCCCCGGCTCGGCCAACTGTTCCAACAGCCTCGCTGGCTCTTGACCGGCGGCATTCTCGGCCCGGTCTACGTCGTCGTGCTCACCATCGCCACGCCCTTCGTGGGCGTGGGTACGACCATGATCGGCATTCTCAGCGGCCAGGTCGCCGCCAGCCTGGCCATCGACCACTTCGGGCTGCTGGGCAGCGAACGTCGCGCCGTCGACGGCTACCGGCTTCTCGCCCTGCTATTGATCATCGCCGCCCTCGGGCTCATGCAGTAAGGAGACTCCCATGCTACTGCCGTTCATCTTTCTCGTGCTTCTCGTCGGCGGCGCGGCTCTCGCCGCGCAATCGTCGATCAACGGCCGTCTCGGCGCCAATGTCGGCGTGCTGGAAAGCGCCTGGCTGACTTTTGCCTCGGGTGCCTTGGTCACCTTTCTGTTGATGTTCTTCTTCGAGCCCGCGCACAGCGAGACCTTGTTCACGGTTCCCAAGTGGCAGTTGATCGGCGCCCTGTTCGGCGTGGTCTACATGCTCGTCATCGTCTTCGCCGTGCCCCGCGTCGGCACCGCCGCCGCCACGGTCGCGACGATCTCCGGTCAATTGCTGATGAGCGTGTTGATCGACAACTTCGGCTGGCTGGGCAACGCCCGCATGCCGCTGGACGCCTCGCGCTATACCGCCCTGGCCCTGCTCGCCGGCGCCCTGGTGCTGATTTACCTGAGCAATACGCGGCGACGGGGCCAGCAGGCCAGAACTGCCACCGCGGGATGAGCGTCAGCGCAGCGGTTCGAGCAGCGCGTTGAGGCCGTTGTGGTCGATTTCATGCATCAAGGCGAGCAGCCGCCCGATTTCCCCCTGCGGAAAGCCCTCCCGGGCGAACCAGGCCAGATAGGGGCCGGGAAGGTCAGCGATGAGTCGGCCTTCGTATTTACCGAACGGCATCGTGCGGGTGGCGAGCTTTTGCAAATCTTCAGAGTTCATGGCGGCGCTTCTCGCGTAATGATTCGATGCGGTCATGCTAACGAACGCGTCATCGCACGTCGCCATGGCGCGTATGCCATGCGTCGCACGCATACCCCCATTACCAAGTAGCGTTTGAGCGTAGCGCACCGTGTGTCGGTAGAGTGGCATGCCATGCTATCGGCGCATGGCGCCACACGATAACGACAAACGGAGACTGGGTGATGCAAACATCGCTACGGCCCTTGGTTTTCTGGCCAACCTTCCTGGTATTGCTGGCAGCGGTAATCGCCAGCTACGTCAATCTCGATGCCTTCCTGGCGACCGCCAGCGCGCTAAACGATGCCATTCTGGATAACTTTGCGTGGCTCTTCAGCCTGGGCAGCCTGTACCTGCTGGTGTTGGCCGTCATCGTCTATTTCTCGCCACTGGGTAAACTACGCATCGGCGGTGAGCAGGCAACGCCCATGCTGTCGCGGCTGCGCTGGTTCTCGATCACCTTGTGCACCACCCTGGCCGTGGGGGTGTTGTTCTGGACCACCGCCGAGCCGCTTTATCACTTCATGGGGCCGCCCGAATCACTGGGTCTGGAAGCCGGTTCCAGCGATGCCATGCTGTTCGCGATGTCGACCATGTTCCTGCACTGGTCGTTCACGCCCTACGCCATCTACGCCGTGCCGGCGCTGATCTTCGCGCTGGCGTTTTATAACCTGCGTTTGCGCTTCTCGATCTCGAGCATGCTGGAGCCGGTATTCGGGCCCAAGGTCAAGCGTTTCGGCGGCTTGATCGACGCCGTCTCGCTCTACGCCCTGGTGGCCGGCATGGCCTCGTCGCTGGGCACCGGCGCGCTGACGCTGGCCGGCGGCGCAGGCCAGTACCTGGGCGGCGAGGCCAGCCCCCTGCGCCTGGGCGTGGTCATTGCCCTGATCGTGGTGACCTTCGTCATTTCGGCGGCTAGCGGCCTGCAGAAAGGCATCGCGCGGCTATCGTCGCTGAACGCTATATTGCTGTTGATTCTGGGCGTGTTCATCTTCGTGGTGGGGCCGACGAGCTTCATGCTCTCGCTGGGCGTGGAGTCCTTCGGCGTCTATCTCGACAACTTCTTCACCAAGAGCCTGTTCACCGGCGCCGCCGGCGAGGACCAGTGGCCACAGTGGTGGTCGATCTTCTACTGGGCGGTATGGTTCGCCTGGGCGCCCATGGCGGCGCTGTTCCTGGGCAAGATTTCACGCGGCTACACGGTACGCGAGTTTCTGCGCGTCAATCTGTTTTATCCAGCCCTTTTCGCCTCCGCTTGGGTCATCATCTTCTCCGGCGCGGCGCTTTACTTTCAGGCCCACACCGGTGTCGACCTGCATGCCATTCTTAATGACCGCGGCGTGGAAAACGTGCTCTACGAGCTGTTTCGACAGATGCCTTTCGCCGATGTCTGGATTCCCTTGCTGCTGTTCATTGCCTACATCTCCTACGTCACGGCGGCGGACTCGCAGACCGATGCCATCGGCAATCTTTGCACACGCGGTCTGACCGCCGACTCGGACCTCAACACTGGCGTGTCGATGAAAGTCCTGTGGGGCGTCATCGTCGGCATCGTGTCCTGGGTCATGGTCAGCTTCGTGGGCATCGACGGCATCAAGATGCTCTCCAATCTCGGCGGCCTGCCGGCGCTGATCATCGTGCTGCTCGCCACGGGCTCGCTGTGGCGCTGGTTGAAACATCCTGAGCGCCTCGCGACACCGCCTCACTCTTCTCACGCTTCCAAGGACGACGCATGAACATCAAGCACGACTTTCCACACCGCGTGCGCGAGATCGAGAACCAATGGATCGTGCTCGCCGATGGCACGCGGCTAGCGGCCCGTATCTGGTTGCCCGAGGATGCCGAGTCGAAGCCAGTGCCGGCGATCCTCGAATACCTGCCCTATCGCAAACGCGACGGCACGGCGGTGCGCGACGAGCTGACTCACCCCTACTTCGCCGGCCACGGTTACGCCTGCATTCGGGTCGATATGCGCGGCAACGGCGAGTCCGACGGGTTGATGGAAGACGAATATGCCCCGCAAGAGCAACGTGATGCGCTGGAGGTGATCGATTGGATTACCGATCAACCCTGGTGCGACGGCAAGCTCGGCATGATGGGCATCTCCTGGGGCGGCTTCAATAGCCTGCAACTCGCCGCGCTGCGCCCCGAACCGCTCAAGGCGATCATCACGCTGTGCTCCACCGACGACCGCTACGCCGACGACATCCATTACAAGGGCGGCAACATGCTGCTCGAGAACCTCGGCTGGGCGGCGACCATGCTGAGCTTCTCCGCCGCCGTGCCCGATCCGGCGCTGGTCGGCGATCGATGGCGCGAGATGTGGAAGCATCGCCTCGACAACATGCCGCTGCTGGCGGAAACCTGGCTCGAGCATCAGCATCGTGACGACTACTGGAAACATGGTTCGATCTGCGAGGGCTATCACCAAGCGCTAGGCGGCATCGAAGCGGCTGTCTATATGGTCAGCGGCTGGGCGGATTCGTACATCGATGCCATTCCGCGAATGATGGAGCACCTGTCGTGCCCCAAGAAGGCGCTGATCGGGCCGTGGATGCACAAGTACCCGCACTTTGCGATCCCCGACCCGGCCATCGGCTTTCTGCAGGAGGCGCTGCGCTGGTGGGACTACTGGCTCAAGGATACCGACACCGGCATCATGGACGAGCCCGCGTGCACCTTCTATCTGCAGGATGGCGTGCCGCCCGCACCGAATTACCTCGAACGCCCGGGGAAGTGGGTGCGGACCTCAGCCTGGCCAGCGCCCAGCGACGAGGTCGAGATGCAGTCTCTGGTACTCGGCGATTACGGCCTGGGGAGCAAGGGTCGGTTGAGCAATGATCGACAAATCGCCTCCCCGCTGACCACAGGCTCGCTGCAGGGCGAGTACATTCCGCTATGGTTTGGCGCCGACTTTCCCCCCGACCAGCGTCGCGACGACGGCCTGTCGTTGACCTTCGACTCGGCGCCCTACATCGAAGGGCTCGACATTCTCGGCCAGCCGACGGTGAGGGTGACGCTCGCCAGTGCCGAGGATTGCGGTCAGTTCCACGTGCGCCTTTGTGACGTAGCGCCGAGCGGCGAGAGCGCGTTGATCACCTACGCCACGCTCAATCTCAATCTGCGCGACGATCCCGGCACGCTCACGCCGCCGGTCCCCGGCGAGCCGATGGATATACGCCTGCCACTGGACCTAATCGGCTACCGCCTGCCCCCAGGACACCGCCTGCGCGTGGCGCTCTCCAGCGCCAGTTTTCCGCTTGTGTGGTCGCCCCAAAAGCGCGCTGACCTGACGCTTCAGTCGGGCATGCCGACACTCGAGCTGCCATGTTCAAAAGCGGCTTACATCTCGATGCCATTCGAAGCACCGGAGAGCGCCGCGCCGTGTCGCGTCGAAACGCTTCGCGGCGGACAACCCAAGCGCACTCTCAGCGAAGACGTCGGCAGTGGCGAGGTGACCGTCACCGTGGAAGACGACATGGGCGACATTCGCTTCGAAGATCACGGCTTACGTGTCGAGCAAAAAGCAAAAGAGGTCTACAGCAGTCACCCGACCGACGCCACACGGACACGTGCCAATATCGAATGGGTCTATCGTGCCAGCCGCGATGAAGGCGACGGTCAGTTCGCCGTCGAGGTGACCAGTCGCTATCACCTGCATTGCGACGCAGACACCTTCTACCTCAGCGCCGAGCAAATCGCCCACGAGGGCGAGACACTGGTCAGTGAGAAGTCGTGGCAGCGCGAGATTCCACGCACGGCCATCTGACCGGCGGCGTGCATGTTATGCTCCGGGGTCGTTTCATGGCCCCGGATACGTCTATGTCTTCCCGTGATGCGTTACCGCCGTTGGCGTGCTTGCGTGCCTTCGAGGCGGCCGCGCGGCATGCCAGTTTCACGCAGGCCGGCAGCGAACTGCACCTGACCCAGAGCGCGGTCAGCCGCCAGATCAAGCGGCTCGAGGACGACCTGGGCCGGCCACTGTTCGAACGTCATTACGAAGGCCTACGTTTAACGCCCGCCGGCGAACACTACTTTCGCGTGGTGCAGCGCCTGTTGCGTGACCTGCGCGACGAAACGGCGCGCCTGCGGCGTCGCGGCGACGACCGTCAGCTCACGTTGGCCTCCAGCCCCACCATTGCCTCGATCTGGCTGGCGCGGCAGCTTCCCGACTTCCAGCGTGCGCATCCGCATATCGAGATCCGCATCCTGACGGTCGAGGACCCTCACCGCCTGGACCTCGCCGAGTTCGATCTGGGCATCTACTATCACGTTCCTCACGAGGTCGACCCCACCGGCCTCGACGCCGAGGCGATCTTCGCCCACGAAGAGGTCGCCGCGGTATGCAGCCCGGCCTACCTGGCTCGTCATGGTGACATCCGCGATGCCGATGACCTGCTCGCTCGTCACACGTTGATGGTCGTCGAAGATCATTATCATGACTGGCTAACCTGGGAAGGCTGGTATCAGGCCCAGAACCTGGCCTGGCGCACGCCGGAGCACAGCCTGCGCGCCAACAGCTTCCAATTGCTGATGAATGCCACTCTGGCCGGGCAAGGCGT
This sequence comes from Chromohalobacter canadensis, assembly GCF_029544075.1. Lineage (GTDB taxonomy): Bacteria > Pseudomonadota > Gammaproteobacteria > Pseudomonadales > Halomonadaceae > Chromohalobacter > Chromohalobacter canadensis_A. The sequence continues at coordinate 101,355 of NZ_JAJQJH010000009.1, read as the reverse complement.
CACCCTGGGCTGGAAACACCTACTCGAGGCGGACCTGGCACAGCGCAACCTCGTGCAGGTTCTACCGCATACGCTGCCCAGCCGGGGGTGCCTGTCACTGCTCACCCCGCAACATCGCCACCTGACTGAGCCCATGCGCGCATTTCGGGCCTGGGTGTTGGGCGCCACCTGAACAGTGCCCGCGCTCATACGCCTAAAGTGGCATGCCTGGATCATATCCGGTAAGCTGCACGCCCGCTGCCCGCCTACTCTGGCCCACTTCGCAGCCACCGAGACGACTTCATGAGCTTTACCTCCTTGGGGCTTTCCGCTCCGATTCTGGATGCCGTGGCCGAGCAAGGCTACGAGACACCCTCACCGATTCAAGCCAAGGCGATCCCCGCCGTTCTCGACGGACGCGACGTCATGGCCGCCGCGCAGACCGGCACCGGCAAGACCGCCGGTTTCACGCTACCGATCCTCGAGCGCCTGTCTACCGGCACGCGCGCGCCCGCCAAGCAAGTGCGCGCGCTGATTCTCACGCCGACCCGCGAGCTGGCCGCCCAGATCGGCGCCAATATCGAGGCATACGGCAAGCATCTGCCGCTGCGCAGCGCCGTGGTCTTCGGCGGGGTGAAGGTCAACCCGCAGATCGCCAAGCTACGCGGCGGGGTCGATATCTTGGTGGCAACGCCGGGTCGACTGCTGGATCTGTATAGCCAGAAGGCCGTCAGTTTCGATGCGCTGGAAGTACTGGTGATGGACGAAGCCGACCGCATGCTCGACATGGGCTTCATTCACGATATCCGCCGGATCCTCAAGACCCTGCCCGCCAAGCGTCAGAACCTGATGTTCTCGGCGACTTTCTCGCAAGAGATCCGTGCGCTTGCCAAGGGCATGGTCAACGACCCTGTGGAAATCTCGGTCACGCCGCGTAACACGACCGCCGAGACGGTCACGCAGTGGATTCACCCGGTGGACAAGACCCGCAAGCCGGCGCTGCTCACACACTTGATCCACGAGAATCAGTGGCAGCAAGTGCTGGTCTTCATGCGTACCAAGCATGGCGCTAACCGCCTGAGTCGCCAGCTCGAAGACGCCGGTATCGAGGCGGCTGCGATTCACGGCAACAAGAGCCAGAATGCGCGCACCAAGGCCCTCGACGGCTTCAAGAGCGGCGATATTCGTGTACTGGTGGCAACCGATATCGCCGCGCGCGGCCTCGACATCGATCAGCTCCCGCAAGTGGTCAACTTCGAGCTACCCAATGTCGCCGAGGACTACGTCCACCGTATCGGACGTACCGGACGCGCAGGTGCTAGCGGCCACGCGGTGTCGCTGGTCAGCCCCGAAGAAGGCAAGGAGCTCGCGGGAATCGAGCGGCTGATTCGCCAGACGCTGGAACGCCAAACCATCGCCGGCTTCGAGCCCAGCGAAGCACTCGTCAGCGGCCAGGGCACCAGCCCGCCGCGCGGTGGCAACGGTGGAGGCCAGCGCAACGGTAACGGACGCGACAACGGCCAACGTCGCGGTGGCAACTCAGGCGGTAACGACTCACGCAACAGCAATGCATCCCGCGATCGCAATGGCGGCGAAAATCGCCCGCGCCGCCGTCGTGGCGGACGGGGTCGCGGTAACGGCACCCAAGGCGGGGCATAAGTCACGTCAATCGAGAGTCGTGGTACTATCGGCGCCGACGGCTCACGTATCGTCGTCGGATGCCGGTGACTCGCAACAACCGCGGGCAACACTGTGAGACAGCCGGATGTGATCATCGAGCAATGCCCGCGCGGCGCGAATGTCTCGACTCAGTGCCAGTTCGACCAGCTCGCCATGTTGGCGATCAAGCGCCTTCCGCACCGCCGGATTGGGCGGCGCCAGGCGCCGGTAGCGGTCGAACTGGTCGTGTAATTGTTCGATGAAGCGTAACAACCAGTGCGAACCACACGACGCTAGCAACGCCCGATGAAAGCGCAGGTGTGCTTGCTCCCATTCCTCCACTTGCTCAGGATGCTCGTCGGCACGGCGCAACCGATGATGCGCCGCCAATACCTGTGACTCCCATTCTGAATCTCCCGCCTGAAAAGCCTGCGTCAACGCCATGCATTCAAGCTGAGCGCGCAGCCCCGCGATGTCATCTAGCTCCTCAAGCTCCATTGCTGGGACTCGAAACCCCCGCTGGTTGACCTGCTCGAGCAGGCCGTAGGCCGCCAGTCGGTTGAGAGCCTCACGCAGCGGGCTGAGCCCCACTCGGTAATGGTCCTTGAGGGCGCTGATGGCGAGCTTCTCACCCGCCGCGAAACGTCCGCGAATCAAGTCCTGCTTGAGTGTCTCGAAGATTCGGCTCGAGGCCATGTCGCGACTAGTCGATGGCGATGCGGTCATGGCGTGGTTCTCTTATCAAGTTCAAAGGTAATGGCTGGCGATATGTGTTTCCGTTCGGCGAGCAAGGATTTGCCTCAGTGCAGTAAGCCCTTTGCCAAAATCCCATATTGACGTTAATTAAATTGCGCGCCATAGTCATCTCAACAAAATCGATTTTTTAATTCAAAACGATTTATAACATAACAATCGATCGGAGACGGCATGTTGACGCCCTTTTCCCAGGCAACGCCCTACACTTCCCAGCGCAGCGCTACCTATGCCAAACACGGAATGGTCGCCGCGTCCCAACCACAAGCCAGCCAGGTTGGCCGTGACATTCTCGCTCAGGGCGGCAACGCAGTGGACGCCGCCATCGCCACCGCAGCGGCGCTCACCGTGGTCGAACCCACCGGTTGCGGGATCGGCGGTGACGCTTTCGCGCTGGTCTGGATAGCCGACGACAATGCAGGCAACGGGGAACTTCACGGTCTAAACGCCAGCGGCACCGCCCCCGCCGCATTGACCCCACAGGCGGTCGCCGAGGCCGGATTCGAGTCCATGCCGCTTTACGGATGGACGCCGGTGACTGTGCCCGGCATTCCCGCCGCATGGGCCGAACTATCGCAGCGCTTCGGCAAGCTCGATTTTCAGGCGCTGCTCGCCCCGGCGATCCGCCTAGCCCGAGAGGGCTTTCCAGTCTCGCCGGTCATCGCCAGTCTCTGGCAACGCGCCGAGGAGACCTTCCGCAAACATCTAACGGATACCGCTACCTCAGGCTGGTTCGAGACCTTCGCGCCGACCGGGCATGCCCCGCGCGCCGGCGAGTGGCACCGCTGCGAGGAGCAGGCGAAAACCCTGGAAGCCATCGCCGCAAGCCACAGCGAGAGTTTTTATCGCGGCGAGCTGGCCGAGCGCATCGACGCCTTCTCCCGCGAGACCGGTGGCTATCTGCGTGCAGAAGATCTTGCCGGTTATCAGCCGGAATGGGTCAAGCCGATCGCGGCAGACTACCGTGGTCATAAAGTCTGGGAGATTCCGCCCAACGGCCAGGGGCTGGTCGCGCTGATGGCGCTGCGCATACTCGAGGGCTTCAAGATCGACAGCCGCGACAATCCCGAAGTAATGCACCGCCAACTCGAGGCGATGAAGCTGGCCTTCAGCGATGGGCAGGCCTATATCACCCAACCCGAGCACATGACCCATAGCGTCGAATCGCTACTCGGCGACGCCTATACGCGAGAGCGCCGCGCACTGATTGGTGAATCGGCGCTGGACCCGACCCCAGGCACCCCGCAGGCCGGCGGCACCGTCTACCTGGCGACCGCCGACAGCGACGGCAATATGGTCTCGTTCATACAGAGCAACTACCACGGCTTCGGCTCCGGTGTAGTGGTGCCGGGTACCGGCATCGCGCTGCAGAACCGCGGCCACAACTTCAGCCTCGACCCGAACCACGACAACGTGCTCGCGCCGGGCAAGAAGACCTTCCACACCATCATTCCCGGCTTTTTGACCCGCGACGACGGCACGCCGCTCGGGCCGTTCGGCGTGATGGGCGGCTTCATGCAGCCCCAGGGCCACGTCCAGGTGGTGATGAACCTGATCGACTTCGGCCTCAACCCGCAGGCCGCGCTCGACGCACCGCGCTGGCAGTGGATGGGCGGCAGGCGCATCGGCATCGAGCACGGCTACCCGGCGCCGCTGGTACGGGCGATGGCCGAGCGCGGCCACGACATGCGCGTCGATCACGACCCGCGCGGCTTCGGTCGCGGGCAGATGATCATCCGCGACCCGGACAGCGGCATCTACTGCGGCGGCACCGAGCCGCGCACCGACTCCAGCATCGCGGTGCTGTGATCATGCTGCGTACTCAAGCCCAGCTATTCATGGCCTTCCTGCGCATCGGACTGTTCGGTTTCGGCGGCGGCCCGTCGATGATCCCGCTCGTTCATCAGGAGGTGGTTAAACGCCACGCTTGGATGGACGACGAGGCATTCGCCGACGTGCTGGCGATAGGCAATACACTGCCCGGGCCAATCGCCACCAAGATGGCCGGTTATATCGGCTACCGGGTCGGCGGCGTGCTGGGCGCACTCAACGCCGTAGTCGCGGTGATCGGGCCAATAATCATTGCAATGATCGCGCTACTCGGACTCTACGCCCGTCACGGCGACCAGCGCTGGGTGCAGGGCATGGGCCAGGGCGTGGTCCCCGTCGTCATGGTGATGATGGCCAAGTTGACCTGGGATTTTTTCACCAAGTCGCGGGCCAGCCTTGGCTGGCTTGTGACGCTGGTGATGGGGGCCATCGCCGGTGGGCTGATCTACTGGCTCGATGTGCACCCGGGGCTGGTCATCGGCGCGATCTTGATCACAGCGTTACTGCGCCCCGAATCGCAGCAAGCGACCAGCGAGACGAACAAATGATCTATTGGCACCTGTTCCTGGCGTTCTTCATCCCCAACATCGTCGGTTACGGCGGCGGCCCGGCGATCATCCCGCTGATCGAGAACGAGGTGGTCGGCCGCTATGGGTGGATGAGTTCACAGGCTTTCGCCGAGACCTTGGCACTGGGCAACGCCCTGCCCAGCCCGATCGCCACCAAGATGGCCGGCTATATCGGCTACGACGTCGCCGGCGTGCCCGGATCGCTGATCGCCACCTTCGCCACCGTCGCACCGTCGCTGCTGCTGATGCTAATTGCGCTTGGCACGCTGTATCGCTACCGCGACTCGATCAAGGTCAAGTCGATGAGCCAGTGGGTCCGCCCTGTGGTGATGACGCTAATGGCCTATCTGACGTGGCGCTTTCTCGCCGAAGGGCTGGAGACCGCCGGCGCGGTGCACACCGCGATCATCGGCGGCGTGGCCGGCGTATTACTCCTGGCGACCCGGGTTCACCCGGCGTTCGTCGTGTGTTTCGGGCTCGGCTACGGCGCGCTGCTGCTCGGGTAGCGAGCGCCATGACCTCCCGTTCGCGGATTCGGCGATGTACCGCGCGAATCCACCAAGGCTCTTACGAGTCGGTAATCAAGCAATGCATGAATACGATGACCAACAAGGACAATATAGCCATGTCATTTACTTCTCAGCAGAGCAACACTATCCAAGGTCGTCCCCAAGCAACCCGCTCCCTCCGTTTCAAGCTAATTATCGGGGGGCTAGTGCTGGGTACAGCATTAGGTGCTAGCACCGCATCACTGGCCCAAGCCGAGGACTATCCCAACAAGCCGGTAGAATTCATCGTTCCATGGTCACCGGGCGGTGGCAGCGACACCTTGATGCGAGTGGTCTCCAATAATGCCGAAGAGTACCTCGGTCAGCCCATGCCGGTCATCAACATGCCCGGCGTCAGCGGCACCACCGGCCTCAAGGAACTATCCAAGCGCGACCCCGACGGCTACACGGTAGGCCAGATCCACGAGGGGCTACTAGTCGCCAACCATACCCAACTGACCCAACTCAACTGGGACGACTTCACCCCGGTCGCCGCCATGACCGCTTCGCCGCAATATCTAACGGTCAACGCCGATAGCCCATGGCAGACCTTCGACGAATTCGTCGACTACGCCCAGGACAACCCCGGCGAGATCCGTGTCGGCGTGACGCTTGGCGGGATTCCCCATGTCCACGCGGCGATGATGGAGGATGCCGCGAATCTATCGTTCCGTTATGTCGGTTTCGAGGGCACCGGTGCTCGCATCCGTGCGCTTGTTGGCGGGCATATCGACGCGGCGATTGGTGATATCGCCTCGAGTGGCGAGTTCGTCAAGAATGGCGATCTACGTTTCCTGGCGGTGGGCAGCGCTGAGCGTCAGGAAGAGACGCCAGACGTGCCGACCTTCAAGGAACTCGGCTACGACTCGCTCAGCCTCAACATCGTGCGCGGCCTGATCGCTCCCAAGGGTACTCCAGAGGATAAGGTCAAAGTACTCGCCGATGCCATGCAGGAACTCTCCCAAGATAAGCAGTTCATCCAGGCGGTACATAACGCCGGCGCCCAAGTACATTTCGAAGGTCCTGAGACATTCACTGACTACCTCAAGACCACCGACGAGACCATCGAACGGCTGTCCGGGAAGCTAGCCAAATGAGTCCGCAGTCTTCTTCGCAGCAGACCCGATCGTCGGATCGGGTCGCCGATGACGATACTCGGCGCGCCAACGCGCTCGCCCATCTGCTGCTGAACGGCGCGCTGGTGGTGCTGTTCGGCGCGCTGTTCGTCCAAGCCGGGGCGCTGCCCTCGTCGATGTGGGAACCCCTCGGTTCGGGCAGCTTTCCACGTCTGGTACTGGCCGTCCTGATGGTGATCAACCTGGGCATCATGGCCCAGGAGTGGCGACGCTATCGCGGTGCGCCGCGTGCCTCAGCGGGGCTTGTCAAGCGCTGGATGTGGCGGCACCGACTGGCGCTCGGCGTGCTGGCGCTGTTCGCCCTATACATCGTCGGCGTGCCGATGCTGGGCTTTCGCCTGGCCTCGCTGCTCTTCCTGACCCTGGTCCAGCTCACGCTTGGCGTGCGTCGCCCTCGTAGCCTGGCCATCGCCGCGATCATCGCCGTGACGTTCTCGTTCGGCATCGACTGGCTGTTCCGGGATGTCTTCATCATCAGCCTTCCGCGCGGCCCCTTCGGCTGAACATTGGCTGACACCATGGCTTCGCAGCTGCCCTCGAGAGGAGACATAACATGACGGAAGCGCTGTTCGCCGGCATGGACCAGTTATTCACGCTGCCGACCATGGCCACCATGCTGCTCGGCGTGGTCGCTGGCGTCATCGCCTCGGCGATTCCCGGCTTCACCATCACCATGGCCATCGTGCTGACCCTACCGCTGACCTTCACCATGGACCCACTGCAGGGCGTGGCGACCATGCTCGCGGTCTACGTCGGCGGCTATTCGGGCGGACTGATAAGCGCGGCCCTGCTGGGCATTCCCGGCACGCCCTCTTCGGTGGCCACTACCTTCGACGCCTTCCCGATGGCGCGCAGCGGCCAGCCCGGTCGCGCCCTGGCGCTGGGTATCTGGTCATCGTTCTTCGGCGCCCTGGTCAGCGCAATCGTGCTGATCATCGCCGCCCCACCGCTGGCAATGATCGCCGTCAAGCTGGGCGCCTGGGAGTATTTCTCGCTGATCATCTTCGCCATGACGGTGGTCGCCAGCCTGGTCGGCAAATCGATGCTCAAGGGTCTGATGACCGGCCTGCTGGGACTTTTCATCGCCACCGTAGGCGCCGACCCGATGATGGGCGTGGCGCGCTTCACCTTCGACTTCGACCTGCTCGCCAACGGCTTCCCCTTCCTGGTGGTACTGATCGGCATCTTCGCCGTCAGCCAGTTGCTCCAGGAAGTCGAGGACGCCGAGCAGACCAAGCACGGCAAGCAGTTGATTCCTGCCAACGTAGCCTTCAAGCCACTGGATGCGCTGCGCGAAACGCTGACCTACCCGATCAACTTGATCCGTTCGTCGCTGGTCGGGGTGTTCATCGGCGCGGTCCCCGGCGCTGGCGGCAGTATTGCCAACTTGCTGGCTTACGACCAGGCCAAGCGTGCTTCCAAAACACCCGAGAAGTTTGGCACCGGCACGCCCGAGGGCGTCATCGCTTCGGAATCCGGCAACTCGGCGACCTCAGGGGGCGGGTTGATCCCGATGATCGCTCTCGGCATTCCCGGCAGCGCCGTCGACGCCGTACTGATGGCCTCGCTGATGGTTCACGGCATCGGCATCGGCCCGCGACTAATTCTCGATCACGGCGATCTGGTCTATGGCATGTTCATGGCCATGCTGCTCGCCGCGTTCATGGTGCTGGTGGTGTGCCTGTTCAGCATGCGTTTCTTCCTGCGTGTTACCGACGTGCCGCGTTCGGTTATCGTCCCAGTAGTCCTGGTGTGCTGTGTCGTCGGCGCATTCGCCCTCAACAACCGCGTCACTGATATCTACCTGCTGCTAGGGGTGGGAGTCTTCGGCTATATCCTCAGTAAGCTGGACTACCCTCTGGCCCCGTTAGTGCTCGGCGTCATCCTCGGTCCGATTGCCGAAACCAACCTGCGCCGCGCACTGATGACCGACGAGAACTGGACACTGTTTTTCACCCGGCCGATCTCCCTGACGCTATTAATCCTTGCCGTGGTGTCAGTGGCCTTTGCAATTCGTCATCGGCTGCGCCAGCGCCACACCGCGAAACCTGCCTGACCCGGCCCCCTCGGGGGCCGCTTCGAAACCTCATCGATGACAACAAGGAATTAGCCCATGTCACCTTCCCGCTTGCTGGACTTTCATCCACCCGTGGCCACACCGTTCAAGCTGGCCATCGCCGTGCTGCTTGTTGCCCCTAGCCTGACCAGCACCCTTTCCGCACAGGCCAGCGACATTTCCGGCGAGGATAGACAGCACGTACGCATCGCCGTCGACGTGCCCTACCCGCCGTTCGAGTACCGCAACGCCGACGGTGAGCTGGCCGGGTTCGAGATCGATTTGGGCAACGCGCTCTGTCAGCGCGCCAAACTGGACTGCGAGTGGGTGGTACAAGGTTGGGATGGCATCCTCCCCGGACTGCTATCGCGCAAGTACGATGCCATTTTATCGTCGATGCGCATCACCCCCGCCCGCGAGAAGCAGGTACGCTTCACCGACCCCTACGCCATGTCACCCAAAGTGTGGGTGGCGCGACGTGGCAGCGACATCGATATCGACGACATGGAGACACTGAAAGGCTTGTCCGTCGGCGTGCAACGCGGGACGACACAAGATAACTATGTCACCGAGCGCTACGCAGATACTCTTGATATCCAGCGATATGCCACGGCAGCAGATGTGGCACTCGACCTACAGTCGCAGCGCCTCGATTTGGCATTCATCAACTATCCAGTCGCTTTGGATACGTTGGACGTCGATGACACCAATAGCGATTTTGTCCAAGTCGGGCCCCGCATCAACAGCCCTGAGTCGATCTTTGGCAAGGGTAACGCCATCGCCGTGCGACCACGCGACAAGGACCTGGCTGCCACTTTCAATCAAGCGCTGGACAGCGTCTACGCCGACGGCACTTTCATCGAGCTGATGGAACAGTACTTCGACTACGACCTGCGGCCCGCGTCGAGGAAATAAAAAAACGCCGTCGGAGAGTCTCCGACGGCGTTTTAGTTTTCCATTTACTGACAATCAAAATTCCAGGCAGATCTTGCCGAAGTGACGCCCTGCCTCTTGGTGACGAAACGCCTCGGCGATCTCGTCGAGGGCGAACCGGCGGTCGATGACCGGATGTAGATCGCTGGCGTCGATGGCACGGATCATCTCAATCTGATCGCGCCGGCTACCTACGATCAAGCCCTGCAGACGCGCCTGCTTGGCCATCAGCTTGGCGGTAGGAATTTCGCCGCCGCGTCCGGTGAGCACGCCAATCAATGAGATGTGTCCGCCGATGCGCACGGCGTCGATGGATTGCGGCAGCGTGCCAGGGCCACCGACTTCGATGACATGGTCGACGCCCCGGCCACCGGTGAGTGCCTTGACGCGCTTGCCCCACTCCGGCTCGGTCTTGTAGTTGAGCGTGTGATCAGCGCCCAGTTCCTTAAGCCGTGCGATCTTCTCGTCCGAGGACGAGGTCGCTATCACCGTGGCGCCCATCAGCTTGGCGAACTGCAAGGCAAAGATCGAGACACCGCCGGTGCCCAGCACCAGCACCGTGTCACCCGCCTTGAGCTTGCCATCCACCACGAGTGCACGCCAAGCGGTCAATCCGGCCGTGGTCAAGGTAGCCGCTTCGGCGTGGTCGTAATCGCGCGGTGCGTGGGTAAACCACGTCGTCGGACGCACGACCTGCTCGCGCGCGTAGCCATCAACACCATCGCCAGGCGTGGTGGTGAAGTCGCCGATCCGTGCCGGCCCTTCGAGCCAACCTGGGAAGAACGTCGATACCACGCGGTCACCCACGGTGAATTCCTCGACGCCTTCACCCACGGCTTCGACGACACCGGCCCCATCCGACATGGGAATACGGCCGTCTTCGGTCGGCATGGCTCCGGCGACAACCCCGTAATCATGGTAGTTGAGCGAGCTGGCATGCACCCGCACGCGCACCTCGCCCGGCCCCGGCTCGCCCGGCGCTTCGCGTTCGTGAACATCGAGCTTATCCAGCCCGCCCGGACTACGTAATGTGACGACGTTCATGGCACTTTCCTTTGCTGTTTGAATGCTATTCATAACCTTCAATGGCGATCCGCAGTCCCAACTTCAATGTGGCGGTTAACCTTGTCGGCACGGCGCCCTTCTTATTTGCCATCAACCTTGAGTCGATTTTTAGCGCCATATGGGCGAGCGCAGCCATTTCGCCAACTCATCGACGACCAGCAGCGTGACCGCAATCGCCAACAGAAGGCCCCAGGTCTGCAACGATACCGGTTCCAGCCCCAGCACATCCTTGAGGCCGGGAATGTACATCGCCGCGATATGGATGCCCTGCGCGGCCACGATCGAGCCTAGTAGCAAGGGATTGTTGAATGGAATCCGGAACAACGAGCGGTGCTCCGAGCGGCAGCTCAACAAGTGCACGTTCTCGAAAAGCACCATCAGTAGCAGCGTCAAGTTGCGGGCCTGATCCTCGCCCATGCCCATCGCCGAATGCAGATAGAAATACACGCCAAACGCCACCAGGCCGATATACATTCCGGAAACCAATACGTTCTCGACCATATGACGATTGAATATTGGTTCATCTGGCGAGCGCGGCGGGCGCTTGAGCACGTCCGGGTCGGTCTTCTCGAAGCCCAGAGCGACGTCCTGGATGCCGTTGGTAACCATGTTCAGCCACAGCAGTTGCACCGCCGTCAGCGGTATCGGCAGTCCGAAACCCAGCGCCAGGAAAAACAGCAACACTTCGGCCGCGCCGGTCGATAGCAATAGCCAGACGACCTTGCGCACGTTGTCGTAGGCGGTGCGTCCCCATTCTATGCCCGGCACGATGGAGACGAAATTATCGTCGGTGAGAATCAGGTCGCCGGTGTTGCGCGCCACGTCGGTGCCACTTTCGCCCATGGCGATCCCGATGTTGGCGCGATCCAGCGCCGGTGCGTCGTTGACCCCGTCGCCGGTAACGGCGACGAAATGTCCGGCACGCTGCAGCGATTCGACGATGCGAGTCTTCTGCAGCGGCTCGACCCGGGCAAAGACACGCGCCCGGCCGATGTGCTCGCCGGCTCCGTCGCCGGCCTCCGACAAAGACTTTCCGGTGAGCACCTGCTGCGGGTCATCGGTCAGCTTGAGGCCGTGGCCGATAGCATAGGCCGTGTCCGGATGGTCGCCAGTGACCATGCGCACCCCCACGCCGGCGCCGTAACACTGCTCGATGGCCTCGGGAACCTGGTCGCGCAGCGGGTCGATCATCGCCGCCAGTCCCAGCAGATCCAGTCCGCGCAGGCTCTCCTCATCTGTGCCATCCACCTGGCCGCCGGCAATCGCGAGTATCCGGAAACCCTCTTCGGCCCACGCCTTTCGCTGTTCCTCGGCGACGCACCGGGTCTCGCCATCGAGGTTGCACATTTCCATGATCGTTTCCGGCGCCCCTTTCGCGTACGCCAGCGTGCCGCCTTCGGCCTCGCTGAACACGGCGCTGAAGAACTTGGACGGATCGAACGGAATGCGCGCCTGCTCGGGGTAGTCGTCGTCCAGACGCCGGCGGTCGATCCCGAGCTTCTCCGCCAGAATCAGAAAGGCCAGATCCGTGCTGTCGCCCTTGCTGTCGGCGATCTCGCCGTTGTCGACCCGCAACGCGCCTTCGTTGGCCAGCGCACCGGCGGTGGCGAAGCGTTGCAGAGCATCGCGCAGCTCGTCATCGGGCGACTCGCCTTCCGCTGTGACCTCGCCTTCAAGCCCGCGCCCCTCGCCGCCGATCTCGACGCGCCGCCGCGCGCCCAGCCAGGTCCGCTGCACGGTCAGCTGGTTGGCGGTCAACGTGCCGGTCTTGTCACTGGCGATCAGCGTGCAGGAGCCCAACCCTTCGACAGCCGCCAACCGACGCACGATCACGTTGCGTTTGGCCATCCGGGCGGAGGCGACCGACAGCGCGACGGTGATGGCGACCGGCAGCCCGGCCGGTATCGCCGAGACCGCCAGGGCCACCGCCACGGTGACGATGTCGGCAAGCCCTTTGCCGTTGAGGAACTGGATCAGCGCCACTCCGGCCACTGCCACCAGCGTGAAGACCGCGATCCAGTTGGTCAGCCGCTTGAGCTTGTGCACCAGGGGCGGCGTGCCGCTATCGGTCTCCGCCAGCGATTCGGCGATCTGGCCGATCTCGGTGTGTTCGCCGATGCGAACGACGATGCCGGTGGCACGGCCGTTCATGATCGAGCTTCCCGAGTACAGCAGCGTCTCGCGCTTTGCCAGGGGTGTGTCTTCGTCCAGTTGTGCGTCGGCGTTCTTGGCGGCCGGGGTGGATTCCCCGGTCAGCAGCGACTCGTCAGCCTGCAGGTTGGTCGTCTCGATCAGCCGCAGGTCGGCGGGCACCGCATCGCCGGATTCGAGCAGCACGATGTCGCCGGGCACCAATTCGGCCGCCTCGACTTCCTCGCTACGCCCGTTGCGCAATACCCTCGGGCGAATGCGCACGACCGATTGCAGCGTCTGCGCGCTGGACTCGGCCTGGTACTCCTGAAAGCAGCCGACGACGGCATTGAGCACCAGCACAGCAGTGATGAAGACGGCGTTGGCGAAGCCACCGGCGAACAGTGAAACCGCCGCTGCGATCAGCAGGATATAGATCAGCGGGTCGGTGAACTGGCGCAAAAAGATGCGCACCAGGCCGGCATGCGCATCGTCGGGAATCTCGTTGGGGCCGTAACGCTCGCGCCGACGCGTTACCTCGTCACTACTCAGGCCGCTGTCGGCATCGCTGTCGAGATGGTCGAGAACCGCCGCCGTCGACTCGGCGTGAAAGCTAACATCAGGGTATTCTTCGCTGCGTCCTTGCTGCGCCACAACGCCTCCTGTACTGACCACGGTGGCACCCTTCCTGGGCACGGAAATCGTAAGCTCAGCATAGCAGCGCTCCATCACGACAACGATCCAACTACGCCAACTCCTATGGATTAGCCACACGCGCCCTGGCGTGCCGTCCAGTCTAGAGCGGCGCGATGATGCGATAGCCTACGGAGGAGTGGGGAACCGGCGACGACACGCCATGAGGCGTGTCGTCGGGCGTTTCATTCCAGCACGATCAGACGATTGGGGAGTTCGTTGCGCTCGTGCGTGGCGGGAACGTGCTCTCGGAGGTGCTCACCGCATGCTTCGATACAGGAGAGAAAGCCCTGCAGCGTCTGGCCTTGCTTTACCTGCTGGGTGAAGGTCGAGACAATGCCCTGCCAGGTTTCGTCGTCGAGGCGGCTGGAAATCCCGCGATCGACCAGGATCTCCACGTAGCGCTCAGCCTCGGAGACGAAGATCAGCATGCCGGTGCCGGCTTGGGTGTGATGCAGGTTCTGTTCGAGAAACTGCCGCCTTGCCAGATTGGCGGCCCGCCAGAAGCGCACACGTCGCGGGATCAGACGCGTCGTCACCGCCGGCAGCCGAAACACAATCGCGAGCACCGCGAAACACGCCCACTGCACGATCAACAGCTCCGAAGCACCCAGCCATTGGGGGAAATAATTGATCGCCCCCGGGATCAACAGGGACAGAATCCCTGCCCAGAGCAATGGGATGTAAGTGTAATCGTCGGCCTGCGGCGCGAGTACGGTGACTAGTTCGGCGTCGGTATCGCGCTCGATGTGCGTAATCGCATCACGCACCTGCTGCTGCTCGCTGTCGCTCAATAATGCCATGGTGATGTCCCTTGCGTTGATCTACCAGCCACCGGAGGCACCGCCCCCGCCGAAACCACCACCGCCGCCGCCGAAGCCGCCGCCTCCGAGGCCGCCACCGCCGCCTCCGAAACCGCCGCCCATGGCGCCGCCAAGCAGAAGACCGCCGAGCAAGCCACCGCCGCGTCCGCGACGACGCCCGCCGCGTCCGCCACCACCGATGCCGCGTACGATACCCATGACGATCATCAACATGACGAAAAACGCCACGGATGCGCCGCCGACATCGCGCGATTTATCTTGCCCGGAAGCCGATCCGGCAGGAGGCGCATCGGCCATCGGGTCGCCGCCCAGGACCTGAATGATCGCTTCCGTACCTTGGGTAATACCGGTCGCGTAATCGCCCTCACGAAACGCCGGGGCGATCTGCTGTGTGATGATTGCCGAGGACTGCGCATCAGTCAGGCGACCCTCGAGGCCATAACCGACCTCAATGCGGATGGCCTGCTCTTCCATGGAGACGATCAACAGCGCGCCAGTGTCTTCACCCTCCTGACCGATGCCCCAATGACGTCCCAACTGATAGCCGTATTCCTCGATCGGCGCACCCTGTAAATCGGGCAGCGTGACCACGACGACCTGCTCGCCGGTATCTTCCTCGTGCGCCGCGAGCATGCCGCTCAACTCATCTTGAGTCGACGCATCTAGAAGGTCGGCCTGGTCGACCACGCGCCCGGTCAGCTCGGGAAACTCGATGTCCTGCGCCTGAACGCTGAGGGCACAGGCCCACAATAGCGCCAGACATGTCAGACGGATGCAATGCCTCATTAGAACTCCACCTCAGGCGCCTGATCGGCGTTCTCAGCAGTCGCTTCGAAGTTTTCGCGAATCGGCATGTCGCTATACAAAAGGCCATGCCAGAGTCGCCCGGGGAAAGTACGAATCTCTGTATTGTATTGCTCAACCGCCTGGATGAAGTCGCGGCGCGCCACGGCGATGCGATTCTCGGTACCTTCCAGCTGCGACTGCAGTGCCAGGAAGTTCTGGTTCGACTTCAGCTCCGGATAGCGTTCGGACACCGCCATCAGGCGACTCAGCGCCCCAGTCAGTTGGCCCTGAGCCTGCTGAAATTGCTTCAGCTTTTCGGGATCGTCCAATGAGTCGGCGTCGATGTTGATCGAGGTTGCCTTGGAACGCGCTTCGATCACGGCCGTCAGCGTTTCCTGTTCTTGATCGGCGAAGCCTTTGACGGTTTCCACCAAATTGGGCACCAGATCCGCGCGCCGCTGATATTGGTTCTCGACCTGCGCCCAGGCCGACTTCACCTGTTCGTCCAGCGTAGGAATATTGTTGATGCCGCAGCCTGTCAGCGAGACGGCAAGGCACAGCCACAGCATGACGTGCCAGACGGAACGAGCAGTAAACGGCATTGGCAAGGATCGCATCGACATATGCATTTCCGATGAAGTGGGCAAATAGAGACCCCCTAAGCTACAGGTGAGCGCGCATTAAGCATAGCGTCGACTGAAGGAGACGGCGTATCGTCGGGAGACCAAACGTCGGCAGCGCAAAATTAAACCTGCCTCGACCGGCGATGTTGCGTAGAATCTTGTGCGTTGCGAACCATTTGATAGGGCATGACATGGGTAGGGCTTTCCAGAACCGCAAGGAATCCATGGCCAAGACGGCCGACGCCAAGACCAAGGTGTACAGCAAATACGGGCGTGAGATTTACGTTTGCGCCAAAGCCGGCGGGATCGACCCCGAGGGCAACCTCGCCCTGCGTGGTTTGATCGAGCGCGCCAAGAAGGACCAAGTCCCGTCGCACGTCATCGACAAGGCGCTGGACAAGGCCAAGGGCGGTGGCGGCGAGGACTACTCCCTCGCGCGCTACGAGGGCTTCGGTCCGGGTAGTTGCATGGTCATCGTCGAATGCCTGACCGACAACCCCAACCGCACCTTCGGCGACGTACGCGCCTGTTTCAACAAGGCCAAGAGCAAACTCGGCACCCCGGGCAGCGTCAGCCACATGTTCGATCACTGCGCGATCCTCGCCTTCGAGGGTAGCGACGAGGAAGCGGTGTTGGAAGCCTTGATGGAGGCCGATGTCGATGTCACCGACATCGAGAGCGAAACCGATCGTATTACCGTGTTCGCGCCTCATACCGAATATGCCAAGACCAAGCAGGCCCTCGCCGAGGCCTTCGGTGAGCTCGATTTCGAAGCCGACGAGATCCAGTTCCTGCCGCAGACCACGACCCCCGTCGTCGGCGATGACGTGGCCATGCTCGACAAGCTGCTCGCTACCCTCAACGATCTCGATGACGTTCAGAACATCTACCACAGCGCCGAGCGGCAAGACTGACCCGGCCTCGTCGACGATGCACTCGCCGACGACGTACTTACCGATCAGGTGAGCGCCGGCCACGGCATGCCGGCGCACGCCTATACTGATCGTCCCATTCTCCACGGGAGCCCGGTATCGCATGAGTCATGACATCGCAGACGCCACTGCCACCGAAACTCGCCCCACCGAACGCGCCCACACCCTGCAAGCCACGCCCTCGGTGATCGCCGTTCAGGGGCTGACCAAGCGTTACGCCTCGGGCTTCGAGGCGCTCAAACGCATCGACCTGGATATCCAGCATGGCGAAATCTTCGCTCTGCTGGGGCCCAATGGTGCCGGCAAGACCACCCTGATCAGCATCATCTGCGGGCTGGTCAACGCAAGCGACGGTCAGGTCCGTGTCAACGGCCACGACATCGTCACCGACTACCGTGCCGCGCGCGCCCAGATCGGCTTAGTCCCTCAGGAATTGACCAGCGACGCCTTTGCCACGGTCTGGAACACGGTCAGCTTCAGCCGTGGCCTGTTCGGCAAGCGCGCCGACTCTGCGCACATCGAGCGTGTGCTCAGGTCGTTGTCGTTGTGGGACAAGCGTCGCAACAAGATGATCACGCTCTCGGGCGGCATGAAACGCCGGGTACTGATCGCCAAGGCGCTGGCGCACGAGCCGCAGATCCTGTTTCTCGACGAGCCTACCGCCGGGGTCGATGTCGAGCTGCGTCGCGACATGTGGGACGTGGTGCGGTCGCTACGCGACCAAGGCGTCACCGTCATCCTGACTACGCACTACATCGAAGAGGCCGAGGAGATGGCCGACCGCATCGGCGTGATCAACGATGGGGAGATCGTGCTCGTCGAAGAGAAAGCCGCCCTGATGCGCCAGTTGGGCCGCAAGCAGCTGCGGCTCGATCTGCAGACGCCACTGGCGTCCATTCCCGAGACGCTGGCGCACTATCCTCTGAGCCTCGCCGACGACGGCCACGTACTGGTCTATACCTACGCCGCGTCACCTGACGAACACTCGACGCCGGCAAGCATCAGCGCCCTGCTCAACGATATCGAAGCAGCGGGCGTTCGATTCAAGGACCTCCACACCGAGCAAAGCTCGCTGGAGGAAATTTTCGTCAATCTGGTGAGGAAGGACGCATGAATTTCCGCGCGGTCGGCACCATTTACCATTTCGAATTGGCACGCGCATGGCGCACGTTGCTGCAGAGCCTGGTCTCGCCAGTGATTTCCACCTCGCTGTACTTCGTGGTCTTCGGCGCCGCCATCGGCTCGCGCATTCAGGAAGTCGAAGGCGTCAGCTACGGCGCCTTCATCGTGCCCGGGCTGATCATGTTGATGCTCCTCACCCAGAGCGTCTCCAACGCCTCGTTCGGGATCTTCTTTCCCAAGTTTACCGGCACCATCTACGAGGTACTCTCGGCGCCGGTTTCTTATTTCGAAATCGTCCTCGGGTATGTAGGCGCGGCGGCCACCAAGTCGCTCATCCTGGGCTTGATCATCCTCGTCACCGCCAGCTTCTTCGTGCCCTTGCGTATCGACCATCCATTCTGGATGCTGCTGTTCCTGACACTCACCGCCCTTACCTTCAGCCTGCTGGGCTTTATCATCGGTATCTGGGCGGAGGGTTTCGAGAAGCTACAACTCGTGCCGCTCTTGATCATCACACCGCTGACCTTCTTGGGCGGCAGCTTCTACTCCATCGACATGCTGCCCCCTGTGTGGCAGACGGTGACGCTGTTCAACCCGGTCGTTTATTTGGTCAGTGGCTTTCGCTGGAGCTTCTACGGCATCAGTGATGTGAGTGTCGGCGCCAGCCTGCTCATGATCATGATATTTCTGGGCCTGTGCCTGGCGCTGGTCGGCTGGATCTTCAAGACCGGTTACAACATCAAGCCCTAGATAGGCCTTAGAAGCTGGCCCGTACTGGGCGTTATCATGCCCGTTTTCGTTTTCACCAAGATGCCACCATGCCGATTCTGACCAGCACCATCCATCGCATCGACAAGTCCGATACCGAGACGCCCGCCACGCTGACCTGCGCCGAGCACGCACCGTCATCGACGGCATCTCTCGAGGCATTGCTGACGAGTGTCAATGACAGCTTTCATGCCAAGCCCAAGGCCTGGGGTCACTTCGGCGAGACCGGCAGCAGCGCCTTCGCCGCGGGACTCTCGGAGTATCTAGCCGGATCGATCGATTTCGTCACCTGGAGCGCGCGGATGGCGGAGCGCATCAATGCCTTGATCGACGCCCACCTCTCGGTGGGTGGCCATCTGCTATTCGTGCATTATCAGCACGGCGAGACGCAGTACGTCAGTGTGGCACTCCTCCATCATCGCCAGGGTTTTGCCATCGATAATGCCCTCGAAGTGACCGAAACGCCTCAGCTCAATCTTGGCCAATTGATGCTCGCCGCACGCATCGACCTCGCTCAATGGCAGGGCGGCGCCTCACATCAGTACGTGTCTTTCATCAAGGACCGCGGCGGCAAGAAATTCGCCGAAGGCTTCCGCGAACTGCTCGGCGTCGAGGAAGGCGTGGATGCCAGCGGCGAAACCCGAACCTTGCTCAAGGCATTCAGCGACTATGCCGAGCGCGAGGACTTGTCTGACGACGCCAGCCGCGAGAAGACCGATGCCGTGATCGACTACGCCAACACCCAGGCCAAGCACGGCGAAAAGGTGACCCTCGATGAGTTGTCCGAGCTCGTCGACGAGCAACATCCCAAGGCGTTTTACGACTACATTCGTCATCAGGATTACGGGCTCTCCGAGGAGATACCGCCGGACAAGCGAGCTCTCAATCAATTCCGGCGCTTCACAGGGCGCGCCAGCGGCGTCTCGATCAGCTTCGACTCTCACTTGCTCGGCAACAGTATCGAATTCGACGCCGAGCATGATCGCTTGATCATCAAGAAGGTGCCCGGCCCACTGAAGGAACAGCTCAAGCAGCGCAAGGAATAATAAAAGCGCACTAGATGCCTGGCTCGTGTCGGTCGGGACACATACGGTCACCATCGTGACATTGCGATGCCCGTGGCAGCGTCTATCTTGGCTTAAGATAGCC
This sequence comes from Chromohalobacter canadensis, assembly GCF_029544075.1. GTDB lineage: Bacteria > Pseudomonadota > Gammaproteobacteria > Pseudomonadales > Halomonadaceae > Chromohalobacter > Chromohalobacter canadensis_A. Next base: position 81,800 of record NZ_JAJQJH010000009.1, on the reverse strand, counting down.
ACGCTTATTGAAGCGCCATCACGGAAGAGGTGACGATATGCCCGCCAAGTCTCAGGCCCAGCAAATGGCTGCCGGTGCCGCGCTCGCCGCCAAACGCGGCGAGAAAAAGGCCAGTGAGCTAGAGGGAGCCGCGAAGTCGATGTACGACTCGATGAGCGAAGAGGAGCTGGAAGCCATGGCCTCGGCCCAGCAAAAAGGCAAGCCCGAGCACGACTCGAACGCCTGATCGTACGATCACCGCCTGCGACGATCGCCCTCACGAGACACGACCGTCAGCGACACCCTCCCGGTTAACGCATGCCGTCAGCGCTCCAGATAGCGTGGCTTGACGATGCCTTCGAGCGCCTGGGCAGGAATGCGTAGCTCCGGTTGCCCATAAGAATAAGGCGCGATGTCATAGGCGTTGTAACGTACCCGCCATTCATCGGCAAACGGTGCCACGTTGCGGTTCATGCTCAGCGGCCAGGATTCGACAAAGTCGGCACCCGCCTGTTGTTCTTCCAGCCAACGTAGATGCGCGCGCGACAGTGCCTTGCGATACGCGGACGTCTGGCCCTCGCGCAGCATGTCATCGAGTGTCACCACGCGTCGCTCGCGTTCGTCGATGACCATGAACTGCGTCAGCGGCATACCGTGCGCCCCGCCGGTGAACACGTAGCTATCGAGCTGGATGGTAGTCAGCTCGGCATGCCGGTCATAAACCTCTGCCTTGAAGACCGCCTGGTAACCGGGTAATTCAGGCACGCGCTCCCGCGCCGCCTTGGCCTCGTCGAAGAACGTCTGCGCATACTCTTCCCAGGACGCAATCACCACTTCGCTTTCGCCATTGGTGATACCCGAGCCCATGCTCAGCAGCGAATCTCGCAGCCGCTCGCTCAGGCCCGGTGCTCCGGGTAAACGCAGCGATTCGATCTCGATGGTCGCACAACGTCCTGCCGGGCAATCACCCTCGACGAAGCTTTTCTCCACGCGCTCGACATCCAGCCCTTCCGGCGCCGGCGACCATGCTTGGCAACCGCCAAGCACCGCCAGAACGCCCAACATGACGCCACCGCCCGCCAGACGGCGTGCGATCGATACATTCGCCTCACAGAACAAGATCCTTCCTCCCTGATAGGCCGAGGTTAGCCCGGCTGTCCTTCCTGACACGATTCCATCGTGTTGCGCATGACCCACTATAGACGATATCCAGTAATGGAAGCGTGGGTCTGCGCTGGACGCTCTTACCCTCTCGGGCGGGAAAACATGATGAAAGGGCCGATGAGCCGATTACAGAATCGGGCATGGACTCGACAGAATCGCGCATTTTGTCTGCCGTCACAGGGTCCATACTGAAGGAGCCATCCCGCCATGCCGCTTATCAGCGTCACGGGTCACAACGGCGGTTACCTACGCGGGTCGAATTCATCACCGTCAGGAGTGTTTCATGCGTTATCAACCCTTCGGCAATACCGGTTTGTTCGTTTCCGAGCTGTGCCTCGGCACCATGACCTTCGGTGGCCAGGGCGAACTCTGGAGCCAGATCGGCGATCTACAGCAAAGCGACGCCGAGCGCCTGATCGGCCGCGCGTTGGATGCCGGCATCAACTTCATCGACACCGCCGATGTATATTCCCAGGGCCAGTCCGAGATCATCACCGGCCAGGCGCTCAAGAATCTAGATGTCTCGCGCGACGAAATCGTCGTCGCTTCCAAGGTGTTCGGCGAGACCGGGCCTGGCGTCAATGCACGTGGCATGTCGCGCTATCACATCATGGAAGGCATCAAAGCCAGCCTGAAGCGAATGCAGCTCGATCATCTCGACCTCTACCAGATACATGGCTTCGATCCTGCCACACCCATCGAGGAAGCCGTCCGCGCACTCGACACTCTCGTGCAACAAGGTCATGTACGCTACGTCGGGGTCTCCAACTGGGCGGCTTGGCAAATCATGAAGGCGCTAGGCATCGCCGAGCGTCACGGTCTGGCGCGCTTCGAGTCGCTGCAGGCGTATTACACCCTTGCCGGGCGCGACCTCGAGCGCGAGCTGGTCCCCATGCTGCAGAGCGAAAATCTCGGGCTGATGGTCTGGAGCCCGCTTGCGGGTGGCTTCTTGAGCGGCAAATATACGCGCGACAGCCAGGGCGAGGCGGGCAGCCGCCGCCTCAACTTCGACTTCCCGCCAGTCGATAAAGAACGTGCCTTTGACTGCATAGATGTGATGGCCAAGATCGCCAAGGCACACAGCGTGTCCGTGGCCCAGGTCGCACTGGCTTGGCTGCTACATCAGCCGGCGGTGACGAGTGTCATCGTCGGGGCCAAGCGCGTTGACCAGCTTGACGATAACATCGCCGCCACACAGGTCACGCTCAGTACCGAGGAACTCGCCGAGCTCGAGGCCGTCAGTGCGCTCCCCGCCGAGTATCCCGGCTGGATGCTCGAACGTCAGGGCGACTATCGACGTCAGCAAATCGATCAGTCGCGTCAGCGCTGATCAACCTTATCGCAATGTGCCCGACGGCGTGACCGATCCCTCCAGGACACTCGTACCGCTGGCCGTCGAGCAACATGGCGCCAGCCCGTATGATCCTTGAGTCCCTTATGTACGTGGGCCGCTCAGCGGCCCATTTTTTTGCGCCTGTACTTTCTTTTCCCAGCCTTTATTGGCCTTGTAGCGTCTTTTTCTACCGGGTCCATATCGGCGGCCTTTTGGTCATCGACCTTTTTGTAATAGCCTTTTCCGTGACGGCTTTCGCGTGGCTGTCACTCATGTATCGCTGGATCAGCCCGCCATGCTGGCGCTGGCATACCCGAGTCTTGCTATTCTTTTACTCATCGAAGCGGTGCTATACCGTGAAGTGACGATGAGATCCCCGGTTCCCACTGAACGAGAATAGTAAGCCATGGACGAGCACCAGCAGACAGCAAGCAGTACCCAACGAGCCCGGCGCCGGCAATTCGCTCTTTTTGCCAGTAACTTCTTCAAGCATCCCAAGATGCTGGGCTCGATCATTCCCAGCTCGCCCTTTTTGGTCAGGCGCATGCTGAGCCATGTCGACTGGGAGAGTACCCGGGTGCTGGTCGAGTACGGCCCAGGCATCGGCACCTTCACCAAGGAAATCCTGCTCCAGATGCACCCCGACGCGGTGCTGCTGGTGCTTGAGACCAACAAGGATTTCGTTGATTACATCAATGGCACCTTCTTGGATCCGCGCATGCAGGTCGTACATGGTTCGGCGGCTGATATCCAGCAGGTACTGAGCGAGCGCGGGCTCGGTGCGGTCGACTACGTGGTCGCCGGCATCCCTTTCAGCACACTGCCCGACGCGGCGCGGAAAAACATCCTCGATGCGACGCGACAGGTCATCTCGCCGGACGGCACCTTCCTGCTCTACCAGTTTTCGCCCAACATCCTACCCTCGCTACACAAGACCTTCTCCCAGGTGACGCGGGAGTTCGAGCCGATGAACTTCCTGCCCGCGCATTTCTATCGCTGCCGCCCCTAGCATGCTGAGCGCATCGACCCTGAACCGCGCCATCCTCGATTGACGACGACATAGACTGGCACCAGGCAGAGCATTCACTCTCCCACAATGGCACAGTCGCAAACGACAACGGCCCGACCATCTCTCGATGGCCGGGCCGTGTTTTACATCATGGTTCGTGATTAAACGATTCGTGGTTAACCGCGACCCGCTTTCACCCCTTCTTCGATGCGACGTCCAATCTCGGCATCGATGTTCTTCCAATACTCGAACACGCGTGACAGCACCGGCTCTTCGACACCACCGGAGACATGCCCGACCACGTTGTTGACCAAACGATCCCGCGCGGCATCGTCCATGACCTTGTTGATCAGGTCATTGGCCTGGCCATAGTCGTTGTCATCCTTGCGCAGGGCATAGGGCGCACGCACCATCTGCCCATTGGCTTCCCAAGTGGAATCGGTGGGATAACGCTCGCCATCCGCCGCCGGACCACCCTTGGAATTGGGCGCGTAGACCGGGTCTGAGACCTTGTTGATGCGCATCGCCCCGTCCTTGCTGTAACTGTGCACGGGGGCCTTGGGTGCGTTGACCGGGATCTGCTTGTAGTTGACCCCGAGACGTGCGCGGTGCGCGTCGGCGTAGGAGAACACACGCCCGATGAGCATCTTGTCCGGGCTGATGCCGATGCCGGGCACGAGGTTGTTGGGCTCGAAGGCCGCCTGTTCGATCTCGGCATGGTTGTCGGTCGGGTTGCGGTTCAACTGCAGCTTGCCGACCTTGATCAACGGATAGTCATCGTGCGGCCAGACCTTGGTCAGATCGAACGGATTGATGCGGTACGTATCGGCATCCGCGAACGGCATGATCTGCATGTAGAGGGTCCAGCCCGGATAGTCACCACGCTGGATGGCCTCGTACAGATCACGGGTATGATAGTCACTATCTTCCCCGGCCAGGCGGTCAGCTTCTTCCTGGGTCAGGCACTCGATGCCTTGGTCGGTCTTGAAGTGGTACTTGACCCAGAATTTCTCGCCCTGGGCATTGGCCCACATGTAGGTATGACTGGAATAGCCGTTCATGTGACGCCAAGTCTTGGGAATCCCGCGATCGCCCATCAGCCAGGTGACTTGGTGCGCGGACTCCGGCGACAGCGTCCAGAAATCCCATTGCATGTCATGGTCGCGAAGGTTGCTGTCGGCGCGACGCTTCTGGGAGCGGATGAAGTGCTGAAACTTCATCGGATCGCGGATGAAGAACACCGGCGTATTGTTCCCCACCATGTCGTAATTGCCTTCGCTGGTGTAGAACTTGATCGAAAACCCACGCGGGTCACGCCACGTATCGGGACTCCCGCGTTCACCGGCTACCGTGGAGAAGCGGATCAGCACGTCGGTCTTGGTGCCGGGCTGGAACACGGCTGCCTTAGTGTACTGACTGACGTCGTCGGTCACCTCGAAATGACCGAATGCCCCGCTGCCTTTGGCGTGCGGTTGGCGCTCGGGAATCCGCTCGCGGTTGAAGTTCGCCATCTGCTCGATGAGATAGTGATCGTGCAGAACGAGCGGGCCGTCAGGCCCCACGGACAGCGAATGCTCATCACTGGCCACTGGGATTCCAGCGTCTGTCGTCGTCGGCTTGCGATTGTCTTGCGTCACGATGATATCTCCCCGTTCTATTTTATATGTGGCCCGGCATATCGCCACGCCCTTTCCTTGGGATCGAACCGTAGATCCGTGAACTCGAACCGCTGGTCCGATTGCAATCTGGCTGGAGGACCTCCTTCCCCCCGCTTCATGTATAGGAACAACCGCAGTGACTGTCTACCTACACACCATTGCCCAGGCGGCTAGGAAGGTCATTACCAGCCTCTCCCCGACCATCGCTGATGAAGTAAAAGCAGCCCGCCAAGCCCCGCATGGCAAGGGATCACTATGAACACTGCTCAATCAAAACGGCCCTTGCGATAGTCTTCTACAATCTACATCATCAAGAAGTTTCATAGCACGTGACACGCGCGCACGTCCAAGTAGTGCGCAATGTCAAGCCCCTTCGAAGTCCTGCTTTCCCCCGAGGTACGGCTTGCCCTTGGCGGTTTCACTCAAGACGTCTCCTCGTTATCGTTGGGCGCATTCGCCTTGCCAAATGTGGCGATGACGTGGCGAAGCACCTTGCGTTGCTCGCTAGGTAGGCTGCGGTATATTTTCAGCACTTCAGCTTCGTCTCCGCAGACCGGCACGACATCCAATTCGATAGGCGTGGCGTAAAGCGCTCGCTCACTCTCATCTCCATAGCGCAACACATGCGGTTCGATACGCAGCCACTCGGCAAGCACCTGTAGTTTGTCCTGGGCAGGAATGGAGTCACCACGAAGCCAACGCCGTACCGCTTGGAATGTAATCGGCTTTCCCCAGTAGCGAAGATTGAATTCGCGTTCAAGTACCGAGGGGCGAGGCTCATAGCCTGCGGCAATAAGGGCCTTTTTAAGGCGTTCGGCGAACATGGTTTTTTCATTCATACGCTGAATTTGAATCAATGATTCAATTCGCGTTGAATCGTAGTTCACTTTAATATTGAATTATCCATTCAGTGCGCTGATTGGACGGTTCATGATGCAGCCCCCATATGCCCTGGTGCTTCCGGGTGGACCAACCATGATACAGGGGGAAGGGGGATCGGCTAAGCGTCTCGTACGACGTCTCACTGAATTCAAACAAACGGTTGCGTATTCTAGACATCGGGAGATGGCATTGTGACGCTAAAACGACATGAGCAACGTCGCCTTCATGCACTGCATGGGACCGGGCTTCTGGATACCCCACCGGAAGAACGCTTCGATCGCCTTACGCGTATTGCCAAGCAACACTATCAAGTCAATACCACGCTTTTCACGCTCATCGATGCCAAGCGTCAATGGTTTAAATCCAAGCAAAATCTCAGGATAGAAGCGACTCCCAGACGACATTCATTTTGCGACCATACTATTCAGCAAAATAGTATTTATGTCGTTGAAAACGCAGCCAACGACCCTCTCTTTTATAAAAATCCGCTTGTCACCGGAACGCCCTTCATCCGCTTCTATGCCGGTATCCCCGTGCGTGACCCCACAGGTTTTAAGGTCGGAACCTTATGCCTTATTGACTCTTCCCCACGTGATGCATCTCGCATGGACTTCAGCATCCTGCGTAGCTTAGCGGCGATATTGGAAGGAGAGCTAGAACGTATATGCGCCGATATCGTCGATCAGGAGAAAAAGAAATGGCTGCATGAAGCCGGCAATATCGATGGCCTCACGGGCCTCCCTAACCGTCGTCTTCTCAATGAACTTTTCCAGAATGAACTCACTGCAGCAAGGCACCGGCGCGGTTCAGTTTCAGTATGTTTTCTCGATCTGGATGGTTTCAAGGCGATCAACGACCTCCAGGGCCACGCAGTCGGTGACGAGGTGCTCAAATGCGTTGCGGATCGACTCCGCAGCGCCGTGCGGCATCACGATGTCATCGCCCGGCTGAGTGGCGACGAGTTCGTGATCATTCTCCGTGACGTGGAACACCCTAGGACGTACCGCCATATCCTCGATCAACTGCACCATCCCATGCATCTTCAAGGGCACGTTATCGAGTTGTCTGCCAGCATGGGGATAACACGCTTTCCAAACGATGACTCGGATAGCGACTTGCTGCTACGTCACGCAGATCAAGCCATGTATACCGCCAAGGAAACAGGCAAGAATTGTTACCATTTCTTCGATCTTGAGAGTCATCATTCTCAACAGAAACGCTTTGCCATCGGTGAGCAAGTTCAGCATGCTCTGGACAACGATCAACTCGAACTTTTTTATCAACCTAAGTTACATTACAAGACCGGTGTCGTATCGGGATTCGAGTGCCTGATACGTTGGCATCATCCATCCGGAAAGCTCGTATACCCGGGACGTTTTCTGCCCTATATCGAACACACAAAACTCGATATCGAGCTCGGAAAACATGTTATAAGTCAAGCAGTATCGACCCTCGAAACATTCCAGAAACAAGACCTTCCTTACACCATCAGCATCAATTTGAGCCCGGCTCACTTTCTCGATGACGAGTTCCTCGACCACCTGAATAATACACTAAGCCGGTATGACATGGCGTTTCGCAAGCGCCTGACGCTCGAGATTCTCGAAAGCACGGCACTCGATGACGCGGGCCTCGCGGCGTCGAACATCAAGGCGTGTCAAGCACTAGGGGTACAACTCTCCCTCGATGACTTCGGCACCGGTTTCGCCTCGTTGAGTTACCTGCGCAAGTTCTCGACCAACGAGATCAAAATCGACCGCTCGTTCATCCTCGGCATGCTGGACGACCCCGAGGATGAAATGATCGTCGAGGCGATCATCGCGCTTTCCAGGAGTTTCAACCGCCGCGTGATCGCCGAGGGGATCGAGCATCGTGCCACCGAAGAAAAACTCATCGCCATGGGCTGTGACATGGGGCAAGGCTTTCTTTACAGCCCCGCCTTGCCCCTCGATGAAGCGCTGGACTGGGCGGCATGCTATGCGCGCCCCTGACATCGTTCAGCTGCCGTCGCCCTGCGTGGCAAAGCGCCATACCGTGCGCGACTCATACGTGTCGCCGGGCTTGAGGATCGTCGACGGGAAATCAGCCTGGTTGGGAGAATCCGGAAAGTGCTGAGTTTCCAGTGCGAAACCGCCACGCTTTTCGTAGGCTTCGCCCCCCTTGCCGGTCAGCGTGCCATCGAGAAAATTCCCCGAGTAGAATTGAATCCCAGGCTCAGTAGTGGCGACCTCCAGCACACGGCCACTGTCCGGCGCTACGACGCGGGCAGCCGTTACCAGTTCTCCTGCAGCCGCTTCATCACGCACTAAAACGAAATTATGATCGTAGCCTTGGCCGTATTCGAGCTGGGTATTGTCGTCGCCGATACGTGCGCCGATCGCCGTGGCCTCGCGGAAATCGAACGGCGTGCCCTCCACGTCGCGAATCTCACCGGTCGGGATCAACGCCTCTCCAATCGGTGTAAAAGCATCGGCATTGAGCATCAACCGGTGATCGGTAATCGGCCCACTGCCTTCACCCTCGAGGTTGAAGTAACTGTGCTGGGTCAAGTTGACCGGCGTCGCCTTATCGGTGGTGGCGTGATAGTCGATGATCATTTTGTTGTCAGTGGTTAGCGTATACCGCACGCGGGTCTCGAGCGTCCCGGGATAACCTTCCTCGCCATCTTCGCTGGTATAGCGCAGTTCGACACCGACGCCGGTGTCGTTCTCGAAGGAATGTGCCTGCCAGAGCCGCTTGTCGAAGCCTTTATCGCCTCCGTGGAGATGATTGGGGCCGTCATTGGTCGCCAGCTCGTAGGTCGTGCCATCGAGCGTGAAGCGCCCCTCGGCGATACGGTTGCCATAACGCCCGATCAGGGCCCCGAAATAGGGATTGGATTTACGATATGCTTCGGAACGGTAGTCTTCCAGGGAATCGAACCCCAGCACGATGTCGTCGACATTACCCTGCGCGTCCGGGGTGCGCAGCGAGGTAATGATGCCGCCGTAGGTAATCACCTGCATGTCAATGCCTTGGCCGTTGCGTAGGTGATACGCCTCGACCTCGCGGCCATCGGGAAGTTGGCCGAAGCTGTTCTTTTCGACGGAAGGAGTCTGTGTGGTCATCTCGTCTGCCTGTGCCGCACTCAATGCCAGGCATGTCATTCCCATGCCCAACGCCAAGCGCGGAATCGTCTGAAATCGTGTCATCCTCGGCCTCTCGATAGCGCACCTAAGCGCCACCCCATGCGACGCTTCATTATTCACGCTAGACGGGGCGAGTCCCTCTCACCAATAACCGAGTGACGACATCCTCATGTCCTAATGGATATCGACTCTGCACGAAGGGTGTCGATACCCTCGTGCGCGCCCTCGCATGCCGATCTCACGCTAGACCAACGTCGTGTCAAAATCAGCTTATCAGAGCGTCGCCATGAAACGCCCCTTGCGTCCGGCCGCCATCATGCCCATCTAATGAATACAGGCAAGCCCATCCGAGTGGGCGGCATGACACATACTGGTCATCACAGCGGAGACATCATGGAATCGCGCTATTTCACCATTCATTCCCATCCCCAAGGCCTACCATCTCGAGATTTTTTCGCGCTGGAGTCCCGGGCGTTACCTGAGCTGGCAGCAGGCGAGGTCCGCGTGCAGAACCACTGGCTCTCGGTCGATCCCTACATGCGCGGGCGTATGGACGGCGTGACGACCTATGTCCCGCCCTTCACGCTGGGCGAGCCCCTCGAAGGCGGCGCCATCGGCGAGGTGCTCGAATCACGTGACGAACGCTTCACCCCCGGAGACCGCGTCGTCCACATGGGCGGCTGGCGCGATATCGCCCAGCTTCCCGGCGATAGCTTACAGGCATTGCCCGATCTCGATGTGCCACCGCAAGCCTTTCTCGGCGTGCTCGGCATGCCGGGCATGACCGCCTGGACCGGGCTCAACCGCATTGCCCAGCTCAAGGAAGGCGAGCGCGTGTTGGTCAGCGCGGCGAGCGGCGCCGTCGGCTCCCTGGCCGTGCAATTGGCCAAGGCCAAAGGCTGCCATGTTGTGGGGATCGCCGGTGCCCCGGAAAAGCTCGAATGGCTGGAATCGCTCGGCGTGAGCGCGGTCAGCTATCGCGGAAAAGACGCGCAACAGCTCAGCGCCGACCTCAAGGCGGCGAGCCCCGAAGGGTTCGATGTGTACTATGAAAATGTCGGCGGCGACTGCCTCGAGGCCGCGCTCGATAACATTCGCGTCGGAGCGCGCATCGCGGTATGTGGCTTGATCGATAGCTATAACGCAGAGACGCCCACGCCCGGCCCCAGCAATCTGTCTCAGTTGCTGATCCGCCGCGCACGGATGGAAGGCTTCATCATCCTCGACGCCGGAAACTGGGAGCATTACCCCGAGTTCCTGCAAGAGATCGGCCCGCTCGTAGCGCGTGGCGAGATCGACTATCGGGAAACCGTCGAGGAAGGCCTTGAACGCACACCCGACGCCTTCCTCAAACTCTTCGAAGGCGGCAACACCGGCAAGATGCTGGTCCAGCTGTAAATACCAGCGGTTAAACCCTACCCAGCGTCTCGGCGATCCGCTCGCCGAGGCGCCGTCCGTTCTCCAAGCAATCTCCCACCGCTATACCATCGCGCCAGTTGCCAATGAGCGAGAGGCCCGGATGACGCTCGAGCGCCGTCTCGAGGGCAGCGATACGCTCGAGATGCCCCAGCTCGTACTGCGGAATCGCCTGCGGCCAGCGGCTTACACTCTGCCACACCGGCTCACCGCTAATGCCCAGCAGGTCACGGAGATCAGCGACGACCTGTGCCACCTGGGCGTCGTCATCTCTGGCGGCAGCCTCAGGCTGGCGACGGCCACCGAGAAACGCGGTCAGCAACACATGCTGGGAAGGTGCGCGCCCGGGAAACAGCGTCGAGGAAAATAGTGCGCCCAGAGTCTGGCGATGCTCGACGCCGGGAATCAGCATGCCGAAACCATCCAGCGGATGGGCGATATCGGCACGACAAAAGCCCACCGACACGGCGTTGACCGGCGGATAAACGATCGCCTCCAGCGGCGCGGCCACGTCTGGGTCGAGCGGTGCCAGTAGCGCAGCAGCCGTGGGCGCTGGAACCGCCAGCACCAGTTCCCGTGCACGAAAACCCTGCCCCGATGCCGTCTCCACACGCCAGTGTTCACCCTCGCGATACACGGCGCTAACCTCGCACTCGCAGTGAATCGACGCGCTGGACTGAGCGGTGATGTCCTCGGCCAAACGCTCGGCGAGGCGTTGCAGACCAGAGGGAAAGCTTACCAATTGGCCACGCCACTCGCGCGGCAAGGCAGGTGCCGCGCGGCGCGCTTGACGCAGCCGCACCAACCCCCCGCGAACCAACGAGCCATACTCGCGTTCCAGCGCCACCAGTCGGGGCATCGCCGCCTGCGCCGAGAGCCGCTCGGGATCACCGGCGTAAACACCGGAAACGAAAGGATCGACCAGATGATCGAGCGTGCGACGCCCCAAGCGCCGAGTGATGAAATCGGCCAGACTTTCCTCGGCCTGCGGTGCACGCCGTTGAAACGGTTCGCGCAACAACGCGCCCATGCCTCGCGGACCGATCAGCGAATTGATCGGCGCCTTGAGCCAATGCGACGGCAGCGCCACCGGTGCACCTCGATAGGCAATGTAACGCCGCCGCGCAGTCGGATTTGCGGGCTGCGCCTCGTCGAGCAGGCCGAGCTCATCGAGCAACACATGCAGCGGCGGTTTCATCATCAGGGTGTTGGGGCCGAGCTCGATCTGCCAGCCGCCGTCGCGGCGGGTACGCAGATTACCGCCGACCTGTGGCGAGCGTTCCAGCAAGGTGACGTTTAGCCCACGCCTGGCCGCCGCGCGTGCGGCCGTCAAGCCGCTGGCGCCACCGCCGACGACCACCAGGTCGCGTGTCTCGGACTCGGCGTGCCGTACCGACGCGTCGGGTTGTGCTTCACACTGCATGACATCTCCCGTGACAGGGTGCGCCGGCGCGTACCATTCGGTCAGGCGCGTAGGGTGCATTCAGGTGCCCAGCATAGCGGGAAATGCCGCCACCGCGTGCTTTCACGAGCGCGGCGCATCGACGCATGCGTCGCGTTGTCCGTCTTCTTCACTGCGGGCAATGATCGAAGCACCGACCATATCCCCGGTGACGTTGAGCGCCGTGCAACCCATGCCCACCAAGGCGTCGATGGCGGTCAGCAAGGCTACCGTCTCGATGGGCAGACCAACCTGCGAGAACACCGTGGCGATCATGATGATGCCGGCGCCAGGTACGCCCGCGGTACCGATGGACACCAGCGTGCCGATCAGCACGATCTCCAACATGCTGGTGAAATCCAGCGGCGCGCCGATCACATTGGCCGCGAATACCGCAGAAATCGCGATACGAATAGCCGCGCCATCCATGTTGATAGTCGCCCCCAGCGGCAAGCTGAAGCCATAGGTGCTTCGTGATAGCCCCATACGCCGTGCGGCGTCCAACGTCAGTGGCAACGTCCCGGAACTACTCTGGGTCGCGAAGGCAGTGGCCATTGGCGTGCGCGCCTCGCGGAAAAAGCCCCGCAGCTTGACACCAAAGGCTCCCATCAAGACGCAATAGAGCAGCAGATGCACGCCCAGAGCGATATACAGCACCAGCACCATGTCGCCCAGCGATAACAGTGTCTCCAGCCCCTGCTCGGCCACGGTGCCGGCAACGATGGCGAACACGCCGACCGGCACGTAATGCAGCACGCCCGACATTACCTTGAGCGTGACCTCATTGAGCGCCTCGACCACACGGTAAAGTTGCTCGGCTAGCACCCCATGCGACTCGGACGTCCGCAGCTTCAATAGGGCGATGCCGAAGACGATAGCCGTAAAGATGATACCCAGCAGGTTCAACTCGGCGAACGCCCCAATGATGTTATCCGGCACCACACCAAGCAGTACCTGGGCAATACCGGGATTCTCCGGCACCGAGACCTCGGCGCTGCTATCCAACGTCATCCCGGTCCCCGGGGAAAACAGCGAGGCCACCGTCAACCCCACGGCGATCGCCAGCGCCGAGGTACCGATATAGTAGACGAACACCTTGCGCCCGACGCGGCCCATGCTGCCTGCGCTGGCTTGGTTGATGCCCACCATCAGCGTGAACAGCACGATGGGCACGATCAAAAACTTCAGCAGCCGCAGTAGCAAATCACCGAATGGCGCCAGCCAATCCGCGACATCCTGGCCGCCGACCAAACCCACGACGACGCCGAGTACCAGCGCAATCGTAACCCTCAGGATCAATGAGCTCTTCGTATAGGCCTGCCACAATGCTTTCACCGCTCCCTCTCCTTCTTGTTTGGCCGACAACATGTGTTTGGCCGACACCGTGTTTCGCCTCCTGTTAGACAAAATGCCCGACACGGAGGCTGCGGCAGCGCTACATTACCATTATGCTGGTCGCATCGATTCAGCAACAGGACAACAAGGCGATGAGCGAACGCGCGATCGACTGCTGGTTAACAGACATGGACGGCGTACTGATCGGCGAGGACCGGGCCCTGCCCGGCGCGGTCGAGTTGATCGACCAATGGCGCGCCAATGGCACGCCTTTTCTCGTGCTCACCAATAACTCCATCTACACGCCGCGCGACCTCAGCGCCCGGCTGACGCGCCTGGGTATTGATGTCCCTGAAGACCGACTGTGGACATCCGCCCTGGCGACCGCCGCCTTTCTGCGCGATCAGACGCCCGGCGGCTCGGCCTTCGTAATAGGCGAAGCCGGCCTGACCACGGCGATTCACGAAGCCGGGTTCGTGATGACCGATGTCGCGCCAGACTTCGTGGTGCTCGGTGAGACGCGCAGCTATTCGTTCGAAGCGATCACCCGCGCGATCCGCTTGATCAACGGCGGCGCACGCTTCATCGCCACCAACCCCGATGTCACCGGCCCCAGCCCCGAGGGCCCCTTGCCCGCCACCGGGGCGGTCGCGGCTTTAATCACCGCCGCCACCAAGCGCGAACCTTATTACGTCGGCAAGCCCAACCCGATGATGTTTCGCTCGGCCATGAACAAGCTCGGCACGCATTCCGAGCGCACCGGCATGATTGGCGACCGCATGGATACCGACGTCATCGCCGGCATCGAAGCCGGCCTGCACACGGTTTTGGTAATGACCGGCATCGCCACGCGGGACGAAATCGAGCGCTACCCCTTCCGCCCCCGCGAAGTGCTCAACTCGGTCGCGGAACTGCTGGAGAAGTAGCGCTCGTTGACGGCGTAGGCATTATGACTCGAGTTTATCCTGCGTTTTGGTCTCAAAGTCGCTGGCATCGTGACGCTCGTGCAGCTGCATCTCCGGCTCACCGAAGGTGCGATTGACCATCCTTCCACGCAGCACCGCCGGGCGCGCGTCGATTTCCTCGGCCCAACGCCTAACATGGGTGTACTCCTGCACTTGCAGGAATTCAGCGGCATCGTAAAGACGCCCCAGCACCAACTGCCCATACCACGCCCAAGTGGCGATGTCGGCGATGCTGTATGCGTCGCCGGCCAGATACCGATTTTCCGCCAGATGCCGGTTCAACACATCGAGCTGACGTTTGGTCTCCATGGTATAGCGGTCGATGGCGTACTCGAGCTTGACCGGCGCATAGCTGTAGAAATGCCCGAAGCCGCCACCGAGGAACGGCGCGCTACCCATCTGCCAGAATAGCCAGTTGAGCGCTTCGGTGCGCGCCACATGCTCCTTGGGCAGAAGCTCCCCGAACTTCTCGGCGAGATACAGAAGAATTGAGCCCGACTCGAAAACCCGTGTCGGCGTGTCGGTGCTGTGGTCCATCAGCGCCGGAATCTTCGAGTTCGGGTTGGCCTCGACGAAACCACTGCCGAACTGATCGCCTTCACCGATGTTGATCAACCATGCGTCGTACTCGGCGCCCTGATGGCCCAGCGCCAGCAACTCCTCGAACATGATCCCCGCCTTGACGCCATTCGGCGTGGCCAGCGAGTACAGTTGGAACGGATGCTCGCCCACCGGGAGTGCTTTCTCATGGGTCGGCCCCGCGATCGGGCGGTTGATGCTCGCGAACTTGCCGCCGCTTTCGCTCTTCCAGGTCCACACACGGGGTGGGGTATATTCGGTCTCTTGGCTCATGAAGCCTCCTGATTGGTGCGTCGGATCACGCCTCACCAAGCGGCGGGACGTATCCAGTCGCCTGAAAAGGTAGTCTGATAATCATTGGGACGCGAGGTGGGTGGTTCAAGCGGGCCGATAACACAGCTCGATCCTCCCTTAACAAATCATGACAAAGTGCTAGAACTCAGGGTAAATTACGCTTTTTGCGGCCAATGTGCCCGCGTCCCGAGAACTGACACAAGGCATTGCCATGGCCGCGCCCCAGGACGAGTCGTCCCCTACCCTCGACGCCGGCATTTCCCTGCCACCCACGTCGTCTTCCCAGTCCATCTCCGAGCACGACTTCTCGGCCATTAACACCGGACCAACGCCCACACAGCGGCGCAGCGCCTTGAAAGAACAGCGCACGCAAGAATTGCTGGATCACTGCCGCGATGAAGCGCTAAGGCAACTGATTGGGCCATTTGGGCTAACACCGGCCATGTTCGATGATGTCGAAGGTGGCAATGTCACTACACAGCACAACGCCAGTCAGGATGTTTACGCCAAGACATCGGAAAAATATAACCGCGACGACTACGACTACCAGAGCGCCAAGAGAAACAAGAAGCGCGACGCCGTTAAAAACGGTGATATGAATTCCGACACCTTCACGGATGCCTATACAGGGGAAAAGGCACCTACTAAACGCACCACGTCTGGCGGCAAGCAGGCCATGAATGCGGAACTCGATCACACCGTTCCGCTCAAGCAGGCGCATAAAGAAGGTGGCTGGATGCTCGATGAAGAGCGCCGCCAAGCGCTCGCCTCAGATGATAAAAACCTGAATTACACCACGCTCGAAAACAATCGCAAGAAAAGTGATGCGCCTGCCGACGAGGCGCTTTCCAGTCAGCATGGCTACGATGAGGCACGCACACGCCCCCTCATTGATGGTGCACGCACCGCCATCGACGAACACTTACCCGACACAAAAGGGCGGGCCACCTACCATGCCAAGGAGCTCGGCAAGACCGGTGCCCGTGAGTTTGGAAAAATGGGGCTGCGTCGCGCCATGGGACTGTTGCTTCACGAGCTGATCAACGGTGTTTTTTCCGAAATCAAAATAGTGATTAATGATCGGCAGAACCCAGACGCCCTGCTCGATCGCTTGACCGCCGCGATCAAGCGTGTGGCCCAGCGCATGCAAAGCAAGTTCAAAGCTGCGCTTGACGAGTTCTTCAAGGGAGGGATTCAGGGCTTTATCAGTAACCTTCTCACCTTCCTCATCAACAACCTCATTACCACCTCCGCCAAGGTGGTCACGATCATCCGCGAAGGCCTTCATCAGTTATGGGATGCATTAAAGATGATGCTCTGGCCACCCGAAGGGATGAGCCGTGAGGAAAAGCTGCGTGCCATTACCAAAAGCATTGCCGGACTTTTCACACTAGGTGCTGGCATGGTGTGGGAAGAGTCTCTTAACGCTTTCTTGCTAGGCATTCCGCCGTTGGCGCCAATCGCGGGTTTCATCTCCCCCGTCATCACCGGCCTATTGACCGGGTTGGCGACGGCACTGCTGATGTATGCCATCGACTCGCTCATTGACTGGATGCTCGACAAAGGCACCGCCTACCTGAATGGTCAAATCGAAGCCTTGGAAGGTTATCAGTCGCTCATCCAAAGCACGGCCGAGCATATCGACGTGCAATTCCAACTGTCCGCGAGCTACAAGACGTCATTAGGCATCAACGAAGCCACCAAACATCAGTTAAGCGATGCCGACAACGCAATGGCTAATACCAACTTGGCCGCT
This sequence comes from Chromohalobacter canadensis, assembly GCF_029544075.1. Lineage (GTDB taxonomy): Bacteria > Pseudomonadota > Gammaproteobacteria > Pseudomonadales > Halomonadaceae > Chromohalobacter > Chromohalobacter canadensis_A. Next base: position 64,861 of record NZ_JAJQJH010000009.1, on the reverse strand, counting down.
GCACACACGCGCTCTACGCACGACCAGACGCGAACTCGCCTCGACAGCGCCACGCGTACTCAACAAGAAGTCAATGCCAAGCTCTCCCGCCTTCTCAATCGATCTCATAAGGAAACATGAGATGTCCAACGTCATTGCCCAGCTCGCCAAGACACAACCGCCGAAAGAACTGCTACAGCATATTGATATCAATGACATCTATGAGAAGTTCCACGAGACCTTCAAGCGTCTGGATGATTTCAAGGATATCCGCGACAAACATGAGCAACGCGGTTTCCTGGGACGTCTCTTCAATGGCAAAGAACTAAAAGACGCGCAGCTCGATGCCCACGAGCAGCAGGCGGAATTCTCCAAGACATTGGCCCAGCTGATGATGATCAGCACCATGCAGTCGCAACAACTCGTGGCACAACAAAATCAACTGGGCCAACAGCAGGGCGATTTGAAAGAAAAGGCCGAGTCACTCGCCGCCCACACGCACAAACTGGAAGAACACCAGGCCAGTATTTCGCGGCAGGCAACCGAACTACGCCAATACGTCACCAACCTCCTCAATGTGCAAGGTCTCACTGCTGAGCATGGACAGCAGCTGATCGACATCGCCGAAGAGGTCACGACGACCAAGGACCGTCTGCTGGAAGAATTCGCGGCGCGCGTCCAAGAGATCGATGTCGCCTTGGCCGCTCAACAAGAAAGCGCCCAGGCGGAAATTGGTCGAGTACACGACGAGTTACAAGAACGTCTCGCCGTATCCGAACGACACCAACTTGAAAAGCAGCAGCATGCCGAAAGCCAACAGGCACAGCAGCAAGAGGCATTGGTGTCACGTCTGGAGCACGTCAAGACAACGCTCGAGGAAGCAACACGCGCCGACATCGCCACGCTACGACGGGAGGTAGAGGCACAAAAGGCCGATTTCCTATCACGTCAGTCATCTCTGTCCGAGGCCCTCTCGCAAGCTCGGCAAGAGTTGCAAGCACAGCTCGATACCGACATCACCAAAACTCACGAGGCACTCTCGCGACAAATTGAAGAACATACGACACAACGTGATAAAGAAATAGCGTTGCTACACACCGAGCTTGGCCAGTTACATCAACAGCAACGCACCGACGCCAAGGCACAGCGTCGACGCACCTATTATCTGTGGGCCGGCATGGTCTTGCTCGCCATTGCCGGCGGTATTGGCATCGCTTACCCGTACCTGCCGCTCAGCTATCTTGCATAGCCACCGCCACGGCCAGTGCCGGCGCCAGCGGTAGACGCGGCAGCAAGGTGGCTTGATAAGCGTGATAGAGGTCGGGTTTGACGTCACCCTGCTCCGGGTCGATGGCGAGGAAATGATCCAGTTCCTGCTGCCAGCCACCGCGTTGCCGGTCGATGAAGGTGGTGTCGATGAAGTCCCACAAGTGGCGGTACCAGCGCTCGTAGTGCGCCTCGCCCGTGCGTTGCAGGAAGGCACCGGCGGCGGCCAGTGCCTCGGCATGGGTCCAGTGGCGACGACGGCGAGAGCTCGGCTGGCCTTGCCAGTCCACGGTATACACCAGCCCCGGCGCGCCATCGGGCGCCCAACCATCGCGCAGGCTGGCCTCGAACAGCGCAGCGGCGTCCGCGAACAGCCAGGCGGGCGCCTCCCGTCCGCGCGCCTCGAGCGCCGCCTCCAGATGCAGCATCAGGCGCGACCATTCGAAGCCGTGTCCAGGCGTGGCGCCATACGGATAGAAGTCGTGATGCGGCTGCTCGGCGTTGTATTCCGGCCACTCGGCCCAGTCGCCATGGAAATGCTCGAGAATGCGGTAATCGCGAGGCGCGGCATGGCGATGGATCAGGCGCTCGGCGATGGCCAGTGCACGATCCAGCCAATGCGGCTCGTCGCGCACGTCGGCCAACGCCAGGCACAGCTCCACGCCATGCATGTTGCTGTTGCCGCCACGGTAGTCCGCCAGCTCGTGCCATCCTTGTGCATAACGCTCTACGAAGGCCTGCTCGTCCTCCGACCAGAAGCGCGTCTCGATGACCTCGACCACCTCATCGAGCAGCCGCGGCGCGCCGGGAATGCCCGCCTGGGTTGCCGTCGCGGCTCCCAGGGCGACGAAATGATGCAGGTAGCACTGCTTGGTACGATCCTCCATCACGGCGGGATCCCCCGCCAGCCAGCCGCCGTCTCGTTCGTCGCGCAGCAGGCCGCTCAAGGCACGTATGGCATGCTCGGCCAGCGCGGCCGCGCCGGGCACGCCCTGCATCGCCGCCAAGCCATAGCTGTGCGCCATGCGACCGGTGATCATGGTATCCGCGCTCGCCCCTTCGGAAATCCTCCCATCGCCGTCCAGCGGCGCGAACCCGCCGCTCGACAGGCGGGCCTGTCGGTGGAACTCGAGCAGCCCCAGCCCTTCCCGGGTCAGCCAGTGGTGATGCGTGTCGGCGTCCAGCCAGCGCCGTGCCGGTGAGTGCCTATCATCTGCCATGCCTTGCGCGCCTCGCGTGACCAAAACGTTGGCTGTCATTAGCCATTGACGACGGTACCACCATTGGGATGAATCGTCTGGCCGCTGATGAAGGAAGCATCGAGACTCGCCAGGAAGACGAATACCGGTCCCAGCTCGCTGGGCTGTCCGGCGCGTCCCATCGGCGTCTCCTCGCCGAAGCCTTCCAGCCATTGCGGGTCGTGGGCGCCCAGCGTCGCCGGCTGCAACGGCGTCCACACCGGCCCGGGCGCCACGGCGTTGACACGAATGCCGCGCCCCACCACCTGGTTCGAGAGACTCCGCGTGAAGCTGACGATCGCCCCCTTGGTGGCCGAATAGTCGACCAGGAAGTCCGGCCCGATATAGGCATTCACCGAGGCGTTGTTGATGATGGCGTCGTCCTCGCCCAGGTGCGGCAACGCCGCCTTGGCGAGATAGAACTGGCTGTGCATGTTGGTCTCGAACACCGAGCGCCACTGCTCGTCGGAAAGCTCGGTCAGGTCCTGGCACACCCACTGGGTGCCGGCGTTGTTGACCAGGATGTTGAGCCCTCCGTAGACCTGCACCGTCTCGTCGATGCAGCGACGGCAGAACTCGGCCTCCGCCAGGTCGCCCTCGATCAGATGACAACGGCGCCCTTCGGCCTCCACCAGGCGCTGCGTCTCGGCGGCATCCTCGCGCTCGCTCAGATAGACCACCGCCACATCGGCGCCCTCGCGAGCGAAGTGGATCGCCACCGAGCGGCCGATGCCGCTGTCGCCACCGGTGATCAAGGCGATCTTGCCTTCCAGCTTCGCCGCTCCCCGGTAGCCGGGACGGATCATTTCCGCCGGCGGGTCCATCTCGGCTTCGCTGCCCGGCAGTGTCTGGGACTGTGCGTGAATCGCGACCTTGCGAACCATGCTCACCTCCATGTGGTGTATAAGACATCCTTGTACGGCAAAACGTGTTTAGCCCTCTAAACGTAGATCCTGCTATAAGCCACAACAAGCAAGCGCTTATTCACGCTGCGCCAGGGCTCGCTGGTACTCGTCCCGCCACGCCTGGGCATGCAGGGCGGTATCGGCGGGAAACCGCTCCAGTTCGACGGCTAACTCGAAGAAGCCACGTGCCGGCATGTGCGGGGCACGGCGGCTGACCACCAGCGCGGCGATAAAGGGGCGGTCCTGGGCGGCATCCTCGCGCATCGACGCCTCCAGTGCTTGGGCGACACGCTGGATAGTACGCGGTGGCTGCAAGCCGAGCGCGTCGGCGACGTCCTGGTAGGTCATTGGTAGCTTCTCTCGCGGCGCCAATCCAAGCGTTTCGCGCACGGCGACCACAAACGGTAACGGACTATCGGACATGGTTTCGCTCAGTTGCTCGGGTCAAACAGTTTCACTTCGCGAATATCGACTCGCTCCCATACGCGACCGGTCATGTAGGGTTCTATCTCAAGCCATGCTTCCAACGCCTGGCGGTCGGCGAACTGGAAGTGCGCGCTAGAGCCAACCATCTTGCCGTTGTCATCCAGGATTGCCCCACCACTCAGGAAACATCCCTCTTGGGCAAGCGCGCGCACGCCCGCCAAATGCGCCTCGCGGTTGGCCAGGCGGCGATCCAACGCCTCGGCATCAGTGTAATCGTAGGCCACTACGGCATATTGCGGCATGATGTCCTCTCGTCTCAGAAATATCGAATCGGGGCGTTGCCACCATGGTCTGAATCATGCGTGAGGCCAGGCCGTGGTACAACGGTCGTTAGCGGATTAACGCTGCCACTCCGATCCTTCAACCAGTCCAAAACGCTTATGCACAGCAACTCAAACCGTACGACCTTCTTCTCCCGTCAACTGCTATGCACGGCATGAGTGATACCCGCCTTTTTCGCTCGCTACGTTTTTACAATTACCGCGTGTGGGCCATCGGCGCCCTGGTTTCCAATATCGGCACTTGGATGCAGCGCATCGCTCAGGACTGGTTGGTACTAACCGTGCTCACCGACCACGATGCCAGCGCCGTGGGCATCACCATCGCCTTACAGTTCGGCCCACAGTTGCTGCTGCTTCCGCTGACCGGCTACGCCGCCGATCATTTCGACCGCCGCCGGCTAATCCTTCTCACTCAGGCATTGCTGGGGCTATTGGCAGTAGGGCTGGGACTGGTCACCCTCACCGGCGTGGTGACACTTTGGCAGGTTTACCTCTTCGCTTTGGGGCTCGGCTGCGTCACGGCCTTCGATGCCCCCGCACGACAGACCTTCGTCAACGATCTGGTCGGCGAAAAGTATCTCTCCAACGCAGTGGCCCTCAACTCGACCTCCTTCAACGCTGCACGGATGATCGGCCCTGCCGTTGCCGGGTTGTTGATCGCTGCCTTCGGCAGCGGTTGGGTCTTCATGATCAACGCAGCGTCTTTCGCCGCCGTGCTCGGGTCGCTATGTTTACTGCGGCTAGATGAACTGCTCCCCGTCGCCCGGCCAAGGCATAACACTGGCGGACTGACGGAAGGTTTCCGTTATGTCTGGCAGCGCCCCGAGTTGAAAGCCATTTTGCTGATGCTCTTCATGATCGGCACCTTCGGCTTCAACTTCGCGGTCTATATTTCCACCATGTCGGTACGCGCCTTTCATGGCGAAGCTGGCCAGTACGGGTTCCTAACCTCATCCTTAGCCGTCGGCTCGGTCACGGGTGCGCTATTGGCAGCCAAGCGCGAGCGCCCACACATGCGGCTACTGTGCTTCTCTACTCTGGGATTCGGTGTCTGCTGCGGCCTGGCAGCTCTTGCCCCCAACGCATACCTCTTCGCCTCCGCCCTGATGCTGACGGGCTTGGCCGCGCTGACCTTCATGACCGCGTCCAACGCACTGATTCAGCTCTCGACGGAACCGATGATGCGTGGCCGAGTAATGGCGTTGCGCATGGCGATCACCATGGGTGGCACGCCGCTTGGCGCCCCCATCGTCGGCTGGCTCGCCGACCACGCTGGGCCACGCTGGGCGATGAGCGTCGGCGCCAGTGCCGGCGTCATCGCCGCCCTGATCGGGGCTATCATGCTGATCCAACAGCGCCGACAGCGCCGACAGCGCTTATATCTTCAACCGCAAGAGACCTATCGCCAACACGAGCCGTAATACGGGTTGATCTAATTAGTGACTACGAGATCGCCAGTCGAGCCCCATTTGCCAAAAGTCGATCTCTAGACGGGTCGCATCTCGAAAAACACCCACCAGTTCTTCAAAGCGCTGCTCAGTCACGCCGGCCAGCCGTTTGTCCAGCCATTCGATTTCGCTGCGCATGGCGCTCTGAAATTCATCGCTTTCGTACATCGCGATCCAGGCATCGTAAGGATTATCGGCACGTACCGTCGTGGGCTCGCTATTGAGTACATTGGCGATTTCACCGTAGCCCACCAGACACGGGGCAAGCGCCACGTGCATATCGAGTAAATCACCCCGATTGCCGGCATCGAGCACATAGCGCGTGTAAGCCATGGTGGCACGGTCTTCTGGTAATCGAGCCAAGTCATGGTCACTGATGCCCCATTGCCGGCAGTAGTCGACATGCAGCGTCAGCTCGGTATCGACGATGGCCTTGAGACCGTCGAAGGCTTGGCGCAGATCCGCCATATTGCGGCTTTTATAGATCGCCAGCGCATACGCCCGCGCGAAATGCTGAAGAAACAGATAGTCCTGCTGGAGATAATAGCGAAAAGCACCCGGCTCGAGCGTACCGGTGCCTAGACGGCGCACGAAATCGTGCTGGAGATACGCCTGCCAGTCGGCCGCGCACGCGTTTTTGAGATCGTCGAAACTGTAGGCCATGATCGTCTCCGGTCGTTGGCAAGTAGGATCCGGAGGCAGGCCACAGGGGACAGGCAGATGTGTTGTCACAGGCCCGCTTGATTCCCTACGCCAGTACCCGCCTGCACGCGCAGGCATTCGCCGGATCAGGTTCAACGGGTTAATGCGCTAGCCCGACTCACGGACTTGCATCTCTCAGCCGGTCGCCCGGCACCCCGTCAAGCACGCTAGACACACTAGCCAACGGGAGGTTGTTTGTTCAACAACTGTCTGGGATGAGCTAGTCCTGAGAAACAAGAGACGAAATCACAGCAAAAGCGTTCTTATATCGCTCAAAGCCCGGGCCAAAAAGGCCGTGAAGCGAGCCGCGTCGGCGCCGTTGACCGCTCGGTGGTCGTAGGACAACGACAGCGGCATCATCAGCCTTGGGGCGAACTCCGAGCCGTCCCACACCGGTTTCGTCTGCGCCTTGGAAACGCCGAGGATGGCGACTTCCGGGGCGTTGACGATGGGCGTGAAGGCGGTGCCGCCGATGGAACCCAAACTGGAGATGGTGAAGCAGCCACCGCTCATCTCCTCGCGCTTGAGCTTCTTCGACTGCGCCTTGCCGGCCAGCTCGACCGATTCCTTGGCCAGCTCGATCAGCGATTTCTGGTCGGCGTTACGGATTACCGGCACCATCAGGCCGTCCGGCGTATCCACGGCGATGCCGATGTGCACGTAGTGCTTCTGCACCAGCGTTTCGCCGTCGCTCTTCAGGCTGACGTTGAACTGCGGGAACTTCTGCAAGGCGTAGGCACAGGCCTTGATCATGAACGGCAGCGGCGTGAGCTTGGCGTCCTGCTTGGCGGCCTCGTCCTTCATCGACTTGCGGAAGGCTTCGAGCTCGGTGATGTCCGCTTCGTCGAACTGGGTGACGTGCGGCACGTTGAGCCAGCTGCGATGCAGGTTGGCCGCGCCCGCCTTCATCAGGCGGCCCATGGGCTTTTCCTCGACCTCGCCGAACTGGCTGAAGTCGATGTCCGGCACCGCCGGGATACCCGCACCGCCACTCGGCGCGGCCGAGCTTCCGGCCCCGCTGGAACGCTGCTGCAGGGCGTTCTTGACGTAGCCTTGCACATCTTCCTTCAGCACACGATTCTTGGGCCCAGTGGGTGTGACTTGGGCCAGGTCGACGCCCAGCTCGCGCGCCAGCATGCGCACCGCCGGACCGGCATGGACATGAGCTCCCACCGTTTTGTCGTCGCCGTGCTTGTGGCGTGCCTCGGGGCCCGGCTCGCCCGCTGGCTCCTTGGCAGACGGCTCCGACTTGGTAGCGCTGGTCGTTTGCTGACTGGCGTCTTTCTGACCGGCATTAGCTTTCTTGGCTGACTTCTTGGCTTCCGCAGGCAGCGCGACACTCTCAGACTCGCCTTCCGCTAGCGTCTCGTCGGCGTCTTCCGCATCGTCCCCTGCATCGGCAACTTCCATGGTACCGATTAGGTCTCCTTCGGAGACGCTATCTCCTTCCTTGACCGAAACTTCGACCATCTTGCCCTTGTAGGGGCTGGGCACGTCCATGGAGGCCTTGTCGGATTCCAGCGTGATCAACGTATCTTCCGCGTCGATCTCGTCGCCTGCGCTAATCGCCAATTCGATGATCGGCACGTTCTCGCTGCCGCCGATGTCGGGCACCCGTATCATTTCCTTACGCACTGTAGCGCTCCTTGTCCTTTAATCCGCTTTCATGTCATGTGAGCTCATACTCGGGTGCGCTTCAGTGATCGAGCGGGTTAGGTGCGGCAGGATCGATGCCGTAACGCGTCATGGCATCGGAAACCACATGCGGCGCTATCTCGCCACGTTCGGACAAGGCCCAAAGCGTCATCGTCACTACGTGATAGCGGTCTACCTCGAAGAAACGGCGCAGCGCCTCGCGTGTGTCGGAACGTCCGAAACCATCGGTGCCCAGCACATGAAAGTCACTCGGTACCCAGGCACGAATCTGATCGGCATACAGACGAATGGAATCGGTGGCCGCGATCACGGGGCCTTGTCGATCGGCCAACTGGCGCTTCACCCAAGGGGCTTCCTGGTGCTCACCCGGAGCAAGGAAGCGCCGGCGATCATAGTCGAGCGCCTCGCGACGCAACTCGTTGAAGCTGGTCACACTCCAGACGTCTGCGGTCACGCCATGTGCTTCGCGCAGTATCTCGGCCGCCGCCTCGACCTCGCGGAGAATCGTCCCGCTCCCCAGTAGCTGAACCCGGGGCTTGCCGTCGTCACTCTCTCCCGGATGCAACAGGTACATGCCGCGCACGATGCCCTCTTCACAGTCGTCGGGCATGGCCGTGTGCGGGTAGTTCTCGTTCATCACTGTCAGGTAGAAGAAGATGTCCTTCCCTCGCTCGTACATCTCCTGCAGGCCATGGCGCACGATGGCCGCAACTTCATATGCATAGGTCGGGTCGTAAGTACGGCAGTTGGGAATGACAGAAGCGAACAAGTGACTATGGCCATCCTGATGCTGCAGCCCCTCACCGTTGATCGTGGTCCGCCCCGCCGTGCCGCCCACCATGAAACCCCGACACATCATGTCGCCAGCGGCCCAGGCGAGATCGCCGATGCGCTGGAAGCCGAACATCGCATAAAAAAAGTAGAAGGGAATCAACATCGTGCCGTGGTTCGCATGCGACGTCGCCGCCGCGATCCACGACGACATGGCACCGGATTCCGTGATGCCTTCCTCGAGGATCTGCCCAGCTTGGTCCTCGCGATAGAACATGATCTGCCCGGCATCGACTGGCTCATATTTCTGGCCTTCCGGCGCATAAATGCCAAGCTGGCGGAACATGCCCTCCATACCGAAGGTCCGCGCCTCGTCCGGAACGATCGGCACGACTCGTTCGCGTAGCGGCTTGTACTTGGTCAAGCCACTCAGCACACGCACGAAGGCCATCGTGGTCGAGACCTCGCGTTCCCCAGTGCCCTTCAATTGAGCAGCGAATGGCTTGTCTTCGAGCTCGGGAATCGGCAGCGTCTCGTGATCAGTCCGCCGCGCGGGCTGAAAGCCATATAGACGCTCGCGAGACCCTTGCAGATAACGCATCTCGAGAGAATCCGACGCCGGCCGATAGTACGGCATGCCACCGTCCTGCAATTGCTCGTCGGTAATCGGCACCTGAAAACGATCGCGAAGCTGCCTCAAGCCCTCTGGCGTCATGGTCTTGATGTTATGGGCTTCCATATCAGCTTCACCGTGCTCGCTGCCCATGCCATAGCCCTTCACGGTATGCGCCAAAACCACCGTGGGTCGGCCATTGTCAGCGTCCATGGCAGCACGATAAGCGGCATGAACCTTCACCGGATCGTGTCCACCGCGAATGAGGCTCTGGATTTCCTCGTCCGATAGAGAAGCGACCTGCTCCGCCAGCTCATTGTACTTGCCGAAGAAATGCTCACGTGTGTAGGCCCCACCTTGTGCCTTGAAGTTCTGATATTCGCCATCGACGGCTTCGTCCATGCGCCGTTGCAAAAGACCACTATGATCTTCATTCAGCAAGCGATCCCAGGTACTCCCCCAGACCACCTTGAACACATTCCAACCCGCACCTCGGAAAGTCCGCTCCAGTTCGCTCATCACGCTACCGTTACCACGCACCGGCCCGTCGAGACGCTGCAGATTGCAGTTGATGACGAAGATCAGATTATCCAGCCGCTCCCGGCTCGCCACGTTGAGTGCACCCAACGTTTCCGGCTCGTCGCATTCGCCATCGCCGAGAAACGCCCAGACCTTGCGATTCTGGAGAGGTTGGAGCCCACGGTTATCCATGTATTTCATCAGGCGCGCCTGATAGATTGCCTGGATCGGCCCGAGGCCCATCGATACCGTCGAGAACTGCCAATAATCCGGCATCAGGTAAGGATGTGGATAAGACGATAATCCTCCGCCCCCGACTTCCTGGCGAAAGCGATCCAACTGGTCTTCGGTCAGACGCCCCTCGAGGAAAGAACGTGCATAGATACCTGGGGTGATGTGGCCTTGGAAATAGACCAGATCGCCGGCGAAGTCATCCGACGCGGCGCGAAAGAAGTGGTTGAAGCCGACTTCATAGAGCGTACAACTCGACATATAACTGGCCAGATGACCGCCGAGGCTCTTATCTTTGGCATTGGCACGCACCACCATGGCCACGCTGTTCCAGCGCACCGCCGAGCGAATCTTGCGCTCCAGCACCAGGTCGCCGGGATAATCTGGCTCTTCTTGGGGAGCGATAGTGTTACGGTGGTGCGTCGCGAACCCACCCTCGAATGACACCCCGTTTTCACCGGCCGCCTCGAGTAAACGGTGAATCATGAAACGTGTTCGATCCTGACCTTCACAATGAGTCAACGATGACAGAGCATCCAGCCATTCACGTGTTTCAATGGGGTCCGCATCGACAATGTTGCTGACAACGTCGCTCATAATATCGCGCCTCTTTCAAAAGATAAGATCGATTAAGCTATACAAGAGGCCGGCCGCCTACTCCTCGAAAACCCTAATATTGCGCCTCGATGCTGGCAACGCAGTAAGATTGGAAACACTTTCCCGGATTTGAGCCTATGAATCTCGATTACTTAAAAGTCTTTGTCGCCATCGCCAAGCAAGGTTCGATCCTGGCAGCCTCAAAGGCATTGGACATTCCCAAGTCAACGGTGGCACGCCACCTCGATCAATTGGAAAATCAACTGTCTCATCAGTTAGTAATGAGAAATACACGACATTTGCGCCTTACCGCCGAGGGCCAACGTTTATATCATCTATCAGAAAGCATCATTGGCGATTTGGAGGAAGTCGAGCATGAGATGAAGGGTCAACATGGCAGCCTAAGCGGTAGGATTACCGTCGCTATTCCTTCCGAATTCGGCGTCAAATGGCTCGATGAAAGTATCGCCACTTTCGTGGCCGACCACCCGGACATCGCCATCGACTGTATCACCAGCATGGCACCGCTCGACCCCGTCAGAAGGGATGTGGATGTCTCGATCTGCTACCACCGTGGCAAGCTGTCCGATAGCGGTATGGTGGTTCGCCCACTGGTCAGCATGCGCAGCGCCGTGGTCGCAGCCCCTTCGGTCATTGCCGAGCATGGCCGGCCCGCGTCGGTGCAGGAACTCAGCCAGTTACCCTGCATTTCGACCTTGACGGCACTACAGGCGAATCCCTGGCATTTCCTTGACGCTGAAGATCGAACCATCGCGCTGGATGTACCGACTCGCTATCGCGTTGACAGTAGCTTGATGCTCATCGCTGGCGCCCGTGCCGGAATCGGGTTCGCGATCATTCCCTATGAATTTTGCAAGGACAGTATCGAGGCAGGTGAACTCATCGAATTAGGACTCGACCTCAAACCGGCACCACTGGAAATCGTCGCTATCCATCCGAATAGGCAAAGTATTTCGACACGAACACGTGCGTTCGTCGATATCGTAGAGCAGCAATTGCGGGCACGCCAAGACCTTTAACTTCTGTCATGAAAACTGGTTCATTGACGCTAGCGCATATCATGGAGCACGATACTTTGACTAATTTCCAGGAAAGGTGGACAAAAAAAATTAACCACTCTTCTCCTTTTACCCGAGGTCCGACCAATGGAAAAGAGCTTATCCCAACCAGAAACGTCACCTTTTAATCACCCTATACCGGCAACAATAGCAGCCGTTATTCGGGATGGTAATGTCTTATTAGTTAGACGCAGGAACCCACCGGACGCCAATCACTGGGGCTTTCCGGGAGGAAAAATAGATTTTGGCGAAACGATTGAAAGCGCAGCATTACGTGAGCTTCACGAAGAGACGGGCGTACAAGCAAACGTTGTAAAAACCTTTACCGCCGTAGATGTATTCGATCATGATGACACTGGCCATATTCAGCAGCACTTTGTTCTTATCGCTGTATTGTGTCAGTGGATCTCTGGCGAGCCCGTGGCCGGCGATGATGCCCTGGATGCACGATGGTTTCCGATAGAAAGTCTAGAAAGACAAGACTTGGCGTTGAGCCTTGATGTGGTTGAAGTGGCCAAGATGGCTGCGGCGCTATAAGCGAAAGCCGGATCGTCTATCCTAGGGAGACTGTCTTTTCCCGCCTCCCGGAGCTTCCATGGACCTTAAAAGCGGCTACCCCTATTGGGCGGTCAAGAACGGCCTGATGCAGGCGTTTCCCAAACTCGACCGGGATGTGAACTGCGAGGTGGTGGTCATCGGCGGTGGCATTACCGGGGCCCTGATCGCCGACGAGCTGGCCCAGCACGGGTATGATGTCATCGTACTGGAACGCCGCGATGTGGGCTGGGGCAGTTCCGCGGCGAGCACCGCGTTGATTCAGTACGAGCTCGATACTCACATGACCGACCTCGCCGCGCTCTACGGCGAAGCCGATGCCGTCTCGACCTATCGCGCCTGCGCGCAGGCCATCGACGCTCTCCAGAAGTTGGCCGAAGCCGTGGGCGACGTCGATTTCGCCAGGCAAGCCAGCCTGTATTACGCCAGCGACGAAGGGGATCTCGACAGCCTGCGCCGCGAATGGGAAAGGCGTCGTCAGCACGACTTTGACGCCGACTGGCTGACGCCCGAAGCCATCGCGTCGCGTTTTGGGTTCGAAGCGCCGGGCGCGATTCTGACACCCCAGGCGGCGCGGCTCGACCCTTACCGCATGGCCTACAAGCTGCTCGACCGGGTGCTCACCACCGGCGGCCAGGTGTATGACCGCACCGAGGTCGCCACCGTCACGCCGCATGCGCACGGCGTCACGCTCACCACTACCAGCGGCCACTCACTCGACTGCCGGCACCTCATCGTCGCCGCAGGCTACGAGGCCCAGTCCTGGCTCGATGACAAGGTCGCCATCAACCGCAGCAGCTATGCCTTCATCACCGACCCCATTGCACAGGATGTGCTCGGCGAACTCGCCTCGACGCTGATCTGGGAATCCGCGCGCCCGTATCTCTACATGCGCACTACCGGCGACGGCCGGCTAATGGTCGGCGGCGAGGACGACGATATCGACATCCCCGCCAAGCGCGACCAACGCGTGGGCCAGAAGGCTGAAACTTTGATTAAGCAGGTGGAAACGCTCTTCCCACGGCTCTCGCTCAACCCGACGTTTTCCTGGGGCGGTACCTTCGCCGAGACCGATGATGGCCTGCCTTTCTTCGGCCCCCACCCGCAATACGGCCCCCGCGTCCACTTCGCCATGGCCTACGGCGGCAACGGCATCAGCTACAGCATGATCGGCGCCGGCTTGTTACGCGCCCTGATTGAGGGCCGAGAGCATCCACTGGCCGAGTTATTCTCCTTCCGACGCGTGGGAGATTGACAAGCTTCAAGCCACTCATAATTACCGATCGGTCATTAAGGAAACGCTGCACAAATCCCGGTGCAGCTGCTTGATCGCCACCGGCGGGGTAGAATCGGGTCATCCCATCAGCGTCTGACAGAGCCATCCCATGAAGCAGATCTCTTTCGCCCAGGCAGAGCACCACAACAAGAAGAAGATGACACGTCGCGAGCGGTTCCTGGCCCAGATGGAGGCGCTGGTGCCTTGGCAACGACTCATCAACGCGCTGTCGCCGTCTTACTTCCCTAACGCAGCAGGCAAACGCGGCCGTCCGCCCATCGGCCTAGAGCGCATGCTGCGGATCTACTTCCTGCAACAATGGTATGCGCTCGCCGACGAGGCGCTGGAGGATGCCATCTACGACAGCCAGGCGATGCGTGACTTCGTGGGTATCGATCTGGCCATCGAGAGCGTGCCGGACGCGACTACGCTGCTGCGCTTCCGTCATCTGCTGGAGAAGCATGCCCTGACTCAGCGGATCTTCGAGGAGATCAACGCCCACTTGGCCGAGAAAGGGCTGTTCATGCGCGAGGGCACGATCGTCGACGCCACTATCGTGGCGGCTGCCCCTTCCACGAAGAACAAGGCCAAGCAACGCGATCCGGAGATGAAGCAGACCAAGAAAGGCAACCAGTGGTACTTCGGGATGAAGGCCCATATCGGCGTCGATGCCGTCACCGGACTGACTCACAGTGTCGCCGCGTCCTCGGCCAACGTCGCCGATGTCACCATGGCCGGCGCTCTGGTCCGGGACGATGATAAGCGGGTATACGGCGACGCGGGCTACACCGGCATGGGGAAGCACCTCGACGAAGAGAAGGATGCCTCGGATTCGCGGTGCTGTGTTGCCGCCAAGCGTGGCGCCATCAAGAAGATGGACGACAGCCCGATGAAAGCGCTGCTGTTGGCGATCGAGAAGACCAAGGCCAGTATCCGCGCCAAGGTCGAGCATCCGTTTCATGTCATCAAGAACCTCTTTGGCTACCGGAAGGTGCGCTACAAGGGGCTGGCCAAGAACCAGGCGCAACTCTTGAGCCTGTTCGGGCTGGCCAACCTGGTGCTGTCGACACGATGCAAGGGCCGAGTTAACGGGGCCAGTGCGCCTTGAGTCTGGCCTAGCAGCCGGGGTAACCGGCTGCCAGGGAAAACAGACCACCTCAGGTGGTCAGAAATTGATCGCTGACGCGGTGATTATGCCCCTCTGAGCCCTTCGGCCGCTCAGAGACGAATTGATCAGTGGTTCCTTAATTGGTCGAATAGTCTCTCGTAGCGCTATAAATTACCGCTCAGTAATTCTAGACTAGGAATGCACATGGCCGACCTCACCCCACCCAAAACGCTTAGCGACCGTATTCGTCACAGCGAAGACCTCGGCAAGCTGGTGCGCCAAGCGCGTACCGAGCAATCATTGCTACAGATCGATTTGGCCGGGTTAGCCGGCACCGGCAACCGTTTCATCGTTGATCTGGAACGGGGAAAACCGACGCTGCAGCTCCAGAAAGTTCTGGACGTACTCGATCTCTTGGGCTTTGAAGTCATCGTGCAGCGCAAGGAGGTACATCAACAACGGACCTCCAGCGGCTCATTGGCTGGTTTTTCTTCAACCTGCTGATCGGTAACAACGATAACCACGCAAAGAATCCTTCCCTCTTGCAGATCGACGAATGCCCATTGCACTGGAAGCCACCCGCGCAAGCCTCGAAGAGGTCGCCCAGCCCGGCAAGGAGCAGATACTGCTGGAAAGGCTTCATCAGCGACTGATGAGCAACTGTCGCAAACTCCCCGCCCACTGGTCGGCCAGCCAGACGTGAGACGCTATAGATGATCGCCAGCGCTCTCGGCACCGTGGGATCCATCAGGAGGCCCCGCCGCCATGGCCGGAAGGACGTCCCGGCCTTTCCCCTAGCGCCACATCGTGTTCACTGATAGCCGTCACTTCTCTTGGCCACCATTCGGGGTGGTTGTCCCGGATGAAGGCCATCAATTTCTCCCGCACATTCATCTCGGCGACCCAGCCGGCGAACGGGTCCGACGTCATCAAGTAGCAAACGACCGTCTGCGCTCGCTCGGTCTGCCCCGTCACATAGCAAGAAAGCTTGTGATGTTCGATGACATTATCTTCTTCCTGCGCATACTCCAGGAACTTCTCCCTGAGGCATTGGATATCAGCGCTCAAGTGGAGGATCAACTCCAGGCTCCGGAACTCCTTCGCGCTCTTGACCGACAGGTTTTCGAAGGGTCTGGAGACGAAGTACGTGACCGGCACGATCAAGCGCCGGTCGTTCCAGATCCTCAAGCGGATGTAGGTATAGAAGATACCCTCCACATAGCACCACTGGCCTTCGAAGACCACCAGGTCGCCGATGCGTATGGATTTGGCTAACGAGAGCTGAAACGAAGAAAGGATATTGCCGATCACTGCCTGCCCGGCGATCCCCACCAGGACCGTCAGGACACTGGCCGAGGCCAGCAAGGTGACCCCCAGCGTCTCGAAGAGTTGGACCTGGCTCAGCACATAGGCCGAGACCGCAGTAACCGCGATCAGGATGATGATCCGACGCAACGCATAGAGTGTCGTCAGCAGCTTGCGTTCGTCCTTGGGCTTGGTGTCATCGATCTGGCCGATGAGGCGCCGCGTCAATCGCAACATCAGGGTATCGACTAAACGCAGCGCCACTGTCCCCGCGCCCCAGGCCAGGATGACGATCAACAGCACCCGGAAGGTCGTGGTTGCCACGGCCGAGAAAGACACTACATAGTCGAGCACAGCCTGGGTGACCAGTGACATGACGACGAGTGCTACAGGCGTCTTGATTCGCCCGGCGAAGATGCTTGGCGATCCGGAAGGCAGCCAGCGTGTCGCCACCCCGACCAAGTGGTGGACCCACCAGCCCATCAGCCCCACCAGCAACAGAAAAACCGGTATGGCGACCCATTCCCAGATTCTGAGCATTCCAAACGAGGCCTTGAAACGCTCCGGAATATACGCCTCAAACATCAAAGGGCCGTATTCCTGGTAAAGCAGAGGCACCGACGAAACGCTGTCCGGCATAACCAGCCAAACCGGTTCCTCGTCGCCCATTCGGTATCGGCCCAGACGGATGTCATAGGTTTCGCCCTGGGCCGTGAGTGACGCCAGCTTGAGGTTTCGTCGAGGTTCTCCGGTCTGGGGGTGCTGGCCTGTGGGATCCTCGATGGCGGCATCCTGGCGTCCAGGGAGGTCAGAAACCTTGAGCCATTCGCCACGCTTGAGAACCTCGGCCAGTTGCCTGGCCAACTGGCTCCCTCGCTCTCGCTGTTCCGCCTGAGACAGTTCTGAAAGATTGAGGATATGCGCCGCCGCCGCGAAGTCCTCATTCTCGGTCAGGGTCAGAAAGCTACGAATCGCCTCTCGCGGTGTCATTCGTTTGACCGCCTTGGGAACCTCGTCCAGCCCCGCGTTCAGCGAGTCGACGACAAACCAACGCGTCTCCCCATCCCCTTCATCCGGCGTTTGAGCCCCACATAGGCTGGTAAAAATGAGTGCCACTGCGGCCACCAACCACAGTCGCCATGCGCCATTTTTCTTCATACGTCCCTTACCGATCCGGTGAGCCATCCATGCATTCCACCTACCACCGGATCGATCCCGACCCGGCCAGGCCTTTATCTATAAAAGGCCTTCAAGTTAATGGTTTTCGCAGTACAGCGCACCGAACATTGGCTCGTCTAGTCTTCATTCCCCCGATACCCCGCGTCAGGAACGCAACTCAGAGTGTCATAGGCGAGCAAAGTGTCATGGGAAAGCAAGGGGATCGGTCAGTACGACTATTTTGGTGGGACCTGCATGAGCCAACTACACTGCAGCCGAATACGCATCGCCAAGTCCTTTTGGCGAGGCGTCTTCCATTGATCCGCAAAAGGAGTTTGCCGTGATTGCCACTGCCGAACGACCGGCTCGAAACGGGCCGAACCCGCTACATGGAATGTTGCTTGCGGGCGCCTTCCCTCTCTTTTTGGGCGCCGCATTGAGCGACTATGCTTACGCCTCGACATATCACATTCAATGGAGCCACTTCGCTTCCTGGCTGATCGCCGGCGGCCTGGTGTTCTGCGGCCTGGCACTGATCTGCGCACTGATCGGGGTCTTTCGTCCCGCCACTAGTCGAGGACTTTCCATCGTCTACTTCCTGCTGTTGCTGGTGACTTGGGTTCTGGGCTTCGTCAACGCACTGGTCCACGCCAGAGACGCCTGGGGCATGATGCCGACGGGGCTGACGCTCTCCATCGTCATTGCCGTGCTCTCCTTCATAGCCGTCTGGATCGGATTTATCAGCCGCAAGAGCGGAGGTCAGTCATGAAGTTCACACGCAAGCACATCGGCATGCGTTACGCCGCACCGCTCACGCTCCTGCTGCTCGCCGGTGGCACCTACGCCGCGGATTCGGGTCAGCAGTATGGCCCTAACCCGGAGCTGCCCGAACCGCAGCGAGGCCTTCTGCCCAACATGACGGTCCCCGAGCAGGCCCCGTGGGACGATGCGAAACCCGCGGTACCCGATGGCTACACGATCACCGCCATCGCCACCGACCTGAAGGTCCCACGTCAGACGCTGGTGCTCCCGAACGGCGATATCCTGGTGGCGGAAGGCAAAGGCGGCGGCAAGGCGCCGAAATCGCGGCCGAAGGATTTCATCGCCGGGCTGATTCAGTCGCAAGGCACCACCTCGGTCAAGGGCGGCGACCGGCTGACCCTGCTGCGCGACGGCAACGGCGATGGCAAATACGAGGAACAGACGGTCTTCGCCGACAACCTCAATGCGCCCTACGGCCTCGCCCTGGTGGATGACGATCTCTACGTCGCCAATCAAGATTCGCTCGTTCGCTTCGACTACGAAACGGGCCAGACCGAAGCCAGCGGCCCACCGGAACTGGTCACGCCGCTGCCGTCGGAGATCAATCATCACTGGACCAAGGCCCTGACCGCCAGCGCGGATGGCGACTATCTCTACGTCGG
Source organism: Chromohalobacter canadensis (assembly GCF_029544075.1). Taxonomy (GTDB): domain Bacteria; phylum Pseudomonadota; class Gammaproteobacteria; order Pseudomonadales; family Halomonadaceae; genus Chromohalobacter; species Chromohalobacter canadensis_A. The sequence continues at coordinate 46,264 of NZ_JAJQJH010000009.1, read as the reverse complement.
CATCGGCTCCAACAGCAACATCACCGAGCGCGGCATGGCGGCGGAAGTGAACCGTGCGGAAATCTGGGAGATCGATCCGGAGACCGGCGCGCACCGCGCCTATGCCACCGGCGTGCGCAACCCCACCGCGCTGACCATTCAGCCAGACTCGGACGAGCTTTGGGCCGTCGTCAACGAACGCGACGAACTCGGCCCCAACTTGGTGCCCGACTATCTCACCTCCATTCAGGAAGGCGGCTTCTACGGCTGGCCTTACAGCTACTGGGGCCAACACGTCGATCCGCGTGTGAAGCCGGAGAACCCAGAGCTGGTGGAGTCAGCGATCGCGCCCGACTACAGCCTCGGTTCGCACCACGCCCCGCTTGGCGTCGACTTCTCCAACACCGCCGTGGGTGGAGAATTCACCAACGGCGTCTTCGTCGGCGAACACGGCAGTTGGAACCGAGCCGACCCCGTCGGGTACAAGGTGGTCTTCGTGCCATTCGAGAACGGTGAGCCCTCTGGCGACCCGGTCGACTTCGTCTCCGGCTTTCTCACCGGTGAGGGCAAGACACGCGGCCGACCAGTCGGCGTCACTGTGGCACCGGATGGTTCGGTAATAATCGCCGATGATATGACCAATGCGATCTGGCGGGTGACGCGAGATGATGCGAACGCACAGCCAGCGGAGTCCGCTACCGAGGCGCCATCGGCCTCCTCCAACGAGGAAGCCACATCGCCTGAAGGCGAGCCCGAGATGCCCGAGGACGGATACGCCGGGGACGCATGAACCCGGCGCGGGGCGCCCTGCTCGGCCGTTACTCGATGATCGAGGCGAAGCGATCGTTCAATCGTCTGAGTGCGGGCTTGAGCAGGGGCGCCGGCTTGTCGCGACGCATCAGCGCTTCTTCTCCGGCATAGCTGAAGGTGATCGCTTGCGCGGCGAGCCAACGTAGCGGCTCGACTTCCCAGCGTTTTATCAGCTGACGATGACTGGCGTCGCTGAAGGCCCAGGGCATGCACACCCGCTCGGTATCGCGCTCGAGGATCATCTCCGCCAGGGTGCGACCGAACAGGTGCGAGGCGGCCACCCCTTCGCCGGCGTAACCGCCCGCAGTGGCAAGGCCGCTGGCGCGGTCGAGGATTGCATGGGGGCGGAAGTTGCGCGACAAGCCCAGCGAACCGCCCCAGCCATACTCGACCCTGACACCCTCCAGCGCGGGCAGGAGATCCACCAGCAGGTCCCGCCGCATGCGGATGGCCTCATCATCGATCGCTTGGTCGGCCTTGGATCTAGCGCCGAGATAATAGTTGCCGCGGGCACCGAAAACGATGCGCCCATCGGCGGTGCGATGGCCGTAATTGATCAACCGGCTGGCATCCGCGAAGGCGGGACGCTCGGCCATGCCGATCTCCTGCCAGCGGGCCTCCGATAGCGGCTCGGTGGCGATCACCAGGCTCTGCACCGGAATCACGTGGCGCTTGAAATCGAGGAACCGGTCGGCGTACCCCTCGGTGGCACACACCACCATCGGTGACTCGACGCTGCCTTCGCGCGTGCTCACCTTGTGGTGCGACAGGGTTTCGGCGCGGCTCTGCTCATGGATCGTCACGCCCAGGCGCTCGACGCACTCGGCCAGGCCAGCGACCAGCTTGGCCGGGTTCACGGTGGCGACCTGGCGATGATAGATGCCGCCATGGCCGTTTCTGAACCGGGCCTTCTCCGAGAGTTGCTCGGCATCCAGCCAGCAGCAGTTCGCCTCACTGTGCCCCAGCTCATGCAGATGCTGCAGGTAGTCGCGCTGGATGGCGATCTGATCCCGGTAGCGAGCCGCCGCATAGATCGCGCCGCCCTTGTTGAAATCGGCTTCGATCCCCTCGTGCGCCAGTACCCGACCCACCTCGTCGACGTTATCGGCCACCACGCCACAACAGGTTCGCCGCTCTTCACGTGACAGCCCCCCGATATGTCGTTCCAGCCCAGCAAGATTACCCACCACCCAGCCGCCATTGCGCCCCGACGCGCCATGACCGACACGTTCGGCCTCGAGCACGACGATCTCCCGCTCGGGGGCAAGGCGCTTCAGGTAATAAGCGGTCCATAGCCCGGTGAAGCCGGCACCGACGATGACCACGTCGGCCTGGACATGCGCGGTCAGGCGCGGGCGCGACGCCGGCCGCTCGCCCAGGGTGGTGCTCCAGAAGTTGCTAAGCGCATCAGTGTGCATGGCGTATTCGCTCATCCAAGATCACATGTAGCCCAGCACCAGATACCCCGCGGCGGCAATACAGCCCGCGAGGGCCGCATAAGGCAACTGGGTGAAGGCGTGCTGGAAGGGAGTGCAGCCGCTGGCCTGGGCGGTCAGTACCGTGGCATCAGAATAGAAGCAGGCATGGCTGCCGAAGGTGCTGGCAGAGAGCGTGGCACCGATCACCAGCGTCATGTCGGCCCCAAGGTTCTGCCCCAGCACGGCGACGATCGGCAGGATGATCACGAACACGCCCCAGTTGGACCCGGTGGCAAAGGACACGAAGCCCATGACGGTGAAAATGATGAAGGGCAGCATTTCCGCGCTGACCAGCGGCTCGACCGTGGTGATGACATAATCGGCGAGCCCCAGCGAGGTGTTGACCTCATTGAAGAGGAAAGCGGCCACCAGCACGGCCAAGGCATCCAGCATCGACTTGAAGCCTTCCAGGATATTGTCGAAGGTCTGGCTGGGCGACAGCTTCTTGAACCCGATGAAAGCCACGATCATGCCGGCCAGGGTCACGAAGATGCCCATCAGGAAATCCAGGTCGAACCACCAGGTAAAGAAGGCCAGTGACGCCATGGGCAGCAGAAAGGACCAGATGCTGCCTTTCGCATGGGTGTCCGCTTCGAGGTGGGCGATTTCGTCATCGATGTGTTCGGCACCGGGAGGCACGCACTGCCCTTGCTTTTCGGCACGCTGCTCGGCCTTCTTCATCGGGCCGAAGGCAGGAATCCAGCGAAAGATGAACAGCGGCACCAGGATCACGGCGACCCAGGGGTAGAACATGAAGAGAATGGCCTGAATATAGGTCCACCCCCCCTGGCCATCCTCCGCCACGCCATTGCTCTCGAGCAAGGCGCCGAAGAAGACCGCCCAGGTCGATATCGGGATCAGCACGCTGATGGGCGCCGCGGTGGAGTCGACCACGTAGGCCAGCATTTCCCGGGACGTCTTGAAGCGATCGGTGACCTTGCGCATCGAGGTGCCGACGGCCAGGGAGTTCAGATAGTCGTCGACGAACAGGATGATGCCCATGATCCAGCAGCCCAGCAGCGCGCGAGGCTTGCTGGTGGTATAGCGCATCAGCTTGTCCGCAAAAGCGCGGGAGGAACCGGACTTGAGCAGCAGCGCGATGATACTGCCCATCAGGCCGCAGACCATGATGACCCAGGCGACATCCTCGTTGGTCATCACCGTGAGCAGATCCTCGGTGAGGCTGCTCAAGGCATTGCCCGGATCGATCATCAAGGTGCCGATAAAGGCCCCCAGCACCAGGGGTTCGAGGGCCCGGCGGGTCCACAATGCCAGTATCAGTACGATTGCCGTGGGCAGCAGGACAAGGGGATTGTCATATTCCATCGTGTCTCACCTCAGCGGAGTTGTTGTTGTGCCTTCGTGAATGACGGGAAGCCGAATTGTCGGGCGCAAATGCGCCGCTATTTCAGTTTTTCCGAGTAATTTTTATTTAAGTTTTTCTAGTAATTGCTACTTCAGCTTTTCGAGTAATTGGTAGTACCACATGCCGGCCGCGAGCAGTGCATTGCCGAGTCGGTCGTCAAGCGGGATGCGGATGTGCCGCACGTTGGCGAAGGCATCGAACTCCTCGAGCGTGCCGGCAACCGCATTGGCCATGATCTCGCCGACGATGTGCGAGGTAGCTATGCCGTGGCCGGAGTAGCCCTGGGCGTAGTAGACGTTGTCCGAGAGCTTGCCGAGCTGAGGAATGCGGTTGATGACGATGCCCGCCATGCCTTGCCATTGAAAATCGATGGCAACGCCTTTGAGTTGCGGGAAGGTGTGCTCCAGGCGCGGCCGCAGCTCAGCGGTGATGTCTTGTGAATCGCGACCCGAGTAGTTAGCGCCGCCACCGAAGAGAAGCCGCTTGTCGGCGGTCAGCCGGTAGTAATCGAGCACGAAACGCGTGTCGTAGACCGCCAGGCCCTCGGGGTCGATGGACTGCACCTGTTCGGGCGATAGCGGCGCCGTCGTCACGATGCCCAGCGATGCCGGAAACAACTTGCCCTTCAGCTGCTTGCGCTCCAGGCGATGATAGGCGTTGCCAGCCAGAATCACGCTGTCGGCCGTTACCCGGCCGTGCTCGCCAACCACTACCGGCGTATCGCCGTGCTCGATATCCACCACCGGCGAATGCTCGAAGATCAGTGCCCCCAGGCTTGCCGCCGCGCGGGCCTCCCCGAGGCACAGGTTGAGCGGGTGCAGGTGCATGTTGTAATCGTTGCGGATCGCCCCGTGATAGAGCTCGGTACCGACCACGTCGCGCACCGCTTTGGCATCCAGCCAGTGGATGTGCTCGCCGATGGCATGGCGTTGCGACTCCTCGAAATCCTGTCGCAACGCCTTGATGTGGCTGGGCTTGTAGGCCGCCTGCAGGTGGCCGTGCTTGAGATCGCAGGGGATCGCATACTTCTCGACACGTTGTTTGATGATCCGGTGCCCGCGCCAGCGCAGGTTCCAGACGAACGACTCGGCGTCGTCGCCCAGCGTGTGGCGCATTTGCCGGGTCATGGCGTCCTGGCCGGAGAGACTGCCGGTCACCTGCCCGCCGTTGCGTCCGCTGGCCCCCCAGCCGATTCGGTTGGCCTCGACGATGGCCACGCGATAGCCGCGTTCGGCCAGTTCGACCGCCGTAGCCACGCCGGTGAAGCCGCCGCCGACGATCGCCACGTCGACACGATGTTCGCCCTCCAGTCGCGGGTAGTCGGACTCCTGGACGATCGATGCGCTGTAGTAGGAGGCACAGCGTTGCTGGGTCATGCCTGCTCCTTAAAGACGGGAAAGATAAGTCTGGCAGTCGACATCGGTGACCCTGGCCATGAGCTCTCGGGCCTCGTGGCGCTTGACCCTGGCGTAGAGATCTCGATACGCCGTGCCGAATATATCGGCCATGGCCGACGAGGCGGCGAAGCGCTCGAGCGCGGTGAGCCAATCATGGGTGAGATGCTCGGGGGGCTGCCGCGAATGGGCTTCGTCCTCGATGGCCGGTGGCGGCGCGATGCGTTGCTCGAGCCCATGCAGAATGCCACCCAGCAGCGCCGTGGCGACCAGATAAGGATTGGCATCGGCGCCGGCCACGCGATGTTCCAGACGCGCCGCGGCACCATGCCATTCCGGCACGCGGACGGCCGCACCGCGATGATCGCGCCCCCAGGTGCACTCGATCGGAGCAAAGCTATCGGGTTGAAAGCGCCGGTAGGAATTGCCGTGCGGCGCGAAGATCGCCTGGCCATCGAGCAAGCTGTGCATCACACCGCCGATGGCAGCGTCGAGATGCCCGGCGCCGTTATCCTGATCGAAGATATTGTTGCCGGCCTCATCGAGCACACTGACGTGCAGATGCATGCCCGATCCCGCCTGATCGGTGTAGGGCTTGGCCATGAAGGTGCTCGCCAGGCCGTGATGACGGGCGGCCTGAGCCACGAGACGCTTGAAGTACAGCGCATCGTCGGCGGCGGCCAGGGCATCCGGGCGATGCCAGAGATTGACCTCGAACTGCCCCGGACCGAACTCGGCGATCAACGTATCCGCCGGGATGTTCTGGGCGCGGGCGAAGGCACGAATGGTGTCGAGGACCGGCGCCATAGCATCCATCGTCTCGAGCTCGTAGAGCTGCTGCCCCCGGTGATCTCCACCTGGACACAGCGGCGCGGGCGGCATGGTCTTCAGCGCATGCCGTGCCTCGGCGTCGAGCAAGTAGAACTCCAGCTCGATGGCGACCACCGGCGTCCAGCCGTGGTGCCGAAAGCGCTCGACGACCGCGGCGAGCATGGCGCGCGGGTCCATGAAACTCGGCGTGCCGTTCAGGTCGTGCAGGGTGGTGAGCACCTGGTGGCCCTTGGCCCAGGGCAGTGGCGTCAAGGTGCGCTCGTCTGCGTGACAGGCACCGTCGGGGTCGCCGATCGACTGCGACAGCCCGGTCAGCGCATCGTTGTCCTCGCCCCAGATATCCAGCGACTGCGTCGAGAGCGGCAGGCGCACCTGCCCGTCCATCACCTTGTCGAGCTGTTCGGCGGGCACCCACTTGCCGCGCGGAATGCCGTTCATGTCGATGCACAGCACTTCGACCCGGTCGGTGGCCGCATCCTCGTGAGGGCGGTCGGTGCGTTGGGCATCGGTGCCGTGGGCAAACGGAGCCTGCGATATCTGCGCCATAGGGGACTCTCGATCTTGTTATGGTCCGGTGTGATCACATATGTGTGATCACACTAGCAGAGCCCCATCGACCCCACAAGCAAGCCGGTATCGTGATTGCCCCCGCCAGTTACGTTAAGCTGGAACGCCTGGCTCGGCTTCTTCATCACAAAAGGCTTTGGCACATCGCATGACCACGGAATCAACCGTCAGTCGTACGGCTTTTTCGCCCGACACCGCCTCGACCCGGCTTCACCGGGCCCTGCGCGTGCGTCTTTGCGAGGGTGATTTCACGCCCGGCGAAGTGATCTCGATTCGGCGCATCGCCGCGAAATACGGCACCGGCACCATGCCGGCCCGAGAGGCGATACGCTGGCTGGTGACCGAGGGCGCGCTGATCTTCTCCGACAGCCGAAAGATCATCGTCCCCGAGCTGAGCCATGACCGGTTCCATGAAATCCTGTTCGCCAGAAAGAACCTGGAAACCGAGGTGTCACGCCAGGCCTTCGACAATATCGGCACCACCGACATCGAAGCTCTGGAACGGATCGACGAGCAGATCAACGACGCCATCGCCCAAGGCGACCTGGTCAGCTACATGCGCGGCAATTACCAGTTTCACTTCCATATCTACCGCCTGAGCCAATCGCAGGTGCTGTTGCCACTAGTTGAGATACTCTGGCTGCAATACGGCCCCAGCATGCGCTACATCTGCACGCGCTGGGGCGCATCGAGCATCGCCGACGACTATCATCGCGAAGTGACACAGGCGCTCAGGCGCGGCGACCTGACGTCGTTCTGCGAGGCGATTGCCGCGGATATCGAGCAGGGCATGCTGCTGCTGGAGTAACGGCATTAGTCGGTGCAAAACCACCCAGAGAAAAGCAGCCTCACCGATCCAGCCCGCGCAGACGGCGGCAACGTTCGTGTCGTCGCATTGGGGATGGCAGCTCTAGGAGGGCAATTCGAGAAACCGTTCATCTACGGTCCTGCTTCCCGATATTGGCGGACATGTTCGATCAGGGCGCGCAGCTTCGGCGTCACCGAACGGCGGCTTGGGTAGTAGAGAAAGAAGCCGGTGAAAGGTGGCAGCCAGTCGTCGAGCAGCGTGACCAGCTCGCCACGCTCGAGGTAGGGGAGAAAGGTCTCCTCAATGCCGAAGGTGATGCCGCCATCGGAAAGCGCGGTGCGAACCATCAGGAGCATGTCGTTGGTGGTAATCTGCGGCTCGACCGCCACATCGAACGCCCGCCCATCACGCTCGAACTCCCACCGATAAGGCGCCGTCTCGGGCAACGGCCGCCAGCCGATGCAGCGATGCGCCGTCAATTCCCGAGGATGCTGTGGTATGCCGTGGCGCGCCAGATAGCCGGGCGTGGCGACAGCCACCTGACGCTGGTCGCCGGTCAGCGGCACGGCAACCATGTCCTTCTCGATCACCTCTCCAAGCCGCACGCCCGCATCAAAGCCGGCGGCGACGATGTCGAACTCCTCGTCGCTCACGGTCACGTCCAGCGTAATGCCAGGATAGGTCTCGGCGAAGCTTGCGATCAGCGGTCCCGATAGAAAGCGCTCGGCGATCGAGGTCGCGGTGATTCGCAGATGTCCGTGGGGCGCATCTTCCACGTCGCGCATCACCTCGATGGCAGCTGTCATCTCGCCGAACGGGTTCGAGATCGCTTCCAGGAAGCGTTCGCCATCCTGAGTCAAGCGCACGCTGCGCGTGGTGCGCTGAAACAGCGGCCGGCCGAGATGCCGCTCGAGCCGCCGCACGCCTTGGCTCACCGCAGAACGGGTGACGCCCAGACGGTCGGCGGCGGCGCGGAAGTTACCGGTCTGGGCCACGGTGATAAAGAGAGTCAGCAGATTGAGGTCCATGCCTATTGATAAATCATGCTAACCGCCAGGTCCAGTCTGGAGCAGGTTCTCGTGTACACCCCCGCCGCTTACCGTAGGTAGCACGCAAGAAGCGCTGGGCTTCTTCGTCCTCCACGGGAGAACTTATCATGCAGACTATCGACAAGGTCGTACTGATCACGGGCGCGAGTGGCGGTATCGGCGAAGGTATCGCGCGCGAGCTGGCAGCCGCCGGCGCCAGAGTCATGCTGGGCGCACGCCGCCGCGCGGAGCTCGAGCGTATCGCCACGGAGATCCGCGCCGAGGGCGGTAACGTCGAAACCCACGCCCTGGACGTGACCGACCGTGACGCCATGGCCGCGTTCGCCCAGGCCGCGCTGACACATTGGGGGCGAATCGACGTGCTGGTGAACAATGCGGGCGTCATGCCGTTGTCGCCACTCGCCGCCGGTAAGCTGGACGAATGGGGGCGCATGGTCGACGTGAACATCAAGGGCGTACTGTGGGGCATCGGTGCGGTGCTGCCGGTGATGGAACGCCAGGGAGCCGGCCAGATCATCAACATCGGATCGATCGGGGCCTTGCAGGCGGTGCCCACGGGGGCTGTCTACTGCGCGACGAAATTCGCCGTCCGGGCGATCTCGGACGGGCTACGCCAGGAGACCTCAAACATCCGGGTGACCTGTGTCAATCCCGGCGTCGTGGCAAGCGACCTGGCCGCTACCATCACCCATGAAGAAACCGCTACCTTCATGGACAGCTACCGCGCCGTCGCGCTGAAACCCGCGGATATCGCTCGCGCCGTGCGTCAGGTGATCGCGGCCCCCGAGAGCGTCGATACCACGGAGATCACCATTCGCCCGACGGCGTCAGCCAACTGACTCTGGCAGCCCGGCGCTATGCGACGGGCATCACCGCCAGCATGTATACCAGACGCTATGACAACAAAAGAGGAAACGCGATAAGTGTCTTAGGCCCCCAACTTACAAAGGAGATGGTAAGCCCAGCCTTGAAATCACGTTTAGTCAGGACTCCTTGACGATCCATTCATGGGCAGGATCGTTCTGAAATTTCCATTCCCTTTTCGGGCCTGCCATGACGTTCAGGTAGTAGAGTTCATAGCCATGCGGTACACCAGCGGGATGGTAGCCCCTCGGTACCATGACGCAATCGCCGTTTTCCACGGTCATGGTCTCGTCCAAGGAACGATCGTCGGTATAGACACGCTGGAACGCGAATCCCTGCGACGGGTTCAGCCGATGGTAATAGGTCTCTTCGAGAATCGATTCGTACGGCAGATTGTCGACGTCATGCTTGTGGGGTGGGTAGCTCGACCAGTTGCCGGATGGTGTATAGACCTCGACTACCAGCAGGCTGTCCGCTGGTTCGCTCTCCGGAAGGATATCCTGAATGTGGCGCGTATTGCTGCCCGTCCCCCGCGTCGCTCGCTTGACATCATCGGGGCCGATCAGGCGCGGCTGGTGGTTGCCATGCCCGGGGGCGCTGCATACCGCGACTTCGAGATCGGTCAACGCCTCGACGCTGTAGCTCACCCCATCGGGAAGATAGACGGAATAGGCAGGAATCTTCTCGAAAATATCCATGCGCTCGCCGATACTTTCCCAGCGATGCTCGCCACTGGCTACGTTGGCCTTGCCCGATAGCAGAACCAGGCAGTGTTCGCGAGCACCGGTATGAGATTCGAAACTTTGGCCTTTCTCGAGCCTATGCACGCGAAAGCCGACATGCTCCCAGCCGGCCGATTCCGGTGTGACCTCGAGTATCTTGCCTTGGTCGTCGGGTTGCTGGGGACGTACCAGAAGCGAAGTCATGAGTGCTGCCCTCCTCGTCTTCAGTCAGATTCGTTCATTGCTCGATCATCGAACATCGGGATTCACCTCTTGGCCTTCGCCTCATCGTGTACAGACTCGCTAGCCTTGTCTTGGCGTACGCCCAGAGCAATTGCCAGCGTCTGTGTCAGACACAAGGAGGCCGTCAGGCCACGAAAGCTTTTTACTTCGGCTTCATGCACCACCAGGCTCACGTCCGCGAGCCGCGCCAGAGGGCTGAGGCTGGAGTCGGTGATCACCACCATGGGAATGCCACGCTCCTTGGCCTCGGCCGCGGCATCCTGCGTTTCATGCGCGTAGGGAGAAAAGCTCACCACCAGCATTGCATCCCGGGGACCGACGGCTTTCATCTGCTCTCCGTGCATCCCACCCAGGCCATCAATCAGAAAAGCCCGCTTGTCGATGTGATGCAGTGCGTAGGCAAAGTAACTAGCCACCACGAAACTGCGTCGTGCTCCCAGCACGTGGACAATCTCGGCTTGCTCAAGCACATCCAGCGCTCGCTCCAGATCGTGCGGATCGATACGACTGGGCAAGGCCTCGAGCACCTCACGGTTGGCCTCGGCAAACTCCCAGAGGAGTTGGGTACTGTCAGGGGTTTCGCCGGTCGCCGAGCGCACCGCGCGGATGCGCTCGGCGTAGTTGGGTAATTCATCGACCAGCCGGGTCCTGAACAGTTGCTGCATTTCCGAGAAGCCCTTGAAGCCGAAGCTGTTGGCAAAGCGGATCAATGTCGATGGCGTCACACCGGCGCGCTCGGCCAACTTGGCGACCGTGGCGAAGGCTACTTCCTGGGGGTGGTCGAGCAGAAAACGCGCCGTTTGCTGTAAACGCCGGCTCAGGGTTCCGTACTCGGTAGTGATTCGCGCTTCGAGTTCGGCGAAGTCTTGCGGTAATTGATTCATTGATGCCTGTTCTCCGAGTTCGCTGCGCCGCTACTTGGCCTGATGTAACGACAGCCTAGGCGCAATGGAATAAAAATTCCATTAATACCAAAGTATAGAACACACCATTCTCATAATACAGGAAAGGTGACTCGCCCAGCATTTACGCCCATCCGGGCAACGCTGGCTTGCGACATCCGCATTGGGACAAGGCATCGTTTGGCGATGGCTGCCCTACATCTTTGGTCGCAGAAAATCTAGAGCAAGCTCGGGAAAACACGGCGACAACTGGCACAAGGATTTAACATGTCACTGATATATAAAGGTTTTTATCTAATTTCCCGCTTGTCCACCTGACACGAGATGAAATTTTCCAAATATTGAATAACTGGAATACCTATTCTAATCTCCACTCAATCGATAGGCCAAAACGTCGGCAAGGCCGGCGTCTGCGTCTTCAGCTCGTCAGTCAAGAGAGAAAACAACCATGGCCCAGCAAGCACCCCGTTTTGCCTTGAACCACATGATTTGCCCACGACTGAGCGTGAGTGAGCTACTTGAAGGTGCCGCCCAGTTGGGATTAAGCGCAGTCGAACTTCGCAACGATGTCGGCAACAACAGTATCAAGACACTTGACCAGGCCAAGGAGGCCGGGCGGCTGGCACGAGAGAAAGGCATTGAGATCCTGAGCATCAACGCCCTCTATCCATTCAACATCTGGAACGACGAGCGTGCCGAGCAGGCCGAGCATCTGGCTCAGTTGGTCGATGCCTGCGGCGGACGTGGCCTGGTACTCTGCCCCTTGGTCGATGATGACCACGGCGCATCCGAGCATGAAAAACGCGCTGGACTCAAGGACGCGCTGGCCGCCTTGGACCGCATTCTGGGGCGCTATGACCTGCAGGGATTCGTCGAGCCCCTGGGCTTCCCGATTTCGTCACTTCGCACCAAGCAGGAAGCCGTCGAGGCTATCCGTGATCTTGGCCTGACGCACCGTTTCAGTCTGGTTCATGACACCTTCCACCATGCCGGCGCCGGAGAGCGGGACGTGTTTCCCGAGCATACCGGCCTGGTGCATGTCTCCGGTGTCGAAGACGAGTCGATCAACTTCGACTCCATGCTCGACGAACATCGCCTGCTGGTCGGCCCGCACGACCGCCTGGACAGTATCGGACAGGTGCAGCAACTGCTCGCGGCAGGCTACGACCAGTACATTTCCTTCGAGCCCTTCGCCCCTGCAGTCTGCAACTTGGATGACCCGTTCACGGCCATTCAGGGCAGCATGGATGAAATTCGCCGCAAACTGACCGCCTGAGTAAACGAACACCAATCTACGCAGGAGCTTCGCATGAAAATCGCCCTGGATCCGTTCATGCACCGCCACGTGCCACTCAATGAACTGCCGCGACTGGCCGCCGAACTGGGCTATGAGTACATCGAACTGTCGCCTCGCGCCGATTTTCTCGACTGGTTCGTGCACCCTCGGGTCTATCCCGAGCGCCTGCAAACCTTCAAAAAATCGCTCAAAGACCATGGCGTGCAGCTTTCCTCGCTGCTCCCCATGTACCGCTGGGCCAGTCCCCACGAGGATGAGCGCCAGTCGGCAGTGAAGTACTGGAAGAAAGCCATCGAGATTGCCGTGGAGCTGGGCGTGGACACCATGAATTCCGAGATGGGGCGCGGCCCCCATCCCGAGCGCGGCAGCTGTTCGAGCTGCTGCCAGGGCGGCGCCACCACCGAGTCGAGCGAGGCCTCCTGGTGGCGCTCCATGGAAGAACTGGTACCGATCCTTGAACGCGAAAGGATTCAGCTCAACATCGAGCCTCACCCCGACGATTTCGTCGAGACGCTGCACCCAGCCGTGGACATGATCCGCACTGTCAATTCTAACAACGTCAAGTTCCTCTATTGCGCGCCGCACACCTTCCATTTCGGCGACGACATGGAACAAATGATCCGCGATTGTGCCCCGGTACTGGCCCATGTGCATGTCGCCGATACCTTCAATCACAAGGCCTCCTCGGGGCTGCGCTACATCATCAACCCACCGGGTTCCACCGCCCGCGTTCATCAGCATCTCAATATCGGTGAAGGCGAAGTGGACTGGGACCTGTTCTTCAAGACGCTCGCCGATGTCGGCTTCGACGGCATCATGACCGCCTGCGTCTTCGCCTGGGAGGAACGTGCCGAGCAGTCCTCGCGCTTCATGCGCGAGGAAATCCAGCGCTACGTGGACAAATACTGGAAATAACGAGGAATCATCATGACTGTCAGAATCGGCATCATCGGTACCGGCATGATCGGCGAAGAGCATGCGCGGCGCATCACCCACTCCCTCACCGGCGGGCGCATCGTTGCCGTCAGCGACGTCAATGCCGATCAGGCGCGCGCGGTCGTCGACCGCCTCGGCCTGGACGCCAAGGTCTATGATAGCGGCCTGGAGCTGATCCAGGCTGACGACGTCGATGCCGTCATGGTGACGTCCTGGGGCGGCACTCACGAAGAATATGTACTCGCCGCCATCCAAGCCGGCAAGTACGTATTCTGCGAAAAGCCACTGGCCACCACCGCGCAAGGCTGCCGCAATATCATCGATGCCGAGATCGATGCAGGAAAGCGCCGGGTCCAGGTTGGCTTCATGCGTCGCTACGACAGCGGCTACCAGCTGATGAAGGAGGCCATCGACGCCAATCGCCTCGGCGAGCCATTGATGATTCACGCAGCCCACCGCAACCCGACGGTCCCAGAGCGCTACGTCACGCCCATGGCGATTCACGACACCCTGATCCATGAGCTGGACACCTTCCGCTGGCTGCTCGACGACGACTACTCTACCGCCCAGGTCGTCTTCCCGCGCAAGACTCGCCACGCCCATAGCAAGGTCGAGGATCCACAGATCGTACTGCTCGAGACCACCCAGGGCGTGCGCATCGACGTCGAAGTCTTCGTCAACTGCCAGTATGGCTATGACATCCAGTGCGACGTGATCGGCGAAGAGGGCATTGCCCACCTGCCCGAGCCGCAGAGCCTGACTTTCCGCCAGGCCGGACAGCGCTCCAACGAAGTCCTGCAGGACTGGAAGAAACGTTTCGGCGAAGCCTTCGACGTCGAACTTCAGGCCTTCATCGATGGTGCCGCCAGCGGCACGGTTGGCGGCCCGTCGTCATGGGATGGCTACGCGGCAGCCATTGCCAGCGATGCCTGCGTCAGGGCGCAGGAGAGCAGACAGATCGAAAGAATCGAGATGCCCGAGCGCCCCGCCTTCTACGCCTGATCCGGTTCCAGAAAGAGGCCTGCCCGTCCCGCCACTGGCAGAACGGGGCAGGCCGGGCCAGTACGAGGCAAGGATGCCGTGAAAAGGCATGCCATGGCTTCCGTTACGGTTTTGCCACGCAGTGCATGAAAGGCCGCCGCCTATGGCCTTGAGGGCGACGCTCGGAGCATAAAAAGAATTTTTATTCCGTAAATTGAAATATTGAAATTAAAATTCTATATTTTTTATAACGACTCGATTGACGTGACTACACCCTCACTGGCCGGTAGTACCTGATATCAACGTGAACGTCCGCACAGGCACACGGTGACGGCCTAACGTAGGAAAACACTATGAACAAGACCAAGTCATTGGACCTGATTTGCCTGGGCAGGGTCGCCGTCGACCTCTACTCCGAACAGATCGGCAGCCGTCTGGAAGATGTCTCCAGCTTCGCCAAGTACCTGGGCGGCAGTTCCGGCAACATGGCCTACGGCACCGCCCGTCTGGGGCTCAAGTCAGCCATGCTGTCGCGCGTCGGCAACGAGCAGATGGGCAACTTCGTGCGCGAGGAACTCGAACGAGCCGGTGTGGATACCAGCGCCCTGCAGACCGATCCGGAGCGGCATACCGGCCTGGTACTTCTGGCACTCAAGGACCGCGACAGTTTTCCCCTGCTGTTCTACCGCCGCGACTGTGCCGACATGGCCATTGATGCCGATGCCATCGACCCCGACTTCATCGCCCGGGCACAGGCCCTGGCCATCACCGGCACCCACCTGTCCACCGAAACCACCCAGAGCGCTTGCCGCAAGGCACTCGACGCCGCGGCGCAGCAAGACACGAAGCGGGTGCTGGATATCGACTACCGTCCGGTGCTGTGGGGACTGACCAACCCCGGCGATGGCGAGACCCGCTTCATTGCCGATGACCAGGTCACCCGTCACCTGCAGCGCTGGCTCGGCGATTTCGACCTGATCGTCGGCACCGAAGAGGAATTCCATATCGCCGGCGGGAGCATCGACACGCTCGAAGCGCTGCGCAATGTGCGCAAAATCAGCGATGCCACACTGGTCTGCAAGCTCGGCGCGCTGGGTTGCGTAGTATTCGAGGGCACGATCCCAGATCGCATCGAGGACGGCATTCTGGTCGAGGGCGTCAAGGTTGAGGTACTAAACGTGCTGGGCGCCGGCGATGCCTTCATGAGCGGCCTGCTGCGTGGCTGGCTGCGCGGCGAGGCTTGGGCCACCAGCGCTGCCTACGCCAACGCCTGCGGCGCGCTGGTCGTATCACGCCACGGCTGTGCACCGGCCATGCCCACCGAGGAAGAACTGTTCGACTACCTGGACCGCCGCGCCTCAGTAAAGCGCCCCGACCGGGACGAGCGGCTCAATCATCTGCATCGTGTCACCACACGCGCTCCTGCCGACTGGCCCCAGGTCTGCGGGCTGGCCTTCGACCATCGTCGTCAGCTCACCGATATGGCCCGCGAGGTCAAGGCCGACCCGGCCCACATCCCCCAGCTCAAGCAGTTGCTGGTGAAAGCCGCCGAGGAAGGCGCACGGCGTACCGGCCTGGAAAGCCCGGCCATCCTGGTCGATGACGTGTTCGGTCAGGACGCGCTCAACGATGCCACCGGTAAGCATTGGTGGATAGGCCGTCCGGTCGAGCTGCCCAGCTCGCGTCCGCTGCGTTTCCAGCACGGTGATGACTTGGGCAGCGAATTCCGCCATTGGCCGACCGAACATATCATCAAGTGCCTGGTGTTCTACCACCCGGACGACCCGCTGGCCCTGCGCCTCGAGCAGGAAGCCCGTCTGCGCCAGCTTTACCAGGCCGCCTGTGCCAACCACCTGGAGCTGCTGATCGAGGTGATTCCGCCCAACCAGGCCGAGGTCGACGACCAGACCCTGGCCCGTTCGCTGACGCGGCTCTACAACCTGGGCATCCGCCCCGACTGGTGGAAGCTGCCGACGCTTACCGATGAGGGCTGGCAGTCGGTGAGCCAAGCCATTGACGAACAGGACCCGCATTGTCGAGGTGTGGTGTTGCTGGGATTGGACGCCCCCATGGAGGACATGAAGCGCGGTTTCGCCGCGGCAGCGCGCCACGCCCGGTGCAAGGGATTCACCGTGGGCCGCACCTTGTTCGCTGCGCCCAGCCGCGACTGGCTGGCCGGCAACCTCGACAACAACCAGCTCATCGATAGGGTCGCCAGCAATTATGCCGAGCTGATCCAGGAATGGCAGCGGCTGCGTTCTACCCAGCCCAATGCAGAGGAAGTCCTGTCATGAATACCGTTCGCCTGACCATGGCCCAGGCCGTCATCCGTTACCTGACGGCCCAGAAAGTCGAAATCGATGGCGAGATCAAGCCACTGTTCGCGGGTTGCTGGGCGATCTTCGGTCACGGCAACGTTGCTGGGCTGGGCGAGGCGCTCTATCACGCCCGCGACCAGTTGCCGACCTACCGCGCCCATAACGAGCAAGGCATGGCGCATGCCGCCATCGCCTATACCAAGACGCTCGACCGTCGTCAGATGATGGCCTGCACCGCCTCCGCCGGTCCCGGCTCGACCAACATGGTCACTGCCGCCGCGGTAGCGCACGTCAACCGACTGCCGGTGCTATTCCTGCCCGGGGATACCTTCGCCACACGCATGCCGGACCCGGTCCTGCAACAGATCGAGAACTTTCACGATCATACGCTGACCACCAACGATTGTTTCAAGCCGGTCAGCCGTTTCTTCGATCGCATCACCCGCCCCGAGCAGCTACTCACCTCGCTGCCCCAGGCGATCCGTGTTCTGACCGACCCGGTGGAGTGCGGCCCCGTCACCCTGGCCATGCCTCAGGACGTACAGACGATGGCCTTCGACTATCCGGTGCATTTCTTCGACGAGAAGATCCATCGCCCACGCCGCCAGGCGGCCGACCGCGACGAGCTGGCCCGCGCCATCGAGCTGATCAAGCAGGCCAGCAAGCCCTTGGTCATCGCCGGTGGCGGTGTGCATTACGCCGATGCCCGCGAAGCACTCGACGCGCTGGTATCCGCCTATCACCTACCGGTGGGCGAGACCCAGGCCGGCAAGGGTGCCCTGCCCTGGGATCACGAGCAGAACATGGGCACCATCGGCGTCACCGGCGCGTCGTCCACCAACACCCTGGCCGCCGAGGCCGACCTGATCATCGCCGTGGGTACGCGCCTGGGCGACTTCGCGTCCGGATCGCGGGCGATGATCAATCCCGAGGCCAAGCTGTTGTGTCTCAACGTTGCCTCGTTCGATGCCGTCAAGCACAAGGCTCAGCCCCTGGTTGGAGACGCCCGCCTGACCCTCCCCGAACTCACCGATGGCCTGGCTGGCTGGCAACCCGACGGTGAATGGATCGAACGTGCCGCCAAGCTGCGCAGCGAGTGGAACAAGGCCGTCGACATTGCCACCACCGACCGCGGCACCGACCTACCCACCGATGCCGAGGTGGTGGGCGCCGTCAACCGTGCCGCCGGCGAGCGTGACATCGTGGTGTGTGCCGCCGGTGGGCTGCCCGGCGAGCTGCAGAAGCTGTGGCGGACTCGTTATGCACGTGGCTACCACATGGAGTATGGCTATTCGTGCATGGGCTACGAACTAGCCGGTGGCCTGGGCACCAAAATGGCCAAGCCCGACTCGGAAGTGTTCGTGATGGTCGGCGACGGTTCCTACCTGATGCTCAACTCGGAGATCGCCACCTCGTTGATGCTGGGCCACAAGATCATTGCCGTGGTGCTCGACAATCGTGGCTATGGCTGCATCCATCGCCTGCAGCAGTTCTGTGGCGGTCCCGGCTTCAACAACCTGCTCGATGATTGCCTCAGCGTCGAGGATGGCGCACCGAAGACCAATTTCGCCGCCCACGCCATCGCACTTGGTGCACGCGCCGAGCATGTCGGCAACATCCAGGAACTGGAAGCGGCTCTCGAGCGGGCCAAGGCGTCACCGGTCAGCTACGTCATCAGCCTGGACACCGATCCGCTGGTGGGCACTGATGAGGGCGGCTCCTGGTGGGATGTGGCGGTGGCCGAGGTCTCCGAACGCTCTGAAGTCGAGGAAGCGCGCCGGCGCTACGAATCCTACAAGGCCCGCCAGTGGCAGAACATGTAACGGCTCTCTCAATGATCGAATCACCAACAACAGCCTTTTTCGGGAGTTCGCCATGAGCGTAAGACTAGGTATCAATCCCCTCACCTGGACCAACGACGACCTACCCAGCCTGGGGGGTGACACGCCACTTGAGGTCTGCCTGTCCGAGGGACGCGAGGCCGGTTTCAGCGGCTTCGAGCTGGGCCACAAGTTCCCGCGCACCCCCGAGACTCTGTCGAAGATCCTCGGCGACCATGATCTGTCGCTGGTCTCCGGCTGGTACTCCAGCCAATTGCTGGAGCGCAGCCCCGAGGAGGAGATCGAGGCGATCAAGGACCACCTGACGCTGCTCAAGGAGTGCGGCGCCAAGGTCATGGTGTTCTGCGAGGTGACCCACTGCGTGCACGGCAACCAGTCACACCCGCTGTCGCAGCGCCCGCACCTCAGCGATGCCGAATGGCAGCGTCTCACCGAGGGGCTCGATATTGTCGGTGACTACCTCAAGGAACAGGGCGTGCACATGGCCTACCACCACCATCTCGGCACGGTGGTGGAAAGCCAGGCCGATGTGGAACGTCTGATGGACAATACTCGCGACTCGGTGGGCCTGCTACTCGACCTGGGCCATCTGGTGGGTGCCGGCGGCGACCCGCTAGCTATTGCCAAGCGTTACACCTCACGCATCAAGCACGTGCACTGCAAGGACATCCGCTTCCCGGTCCTCGATGATGTGCGCAATCGCGACAAGAGCTTCCTCAACGGGGTACTCGATGGGCTGTTCACCGTTCCCGGCGACGGCAATGTGGACTTCCTACCCACGCTCCAGCACCTCAGCGAAGCGGGCTACGAGGGCTGGCTGGTCGTCGAGGCCGAGCAGGACCCGCAGGTTGCTCACCCCCTCACCTATGCCCGCATGGGACATGACAACCTGCGTTTGCTGGCCGAGCAGGCGGGCTTCACCATCGCGAAGTAACTGACGAGTCAAAGGGCTATCACATGAACCAGATACACCACTATCTCAACGGCACGACCGTGGCCGGCCACAGCGAACGCTTCGCCCCGGTCTACAACCCCGCCACCGGCGAGCAGAGCGCCCAGGTTGCCCTGGCCTCCGCCGACGAGACCCGCGAGGCCATTGCCAGCGCCGACCAGGCCTTCGCCACGTGGTCGAAGATGTCCGCCCTTAAGCGCGCGCGTATTCTTTTCAAGTTCAAGGCGCTGGTCGAACAGCACGCCGACGAGATCGCACGCCTGATTTCCAGCGAGCACGGCAAGGTGTTCTCCGATGCCAAGGGCGAGCTGACTCGCGGCCTGGAAGTCGTCGAGTTTGCCTGCGGTATCCCGCACCTGCAGAAGGGCGAACATTCCATGAACGTCGGTACCGGCGTCGACAGCTTCTCGATGATGCAGCCGCTGGGTGTGTGTGCCGGCATCTCGCCGTTCAACTTCCCGGCGATGGTGCCGATGTGGATGTTCCCCATCGCCCTGGCCTGCGGCAATACCTTCGTTATGAAGCCCTCGGAAAAGGACCCATCCACGCCGATGCGCCTGGCCGAGCTGCTCAGCGAGGCCGGCCTACCCGATGGCGTGTTCAACGTGGTCAATGGTGACAAGGAAGCCGTTGACGTGCTGCTCACCGACGAGCACGTGCAGGCGGTAAGCTTCGTCGGCTCCACCCCGATCGCCGAATATATCTATGCCACGGCCTCCAGCCATGGCAAGCGCGTCCAGGCCTTGGGCGGCGCCAAGAATCACATGGTGATCATGCCCGATGCCGATCTTGACCAGGCTGTGGACGCCCTGATGGGCGCTGCCTACGGTTCGGCGGGCGAACGCTGCATGGCGATCTCGGTAGCCGTGCCGGTCGGTGAGGAGACCGCCAGCCGGCTACGTGACAAGCTGGTCGAGAAGCTCGAGACCCTGCGTGTCGGCCCCGGGCTGGTCGATGGTCCCGACAATGACATGGGGCCACTGATCACTGGCGATCATCTGGAGAAGGTCAAGGACTATATCGCCACTGGCGTCGAGGAAGGCGCGGAACTGGTCGTCGATGGTCGCGAGACGGTCGTCGATGGCGCTGGCAACGGTTACTTCATCGGCGGCACGCTGTTCGATCACGTCAAGCCGGGCATGCGCATCCATGCCGAGGAGATCTTCGGGCCGGTGCTGGCCATCGCCCGCGCAGGCAGCTTCGACGAAGCCGTGTCGATGATCAACGCTCACGAGTTCGGGAACGGTACGGCGATATTCACTCGTGATGGCGATGCCGCACGCCAGTACTGCGAGCAGATCCAAGTGGGCATGGTCGGCGTCAACGTGCCGATCCCGGTACCCATGGCCTTCCATAGCTTCGGCGGCTGGAAGCGTTCGCTGTTCGGTCCGCTGCACATGCATGGCAGCGACGGGGTGCGCTTCTATACGCGCATGAAGACGATAACGCAGCGTTGGCCGAGCGGGATTCGGGAAGAGACGAACCATTTCACGATGCCC
The DNA here is from genome assembly GCF_029544075.1 of Chromohalobacter canadensis. Lineage (GTDB taxonomy): Bacteria > Pseudomonadota > Gammaproteobacteria > Pseudomonadales > Halomonadaceae > Chromohalobacter > Chromohalobacter canadensis_A. Next base: position 25,427 of record NZ_JAJQJH010000009.1, on the reverse strand, counting down.
ACCCACTAAGCGCTGGTTATTGCAGGCCCGTCGATGAGGTGGCCGCCGGGAGCAAGCTGAAGCGAGGGTCATTCGTCATGGCCGGAAAATAGCTCACGGATTTTCCGGTATTTCCATTATCCATGGCGGACAGATGACGAATGTAGCGCCTAAGGAAGGGCTTATAGCGCCCTCGCGCAAGCTTGCTGACGGACTGCCATCCTGCTTGGCGAATCAGGCACGAATCGCTTTTATTCAATAACTCGCGTGGAGAACGAACATATGCCGCTCGTGACCATTTCCGTTCCCGATCACCGCCCGGTGCTGTGGCGCAAGAAAGTCGCCGACATCGTCAACGCAGCGGTGATCGAGACGCTGGATTTTCCACCGGACGATCGCTATCAGTTGATCCAGGCCTTGCCGGCAGAGCAGATCGAACTGCAGAATCGCCACCGTGATTCGGTCGTCCTGCAGCTAACCATGCGCGCCGGTCGCGACAGCCATGCCAAGCAGGCTTTCTATCGGCGTGTCGTCGACGACCTGGCCAAGCATGCCGATATCGATCCCGCCTGTATCATGATCGTGATCACCGAGAATGCTGACGCCGACTGGTCGTTCAGCAATGGCGAAGCGCAGTTCCTCGTCGCCCAGCAGCAAGCCAGCTGACTCCCTTTATCTTCCATCTCTAACAGCCCCCGCAGAACCGGCATTGCCGCGTTCAGCTGGGGGCTACCCTGCATTTAGAATAAAAATTCCATTAATACCAAAGTATAGAATAAATGATTTGAACGTTTATACCTCGGCATATAGATTCAAATAACGCCATTCAAAACATCGCCCACTGTGGCCTAGCAGCAATGGCCCGGGAGGAAAACAACATGATATCGTCTCCAAGTACAAGGAAAGTTACCGAAACCGGTGATAGCGGCGAATTCGAGCGCCAGCGCATTCCCGCCGACAAGCAACTGAGCGGTACCTACTTTCTCGGCGCCTATGCCGGCGAGCACGTTGCCGGCACCGAGTTCGTTATCGGCGCCTCGTTGGTCGCACTGGGCGTCAGCACCAGCGACTTGATATGGGGCCTGCTGATCGGCAACCTGCTCGCCGTGCTGTCCTGGGCCTGGGTCTGCAGCCCGATCGCCACCCGCTCGCGCATGACCATCTACTGGTATCTGGAACGGCTGGCCGGCAAGCACTTCTCGACGGTCTACAATCTGCTCAATGGCTTGATCTTCGCAGTGGTTTCCGGTGCCATGATCACGGTATCTGCTTCGGCCTTTCGCGTGATGACCGACATTCCGCCTCAGACCGCCTGGTATCCCCAAAGCGTCAGCTTCGTGGCACTGGCCCTGTTCGTTGGCGCCATCACCGTTTGGATGACGGTCAAGGGTTTCAAGCTGATCGCCAACTTCTCGACGGTGTGCTCACCCTGGATGGCCACGATGTTCCTGGCCAGTGGCATCGTCACTGTGCCCGTGCTGCTGCATACCGGCCAGCTCGAGGGCATTACCTCGCTCGGTGGTGTACTCGACACGTTCGTGTGGACCGGCACCACCCCCGACGGCGGCACAGGCATTTCCGTGTGGATCATTGCCGCCTGGGCCTGGGGTGCCAACCTGCCCATGCACTTAGGGATGAGTGACATGAGCATCCTGCGCTTCGCGCGCAAGTCCAGCTATGGCTACTTCTCCGCAGCCGGTATGTACATCGGCCATTTCATGGCCTGGATCTGCGCCGGCCTGATGGGGGCGACCGCCGCCCTGCTGGCGAAATCCTCGCTCATTGAGATGGACCCGGGCGGTGTCGCGTTCCGTATCCTCGGCGCCATGGGGCTGATCGCCGTAGTGGTGGCCGGCTGGACAACCTCCATCCCCAGCCTGTACCGCGCTGGGCTGGCCTTCCAGGCCGTGTTCGACCGCTTCTCGCGTGTGCAGGTTACCGTTGCCACCGGTGCCGTGACGACAGTGATCGCCTGTTTCCCGTTCGTGTTTACCCAGTGGTTGAATGTGCTGTCTTACTTCATCATGCTCATCGCTCCGGTGGGGGCAATAATCGCTGCCGAACATTTTCTCCTGCCCCGCCTGGGCATCCGTCCTTTCTGGCGTGAGCAGCACGGACATGACACCAACCTGCCTGCCTTTGCCGCCTGGGGGCTTGGTGTCGCGGTGGGGATCGCGCTACTAGCACTCAACGCCATCCACCTGTTCGCCCTGTTCATCCCCGTCTGGCTCGTCAGCTTCCTTGGCTACCCGCTGATGTGCCATCTTGCCGGTGCCGCCAGAGGCAACGACGCCAACGATCCCTATCAAGCCGCCTATGGACCGGTACTCGAACGCGGCCTCACGGAATCGCCTCCCGCCGGCTACCAGCCCATCAATCGTCGCAGCCCCTGGTACGCCATCGCCGTGGTCTGCCTGGTGACTATCCTCGGCTTGGCTGCCTGGGGCGGAATCACCAACGACGCCGTGGCACACCTTGACACGTTCCAGCGCTTGGTCGTTTTGCCCACACTGCTCTATTTCATTGCGGCCACCGCTTGGATGAAAGAGCGCCGTAGGCACAGGCACGCCAACCACATCTCTTCAAACTTAGCAAAGTAAAGGTGATCAACCACTCCTGCCGTCCAGGCGCGCCGCAACGGCGCCTGGGTCTGGCGCAGCGGCGACGATCTCGAGACCCGTTTCCGCGCCGCCGATGGGGCGATGCTGGAAGCGACCGGACTATCACCTCACGACGTGTTCGGCCTCGCCACCGTCACCGGTGCCCCCAACGTTGAATTCAACCTGGCCATTGGTGTCAGCTCGAGCCGCCGCCGTGGCGAGCCGATGTCCACCGAGATCATCATCGAACTCGAGGGCGAGGATCAGGCAGCGCAGCCGCTACGCTCACGCCACGCGGTGACTCACCCCGAAGGGCAGATGCCGCTGACAGGGCTCGGGGTCGCGCTACTTCTCGAGAGGCTCGTTGGCCTCGATGGCAAACCAGCAGTTGGCGCGGGGCTCTATTTTCCGTATCAACTGCTGGACCCCGCGGTTTACCTCGAGCGCTTCACGCAGGCCGGTGGGCGGATCTTGGAGCTCGACGTGCGCTAACGCCCCAGCGCACATGCACCCTCCTCCCAAGTCGTGCATGCTGATGAGCAAGGAGACAACGACATCACGGTAGCCAGGACAGGCAGGGGGATGCATGAGCCAGGAATCGGAACCGACGCGCAAGGCACTCTACGAGCAAGCGCAACAGCAGGAGATCTCGGGACGCTCGCAGATGAGCAAGGCGGAACTGGCGGCGGCGCTCGAGCGGCAGTCGTTCGAGAAGGCCGCCGCGCCGGTGGTGGCGACGCGTTTCGATACCTTCAAGCGCCTGGCCGAGGCAGTGGCGGCCGGCGAGTTCGTGCTGCGCCCGCGCGTACTGACCGGGTTCGAGCGTCGTCGGCACGTGCGCCAGACGCTGCGCGAGGATCACCAGACACGCATCGCGGAAGGTTGCGAAGAAGCCGGCGCCAAGTTCGACCAGCTCTCCGACTCGCTGTTTTCGTTCTTTCGCGGCACGGCGCTGCTGTTCTACCGCGACATGGCCGGCGACGACGCCTGGATGCCCACCGTACTCGCGCTCGGCGACGTTCACCCCGGCAACTTCGGCGTCATGCCCAACGTGGACAACGTGCCGATCTTCTCGGTCAACGATTTCGACGAAGCCTACTACGCGCCCTTCACCTGGGATATCAAACGCGGCGCGGTCGGCTTCATGATCGCCTCCGAAACCGAGGGCGAGCTCAAGCGCAAGCATCGCGTCAAGGTCGTGCGTCGTTTCGTGCAGGGCTACCTCGAGACGATGGAGCGGCTGGCGCGCGAAGGCACCGAGCAGGATGAGGAAATGCGTCACGACAACGCGCCGAAGCTCATCCGCAAGCTGTTCGAGGACGCCGATGAAGACCGTGCCGAGTGGCTCGCCGACGACTACCTGAACGAGACGCGCAGCGGCTTCCGCCCGACCAGGAAACTGGTGCCGATCTCGTCGCGCCGTGACGAATTCCAGGCGATCACCGACCGGCTGGTCGAGGAAAACGAGATCGACGTGCCGGCACGCGCCAAGGGACGAGACAAGCATGACATGCACGTGAAGGACGTGGCGATACGTCTCGGCCAGGGCACCGCCTCGCTGGGGCTCAACCGCTATTACGTGCTGATCGAAGGTCCCCGGCGCGACGGCACGGACGACTTGATCATCGAGTACAAGCAGGCCCGGCGCTCCGCCCTGTCCGGCCTGGTACCGCCCTCCGCCTACGAAATGGACACCCTCGCCGAACGCATCAGCCATGCCCAGGCCGTGCACCTGATACGCGGCGATCTTTTCTACGGCCACGTCACGTTCGAGGGGCACAGCTATCTGTCCCGCGAGCGCGCGCCGTTCCGCGACGACATGGACCTCGACGACCTCTCCAAGAGCGAATGGAAGGAATACGCCCATATCTGCGGCGGCGTGCTTGCCACCGTGCACGCCCTCTCGGACGAATCCGGCAAGCTCGACTACGACATCGAACCCGCGATCCTCAACGCCATCGGCCCACCGGCACTGTTCGCCGAGGACATGGTGGAATTCGCCACCGAGGCTGCTGACCGCCTGCACCGGGACCACGAGATGTTCCGCGAGGATCACGCCCGAGGCGCGTTCGAGCACCTGGACTGGGTGCACCGATAAGTGCTCGTCCCGGGGACGGTGGCGCACGAACGCTGCTCCCGGGCACAAGCCGCAGACCGAGCCCCGAGTTGATCTCGCGAGGCGCCGGACGCCTCCCTCCGCTTCCAGGCCCAAGAGCCGCCGACTGACGTATGGCAACGCGATCGGGACAGGAAACGCATGTCGTCGACGAAAACATTGCGTTTCAGCAGGAACAGCGCTTCCTGAACACACCGCTTCACGTCGTTGGAGACTAATCTACAAGAGCTGTTCAAGCGGGGATGGTGAAACCACTGCGAGAATCGAGCATCGCCTGTCGAGTCGCCAGCCCCTGGAAAATCGGTATCCGGCTTCTACCAACAGAAGGTAAAGAGATGGCAACCATTACGACTCGAGACGGTGCGAACGTTTTCTACAAGGACTGGGGAGCCAAAGACGCCCAGCCCATTGTCTTTCACCACGGCTGGCCGCTTTCGGCGGACGACTGGGATAGTCAGATGCTGTTCTTTCTATCGCAGGGCTACCGTGTCATCGCCTTCGACCGCCGAGGGCACAGGCGCTCGGACCAGACCGATACGAGCAACGACATGGACACCTACGCGTCCGACACGACGGAACTGGTGAACACACTCGATTTGAAAGACGCCGTTCATATCGGCCATTCCACCGGAGGCGGCGTCGTCGCGCGCTACGTCGCCCGGGCAGAATCAGGCCGCGTCGCCAAGGCCGTCTTGATGGGCGCGGTGACCCCGCTCATGCTACAGACATCCGCCAATCCGGAAGGCACGCCCAAGGAGGTGTTCGACGGCTTTCGCAGCACCCTGGCAGCCAATCGCGCACAGTTCTTCAAGGACATCCCCGCCGGCCCGTTCTACGGGTTCAATCGCGACGGTGCCGAGGTCAGCCAAGGCCTGATCGACAACTGGTGGCGACAGGGCATGGAAGGCGGCGCCAAGGCCCAGTACGACTCCATCGAAGCATTTTCGGAGACCGACTTCACCGACGACCTCCAGGCGATCACGATTCCCGTGCTGGTGATGCACGGAGAGGACGACCAGATCGTTCCGATCGCGGCCTCGGCCCACAAGGCGGTCAAGCTCCTGCCTAACGGCACGCTGAAGACATATCCCGACCTGTCGCATGGCATGTTCGCGACGCACCCCGAACGGATCAACGCTGACCTGCTCGAATTCATACAGGCGCGCTGATACGTAGCTCTCGCGGGCTCGATGGGGACATCGAGCCCGCTCTCCTCAAAACCAGCGGCGTAGCGGCGCTTCAATCCAAGAGCAGCTCGCCCTCGATGGGTATGAACTGGCTCGCGGCATTGAGAAGAAAATGGCGGCGCGGGTTCATGAACCATGCCGTCAAGATCACTATGGGGCACTTTCATGCCCGGCCGGTTGCGCAAGCTTTCCGGTGTCACCGTCACTTCTACACGCTTTTCGGCCCAGCAAGCGCTATACATAAAGAGACGCAAGTCCAGCCGGATTGAAGAGGAGCGTGGCCATGAACACGCAATGGAAGATAGAGGGGGACTATCTAGAGAGTTGCACTTGCAAGGGGGCCTGCCCCTGCCTCTATCTGGGAGCCCCTACCGAGGGTGACTGCACGGCACTGGTGGGCTGGCACATCTCCACGGGGCAATATGGTGATGTGGCGCTCAAAGACCTCAACGTGGCGGTCGCGCTGTACGCCCCAGGGCCAATGGCGGAGGGCGATTGGAAGGCGGTGCTCTACCTGGACCAACGCGGGGACGAGCACCAGCAAGAGGCAATGGAGACGATATTCGGCGGCCAGGCCGGGGGGCACCCGGCATTACTCGCCTCGTTGATCAGCGAGGTGCGCGCTGTCGAGCGGGTCCCCATTCGCTACGAGGCCGAAAAAGGCCAGCGGCACCTGACGCTCGGCGAATCGGCGGGCGCGCACATCAAAGCGCTCGCAGGTCAGGACGGCGACGATATCCACATTCGCAACCATCCCCTGGCGGTCGCACCGGGTGAATCCTTGGTGGTGGCTACCTCCCAGTCACTGTTCCACCAGGCTCATGGCATCGATGTCGACCTCAGCGAGCGTACGGCCTTCTATTCGCCGTTCGCCTACGCCGGGCCTTGAACGGGCGTCCTACCATGCACCTGACAATGGCCAGGCTCCACTCGCGGGAGCGGCTGGTGGTCGCTATCGCCCTGGGGGTGCTGACACTGCTTGCCTGGAGCTATCTCGTCATCACAGCCACATCCCGCCATGTCGACATGCCCATGAGCCTGCCTGTCTCGGGCGAATGGGGACTGGATATGGCGGCGATCAGCGCGCTGATGTGGTGCGTAATGATGGTCGCGATGATGCTGCCGAGCGCCAGCCCGATGATTCTTACTTACACCCGAGTGCACCAGCAACGCATGGTCCATGGCAGAGCCATCGCCCCCACCTGGTGTTTCATAGCGGGTTATTTGGCCACCTGGATGGGATTCGGTCTCCTGGCCGCCGCGACCCAGTGGGGGCTGCAACAGAGTACGCTGATAAGTTCAACCATGGGCAAGGTGGGCCCATCACTCGGGGGCGGCTTGCTCATCCTGGCGGGGAGTTTCCAGTTCAGCCAACTCAAGCGCGCTTGTCTGAGCAAGTGTCGCTCGCCGCTTAGCTTTCTGATGACGGAATGGCGCGAGGGCACCGCCGGGGCGCTTACCATGGGGATCCGCCACGGCGCCTACTGTATTGGCTGTTGCTGGGCACTGATGCTGCTGATGTTCGTCGGGGGCGTCATGAGTCTCGCCTGGATGGCCGCCCTGGCCCTGCTGTTCCTGATGGAGAAGCTCGTGCCCCACGCCCACCACGTGGGCCGGTTCATCGGGGGCCTGCTCATTGCGGTGGGCCTGGGCATTCTGATCCTGAGCCCGTAGAGCACCGTCGCACCGGCCACATGCCTACGGATCACATTCGTCAGTTGCCCCTCGATATTCCTCCAAAGATTGCTGCGCACGTCGCCATGCTGCCGGTGGCATGCCGAACGTCCGCTTGAACGCCTTGCTGAAGGCGGCTTCCGAGTCGTATCCCGCTTCCAGGGCGATGCGCGAGAGGGGCGTCAGCGTTTCACGCAGCCGGCAGGCGGCGCTTTGCATACGTAGCTGGGCCAGGTAGCGCATCGGCGGCACGCCCACCAGCTCCGTGAAACGCTCGGCAAAGGCGGATCGGGACAGCCCGACATGGCGCGCCAGGGCTTGCGTCGTCCAATGCCGCTCGGGGGTGTCATGCAGTTGGGTCAGCGCCCGGCTGACGTAGGGGTCGCGCAACCCGCCGATCCAGGCACGTTGCTCGGGCGGCAAGCAGGCGAGATAACGTTGCGCGGCCTCGATGAAGAGCATTTCGGCGAGTCTGGCGAGCAGCGCTGGCGAGCATACCGTCCCCGCCGTCAGCTCACTGGCGGCAAAGCGGAAGGAACTCTCGATCCACGCCCCGGCCGCACCCTCCGCCACGTCCAGCGTCATCACCCTGGGCAGCATACCGACCAAGGCATGGCAGGGCATCTCGCTATACAGAAAACCGCACAACAGGCGGGTGGTGTCGCCACCGCCCCCATAAACGATATGCGCCGGTCCGCCCGCGATCACGGGCTGCAACAGGTGATCGACACTGACCGGCCTGCCACCCAGCTCACTGCCGAGCAGGTGCGGATCATTGCGCGGCAGCAGCACGATGTGTCCCGCCGGCACCGCCACCGGGCTGCCCGACTCCACCTGCAACAGCAGCCGTCCCGCACTGACGTAGTGATAAGCCAGGATGCCCTGGGGCACCGGGGTCAACGGCCGGCAATCCGCCGGCGTGACCTGAGCCGCCACGCACCAGGGCGCGGAGAACTCCGCATCGAGGAAAATGCCGCCGGTAAAGCGAATCATGCGCAGCACATCAAGCGCCGCATCCATGGGCCGGAACCTCTATCGCGGCGGATCGGACAACAATACCGGCGCCTTGGCCATTATGGTGTTTTGCACCTTATTTTAGTCTAGCAGCATGGCATGCCGCCACGCCGTCCCAGGTGGATATCGTGCCCTTCCCGCTTACCCTCAAACAGTGATACCTGGAACCCTGCCATGTTAACCGACCGCCAAGGCAACGCCCTGCCCGGCGCCACCGCCGAGACTCTAGCCCTATACAACAGCGCCATCGACGCCTTCAACATCTACCGTGGCGATCCTATCGCCCCGCTGGACCAAGCCATCGAAGTCGCCCCCGACTTCACCATGGCGCGCATCGCCAGGACCTACTTGTTTGCCCTGGCCACCGAGCCCGCCGCCGCCATCGCCGCCAAGGCTGACCTGGCAACCGCCAAGGAGTCGCGTCTGGATGACCGTGAGGCTTCCCACGTCGCCGCCCTCGCGCTACTGCTGGCCGGCGAGTGGAGTGCCGCGGGACTCGCGCTAGATCGTCACAACCTGCGCTACCCGAACGACCTGCTGGCCCTGCAAGCTGGCCACCTGATCGACTTCTACCGTGCCAACGCCCGCAACCTGCGCGACCGCCTCGCCCGCGTGCTGCCCCGCTGGTCGCCCGACATGCCGGGTCGTTCCATCGCCCAGGGGATGTATGCCTTCGGGCTGGAAGAAACCGGCGACTACGTCCGCGCCGAAGAAACCGGCCGCCAAGCGCTGGACCAGCAACCGCTCGACTGCTGGGCGCATCACGCCGTGGCCCACGTCATGGAGATGCAGGGCCGTGCCCAGGACGGCATCGGCTGGATGACAGCGCGCGAGCCCTACTGGTCCGGCGACGACAACCTGTTCAAGGTGCATAACTGGTGGCACCTCACTCTCTGCCATCTCGACCTCGGCCAGACTCAGGAGGTATTGGCCCTCTATGACGGCCCGATACGCAAGGAGCGCAGCGCCGTGGCGCTGGACATGATCGACGCCTCGGCACTGCTGTGGCGCTTGACCCTCACCGGCCAGGACGTCGGCGAGCGCTGGCAGGAACTTGCAACTGCCTGGGACCAACACGCCGACGGCACACTCTATCCCTTCAATGACTGGCACGCGGTCATGGCCTACCTGGGCGCCGGGCGTGATGACCGCGTGGAAGAACTGCTGACCACGCTGCGCGCCACTCGCGATCAATCGGAGACGGCAACCTGGGCCCGGCGCACCGGCCTGCCGCTGGTGGAAGGCTTCGTTGCCTTCTGGCGCGGCGACTACACCACCGCCACCGAGCGCCTGCACCCGGTACGCTTCATCGCCAACACCTTCGGCGGCAGCCACGCCCAACGCGATATCATCGACTGGACACTGACCGAAGCCGCCCTACGCGGCGGGCATCGCGATCTAGCCGAAGGCCTGGCTCATGAACGCCTGGCACTCAAGCCACACAGCCCCATCAACCGAGACTTCCTGCGGCGAGCCACCGCCCCGGCGAAGGAGGAACTAAAGATTGCCTGAGGTTCGAGAACGGACACTCCCGGCGCCCTATCGGTCGGGAGTGAACTGCGTTTCGCCATCGAAACCACCGTTCGCACTCAACGAAAATGGCTTATTTAGTGAGAATAATGCACGAGCGGCGTTCACGCATTTGAATAACGTTCACCGGTGATTCCAGCAGGCGCCGTGTCACCGGCGAGCATGTTCATGATCAGCCGGATCATCGTCTCCTTGTTGGCGGGATCGGACTCCGCCACCAGCAGCGTCAGCGCGGCCAAACCGACATCGTTGATCACGGGCTCCCCCGTCGATGACAGCAGGCGCTCATTACGGTACAGGAAGTCGACGAACAGAAAGGCCGCACTGCGCTTGTTGCCATCGGCGAACGGGTGATTCTTGATCACGAAATAGAGCAGGTGCGCAGCTTTCGACTCGATACTCGGATAGGCCGGCTCGCCGAAGACGGACTGATCGAGATTGCCCAGCAGTGAGGCCAGCCCATCGCTTCGATCCCGCGCAAACAGGTCGGTGGCCTCTCCCCGTCCTATCAATTCGGCTTTCAACTCGTCCAGCGCGGCTCTCGCGGTCTCCAGCGAAGGCAGCTGACCGCCCGCCTGCACGTCGGGATCGCTTAATAGCCCTTCGTCATAGCGCTGCAGCAGCAGAAACGTCTGCGCATAACGCGCGACGATATCCACCAGCCCACGACTGCCCGGCATATCCAGCGCCGGGCTGTGCGCCGCCTTGCGCACCAGCGCCATCGCCGCCTCCAACTCCTGGGCATTCGCCTCGAAGCGCTGTTGATGCAACGTCCAGCCCTGGATGAGATGCTCACGAAGGACGCGCGTTGCCCACTGGCGAAAGCGGACCGCCCGCCGGGAGTTGACGCGGTAACCGACGGAGATGATGGCATCGAGGTTGTAATGCAGCCTCGCACGCTTGACCTTTCTGCCCCCTTCAATCTGAACTTGTAAGAATTCCTTACAAGTTCCCTCCTCCACCAACTCTTCCTCAGCGTAGATATTTTTCAAGTGGATCGTGATGTTCTGCGGCTTGACGTCGAACAGCTCGGCCATCTGCCGCTGCGTCAGCCATACGGTCTCGCGTCCTTCGTCCAGACGCACGTCGACCGCCTTTGCGGTATCTTCGTAGATCAGGATCTGTAGTTGTTCGCTCATGTCGGTCTTGTTCGAGTGAGTTCAAGATTAACCGACCATAGCACGCTCTCTCCGACGAATCCGGCAACTCAGCATCAGCGCCTCACCCCAGCAGCAGCTCGCCCTCGATGGGGATGAACTGGCTCGCGGCGTTGATAAGGGAATTGGCGGTGAGCTTGGGCACGCCGTAGACCTCGACGCGCTTGCCATGCACCTCGCGGATCTTCTCCGCCAGCAGGTCGAAGTCGCCATCCCCGGAGACCAGCACCACCACATCCGCCTGTGCCGCGTACTCGATGGCATCCAGCGTGATGCCCACGTCCCAATCGCCCTTGGCGGAACCATCCGCGCGCTGGATGAACGGCTTGAGCCTGACCTCGAAGCCGATCGAGCGGAGAATATTCTGGAACTCGCGTTGCTTCGCGTCGCCCTTGTCGGTGGCATAACAGCGCGCGGCCAGTACCTCCCGGTTCGCCGTGACCCTCGCCCAGAACCGGCGGTAATCGAAGTGTTTGCCGTAGGCTTCGCGCACGGTGTAGTAGACGTTCTGGGTATCCACGAAGATGGCGACGCGTGTCATGGCAAGGAGATCCCCGGCAGGCAGTGAGGCGCCAGCCCCGGAAGGCAAGCGTTGGCTTGACTGCATGATACGTGATAACCGACGCGTTCGGCTTCAGGGCAGGGGCTGGATGGTTGGTTGGATTTCATGGCCGCCAGCGCTGACCGGCGCTCAGCGGCCTGGGTAACTTCTCGATTGCGGTTCTAGCCTTCGTTTTCCATGGCATTCAGCTTTTCCACGCGCCGGCGGAACTCTTCGCTGGTGGAAAACTCGGCTTCGAGATAGGCCTTGATCAGGTCGTTGGCCAGCCAGGGGCCGACGATCTGCGCGCCGATACACATCACGTTGACGTCATCGTGCTCGACGCACTGGTGCGCCGAATGGATGTCATGGCACACCGCGGCGCGAATGCCGCGAATCTTGTTGGCAGCAATGGAGGCGCCCACGCCGGTACCGCAGACCATCAATCCCCGGGCCGCCTCGCCACTCGTCACCTTGCCGGCCATCTGCTTCGCAATATCGGGAAAATCCACCGGGGTGTCATCGTGTGACCCGACGTCGATCACCTCATATCCGAGCGATTCCACGTATTCCACCACCGAGGCCTTGAGCCTGTAGCCCGCATGATCCGAGCCTATGACGATCTTCATATATCTACTCCAGGTTTTTGTTTAGCGAAGCATGCCGGGCAACCAGAGCACCAGGTCCGAGGCAAACGTGATAATAGCCAGCGTCGTCAGCAGCGGCACATAAAAGGGAATCAGCGCCCACAGCAATTGGCGCAGCGATATTCTGGCAATGGACGAAATCAGGTACAACGACAGTCCCATGGGCGGCGTCAGCAGGCCGATCATCAGGTTGAAGATCGCCACGATGCCCAGGTGCACTGGGTCGACGCCGGCCAGCACCATGGGCGGTGCAATCACCGGCACCACCAGCAGCGTGGCAGTGGTGGAATCAAGGAACATGCCAACCGAAAAGAAGATCAGGTTGGCGATCAGCAGCAGTACCAGCGGATCCTTCGAGACCTGCAGGATCCAGCCGGCGAATTCCTGAGGAATCTGCTCGACGGCCAGAATCCACCCAAACAACGAGGCGGCGGCGACGATGATCAAGATGGCACTGGTACTGCGAAGCGTGACCATCATGGCGTTCCACAAGTGCCCCCAGGTCAGCTCCCGGTATACCACCCCGCTGACCAGCAGCACATAACCGGCCGTGACCGCCGCCGCTTCGGTCGGGGTGAACAGGCCGCTCATCATCCCTGCGATCATCAGGACCGGCGCCAGCAACGCCGGTAGCGCCGGCAGCAGTGCCGACAAGATTTCCCCCAGGGTGGGCCGGCGTGCCGCACGGGGCATGTTGCCACGTAGCGCCAGGACGGCTGCTGTCGTCATCAGCAAGGCGATGCAGATCAGTGCCGGAACGATGCCTGCAACCAACAGTTGCACGATGGAGACACTGGTCACCGAGCCATAGACGATCAAGGGAATGCTCGGCGGAAAGATCGGCCCCACGACCGCCGAAGAGGCCGTGACGGCAGCGGAAAAAGGCGCTGCAAAGCCACGTTTGCGCATGGCCTCGATTTCGATCTTGCCTAGCCCGCCGACATCGGCCAACGCCGCGCCGGACATCCCCGAAAAGATCAGGCTGGAGAAGATATTGACCTGTGCCAGACCGCCCGGCACTCGGCCCACCAGCGTATCGGCGAACCGAAAGATGCGCTCGGTCACGCCCGCCAGATTCATGATGTTGCCCACGAATATGAAGATCGGCACGGCCACCAGGGGGAAGCTGTCGAGTGCATAGGTGATGCGCTGGGCCAGCAAACCACTGGGAAAGCCCTCGATCAGGACATAGCCAATGGAGGGAATCAGAATGGAATAAACGACCGGGAACCCCAGAATGAACAGGGCCAGGAAGCCGATGATCAAGGCAATGCCCATGATTACCCCTTATTGGTTGGGTCCGACGTCAGCGGCGGGTGGCTTGGTGCCATGGACGATATGCAACAGGCATGCGGCACTGAACCCGAGCAATGTCGATCCCAAAAACAGCCAGAACGGAATCTTGAGGGTCGGCGTGGTATTGCCGAGGTTCGCTTGCATGGTGATGACCGTGGCATAGGCGATAAAGACGCTGGCCGCGATCGTGCACAATAGAATCACCACCTTCACGGGCCCGCGCAGCCATGCCGGCAACGACTCGCGAAGCTCGGCCATGACGATGTTCTCGCCGTTGTCGACCACCAACGGGTAAGCCATGAAGACCAGACAGACCAGCAAGAATCGGGTGAACTCCTCCGCCCCGACCATCGGGCTGGTGAAGACTTGCCGCAGGATGACTTGCGCCAGCGGGACTAGCACGATCCCCGCCAGCAGCAAGGCGCACAACCCTTCAAGCAGCCGCCTGACTAGATGCATGCCGACACTCCTTTACTGACGAACCATTCGCCAAGGAGCCCCATTCCGGGGCTCCTGGCGCTAGCTCACTCGACCTTCGAAATCATGTCGATGTAGGGTTTGAAGTTCGGAAAGTCCTGGTCGACCTGGGCCCGCACCTGATCGCGGAAGGCTTCCACGTCCAGCCCGTCGTCCTCGTCCAGCACCGTCATGCCCTTGTCCGTCAATGTCTGCACCAGCTCGTCTTCCGAGTTTTGCGCCCACTGAAGCGACTGCGCTGCCTTCTCGTCGAGCACCTTCTTGATATCGCTGCGATCAGACTCATCCAGCGACTGCCACGCCTGCTCGTTCACGAATACCGCCAGCACGGAATCCATGTGGCCGGTGAGCGAGACATGCGACTGGACTTCGTACAGCTGGTTGGCGTTGATCATGGTCAGAGGATTTTCCTGGCCGACCACCAGCCCGGTCATCAGTGCCGTGGGCAGCTCTGAGACCGCGACGGGCGTCGGCGTGGCGCCAAAGCCCTTGACCATGGAGACCCAGAGATCCAGCGGCACGGCCCGGAAGGGCTTGTTGTCGAGATCTTCCGGCGACTTGACCGCGAAGTTGGAAGAGATATGGCGCTTGCCCCGGTAGATCCTGCCGATGATGCGAACGCCACCCTCTTCGATCAGCTGCTGATTGATCTTCTGTACTGCCGGCGACTCCGGCGCTGTCGCATTCAGGGCATGTTCGGCATCGCGATAGACGTAGGGGGCATTGAAAACAGCCGCCTCCGGCACGATCCGAGCCAGCGAGGCAAAGTCATGATGGCCCATGCCGATGGACCCCATGCGTACCCCATCCACCATTTCAGCCACACCACCTAACTGGCTGGCGGGAAAGACCTGAACCGAGATGTTGCCGTCGGTCGCCTCGTTGATCTCTTTGGCGGCTTCGGCCGCGTAGCGGGTTTGAAGGTCGCCTTCCGCCCCTACGTGGGCGTAGCGCAGGGTTTCAGCGGATGCCATAGTGGTCAGGCCCAGCGCCAATGCCGCCGTGGCCACTCCCATGCCGATTCTCGTGAACATGCGTGCCTCACTTATATTTGTCGGTTGAGTACGTGCTGGCGCTGCCCTTGGTATGGGCAGCAATGATGCTTCGCCGGCGCAGCTCGTCGCCTATCGCGAAGTGTTCGCGGAGCCTCTGGTGGGCCAGGTCGCCATCGCCCTCGACGATTGCCAAAAACACCTGGCGATGGGAGTCGATATGGCTCTCGATGATCTCGGGTGCGTTCGCCGTTGTTCTTCGCCGCTCGACGTGACTTTTCAGCAGCATGTTGGAGATGGCGTGGTAGAGGGTGATCAGAGTCTGGCTGTGACTCGCCTCCACGATGGCGATGTGGAACTCATAATCCGAGCGACCACCCAGCTCCGGATCGTCCACGGTCTCCGTCAGCTGCGTGAAGCACGTCTCGATGCGGGAGATGTCGGCGTCCGTGGCTCTCTCACAGGCGAGGCGGATGGCCTGACACTCGATGGCGATACGGGCCTGCATGACGTCATCGAGAGCGCTCTGCTCCTGGGCCAGATAAAAGGTGAAGAAATCCGACAGCATCCCGAAGTTGGCGCGGGCGATGAAAGCCCCCTTGCCATGACGGATATCGAGTACGCCCAGCATGTTGAGCGAACGCATGACCTCGCGCAGCAACGGCCGCCCCACTCCCAGGGTCAGTGACAATTCGCGCTCGCTGGGCAGGCGATCCCCGGGATTCAGCGCCCCCGAAAGGACCTGATCGCGGAAATAGCCGAACACCTTCTCGGCTCCGCGCAGTTCCTCACCCTTCCCTCGGGCCGTCTCCTCAGCCATGCATCCTCCTCTGGTCTTACCTCTTGGCACCAATGACACGCCTACGTTGCTCAAACTGAAGCATCAGCGAAGCTTCAAAACTCGATATTGGCAGGGAAGCGCCATCAATCCCTCTTGCAAGAAAGCCTATGGCGGTTCCGCGTGGTCAACAATTAAACTTTCGTACCCAACAACTGGTCTTACCACTTAAAGCACACGCCAGCCTATTCGGCGGCTGGCAAGCAGCCATGACCTATCTCGACCTGAGGGACCGTCGCCCGTACGGCTTTGCCTCGAGCTGTCTTCAGATTCTCCTTCGTGGGAGCCCTGCCGTCGGCTAGCACTTTCCCTTGCTGGCGTGCATGTGACTTTCACCCCAAAGTCATCCCAAGGCACCAAACAGTGCCAGTCGGGCGCTGCGCGCCACGCCTGGCACACCAAAAAAAAGAACCCGCCAGCGGGCGAGTTCCTATGGTATTCATCTAACGGTGAGACTAGCGCCTCGCTCGTCAGTGCTGCTCCTTCGCCTGCTCAAGGACACGCTTCTGGCGAGCAATGGCTTTGTCGATGACCTTACTGCGAATCGCCTGCTTTTGCTCAGCGGTCATATGGCGCGCGCAATACGTAAGCGGGGTCGACTTTGCGATTCGATCTTTCATGTTTCATCCTCGCCTGTCAGCAGGATTACCAATTGCTCACAGATGTGTCACTCAGCATCAGCGCCTCACCCCAGCAGCAGCTCGCCCTCGATGGGGATGAACTGGCTCGCGGCGTTGATAAGGGAATTGGCGGTGAGCTTGGGCACGCCGTAGACCTCGACGCGCTTGCCATGCACTTCGCGGATTTTCTCCGCCAGCAGGTCGAAGTCGCCATCGCCGGAGACCAGCACCACCACATCCGCCTGTGCCGCGTACTCGATGGCATCCAGCGTGATGCCCACGTCCCAATCGCCCTTGGCGGAACCATCCGCGCGCTGGATGAACGGCTTGAGCCTGACCTCGAAGCCGATCGAGCGGAGAATATTCTGGAATTCGCGCTGCTTCGCGTCGCCCTTGTCGGTGGCATAGCAGCGGGCGGCCAGCACCTCCCGGTTCGCCGTGACCCTCGCCCAGAACCGGCGGTAATCGAAGTGTTTGCCGTAGGCTTCACGCACGGTGTAGTAGACGTTCTGGGTATCTACGAAGATGGCGACGCGTGTCATGGCAAGGAGATCCCCGGAAGGCAGTGAAACGCCAGCCCCGGAAGGCAGGCGTTGGCTGGAGTGCATGATACCGTGCACCCGATGCGAGCAGAAAGAAAAGGCCGAGGGTAGATGCTTCAAGCCTGTCCATGCGGGCATCAACGCCGACTAGGCCCCTTCCGTTTGCCGTGCCATCGATGCTCGCATCTGACCAGGCTTAGCTACCAATTCAGTTGATTATTTTAGCTAGACTGATCAGCGCTTTTTCCGAAGTGCGCGTGCCGAATTCACAAGCATTGAGGCGTAAGCAATGCTCGAACTGACGGTCGATCGAGAATAATTTGCCAGGCGCAAACGAAACCCCTTCCTGCAGCGCTTCATCCAGTACAGCAGATGTATCGATAGCATCTGGCAACTCAATCCATAACAGATAGCCACCTCGTGGTCGACTGATACGGGTGCCTGTAGGAAAGCTATCTTCCACTCGGCGTGCCAGGAGAGCCGTTCGCCGGTTGTATGTCACCGAGGCATGGTTGAGGAGGCGGCCAATGCTTGCAGTCTCCAGCAATTTCGCCACGACCAACTGAGCATGCATGTCGACTGTCACAGTGTAGGCGTATTGAATTTCGCGGGCTCTTTGCATCTGGAGTTGAGGTACTGTCAACCAACCGACCCTAAAGCTTGAACCGAAGGTTTTGGTGATAGAGCCACAGTAATACACATGGCCTTCCTCGTCCCAACGTTTGATGGGGCTAGGACGTTGACTATTTTCACGCAGCTCGCCCAACACATCATCCTCAATAACAGCCACGTTATAACGCTTTGCTACATCGACAATGCGTTGCTTGCACGCGTCATACATGCAATAGCCCAACGGATTGCTGAAATTAGGAACCACGATGAAGGCTTTTACTGGCCACTGCTGACAAGCGAGTTCCAAAGCGTTCATCGAAATGCCATAAGCCGGATCAGTGGGTATCGGTAGGGCCTGCAACCCAAGCTGTTCCAGGAGTTCTAAAATACCGTAATGGGTTGGAGCCTCGACGGCGACAACATCGCCCGGCTCGGTCAGTAGACGTAGTGCTAGAGCGATAGCCGCTTGGCAGCCCTGAGTAATGATCAGTTCGTCAGGAGATATTAGGCAACCAGCCTGCGCAAGCTGTTTCGCGACCAATACACGAAGTTCCTCAATCCCCGGCGGAAAAGCTGGCGTCACTGATCGTTGCCGATCCACGCTCCAGACCTGACGACTGGCTCGCTGTAGCTCCCGGCTAGGAACTAGGTCCATGGCCGGACGGGCTATAGCGAAATCCACTACACCCGGATTGTGTGCAGCTTCGAGCAGCTTTAAGACGCCAGAGCCACTGTTAGCAGGCAAGGGCTGATGGCTGGTACAACCCATCGCTGGCAATTCAGCAGCCTCATCGGGCACAACTGCAAAATATCCCGATCGCGGCGCCGCCCTGACCACGCCGCGACGCTCGAGTTCGTGGAAAGTCCGTACGCTCGTAGACACGCTAACACCGCGCTGCTGACTAAAGGCCCGGATCGACGGCATGCGATTCCCCGTCACGTACACGCCACGCCGAATCATTTCCTCGACCGAATCGGCCAAGCCCTGATAAATCGGGGTCTGCATTACACACCTCAATGAAAAGTGGGGCACAGATTCTATAATCTACAACTTGTACCCCATAAATTAAATATTTTTGTATCTGTACCCTCCAGAGAGCACTCAATGATAATGACTTCGTAGCAAGGCAGTGCATCGTCTCAGGCGATGCAGGCCGGTTCTTGTTAAATATGAATCTCCTGGAGCAACCATGCGTTACGACGATCTGTTCGAAGCAAGAGTCAGCGCGCTGAAGGCATCAGGTGAGTACCGAGTATTCCGCCGCATCGACCGTATCTGCGGAGAATACCCCCACTGTCTCATGGACGGTGATCCGCAAAATGGGGGGATAATCTGGTGCAGTAATGACTACCTCAATATGTCCCAGCATCCAGTAGTGCTTGACGCAATGATCCGCGCTACCCGATCTCACGGTGCAGGGGCGGGCGGCTCACGCAACATAGGTGGTTCGCACTCCTTCTTCACGGACCTAGAGCTCTCGCTGGCAAACTGGCACGGCAAGGAGTCCGCACTGGGTTTTCGTCCAACGATGCAACTCTGCAGTGCCTGATTCGCATGCTCGATAATTGCCAGGTTTTCTCTGATGCCAATAACCATGCCTCTATCATCAATGGTATCCGCAGCACTTCAGCCACTCGGCATATCTTTACACATAACGATGTCAGCGACCTGGCCAAAAAGCTTGAAGCTGCTCCGGTAGGTGCCCCGAAAATTATCGTCTTTGAATCCGTCTACTCCATGGATGGCGATATCGCTCCCTTATCCGAAATAGTCGCACTAGCTGAACGCCACAATGCTCTGACTTATCTCGACGAAGTTCACGCTGTAGGCATGTATGGCCCGCGTGGGGCAGGTATTGCTGCTGAGCTCGGTATCGCAAGTCGAATCGATATCATCCAAGGAACCATGGCCAAAGCGGTAGGTGTCATCGGCGGCTACATCACAGGATCAGCCCCACTGATAGATGCAATCAGGTCATTTTGCACGGGCTTCATCTTCACGACCGCGTTGCCGCCTGCTGTTGTAGCGGCTTGCCAAGCCAGCATCGAGCATCTCAAAGTTTCAGATACTGAACGCCATACCCTACTAACCAAGAGCGGCTTACTTCGCCAGAAGTTACAAGAGGCCTGTATTCCGGTCATGAGCTGCTCCGAGACGCACATCCTACCTGTGCCTATTGGGGATGCCGTGAAGTGCACACAGGCTGCTAAGCATTTGGCCGACACCTATGGCATTTACATTCAGCCAATCAACTCCCCTACCGTAGCTCAAGGTACTGAGCGATTCAGACTCAACATAACTCCCTGCCATACCGATATTCACATCCAAGAGCTGGTTGTGGCCTTGCAGAATACTTTCAAGAAACTGGATATTCCTTTTCTCTCATCACGTCGGGGGGAAGAGGCAACTATAACGCTGAAATAATGGCAGGAGTCAACTCAATGTCAGACATCATCATCGATACTGCCCAAACCTGGGATATTCCTCAGCTGATCACGCTGCGCTCCCTTCTTCTATCTGGCGGTGACGCACATTACGCTGCTCAAGACCTAGCCGAGGAGCAATGCTGGCAGAATGCTTATCGCACCTGGTTGGAGAAACAACTAGTCGACGATGAGCCTATCCATATTGCTGTGGCGCGTCAGTCCACCACACAAAAAGCAACCGGCTGTGCCATTGGTCTAGTGAATAAAAGAGTACCGGGGATTCATTGCCCCAATGGTCTAGTTGGCTGGATCCAGACAGTGGTCGTAGATTCCGAGTGGCGTGAGTTAGGCCTTGGGCGGGCGCTGATCCAATCTTTGCTGGAATGGTTCACAGCTCAAGGAGTCAGGGAAGTCACATTGGAAACCACCCCCGGGGCTCTACGCCTATACACCTCTATGGGATTTGAACCATCAGGTGAGGACCTTCTTTATTATCACCCACGCAATAGGAATGCGATATGAGAATATTGATCGTGGGGCTCGGCTATGCCGGAAAGCGTTTCCTGAGCGCTTTCTACGAAATCAACCGTGAACGCGCCCGTAATTCTCAGTCTATGATTAATCTTGCCTATATCAACCGCTCTCCAATAGAGGTGGGCATACCAAGCTATACAGATATTGCGTCAGCATTGAGCCAGTTCATGCCTGACATCGTGGTAGTTGCCGTGACTGATGGCGAACACTTTAACATCCTCCAAAAACTCAATGGCTATCGTGGCTTTATTATTTGTGAAAAGCCTTTGGTGAATCGCTGTGACAACTTGCCTCTTGTCGAGTCTTGTATGCAGAACACAGCAGGCTTCGCAATGGATATGGTAGAGCGCTATTCCGCTGTCACTAGTACTTTAAAAGATTATGTTCGTCAACATGGGCTGATGCTGTCACGGGCTCACTTCATTTGGGGGAAAGACCGCATTAACGACCACCGCCGTACCAGCGGAGCGGTCAGCGAAATTGTCCATCCTCTAGATCTTATCGAACATGTCATAGGGGACACGGCACCGCTCGAATATCATAGTGCGATAGGTACCTATTCCGATTTTTCTGTATCTGGATCATCGATACTGGATAGCTTGTATGTCGGCGCACGGCTCAATAAGGCGATAGTGACTGGATACAGCAGTTTCGTAAATATCGAACGTCAGCGCACAGTCGATTTCATTTTCACCAAACCAGATGGTTTTAGCGTTTATGCCCACGCTGTATATGACACACCCACATGGGATTCAGAT
This sequence comes from Chromohalobacter canadensis, assembly GCF_029544075.1. Lineage (GTDB taxonomy): Bacteria > Pseudomonadota > Gammaproteobacteria > Pseudomonadales > Halomonadaceae > Chromohalobacter > Chromohalobacter canadensis_A. The sequence goes on along the minus strand of NZ_JAJQJH010000009.1, from coordinate 3,886 downwards.
CTTTTGACAATTTGGGACCCTGACCGTCCAGATAAAACTCCCTTACGTGAGCTAGTTACCGATAATGGGACGGCTGGAATGGGCGCGTTGACTATTGCCAAGTTGACTCAACTTTCCCGAGCAGCAGTTGACTATACCGAAGGCAGGATACAGCCCGACACACCCTTCTGTGATCTCGATAATTCCTTGCGCCTGCAGAAACTCCTAAACTTGGTGGAGCTAAATGCAAAAGCAGTAGGACCCTATCGTATTCGTGGCAGCCGACGCCCTGCCGACCCAGCCACGCTGACGGATGAGATCCTGGGTTAAACTTAAGCAAGGAGTATATATGTTTAATCTTCTTTTGCTATCTTGTGCCATGTTTGCACTGGGTCTTGATGCATATGTATTAGCAGGTCTCTTGCCAGACATAGCTACTTCTTTCGACATCACCGAAGGCGCAGCTGCTCAAGTGGTTACTGCCTTTACTCTATGTTATGCCGTAGCCGCTCCCGCCCTGGCGACAGCATTAGCCGGCCAGCCGATTCGTCGGATACTAGTATTGGCTATGTCACTGTTCGTGCTAGGCAACTTACTATCAGTGGTTGTTGGTAATTTTACACTCTTGCTCATTTCGCGCTGTATTGCCGGTGCCGGCGCTGGGGTTTTTGCACCTGTCGCCGCTGCCGTAGCCAGCAACCTAGTTACTAAGGAGCGCAAAGGACGTGCGCTCGGCATCATCCTTGGAGGTATGGGCACTGGCACGGTAGTTGGTGTTCCCATCGGAATTCAGATCGCGAACGCCTTCGGCTGGCAGAGCACTCTTTTGCTAGTCGCCCTGATGGGCTCGATAACAGCGATTGGCATACTCGCCAAGCTCCCTACGATCCAAGTGCCCCCGCCACCATCTCTGCGCGCGCGAGTCAATATGCTCATACATCCACGCGTCGCTATCGTTGTCACCGTTACGCTATTCACGGCCATAGCCAGCTTGGGCTTGTATACATACATAGCCCCCCTGCTGAAAGGGCTAGGCCTAGCCTCCGATCCTACAATTTATCTATGGGTCTGGGGAGCTGGTGGTGTAACAGCAGCTTTTTCCGTCGGTCATATTATTGACCGAACCAACCGTCCAGGTTCAGTGCTGTTGATAATTCTAACCATTCTAGCCATAGCCTTATTATGCCTACCGCTAACAGATTCGGGCCCTGCACTTTTGTCGTTCATTCCATTTCTATTGTGGGGCGCAATGGGTTGGTCCTCTCTGGCACCTCAACAACACGTTCTTCTCGACCTTCAACCAGAACATGGCAGCATAGCAGTTGCTCTGAATAGTTCAGCCAACTATTTAGGTAGCGCTATTGGGGCCATGCTAGGTGGAGTATTGCTTGGTAACGACTTGTTAGGTCCGACTACTCTCCCTATAGCTGCTTCAGCGATCATGATTATAGCCATCAGCTTACAACTAATAGTCATAGCAGCCAAAGTTGGCATAAAAGCTTAACTTAAACCTAAGCCAAAAGGTGAAGCTGGAATGGAATTAGGAATCATAGGTGACGGCGCATCTGTAGTTATAGTATTAAACTCAATACTAAAGAATACCACTTGCAGCAACATAAGCAGCATCACTATTTATGCCGCAAGACCTAAAATAGGTCCAGGAAGAGCCTATCAGAATGACATACACAAAGCTTTAATGAATCTACCAAACTCCTCACTGAGTCTTAAAAACCAAGAAAGCGAGTATATAAAGTGGTGCCAACGCCACCCTTTACTTTCAAACACAATCCAAGTAAAAAAACATGAATACTCACCCCGAAAAATATTTGGCCGGTATATTGCCTATACCTTCCTTGAAACCATGTCCGAAATAAAGTCAAAAGGAGTGGAAGTAAAAATATTTAACAAACCCGCCACCTCAATAGATGAATGTAAAGGGAAGTACATCGTAAACAGGCAAGACAGCTCACAAAAAACCGTCAACAAATTAATTTTGGGGTTTGGAACAAGCAAGCCAAAAGACTTTTACAATCTCGCCAATAACCAAGGCTACATAGCTAGCGTCTACCCACTATCCGAAAGCCTATACCGAATACTAGATAAGGATAGGGTAGCTATAATCGGAAGCGGTCTAACCGCGGTGGATATAGCCAAGAGCCTTTTAGAAGGTGGGCATAAAGGACGGATTTTTATGGCCACACGATATGGAAACCTTCCGCGAGTTAGAAATGCGCTCGCAGAATATCACTTGACTCACACAAACATGGAAATACTAACAGGAGAAATAAGTGACAGCATCAACATAGCTCGTCAAGTGTATAAAGAAATCTATAAAATAGCCAAAAAAGAGCATATTGAATTAGAACATTTTAAGCAACACTTTTTATCTAGGCTAACGCCTGAGGAACGACTCTCACACTCTCTGCTATTAGCCAACAGCGGAGAGAACACTCTCGAAACAATATTAAAAATATTACATCCCAACATCGAAAAGATTTGGCAAAAAATGTCTAATAGGCAAGCCGCCCTCTTTCTTGATAAATGGGAAAGAAGATTTCGTTCATTTATGAACCCGATGCCTATCGAGACCGCTAATACATTAAAAAAAGCCATTCAAAAAGGACAGCTAGTAATTTTGAGCGGCACCCAGTCAATCAATAAAAACCGTTATGATGAATTTGATATTCGTCATAACAAAGGCATATCGTTTGCAGATAAAGTATATAACGCAGCTTCCCCAGAATATGAATCATATGGCTTCATACCAAGCAACAAAAAAATCTTGGAGAGATTTTCACCTTGCAAGGGAGAACACTCGATGTACTTCAATAGCCTATCCATAGACCCTTCGACAGGAAGCCTTAAAAGCAATCCAGATATATATTTAATTGGTCAACCCACAGCAAACTTCTATTACCTTACAAATTCACTTGAGGCTCTCAGTCGCCAAGCAAATATAATCTCAAAATCTCTTTAGGAGTATAATGATGCGTATCGTAGTAATAAACCCAAGAAGCAGTGGCCTAGATCTATGCCAAGAGCTAATAGATAATGGCATAGATCTAATAATATCTTATATTGGCAGTGATAAAGCATCATTATTTAAAATTCACACAGAAATATCATCGCGAACAGAAGAAGAGGCATTAGAGAAAATCAAGAAGTATAATCCTTATTGCCTCTTACCTGGTTGCGAAGAGGCTATTGGTGCTACTGATAGAATTAGTCAAGAGCTTGGCCTACCTCATAATGAGCCAAGATTGCAAGAAGCTAGGCAAAACAAAGACCTGATGCTACATGCTCTTAATAAAGCACAAATACCAATCGCCAGAAGTTTTACGGTATCTAGCCTGAATGAACTTAAAAATATCAATATTGATCATGAAATGATCGTAAAACCCGTTAACAGCTCTGCTAGCGAGTCGGTCAACAGGGTTTCAAATTTTGAACAGCTAACCGTTTCTGCTCGTAATATACTGGGTATAAAAAATCGCCTTGGTAGAGTTAATGAGAAATTATTAGTGCAAGATTTCCTAAAGGGGCCAATGTATGTTATCAACACAGTAACTATAAATGGAGTCCACTTATTGACGGATCTCCATTACAAAGATGTAACTTACTGGGGGAATACTCCGATATCAAGCTCAATGTGTCTGTGCCAAGATCTATCAGAAGGACGCTCTTTATTAGTATCCTATATTTTTGATTGTCTGGATGCTTTAGGCATATGTTTTGGTGCCGCCCATAGTGAGGTCATATTAACTGAACAAGGACCAAGGTTAGTAGAAGTGAACTCGAGATTGATGGGGCCTGCGTTACCTGCTCATGTTCTTGGATTCATAGAATAACCGCAGCACTTTGGACCGCCAGGTAGAGGAAGGAGGGCCAGCGCCGGTACCCTCTCGAC
>NZ_JAJQJH010000008.1 GCF_029544075.1 Chromohalobacter canadensis | reverse complement strand
AACTGGTCGCTGTACTGGTTCCTCATAGAAACACCCCGAAGGTTGGATTGGGTGTCCAACTTTCGGGGTGCAGTTCAGAAAGGTGGGCTTCGTGTTCCTGCCGAACGAGTGCGGGGCGCCGTTACTTCTTCTTGGCGCGCTTACGCTCGTTCTCGGTGAGGTGCTTTTTGCGCAGACGAATATGTTCGGGGGTGATCTCCACCAATTCGTCGTCATCGAGAAACTCGATGGCTTGCTCGAGACTGAAGCGGATCGGCGGCGTCAGCACCAAGGCTTCGTCGGTGCCGGCGGAACGCATGTTGTCGAGCTTCTTGGCCTTGGTGGGATTGACCGCCATATCGTCGGCACGGTTATTGATGCCGATCAGCATGCCTTCGTAGACCTCGGTGCCATGCTCGACGAGCAATTTGCCGCGATCCTGCAGGGCGAATAGCGCGTAGGCCAGCGCCTTGCCGGGGGCCATGGAGACCAGCACGCCATTGCGACGCTCGACAGAGGCATCGGGCTTGAGCGGGCCGTAATGGTCGAAACGGCTAGTGAGGATGCCGGTGCCGGAGGTCAGCGTCAGGAACTGGCCACGGAAGCCGATCAGCCCACGCGCGGGGATGATGAAGTCCAGGCGCACACGACCCTTGCCGTCCGGGTTCATGTTGGTCATCTCGCCCTTGCGGTAGCCGAGCTCTTCCATCACCGCGCCTTGGTGCTGCTCTTCGCAGTCGATGATGACTTCCTCGTAGGGCTCCTGCTTGACGCCATCGTTCTCGCGGATGATGACCTCGGGGCGGCCCACGGCCAGCTCGTAACCTTCACGACGCATGCTTTCGATGAGTACCGAAAGGTGCAGCTCACCGCGTCCGGAGACCTTGAATTTCTCGGGCGTTTCGCCTTCCTCGACACGCAGCGCGACGTTGTGAATCAGCTCCTGCTCGAGGCGGTCACGAATGTTACGGCTGGTGACGAACTTGCCTTCCTTGCCGGCGAACGGCGAGTCGTTGACCTGGAAGGACATCGAGACGGTGGGTTCGTCGACGGTCAGCACGGGGAGCGCCTCGACGTTGGCCGGGTCGCACAGCGTATCGGAGATCGCCAGATCGCTGATGCCGGTAATGCAGACGATGTCACCGGCTTCGGCTTGTTCTGTCTGCACGCGCTCGAGGCCGAGGTGTGTCATGACCTGACCCACCTTGCCCTTGCGGACATTGCCTTCCTTGGATATCACGCTGATCTGTTGCCCGGGGCTCACGTTGCCGCGCTTGATGCGGCCCAGACCGATGACGCCGACGTAGCTGTTGTAGTCCAGCGCGGAGATCTGCATCTGGAACGGCCCGTCGCGTTCGACCGTGGGTGGTTCGACGATATCGACGATGGATTGGAACATCGGCGTCATGTCGTCTTCGAGCTCTTCCGGGTCCATGCCGGCGACGCCGTTGAGCGCCGAGCAATAGATGATCGGGAAGTCGAGCTGCTCGTCGCTGGCGCCGAGGTTGTCGAACAAATCGAAGATCTGGTCGATGACCCAGTCAGGGCGCGCGCCGGGACGGTCGATCTTGTTGACCACGACGATGGGCTTCAAGCCGCGATCGAAGGCTTTCTGAGTGACGAAGCGCGTCTGCGGCATGGGGCCGTCGACAGCGTCCACCATCAACAGAACGGAATCGACCATCGACATGACGCGCTCGACTTCACCACCGAAGTCGGCGTGTCCGGGCGTGTCGACGATGTTGATGTGGTAATCGTGCCACTGGATCGCGGTATTCTTGGACAGAATGGTGATACCGCGTTCTTTCTCCTGGTCGTTGGAGTCCATGATGCGCTCTTGCCCTTCGGCCTTGCGGTCGAGGGTGCCGGACTGACTCAGGAGTTGATCGACCAAGGTGGTCTTGCCATGGTCGACGTGGGCGATAATGGCGATGTTACGAAGGTTCTCGATCACGTAGGGATCCTGCTTGAAAATTGGGCCGTATTATAGGGTCAGGGTGCCGACGACTGCCAGTTTGATGACCGTTGCCAACAGGCGCGGCACGACAAAAGTCGTGTTGGCGCAGCGATAACCGTGGCGCTATCAGGGACTTGGGGCGTTTTGGCGGCAGGACGAAAATACGCAAAAAAATGGCGGCGCACTCGTCAACCGCCATTTATCGCGTCGGGGTGGACGCGTGGCGTGGGGTGGAGCGCACCGATCTAGAAGGGCTATTCACTCATTAAAGGTGCCCGAGGAGCCAATCATAGAGACGTCCCGCGCTGCTGGCAACGGGTTGCGTAATCTGAAAGCGTGGCAATGCCAGCGGGTCGTCGCGGTGCGAGAGCCAGCCGGCATGGCTGTGAAGGGCTTCCTGAACGCCGCAGCGCTGGGCCAGTTGACGCACACGGAGCGAGGCTTCCGGCTGTGGATAGGCGAAATAAGATAACGGGTCGCGGCATAGCACGCCGAGTTGGCGGCGCGAATGGCGAATTTGCCATTGGATCTGATGATCGTTGAGGGTGTCTAACGGTGTGGCGGCGACGCCGCGCGCGCCGAAACGCACCAAGCCGTCGCTTTCCAGGCGGCGCACGCTGAACGGGTCGAGCGTTTGGGGTGCGATGTCGAGCTCGGTGCCCAGCGCCGAGCCGAGCCGAACCAGCGTCAATGGAGCAGCTTGTTGCGCGAGTCGTTCGAGGTAGTCGTGCAATGCGTTACTGTAGGCGGTGCCTGGGTGGTCGGGCCGTGGCGGTGGGAGCGGGAGCCCGGCATCGCCGAGGCATTCGCGAACGCGCATGGGCTGGGTACCGTCCCAGAGAATGTCGCCGAGGGCCATCCGCCAATCGCCTTGCGAGCGCCCTGTATCGCCCGTACTCAGAAACACGCTGGCCGGCAACGCCAGGCGCTCGAGCTGTCGCAGCGCTACCTCGGCGGTGTCGCGCCAGCCGCCGTCGAAGGTCAGCGCGATGCGTGGCATCGGGTCGCGATGCAGACGGCGAGCACTCGCCAGGGAGACGATCTGAGCGTGATCGGTCAGGTGGTCGAGCAGCCGCCGGAAGCTTTCCGGGCCGAGGCAGTAGGGAGCTCGGTGCGGCAGGCGTGCGGCGGCTTCGTCGGGTAATACGCGCTGTATGACTAGAATCGCGCTGCGTCCGCGAAGCGGCTCGCTAAGGCTGCGTCGCCAGTGTCCGCGCAGGCGCTGCACGACGTCATGGGCAAGGCTGAGATGACTCATGGCGTGTCCCTCCGCACTGCTGTCGTTGCTCGGAGTGCGAGCGTTGTTGCCGTGGTGACATCCTGTCGCAGACGGCAAGGGTCTCCTTTGAGGGATGATGTTGTGATGGTGGTTGCGATATCTATCAGCATATCTCGTTGTCTCAATTTAGCCAGTCAGCCCCGGCTTGCCTCGTCGGCAGAACGTCATCATTGCCGCGCCGGTGGCGGTCAACTGCAAGGCGTGCAAGCTCCAGCGGTACCAGTAGATGCGGTAAGTTTTGCGCGGCGCCGGTGTGTCGTCGCGCCAAGCCATGAACCCGGCGGGGAGTGCACTGAAGGTCAGACCGGCCATCCCGACTCCCGGCGACAAGGGCAACCACAGCAGCAAGGCCAGCGGTAGGCTCGTGCCCTGGAGGAGCGCGGCACTCACCCGGGGGACGAGAAAACGCGGATGCCGCGCGGTGCTGGGAATGTAAAGACAATGCCGCTGGTGCCGGTGCTGCCGACGCCACCAAGGACCGAGGCGGCGCGGGGCTGCATGGTCGATCAGCAATGGTGCGTCCTGCCAGAAGAGGTGCGCGTGGCAGCGCCACAGACGCACGAGGATATCCAGGTCGGCGCCAGCCTTGAGGCGGGTGTCGTGGCCCCCGAGACGCTCGTACCACTCGCGGGTGATGGCCAATTGACCGGTGGGCCAATCCCAGGGGTGGTCGTCGAAGCCGCGTTGCGTGCGGCTGAGGTACCAGCTGGCGAGTGGTGGTGGCAACGGGGTGGCTGGGTATTGGGCGCAGACGATGGCGTCGGCGGCCTGATAGCTGAAGGCATGGGAGAGCCCGGTAAGCCATTGCTCGGGCACCTCGAGCGCTGCATCCAAAAACACCAGCACATCGCCATTCAGAGAGGTGGCACCATGGTGGCGAAGCGCGCCCTGTCCATACTGGGGCAGCACGGCGAAGCGGACATCGCGCTCAATCAGCAGGCGCTGGGTGGGCTCATCAAGCGTCGTAAGTTGTACCAACGTCTCGATGTGCCCGCTGAAGCACGCGATACTGCGTGCCAGGGCGCTTAGGCAGCGCTCCAGGTGCTCGGGGGTATGGCTGGCGTCGATTAGCAGACTGTAAGTGCGCATCGCTGGGAGTGCCTTGGGATCAGAGCCCATGTCGAGGGAGCTGACCAACAGCCTGGGGGGCGGCGCGAACCCTGGCAATCATCGCCGTGGCTGGTTTTTCTAAAGCAATACTGACTACAAGCCTGCTCGATTTTGCTCGATAGTCTGCCCGGTAGAGTGTGGTGCCAGCTGTCGAGAGGAGGCTCGAACATGTCTTTGCACCAACTTGGTTCATATGGGCGATGAGGCGCACCTTTTTGGGGCTTTAAAGTGTCTCTGCACTTTAATGTGGCGCACCTGGCGCTAAAGTGGTGCTGACCGATGCGCAAAGATGGTCTATTTTTTCTCGGTGGATCATGCGTTTATAAAAGTCGCACTGTGATGGCTCAATGATTGGCATGCCTTCTGCATTGCAAAACGTAAAGTGCATACCCGTGGGCAGCTGCCGGCGGGCGTGCTACAAACGACGCTGAACACGCAAGCAAACGACCCGAGCCATGGGCTCATAGTGGAGGAAATCATGTCCGAGAAGACCCTCGCCCTGATCGAAGAACACGATATCAAGTGGGTAGACCTGCGCTTTACCGATACCAAGGGCAAGGAGCAGCACGTCACGATTCCGGCCGGCGCCGTCGATGATGAGTTCTTCGAGGACGGCCAGATGTTCGATGGCTCCTCCATTGAAGGCTGGAAGGGTATCAATGAGTCCGACATGATCCTGCGCCCGGAAGATGGCAGCGGTTATCTCGACCCGTTCACCGAGGACGCTACCCTCGTACTGCGTTGCGATATCATCGAGCCGGCCACCATGCAGGGTTATGAGCGTGATCCGCGCTCCATCGCCAAACGTGCCGAGGCGTATCTGAAGTCCACCGGCTTGGGCGACACCGCCTTCTTCGGGCCGGAACCGGAATTCTTCATCTTCGACGAAGTGCACTGGAACGCCAACATTCAGGGCGCGATGTACAAGATCACTTCCGAGGAAGGCGCCTGGGCGACCGACTCCACTAACGTGGAAGGCGGCAACCTGGGGCACCGTCCGCGCGTCAAGGGCGGCTATTTCCCGGTACCGCCGGTGGATAGCTTCCATGACATCCGCAGTGCGATGTGCAACACCCTGGAAGCCATCGGCCAGTCGGTCGAGGTGCATCACCACGAGGTGGCCAACGCCGGCCAGAACGAGATCGGCGTCAAGTTCAACACCTTGGTCAAGAAGGCCGACGAAGTTCAGGAAATGAAGTACGTGATCCACAACGTGGCACACGCGTACGGCAAGACCGCGACCTTCATGCCCAAGCCGCTGGTCGGTGATAACGGTTCCGGCATGCACGTGCACCAGTCCTTCTGGAAGGACGGCGCCAACATGTTCGCGGGTGACGAATACGCTGGGCTGTCCGAAAGTGCGCTGTACTATATCGGCGGTATCATCAAGCACGCACGTGCTCTGAACGCCTTCACCAACGCCTCGACCAACTCTTACAAGCGTCTGGTCCCGGGCTTCGAAGCGCCGGTCATGCTGGCCTATAGTGCACGCAACCGCAGTGCATCCATCCGTATCCCCTACACGGCGAGCCCCAAGGGTAAGCGTGTGGAGCTGCGTTTCCCGGACCCGACCGCCAACCCTTACCTGTGCTTCTCGGCGATGCTGATGGCGGGTATCGACGGCATCAAGAACAAGATCCATCCCGGCGATGCCATGGACAAGAACCTCTATGACCTGCCGCCGGAAGAAGGCAAGTCGGTTCCCACCGTGGCCGAGAGCCTCGACCAGGCGCTGGAAGCGTTGAACGCCGACCGTGCCTTCCTCACCGAGGGTGAGGTGTTCACCGACGAGATGATCGACGCTTACATCGAGCTCAAGCAGGAAGAAGTTGACCGCCTGCGCATGGCGACGCACCCGATCGAATTCGACATGTACTACAGCTGCTGATCTCGCACGACAGCGTGTGATCTCTGCTGAACGAGGCCCCGTCCGATGTGACGGGGCTTTTTACGTTGTGGCGCGTGCGTGATGGAGGGATCGTTAAGGGTGTAGAGGGACGTGTTGTGGTTGGGTAAATTGAAGGTGCGCTAGACTGAGCGCTCGGTACAGGCACGAGGAGAAGGGCATGCGCCAAGGGTGGGCCACTGCGACATGGCTGAAATGCGCTTGGGCGTTGCTCGTAGCGGTTGTGATGGGTGTCTCGGCGGCGCAGGCGACGCCGGTCTATCGCAGCGTCGATGCGCAAGGCAACGTGGCCTTTTCCGACCGCCCGGTAGGGGAAAAGGTGGACGTCGGCACGGTGAACACGGTGCCCGGCCAACCGCGCGAGACACGCGATCTCCAGGCGCTGCCGGACGCGGCGACCGCGCCAGAAGCGAATGGCACGTCGTCATTCACCGCTTACGAGCGTCTCGCCATTGCGGCCCCTGGCAACGAGACGACCCTGCCCACCGGTGCGGCAGGGGATACTCAGGTGCGCGTGGCGATCTCGCCCGAACTGCGCGAGACGGACAAGCTGCGCATGGTAATCGATGGTGAGGTGAATGGGCCGGCCCGGCATGCGACGACCTTCTCGGTCACCGAGCTAGTGCGTGGGGAGCATACCTTGCGTGCTGAAGTCGTCGATGCTGAGGGACGTGTGCGCCAACGTAGTGCCCCGATCACGCTTTATGTGCAACGTGCCAGCCGTTACCTACCTGCCAACCCCAACAATCCCCGCAATAATGGTGGCAGCGACAGCCAGTGAGCCGATTTGGCGCTTGGCGCTGTCTACCTTCCTCGTTTTGCACTATTTTGGTGCGTTAGCGATATGTGTGTCAGTGGCTGCACTGCTCTATACCGGGCAGTGTCAGACTGGCGCGCTTCTTGCACTGCTAACGTACATGGACGATGGATAATGGATGGCACATGCCAGAACCTCCTTTGCCACAATATTCGGTCGAACCCCCAAGCTCGGTCGAACCAAAACGTTTGCTAGAACACCTGACGACAGCGGTGGTGCTGCTCGATGGCGATTTGCATGTGCGTTGGATGAATCCGGCCGCCGAGTCGTTGCTGGCGACTAGCCGGTTGCGTGTCATGGGCCAGCGACTGGAAAGTCTGGCGGGGGTCGAGGGCAGTGTCGAAGCGGTGTTGTTCAAGGCGCGTGACGAGCTGCACCCCTTCACGCAACGCGAGGCGAATCTGACGTTGCCGTCGGGAGATTCGGCCACGGTGGATTTCACCGTCACGCCGTTGTCCGCCGATGAACTGCTGATCGAGATCGAACCGCGCGATCGGTTGCTGCGCATCTCCCGCGAGGAAGCTTTGATCGCGCGTCAGGAGACCATCAAGGTGCTCACCCGGGGCCTGGCACACGAGGTCAAGAACCCGCTGGGCGGTATTCGTGGCGCGGCGCAGCTACTCGAACGCGATCTGCCCGACCCGCAGCTCTCCGAGTTCACACGCGTGATCGTCGAGGAGGCGGACCGCCTGCGCGATCTGGTCGATCGTATGCTGGGACCCAATAGCATGAGTCGCCACGAACCGCTCAACATCCATAAAGTGCTCGAGCGCGTGCGGACCTTGCTGGAGGCCGAGCATCCGCGTACCGAGTACGTGCGTGACTACGACCCCAGCCTGCCGGAACTAGAGGGCGATGAAGCGCAACTGATCCAGGCGGTGCTCAACGTCGCCCGCAACGCCGTCCAGGCGATGGAGGAGCACGGCGTTGACGGCCCACGCCTGATCTTGCGCACCCGGGCCCGGCGACAGTTCACGCTGGGTGCCGAGCGCCACCGGTTGGTCTGCGAGCTGGGCATTCTCGATAACGGCCCCGGGATTCCCGAGACGCTGCGCGAGACGTTGTTCTACCCCATGGTCTCGGGGCGAGCCGAGGGCAGTGGCCTGGGCCTTTCCATCGCGCAGTCGATCCTGCATCAGCATCAGGGCTTGATCGAGTGCGACTCGGTGCCCGGATGTACCGAATTCCGCTTGTTGATTCCGCTTGAGAGCCATCATTGAGGCTCGGGAGGCCCCATGACTGACGTCGCACGCATCATGATCGTCGACGACGATCGCGCTATTCGCTGGGTATTGGAGCGCGCGCTGGCTCAGCCGGACCTCGACGTTGAGAGCTTCGAGCGCGCCGATAGTGCATTGGAACGTATCCTGCGGCAGCCGCCGGATGTCTTGCTGACCGATATCCGCATGCCGGGTCTGGACGGGCTGGACCTGATGGCGCGCATTCGCGAAAGCCACCCGGACCTGCCGGTGATCGTGATGACCGCGCATTCGGACCTCGACAGCGCGGTGGCGTCGTACCAGGGCGGCGCCTTCGAGTACCTGCCCAAGCCGTTCGATGTCGACGAGGCCCTGGCGCTGGTACGGCGTGGCGTGGCGCATGCCCGCGAGCGACGCACGCCGGCGGCGGTGCCGGAAGGTCTGTCGGCGGAGATCATTGGCGAGGCGCCGGCGATGCAGGAGGTTTTTCGCGCCATCGGGCGGCTCTCGCAATCGCATATCACGGTGATGATCAACGGAGAGTCGGGGACCGGCAAGGAGCGTGTCGCCCAGGCGCTTCACCAGCACAGTCCGCGTCATGGTGGGCCCTTTATTGCCCTCAACATGGCGGCGATTCCCAAGGATCTGATGGAATCCGAACTCTTCGGCCATGAAAAGGGCGCTTTCACCGGGGCGACCTCGCAGCGGCGGGGACGCTTCGAGCAGTCCGATGGCGGCACGCTATTCCTCGACGAGATTGGCGACATGCCCGCCGAGACGCAGACGCGCTTGTTGCGCGTGCTGGCCGATGGTGAGTTCTACCGGGTCGGTGGCCACACGCCGGTCAAGGTCGACGTGCGCATCATCGCCGCGACCCACCAGCATCTGGAGCGCCTGGTCGAGGACGGCCGCTTTCGCGAGGATCTGTTTCACCGCCTCAACGTGATTCGTATCCATCTGCCGCGTCTTTCCGAGCGGCGTGAGGACATTCCGCGCTTGGTGCAGCACTTCCTGGCCGACGCCGCCAAGGAGCTCGCCACCGAGCCCAAAGTGCTGACCCAGGAAGCCGAACAGCACCTCACGCAGCTGCCGTGGCCGGGCAACGTGCGCCAGCTCGAGAACACCTGTCGCTGGCTGACGGTAATGGCGTCGGGACGCGAGGTGCTGGTCGAGGACCTGCCGCCGGAGCTGCGTGATATCGAGGGCACCGAAAGTGCCGGCGGCGACTGGCGCGGTGCCTTCCGCGAGTGGGCCGATCGCGCCCTGGCCGCCGGGCATACGCATCTTCTCGAAGAGGCGGTGCCGGATTTCGAGCGCATTCTCATCGAGACCGCGCTCAAGCACACCGGCGGGCGCAAGGGCGAGGCCGCCGAGCTGCTCGGTTGGGGCCGCAATACACTGACGCGTAAGCTCAAGGTGCTGCTGCCGGCGCTCGCCGACGACTGAATCTTAATGCGTGGCCTGTGGGTTTGGGCGCGGGCGCCACGGCGCGCGGTCATGGCAACGTCATAGGATCGTCACCGAAGCGTCGCGGAACTGTCATTCAAGGGTGCGAACAATGGGTATTGCTCCTTGTTCGCAACCAGGTGACAACGCATGTTCTCGCAGACGCTTTTTCTGAAACGCCCCGCCTTGGGGCTTGCCTTCGCCGCTCTCGCCGCAGGCACATCCACCGCCCAGGCCGACTTCCAGCTCAGCGACCGTTACACCGACCGCGATGGCGACCTCGTCGCCGACATTCCAGAAGACGAATCCCAATGGCGCGACCCGGACACGCTGGTCTTCGCCTATACCCCGGTGGAAGATCCTGCCGTCTACGCGGATGTGTGGTCCGGCTTCCTTGATCACATGGAAGAGGTCACCGGCAAAGAGGTGCGCTTCTTCCCTGTGCAGTCCAACGCTGCCCAGATCGAGGCGATGCGTGCCGGCCGCCTGCACGTGGCCGGTTTCAACACCGGCTCTAACCCGCTGGCGGTGGCCTGCGCGGGCTTTAGGCCCTTCGCGATGATGGCCGCCGACGATGGTTCCTTCGGCTACGAGATGGAGATCATCACTTATCCTGGCTCGGGTATCGATGAGGTCGAAGACATCAAGGGCAAGACCCTGACCCATACCTCAGAGACGTCCAATTCCGGTTACAAGGCGCCCACCGCGCTGATGGCCTCGGAATTCGGTATGACGTCCGGAGAAGATTACGAGGTCGACTTCTCCGGTAAGCACGACAATTCGATTCTCGGTGTCGCCAATCACGACTATGAGGTCGCCACTATCGCCAATTCGGTCAAGGCGCGCATGCTCGAGCGCGACGTGATCGACGCGGATCAGATCGAGGTGATCTATCAGTCGGATACCTTCCCGACCACCGCGTATGGGGTGGCCCACGACCTCAAGCCCGAATTGCAGGAAGCCATCAAGAAGGCGTTCTTTGACTTCGACTGGGAAGGCACTGAACTGGCCGAGGAATTCGGCAAGAACGGCGAGTCACAGTTCATCCCCATCACCTTCAAGAAGCACTGGTCGGTGATTCGCCAGATCGATGCAGCCAACGGCGTCGACTACCAGTGCTCGTAAGCACTGGAGAGCCAAGCTCGATGCATGGGGACCGAGCGTTGCCGTACGCGGCGCTCGCTCCTCACGAGTGGGGAGACTGACGTGCTGGACCTACAACAACTCACCAAGACCTATGCCACCGGTGACACGGCGCTGCGCGATGTCTCCTTCGTCGTGCCGCGTGGCCAGGTGGTGGGCTTGATCGGGCCTTCAGGCGCCGGCAAGTCGACACTGATTCGCTGCATCAATCGCCTGGTCGATCCCAGTGGGGGGCGTATTCTGCTCGGCGATATCGATCTCGCTCAGGTGGGGCGCGCCGAATTGCGTCGCCAGCGACGGCGGATCGGCATGATCTTCCAGGAGTACGCGCTGGTCGAGCGGCTCACGGTGATGGAAAACGTCCTATCGGGGCGCCTAGGGTATGTGCCGTTCTGGCGCAGCTTCACGCGGCGCTTTCCGGGACGTGATATCGAGAACGCCTACCGCCTGCTCGACCGTGTGGGCTTGCTCGAGCATGCCGACAAACGCGCCGACGCGCTATCGGGTGGCCAGCGCCAGCGGGTGGGTATCGCGCGGGCCTTGGCTCAGGAGCCCGCGCTGTTGTTAGTCGACGAACCGACCGCCAGCCTGGACCCCAAGACGAGCCGCCAGATCATGCGCTTGATCATCGAGGTATGCGACGAGCGCGACTTGCCAGCCATCGTCAATATTCACGACGTGCCGTTGGCCCAGCAGTTCATGCATCGCATCGTCGGCCTTCGTGCGGGGGAAGTGGTCTTCGACGGTGCGCCGACGGCTCTCGACGAGACGGTGCTTGGCGATATTTACGGTGCCGAGGACTGGTCGGCGATGCGCCGCGAACACGAAGCGGACCGGGATGCCGAGGAGGACACTTCGCGGCGCCTGGCGGAGGTGGCGCGATGAGTGTGTCAGCGCCTGTCTATCCCACGCGCTGGCGGCGACCGGCGCGGATGCTGCGTGACCGACGCTGGCGCCTGCTCGTGCAGGGCGCGGCGTTGGCCTATCTGGTCCTGGCGCTGGGCTCCTTCGAGGTCGAGTGGTCGCGTGTGGTGGAAGGTCTATCCCGCGCGCAGCGTTTCGCCCACGGGTTTCTACAACCCGATTTCATCAGCCGTTGGAGCGACATTCGCCAGGGGCTCATCGAGAGCCTGACCATGACACTCACCGCCACCGTGGTCGGGGTGGCGATCTCGGTGCCCATCGGCATTGGCGGCGCGCGCAACCTGGTACCGGCCTCAGTATATGGCCTGTGCCGCGCAATTATTGCCGTCAGCCGCTCCCTGCAGGAGGTCATTATCGCGATATTTCTCGTTGCGATGTTCGGCTTCGGCCCGCTGGCGGGGTTCGTGACGCTGTCGTTCGCCTCGATCGGGTTCATCGCCAAGCTGTTGGCCGACGACATCGAGGAGATCGACCCGCGCCAGGTTGAGGCGATTCGCGCTACCGGTGCCGGCTGGTGGCAGGTGCTGCACTATGCCATTCAGCCCCAGGTGATGCCGCGCCTGATTGGGCTGTCGCTCTACCGGTTGGACATCAACTTCCGCGAGAGCGCGGTGATCGGCATCGTCGGTGCCGGGGGCATCGGCGCCACGCTCAACACCGCCATCGACCGCTACGAATACGATAGCGCCGGCGCCATCCTGCTGATCGTCATCGCCATCGTCATGCTGGCGGAATACGGCTCCAGCTACCTGAGAAGATTCCTGCAATGAAGCCGACCCCTGTGACCCCCGACGCGCCTACCACCTACGCTGATGTGTGGACCTTTCGCACGCCACGGGCGCGGCTCGCCTTGTGGTTCGGCTGGCTGGCACTGGTGGCGTTGTTCGTCTACTGCTGGCAGGTGATGAACGCCGACACGATGTGGGTGTTCGTGGCCGACGCACCGAGCCAGGCCGCCGACCTTGGCAGCCGGATGTGGCCGCCGAGCATGGCGTATCTGCCCGAGTTGATGGCGCCGCTGTGGGATACGATCAACATCGCCACTCTGGGCACCTTGGGGGGCGTGATTATGGCGGTGCCGGTGGCGTTTCTCGCCGCACGCAATACCACGCCTTCGCGGATATGGATCCGGCCGGTGGCGCTGTTGGTGATCGTTACCTCGCGTTCGATCAACTCCTTGATCTGGGCGCTGCTGCTGGTCGCCATTCTTGGGCCGGGGCTGCTCGCCGGGGTGGTGGCGATCGCGCTGCGTTCGATCGGCTTCGTCGGCAAGCTGCTCTATGAGTCCATCGAGGAGACCGATTCGCGCCAGGTCGAGGCGATCAGTGCCACCGGCGCGAGTGCCGCGCAGCGGCTCGACTATGCCATCGTGCCCCAGGTGATGCCGGCGTTTTGGGCAATCGCCATGTTCCGCTGGGACATCAATATCCGCGAAAGCACGATTCTGGGCCTGGTCGGCGCGGGCGGCATCGGCCTCAAGCTGCAGTCGTCAATCAACGTGCTGGCCTGGCCGCAGGTGGCGACGATTCTGCTCGCCATTCTCGCCACGGTGCTCGTCAGCGAGTGGATCTCGGCGCGGGTGCGCCACGCCATCATGTGATTGTGCCGCCGCCGGCATGCGGCATGCCCCGTGCATCTTGTCGAGCGGCGTAATATCCTTCTCCTCCTAAGGTCTAATCGACGCCTTCCCGCCGCGTTCTGACAGGTGACTCGTCAGCGGGGAGGCATGTCCCATGCGCCAGCTAAGCTGGACGTGTTCAATCCGACCGCCGTCGTCCGCGCGGGCCTTTCGCCCGCGCGCCGTACGGTCGTCGCGTGACAATAGGAGTCCTGAGTGGCAACCCCCTCGCAACACGATCTACGTAATGACTTCCGCGCCCTGCTGGCGTCCGACCAATGCTTTTTCACCGCTTCGGTGTTCGACCCCATGTCGGCGCGCATCGCCGCGGATTTGGGCTTCGAGGTGGGGATTCTGGGCGGCTCGGTGGCCTCGTTGCAGGTACTGGCGGCGCCGGATTTCGCCTTGATCACGCTGAGCGAGTTCGTCGAACAAGCGACTCGCATCGGCCGCGTGACGCGACTCCCGGTGATCGCCGACGCCGATCATGGCTATGGCAACGCGCTCAACGTCATGCGTACCATTACCGAGCTCGAACGTGCCGGCGTGGCGGCGTTGACCATCGAGGACACCCTGCTGCCGGCGCAGTACGGGCACAAGTCCACCGACCTCATCCCTCTCGACGAGGGCGTAGGCAAGATGCGTGCGGCCTTGGAGGCGCGTATCGACCCGGCGATGGCGATCATCGCACGCACTAACGCCGGTCAACTCGACGATGATGCTGCCATCGAGCGCGTGTGTGCCTATCAAGCGGCGGGCGTGGATGCCATCTGCCTGGTGGGTGTGCGTGACTTCGAGCATCTCGCGCGTCTGGCCGCTCCGCTCGAAATCCCGCTGATGCTGGTCACTTACGGCAATCCCGAACTGCGTGATCGCGAACGCCTGGCTGCGCTCGGCGTGCGCGTGGTGGTCAACGGTCATGCGGCCTACTTTGCCGCCATCAAGGCCACCTACGACTGCCTGCGCGAGCAGCGCGATATCGCTGCCAGCGAATTGAGCGCGTCGCAGTTGTCCACGCGTTACTCTACGCTGGACGAGTATCGTGCCTGGGCGCGCGATTATATGGATGTGAAAGAGTAGGCCTCGACAACCGGAGAGTGCGATGAGCGCCATGCAATGGGAGCGTCTGCTTGACCCTACCCGCCTCAATGACAAGCACGGAGGCTCGCGCGATGAAATCGGGCGCAGTCCGTTCCATAAGGATCACGACCGTATTGTCTTCGCCGGCTCGTTCCGACGCTTGGGGCGCAAGACGCAGGTCCACCCGCTGACCGACAACGATCATATCCACACCCGCTTGACGCATTCTCTGGAAGTGGGCTGCGTGGGGCGTTCGCTGGGCATGATCGTCGGCGAGGAGTTACGCGAGCGGCTGCCGGGCTGGATCACGCCCGCCGACCTGGGTGTCATCGTGCAGGCGGCCTGCCTGGGGCACGACATCGGCAATCCACCGTTCGGGCATGCCGGCGAATATGCCATCCGCGACTGGTTCAAGCGTGCCGAGGCAGAAGGTAGCGGGCTGTTGGCCGAGCTATCGCCGGCCGAGCGCGAGGATCTGCTGACCTACGAGGGCAACGCCCAAGGGTTTCGCATCGTCACCCAAATCGAATACAACCAGTTCAACGGCGGCATGCGCCTGAGCGCCGCTACGCTTGGCACGATGCTCAAGTATCCGTGGACGGTGGAGCGCGCCTCGCGGGCCGGCAAGTTCGGCTGTTACCAGTCGGAGCGTGAGCTATTGGGCGAGGTCGCCGAGCGCTTGGGCTTGTTGCCGCATGGCGAAACAGCCTGGTGCCGGCACCCGCTGGCGTATCTCGTCGAGGCTGCCGACGATATCTGCTATGCGCTGCTGGATCTCGAGGACGGCCTGGAGATGGGCATTCTGCGCTACGACGAAGTCGCCGAGGTGCTCATCCAGATCGCCGGGGGGGCGCCATCGGGTTATGACGACATGCGTGTCCGAGGGGTCTCCCAGCGTCGGCGTATCGCGGCCTTGCGCGGCGCGGCGATGGAACGTGCTGTGAACGATGTTGCGGCAGTATTCGTGCAACATGAGAGTGCGCTGCTGAACGGCACCCTGAATGGCGACCTGCTCGAGCTGTGTCATCCCGACTTGGGATGGGGAGTAGGCACGGCCAAGCAGATCGCCCGCGAACGTATCTTCCAAAACGAACGCAAGGCCAAGCTGGAGATCGGTGCCTACACGACGCTGGGCATTCTCCTAGAAGCCTTCATCGGCGCGGCGTATGAGCTTCACCACAGCGGCGAGTCGTCCTTCAAGCACCAGCGCGTGCTGGCATTGATCGGCGAGAACACGCCCAAGCCGTCTTGGTCACTCTACGCCAGCTATCGGCGCATGCTCGACTTCATCGGTGGCATGACTGACCACTACGCCGTCGACCTGGCGCAGGAGATGGGCGGCCGCCTGCGCGGCGAGTAATGTGCTCGCCGCGCAGGCGCGGGGTTACGGCGAAACGCTGCGCAGGCGCTCGGCCAGCCAGGCGCGGGTGCCGCTGTGGCCTTCGCGCTCGGCGCGTTCGGCCAGCTGCATGGCCAGCTCGATGTCATCGGCCTTGAGGGCGGCGTTGATCATCCGCCGGTAATCGAAGTCGGGCGTGGAGGCGCTAGCGCTTGACGGGGATGCCTGCTCGTCGCGCGCAGTCGCGTTGCGAGTCTTCGTCACACTGTCGGCATGCGAGCGCGTGCCGAGAATCGGCGTTAGTAGGCCACCGCCGGTCTCGCGGGATTCGCTTTCCAGAGTGACGTTGCCGGTCGCGGTGTGCTCGGCGATGGGGTCAGGCCCTGGGGGAAGCGCGAGGCCGCGTACGCGGGCATAGACTTTTTCCGCGCTTTCATACTGCGTCGTGCCCTGGCGCGCGGTTTCGTTGCTGTAGACCACCATGTAGGCGGCATCGGGGCCGGGGGTGATGTCGAAGGTGGCCCCCAAACGCGCACCGGCGAAACCATTGGGACTGAGATAGTCGAATTTATCGCTGGCGACGCGCTGCGTGGGCTGAAAATCCTCATCGAGGATCAGCACCGTGGGCGCGAAGACCTGATCGTTGGCGATGGTGCTGGTGAGTTTGAACGTCAGCGGCTCGCGCGTGCGCGGTAACTCGAATGCCTGGAAGTAGCTGGCCCCGTCCTCGAACTGGTGCATCGGGGCATGTGTGTCGAGCGTTAATGACTGTGACTCGCCGACCGTCAATGGCTGATAAGGCAAGGTGGCGAGCGTGTCGCAGCAGTCCGTGGCTTGGGCGAGCGCTTGTTGGCTTTGCTTGGCTGGCGCCACGGCGGTGTCGCCGTGGGGAACCAACGAGGCGCAGCCCGCCAGGCTGGTCAGGGCTAGTCCCGAGAGTAGGATGGCGATATGGCGTTGTGGCATGCAATGAACTCCCGAATGCAAAAGCGGCCCCGACGCTCACGCGGCGGGGCCCGAAGGATCGATACAGCTAACTAGCGTGTCAGCGGTCGCTTTGGTGACCGCCGAGCGATCAACTGCCCCACCAGACCTCCATTTGGGCGCCGAAGGTCAGGCCGTCGGTGTCGTTGAAATCGACGTTGTTGGGGCCTGAGCCAGTGTCCAGCGAATTCGCTACGCCGGCTTCTTCGTAGGCATCACCATTCCACTTGGCGTAGGTAGCGAACAGGCGGATGGTGGGACGAATCATGGCGCCGCGTCCGGCGGACCATTGTTGGGCGAGGGTCAGCTTGGTGACGTGGTGGTCTTCGCCATTGTAGCTGCTGACGCCGCTTTGCGGCTCGATATGATCGTAGCCGAGCTCCACCGCCGTGCTCATGATGTCGTTCCAGTAGTACACCGGACGTACGCCCGCCGAGAACCACTTACGGCCGGAGTCGTCGTCCATGTTCTTGTCTTCGTAGATGGCGGCGTAGAGCAGGTCGAGCTTGTCCTGCACCAGCCAGACATGGCCGTGATCGAGTACGCGCCACATGTCGCCGTCCTGGCTGACTAAGCCACCCGCTGGTCGGCCCACGGCATTGCCGTTACTGGTGATGATGCCATCGGTGGCGTACTGTAGCGCGACGGTGTTGGAACCGCCGAACCAGTTCGACTGGGTGTGCTCGATGGTGCCCATCCACCCCTTGTCGCCGTCTTCGTAGTCGATATTGTTATTGTCGTAGTAATTCTCAAGCCACTCTGGGGTTGAGGCACGGCCATAGTCGACACCCAACTGCAGCGAACCGCCGGGATTGGTGGCAATGTCGGTCATACGTATGTCGACGGTGTCATCGGAAAGACGCTGGCCCTGGTCGGGAAAGTTGTCGTTGTCCGAGCCCGAGCTTCTCACCCAGGCAAGGCTGAGGTTGCCGACGCCCAAGTCGATGTCCGAGATACCCACGCCGGGACCGGAGACGTCCCAGTAGTAGAAGTCGTTCATGTGGATGTCGTGGCGCTTGTAGAAGCGCTTACCGGCCCACAGCGTAGAGCCGTCGGGTAGACCGCTGACGGCGTTGGTGCCGGTCACGTACATTTCGCGCAGGGCGATGTCGTTGTCGGCATCCTGAAGCGATTCGGAGTCGTTGTCCTGCGCGGTGACGTAGGCGACGCGGCTGGCGAAGTCGAAGCTCGTGCCTTGCTGGTCGAAGAGATTGGCGCCCAGGCCCAGCTCGGCGTAGGTCTCGCACTCGTTGCCGAGACGGTACTTGGCCGGCGCCCCTGCCGCCTTGAAGCAGGTCTGGCTGCCGCCGCCGGCAGTGGAACCGATCCCCGAGCGTGCGTAGCCGAAAAAATTGGGATTGATATCGGCATGGGCCAAGGCCGGCATGACGCAGGAGGCACCGATTAGGGCCGCGAGTAGCGGTCGGCGTGTGAACTGGCGTGAGTCTCTCATGAGATGTCCCTTGTGATGTTATTGGTCATGGTGACGTTGAATCGCTTCATGGCGTGTGAAACGTGATGGATCGTGCGCGTCGCTCAGTGAGCCGTGAGAATCGGCACTGAGGTCGTTGCGCAGGGGTGTTGTTGCCTCCTGAACGGTGGGTGGACGAGATGGGCGTTTACTGGCCCGCGCGAAGCGAGTGCGCGGTGGCGTATCGACAGCATCGGCATGAGAATTCCTTTGTTGTTGTTTTCAAAACGTTGTTTTTTTCAAAGCATTGTTGTTCGCGAAGCGTCGTTATTTTCTAGATGCGATGACCGAATGATGTTTTCGTCATGTACGACATTATTAGCACGGTGTCGTAAGTTTTCATTTTGACTATGGTATAAACACCACTAAAGTTTAATCTCTAAACTTAATGGAGTGATGTGGTAGCGATTTTGCGCTTAAATTGAGGATTTTTGCGCGTTTTATATGGAAGGCCAAGTTACTTAGTTTTTTATATTTATTACTGCGATGAAATATTACGAAAAAAGTGTTTGCGTACCTCCTCGCGATAGAGGCATAAGGTCTGGATGTTGAGTGAGGATGTGCTGACGGTGCCCATCGTAAGATGGCTGACGTCGTGTGCTAGACGAAGATGACTGGCGGAATGCTGACACCGTTATCTCATGGTGATGTTGTACGAGGGCGAACAGCATTGTGTGGGCTGTAGCGGCTGGCCGTCGCGTGCGAAAACGACGCCTCAGCCTGGGTTTTTCAAGATGTAGTGCCGCGAGATGTAATGCCGCGAGGCTCGGCGCGTTTGACGCGCTGATCGAGTGCCTGCACCACGCGTTGGTGCGCGTCGTCGTTCATGGGCTTCAATGGGGTACCGTCGAGCAAGGCAGCGAGCCCTTCGCCGTTGACGACCATCAGCCCGGTGGGGGCTTGCTCGATCTCTACCTCCCAGCCGGGTAGGACCAGCACGCCTTGCACGGCGATATCGCCTAGGGAGTGGCGCGTCAGCCATTGGCGGCACCAGCTCGCGGCCATGCGTGTGTGCGCCAGGGATTGACGTTCGTGCCAGCCAGGAAAGCGCAGGCGTTGTCCAGCCACCGTTACCTGTGTGCGGGGCTCACCCGTGACGTCCAGCGGAGGGGTTCGGGCGCTGACCTCGACCACGAAGACGCCATGCGGGGTCACCACGACATGGTCAATGGCGAAACTGTCGGTGGGTACATCGTGGAACACGAAATAGGGGTGCGCCTCCGGATGGATCAGACGCTCCAGTTCCTGGCCTACGGCCAGCTCACAGGCCAGGCCCAGTTTGAGGCGGCGAATGCGCTGCACGTCGCGAATCAAGCGAAAGCACAGCACCAACGCCAGCACAGTGGTCAAAAGCCCGTAAAGCGCCCATTCCAGCCAGCTGTGACGGTTGGCGAACAGCATGCGCCCCATGCCGTAGACCAGCGGCGCCAGGGTGATGATGGGCCCCAGCGCGCCATCCAGGAAGAGCGAGGCATAGGCGCGGTCGAGTCGGTCGCGTAGAGACTGCGCGGACTCACGCAGTGGGCGTCCGTCATAGGGTGAGACCAGCGCCCCGTCTTCCAGATGGCGCAGTGCCAGCACTACGAGCGCAGTGGCGCCGAGCGGGGCGAGAAAAATGATCGGTAGTACGTATTCCAGCCAAACCATTACGGTCATCCTGGTCGAGAACGTGTTACATGAACGCTCATTCTAGCTAGCTTGCCGAGGAACAGCGATGCCGACGCGTGATGGACGCTTGTCGCGACGCGGTACGCCGGTTGTATCATGGGCGATCGGCTTTGCCCGGGAGATCACAATGTCCGGTTCCTCAGTGTCATCTTTGGCGACCTTTCTTTCTCGTCATTCGCGGTTGTTCGTGCTCACTGGCGCCGGGATGAGTACCGATAGCGGCATCCCTGACTATCGTGATGAGCAGGGCGCCTGGAAACGCTCGCCGCCGATGACGCATCAAACATTCATGCACAGCGATACTGCGCGTCGCCGCTACTGGGCGCGTAGCCTGGTGGGATTCCAGGCGCTCTCCGAAGCGCGTCCGGGGCGTGGGCATTACGCGCTGGCCGCGTTAGAGCGTGCCGGACGCCTCGAGCAGTTGGTGACCCAGAATGTCGATGGGCTTCACCAGCGTGCCGGCTCGCGGCGCGTGATTGACCTGCACGGCCAGGCCGACGTGGTGCGCTGCATGCACTGCGGAGCGATCCAGATGCGCCATGCCGTGCACGCCGCCCTGACGCGTCTCAATCCCCATTGGACTGGCCTGGAGGCGAGTGTCGGACCGGATGGCGATGCCGACTTGGCGCATGATGACTTCAGCGATTTCTCGTTGTTGTCCTGTGCGCGTTGCGGTGACGGTATCTTCAAGCCCGATGTGGTGTTCTTCGGCGACAGCGTGCCACGCCCTCGCGTGGACGCGGCATTCGCCGCGCTTGAACGCGCCGATGCGGTGCTGGTGGTGGGCTCGTCGCTGATGGTCTATTCGGGCTATCGCTTCGCACGGCGGGCGGCGGAGTTGGGCAAGCCGATGGCCTGCATCAACATGGGGCGTACGCGCGCCGACGCGCTGTTCAGCCTCAAGGTGGAAGCGTCGGTAGGCGAGACGCTGGATGCCGCGCTGCGTCACCTGACAGTTGCGCCGCCTGCCGATGAGGTGACGTCCCAGACCCCGGCGGCCAGCACTTAGCCGCGCCGTATATCGCGGCGCGTCCGTTCCACGCACTTCCGCTCTACCCACTTTCGCTCTACCCACTTCACCCACTTCCGCTACCAACTAAGGTGACGCGGGCTCCAGCGTTACGGTCGGTGTGGTACCGGTCTCACCGTTGAAGACTTCAATGCGCTCGCGGTTTAGATGCGTCAGCCGCCCTTGATCGCGCACTTCAGCTTGCAAAAAGTATCTGTGCGCCGCCTCGATGGCGCCCTGGTCGTATTGCAGCGTGACCTCGGTCGCGGCGGTGTCGATGTGCGTATAGCGGCTTTCCGCCACGGTGGCGTTGTCGTCGCTATCCTTCAGCGTGACATCGAGGATGGCATCGTCCGACAGCTCGGGCGGTTGAGAGAAGACGACTCGGGCCTCGAGCGTGTTGAAATCAGGGCCACTGGCGCAGCCCACCAGGCCAAGCAGCAACAAACCGGTGAATACGGCATGCAGGCCACGCGATACGTTAGGCAAGGACATGAGGGCCTCCTCGCACAGGGAAAGCAGTCGACGGCACGTTCTTCAACCGCCCGCCAATTTGACGCGATAGCCGCGCGCTTCCAGCTCAGCCTTGAGCGTTTCGCGCTGATCGCCTTGGATCTCGATGATGCCATCCTTGATGGCGCCGCCGGTACCACAACGTTGCTTGAGCGCCTTGGCCAGGGGCTTGAGCGCGTCGGCCTTGAGCGGTACGCCCTCGACCAGGGTCACGCCTTTGCCCTTGCGGCCCTTGGTCTCCCGGCGCAGGCGGACGGTGCCGTCGAGATTCGCCAGGCGTTCTTCCTCCGCCGATTCGGCACAGCGACACTCGGCGAGTGGCGCCCGGCACTCGGGGCAGACTTCGCCATGTTCGGTGGAATATACCCGTCCGCGTAACTGGTCCTGAAGCGATGCCATGCGCGCCTCCCTGGGTAAGATGTATCGCGAGGCGTCCATGATAACGCGCCATATTGGTGGGCACGATATCGGTCGACGCTATCCAGTGGAGTCAGTGGAGCACGGCTTCCACCTGTTCCAATCGTGCCACGGCGCTGGGTAGATCGCGCATGTGGTGCAAGGCGATGGCGCCCTCGGGCGTGGTCTCGCGTTCGGGGAAGCGGTTGATGTGGATCGTGCGCATCCCCGCCGCCAGACCGGCCGTGACGCCCACATCGGCGTCGTCGATGACCACGCAGCGTTCAGGTGTGACACCCATCGCGCGTGCGGCATGCAAGAACAGCTCGGGATCGGGCTTCCAGCGCTCGATGGTGTAGCCGCTGTAGAGGCGGTCCCCGAAATAGGCGCGCAGGCCCGTGCTGTCGAGGGCGCGGCGAATCTTGTGCTCTGGGCCGTTGGAGGCCACGCAGCGTGGATGCTCGGTGAGTCGGTCGAGCGCCTCGCGGATCCCCGGAATCGGCTTCAACTCGGTGCTCATGCGCGTCTGCATAGTGTGGCGCATCTCCGCCTCGGCGGCATCTCGAGTGGCGTCATTCAGAGCGCCGAAACGGCGCTCCAGCTCGGCGACGATGTTGGCGAATCTGACGCCTCGAAACTCTTCCATGTATTGGGACGCGGCGAAGGGTAACCCGGCACGGGTCAGGACATCGGCCATGACATCGGCGAGAAGGGGTTCGCTATCGACCAGAGTGCCATCGCAGTCGAATAGCAGGCACAGCGGATGAGACATGGTGGAGCCTCGAGGGCGTAGTGGATGAAACCGTTCATTGTCCCAAATATCGGCAGGTGACACCCAGTCTTGAAAAAACATGCCAAGTTTGCGAACGGTGTTTTTAAACGCTACCTAGAACTTTAGTTGCCCCCGGCCGTGATGGCAAGGCCGGGGAGACGTTCAAAGCGATTGTCCGCCGGTCAGTTCGATGCGTTCGCCGTTGAGCCAGCCGAAATCGCTTGATAACAGGCTCGCGACGGCGGCGCCGATGTCATCTGGCTTGGCGGTGCGTCCCAGAGGTGTGATCGAGCGAAAATGCGCGTTGAGGTCCGGGTCGTCGCGCACCGCGCCGCCGGCGAAGTCGGTTTCGACGGCGCCGGGGGCGATGGCGTTGACCGTGATCCGGCGCTCGCCGAGTTCCTTGGCCATGTAACGCGTGGTCACCTCCAGTGCGCTCTTCATCGCCGAATAGGCGCAGTGATTGTCCAGCACGAAGCGCGTGGCGGCGGTGGAGACGTTTAGAATGCGTCCGCCCCGGGCGATCATTGGCAGAAGGGCTTGGCTGAGCAGGAAGGGTCCCTTGAAGTGGGTGCGATAGAGGGCGTCGAGGTCATCTTCGGTTGTCTCTTCGTAGGGCGCGAGAATGCCTTCGCCGGCGTTGTGGACCACGGCGTCTAGCTCCGTGCGGCCGAAGGTGTCTTCCAGCGTGTCCGCCACGTTGTCCTTGAACTCGGCGAAGGCGGTGCTATCGCCGATGTCGAGTTTGAGCATCGCCGCCGTACCGCCGGCGGCCTCGATTTCGCGCGCGACCGCTAGAGCGTCGTCGCGGTGACTGCGGTAAGTGCCGATGATGCCGACGCCAGCGGCGGCGAGGTGCAACGCCATGCTACGGCCGAGGCCCCGGCCGGCGCCGGTGATGAGGGCAATGCTGGAGGACATGAGTAGCTCCCGATTTGGAAAATGCGCGGCGTTAGGGGGCCGCTGTCAGTGAGCACTGACTGGGGGCGGGACACTAGGTTTCAAGCATGCGTGTCATGAAACGAAAACGCCTGCCCCGAGAGGAGCAGGCGTGAAGGGAGGTGGCGCGTACGGAGTATGGGAGACGTCAGCCGCGCGGTGTGACGTCGTTGTAGGGGCTAGGCGGTTGCTGGCCTTCGAGGGCGGCGATGACGTTGTCAACGGCGCGCTGGGCCATGGCCTCGCGCGTTTCATGCGTCGCCGAGCCGATGTGCGGCAGGGTCACGACGTTGTCCATCCGCGTGAGCGGCGAGTCGCCGGGCAGCGGTTCCTGAGCGAAGACATCCAGCCCCGCAGCGTGGATCTCGCCGCTGGAGAGCGCCTCGATCAGGGCCTCCTCGTCGACCACCTTGCCACGCGCGATATTGATCAGAATCGCCGAGGACTTCATGCGCTTGAGCACGTCCGCGTCGATCAAGCCGGTGGTCTCGGCGGTCAGGGGCACGTTGACGCAGACGAAGTCGGACTGCTCGAGCAAGGCATCGAATTCGCAGTGCGTGGCGCCGAGTTCCGCTTCCAGGGCCGGCTTGGGCGAAGCATGGGTGTAGAGCACCTGCATGCCGAAGCCCAGGGCGCCGCGACGCGCGATAGCCTGGCCGATGCGCCCGAAGCCGATCATACCCAGCGTTTTGCCGTGGATGTCGGTGCCGAAGTGAGGCTCGCCGATACTACTTGTCCACTGGCCTTGCTTGACCATGTTGGCGAGTTCCACCGCGCGACGGGCGCTGGCCATGATCAGCAGGAAGCCGGTGTCCGCGGTGGTTTCGGTGAGCACGTCCGGGGTGTGGCAGAGCAAGATGTTGCGCCGGGTCAGCTCGTCTACGGGATAGTTGTCGACCCCCACCGAGATGCTCGAAATGGCTTCCAGGTGCGGGGCTTTGTCGAGCAGCTCGGAGGTGACCGGCAGGCTGGCGCCCAGCAGGCCGTGCGCTTCGCTCAGCGCTTCACGAAACGCGGGGTCGTCGGCGCTTTCCAGATGGTCAAAATAATCGACGTGGAAGTGTGTGCGCAGTTGTTCGAGGTGATGGGACTTGAGTCGCCCGAAGGCGAGGATGCGCTTGGTCATGCGGAGCTCCTGGTAATGGGGGAAGCATGAAAGTGTGACGTCACACCAGTGGGTGTGCGGCTTCCAGGTCACGCAGCCGGGCCCGGTGTGGCAGGCCTTCCATGTCGCCAGTGACCTGGACCTGTTCGGCGCCGATGAGGTTGCCGCGATGCGCCGCCTGGCGCAGCGTGCACCCATCGAGCAAGGCACTGATCACGCCCACCGCGAAGCCGTCGCCGGCCCCCACGGTATCGACGACACGGGAGACGGCCACACCCTTCACCATGCCGGCATCGTTTGCCGTGCGCACGTAGCTGCCTTCTGGACCGAGTTTGATGATGACACCAGTGGCGCCTTGATCGAGATAATAGCCGGCGATGTCGTGCGCGTTATCGAGGCCAGTCAGGCGCTGGCCCTCAGCGAGCCCTGGTAGCACCCAGTCGGCGTGTGCGGCCAACGCGTTTAGGGTCTCGCGCATCTCGGCTTCGCTGTTCCACAGCGAGGGCCGCAGATTGGGATCGAAGCTGATCGTGAGACCGGCCTTGCGAGCGCGTTCTAGCATATGGAAGGCGAGTTCGCGCGTGCTCGCTGAGAGCGCGGGGGGTAAGCCGGTGGCGTGTAGGTGGCGCACCCCTTGGAAGTCGAGATCGTGCACGTCGGCCACACCCAAATGGCTGGCGGCACTGCCGCGCCGGTAATAGGCCACTTTGGGATCCTCGCCGTGTTCGGCGCGTTCCTTGAAGACCAGGCCAGTGGGATGCTCGGCATCGGTTCTCAGGTAGCGGCAGTCGAGACCTTCGCCTTCGAGCGTACGGCGGATGAAACGGCCGAAGCCGTCGTCACCGACGCGGCTGATCCAGACGACGTGAAAGGCAAGCCTCGCCAGACCGATGGCGACATTGGTGTCGGCGCCAGCGATGCGCCGCTGGAAGCGCTCGACCTCGGCCAGGTCGCCGGGAGTTTCGGCGATGAACAGCGTCATCGCTTCACCGAAAGTCAGGATATCCGGTGTAGTGGAGTCGGTCATGAAAAGATCCTGAAAGAAGCTGCAAAAGCGGTTGCCGAGGGCACGGCATCACGACGGGTCGAGCGATCGTCGATAGGAAAACCCCATCATAGAAACACTAGGGCATCACGACAATCGAACATACTTACGCTTTGTCTGAAAAATGCCTGCGCTCGCCCATACGGCGTTAAAAATCGACTCAAAATCCGCGTAAACTCCGCTTTTTCGCCGATTTTTGCCTTGTCTGGCCATCACTCGTCGATTTTTCAGACAGAGCTTAGACTTTGGTCGGGAAGGGAGCTGGAGGGGAGCTACAGGCAGGACGCTGCGCGGGGCGTTGCGCCCCGCGCATGAGTGCTTATTGCGTTTGCTTGGTGTACTTGTCGACGAGCTGGCCGGCGTCGTCGTAAAGGTTCTGGCCCTCGAAGCCGGCGGCGTTCATGTCATCTATCCATTGTTGGATAGTCTCGTCGGCAGCCGTTTTCCACTGCTCTTGACTGGCTTCGGCAATGTGAATCATCCGACCCTCGCCGCTTGCGGCGATATCGTCGATGGCGGCTTGCTCCGCTGTATCCATGACTTGTCCGATGCGTTGCGCTTCCTGAAGGCCGGCGTTGTCGTCGATGACCTTCTGCAGCTCGGGCGACAGGCTCTCGTATTTGTCCTGGTTCATCGCCAGCAC
The DNA here is from genome assembly GCF_029544075.1 of Chromohalobacter canadensis. Taxonomy (GTDB): domain Bacteria; phylum Pseudomonadota; class Gammaproteobacteria; order Pseudomonadales; family Halomonadaceae; genus Chromohalobacter; species Chromohalobacter canadensis_A. The sequence goes on along the minus strand of NZ_JAJQJH010000008.1, from coordinate 119,140 downwards.
CATCATCGCCGTATACAGACCATGCTTACCATCGAAGAAGGTGTGGTTCTGGGCGACATCCAGTACGCCTAGGGCGGAAGCGCTTTCGAAGGGGAGCGAAAAGCCATCAATCACGCCACGCGAGATCGCTTCGGGTATTTGAGGGAAAGGCATTCCCACGACCTGGGCTCCCAAGTTGGCAAGGAAGCGATTCATGGCCTTGGAGGGTGCACGTAACGTCAATCCTTGCACGTCATCAGCGCTTTCTATCGCCACACCTTTCGTATGGATCTTCCCCGGCGTGTGCGCGAAGACGGCAATAGGATGAACGCCTTCGAAATCGTCCTGCATATGTTCCATGGCGAATTCTTGCGCCGCCATGCTGGTAGCTTCCCCAGTGGTGGGCATGAACGGCAGGTCGAAGGCTTCGGATTCCGGAAAGCGGTTCGGCGTGTAGCTCAAAAGCGTCCAGGCGATGTCGACGACGCCGTCCTTGGCCTGATCATAAAGCGAGTTGGCCGACCCGCCGAGCTGCATGGCGGGGAAGATCTCGACCTTGATGGCGCCATCGGATTGCTCCTCGATGCGTTTCGCCCAGGGTTCCAGGTATTGCGTCTGCACCGGGGTGGTCGGGGCGCCGAAATGGTGCAGGCGCAACGTCACGGTGTCCTGGGCCTGGCCGGTGCCTGCCAGGGTGATGCCGCTGAGGAGAGCGAGACCGGCAAGCGTATGTTTTGTTGTCATCATCTTGAGCTCCATGGAAAGGTGGCGTGCCATGACGCGATGTCTCGGGACGTGGCTGTTAGATGGGCCAATGGTGTGACCGTTAGATGGGCCAGTGGTGTGACCGTTAAATGGGCCAGTGGTGTGACCGTTAAATGGGATAGTGCCGGGGGCCAAGTTGCATGGTCATCCAGCGCAGTTCAGTGAATTCTTCGATGCCGGCCTTGCCACCGAAGCGTCCGTAGCCGCTCGATTTAACACCGCCGAATGGCATCTGTGGCTCGTCGTGTACGGTGGGGCCATTGATGTGGCAAATGCCTGACTCAACACGTTGGGCGACGCGCATGGCGCGGGCCGTGTCGCGGCTGAAGACCGCCGCCGAGAGGCCGTACTCGCTGTCGTTGGCGACACGCAAGGCGTCTTCTTCATCCTTGACGCGCATCATCGCCACGACTGGGCCGAACGATTCTTCGGCATAGAGGCGCATAGTGTCGGTGACACCATCGACCACGGTGGGCTGCATGATTACGCCCTCGGCCTTGCCGCCGCAGGCTAGTCGCGCACCGTGCTGCTGAGCATCATCGAGCAGGCCGTTGAGCTTTTCTCCGGCCTCTCGATTGATCAGTGTGCCCAGAGGGTTGCCGTCTTCACGTGGGTCACCGGCGCGCAGCGTTTCGGCCTTACGGGCCAGCTTCTCGACGAAGGCATCAGCCACGGCATCGACGACGATCAGCCGCTCGGTGGACATGCAGATCTGGCCTTGGTTGAAGAAGGCGCCGAAGGCGGCGGCCTCCACGGCGGCGTCCAGGTCAGCGTCCTCGAGCACCACGAACGGTGCCTTGCCGCCTAGCTCCAGCAGCACGGGCTTGAGATGGTGCGCGGCTTTCTCGGCGATGATGCGTCCGACATTCGTGGAACCGGTGAAGTTGATGCGACGCACGTCGGGGTGCTCGATCAATGCCTCGACCACCTCGGCGGCTTGGGGCGGTGCGTTGGTCACCACATTGACGATGCCGTCGCCCAGGCCCGCCTCGACGAGCACTTCGCCGATCAGGTGGTGGGTGGCGGGGCACTGCTCCGAGGCCTTGAGAATTACCGTGTTACCGCACGCCAGCGGTGTGGCGATGGCCCGCGTGCCGAGGATGATGGGCGCGTTCCACGGGGCGATGCCGACCACCACGCCACACGGGACACGCACGCCCATGGCCAGGCTGTCGGGGACATTGGACGGGATAACATCGCCGCCGACTTGAGTCGTCAGCGAGGCGGCCTCGCGCAGCATGTTGGCGGCCACCATGACGTTGAATCCGGCCCAGCCGGGCGTAGCACCGGTTTCATCGACCATGCGGGCGATGAAGTCTTCCTGGCGGGCTTCCATGGCGTCGGCGGCGGCGAGTAGCTTGGCGCGACGTTCGCCAGGGCCGGTCTGCGACCAGGCGGGAAACGCCTGAGACGCCGCCTCGGCGGCGTGCCGGGTATCTTCCACCGAAGCTGCGGCGGCACGCGTCACGACATGTTCATGCAATGGATTGCGACGCTCGAAGGTCGCGTTGTCCTGGGCGGCGCGGTGTTCGCCGCCGATGAGTAGCGAAAGATCCATGAGACTCCCCTTGTTGTTGTCGAAGCGATAGGACGTTCAGGGCTGGAGGGCATGCCGACATTGCCAGTGGCGCGGTGGCGTCTTGGGAGTGAACGCCACCGTGCCCTCGCGCCTGTCAGCGCTGGTAGCTTTCCAGCCCGGGCTTGATGCTCTTGTCGTCGAGGAACTGTTTGAGACCTTGCTCGCGACCGTGCTCCGGGTCGAGCTGCTGGGCCTGGTCGAGCTTGGCGTAGAGGTATTCCTCGTTCTGTTCCCAGGTCAGTTCGCGGCACATTTTGAAGCCGGTCTTGGCGGCGCGCAGGACGACGGGGTTCTTGTCGCGCAGCGTGGTAGCCAGCTTGTGCGTGGCATCGCGCAGCTCGGCACGGGGTACGCTCTGGTTGACTAGCCCCATATCCGCCGCCTGAGGACCGGTGAAAGTCTCGCCGGTCATGATGTAATACAGTGCTTGTCGGTGGCCCACGGTGTCGGCCATGGCCTTGCTGACCAGGTTGCCCGGCGGGATGCCCCAGTTGATTTCGGACAGCCCGAACACCGACTCGTCGGCAGCGATTGCCAGGTCGCAGGCGACCAGCGGCGAGAAGGCACCGCCGAAGCACCAGCCGTTGACCATGGCGATGGTGGGCTTGGCGTAGTGACGCAACAGTTTCCACTGCCAGGTGGAGGCGTCGCGGCGGACCTTGACCTGAACGATTTCGGGACTGGCGTCGATCTCGCGGAAGTATTCCTTGAGGTCCATGCCGGCGGAAAAGGATTCACCCTCGCCGGTCAGCACGAGCACGTGGGCGTCCTGGTCTAGCTCGAGAGTCTCGAGCACGTCGATCATTTCACGGTTGAGTGTGGGGCTCATGGCATTGCGTTTGTCGGGGCGGTTGAGTGCCACCCAGGCGATCCCATCTTCGACGTCAACCTTCACGGTTTCCCAGCGGTTCGTGTAATCGCTCATGTCAATTTCCTGTCAAAATAGTATCAAGTAAGTTGATATTTACCCTGCCAATCATAGTGCGCTATCCTGCGTTTGCAAAGAGGAAACGCTTATGACCAAAGTGGAACCACAGGCCACCGCTGAGTCGCGGCACGGCGAGGCCGACGATGCTCCCGAGGCGGTGCGCGTCGCCTATTTGATCGGTAGGCTCGACCGCGCGCTGCGCCGCCATATCAGCGAGGCCGTGCAGCCCTTGGGTGTGACCATGCAGCAATACACGGCGCTTTCCGTACTGGCGCGACGCAGCCCCCAGTCCAATTCGCAACTCGCCGAGAAGTCCCTGGTATCGCCGCAGGCCGCCAACGAGATGGTCAAGGCCATGGAAACCAAGGGGCTCGTCGAGCGACGCCCCGACCCGCACCACGGGCGCATCATTCAGATCCGCATGACCGAGGCCGGACAGCAAACGCTGGCCGAGTGCGACCGTACGGTCATGGCACTCGAGGGCCACATGCTTGAGAGCCTGAGTGAGGCGCAGCGGGGCGCGTTTCAGCGTCATCTCAAATCCTCCCTCAAGTCACTGGGCGCGGGCCTGGTGGATACCGACTGAGTGAGCGTGCCAGGCGACGCGGACGTCGGGCCTGGCATCCTCCTCAGCGTGTATAGCGCTCGACGAGACGCCGGGCATCGTCGTACAGCATCTGCCCGTCGAGCCCCTTCTCCTCGGCCTCGGCGATCCACTCGTCGACGACTTCCTGACCGACTGCCTGCCAGCGCGCGGTTTCCTCGCTGTCCAGGCGGGTGATCGTGCCCGGTTGCTCGCCGCTCTGAATGGCCAGAATCTGGCGATGGTCCGCCTGATCCATGATCTGACCGATTCGGTATGCCTCACGGCCGCCGGAATGCTCATCGATGATGGCTTGCAGGTCCTCGGGCAAGGCGTCGTATTTGTCCTGATTCATGGCCACGACCATCATCGTGGTGTACAGCGCCCTGTCACCGCTGAAGATGGTATGTTCGGTGGTGATATCGGCCAGCCCCATGGCGGTGATGGCTTCGAAGGGAATTACCGTACCGTCGAGCACGCCGCGTGATAACGCCTCCAATGCCTGTGCCACCGGCATGCCGATGGGCTCGGCGCCGAGCTTGGCCAGATAGCGATTCACCAGCCGGCTGGGGCCGCGTATCTTGAGGCCCTCGATGTCCTCGAGCGAGTCGATGCGGGTCTCTTTGGTATGCAAGGCGCCGGGGCTGTGGGTGTGCACGGCGATGGGATGTACACCCTCGAGCTCGTCCTGCATGTGCGTCATGGCGTATTCGTGGGCGGCCTGGCTCGTCGCGGCACCTGTTGTCGGCAGGAAGGGCAGGTCGAAGACTTCCGCTTTGGGGAAACGCCCCGAGTTGTAACCCAGCACGGTCCAGATGATATCCACCTGACCGTCCTTGGCCTGACCGTAGAGTGAGGGCGGCGTGCCGCCGAGCTGCATGGAGGGGTAGAGTTGAACCTCCAAGCGCCCATTGGATTCTTCTTCGATGGCCTCTTTCCAGGGGATGAAATATTCCTGATGCACAGGCGCCGAGGCAGGGAAGAAGTGATGCAGTCGCAGGGTATATTCGGCGTCCTGCGCTTGGGCCTGGCCGGCGCTCCAGGCGAGCGGTAGTGTCGCGGCGGCGGCCAGCAGGAGGCGGCGGCATGCAAGCGTGGCGTGGTGACTCATGGCGTGTTCCTCGTTGTGGTTGTTGTCGTCGAGCGCTGTGGTAGTCGTTATCCGTGTGGCGGTGATGTCAGCCCACCGCGAAAAGGTCGATGATCACGTTGTCTTGGGTGCGTGCTGCGCTGCCCAGGAACAACGTCCGGTTGAGCCAGCCCAGCCGGGTGCTGGTGGTAAAAAAACGCGGTGCGGTGTGGAAGTAGTAGTCCTCGGGCGACACGGCTTCTCCGTCTCGTAGCCGCTGCATGACGGACGGTGGGCCGTGGCGAAAGCCTGTGTTTTCTACCTCGATGCGCTCGCCGTCGTCGGTTTCCAGGAAATAGCGTGCGTACAGTTCAGCCACGCCATCCGCCCGTATCGTTTGCCAGTCGCCGCCCGCAGCGAGGATACGGCCATTGAGCTGTTCGCCGGTCACGTCGCCGCCAGTAATCGCGATGAAGCGGCGTTGACCGTCTGCGCTCTCGCCCAGTTCCCAGGGCGAGGCGACGTCCACCGTGAGGCGGGCGATGAAATCCAGCGTGGGCGTGCGAAGCGGAGTAGTGGACGACATCATGAGCTCTCCTCGGGCGATGTGGTGACGTCAATAAAGCCAGTAGACGAAACCCAGCGTGATGGACGGGAAAACCACCAGCATGATGATGCGCAGCACGTCCGCCGCCAGGAACGGTAGAATGCCTTTGAAGGTCTCGGTCAGCGGTACATGAGGCGCCATGGAGTGAATGATGAAGATATTCAGTCCCACCGGTGGCGTGATCATCCCCACTTCCACCACGACCAATGCCAGGATGCCGAACCAGATCGCCACGTCGCCGGGGGGCATGCCGAAATCCATGCCCGTCACGATGGGTAGGAAGATGGGCACGGTGAGCAGAATCATCGACAGGCTGTCCATGAAGCAACCCAGGACCAGGTAGCACAGCAGTATCCCCGCCAGGACGATCCAAGGGCTGATTTCCAGGCCCACGATCCAGCCCGCCGTGATTTGCGGCAATTGCGTCAGGGCGAGAAAGCTGTTGAACACGCTGGCCCCGAGGACGATGAAGAAGATCATCGCCGAGGTGACGGCCGTGTCGAGGAGGCTGTCTCGAAGCCCCTCCCAGCATAGTCCGCCGCGGATGACGGCCAGCAACCCAGTGGCGGCAGCACCGACGGCGGCGGCTTCAGTGGGTGTGAAAACCCCTGTGTAGATGCCACCGATCACGATGATGAAGATCGCTGCACCGGGCCATACCTCGAGCAGCGAACGCCAGCGCTCTCCGGCCGATGCCTTGGCCTTGCTCGGGGCGCTATCCGGAAAAAAGCGCACGAACAGTGAGATCGCCACCATATAGCTGAGCGCGGCAAGGATGCCGGGGATCAAGGCGGCGGCGAACATTTCGTTGATGTTCTGTTCGGCGAGGATGGCGTAGATGACCAATACCACGGAAGGTGGAATCAGAATGCCCAGCGTGCCGCCCGCGGCCAACGCGCCGGTGGCCAGACTGCCGCGATAGCCTTGACGCTCCATTTCCGGCAGCGCGACTTGCGTCATGGTGGCGGCAGTCGCCAGCGAGGATCCGCAAATGGCGCCGAATGCACCGCAGGCGCCCACTGTCGACATGGCTAGGCCTCCGCGACGGTGGCCCAGCCAGTCGTTGGCGGCCTGAAACATGGCGCGTGATAGTCCGGCTCGTGCTGCGAATTGTCCCATCAACAGAAAGAGGGGAATGATTGACAGTGTGTGGCTGGAAAAGTGTTCGTAGGGCAAAGTCTTCAGGGCATTGAGGATACCCATCGGCCCCATCACGAGCATCGAGCCCAACGCGCCGATAACCAGCATGGCGAGGCCGATGGGTATGCGGGCGCCCATCATGGCCAGCAACAAGACGAAGCCGCCTGCGCCCAGAGTAAGAGGCGTCATGAGGCATCTCCTTGTGCCGAGGGGTCGGTGTCGCCTGAGAACGACGACAAGAGCCGGTATAGACAGACTAGCGAGAGCAGAGTAAAGCCGATGATGCCGGCGACATAGCCCCACCACAGCGGGATACCCAGCAGCATGCTGGTTTCCATGTAGCGGTGCTTGTCAAGCAGGCCGTGATAAAGCCGCCATGTCATCAGGCATGAAACGACGAGGAACAAGGCCTCCGCGAGCACGGCGAGAAAGCGCTGCACACCCAGCGGTGCGCGCATGGCCAGCAGGTCCACTGTGACGTGGCCACCGCGCAGGTGGCAGTAAGGTAGAAATAGGAACACCGCGATGGCCGTGCCCATCTCGACCATTTCATAGTCCCCTGTGACGGGCCTGATCCAGCTCAGGGCCGCTATGTCACTGACCAATGGCAAGCTGGAGATCCAGCGTCCGAGGATGCTGGCCACCGTCATCAGGGAAAGCGCCGCGATGATCAAGCCGCCGATGATCGCGGCGAGCCGACAAGTCGTTACGAGGCCCCGGCGTAGGCAGGTGATACTGGCGCTGGATGTCGTCGCTAGGCTGCTCATGATTATATCTTTATAGGTTTGCGTGGATCGGCCAAGGCGCGAGAGAGTCGTTTTTTAGTTACTTTGTATAATTAATTGTCCCTGAGCGGGTGTGCAAGCCATGCCGCTTCAATTTGCCTGAAATTGCGGCTAAAGGATTAGTCGTCACTTTCCTCTGACGCATATACCTTCCGTAGCAAAGTCAATAATTGGCGTCTTTCTATTTCGCTAAGTGATTGAGTTGCTTCTAAATCACTTTGTTCCGCCAATCCTTTTAAACGCTCGACGAGTGCCTCGCCGGTCTTGGTGAGGAAGATACCGTGCGAGCGACGGTCGCGCTTGCAGCGCACCCGCAACGCCAGGCCGCGCTCCTCGAGACTATTAATCAAGCTAACGACTCGCGGCGGATCAATGCTCAATGTCTGGGCCAGATTGGATTGCGTCACGCCCGGATAGCCCTCGATGACCACCAGCGAAGAGAACTGTGCCGGGCGAATGTCATGCTCGCGCATGGCCTCGTCGAAGTGCTTGAAAACCTTGAGCTGGGCGCGCCGCAGGGCATAGCCGAGGCGCTCCTCGAGCACCAGCCCTTCGACGGTGGTCGGGTAAGCTTCCTCGAGGGGCGTCTGCTCCGGGGAGGACGTTTTCTTGGATGTCGTCATGAGGGCTCCTTTATTCGGAGATATAGTTAATATGAGAATTATATGGTCGGAGCATTGTTTCCGATATCGGCAAGCATAGGCAACACCGGCGTCATTTGCGGCTTATCGTGCATCTAAAGTCTCATGCGATGTGTCTAGTCAAAAAAATAGTTACCTATTATAACTATATCTACAACGTTGTTGGCGCAGAACGTATCGCTGAATAACAAGGTTCATCACAGACTAATGGAGCGCCTTTCATGTCGTCCCCTTCCGGCAACCGGTCTATGCCCCGTTCCGAGAGCGATACGTCCGCACAGGCGTATCGACTGTCCGGTGGCGAGGTACCGGATTATCCCCGTTGCATGACCGAGCGCCTTGCGTACTGGGCACGCGAGACGCCGTCGACAACGTTTCTGGCCGAACGCGAGGGGGCGCAACGTGCCTGGCGGACGCTGACCTTCGGTGAGGCGATGCCGCGCGTGGCCCGCCTCGCACAAGCGCTGTTGGATCATGGCTTGTCGGTAGAGCGGCCGTTGATGGTGCTGTCGGGCAACAGCATCGAGCATGCGTTACTGGCGTGCGCCGCCATGCACGTGGGTATTCCCTACGTGCCGGTATCGCCCTCGTATGCGCTGTTGTCGGAGGACTTCGTCAAGCTTCGCCATGTCGTCGACCTCGTGACCCCGGGGATGATCTTCGCTGACGACGAAGCACGCTTTGGCCCAGCTCTGGCGGCCGTTTGCGCTGAGCAGGTGATCTGTTTGGCGACGCTGCCGAGCCAGCGGGCGCTTGCGCTGGAGACGCTGGCGGCGACGCCGGCACGGGCCGAGGTCGACGCTGCCCATGCCCGTGTGACGCAGGATAGTGTCGCCAAACTGTTGTTCACCTCGGGCTCGACCGGCATGCCCAAAGCGGTGATCAACACGCAGCGCATGCTGTGCAGCAACCAGGCCATGCTCGAGAAACGTCTGGATTTCCTGAGTCGGCACAAGCCGGTGCTGGTGGACTGGTTGCCCTGGCACCACACCTTCGGCGGCAACACGATCCTGGGCATGACGATCCATAACGGGGGCTCGCTGTACATCGATGACGGCAACCCGACGGCGGACGGCGTGCGACGCACGGTGGACAACCTGCGCGAGATATCGCCGACGTTCTATTGCAACGTGCCCAAGGGCTTCGAGGCCCTGGTCGAGCATTTGCGTGACGATGAGGTTTTACGCACGACCTTATTCCGCGATCTCGAGATGATGCACTTCGGTGGCGCCGTGTTGCCGGTGCATGTGCGCGAGGCGCTGGATACCTTTGGCGAGCAGACACGTGGACGCCCCGTGCCCATGCTAACGGGGCTTGGATCCACCGAGGCGTGCTTGGCGTTCTGTACCGAGGAGGCCAGTGGTACGCCGGGCTTGATTGGTAGGCCGGTGCCGGGGATGTCGCTCAAGCTAGTGGCGACGGACGACAAATGGGAAGCACGCCTCAAGGGGCTCAATGTTACGCCGGGTTACTGGCGCGACGCTGAACGCACCGCCGAGGCGTTCGATGACGAGGGCTATTATTGTACGGGGGACGCGATGCGACTAGCTGATCCCGAGCAGCCTGAACGCGGGCTAATCTTTGACGGTCGCTTGAGCGAGAATTTCAAGCTGGTGACCGGTACCTGGGTCAATGTGGGCATCTTGCGATTGCAGCTCATCGAGCATTTCGCTCCGCTGGTGCAAGACGTGGTGATCGCCGGTGAAAGCCGTGACTATCTTACCGGGTTGGTGGTGCTGAACGTCCCGGCGTGCGCGCAGCATATAGGCGTCACGACATCATCAGTGCATGACTTGGCGCACGATGCCACCTTGCACCAATGGTTCGCGCAACGTCTGGCGGCCTGCCGTCGAGGGCAGGCGAGCTCTACGTGTTTGGAACGTCTGCTGATTCTAGATACGCCGCTTTCGGTCGATCGCGGCGAGTTGACCGACAAGGGGTCGGTCAATCAGCGACTGGTGCGCGAACGCTACGCCGATCTCGTCGGAACACTCTATGCCGAGATTCCTCACGATGCGCGCGTGGTGCTGCCGGCTTCCCATGCCTGATAAGTGAGCACTACACAGGCCGCTCAAGACACCAAGCGCCATCCGCACTCCGAGAATAGACCTGATAACACGCAGCCATGACGTGGTATTTACCGATACCTAGCTCGTGGCTGCGACGCTTATAAGAGGTAGACAAAGCATGGCGATCCTGCGGCAATGTGCGTCGACGCGATTGGCGTAATTAAAGCAGCCGAGGAGCCATGATGACTGCACCCGTACGTATCCTGATGGTCGGTGAGGGCGCCATCGCCGGGATTCATATGCAAGCCCTGTCATCCGTTCCCGAGGCTCGTGTCGTGGCCGTGGCCGGCGGTGATGCCCAAACAACACGACGCTTCGCCGAGCACTGGAATATTCCGCATGTGTGCGCCGACTATACCCAAGCGCTGGCGACGCTCAAGATCGATGCCGTGATCCTGGCGACGCCGAGCCCGTTACATGCCGACCAGACCGAGCAAGCGATCGATGCCGGTAAACATGTCCTCTGCGAAATTCCTATGAGCCTGAATCTGGCAGATGCCGAGCGCATGACAGCGCGAGCCCGAGAGGCAAGTATCGTCGCCATGGTGGCTCATACGCGACGCTTCAATGCGCCGCATCGCGAAATGAAGCGCCGTATTCGGGCGGGCGAATTTCACCTGCAGCATCTGGTGAACGAGACGTATTTCCTGCGTCGCGAAAACCTCAATATGCAAGGCGAGCCACGCGGCTGGACGGACCATTTGCTGTGGCATCATGCTTGCCATAGCGTGGACCTTTTTGCGTGGTTGCTGGACGATTTCGACTTGGATGTCTGGGGAAGAAGAGGGCCGGTTCATCCCGAACTAGGGATTGCCATGGATATGAACATCGGCTTGAAATCACGCAATGAGACTCTGGCGACCTTGGCGCTTTCCTTTAACAATCATGGGCCATTCGGTGGGTTTTATCGCTATGTAGGCGAAGAAACAACACTGATGGCCTATCGAGATGAGTTGAAGGATTATCAGGGAGAAGTGCTGCCTCTTGAGGGGACGGGGTTTCAGGAACAGGATGCCGAATTCATCGCCTCCATTCGCGAATGCCGTGTTCCGGAAGCGGCATTTTCGCATTGCCTGCCTACCATGCGTCTTCTCGATAAGCTTGAAAAGATCATGGGCTGACATGTGCTAAAGCGCCACGATCTATTTTTTATGTCATGAAAAAGGCTGGCGAAACGCCAGCCAAAAATCACGATCGATCAGTGTTTACGATGTTAGAACTGGAAGATGGCGCTAGCCTGGAGACGACTTGCGTCGTCGGAGTTTCCGTTAACCTGCTCGACATCGGCGTTCTGATACTCAAGACCCACTGCCAGGCGTTGGGTGACATCCCAGATCACGTTGGCGAAGGCATAGTCGATGGTCTCGAATTGACTGCCGTAACTGTCAGGCATGTCTTGATCGAGGCGCGAAAAGCCAACAGAGCTGAACCAGTCGTCGGTCCAGTTATGGTTGAGCGACACACCGAAGGCCCGCGTCTCGACGGCCTCGAGTTCGTTATTGTCATTGATGTAGACATCGGGCGCGTTGCGGTGCCCGGTATTGCCAGGGTTGCCCATATAGTTGCCGATACCTTCGCCATAGGTCGCACTACCATGCAGGCTCGTCATGGGCGTAAAGGGCAAGTTGAACTGCGCCTGCACCCCGTAACCGGTGGTTTCGTCATCCACGGTATTGGTGATGTTATTGGTTGAGAGTTTGCGCGCGACGCCGGAAAGAGCGAACAGACGCTTGTATTCGTAGCGTACCGTCAAGTCGGGGAGCTGGCTCTCACCATCAGCGACACCCTCACCTGGTCCATTACCAGCGTCATCACGCGCGATGACCGTATCCGGATCCTCCACGGAGAACGACAGGTTACCCGCGCCCACCGGCTGGGTGTAGCGCAACTGCGCCTGACGCTCGAAGGCATAGCCCTTGGGATCACCCAGTGCCAGTGTGCGCGTTCCCCCGACGAAACTCATGAAGTTCGTCCAGGTGCGACCGGCGAGGAAGCCGTTGAGTTCGCCATAGGCATGACGCAGATTGAATTTGCCGTCGGGAATGAAGTGCCCTTCGAAATAGGTCGTCAAACGACCGTAATCGGTCATGGTGTGCGTACGGAAGTTAAGACGTGACTCATAGGCGGTGAAGTCGGTACGGCCATCGGTGCGATTCGATGGATCCATAATCGCGTAAGGATCGGTCGCCTTGCCGAGGTTATAATCGAAATCATAGAGCATGTCGAGCTTGACATAACCGCCGAAGGCGATGTCGGTTTCGGTGCCCGGGATGTTGATAGTCGAGCGATGATTCCATGGCGGTCCCACACGGCTGGGTTCGCCGGTGACGACGGGTTGTCCCGCTTCGACGACGTCGAAAGCGTGGGCGGGAGCCGCTGCCATGCCTGCCACGCCTGAAACGAGTGACACGCATAGCGCGAGTTTTGTCATCTTGAATGTTGTTATATCGGATCGCATTGGTGAGCTGCCCTTTGTAGGAAGTTATGAGCTTGGTGCGCATGAACGAGTATGCGTTTCTGAGTCGACGGGAAAATTAATTTTTCACCGTCTCCCTATGCTTTTTTCTGATGAAGCGAGGTCATACCCCTTTCGTCTATCCCCATGTATTCAGGAGGAAGCCACGCTTGTGAAGCGAATGATTTGCCGCGCATTTTGTTCCCCGGCTAATTTTTATTGCCTTGTTAAGTTCGCAATGCGAACCTTGATTCGTCTTGCGTACATGAAAGCTGAAAAAAAACGCCCTTCCTGTCAATGAGGAAGGGCGCAATAATTTATGAAGTTGATCTAACGCTTTGTATTGAAGTGGTTTTTAACGACTTATACTTTGGTTGTGACGTATCTTTTTTCAGTTAAATCAATGTTTCTTTTATTTCTAATGCTTTGTCTTTAAGGCAAGGGAGAATCCGTTCCTTAAGACTTTCGAGGGGTATGCGAGCGGAATTCGTTGACACGTTCATAGCACCAATCAGGCGTCCTCCCCCGCTGAATATAGGCACGGCAAGTGAGCGAAGCCCCGAGTCGAGCTCCTGGTCGACGATGCAATAGCCTTGCTCTCGGGCTTTGATGATCTCGGCTTCTAGCGTTTGAAGATCAGTAATGCTATGCGCGGTATGCGCGACGAGTTCGCTTTCTTGCAGGATGCGATGGCGCTCTTCATCCGGCAATGTGCCTAGCAAAATGCGTCCCATGGAGGTGTATGCGGTAGGCAGTCGAGTGCCTACTGCAAGCGTGATGGCCATCAGGCGATGCTTGGCCGCCGAGCGCGCCACGTAGATCACATCCTTGCCATCGAGCACGCCTAAAGACGAGGATTCGCCGGTCTCCTGCGTAATATCTTCCAGGTACTTTTGGATGGCGTTGTGATAGTTATTCGCCGACAGGAACGCGTAGCCCAGTTGTAGCGTCTTGGGTGAAAGCTCGAAATAACGCTCCTGCTTACGCACGTATCCCAAGGCATGCAAGGTCAACAGGAAACGCCTGGCCTTGGCTCGGTTCATATGCGTTTTCGTGGCGACCTCGCTGAGTGTCATACGCGGGTTGGCCTGGTCGAATGCCATGATGACTTCCAGGCCGCTTGCCAGCGCGGTAACGAAATCCCTGTCGTCGGACGTGAGCGCTCCGTCTTGTGATGCCATGTGCCGTGATGCCTCGTTGTTAATTGTCAGGTATGTTGGGGCAAACCTATCATAAAGTTCGAAATGCGAACATTTGTTCGGCTTGATTTCGCCTGGAGACCCGCATGTACGACACCTTACTTCGCCACCCCTTCATGAGCTCCACGGGACGTTCGGCGACCCAAGCCCGCGATCTGATAGACGCCATGGTGAGCGTCGAAATCGCCCTCGCCAACGAACAGGAAACGTTGGGTATCCTGCCCGCCGGCACCGCTGATGGGATCGTACATGTTCTGCGCGCGCATGCGTTTGACCTGGAATCGATGGCTCAGGAAACCGTTCTGGGCGGCAATGCGGCCATTCCTTTCGTCAAGCAAGCCAAGGCGGCTCTCCCTGATGAGCTCAAGGGATATTTTCATCGCGGTGCGACCAGTCAGGATATTCTCGATACGGCCTTGATGTTACTCCTCAAGCCGCGCCTCGAGGCATGCTTGACGCACTTGAAATGTAGTCGTGAGGCGGGCTGCGTGCTCATGCGTGCGCATGCACGAACTCCCATGGTGGGTCGCACGCTGATGCAGCAAGCGCTACCTATCACCTTCGGGGTCAAGGTTGCGCAATGGGCGGAGAATCTGGCGCAAGCCGAACGGCGTCTCAAAGGTGTGGCCGAGACGGGGCTCTACTTGCAATTCGGTGGCGCGGTAGGCGTTCACTCGGGATTGGATGCGCAAGGCCTGGAAGTAATGGATCGTGTGGCAGCGCGACTGGGGCTCGTGTCACCGCTGCTTCCTTGGCACACCAACCGGCAACCAATCCTGGCTCTGGCCGGGGCCATTGATGCGGTGGCGGTGGGCGTCGAGAAAGTGGCGTTGGATGTCTCGTTGCTGACTCAGTCCGAGGTCGCGGAAGTCAGCGAGCCTGCCGTCCCGGGTGCCGGTGGCTCGTCGTCGATGCCCCATAAACGCAACCCGGTCATTTGTGCGCGCTTGAGGGCCGCGGCACGCCAGATCCATGGTCAAGTGGCGACGCTCAGTCATGCCGGGGCGCAACCGCTTGAGCGCGGGCTGGGGGAATGGCACGCCGAGTGGGCGCCGATGCTGGATGCTGTGCTGCTGATGGAAGGCGCTCTGGAATCTCTAGTCGCGCTCTGGGAGGGTTTGGAAGTACACCCCGAGACGATGCGGCATAACCTGGCGCTGACCGGCGGCGCGATCATGGCCGAGCCCGCGGCCCGCTTTCTCGCTGACGCTCTAGGGGCAGACGCCGCACAGCGTGTTGCCAAGGAGGCCGCCGAGACCTCGCGTCGCGAGCGTCGTGACTATGCCGATGTGCTCCTGGCTGACGAGGAGATAGCCAGGCAGGTGGATGCGCAGCGCCTGCGGGCATGTGTCGATCCAGGTTTATACATTGGTAGTAGCCCATGGCAGGTTCAGCGCGTGCTGGATATGTTAGAAGCCATGTAACTTACTATATTTAAAGCGTTAATTGTTTTTGTGTCCTTGGGGCAACGCGATTGCGTTGCCCTTTTGTGCGTTTGACCGGCCGTCGCAATCCCGATAATTTTGTTCGTATCACAAACCAGTGTTCACTAAGCGAACAATTGCGAGGCAATCCGCATGGCCGAATTTCTTAGCCTGCATGACGCCGTGGCGCGCTACGTCGAGGATGGCGCGACCGTAGCCATGGAAGGCTTCACCCACCTGATTCCCTTCGCCGCCGGACATGAGGTCATTCGCCAGCGCAAGCGTGACCTGACGCTAATTCGCATGACGCCGGATCTGGTCTACGACCAATTGATCGGTGCCGGTTGCGCCAAGAAGTTGATCTTCTCGTGGGGCGGGAATCCCGGTGTGGGATCGCTACATCGCCTGCGCGATGCAGTGGAGAAAGGCTGGCCGCACAAGGTGGAGATCTTCGAGCACAGTCATGCGGCCATGGCGTGTGCGTTCGAGGCCGGCGCGGCGGGACTGCCACTGGCGGTATTACGCGGTTACGTGGGCAGCGAGTTGCCCAGCGTCAACCATCAGATCAAGTACATCGAGTGCCCGTTCACCGGTGAACGCCTCGCGGCGGTACCGTCAGTGCGGCCGGACGTCTCCCTGGTGCATGCGCAGAAGGCGGATCGCAAGGGCAACGTGCTGGTAGAAGGCATTATCGGCGTGCAGAAGGAAGCGATCCTCGCGGCGGACAAGAGCATCGTCACCGTCGAGGAAGTGGTCGACGACCTTGGAGCCAGCCCCAACGCCTGCGTGATTCCGGGATGGGCGATCGACGCCATCGCCGTAGCCGAGAAGGGCGCTTATCCCTCCTACGCTCACGGCTACTATCCACGTGATAACCGCTTCTACAAGGAGTGGGACGCCATCGCCCGCGATCGCGACACCTTCCAGGTATGGATCGATGACAACGTTTACAACGCAGGAGGTCAGGCCCAATGAGTAACGAATACACCTCCTCGGAAATGATGACCGTGACGGCGGCGAAGGCGCTGGAAAACGGCATGACATGCTTCGTTGGCATCGGTTTGCCGTCCGAGGCCGCCAACCTGGCGCGCCTGACCCATGCGCCGGACGTGGTGCTGATCTACGAGTCCGGCACCTTGCAGACCAAGCCGGACGTGCTGCCGCTTTCCATCGGCGACGGTGAACTTTGCGAATCGGCTTTGACCACCGTTTCAGTTCCGGAAATGTTCCGCTACTGGCTGCAGGGCGGCAAGATCGATGTGGGCTTTCTGGGCACCGCGCAGATTGATCGCTACTGCAACCTCAACACCACGCTGATCGGTGACTATCAATCGCCTAAGGTGCGCTTGCCCGGTGGCGGCGGGGCACCGGAGATCGCGACCTGCGCCGGCGAGGTCTTCATCACGCTCAAGCACTCCAAGCGAACCTTCGTCAACGACGTGGATTTCATCACCACGCTGGGTTTCGGTCGCGATGGCAAGGCGCGTGACGGGGTGCCCAATATCGGCCGTGGGCCGACCCGGGTGATCACCGATCTGTGCGTGATGAAGCCTGATCCCGAGACTAAAGAGTTAGTAGTGGTGTCGCTGCACCCCGGGGTTACGCGTGACGACGTGATCGAGGCCACCGGCTGGGAGATTCGCTTCGCCGATCAGCTCGAGACGACACCGACGCCCGATGCGCGCGAGCTGGAAGTGCTGCGGGATCTCAAGGCGCGTACCGAACGTAAACACGCCGGTGAGGCGTGAGGAGAATTCGATGAGCGATGTTTGGCTGTGTCATCCCACGCGTTCCGCCGTGGGACGTTTCGGTGGCGTGCTGGCCAGTGTCCGTCCCGATGACCTGGCGGCGACGATCTTCCGCGCCGTGCTGGCTCAGTCGCCGGATCTCGACCCGGCGGCCATCGACGAAGTGATCATGGGCTGTGCCAACCAGGCCGGCGAGGACAACCGTAACGTGGCGCGCATGTCGGCGTTGCTGGCCGGGCTGCCCACCTCCGTGCCCGGTACCACGATGAACCGCCTATGCGGGTCGGGCATGGACGCCGTGGGCACGGCGTTTCGCGCCATCAAGGCGGGCGAGTTCGAGTTGGCCCTGGCCGGCGGCGTGGAATCCATGTCACGGGCACCGTTCGTGATGGGCAAGGCCGAGACGGCATTCTCGCGCAGCCAGGCGATCGAGGACACCACCATTGGATGGCGTTTCGTCAATCCGCTGATGAAGAACCACTACGGCGTCGAGTCAATGCCCGAGACCGCCGAGAACGTGGCCGAGCAGTTCCACGTGTCCCGCGAGGATCAGGATGCCTTCGCCGTGCGCTCGCAGCAGAAGACCGAGCGCGCCCAGCAGTCCGGGCGCCTGGCGCGAGAGATCACGCCGGTCGAGGTGCCGCGTCGCAAGCAGGAGCCCCTGATCGTCGAGCAGGACGAGCATCCGCGCGCCGGTACCACGCTTGAAAAGCTGGCCAAGTTGCCGACGCCGTTTCGCGAGGGCGGCAGTGTCACCGCCGGCAATGCGTCGGGTGTCAACGACGGGGCGGCGGCGATGCTGGTCGCCAGCGATGCCGCCGTCGCGCGCCATGGCCTCACTCCGATGGCGCGGATCCTGGGCATGGCCACCGCCGGCGTCGAGCCGCGCATCATGGGCATGGGGCCGGTGCCGGCGACGCGTAAGCTGCTCGAGCGTCTGGGTATCGGCATCGATGAGGTCGACATCATCGAACTCAACGAAGCCTTTGCCGCCCAGGGCTTGGCGTGCCTGCGTGAACTCGGCGTGGCCGACGACGACCCGCGCGTTAATCCTAATGGCGGCGCAATAGCGCTGGGGCACCCGCTGGGCATGTCCGGGGCGCGGTTGCTGCTGACCGCAGCGCATGAATTGCACGCGCAGAATAAGCGTTACGCCCTATGCACCATGTGTGTCGGTGTAGGCCAGGGCGTGGCCACTTTGATCGAACGCGTTTGAGGAGAACGGCATGGCTTTCTTGACGGTGGCGGAGCGCACGATCGCCTATCGCGATAGCGGTGAAGCCGCGCTGCCGGCGGTGCTATTGGCGCATCCGCTGGGCATGAGTCAGGACGTATGGGAAGGCGTGGTCGCTGCCCTGCGCGGTCGCTTTCGCTGCGTGACCTGGGATCTACCCGGTCATGGCGCCAGCAGTGGCCTGACCGAGGCGGTCACTCCCCGCGCGCTGGCCGAAGACGCCCTGGCCCTGGCTGATGCGCTGGGGGTGGTGCGCTTTCATTTCGTGGGCACCTCGATCGGCGGCGTGGTCGGCCAGCAGTTGTTGACTCAGTGCCCCGAGCGACTCGCCGATGTCGTGCTGACCAACACCGGCGCGGTCATCGGCACCCCGGATAACTGGCATACGCGGGCCTCGCGAGTGCGCCAGGAAGGCTTGGCCGCCATGGTCGACGAAATCGTCCCGCGCTGGTTTTCCGAGGCGTTCGCGCAAGGCGATGCGGCGACCTATACGGGCTGGAAAGTCCAGCTCATGCGCACCGATGGCGAGTCCTACGCACGGCTCTGCGAAATGCTGGCCGAGACCGACTTCAGCGGGCAATTGCGTGATGTCACGGGGCCCGTGCGTTTGCTCGGGGGGCGCGAGGACCTGTCCACGCCGCCCGAGACCCTGAAGACGCTGGCCTCCCAGTTCGGCGATGCGCGTCTTGAGGTTCTCGAAAACATCGCTCACGTGCCCAGCGTGGAAGTGCCCGAGGCTGTTGCCAAGCGACTGCGTACCTGGCTGGGCGATGAGCACGTCGATGAGAATGGCGTGAGCTATGCCGCCGGACTGGAAACGCGCAAGCAGGTGCTGGGCGACGAGCACGTGGCGCGTGCCAGTGAGAACGCCACCACGCTCGACGCGCCGTTCCAGAACATGATCACTCGCCTGGCCTGGGGCGAGCTGTGGGGCAACGATGACTTGAGCCGCACCGAACGCAGCATGATCACCCTGGCAGTACTGGCGGCGCTGGGTCGTGACGGGGAGCTGGAGCTCCACCTGAAAACCGCCCAACGCATCGGTCTCAGTGAAGCCCAATTGCGCCAGGCGCTGATGCATGTGGCGATCTATGCCGGTGTGCCGGCTGCCAACCATGCCTTTGCGATGGCCAAGAAGCTGGGCTGGGGTAACACCCTATAACGAAAGCCTCCGCCTGGAACTGGCCTTCTTCGGAAGGCGGTGAAACCAAGAGGCCTTATTGGGCCTCTTTCGAGATAATAAGAGGAATCAACGCCATGAAACGTACGCTCACTTGCATGCTTACCCTCTCCCTAGCGGCTGCTGCTGTCTCCACTGCCCAAGCGGAAACGCTACGCATGTCGCATTTCTGGCCGGGGGCTTCATCCATCAATAAAGATGTGTTCGAAGCCTGGGCCGAAGCAGTGGAAAAAGACTCCAATGGCTCCCTACAGGTCGAGAACTATCCCTCGCAGACCTTGAGCCAAGCCGATGAAACCTATGAAGCGGCCGTCAATGGTATCGCTGATATCGGGATCACGGCACAGGGTTATACCAACGGCCGTTTCCCGTTGAGTCAGATCGTGGAATTGCCGGGTGTGGCGTCGTCGGCGCCGGAAGGAGCCTGCGTGCTGCAAACGCTCTATGACGATGGCAAGATCGATAGCGAATATGATGATACCCATGTGTTGTTCATGTTCACCACCGGGCCTGGGTATATCCACACGCGCGAGACGGACGTGCAGAAACCTTCGGATCTCGAAGGCCTACGCATGCGTAGGCCCACGTCCGTGGCGGGCAACATCCTCGACAACATGGGCGCCGAGCCGGTGGGCATGCCGGCACCGGAAATCTATACCTCTATGCAGCGCGGTGTCCTGGATGGGTTGAGCTTTCCTTGGGAAGGGATGAAGACCTTTCGCCTCAACGAGCTGACCGAGTACCACACGCAGGTACCGTTCTACACGCTGATCTTCGTCGCCACGATGAGTCAGGATAAATATGACAGCCTGTCTCCCGAGCAACAAAAGGCCATCGACGAAAACTCTGGCATGAAGTGGGCGGAAAAAGCCGGGAAGGTCTTTGCCGCCGATGATAAGGCCGGCAAAAAAGAGGCCGAAGAAGCCGGACACACCATTCGTGTCATCGACAATCCGCTCGAGAATTCGGAATGGGCGAAGCCGCTCAAGGCAGGCATCGACCAGTACCTCGGTAATCTCGAGTCGCGTGGTCTCGATCAGGCGCGAGATGTCTATTACGCAGCGCTCGAAGCGCGCAAATCCTGCTCTGCCGAATAAGGCTAGGAGAGAACGGTATGCAGCAAGGGCTCACTCGGCTCAGTCATTGGCTGGGCTCCCTGTGCAGAATCATAGCTGGCATAGCGCTTCTGGCGCTGTTGTCGGTCACTATTCTCGACGTGGGGCTGCGTTACTTGAGTGATCTGACCGGTGGTGCGATATCCCTCAGCGTGTCGGGGAGCGTGGAGTTGGTCAGCTACCTGCTGCTGTTCTCTCTGCTCGCGGCCATGGCTGCGAGCGTCGAGAAAAGCCAGGTAGTCGTCGAGGCGCTGACGCACCGTATGAACGATGCCCTCAAGGCGCGCCTGCACGGTTTTTACCTACTGGGTTTCATGGTGCTTGGGATTATCTTGTGCGTGGGACTGATCAATTCGGCGCTCGGCGCGATATCTCATGGTGAAGTAACACAAGATTTGAGAATTTCCATGGGACCTATTTATTTATTTGCCGCCTTTCTGAGTGCACTACTCAGCCTGCGCAGCTTGATGCATGTCTTGCTGAGCGGCGTCTTCGGCCAACAGGAGGAAAGCGCCAATGGGTAGTGAAATGATCGGTGGCCTAGGCCTGGCGTCATTGCTGGTGTTGATGATGCTGCGCGTGCCGGTAGCGTTGTCGATGTTGATCGTCGGTGTCGTAGGGTTCTCGCAGATCATCAACATGGGTGCCGCCTTGTCGATGGTCAAATCCGTGCCCGTGGAAGTGCTGTCTAATTACAGCTTCAGTGCGGTTCCCATGTTCATTTTCATGGGGGTATTGGCGGCGCACTCCGGCATGGCAGGTAAACTGTTCAATTCCACTCGCGTCATCTGCGGTGGCTGGAAAGGCGGGCTGGCGATCTCGGCGATTGGCTCCTGCGGTATTTTCTCGGCGATTTCCGGATCGTCATTGGCGACGGCGAGCACCATGACTCGCGTCGCACTTCCCGAAATGGAGCGCTACGGTTACAACCGTGGCTTGGCCACCGGCGCGCTGGCTGCGGGTGGCACACTGGGGATCATGATTCCGCCGAGTATTGCTTTGTTGATCTACGCCATTCTTACCGAGCAGTCGGTAGGCGATATGTTCATGGCGGGTCTCATACCCGGACTGATGGGGCTCGTTTTCTATTCGCTGGCGATCACCATCGTGATGCGTCTCAAGCCTTCGCTTGCCGTCGCGGGAGAGTCCACTTCCTGGGGCGATAAGATTAAATCCCTGGCGGGATTGTCACCTTTCTTCGGTGTCTTTCTACTGCTCATATTGGGTATTTATTTTGGCGCTTTCACACCCACAGAAGGGGCAAGCGTGGGGGCATTCGCTACATTGCTGTATGCCTTGGCCAAAGGTATGCGGGCAAAGGGGCTGTGGCAGTCCGTGCAGGAAACGCTGGCACTTTCCTCGGTCGTGTTTTTCATGCTGGTGGGGGCCGAGACGCTAGGCTACTTCATTTCGGTTTCTCGGATTTCCTTCACCATCAGTGAGTTCCTGTTAAGCATGGATCTTACGCCGCTTGTCGTGCTGCTATGCATCTTGTTGCTGTATTTCATCCTCGGGATGTTCATGGATTCGATCGCCATGCTGGTGATCACCGTGCCGGTCGTGTTCCCGATCATTCAGACCGTGGGTATCGATCCGGTATGGTTCGGCATCGTGACAGTGTTGACCGTCGAGTTAGGGCTGATAACGCCCCCTGTGGGGATGAACGTCTTCGTTATCAAAGCCATGGCACCCCACGTGGGGTTGGGCGAAATCTTCAAGGGCGTGGCGCCCTTCATTGCTGCCGATTTCGTGCGCTTGGCGCTATTGATCGCATTCCCTGTGCTCAGTCTATTTCTCATTTAATTCCAGGAGTGGAACGCGCGTACTGCATGGAAGAAGGCAAACGCTAGCTATAAATACATCACGAGGTACCTACAATGAAAACAATCTATTACGCCGCCGGCTTGACCCTTGGATTAGCCGTTCTGCCTAGCCTGGCGCAGGCGGAAACCCTGCGCCTGGCCCACGTATGGCCAGGTGGCTCCAAGATCGACACGGAGATCTTCCAGGCGTGGGCCGATAGCGTGGAGGAGGCATCGGATGGTCGCCTGGAAGTGCAGGTGTTCCCGGGCCAGACGCTCGCCAAGTCTGACGCCACTTATGAGGCGGTGGTCGATGGTATCGCTGATATCGGAGCGACGGCCCAAGGCTATACATCGGGACGCTTTCCTTTGACGCAAGTCATCGAAGTCCCTGGTGTTTCCAACAGCAGTCGTCAAGGCTCCTGCGTGTTGCAGAAACTCTACGATCAAGGCGATCTTGACCAGGAGTACTCGGATTCGCACGTGCTTTTCATGTTCACGACGGGTCCGGGCTACCTGCATGCTAAGGAGAAGTTGCTCGAGAAGCCCAGTGACCTGGAGGGCATGCGCCTACGTCGTCCCACCTCGTTGGTGGGAGACATGATGGAAGACCTTGGGGCGCAACCCGTGGGTATGCCGGCGCCGGATATTTATACGTCGCTCCAGCGTGGCGTAATGGATGGCTTGAGCATCAACTGGGAAGGCGCCAAGACCTTCCGTGTCAACGAGCTCGTTAATTATCACACCGAAGTGCCGCTATACGATCTGGCACTGATCGCGACGATGAACAAGGGTGACTACGAGAACTTACCGGATGATCTCAAGAAAGTCGTCGACGAGCATAGCGGTATGGAGTGGTCGATGAAGGCCGCCAGCGTATACGACGAACTCATCAAGGAAGGGCGTCAGGAAGCGCTCGATGCGGGCGATGAAATCATCACCATCGATAACCCGTTGCAAGACGACGAGTGGGGACCGGTACTCAAGGATACGGTTAATCGTTACGTGAACGACTTGCAGGAAAAAGGCCTGCCAGGGGCCCAGACGTACGACAACGTCATGACCCTCAAGGAATCCTGCGAAGCTTAAGTGTGGCACTGCATGGTCCGTCAGCATGCATCTGGCGGGCCATTCTTTGCATATTCTGGGGCGATGGCCTCGATGAGCGTTTGACGGAACCACTCTTGCGCCGATGAGTCATCGGCATGGCGTGGCCAGTAGAGGGTCACCTCGACATTCGGCACATCGAAAGGCAGCTCACATATCTGTAGAGCAGCTTCTCGCGCAAAGATTTGCGCGATCTGCTGGGGGAGTATCGCCAGTAGCTCTGAATTCTCCAGGATGCGAGGCAACGCCGAGAAGTGGGGCACGACGGCGCTGACTTTGCGGCTGATGTCGTGTGTTTTCAATATATCTTCAGCGAGGCTGTGTCCCGATGAAGGCGAGATGACGACGTGATGCTCCTGAGTAAAGGTCTCCATGTCGAGTGTCTTCTGAATGCGTGGATGCTGTTTGCTTAACAAGCATACATAACGCTCCTCAATGATGGCTTTTCTTCCCATGCTGGGCGCCATTATATCCCGGCTACAAACGACGGCATCGACACTTTTGTTGTCGAACCATGAATTGATCTTTTCTATTTCCAACGGCACGACTTCAAGCTCCACGTGTGGTGCTAATGTCTGCATGCGCTGAAGAATGGCAGGCAGCAGAGTCGTTTCCCCTAGATCGGTCAAGGCCAGTCGAAAACGCCGCTGTGAGTGGCAAGGATCAAAATGCTGATTGTCGCTGATCGTGTGCTCTATTTGTGTCAAGGCATGACGAAAGGACGCGTAGACCTGTGTGGAAAGGAAGGTGGGTTCCATGCCATCGCGCGTTCTGGAGAAAAGCGGATCGTTGAAAATCTCGCGAAGCCTTGAAAGAGAGTAGCTGACGGAGGGCTGAGTGACATTTAGCCGGTGCGCGGCGAGGGTAACGCTACGCGATTCATACAGTGTCACGAATGTCCGTATGAGATTAAGGTCTATAGGGCGCATTCGGATAAGTCCTATTTATTTCGTATAGAAAGAATAATGATTTGAGTCGTCTTGGCAAGAAAACTATCGTTCAAGAACATGATGTTTCGAGGTGGTTATGCCAACCGTCCATTCTGCGACTTATGACCTATTGCGCCGCCAGGGGCTGACGACTGTCTTTGGTAATCCTGGCTCCAATGAGTTGCCTTTCTTAAAGAATTTTCCCGCTGATTTCCGTTATGTTCTGGGGCTCCATGAAGGCGTTGTCGTCGGCATGGCGGATGGTTTTGCCCTGGCCAGTGGGCATCCAGCCCTGGTGAATTTGCATGCGGCGGCCGGGTCCGGCAATGCCATGGGCGCGTTGACCAATGCCTGGTATTCACATTCGCCGCTGGTGTTGACTGCCGGCCAGCAGGCGCGCTCGATGATGGGTGTCGAATCGATGCTGGCCAACGTGGATGCGCCGCAATTGCCGCGACCGCTGGTCAAGTGGAGTTATGAGCCGTCGTGCCCCGAGGATGTGCCGCGCGCCTTGAGTCAGGCGATCCACACGGCCAATTTGCCGGCGCGTGGCCCTGTCTACGTGTCGATTCCCCACGATGACTGGGGGCACGCGGTCGATGACGATGCCGCGCTGCTTAGTGCCCGTCAGGTGACGAGCGCCGCGCAACCCGCCGAGGCCCAGGTCGAGGCGCTCGCCGAGCGCCTGAACGCGGCCCGCAACCCGGTGCTGGTGCTGGGGCCTGATGTCGATGCTTACGGCGCCAATGCCTTGGCGGTGGCCCTGGCCGAGCGCCTAAATGCGCCGGCCTGGGTGGCGCCGTCGGCCTCGCGCTGTCCTTTCCCCACGCGTCATGCGAGCTTCCGTGGCGTCTTGCCGGCGGCGATCCAGGGGATTTCGGATCGTCTCGCGGGGCATGATCTCATCGTCGTCATCGGCGCGCCGGTGTTCCGCTATCATCAGTACGCGCCGGGGCGTTACCTGCCCGATGGCGCCGAACTGGTTCACCTGACCTGCGACATGCAGGAGGCCGCGCGGGCCCCCATGGGCGATGCCCTTGTGGGCGATATTCACGCCACGCTCGAGGCCCTGGTGCCGCGTCTCCCGCAGAGCGACCGGGCGCGTCCCGAGCCGTTACCGAGGCCTGAACCGCAAGTGGACCCTGAAGGTCTGCTGACACCGGAGACGGTGTTCGATGTCATGAACGCGGTGGCCCCGGAAGATGCGATCTACGTGAAGGAATCCACCTCGACGGTCACGGCGTTCTGGGAGCGCGTGGAAATGCGCCACCCGGGCAGTTACTTCTTTCCCGCCGCCGGCGGGCTGGGCTTCGGCTTGCCGGCGGCCGTCGGCGTGCAGCTGGCCTGTCCCGAACGCCGGGTGATCGGGGTGATCGGCGACGGCTCGGCGAATTACGCCATCACCGCGCTGTGGAGCGCCGCGCAATATCGCATCCCGGTGGTCTTCGTGATCCTGAAGAATGGTACCTATGGCGCCTTGCGCTGGTTCTCCCGCCTATTGGATGCCGAAGACTCGCCCGGTCTCGACGTCCCCGGTCTCGATTTCTGTGCCCTGGCCAAGGGCTATGGCGTCGAGGCCGTGGCCGTGTCGGCCCGCCATGACTTCGAGACGGCACTGCAAACTGCCCTTGAAGATGATAAACCCCGCGTCATCGAAGTTTCCACGACCACCATCGAGCCTTGAGGATGCGTCTGACATATTAGACCTATCAGGCATAACAGGCACGGTGCCAGATTCTGAGCGCCACACGACCGAATACATCACACAACGATAACGAGGTCATACAATGAAACACGCCATCTCATGCTGCCTTCTAGGGCTCGGGCTTACCGCTGCAGCGAGCGCCGCCTACGCCGATACCACACTGCGCCTGGGCCACCTGTGGCCTGCGCAATCCGCCGTCAATCAAGATCTCATCGAGGCCTGGGCGAAGCAGGTCAAGGAGGATTCTGATGGAGCGCTCGAAGTAGAGATCTATCCCTCGCAGACGCTGAGCAAGGCAAACAGTGCCTACGAAGGCGTGGTCAACGGCGTCGCCGATATTACCGTCACGCTTCAGGGCTATACGGCGGGGCGCTTCCCGCTCTCCGAAATCGTGCAGCTGCCCGGCGTGTCGGCCAGCGCACCGCAAGGGGCCTGCATCCTGCAGTCGCTCTATGAGGATGACGAGCTGGGTGACGAGTACGCTGATTCGCATCCGCTGTTCTTGTTCACCACCGGACCGGCACCTTTGCATACGCGGGACACTGAGGTGCAAACGCCGGAAGATCTCGAAGGGCTGCGTATACGCACGCCCAGCGAAGTGTCCAGCGACATGCTGGAAAGCATGGGGGCCGATCCGGTGGGCATGCCGGCACCGGACATCTATACCTCGATGCAGCGTGGCGTGATCGATGGATTGAGCCTGCCCTGGGAAGCCATGAAAGTATTCCAAGTCAATGAGTTGGCCAGCTATCACTTGGATATTCCCTATTACACGGGCGCCCTGATGGCCGTCATGAACCGCGACGCTTACGAGGCATTATCGCCCGAAGCGCGTAAGGCGATCGACGCCAACAGTGGCATGCGCTGGGCCGAAAAAGCGGGCGAGGTATTCTACGGGCTCGATACTCAAGGCAAGGAGCAGGCGCGCGAGCAGGGCGATACGATCCATAGCGTCGAGGATCCCCTGAACGATCCGCAGTGGTCGGGCCCCTTGAAGCGTGGTACCGAGCGTTACCTCGAGCGCCTGGAAGAGCGTGGCATCGACGATGCGCAAGCGGTCTATGAAAAGGCTCTGTCCCTACGGGATGGTAAATGTGCATTGTGATGAAACCATGCTCGTGTGACATGGCGCCGCCTTGCGAGGCGGCGCC
This sequence comes from Chromohalobacter canadensis, assembly GCF_029544075.1. Taxonomy (GTDB): domain Bacteria; phylum Pseudomonadota; class Gammaproteobacteria; order Pseudomonadales; family Halomonadaceae; genus Chromohalobacter; species Chromohalobacter canadensis_A. The sequence continues at coordinate 91,946 of NZ_JAJQJH010000008.1, read as the reverse complement.
GTTGTGTTTCCCCCACGGGAGTTCATGACATGGCATGGGATGGCGCTACCTCATCGCCATGGTCGGTACCCAGCGCCTGCTGGTATCCTCCTCTCACTGATGTGACCTTGGCGAGGGCGAACGATCGTGGCTCGTACATGCGTCGCGCCCCTGCCCGTGATTCGTGAGGACACCGCGATGCTGAGCGCTCGCGTCAAGCTGCGCCATCTCATGGCGTTTCAGGAAGTCGCGCGGTTGCAAAGTCTGGCCAAGGCCGCGCAGGCACTTTCCATTACCCAGCCGGCGATGTCCAAGACGATTCGCGAGCTGGAAGAGATCCTCGAGACGACGCTTTTCGAGCGCAGTCCGCAAGGCGCTACCTTGACCACCGCTGGCTTGACGCTACTGCGTCACGCCGGCCCCGCGCTGCGCAGTCTAGGCGAGGGATTCCAGGCGGTGCAGGACGCCGCCCAGCAGGAGGCGGTGGTGCGTCTGGGCGCGCTTTCGACCGTCGAAGAGGGCCTGCTTCCCCGGGCGTTGCATCGCCTGCATGCCCAGGCACCGCAATGGCGCGTTCAGGTGGTGACGGGGCCCAGTGCGTATCTGCTCTCCCGCCTTCGGATGGGGGAGCTGGACGCGGTGGCCGGACGCATGAGCGAGGCTCGCGAAATCCGCGGCCTGCAGTTCGAGCACCTGTATTACGAGCCGTTGGTGTTGGTGGTGCGCGCCGAGCACCCGCTGTTGGGGCAGGATGTACTGGATGCTGAAGCGTTGACCGCCAATGCGTGGATCGTCCCACCGACGTCGACCACCCTGCGCGATCAGGTCGAGCGTTTCTGGGTCGAGCAGGGAGCCGAGCCGCCGCGTATCGCACTGGAAACCCTGTCGCTCTCGTTGAGCCGTCGCTATGCCTTGGCTAGCGACGCGCTGTGGGTCGCGCCTCTCGATGCGGTACGCGAGGATCTCCGCGATGGCCGCCTGGCGCGCTTGCCCGTGCGTCTGGAATCGCGGGGCGGCTCCGTGGGGGTGTGCACCAATATCGCCCTGCCGCGCAATCCCGGCGTCGACGCCTTGAGCGCGTGTCTGCGCGATATCGTCGCCGAGATGGCATCACCTTCGGGGTGACAGATCACAGGCGGATACTTGATCTTTGGTAGCATAGACCTTTGGCCGACATAGCCCTGGGGTTATAGCGGTGGTCGGCCATTTCAATTGGCAACCCGCGCCAGGCACGGACAATGAGGCATGACATCGTGGCGTTCGCTCGCGCCGCGGTCCTTTCGATCAGGAGATTCGCATGCCTCGCAACGATAATAAACGCTTCGTCGAGCGCGACCGTAACTGGCACCCCCCGGCCTATGCGCCGGGCTACAAGACGACGGTGGCGCGCTCCCCTAGCCAAGCCTATGTCAGCATGCAGGCGCCCAGCGTTTCGGAGCTCGGCGGCCCGGATTTTACGCGCCTACGCATGGGGCCCCACGACAACGACCTGCTGCTCAACTTCCGTGCCGACAACGAGGCCCAATCCGGATTGCCCATCGGCGAGCGGGTCATCGTGTTCGGACGTGTCATCGATCAGTTCGGCAAGCCGGTGCCCAACACCCTGGTGGAAATGTGGCAAGCCAACGCCGGTGGGCGTTATCGCCACAAGAAAGACGGTTACCTGGCGCCGCTAGATCCTAACTTCGGTGGTGTGGGGCGCTGCCTGAGCGATGACGAGGGCTGGTACCGTTTCCGCACCGTCAAGCCCGGCCCGTATCCCTGGCCCAACGACATCAATAGCTGGCGCCCGGCGCACATCCACGTCTCGGTGATGGGACCGTCGATCTCCACGCGCTTGATCACCCAGATGTACTTCGAGGGCGACCCGCTGATTCCGCTGTGTCCCATCGTGCATACCCTGCGTGACCCCGAAGCGGTGGAAACCATGACCGGTCGTCTCGACATGGCGCGTAGCCGCTCGATGGATTGTCTGGCATACCGTTTCGATCTGGTGATCCGCGGTGAAGTGCAAACCTATTTCGAGAACCAGGGGTAAATCATGCAACAGCCGAACTCACAGCCCTGCGCTGCAACCATGCTGCGTGAAACCGCGTCACAGACGGCCGGCCCCTACGTGCACATCGGCCTGGCCTTGGATATCGCCGGCTTGCCGCCGCGCGAGGAAGAAATCTGGAATCGGCTCGCTTCGCCGGAGGCCGACGGCGAGGCCATCGAACTCGTGGGCCGCGTCATCGACGGCAACGGCGACCTGGTGCGCGATGCCTTGCTGGAAGCCTGGCAGGCGGACGCTCATGGCAACTACCAGTGCGAGTTCGATCTGCAAGCGCCGTTCAACAGCTTCGGACGCACCGCGACCACGGTGGAAAACGACGGCGAGTGGTGCTTTCACACCATCAAACCGGGCCAGGTCGCGCGCCGCGATGGCCGCCTGATGGCACCGCACGTCACGCTCGCCGTGTTCGCCCGCGGCATCAATATTCAGCTGCATACGCGGTTGTACTTCGAAGACGAGGCCGAGGCCAACGCGGCTTGCCCGGTGCTCAATGCGGTTGAGTCGCCCACGCGGCGTCAGACGCTGATCGCCACGCGTGAAGAGGGTGAAGGCAAGCCCCGCTATCGTTTCGACATTCGGCTGCAGGGCGAGGGCGAGACGGTGTTCTTCGACTTCTAAGCGCGTGACGAGAGAGCACGTGATATCAGCATGTCGCTCCAGCGCGTACTGCCAAGACATCGCTTACAACAAGCCGGCCAGTTCCTCGCGCCCCAGGTTGGCGCCGGTGATGATGACCACGACATCGCCTTGCGGTGGTAGTGTCGCCGCGCTTTCGAGCAGGGCGGCCACCCCCACGGCGGCGCCAGGCTCCGCGACTAGCTTGGTCTGGTAAAGCAAGTGGCGCATGGCACGGTGGATGGCATCTTCATCCACGTCGACGAGCTCGGCGACGTGTCGGCGACTCAGCGGATAGGTGTGCTCGCCGACGATAGCGGCGGCGAGACTCTTGGCGCAGCTTTGCACCTCACTGAGCCTAGCGGGGCCACCCTGGGCCCAGGCATGCGCCATGCTTGCCGCCCCGCTGGGTTCCACGCCGATCAGCGAGAGCGAGGGGCGCAGCGCGGACGTCGCCACGCCGATGCCCCCGATCAGGCCGCCGCCACCGACCGGGCACAGAATCGCCTGGGCGTCCGGTGCCTGCTCGAGCACCTCGAGCCCCAGCGTGCCCTGGCCGGCGATGATGCGTTCGTCGTCATAGGGATGCACCAGCGTCAGGCCGCGTTCCCCGACCATTTCATGCATCAATGTCCAGGCCGCGTTGATATCGCCATGCAGTATGACCTCCGCACCCAGCGCGCGGCTTCCTTCGACCTTGAAGGGACTCGCATTCTCGGGCATCACGATGGTGACGGGCACGCTCCTTTGCCGTGCCGCCCAGGCTAGGCCCAAGGCGTGGTTGCCGGCGGAAACGGCGCCTAGCCCACCGACAAGTTCCGCGTCGCGGGCTGTGCGTAGCCAGTTCAGCGAACCGCGTGCCTTGAAGGAGCCGGTGTGCTGAAATGACTCTGCCTTGAGCCACACGCGCCGTCCCAGACGCTCGGACAGCGTCTGGTCGAGCAACAGCGGTGTCGGCGCGAGGGCCTCGGCGATCCGTTCCCGTGCGCGTTGGACATCGCTTACTTCCATTTGATATTGCAGCCCATGGAAGGCGTCTGCTGCGCTGACGGTGCGCGGTCCGCGAGCACGGCGTTGGCGGCGGCCCGTAAATCCTCCCCGGTGACCGGCGTCTCCTTGCTGGGTCGGCTGGCGTCGAACTGCCCTCGGTAGGCCAAGCGATGCTCATGGTCGAAGAGGAAGAAGTCCGGAGTACAGGCTGCCTCGAAGGCACGTGCCACGTCCTGGCTTTCATCCACCAGGTAATCGAAGGTGTAGCCGCGTGCGTCGATTTCTGCACGCATGTTCTCGGGATTGTCGTCCGGATGGGCGTGAAAGTCGTTGCTGTTGATGGCGATCACCGCCAGGCCCTTGGCCTGATACTCGCGGGCGAAATCGGCGAAGGCATCCGCGATGTGCTTGACGAAGGGGCAGTGGTTGCAGATGAACGCGACTAGGATCGGCCGCCCGGCGAAATCGGCGCTGTCGACTTCCTTGCCGTCGGCATCGGGAAGCTGAAATGCCGGCAGTGGGGAGCCCAGTTCGATCATGGTGGAAGGTGTCAATGACATGGGGACCTCCGATGCGCGCTGAATATCACTCACGCCTTATGACGGGCGAGAAGCCTGCCTTCATTCTAGGCGCGATTGGCCCCTCAAGGGCAAGGGTGCCTCTGAGAGGGGCATTGTCTAGGCGCGTTGGGCAGACATGAGGTTACGCCAAGCGAGCAGTGCGATGAGCAGGAACAACAGCGCGGCGATGCTGAACAACAGGGGGAGACCGCCGAGGCCGAACAACAGGGCGCCGAGAAACGGCCCGCTGGCCATGCCCATGAAGCGAAAGAAGTTGTAGAGACCTACGGCGGTGGCGCGGTGGGTAACGAAGATTCGCGTCAGCAGTGCGGTCTGCGCGGGAAGCGACAGGCCCAGCAGCAAACCGAACAGGAATGTCGTCGCGATGAGTAGTGTCAGCGAGTGCGCTGCCGTGACCAGAAAGACCACGACATCGATGGCGCACAACAAGGCGGTGATCACCAGCAGACTTTCCGTCGAGAGACGTTTCTGCACACGACTACTCAGGAAGCTTCCCAGCACCAAGGCGACGGAAAGCGGCAGGAACATCAGCCCCTTCTGGGCCACGGAGAGCGTGTAGCCCTGGTCGAGAATCACCGGCAGATAGACCAGGAAATTGTAGTAAATGTAGAACTGCACGAAGCCCAGAATGCCGATGGTCAGCCCCTGTCGGTCACGCGTGATGCGGACGTATTCGGCGAGATCGATCTTGCGCGCGGGGCCGGCAGGCTTGGTTTCCCGGAGCAATGCCAGGTTGAGAATGCCGATCAGCGCTCCGGCGATGGCCAGCGCCAAAAAGACGTAATGATAATCGAGTTGGCCGGCGATGAAGCCACCCGCCACTGGCCCGATGACGGGGCCGAGCGCGACCATCATCTGGAAGGTGCCCATTGCCTTGAGGCGTTCCTCGCCTTGGAAAAGATCGCCGATGACGGTGACGGCGACCACCGACCCTGTCGCGATCCCCACGGCTTGAAACACGCGGAAGAAGAGCAGCGAGGTGATGTGATCGGCGTAGAAGCAGCCGATCGACGCCGCGACATAGAGGGCGATGCCGGGGAGTAAAACCTTCTTACGCCCTAGACTGTCAGTCAGCGGACCGTAGAGGATCTGCATGAAGGCGATGATGAAGGTAAACACCGAGATGCTGGTGTTGATGAGTAATTGACTGGTGGCCAGCGTGTCTTGCAGTTCGGGGAGGATGGGAACGTAGACGGTTTGAGTAAAAGGGCCTAGAAAAGCGGCGAATGACACTGAATACGCAATTGCCTTTTTATGAACCATCTAACGTTCCCGCGGGTGGTGAAATAAAGTGCCAGCTTATCAAGTCTTTGCTGAGGATGCGTCGTCGGTATCCCGACGGCAGGCCACGGACTAGGTGACCTGCTGATTGCGGGTCTTCTGGAATTCTTCCAGGCTCTCGCCGATATGCTGCGAGAGTGCCGCATGCCCGCCGAGGATACGTGCCATCTTCGATACCTCGTTCGAGAGCGGAAGTTAGTCGCTGTTGTTGAGCGCGAGCAGCGCCATACCCGTTGTCATCGGGGCATAGTAGAAGCGATGCACTTCCTCGACGCGTTCGGTCATGGCGCCGCGCATCACGAACCACATGATGACTTCACCGCCCTCGGCGCCGGCCTCAGTCATGACCTCCTTGTGCGACAGCGCGGCAAGCTCGCGGGGCTCGTCCTGAATGCGCTGCAGCCACTGCTTGTCCCATTCTTCGTTGATATGGCCGAAACGTTCGCCATTGAGCTGGTGCGATAGGCCACCGGTGCCGACGACGGCGACCCGAGTGTCCTCGGGGTAGGCTTCGACGGCGCGACGAATGGCTTCGCCCAATTTGTAGCAGCGCTGCCCTGTGGGTAGAGGATGCTGGATGACGTTGACCAGCAGCGGCACGACCTTGACCGGCCAGGCGGTTTCATCGTGATCCCAGAGCAGGGGCATGGCAGTGAGGAAACCATGGTCCAATGCCATTTCCTGGCACAGGGTCAGGTCGAACTCGTCGGCGACCAGATGATTGGCGAGATGCTCGGAGAAGGCCGCATCTCCTGGAAAGTCCGGCAGGGGGCGTTTGCCATAGCCTTCATCTGCCACGGCGTAGCTGTCGGCGACACCCAGCGCGAAGGTAGGGTAGCAATCGAGGAAGAACTCGGTGCCATGATCGTTGTAAACGAGGATGACGACATCGGCCTTGACCTCCTCGGCCAGCCAGCGCTTGACGGGTTCGTAGCCGTCGAAAAGGGGCTGCCAGGCGGGATCGGTCTGTTTTTGCTGGTCATAGGCGCGCCCGATCGAGGGCACATGGGATGAGCCGATACCGGCGACGATTTTACCCATCAGGTTGCTCCTGGCACGTTGCGGGTGGACATGAACTGCTCGTAGCTTTCGCCACGCATCTGCGCGCCGATGGTGTAAAGCCCGTAGCCCAGGGTGGCGCCAAGCTTGAGGAAGAAGAACAGATTGCCTCCGAGCTGGGTCAGACGCAGCCAGTCACGCTCGCGAATGGCCTGTTTCTGTTCTTCCGACAAACCGTAGCGTTCCATATAGGCTTCTTCGTCGGCCTTGAAGGCCTCACGGTTCTCGTCGAACTTGAGCGAGTTGCACATCTTGTTGATGGCATACCCTTGCCGCGAGAGCGTGAGATCGAAGACATAGGTGCCGGGAATGCCCCAGCGCTCTTGTGTATCCGACATGGCGTGTACTCCCTTTTTGTGTGGTTGCTAGATGACATGACGCATAGCGTGCCATGGCGTCAGCCATCGCGATGCATGATGAAGCGGGCGTGGCGTTCGGCGAAGTGCCATGCGCCTTGATCGAGCACGCACAAATCGTCGAATTCACCGATCATGGTGCGGCCTGCCAGCGGCCAGCCGAAGTGGCCGTCTGGCGCGTGTTGTGTGTCGGCGGCGAAAACTTGCACATAGGTATTGACCCGCGCCCGTTCGGCGCTTTCCACCTGGACACGGATGTTGCTGCAGAAATGCCGTGTGATGCGCTGCGGTGGCCTTGCTTGGTAGCTTGCCAGGATCGCCTCGCGCCCGGCGAGCGGTTCCTCGGGAGCGGTGGGCCGAAACAGCTGGCCATCCGGCGTGAAAAGCGCCACGAGGTCAGCATAGTCCTGGCGGTCGGTGGCGGCGGCGGCATCGAGGACCAGGCGGGTGCAGGCCTGTTCGATGGCCGCTTGGGATTCGTGCGACAAGGACGTCATGCGTGCTTTCTCCAGTGGTCGAGCGCTCGGGCGACGGCGGCGGGACGCTCCATGGGGCTCATGTGGCCGGCTTCCTCGATGACCTCGAGACGGCTGTCGGGAATGAGTCCTGTCATTTCCTCGTGGCGTTCCAGCGGACTCCAGGCATCCTGGCGTCCGCACAGCAGCAGGGTCGGGCAGGCGATGCCGGCCAGTTGCTCGGTGGCGTCCGGACGGGTCAGTAGAGCGTCGATCTGGGCGGCGAAGGTGTCGGGATCCTTGCGCTCGATCATCGCCAGAATCGCTTCGATGAGCGCCTCGTCGTCGAGCCGTTCGGGGTGCACCATGCCTTGCAGCCAGGTGCCGCCCATCGCGCGCATCCCGTCCTGGCGGGCCTTGGCCAGTAGTGCGAGACGGTTTTCGCGTTCGCGCTCGCCCGCTTCTCCCACCACTCGACCGCGAAAGCCGGTATCCAGCAGCGCCAGGCCCGCGAGTCGCTGCGGCGCGCGACGCTGGATCTCGAGGGCGACGCGGCCACCCATGGAATGGCCCACCGCGATGAAGCGCTCGGGCGCGCCTTGCAGGGCGACATCCGCCATGGCACCGATGGAATCGGCCATGCCGTAGTCGGGTGTTGGCAGCGTGGGGGCGACGAGATGTTCGCGCACCTCGGTCCAGATGGCGTCGTCGCACAGCAGGCCCGGCAGCGGCAATAGCGGTACGGGTGTCATGAAGCGGCTCCGTTGGAGTGGGCAGCGGTGTCGCCATTCCAGACGGCACGCGGCACATGCAAGTGGCCTTCGAAGAGCAGCCGGGCGGTGCGCAACAGCCCCGCGCGGACGATCTCGCCGTCCGCGTCACGGGTCAGCTCGACGGTGAACTCGCCGGTCGGGTGTTCGATCGACAGGCGCTGTGTCGTCCCCTCGGTCAGCACCGCCAACCCGTCGGCCACGGTGCCCGGTACCAGGCAGCCACTTGCCACGCTGACCGCGCCGAGCACGCCGATGGCCTCGTGGCAGCGATGAGGAATGAACGAGCGTGTGGCGAGGCTGCCTCCATGCCGAGGCGCGGCGACCAGAGTCATCTTGGGCACGGTGCGTTCGCTGACGTCGCCCAGGTTCATGCGCGGTCCCACCGCCAGGCGGATGCGTTCGAGGCGTTCACGCAGTACGGTGTCGGCCTCCAGGTCGGCGCAGCTTTCGTGGCCGCTGACGCCGAGATCTTCGGCACGCAACAGGACCACCGGCATGCCGTTGTCGAGACAGGTCACGTCGATGCCCTCGACGGTGTCACGAGGGTGGCCGGTGGGCAGCAGGGCGCCACAGCTCGAGCCGGCGGTATCCTGGAATTCGACGATCAAGGGGGCGGCGCTGCCCGGCACGCCGGAAATTTCGGCGTTGCCGGCGTATTCGACGCTACCGCCGGGCGTCGGAACATGGATGATCGCCACCTGGCCGGTGTTGACCATGTGTACGCGTACCGGCGTCGTGCCGTCGCATGCCGTCACCCAGCCGCGCTCGATGGCAAAGGGGCCGACACCAGCAAGGATGTTGCCACAGTTCTGGCCATAGTCGACGCGCGGGGCATCGACGACGACCTGGGCGAAAAGATAATCCACATCCACGTCGTCGCGAGTCGGGCGGTCGACGATCGCGACCTTGCTGGTCAGCGACGTCGCCCCGCCCAGGCCATCGATCTGACGCGCATCGGGCGAGCCCATCACGGCGAGCAATACCGCATCGCGCCGGGCGGCATCGCGGGGAAGGTCCTCGGCGAGGAAGTACAGCCCCTTCGAGGTGCCGCCGCGCATCTGCAGACACGGGATGCGCGTCTGGCTCATGACGAGGACTCCATGGCACGTGCCAGCGCCTGCGGGTCATCGTAATAGGTCAGACCCTTGTCGGCCAGCCGTTGGCGCATGTCGTAGATGTCGAGGCCCAGTTCGCCATTGGCCAGGCGCACGCGCTTGTCTTCCTCGGCGGCGGCGCGTTTGCGACTGGCAGCGACCACGTTATCGGCCTCGTCACGACGCACCACGACCACGCCGTCGTCATCGGCGACGATGATATCGCCGGGATTGATCCACTGGCCGGCGCAGACGACGGGAATGTTCACTGAGCCCAGGGTCTCCTTGACGGTGCCCTGGGCATGCACGGCGCGCGACCAGACGGCAAAGCCCATTTCGCGCAGGATGCGCGTGTCGCGCACGCCCCCGTCGAGCACTAGGCCGCGTACACCGCGGGCTTGCAGCGACGTGGCCAGCAAGTCGCCGAAATAGCCGTCGATGCATGGCGAGCGCGTGGCCACTACGAGGATATCGCCGGGCTGGCACTGTTCCACGGCGACATGGAACATCCAGTTGTCGCCGGGCGAGACCAGGACCGTCACCGCCGAGCCGCTGATGCCATGATCCCGCTGGATGGGGCGAATCGCGGGGTCGAGTAGCCCCTTGCGTCCTTGGGCTTCGTGTACGGTGGCGACGCCCTCTTCGCCGAGTGCGTCGATGTGTTCGCGTGTAGCCCGGGGAACGTCGCGTACGACGATTCCGGGGGTTTCCAGGGAGGTCGTCATGCTAGATTCTCCGTGACGCGGGGGAAGATGCTTTGATAACCCTCGGCATACTTGATGTTCTTCTTCGCGGTGATGCCGATGTTGCGCTTGGCCTGCACGCCACGCTGCAGGGCGACGCGGGTATAGTATTCCCACAGATGTTCCTGCCCGGCCATGCATTGGATCGCGCGATACTTGTCGTCCCATGCCTCGGTGATATCGAGCAGCACATCTGGGCGCCACTGGCATTGCTCCGGCTGGTGTGGCTCGAAGCAGTATACGGGCGGGGCGCCGACGATGGTCTCGCCGGGGTTGTGGCCTTCCGCCTGAGCGATGATGCGCGCTTCCTGGGCGAGATCGGTGGCGAGCGGGTGATCGTAGTTGTAGGGATCCTTGAGCGAGTGCGTGAGCACGAACTCGGGTTGAACGCGGCGGTAGACATCGACGAGTCGGAATAGCGTTTCTTTGTCGGCGCGCATGGGATAATCGCCGATGTCGAAGAATTCGACCGTGGCGCCCAGGGCTGCGGCGGCCGCTTCGGCTTCCTCGCGGCGGGCCGCCTTGACCTTTTCCTCGCTCATATTGCCCTGACGCCAGAGCTTGGCGGACTCGCCGCGCTCGCCGAACGACAGGCAGACGATATGCATGGCATAACCTTGCCGAGCATGCAGGGCGATGGCGCCGCCCGCCCGCCATACGAAATCCGCCGAATGGGCGCTGACCACCAAGCCAGCGGAAGAAGAAGACGCGACAGTCATGGGCCAAAACCTACCGTTGAAGATGATGGTTTTATCCTGTCAGCTTGCCTGAAACTCGAATAATGTTTTTCGCTGACGTCAATATGCGTTTTGCTTATGCACCGAACACCAGCGTGGCGCGGATGACCATGCTTCCTTTATGGCATATCGCGCGGCGACGTCGTGCGGCATGCTAGAGGGAGATTCAAGTCGAGGGGTCTGACATGACCGAGCTGCATCGCGAGGCATTCGATTACGCACCCAACATGCGGCGCTTGCGCGCGGTCATCGCCGTAGCCGAGGCAGGCAGCGTGATGGGGGCGGCCGAGGCGTTGCACCTGTCGCAACCCGCCGTGACGCGGGCGGTGCGTGACCTGGAAAAGGAACTCGGCCTGGCACTGTTCGAGCGCCATCGCAGCGGCATGTTATGTACCACGGCGGGAAAGGTCGTCCTGCATCGTTTTCGGCGGGCCCTGCAGCAGCTCAGCGCTGCCGAAACCGAGCTGGCAGGCCTGCATCCGGAGGGAAATTTCGACCGCCTCACGCAACGTTTGTCGCACCGCCAGTTGACGGTCTTGGTGGCCGTTGCCGATCTACATAACGAGCCCCAGGCGGCCAATCGCCTGGGGCTGACCCAGCCGGCGGTCAGTGGCAACTTGCGTGACTTGGAACGCCTACTGGGGATAGCGCTCTTTCTACGCACGCAACGCGGCATGTTGGCTACCGATGGCGGGGCGGTTCTGATTCGCCATGCCAAGGTTGCACTGCGTGAGCTGTCTCTGGTTAGCGACGACCTTTCCGCCTGGCAAGGCGAGGTGCGCGGGCGCGTGGTCATCGGGACCTTGCCGTTGTCGAGCTCGCTGCTCGTCCCTCAGGCGGTGGACGCGCTGCTGCGCGAGCTGCCGGAGTTGCATGTCACGATCCTCGAAGGCACCTATGATGCGCTATTTGAATCGTTGCGCCATGGCGAGATCGATATTCTTATCGGCGCACTGCGCCAGGCTGGCACAAGCGAGGACACCACCCAGCAGCGACTTTTTCATGATCGCCTCGCCGTCGCGGCGCGCCGCGATCATCCTCTGATGCAACATGCCTCGCTGGCGTTGAGTGACTTGCTCGATGCGCGGTGGATCGCGCCACGCCAGGGGACGCCCGCGCGCGTGAGCTTCGAGCAGGAATTCCGCAGTGCCGGTTTGGCGCCTCCCGATGTGGTGGTCGAATCCGGCAACCTCAGCACCATCCGTACGCTGTTGTTGGATAGCGATCGTGTGACACTGGTTTCCCCTCATCAGGTTTTCTTCGAGGTCCAAAGCGGCCAACTGGCGCTTCTTCCCATCAAGCTGACGGGCACCTTACGCCCGATCGGTATCACGACGCGTACCGATGATTCCCCAACGCATGCCTTGAAAGTGCTTCGGCGTATTTTGCTGGAACTCGGCGAACGCATGGCTAGCCCAGGCTTGCCGTCTCATTCGTGACCGGGATAGCAAAAACGTATACCCAAGCACGTGATTTGAATTTGTTGCTGTGACTGAGGGCCGGGTACGGTGCTTTAAGGCTCCGTTTCCTTATGTGTTTTTGTGCGAAAACGGAGGGAGAACAAGACTAAAGTTTAATAAAAGTCGGGAGACGCCAGAATGAAAACGTTAAGAAACCGTACCCTGCTAACGCTGACGGCTGGCGTGGCAATGGCTGTCAGCGCAGGTGCCAATGCCTCAGAAACCTTGAAACTTGCTCACTTCGTTTCACCTGCTCATGTCGTCAACAGTTCCATCGTTTATCCCTTCAAAGAAGGCGTCGAGGAGCAGACTGACGGCGAGCTGGAAGTCAAAGTATATCCTGGCGGGGAGCTGGGCTCGGGGCCCAAGGAACAATATCCGCGTGTCTTGCAGGGTGTCGCCGATATTGCTTGGGGGATCCCCGGATACACCTCATCACAGTTCAAGAAGTCCATGGTTGTCGAAATGCCGGGTGCGATTCCCGATGGGATGCATGGCTATGACATGCTGTGGAATGCCTATGATGACCAACTTAAAAGTGAGTTTCCAGGAACTAAACCGCTCGCGCTTTGGACGAGCGAGCCAAGTATTTTCATCATGAAAGATGAAGAAATTCATACACCGGAAGACCTCGAGGGCTTGAAGATTCGTGTCTCTGGAGAAATGACGGCGGCACTGATCGATGCTTATGGCGGCACTCCCGTGCAAATGCCTGCTGGGGAGGTTTACAACTCGCTCCAGACGGGCTTGATAGATGGGTTGGTGACCGGTGCCAGCGCCGTCAATGACTTCAAACTCGATGAAGTCGCCAATGTCTACTCGGTGGGCGCGCCATTGGGTCATATCATGTTCTATTTGGCCATGAATCAAAATAAATACGATAGTCTCTCCGATGAGTTCAAAAAGGCAATCGATGACAATAGCGGCAAAGAGTTGTCACGTAGCGGTGAGCAAGGCTGGAATGCCCGCGCCAATGAAACGTTGAAGAAGATACGCGAAGATTCTGATAATGAAGTGATCGAACTCAGCGATGAGGAAATAGCGAAGTTTGAAAAGATCGCCGATGAGTTTCGCAAGCAGCGTTTGGCGGAAAAAGGTACAGAAAGTGTGCTAGACGCCATGCGTGGGGAGTGAGCCTGATATGAGTCACATACTCACGCATGTGACCCGCATGCTGGATAGGCTCGTAAGCCTATCCAGCATCATCGGCACACTGGCGTTGATCTTTATCGTTCTCGTGACACTGGTAGACGTGACGGGACGGCTTTTCGGCTTTCCCTTGACGGGAGCACAGGATTTGTCGGAAATGACGATGGTGATTGTCGTGTTCGGCGGTATGGCTCTCTGTGATAAGCAAGGCGGCAATATTGCCGTCGATATTTTCGAAGACAAGTTTCCAAGAAAGATGAATTTCTTTCTGGATATCGCTGGATGGGTCATTGGGTGCGCCATCTTTACCGCCATCGGTTACACCATGATTGGCGCGGCTGAAATCTCAGAGCTTTTGAATTTGAGTAGTAATATTATCGGTATCCCTAAGGGGCCTTTTCAATACGCTGTCGCCTTCTTCGCCTTTTTGACGGCTCTTGCCATGTTCGCGCGAATTGTGACTACTTTGTTGAGTCCCTGGAATCGCTATCCAGCTCCTCACGGGGAAGAAGATTTATGAATACCGAGTTGATCGGCTTCCTAGGTATCGTGGCGTTATTGTTGCTGCTGGTGTTGAGGATCCCCGTTGCATTTGCCATCTTCGCTGTGGGCTTCGGCGGTGTCACGCTCCTGGACAGTTTCAATTCCGCCCTGAGCTTGTTGGTCAGCGAAACCTTCACCATTGCTTCTAACGCTGAATTGATCGTCGTTCCACTATTCATCCTAATGGGGAATGTCGCCACTGAGGCGGGCATGAGCCGTAAGCTGTATGACGCCGCTTATGCGCTCATCGGTTCCGTACGCGGCGGGCTGGCGTCGGCCACGGTAGTGGGCTGCGCGGGTTTTGCCGCATTATGCGGTTCATCGGTGGCCTCGGCCTTGACCATGGGCCGTGTCTCGCTCAGCGAGATGGAGCGATACAACTATAGTGCCAAGCTCTCGACGGGCTCGGTGGCTGCAGGCGGGACGCTTGGCATTCTCATCCCACCCTCAACCGGTTTCGTGATCTACGCCATCCTGACGCAGCAGTCCATTGGGCGGCTGTTTCTGGCGGGTGTACTGCCCGGCATCATGCTATGCCTGCTGTTCGTCATCTTGATCATGATATTGGCCACCATCAAGCCGGTTCTTGCCCCCTCAGGGCCCAAGACCTCATGGCGGGAAAAACAGCAGGGGCTGCTTGGGGCGACGCCGATTTTGATCATCATTCTGTTGACGATCGGTGGCATCTATAGCGGGATCTTTTCTCCTGTCGAGGCGGCGGCCGTAGGCGCTGGTTTGACGGTGGCCTTCGGTGCGGGCATGCGCAAGTTGACGCTGGCCGCCTTTTGGCGCGCGGCGCAAAGCTCGATCACCACCACGGCCACCGTGATGCTGATTCTGATCGCTGCGCACATGCTCAATCCCTTTCTGGCCTTGAGTCATATTCCGCAAGCGCTGGGCGATTTCCTGATGCACTTGGATATTGGGCCTTATGGGATCCTGCTCATAATCTTGGCCTGCTACCTGGTGTTGGGGTGCTTCCTGGAAGGCTTCGCGATGCTGGTGTTGACCATGCCGATCTTCTTCCCGGTGATTACTCAACTCGGGTTCGACCCGATTTGGTTCGGTGTCGTTGTCGTGTTGACGCTGGAGATGGGCCTCATCAGTCCGCCCGTGGGCGTGAACGTTTTCATCGTTAAATCCGTGGCGCCCAATGTGCCATTACGTGACATCTTCAAGGGTGTCATGCCGTTTTGGTTGATGATGATCGCGGCCATCGGGCTGTTGATCGTCTTCCCCGAAATCGTGCTTTTCCTGCCCGATACGATGATGGACTAGATGCCTCGCGGTAAATGGGCGCTGGTCCCGGCATGCCGATACCGGGTGCGGTATCGGCTCATTCGCAGCGAGAGAGGTCGAAAATGGCTAATAATCGTGGTGTCGTCTATACCGGACCCGGCGAGGTCGAAGTTCAGGACATTGCCTATCCCAAGATGGAAGCGCCTAGTGGCAAGGCCATTGAGCATGGCGTGATCCTCAAGGTGGTCTCCACCAACATCTGCGGGTCCGACCAGCATATGGTGCGCGGACGCACGACCGCGCCAGCGGGAATGGTATTGGGCCACGAAATCACCGGCGAGGTCATCGAGAAGGGCAAGGACGTTGAATTCCTCGACATCGGGGACCTGGTCTCGGTGCCGTTCAATGTCGCATGTGGGCGTTGCCGCACCTGCAAGGAAGGACATACCGGGCTGTGTCTGCACGTCAATGACGAGCGTGCCGGCGGGGCGTATGGCTACGTCGACATGGGCGGTTGGGTCGGCGGTCAAGCGCACTATGTCATGGTGCCGTACGCGGACTTCAATTTGCTCAAGTTTCCGGATCGCGACCAGGCGATGGACAGGATCCGCGACCTGACGATGTTGAGCGATATCCTGCCGACCGGCTTCCATGGTGCCTTGAATGCCAAGGTAGGCGCGGGCTCGACGGTCTATGTCGCAGGGGCCGGCCCGGTTGGGCTTGCCGCGGCGGCATCGGCGCACCTGCTGGGGGCCGCGGTGGTCATGATCGGGGACTTCAACCAGCAGCGCCTGGAACACGCCCGCAAGATGGGCTTCGAACCCATCGACTTGAGCCGTCACGATCGCCTGGGCGAGATGATCGCCGCCGTGGTGGGCGAGCCGAAGGTCGACAGTGCCATCGACGCCGTCGGCTTCGAGGCCGTGGGCCATGGCGGCAAGGAGCAACCGGCGGTGGTGCTCAATCAGATGATGGAAGTGACACGCGAAGCCGGCTCGATCGGCATCCCTGGCCTCTATGTCACCGAGGACCCCGGCGCCACCGAGAAGGCGGCCCAGAGCGGCAATCTCAGCCTGCGCTTCGGCCTGGGTTGGGCCAAGGGACATTCCTTCCACACCGGGCAGACGCCGGTGGTGCAGTACAACCGCCAGTTGATGCAGGCGATCCTGCACGGGCGACTCAACATCGCCGAGATCGTCAATGCCCAGGTCATCTCGCTTGAAGACGCACCGCAGGGCTATCAGCAGTTCGATGCCGGCGTGGCCAGCAAGTTCGTGCTGGACCCACATGGGCTACTTGGCGCGGCGTGAAGATACTGATGTGAAAATTGCCAGAGTGAATATGAACAGGACTGGGTAGCGGCTACCCAGTCCTTTCGGCAATGCTCGGCAATAAGTGTGGTTTTTGCCGAAGGGATGATGTATCAACCGTGCTCCGCCATTGCCAGACGATGCATGATCCGTCTCGCCATCAAACCAGGCTTGTCGGGCGCGAAGCTCAACTCGAATTGCTGGGCTTCGTTGTCGGTCAGCACGACGTCCATGATCCATTCCAGCGCTTCCACGTCCTCGTAATAGGCTTGCATGCTGGCCTCGTACATGAAGGCATCGATGTCGGTGTCGTCGATGCCATAGTCGCGAGAATTGAACCACCAGTAGTGGATGGAATGGTTGGACTCGGGCGTGAAGCAATGCGTGATGTAGTAGCCATAAACCGAGGGCTTTCCGGGCTCCGGTTGTGGATCGAAGATCCTGGCGTGGGCCATGTGAACGGCGGGAGAGACGAAGCGTGCCTCGGAGGTGCGGTCGACGTTCTTGTGCATGATATCGGCCGGTTTTCCGTAAATTCCCGGAGGCGGCGCGTTGTCCAGTCGACGATGAATCAGCACCTGATCGCCCTCGGTGGTGGCGTTCATGCTGGCCCGCGCGTACTCGGGGGTGCCCACCGTGCCTGGATGCAGGAAGGGAAAGTGGGTCTGGTCGATGAGGTTTTCATGCATCGAGACATAGTCGGCCTTGATATGAAAATCGCCGGTCACGCTGCCCCACTCGGAGGAGGCCAGCCAGGGCAGTTCGGGAATCAGTGCCTCGTCGGCGAGGTTGGCATCGCCCATCCAGATCCAGGTCAACGGGCCGCGGTCGGCGATGGGGTAGGTCTGCACGCAGGCATTGGCGGGCACATGGGAGATCGCGGGCAGGTGCGCGCAAAGCCCGTCGGGCTCGAATTGCATGCCGTGATACCCGCACACCAGCCGGTCGCCCTCCACGTGGCCCTTCGCCAGCGGAAAGGCACGGTGAGGGCAGCGGTTGTGCATGGCCACCGGGCGGCCGTCCCGGGTGCGATACATGACGACGTCCGTATCGAGCAGGCGGCGTGAGATGGGCGTGCGACCCACTTCGTCGCGCCGTGCGCACACATACCAGCAGTTGCGAATCAAGGGCGTGGCATGGTTGGCGAACTGGCCCTCTTCCTCCATGGGCATGGCGTCGAAAATGGCTTCTTCATCGAGCGGTATCGCTTGATTGGCATGGGGCATGACGATGGTCTCCTTTATTGCTTTTTGTCATCTAGAGATCGAGCTCGATCGACGTCGAGCGAGGACGGGAGCAGCACAGGGCGATTTGCCGATTGCCGCGTTTCTGGTCGGCAGTGAGAAAGCGGTCGCGATGGTCGATATCGCCTTCGACGTTGCTGATCGGCGTGATGCACAGACCGCATTCTCCGCGCCGACAGTCCGAGAAGGTCTCGACACCGGCCGTTTCGAGTGCCTCCAGCAGGGTGTGGCCGGGCGAGACGTGAACGCTCGTCCCCCGGGTATGCACCGTGACGGCTTGATCTTCTTCCTTGTGGGCGGGGTTGAAGACTTCATGACGCACGCGCGCCGCCGGCCACCCCAGCCGTCGTGCCGCCTGGCGGGTGCCCTCGATCAACGCCGGGGGGCCGCATACGTACGCCGTGGTATCGGCGGGCTGACGGGCGAGCAATGCCGCCAGGTCCGGTCGGCCACGGGATGATGTCGCGTCGTGCACGGTGACGGCGTCGCCGCCCAACGCCTCGACGTCCTCGACATAGGCCATGGCGGCACGGCTGCGGCCGATGTAGAGCATGCGAACCTCGCGACGGCGCATCACGCAGGCACGCAGTATGGGCAGAATCGCGGTGATGCCGATACCGCCCGCGATGAGTAGAACGGGGCCGTCATCGGCGGTCAGCCGAAAGGGGCTGAGGGCGGGGGATATCAGCACAGAGGTGCCCGGGGTGACATGCCGATGGATGTAATCGGACCCTCGGCGGCGGTTCTCGCGCTGTACGGCAATGCGCCAGAAAGGCTCGTGGGAACTGGTGAGGTCGAGTGGACCGACAAGCGAATAATGCCGCAAGAATCGGCCATCCTTGCCGCCAAAGCGAAGCTCGACATGCGCACCGGCACGGGGTGCGGGCAACGCGGTTCCATCGGCCTTGCCCAGCGTGATTTCGCAGATGCGCTCGGTCAGCGGTCGACGCTCGAGAACCACTGCGGCTTGATGTTGGCCATGCATGTTGTTGCCTCTTTTGGCTGCTGATCCACGTCGTCTTTCTTGACGTTAGGGGAAAAAAGAGAGGGCGTCTCATGCGGAAATGAAATAGCGCTTTGCATCTTTGATATAGTCAACATCGGCTGCCAAGAGTCTCGATAATGTCGCATGACACGGTGTCGCCAGGTCTTTCCCTTCGTGAAATTCGTGCCATCCTGGCGGTGGCCGAGCAGCGAGGTTTTTCATCGGCTGCGCGAAGACTGAACATCAGTCAAAGCAGTCTGTCGCGTACCATTCATCGGGCCGAATCGGTACTGGCGATCCGCCTGTTTCAGCGCGGCTGGGGCGGGGCGGAACCGACGCCGGAAGGGGAAATCGTCCGCCAGCATTGCACGCAGGTGATGGCTGAGTTGCTGCACGAGCGTGATGCGTTGATGGCGGCGGGGTTGACCCGATTGCCGCTGCCGCTGGATTTGCGCTGGCGCGATCTGGCATGCGTGGCGGCGGTAGTGCACACGGGGAAGACGACAACGGCGGCCAAGTGGTTGCGGACGTCCCAGTCGAGCGTCAGCCGTACTCTGGGCGCCATCTCGGTCAGGCTGGGGAGCCCGTTGTTCCAGCGCTCGGGAGAGGGACTGCGTGCCGAGCTTCTGGCGGAGAGGCTCGTGGCGTTGCGCGATCGCATGTGCGCCCGGATGCAACCGCTGCAGGAGCGCCTGGGACATCTGGCCGGCGAGGTGACGGGGCGCCTGGCGGTGGGAATGACACCGTTCTGCGAGCAGGAACGCGTTGCCCAGGCCTTCGGCGACTTGCTGGTGGCGTATCCTCAACTGCGCCTGTCGGCCGTGACCGGCAGCTACGTCATGCTGACGGATGCCCTGCGCCGCGGGGAAATCGACCTGGTTGTCGGCTTGTTGCGCGAACTCGGGGAGGACGATGAGCTGGCCGAGCTGCCGCTGGCGGAAGAGGCCATTACGGTGCTGGCACGCTCGGATCACCCTTGCGCCGTGCGATCCGTGTCGATGGAAGAGCTGGCACGTCAAACCTGGATCGTGGCGCCGGCGGGGACACCGATACGGGCCTATTTCGAGCGGCTTTTCCTGGGCATGGGGAAGACGCCGCCGGTGCAGACCTGCGAGATCGTGACCTTCCATCTCGCTGAAAGCATGGTACGCGAGAGTCAGAGCCTGGCGTTATTGCTGTATTCGCCGCGCAAGGTACGCGAACTGCCGCCGGGGCTCGTGCGCGTGCCGGTGACGTTGCCGGACAACCGGCGACACATCGGCGTGACCTATCGGCGCGACGCGGGGCTGAGCTTCACGCAGCGGCAATTCATCGATGGCCTGGCCAAACGATTCGCGGATGGCGACGCCGAGGGGAATGCACCCTAGGAACGCATGACAGGAAACCGCAGGGGGATTCCTGTCATCCGCGACGCGTTCTTCACGACCTTCACGACGTTTACGTCAGGACGCCTCGCTCACGGTCGAGCGTTCACGATCCTCAGGCGCCGACGGCCAGTTTCAGGATGCCGGCCGTGTCGAGATCATCGGGCAGTCTATCGCCGGCCCAGGCCACGAACTGGTCGGGACGCACGAGAATGAGCGATGCGCCGTAGTCGGCCGTTTCATCCTCCTTTCCCGGGGCGGCGCTTTCGATGACCGTCAAGGGAATATGTAACCGGGCCGCGTCCTCGGCAAAACGTACCGCGGCGCTGGCTTGTCCGAGTGCGATCAGCGAGAACCCCGAGCCGAGCCGGTCGTGGGTCGTGCCGCCCTCGGGAAGCACCCGTGGCGCAAGGTGATACCCCGGCTGGGCGGTGAAACTATGCGCACCCTTCGCGCTGGCGGTGCCGTCCCGAGAGCCGGCCACGACGCGAGAGCCACGGTAGTTGGGCTGGAAGTCGCCGACTTCGTTGACTGCGCCACGCGCACGGGCGGACCAGACAGCCTCGAAGGCGGCCGGGTCCGTGGCCGGATCGTGGTTGGCCAGAAACTCGCGGTCGGTCTCGATCGATTTCTCGATGAAGTCCTTCGCGGTGGACCAGAAGACCGGCCGGCGCTCGGCATCGTAGGAAGTCAGCAGTTCGGGGCCGCCCCAGCCTTGGAGGCGCGCGGTGAGTTTCCAGCCGAGGTTGCGGGCATCCTCGAAGCCGGTGTTGATGCCGTAACCGCCATAGGGAGGATGGTTATGCGCGGCGTCCCCGGCGATGAAGGTGCGCTTGCTGCCGTAACTGTCGGCGATGGCAACGCGACAATCCCAGAGTCCACGATGGCAGATATGCATATCGATGGATTGGCCGACAGCGCGTTCGACGTACCCGTGGAAGTCGAAGGTCTCCGGGTCTTCGCCATCGGGGATGGGGGCATGGAAGAAGAACTCGCCTTCCAGATCGACGCGGCCGAAGAACAGCCAGTAGCCTTGGAGATCCGGGTGCAGGACATTGAAAAAGCTCTTGCCGGGGTGCTTGTCCAACAGGGCGCGGTGCAGCGTATCGGACTGGAAGACCAGCAGGACCATCAAGCGGTCGTGGTCGAATACGGTTTGCGTCAGGCCGGCGGATTCGCGCACCACCGACCGGCTACCGTCCGCCCCGACGGCATACGCGGCGCGGAACGTCGCATCCGGACCGTCGGTGCGGTCGTGAACCGTGACGCTCACGCCTTCCGCATCCTCGTGAACTTCACGCACTTCCCGCCGGGTCAGCAGCGTCACGCTGTCCAGAGAGGCCGCCCGGGCGCGCAGGACTTCCTCGGTGGCGTATTGCGGCAACCGCTCGTTGTCGGCGCCGTAATAGGAGTGGACGAGTTCGCGCTTCATCCAGTCGTAGTGATAGTCGCCCAGCAGCGTGCCATAGCTGGTCAATCCGCCAATCCCGAAGCCGGCTGGAACGGTGCGGGCCGCGCGCAGCTCGGACTCGGCGCCCCAAGCGCGGAAATGTTCCATCGTTCGTTGCGTCAGGTTCTGTCCTTTGGGGACACGCTGCGGCGAAGGATGTTTTTCGATCACCAGAACGTCGATGCCGCGCTGGCCAAGTTCTATGGCCAGCCCCATGCCGACGGGGCCGCCCCCTGAAATGATGACATCTGCATCTTGTTTGTTGTTCATGGATTCTGAACTTCCTCTTGAGTTGGGAGGTTTGAGGGGGCCTCGCCAGTGCGGCGAACCTGTCGCAGCGTTACGGTGATGCTGTTGGCGGCGGCGGGCACTGCCTGCGTGATCAGGGCGTGTAATTCGCGGGGACAGTCTTCCTGGCGCATGGTCATGCACAGCGCCCCGGCGGGTTCTGCGGCTTCGTCGAAGATCGGCGAAGCGACGCCGACGACGCCGGGCGTGACCTCGCCGAACGCGATGGCGTAGCCGTTCCGGCGAACCGTACGCAGCGCCGAGATCTGCTCGTTGATATAGGCTTTGCGGGCGTCTTCGGGACCTTCGGGGGCGAAGGACTCAATGATCTTGCGCGCCTTACGGGATTGCAGGTGGGCGAGGATCGTGCGTGCAATGGCTCCCCGGTTCATGGGCATGACGCGACCACGCGGGTAGCTGCTGAGCGGGGCTTCAAGCGATGTTTCCGAGTGCATGCAGAGGAGCCGGTTGCGATACCAACGCACGAGAAAGGCGGTACAGGCGTACTGCTCGGTCAGTTGTGCGACGACGGGGCGTCCGATGGCGACAAGACGGTCGGATAATCGCAGGAGGTGATCCATCTCGACGACCTTGGGGCCGAGCGTGTAGATGCCATGCCCGTTGGAGGCGAGCATGCCGGCATCGGTAAGGACCTTGAGATAGCGGTACAGCGTCGGACGTGGATAACCGAGCTCGGTCATCATGTCGTCCGACGACCACTCCGGCCGTGTTTCGGTGAAAATGTCGAGGATCGACATCAGCCGCGTAAGGCTTGATGAGGAGCTTCCTTCGGCCACCAATCAACTCCTTCCAGATAGACTCGGGATCAGCCGAGTGCGAAATATGAGAATCACGCCTGCGCAGATGGCCAGCAGATTGACCAGATGGCCACCCCAGCCCAGCGAGAACGGTAATATTCCCGCCAGCGCAATCATACCCAGAAGCACGCGCTCCACGATGCCCAGGGGCCGGGTCAGATAGCCGTAGATGGCGCCGGTCGCGAACCAGACGCCCACCAGCGCCCCGAGGAGTTGCCATGCGATATCGATGGGCGCGGCCTGCATGACCAGCCCCGGCTCGAACACCATGACGAAGGGGATCAGGTAAGCCACCCAGCCCATGCGGAATGCCTGCCAGCCGGTCTTCATCGCTTCGGCGCCGGCCATGGTCGCGGCGGTGAAGCTGGCCAGGGCGACGGGGGGCGTGATCATCGAGAGCATCCCGAAATAGAGCAGGAACATGTGTGCGGCAATGGGGTCGATGCCGGCCTGCACTAGGGCGGGGCCGATGAGACTGGCCAACAGCACGTAGACCCCCACGGTGGGCATCCCCATGCCCAGCACGACACTGACGAGCGCCGCGATGATCAGCAGGGGAAGCAGGCTGCCTGCCGCCATCGCGACCAGGTTCAGCGTCAGGGAAAACGCCAGACCCGATATGTTCAGAACGCCAATGACCATCCCGGCGGCGGCCGCGATGACGACGATCTCGATCATGCCCTTGCCCGCGTCGGGAAAGGCGCGCAGCAGGTCGCCCAGATGGCTGCGCTTGCCACGGTAGGGCAACACCAGCGCCAGCACGACCAGGGCCAGGGCGGCTGCGAGCGCGGCGAGCTCCGGACGCCAATTGAGGCCGAAGAGGCCGAAGATGAGGATCACGAACGGGGCGACGAACTGCCAGCCATCCGCCAGCACGCGTCGCAGCGGACGAATTTCCACGTCTTCGGGTAGGGACATGCCGTTCGCGGCGGCGTGGGCGTCGATGTAGAAAAAGATCGCCAGGTAGTAGAGCAAGGAAGGGATCACCGCCGCCAGGATCACCGCGGCGAAAGAAATCTGCAGGAACTCCGCCATCAGGAAAGCGGCTGCCCCCATGATCGGAGGGGCCAGTTGCCCGCCGGTGGACGCCAGGGCTTCGATGGCGGCGGCCATGTGGGGTTTGTATCCCGCCCGGCGCATCAATGGCAGCGTGACACCGCCCGAGGCCGCGACATTGGCGACGGCACTGCCCGAGACGCTGCCGAAGAGAAAGGACGAGACCACCGCTATCTTCGCGGCCCCGCCTCTCGAACGTCCCACCAGGGCCAGGGCCAAGTCGTTGAAGAACGCGCTGCCACCGGAACTGACGAGAAGTTGGCCCAGGAATATGAACGAAAAGACCATGCTGGCCGTGACCATCAACGGCAAGCCGATCAGGCCGTTGGTATCCATGACCACATAGATCGCGAGCCGGTCCCAAAGGATCTGTCGCGTCATACCGAAGGGCAGCAGATAACCGACGAGACCGTAGGCGAGGAACAGGGCCACGATGATGGTCAGCCCTGGCCCGGTCAGCCGGCGCACGGCTTCGATCGTCAGCAAGCCGATGATGAGGCTGACGATCAGGCCGTCCACGGGCCGGTAGACCAGTTCGTTGACGATCGTGGGGTAGCTCAGGGCGATATAGCCCGCGGCACAAAAGCCTGCCAGCGCCAGGATCGGGTCGAGGAAACGCAACCGCCCGGTGAAACGGGGAGCCACAAGAAAGGTCATGCCGAGCGCGAAGGCCAGGATCGCGGCCAGGTACTGTTCGGTATATAGACTGAGTCCAAGCCGCTGGGGGATATCCAGTGCTTGAAGAATGGCGCAGAGGGTCATGATCGTGGCCAGCGTCACCGTCAGCAGGCCATAGGGAGCAGGTTGTCGGGGAGTGCCTGGAGACGAGAGGGGCATGGCTGTCATCCATCAATCTGAATAGTGGCGAAATCCGGGCGGCGTGCGGCGGGCGCGGAGATGGACGCGCCTTCCGCGGGCCCGCCGTCGCGCCCGCGGGGCGCGTGTCTTAGTCGTTGTCGTTCAGTACGCTGAGCGCGCCTGGGTGGTAGGGCACGCCGATATCGACATGCATCGCCGCGGGATCCATGCTCCGAAACGCGCTGAAGGAGTCGACAAGCGCCTGCTTGTTGTCACGCAGGGTCGTGACGATGCGCGCCACCGTCTCGTCGGGCACATGAGCGCCCACGACCAGCATGTAGTCATAGGCCATGACCGGCATGGGCGCGTCGATGCCCGTCAGCCCTTCCCGTGGCTCGAGGGTCTCCACATAGGCTTGCGGGACGACCTCCTGCAGGCGGGCTTCCGCCTCGTCGTCTCCCGGCAGGGGCAGAAAGCGGACGCCGCCCGTAGAAGCGTCGACCTCGGTCACCTTGCCGGAGCCGGCGGCAAAGAAGGCGCCGTCGGCCCGACCGGCCACGAAAGCCTCCGCGCCACGTATGATGTTGGGCACCATGACTTGTTCGATGTCGGAGGGGCCGATGCCGCCTGCGGCGAGTATCGCGTCCAGCACGCGATTCATCGTGGCCTGACTGGTGAAGCCATAGGTCACGGCGTGCCCGGCCAGGTCGGCGACCGTCTGCATGTCGCTGTCGTCGCGCACGAAGACCCCCACCCTGAACGGATAGAGACGTGCGGCCGGCGCGATGTTTTCCAGGGCGTGGTCTTCGAAGTAGCCATGACCCGAGACCGCGTCGCTGACCTCGATGGCATTGGCAATGCCGAGGTCGAGCTCTCCCATGTCGATCAGAGGCAGGTAGGCGCTGGTGCCTGCACTGGGCTGCACCAGAGCGTCCATGCCGTTGTCCGAGAGCACGCGTGCAATGGCGGCGCCCATGGAATACCCACTGGTGCCCTGACCCATCGTGCCGATGCCGAGTTGCTGTGCCTGTGTCGCCGAGGCGAACAGGAGAAGCGCCGCAAAAGCGACAGTTTTTGTTGTGAGATGGCTCATGTTGCCTCCTAAGACCTTCGCGAACGGCTTGTTGTCATGCTAGGGAACTGGATTGTGTAATAATCTCGTATTTTGAGACATTATCCCTTTGTTTATGCGACCAAGCGGTAACGTTTCAGGCGGGAGGGCATCGGACGCGGCCATCCGGCCGCTGTCGGCGCATGGTCGCGACACCCACCGGTACGTGCCGGCGGTGCTGCCGTTCGAGGGCCGGGGAGAATGTCGTCGCGTGTAACCGGCATGGTGTCGCGTGCACGGCGGCTCGCTCCGCGGTCGTAGCGCTCGCAGGGCGTCGTGTGGGAAACGCGTGAGAGTGGCGGTGTCCCGCGGGCATCGGGACACCGCCAGAAGGGAGGGACGGGGCTTACAAATCCAGCACCAGCGTTTTGCTCTTGGCACGGGAGCAACATGGCGTGAACTGGTCGTTGGCGGCGTGCTCGTCGTCGTCGAGATAGAGGTCGCGATGATCTGGCTCTCCCTCCAGAACGCGCGTCAGACAAGTGCCGCAGACACCCTGTTCGCAGGAGACCATGATTTCGACACCATTTTCGCTCAGCACCTCGTAGACGCTCTTGTCCTTGGGGACCGGGAACGTCGCGCCGCTGCTGGCGATTTTCACGTCGAAGCTTTCGTCGTCCTCGGAGGTCGTCTCCACGCCACTGAAATACTCGGTATGCAATTGTGACGACGGCCAGCCCTGCGCCTTGCAGGTCGACATGACGTGATCGATGAAGCCGCTTGGACCGCAAACATAGATATGTGTCTCGTCGTCCGGCTCACCGGCAACGGTGGCGACATCCAGCTTGCCGGCCTCGGGCGTATCGTCGTAATAAAAATGCACACGATCGGCGTAAGCGGATTGCTCGAGGCGGTCGACGAAGGCCATACGCTCGCGCGAGCGTGAACAATAGTGCATGTCGAACTGTGCCTGGGTGTGCGACAGGCGCTCGGCCATGCACAGGATCGGCGTGACGCCGATACCGCCAGCGAACAGCACCGAGCGTTTGGCGGGCTCGAGGGGAAAGTGGTTCTTGGGCGCGCTGATCTGCAGCAGATCGCCTTCCTCGATCTCATCGTGCATGGCGACGGAGCCGCCGCGAGAGCTGGGTTCGCGTAATACGCCGATGAAATAGCGATCGCGCTCCTCGGGATGCCCGCATAGCGAATATTGGCGAATCACGCCTTCTTTGACACGCACGTCGACATGCGCGCCGGCGCTGAAAGCAGGCAATGGGCGCCCGTGAGGATCGGCCAACTCATAGCTGACGATGTCCTCGGCTTCCTGGTGCTTTTGAGAGACTCTGACGAACAGAGACAGCGTACTATCGTTCATGGGATGACCTACTGCCGGGTAAACGGCGAACCGGGAAAGGATCGGCGTGCACCGACCCTTTCGTTATGCAAGATCCATCAACTGGCGGTAGCGGCCTGCGGCTGCGCGTTCTCTGCTTCTGCCTTGAGGATGCGATCGATGACGCGACGTGCCTGGACGCCGCCACCGTCGATGTTGAGCATCAGCAAGCGACGTTCCGGATAACGGAGCAGGTTGCGTTGCTGGGATTCGAGCATCTCCAGGTCTTCGGAGAATATCTGTCCCTGGCCTTCGCGGATCTGCTCGGTCAGGGCCTCGTCCTGCGGATTGAAGTTGCGCGCCATGCCCCAGAAGTACCAGATCGAGGTCTCGGTTTCCGGCGTGATGAAATCCACCACGATGCTTGATGCCTTGGTATCGGCCGGCGCGTCGTAGCCGCCCTTGCCGGCGTGCGCGACCCCGACCTCGATCAGGATGTGGCTGGGCGGCGTAAACCGGCAAATTTGCCAGCGGTCCACGGGCACGTCGCCGGCGAGGTTGTTGCCGCGCAGCGCGGATTGCCAGAACGGCGGTGCAGTGATGTTTTCCATGTGCCGAATGGTCAGCACTTCGTCGCCGTTGACCTTGGTTTCCGGCGCGGATTCTTCGATTTCGGGTTGACCGATGCTGGAAGCATGCACATAGGTCTCATGGGTCAGGTCCATGAGGTTGTCGATCATCAGGCGATAATCGCAGTTGATATGATAAAGCCCGCCGCCATAGGCCCATTCGGGGTCGTTGGCCCAGTGCAGTTCCGGGATCTGGTCAGGATCGGCCTGTTCGGCATCGCCGGGCCAGACCCAGATGAAGCCATGCCGTTCGACGACGGGGTAGGCATGAATGCTGGGGAAGCCTCGTACGCGTTGTCCTGGCATGCTGGTGCATTTGCCTTCGCAGCCCATTTCGAGGCCGTGGTAACCGCATACTAGCTGGCCGTCACGCACGAAGCCCAGCGACAACGGGGCGCCACGATGGGGACAGAAGTCCTCCACGGCAGCGATTTGACCACCTTCAGCGCGAAAGAAGACGATTTGTTCGTTGCAGATAGTGCGGCCCAGCGGTTTGTCTTCGACTTCATCCGGCATGCAGGCCACGTACCAAGTATTCTTGGGGAACATGGTAATCTCTCTCCTCATTATCGGTAGGGAATTATTGTTCTTTGGATCCAAAGTAAAGGTTTTTGACCTGTCTACCGTCAAGTTATCCTTTAGTTGGATCCAAAAAGCGGGTTATCGACAGGAGCGCGTAAATGCCGGAAAAATCGGAAAAAAATGGTCGCCTCAATGTCATCGCCAGTTTGCGCAAGCTCATCAGTGAAGGGGTTTATGCTCCCGGCGAACGGCTCAAGGAGTTGCATGTCGCCGAGCGGCTTCAGGTCTCTCGCATGCCGGTGCGGCTGGCCTTTCGTACGCTCGAGCAAGAGGGGCTGCTGCAAAAGACCGGCACGCGCGGCTATGTGGTGCGCCAATTCTCGGAAGAAGACGTGCTCTGTGCAGTGGAAGTACGTGGTGCGCTCGAGGGCCTGGCGGCGCGACGCTTGGCGGAGAAAGGCGTGACCGAGGAGGTCGACGCGCAGCTACGGGATTGCTTGTCGCGGGGCGAGGCGTTGCTGGATAAGGGGCACCTCATCAAGGCGGATATCGAGATCTGGGCCACGCTCAACCAGGAATTTCACCGTGCCATCGTGGGTGCCACCGGTAGCCGCGTCATTCACGACGCGATCGCGCGCAACGACCACCTGCCCTTCGCCTCGGCCGACTCGATCGTCATCGACGACGCGGCGCTGGACCGCGAGTACGGCAAGCTGCGCATGGCGCACGCCCAGCACCAACTCGTGTTCCAGGCACTGTCGCGCGGCGAGGGCGCCCGGGCGGAGATGCTGATGCGCGAGCATGCCTATATCGGCCTGCGCTACGGCACGCTCTTCGGATTGGGCGAAGTGGGACATGCGACGGACGCGAAATGACGTTTTTGGATCCAATACGCATGGACAGGCCTATGGCTGACGCTGGCGAAATTCCTTGGGCGAGCAAGCGACGTGGCGTTTGAAGAAACGCGTGAAATAGGCCGGCTCCTTGAAGCCCAGCCGTTCGGCGACCTGGCCGATGGTCATGTTGGTATAGGTCAGATGGCGCTTGGCCTCGAGAAGCACACGCTCGTGCAGTAATTGCTGCGCGCTGCGCCCTGCGAGCCGTTGGCAGATCGCGCTAAGATGCGCGCTGCTGATGCCCAGACGCTCGGCGAGCTCGGGCATGCTGGGTTGCTGATGATAGTGGGCTTCAATGAGTTGCTGAAAGCGGGCCAGGTGCGCTTCGCCACGTTCATGATGGCGCGAAGGGCGGGACTGCCGTCGGGTCGCACGGCGTGAGGCCAGGACCAGCAAGCTGTTGAGCAAAGCTTCGAGCAAGGCATCGCGCCCTTCGGCAGGGTGGCGGTACTCGGCATCGAGCTGGGCGACGAGGGTGGCGATGGGGGCGCGCTCGGGTTGGCCGGCAAGTGGATAAAACGCCGCGCGTGCCAGGATCTGCCCTTGGGGATGCAGGGTGTCGGCGATATGCCGTGCCAGCGGCATGGCCAGCGTCACGATATGCCCGTCGACATCGCGCGAGAAGCGAAAGGCGTGCACCGTCATGGCCGGTACCACGATGAGAAGCGGCCCCGTAAGGCGCTGCGCGCCCTCCTCGAAGGTCAAGTTCACTTCACCGTGCGCGATATGCAGCACATGCACCAGATCGGCATGGCGGTGCGGCCGTATGTGCCAATCGTGCAGTCGGCTGCGCTCGGCGATGGACTCGCAATGCAGCAGGTCGGGGGTCGGCCATTGGTGCGTTTCGCCATACAACTGAAAGACGGGAATGGCGCGCTTTGTCGATGCCGACATGGCGGGCTCCTGTGCGACGAAAGTCGATGCTTCGACCAAAGTTACGGTCGAATCTTGGGAAAGTATAAATTCATGCGGGGATTTTGTCTTATTCGCAGGTTTTCATCGGTGAAAAATGCAACTCGATGACTGGCCGTGATGCCAGACCCGAATAAGAGGAGATTGCCATGAAAACCCAAGTCGCGATCATCGGTGCCGGCCCCTCCGGGCTGCTGCTGGGGCAATTGCTGCAACGCGCGGGGATCGATAACGTCATCCTCGAACGTCGCAGTGGGGAATATGTCTTGAGCCGTATTCGTGCCGGTGTGCTCGAGCAGGGCATGGTCGATCTGCTACGCGAAGCCGGTGTCGAACAACGCATGGATGCTGAGGGCCTGCCGCACGACGGCGTCGAGCTGGCCTTCGACAACCGTCGGGTGCGCATCGACCTCGCTGGGTTGACCGGTGGTAAGCAGGTCATGGTCTACGGGCAGACCGAGGTGACTCGTGATCTGATGGAAGCGCGCGCCGCCGAGGGCGGCCAGACGCTCTATGAAGCGGATAATGTGCAGCCCCACGATCTGGAAACCGACGCTCCGTACGTCACCTTCGAGCACAACGGCGAAACGCAGCGGCTCGACTGCGACTATGTCGCCGGCTGCGACGGCTATCATGGCGTCTCGCGCCAGACGATCCCCGCCGATCGGCTGAAGACGTTCGAGCGGGTCTATCCCTTCGGCTGGCTGGGGCTGCTCTCCGACACGCCGCCGGTCTCCGACGAGTTGATCTATGCGCGCCACGAGCGGGGCTTCGCCTTGTGCAGCATGCGCTCCCAGACCCGCAGCCGATATTACGTGCAGGTGCCGCTGGAAGAGAAGGTCGAGGACTGGTCCGACGAGCGCTTCTGGGAAGAACTCAAGCGCCGCCTGCCAGAGGACGTCGCGGCCAATCTGGTGACGGGCCCCTCGCTCGAGAAGAGCATCGCGCCGTTGCGCAGCTTCGTGGCCGAGCCGATGCAGCACGGGCGGCTGTTCCTGGTCGGCGATGCCGCGCACATCGTGCCGCCGACCGGCGCCAAGGGGCTCAATCTGGCGGCCAGCGACGTCAACACTCTGTATCGCCTGATGGTCAAGGTCTATCACGAGGGCCGCACCGACTTGGTGCCGCGTTATTCGCAGACCTGCCTCAAGCGCGTCTGGAAGGCCGAGCGGTTCTCATGGTGGATGACCTCGATTCTCCATAAGTTCTCCGAGGAAGAGGATTTCGGCGCCCGCATGCAGCAAGCCGAGCTGGACTATGTCACCGGCTCAGAGGCAGGTTTGACGACCATCGCCGAGAACTACGTAGGCTTGCCCTACGAGCCGTTGGAATCCTAAGACATGAGTCTTAGGCCATGTATCAAGCTGATTGATCATTACTATTAGTCTGCGTATTAACTGTCCGGCTAAGCTCGCATGACCACGACGCGGCCCTGCTGGGCGCGTCTTCGTACGTCGATTGAGGTGAGATACATGACACAAGCACCGTTGTTTGCCGGCCAGGATGCTCAGCCGATCGCGGGAGAATGGCGTCAGGGCCGCGCCGAGCGCCGCCTGACCGTGACCAACCCGTATTCCGGGGAGACGTTGCTCGACTTGGCCATGGCCGATCGGCATGACCTGGACGATGCCTACCGCAACGCGCAGGCGGCCCAGGCCGAATGGGCAGCGCTGGGGCCGAACGCGCGCGGCGATGTCATGCGGCGCGCGGTGGCGATCTTCGATGAGCGCCGTGACGAGATCATCGACTGGATCATTCGCGAGTCGGGCAGTACACGGATCAAGGCACAGATCGAGTGGAGCGCGGCACGGGCGATTACTCAGGAAGCGGCCAGCATGCCGACCCGGGCCCACGGGCGCATCCTGCCGTCGGACATTCCTGGCAAGGAAAGCCGTGTCTATCGGGCGCCGCTGGGCGTGGTGGGCGTGATCAGCCCGTGGAACTTCCCGCTCAACCTGAGTGCTCGTTCGGTGTCGCCGGCGTTGGCGCTGGGCAATGCGGTGGTCATCAAGCCCGCCAGCGACACACCGGTGACCGGCGGGCTGCTGCTGGCACGCATCTTCGAGGAGGCAGGTTTGCCGCCGGGCGTGTTGAGCGTCGTCGTCGGCGCCGGTTCCGAAATCGGCGATGCCTTCGTCGAGCATCCCGTGCCCTCGTTGATTACCTTCACTGGTTCGACGCCCGTGGGGCTCAATATCGGTCGCCTGGCGAGCGGTGGCAAGCACCTCAAGCATGTCGCCCTGGAACTCGGTGGCAACAGTCCCTTCGTGGTGCTGGCGGATGCCGATGTCGAGCAGGCGGTCAATGCGGCGGTGGCCGGCAAGTTCCTCCATCAGGGCCAGATCTGCATGGCGATCAACCGCATCATCGTCGAAGAGCCGCTGCGTGAAGCGTTCACTGCCCGCTTTGTCGAGCGCGTCAAGGCGTTGAGCTTGGGAGACCCCGCTGACCCCGAGACCGCCGTGGGGCCGATCATCAACGCCAAGCAGCTCGAGGGACTCCAGGCCAAGATCGCCAAGGCGCATGACGAAGGCGCCACGCTGCTGACCGGGGGCGACCCCGAGGGCAATGTCCTGCCGCCGCACGTGTTCGGCGATGTCACAGCGGACATGGAGCTGGCCGACGAGGAGATTTTCGGGCCGCTGGTGGGCATTCAATCTGCGCGTGACGAAGCGCATGCGCTGGAGCTGGCCAACCGCACCGAGTTCGGTCTGTCGAGCGCAGTCTTCACGAGCAACCTGGAACGTGGCGTGCGTTTCGCGCAGGGCATCAAGGCAGGCATGACCCATGTCAACGACATCCCCGTCAACGACGAGCCGCATGCACCGTTCGGCGGTGAAAAGAACTCCGGCCTGGGACGCTTCAACGGCGATTGGGCGATCGATGAGTTCACCACGGAGCACTGGATCACGCTGCAGCATGAGCCGCGCCAGTATCCGTTCTAACCCGTAGACGGGAACGATACCCCGGGCTGCGCTGCGGCGTGGTCCGGGGACATTCGCCTCCATCCTGGGATCGTGTGGGGGCATTCACCGAAACGTCGTGAGGACCTTTCCATGCAAATCAAAGCCGCCGTGACGCGAGACAAGAGCGGGCCCTTCTCAGTGGAGACCCTGACATTGACCGAGCCGGGGGCCAATGAGTTGCGTCTGCGGATCGTGGCCACCGGGGTGTGCCACACGGATGCCGTCGCGCGGGAAATGGAACTGACGCCGTTCCCCGTCGTCCTGGGCCATGAGGGCGCAGGCGTGGTGGAAGCCGTGGGGAGCGAGGTCACGGCGTTCGCGCCGGGAGATCATGTCGTTCTGTCTTTCGCTCATTGCGGTGGATGCGAGCACTGCCTGACCGGCCATCCTACCGTCTGCATGCGCATGAACGAGTTGAATTTCGGCGGGCGTGCCGAGAACGGGGCCTGTTACCTGCATCAGGGCGACGAAGCGGTGTCCACCTTCTTTGGGCAGTCGTCGTTTGGCTCCCATGCGGTGGTGCATGAGCGCAACGCGGTCAAGGTGGAGTCGGATCTCGACTTAGGCATGCTGGCCCCCTTGGGCTGCGGCGTTCAGACCGGGAGCGGCACGGTCCTCAATCGCCTCAAGCCGGCGTTCGGCAGTAGCCTGGTGGTCTACGGCTGCGGCGCGGTCGGGCTGAGCGCCGTCATGGCGGCCCGCATTGCGGGCTGCTCACGGATCATCGCCGTCGACGTGCACGACAATCGCCTGTCTCTCGCCAAGGAATTGGGGGCCACGCACGTCTTCAACGGCAGCCAGGTAGACGTGGTGGAAGAGGTTCGCGCCGTGACTGGGGCGGGTGCGCACTATGGTATCGAGACAACCGGTGTGCCGCAGGTCGTGCGGCAAGGGATGCATGCGTTGCGTCCGCTGGGCCAGCTGGCCATCGTGGGCGTGACACCGGAGGTCACGCTGGACGTGCACAATGATCTGATGGCGGAAGGCAAGACCATGCTGGGCGTGATCGAGGGCGACTCGGTGCCCAAGGTGTTCATCCCCCAGCTCATCGACTACTACCGCCAGGGGCAATTCCCGTTCGACAAGCTGGTGACGTTTTACGAGTTCGACGCCCTG
This sequence comes from Chromohalobacter canadensis, assembly GCF_029544075.1. Classification (GTDB taxonomy): domain Bacteria; phylum Pseudomonadota; class Gammaproteobacteria; order Pseudomonadales; family Halomonadaceae; genus Chromohalobacter; species Chromohalobacter canadensis_A. The sequence continues at coordinate 58,098 of NZ_JAJQJH010000008.1, read as the reverse complement.
GAAGAGGCGTTTTCGGATTCCAAGTCCGGCAAGACCATCAAGCCGGTGGTGTGTATGAATTCATAGTTGGCAAATGCCAAGACAGCGGATGAGTGGCGACCGGCCCGGCAGAATCACTATCTACGCCGTCGTGTGGGCGAAAGCATTCGCACGCGGGCTTTAGAGTGTGACGTCTTTTCTATCTCGTTCGACGATGGTGTTGTGTTGTGCATAGTACTTTGATATTTAGCACTTTGAGATTTAGTGCTGCCAGATGAGGGCTCGACTGGCGAGGTGATCCAGGCGAATACCGGCAAGGAGAGGCGCCAGTAGATGGCGCTGAGACGCAGCGCCAGGATCACCAGGATAGGCAGCGCGATAGTGGCGTAGGGGTGGATAGGGTGCGTGTACAGGGTGACGTATGCCGTGGCGCCTGCGATGGAGGCAGTCGCATAGATCTCCTGGCGCAGCACCATGGGGACTCGCCGCGCGAGTACATCGCGCAGCATGCCGCCCGCGACACCGGTGAGGAGTCCCATCAAGACAGCGACGGTACCTCCATGGCCCAGCGCCAATGCCTTGTGAGCGCCGATAATGGTGAAGATGGCGAGCCCGAAGGCATCGAGTACGGGCAGGACGATGCGCGATAACCGGTGAATGTAATGAAAGCCGACAATCGATGACACGACGGTGATGATGATCACCCATAGATAGGTGGGGTCGGTGACCCAGAACACCGGGCGAATGCCCAGTAACAGATCGCGCAGGGTACCGCCGCCGATGCCTGTCATCGCGGCCAGTACCAGCATGCCGAACGGATCCATCCTCGAGCGGCAGGCAATGATCACGCCCGACAGCGCAAAGACGATCACGCCCGCCAGGTCCAGCCAGTAAATCCATCCTGCCACTGCGACGCTCCTTGGCTACTTTGCCAGCTACCGCTTGAGCGGAAATACAAAACGAACGCCATTGTAGGCTCAAGTGCCCGGATACGTCGCGCGCTCAGGCTCGTCTTTCCCCGGTCGCCAAGCGGCTGGCGCACCAGGGATACCTACGATATCGTATGTAAAGGACCGGGTGGGTGTGTCTGCAAAGTGGCAGGCGCCCAGCCGGTGGTCATGCAATGAATCCAGGGAGTCAGGCGACATGCAGGTAGGATATCGATACGTGGCGTTGGCCGTGACGCTACCGATGCTGGCGGTGGCAGTGCCCAGCCAGGCACAGGACAGCGGCTGGCAGGGGAGTCTGGGTGCGGGGGCGATTTACTCTCCCGATTACCTGGGGAGCGACGATTACGAAACCTCCGTGTGGCCGTCGGTCGACCTGACCTATGGCGATAGCGTGTATATCAACGCGCGCGATGGCGTGGGCTGGAACGTCATCAACCGGGATGGCTGGCGGGTGTCGCCGTTTCTTGGCTACACATTCGGACGCGACAACGACGATGACCTGCATCGTCTCGATGAAGTCGACGGCGGGGTCACGGCGGGCTTGCGGGCCGAATACACCGAGGGCCATTGGCAGTACAGCGCGGCCGTGGAAACGCCGCTGAGCGGTGACGTGGATGGCTACCATGTCAGCGCCAAGGCGCACTGGCGCTCGCGCTTGACCCAGCGGCTTTCCGTTTCGCTGGGCCCGAACGTCGCCTATGGAAGCGATGCCTGGACCGAGGACATGTTCGGCATCTCGGCGCGTGAAAGCCAGCGTTCGGGGTTGAACGCGTATTCACCGAACGAGGGCTATTTCAAAGTGGGTGTCGATGCCAGTGCCAGTTATTATCTCACGCGGACGTGGTCCGTCACGGGCCTGGTCGGTGTGTCGCGCCTGACCGGCGACGCCAAGGATAGTCCCATCGTCGACGAGGTCGGTGATGCGACCCAGGCCTACGTGGGCGGGTTCATCAACTACAACTTCTAACTTGGGCGTTGGTCGTGCGGACCGCTAATTAGACCAAAGTATAAAGACTAAGGTATAATGCTTGTGTATCCACCGACACAGGCACGTTATCCATGACGATTTCGACTGCGCGACCGACTCTGCTCAAGCGTTTTGGCAAGCATGCAGGCCGTGTGCTGGGAATGATGACCGAAAGCGCCTACCGCGGCTTTCAGGCACGCACGTCCAGCTCTTATATCTGAGGGATCCCGGCCAGGGGATTCCCCTGTCGCGCCATGGCCGGCCTTGCCCATGACGTGACATCGCGGACGCCGAACGAAAAAGCGCCCCGCCCAATTATTTGGGCGGGGCGCTTGCGTTGGGTGCGTTCAAGGCATGCTTACTCGGCGATGTAGACCGTGCGCACGTTGAGGAACGCGCCAAAGCCGTATTCGCTCTGCTCGCGACCGTAACCGCTTTCCTTGACGCCACCGAATGGCAGCTCGGCGAAGGGCGTGGTGGGCTGATTGACGAAGCTCATGCCGACCTCGAGACGACGTGCGACTTGTTCAGCACGTTTCACGTCCTGGCCGACCACGGTTCCGCCCAGGCCATAGCGGCAGTTGTTGGCCAGCTCGATGGCGTGCTCGGCGTCGTCGGCGACGATAACCGAGGCCACGGGGCCGAACAATTCCTCGTCGAAAGCCGGATTGCCAGGCGCGACATTGGTTAGCACGGTTGGGGCATACCAGGCGCCGGGACGGTCGAGGACTTCACCACCGGTCTCGAGTTGCGCCCCTTGCTGGATCGCCCGCTGAACTTGGTCATGGAGATCGTCACGCAGGTCCTTGCGCGACATGGGGGCGATCTCGGTATCGCCGTCCATGGGATCGCCGATGGTCAGCTTCTGCACACGATCGATGAGGCGCTCGGTAAAGCGCTCCAGCACTGGGCGTTCAACGATGAGGCGCTTGGACGCCGCGCAGCTTTGACCGGTGTTGTCGAAGCGACCGTTCACGGCCAGTTCTACCGCCTTGTCGACATCGGCGTCGTCGAGCACGACCAATGGGTCGATGCCGCCGAGCTCAAGCACGCTGGGTTTGATGGCATCGCCGGCGATCTTGGCAACGCTGCGCCCAGCTTCATAGCTACCGGTGAGCGTGACACCGCAGACGAGCGGATCGTGAATGATGCCTTCGACCTTGTCGGAACCGATCGGCAGCCAGGTGAAGGTACCTTCCTTGAAGCCGGCATCATGAAACAGCTTGGTGATGTATTTGGCACAGCCCGGCACGTTGGAGGCGTGCTTGAGTAGGCAGACGTTACCGCCTGCCAGGTTGGGTGCGGCGAAGCGCACTACCTGATAAAGCGGATAGTTCCATGGCATCACGCCGAGCACGGCGCCCATCGGGTCGTGGACGATTTCGGCCTTCTGTGCGCCTGCTACCTGACGCGGCTGAGGCTTGAGCAGAGTGTCCAAATTGTCGGCGTAGAAGCGAACGATGGCCGATGAAATCTGCGTTTCGTCGATTCCCTGGTGAAAGGGCTTGCCCATCTCATGGGCAATAATCTCGGCAATTTCACGTTGATGCTGGTCGATCAAGTCGGCCAGTGCGGTGAGCCGTTGGCGACGATCGGCTAACGGCAGGTGGCGGAATTCGGCATAGCCCTCGCGGGCTTGGTCGAGCTTTTCAGCCAACTGGTCATCGTCGAGCATCTCATGCTCGCCGAGTACTTGGTCGTTGGCGGGATTGACGGCGGTGAGGGTCTTGCGGCTCATATCATCCTCCTTAACGGGATCGTCGGCGACGAGTCTTCCCGAGGCAGCCTTCCTGCTTGCCTCACTACTCGTTCTGGCGATGCTGAAGGAGAGAATCAAGGGGTATTTCCATGGCGCCTTCATACTCATCGAGCCATGGTGTTTCGAAGCGGCCGCCGATCAGGACGATCGGATCCGGGCAAATGGCGACACGACCTTGGCGGCCATGTCGCCAGGCGGGTCAGTCGAGCAAGGCGCGGGCCTTGTCGATCACGTTTTCGACGGTGAAGCCGAAGTGCCGGAACAGGTCCTCGGCCTTGCCCGATTCGCCATAGCCGGTCATGCCGATCACGTTGCCGCGAGGGCCGACGTACTTACGCCAATAGTCGGGATGCGAAGCTTCGATGGCGAGCCGGCGTGTCACCGTGGGTGGTAGCACTGCCTCCTGGTAATCGGCGTCTTGGGCATCGAATTCGCTGGCGCAGGGCATCGAGACGACGCGGACCTGCCGTCCCTGATCGTTGAGCTGGGCAGCCGCTTCCATGGCCAGACCGACTTCCGAGCCGGTGGCGATGAGGATCAACTCGGGCGTGCCCTCGCAATCGTCGAGCACGTAACCGCCGCGTTCGATAGCGGCGAGCTGGGCGACATCGCGTGCTTGCCCGGGAAGCCCTTGGCGAGAGAACACCAAAGCCGTGGGGCCGTCCTGGCGCTTGAGCGCCGCCAGCCAGGCCACGCTGGTTTCGGTGGCGTCGCAGGGGCGCCACGTTGCCAAGTTGGGCGTGATGCGCAGCGCATTGAGCTGTTCGATGGGCTGGTGAGTCGGGCCGTCTTCGCCAAGGCCAATGGAGTCGTGGGTGTAAACGAAGATCACCTGGCGCCGCGCAATGGCGGCCATGCGCACGGCGTTGTGCATGTATTCCATGAACGTCAGGAAGGTGGCTCCATAGGGAATGAAGCCGCCGTGCATGCTGATGCCGTTCATGATGGCGCCCATGGCGAATTCACGGACACCGTAATGCAGGTAGTTGCCGTCGGGCGCCTGGGCCGAGATGGCGCGTGCGCCCTCCCAGATCGTCAGATTCGATGGCGCGAGGTCGGCGCTACCACCCAGCAGTTCCGGCAGGCGTGGTCCCAGGTGGTTGAGCACACCGAGTGAGGCCTTGCGCGAGGCCAGCGTATCGCAGGCTTGCTGGGCGTCTTCGATCAGGGCGCTGCCGCCCAGATCGCCCGGCAGCTCGCCACGCCAGCGGCGCTCGAGCTCTGCGGCAAGCTCGGGATACGCCTCGGCGTAGCGCGCGAAGCGTTGGCGCCACTCGTCCTCGGCTTGCTGGCCGGCCGCGTCGGCGTTCCAGCCCGCGTAAACCTCGTCGGGGACGTGGAACGGCGGGTGTGACCATTCGAGGCGCTGGCGCGCGGCGGCGACTTCATCCTCGCCCAGGGCGGCACCATGACAGGCGCCGGTGCCCTGTTTGTTGGGCGCGCCGAAGCCGATGACCGTCTTGCAGATGATCAAGGTCGGGCGCTGGTCGTCTTGCGTGGCGGCGTTGATGGCGTCTTCGATGGCGGCGGGGTCATGCCCATCGACGTCGGCGATGACCTGCCAGTTATAGGCCTCGAAGCGCTTGGCGGTGTCATCGGTGAACCAGCCCGCGACCTCGCCGTCGATGGAGATGCCGTTGTCGTCGTAAATGACGGTCAGCTTGCCGAGCCCCTGCGTTCCTGCCAGCGAGCAGGCTTCGTGGCTGATGCCCTCCATCAGGCAACCATCGCCGACGAAGCACCAGGTGCGGTGATCGACGATGTCATGCCCTGGGCGATTGTACTGCGCGGCCAGGGTACGTTCGGCCAGCGCCAAGCCCACGGCGTTGGCCAGCCCCTGACCCAGCGGGCCGGTGGTGGTCTCGACCCCAGGCGTGTAGCCGAGCTCGGGATGACCCGGCGTGCGTGAATGGAGCTGGCGAAACTGCTTGATGTCGTCGATGGCCAGGTCGTAGCCGCTGAGATGCAATAGCGAGTACAAGAGCATCGAACCATGCCCGTTGGAGAGCACGAAACGGTCGCGGTCGGGCCAGGTCGGGTTGCCGGGGTTGTGTTTTAGATGGTCGTTCCACAGCACTTCTGCGATATCGGCCATACCCATCGGCGCGCCGGGATGGCCGGAATTGGCTGCCTGCACGGCATCCATCGACAGGGCGCGAATGGCATTGGCTAGCGTGAAGCGAGAGGGCATCGGTATCTCCTCCGTGAGCGATGATTCAGTTAGCGAGCCGGTCGGCGATCAAGTCCTCGAGACAGGCCTGGTCGTCGGCGAAGCGACGAATGCCTTCGGCCAGCTTGTCGATGGCCATGGGGTCTTGGTTATGCTGCCAGCGAAAGGCGTTTTCCTCTAGGGGAGGGGCAGGCTGCGCCTCGGGATGCGTGAAGCGGACCTTGGCGTCGACATCACCTTCGCGTGCCTCGAGCGTTTCCAGCAAGGCGGGGGAGATCGTCAGTCGATGACAGCCGGCGAGGGCGAGGACTTGCTCCGGCGTGCGGAAGCTGGCCCCCATGACGACGGTGTCGTAGCCACCCTGGTCGGCGCGCTCGCAGACCTGGCGCACGAACCGTACGCCGGGATCGTCCTCCGGGGAGAACGTTTGACCGGTTTCCTTCTGATACCAGTCGGTGACGCGCCCCACGAAAGGCGAAATCAGGAACACGCCGGCATCGAAGCAGGCCTGCGCCTGAGCGTCGCTGAACAGGAGCGTGAGGTTGCACTGGATGCCCTCGCGCTCGAGCACCTCGGCGGCGCGGATGCCCTCCCAGGTCGAGGCGAGCTTGATCAAGATACGCTCGCGGCCGATACCCAGTGCCTCGTAACGCGCCACCAACTCATGGGCCTTGCGGATACTGGCCTGGGTATCGAACGAGAGCTTGGCGGCGACCTCGGTGGAGACGCGTCCCGGAATGAGTTGGGCGACCTCGCTGCCTATGCCTACCGAGAGTCGATCGACGATGCGCTCCAATTGGTCGGTGTCATGTGGCTTCTCGTCACGCGCCTCTTCCAGGATCCGCTCGATCAGTGGCTGATAGCCGGGCAGCTCGAATGCCTTGAGGATCAAGGAAGGGTTGGTGGTGGCATCGACGGGCCGATAACGTTCGATGGCGGCTGGGTCCCCGGTATCGGCGACCACTTGCGACAGTGCCTTGAGTGAGTCGAGCTGTGAAACCATGTTGTGCTCCGCCGCAGTATGCGGGCGTGAAGGCCCACGACGTGCCAGGTAGCGTCGGGGCGAGAAAATGGAAGGGACCGAGCGAGCGGCCGCCAGTACTCAGGCGGCGGCTTTTTCCAGGCGGCGTTCGGTGCTGTCGGCCAAGCGGGTCAGCAGCAGGCAGCATGACACTGCGCCGGCATCCAGATGGCCACACGAGCGTTCGCCGAGGCGTGCCGCGCGCCCGATCTTGGCTTCCAGGTCGAGCGTCGAATCGCGTCCCTGCTGGGCGCCGTTGCGCAATGCCTGCAGTGCGTGAGGAAAGTCGTCTCCGGCTTCGACGGCGTCGCGGTAACGTTTGATGGCCGGTATCAGAGTATCGAGCAGGCACTTGTCGCCGACTTTGGCATCGCTGATTTGCTCGAGCGCTTCGCGCCCGTCGGCCAGCATGTCGCCGAAATCCTTGGCGTCGAGGACGTTCTTGTCCTTGACCGATTTGGCCATGCCCATGAAGAGGCTGCCATAAAGCGGCCCCATCGAACCGCCGATCGAGCCCATCAAGGTCGTGGCGAGCGTGCCCAGCGCCTTGGAAAGCGACAGCGATTGGCCGGCGACCGATTCCCCGCAAAGCCGAAACCCCTTGGCCATGTTAATGCCGTGATCGCCGTCGCCGATCGCGCCGTCGACGTCGCTCAGGTATTGGCGGTTGTCGACGATGACCTCGACCAGCTCCTCGAGAATGTCCCTGCCTTGAGTCGCGTCCAGAACTTGCATGATGAGTCTCCGTGGTAGCGGTTCCGATCAGCGTTGCGTGATGGCCAGCGAGCGTGCCGGGGCGTCCAGTAGCGGTTTGAGCTCGTCGTCGAGCTTCATCAGCGTGAGCGTGGCGCCCATCATCTCCAGCGAGGTGAAGTAATTGCCGATGTCCGTACGATGCACGCGAATATCGGCGCCTTCGAGCCGTTCGGCGATGTGCGCGTAGAGGATATTGAGTTCCATCACCGGCGTGGCGCCAAGCCCGGAGATCAACACCGCCACCTCGCTGCCGGCGAAGTCTTGGTCGGCGAGAACGGGGTCGCACATGGCCGTGGCAATGGCCTCGGCACTGGTCAGCGGCGCGACTTCTATTCCCGGTTCGCCGTGGTGGCCGATGCCGAGCTCCATGTGGCCGGGCTCGATCGAAAAGTTGGGCTTGCCATTGGCGGGGATGGTGCAGCTACTCAGCCCGACGCCGATGCTCGAACACGCATCGACGGCTTTTTGCGCCAAGCGAATGACCTCGTCGAGACTGTCGCCACGGGCCGCTGCCGCGCCGCCGATTTTCCACATCATCACCTCGCCGGCCACGCCACGCCGCTTGTCGCGTTCCGCTGCCGGTGCCGAGGCCACATCGTCGCGTGCAATCACCGTCTTGACCTCGATGTCTTCCATCTCGGCCATCTGCTTGGCCATCTTCACGTTCATGTTATCGCCCGCGTAGTTGCCGTAGAGGCAGGCGACACCCTGCTCATGGGGGGCGGCACGAAAGGCTTCGAGGAATGCATCGGCGGTGGGCGACGAGAATATCTCGCCGATGGCTACCGCATCACACATTCCTTCACCGATATATCCCAGGAAGGCGGGTTCGTGGCCGGAACCGCCACCGGTGACGATGCCGACCTTGTCGCTGGGGCTGTCCGGGTACTTGAGAACGCGCGGGTGGTCGGTGGCGACAAACAAGCTCGGCGAGGCGCGCAAGTAACCTTTGATGGCATCGTCTACGACGTTGTCGGGGTCATTGATGATGCGTTGCATGGCGTATTCCTCTTGTTCGTTGTGGCCGACGGCGTGGCGATCCGACACCTGGGATGGTGGCTTATATAATGATCTTTCACTGAACAGATGTTTAGGCTTGGGGCCCAAGGCTGTCAAGGCATGGTCGGTGTCGACGTCTGAGACTTTGGTCGTGGGTAAGAGTGTCGAAGTGATGGTTTACGTATAAATATTTGAAATAAATGAGTTTTATTTATTTATCGGAAAATCGGTTAATAGGGTGACGCAAATCCGTGGCTGACTTTTCGTGATCGAGAATTTTACAAATGTTCGGTTAGTGATATTTTGAACATAGCCGCGAGTGGTAACAGTATGCCGGTCGCAAGCGGGAGGAATCATCACGGGAGGCTACACATGTCAGACTCAACAGGCCGCGCGGCGGCAATGCGCATCGCAGTGGGTGGCGACGAGGCCGCGTTCGAGCTCAAGGCTTTGCTGATCGAGCACATTCGTGCTCTGGGTTACGAGCCTGTCGATTACGGCACCTATAACGCTGAGCCGGTGCTTTATCCCGATGTGGCGGTCAAGGTGGCGCGTGCCATCGACGCGGGAGAAGTGGCGCGGGGAGTGCTGGTCTGTGGGACCGGCATCGGTGTGGCGATTTCGGCCAACAAAGTGCGCGGGATTCGCGCGGCGCAGGCGCATGACACCTATTCGGCCGCCAAGGCGCGTTCGAGCAACGATGCGCAAATCGTGACGCTCGGCGCCCGTGTGGTCGGCCCGGAGCTGGCCAAGGCCGTAGTGACAACCTTCCTGGAAACCGAGTTCGGCGGTGGCGGCTCGCGCGCCAAAATAGCGCGCATTGAGGAATATGAGAGAGAGGCTTTCCGCGACTCCCCGGGCGTCTGAACGTTAAGAGCACGTCTGTTCGCTGTGGTATCTTGTGCGCGTCGCCTGAAGTAGACCGGAACCGGGAAGCGGATCGTATGAGGCTAGTGCCATGAGTGAACGTGCCGAGAGCGCCGAGGTCGCGCTGATGACTGAAATCGCCTCTCTGTATTATGTGGAGGGCGAAACCCAGGAGGCGATCGCCAACCGGCTGGGAATTTCCCGGGTCAAGGCGGGACGGCTTTTAAAACGTGCGCATGCTGAAGGGATCGTCGATGTGCGGGTGCGCCAGCACCCGGCGGTGAGTGCCGAGATCGAACAGGCACTGATACGACGCTTCGGTATCAAGCGCGCCTTGATTGCGCTCGACCACACCGAACCCGACGTTCAACGTTCCGGTGTGGCCAGCCTAGTGGCCGATCATCTGTCGCGCGAGCTGCACGATGGTTCGATCGTGGCGGTGGGGATGGGGCGCAACGTGGGTTCGGTGGCCGATAATGTCTTTGAACAAGGCGAGCGCAAATGCTCGTTCGTGTGTGCCATTGGCGGTTCGCTGCGTGCCGGCGAGTACATGAACCCCGACCATATCTGTCGTCGCCTGGCGGTGAAGTATGGCGGTGAAAGCGAAACGCTTTATGCCCCGGCGCTGGTGCAGAATCCGGCATTGCGCGATTCGATGTATGAAAACCCCACCGTGCGCCAAACGTTGGACAGGGCGCGGCGTGCGGATATCGCGATGATCGGCGTCGGCGATCTCAGTGAGGACAGCAACATGGTACGCATGGGCTGGTTCACGCCGCAGGAAATCGCCGAGGCGCGCCTTTCGGGTACCGTTGGGGACATGATGGGGTACGACTTCATCGACATGCATGGTCGGCCATCGGAAACGCCCATGCAGGGTCGGGTCATTGGCTTGACCATCACGGATCTGGCGCGGATTCCCGATGTGGTGGCGATCGCCAGCGAAAACACCAAGGCGGCGGGGATCCTGGGGGCACTGCGTACAGGTGTCATCGATACCTTGGCTACCAGTGTGACCAACGCCCATACCATCTTGCGCTTGGATGAGGCGACCACCTCAACGGCGAGCTGAGTCAAAGTATCGCCGATTACCGTGCAGAGCCGTTCATATGAACACTAGAGTGTTTATGTGAACGGCTTTTTTGTGCAGGCTTTCTTTTTCTCCTTACACTCTGCGGGCATTAGCTTTCGCAGAGATCTCTAAAAAATTTATTCTTTTCAGAAACTTACAAAGCAATCCTAAAGTATAAGGCGAAAAGGTCGCCGACTGCATTGACCTGGCTATACTGAAAAGCGTTAATTCATTTGAGCAACAAAAGATCAAATGATAAATAAGCGCCAGCTCAATGGAGGCCGTCATGAACGATACGCTCACCCCATCCCCCGACATCCCCGACACGATGCGTGCCATCGTAGCCTACGCACCGGAAGACTATCGACTGGAAAACGTTGCGGTCCCTGATGTCGGTGAGAAGGAAATTCTGGTCAAGGTCGAGGCCTGTGGTATCTGTGCCGGTGACCTCAAGGCTTATGAAGGCGCGCCGAGTTTCTGGGGCGACGAGGATCAACCTGCCTATATCAAAGCACCGATGATTCCTGGGCACGAGTTCATCGGGCATGTCGTCAAGATGGGGCCCGGCGCGACAGGTTTCGAGATCGGCGATCGGGTCATTTCCGAGCAGATCGTACCGTGCTGGGACTGCCGCTTCTGTCATCGCGGCCAGTACTGGATGTGCGAGAAGCATGACGTGTATGGCTTCCAGAATAACGTCAACGGCGGCATGGCCGAGTACATGAAGTTCCCCAAGGAGGCCATCAACCACAAGCTGCCGGAGGGTGTGCCGGTGGAGAACATCGTGCTCACCGAGCCGTTTTCCTGCTCGATGCACGCGGTGGAGCGAGCGCAAATCCAGCTGGGAGATATAGTGGTGCTCTCCGGCGCAGGAACGCTGGGGTTGGGGATGATCGGCCCCGCCAAGAAATCCGGTCCCGCCAAGCTGGTAGTGCTCGACCTGCACGGCGAGCGCCTGGAGCTGGCCAAGAAATTCGGCGCCGACATGGTACTCAACCCGAGTGAGGAAGACGTCGTCCAGATCGTCAAGGACATGACCGACGGCTATGGCTGTGACATCTACATCGAGGCGACCGGTGCGCCCAAGTCGGTGGAGCAGGGATTGGCGATGTTGCGCAAGCTGGGACGCTTCGTGGAGTTCAGCGTGTTCAAGGATCCGGTGACGGTCGATTGGAGCATCATCAGTGACCGCAAGGAGCTTGACGTGCTGGGGTCGCATCTGGGGCCTTACTGCTACCCACACGTGATCGAGGGTATCGAGAGCGGTGACTTCCCCACCGAGGGTGTGGTGACCCACAAGCTACCACTGGCGGATTTCCACAAGGGTATCGAACTGATGAGACACGACAGCAGCGCACTCAAGATCATTCTCATGCCCGGGGCGTGATGTCGCGATGTCCTGCGTGACGACCACAATCGTCATCCGACGCGGGACTTTATCACCACTCATCAGCGATGCCAGGGGGCGCTTCATCATGACTTCAAATACGGCCGCCATGCCTACGAAACGATGGCGAAAAGGGCGCGGTAGGGCGGTGATGATCGGCGTTGCGGTCGTCCTGCTTGCCGTCATGGCCTGGGATACCACGGTGGTGCCGATCGGCGCGGAAGAGGAGCAGGAAGGCGCGAAAATGGCACGCTTCGCCGAAGAAGAATTTCCCAAGATTCGCGACGATGTCGAGGCGCGTGCCGTCGATATCGAGCAGCTTTCCAGTGCAATTGCCGACGACCAGAGCGCGGCGGGGGAAAAATACGGCGTGCCAGGCGGCGTCGGGCCGATCATGCCCGTCACCTTTACCGGTGTGGTGGGAGACGGCACGTCCGGGACATATGAGGTCAAGGCTGACGGGGCGCCCGATGACCTCGTGGTACGGGTTCAGACCGGTCCGGCCATCAATGGTACCGACCTGCGGGATGCCACTGGAGAAATCGAGTTCGGTCAATTCAAGAATCAGATCGAATATCAGAATGCGGGCGCCGCTCTGAACGATGCCATGAAGGCCCAGGTGCTATCGGATATCGATACACAAGGCCTGCAAGGCAAGACCGTGACGGTGACGGGTGTGTTCCAGTTGATCAATCCGAATAACTGGCTCGTGACGCCGGTCGACTTTAGCGTGGAATGAGCCGGAGGCTTGATGCGATGAACGAACATGCAACCAGTCAAGAAGGGACGCTAGGAAAGGTGATCCTGTCGGCGCGTAATATCGCCAAGTCATTCGGTAATGTTCATGCGTTGAAGGCCGTGAATTTCGATGTTCACTACGGGCAAGTGACGACGCTTTTCGGCGAGAATGGCGCGGGCAAATCGACGTTAATGAAAATTCTCTCGGGTGTCATGCAGCCATCATCGGGGGAAATTATTCTCGAGGGCGAGCCGGTTCGCTTCTCTTCGACCACGGAGGCGCAGCGTCAGGGGATATCGATCATCCACCAGGAGCTTAGCCTTGCGCCCAATTTGAGCGTCCGCGATAACGTCTTCATGGGCCGTGAAATCGTCGGCAAGGGCGGCGTCGATTATGCGGAGGAGTCGCGCCAGACGCGCCAACTCATGGAAGAGCTGGATGAACCCATCGATCCACTCACGCCTGTGGAAGATCTGCGTCTCGGGCAGCAGCAGATCGTCGAGATTGCCCGTGCGTTATCCGTCAATTCGCGCATTCTCATCATGGATGAGCCAACCTCGGCACTGAGTGCCTCGGAAGTCGAGGTGCTGTTTCGCGTGATTCGTGACCTGAAAAGCCGTGGCGTCTCACTCGTATATATTTCCCACCATCTCGAGGAAGCCCTGACCATTACCGACCATGCCGTGGTATTGCGCGATGGTCGGATGACGGCCTATGCCGCGCGTCAGGAGATCGATCTCGAGTGGATCGTACGCAACATGGTGGGGGAGAACTTCGACCTTGGTTCTCCGCCGGATGGATACGCGATGGGGGACGCCGTTCTGTCGATCGAGGGCATCACCATACCCGATGTTTCAGTGCCCGGGCGCGCCGTAGTCGATGACGTGTCGTTGAGCGTGCGTGCCGGCGAGATCGTCTGCATCTATGGGTTGATGGGAGCGGGCCGGACCGAACTGCTCGAAAGCGTGGCGGGGCGCGGGAATATGGCCGCAGGCCGAGTCTTGCTGCATGGCGAGGATATCTCGCGGCTGAGTATCGCGGAGCGTATCGAAAAAGGCCTAGTGCTGGTGCCGGAAGACCGTCAGCGCGATGGCCTGGTACAGACGATGTCGGTGGGCGAAAACCTTTCGCTTGCCAGTATCGGTGCCTTTACCAAAGGGCTACTGACATCGCGTGGGCGTGAGCGTCACGTGGTGCGGGAATCGATCAGCAATGTCCACATTAAGACTGACGGCTCTGCGGCCTCCATCGGGTCGTTATCCGGGGGCAACCAGCAGAAAGTCGTGATCGGCAAGATGATGGCGACGCATCCCCGGGTCGTGCTGCTTGATGAACCCAGCCGAGGTATCGATATCGGTGCCAAGGCCGAGGTCTTCAGACTGCTCAGTGAGGGGGCGGCGCAACAGGGCCTGGCCGTGGTGTTCTCGACCTCGGAAGTCGGCGAATGCCTGAGTATTGCCCATCGTATCGTCGTCATGAGCCGTGGCCGGATTGCGGCCGAATTCGGTGCCGATGCCAACAAAGAAGAGATTATGGCTGCCTCGGGCGAGGCCGTGGTCGCTTGATCCACTTGTAAAGCGGAGATAATCCCAATGTCTGATGTCAGCCAAGATAACGACAATGAGCGAGGCAAGCTATTCGGCGGCGATTTCGATATAAAGCGTGTGCTTCTGGAGGGGCGTGCGTTCTTCGCCCTGATCGCGATCATTGTCATTTTCTCGATTCTTTCCCCTGTCTATTTCTCGACCAGTAATTTCCTGACCATGTCGTCTCACGTCGCCATCTTTGGGTTGCTATCGCTCGGGATGCTGTTGGTCATCCTGACGGGCGGCATCGATCTTTCCGTCGGCTCGACGCTTGGCCTGGCAGGTGTCTTCGCAGGCTTTCTGATGCAAGGCGTGTCTTTCGAAATACTGGGTGTCGTGTTCTATCCCCCCGTGTGGGTCGTGGTCATTCTGACGTGTGGATTGGGCGCCCTGGTCGGGGCGATCAACGGTGTTCTCATCGCATATTTCAAGGTGCCCGCCTTCGTGGCGACCCTGGGGCTCTTGTACGTGGCCAGAGGCGTCGCCCTACTGATGACCGACGGCCTGACCTATAACAATCTGGGCGGTAGTCCGGAGCTGGGTAACACCGGATTCGACTGGTTGGGCTTCAATCGGTTGTTCGGGGTCCCGGTCGGTGTCCTGATTCTGGCGGTCGTGGCAATCGCCTGCATCCTGCTGCTGGCGCGCACGCCGTTTGGGCGTTGGGTGTATTCCACCGGCGGTAATGCCCGTGCCGCAGAGCTTTCGGGCGTACCGGTCAAACGCGTGCAGGTGCTGGTGTATGTGCTATCAGGTATTTGCGCGGCCATCGCCGGGCTGGTGCTGTCATCCCAGCTGACGTCGGCAGGACCGACCGCCGGGACGACCTATGAATTGACCGCGATTGCTGGTGTTGTCATCGGCGGTGCGGCACTCACCGGTGGCCGCGGCAATGTGCGTGGCACTTTGCTGGGGGCCTTCGTGATCGGGTTCCTCTCCGATGGCTTGGTCATCATCGGGGTGTCTTCCTACTGGCAGACCGTGTTTACCGGGGCCGTCATCATTCTCGCGGTCTTGCTCAACAGCATTCAATACAGCGGTCGGAAGAAGCAGCAAGCCTCTTCCGATGGCAAGACGACTTCGCCGCAACCGGAGAGCGCCGCTGAGCGTTCGCCGGCATCGGGAAGTACTGCCGGTAAAGCCGGTACACAATCATAAGAGTAAAGGTGGTCGATTATGTTCATGAAAGGAAAACGCCTGCTGATAGCTGCACTGGCCGTGAGCACGCCGCTCTTCGCGGGTGGGGTCGCGGCTCAGGACGAAGGACGTATCTCCATTATCGTCAACGACACCTCCAACCCCTACTGGTTCACGGAAGGCAAGATCGCCGAGGAAACCGCTGAAGAACTGGGCTATCGCGCCGAGGTGAGCTCTCACAAGGGGGACACCAACAAGGAAAGCAACCAGATCGATACGGCTATCACCAATGGTGTCGAGGCGATCATCCTCGATCCGGCCAACGCCGATGGTTCTATCGGTGCGGTGCGCAAGGCCGTTGAAGCGGATATCCCGGTGTTTATCATCAATGCCGAAATCAACGAGCAGGGGCTGGCCCAGGCACAGCTTGTCTCGAATAATGCTCAAGGGGCGGCGCTGGGCGCCCAGCAGTGGATCAAGAGCGTCGGCGATTCGGCAAGCTACGTGGAGCTCAAGGGCGCGCCTTCGGACAATAATGCCGCCACTCGTTCCAACGGTTACGAAACCGTGCTCAGCCAATATCCCGGTCTCGAGCGGGTAGGCGTCGATGTCGCCAACTGGGATAGAACTCAAGGCTTCAACAAGACGCAGAGCCTGTTGCAGGCCAACCCTGACATCGATGGCGTGATCAGCGGTAACGACGAGATGGCGCTGGGCGCGATCTCGGCCTTGAAAGAAGCCGGTAAGCTCGATGACGTGGTTGTGGGGGGCTTCGACGGCTCTCCCGACGCGGTCGAGGCGGTCAAAGCCGGTGAGATGGCGTATACCGTGCTGCAGCCGGTGGCCATCTTCTCTGAAATGGCGGTGCGCATGGCGGATAAATATATCAAGGATGGTGATACCGGCATCGACGGCGAGAAGAAGCTTTTCGATTGCTTCCTCATCACCGCGGACAACGCCGATCAATACACCGACCCGTTCGTGCTTAAGCAGTAATCCTCCCCTGAATCGCTTGAGAGCGCCGGGCGGCGCTCTCAAGCCTACTACCGTTACACCGATGAGGCCTTACGACACCTTTGGCTTTAGCTCACCGCTCGCGTAACGCTCGAACATGCGTTCGAGGTTGAGCGGGGCGATCTTGCTGGCTTGGCCGGCGGTGCCGAAAGCTTCGAAGCGCTGGATGCACACGTCGCGCATGGCGGTGACGCTTGCCTTGAGAAACTTGCGCGGGTCGAATTCGCTGGGGTTTTCGGCCAAAAAGCGACGCACTGCGCCGGTGGAGGCCAGGCGCAGGTCGGTGTCGATATTGACCTTGCGCACCCCGTGCTTGATGCCTTCGACGATTTCTTCCACCGGCACGCCGTAGGTCTCGGGAATCTCGCCACCATGGGCGTTGATGGTCTCCAGCCATTCCTGCGGCACCGAGCTGGAGCCGTGCATCACCAGATGGGTGTCGGGGATGCGCGCGTGAATTTCCTTGATGCGTTGGATGGAGAGAATATCGCCTGTTGGCGGCCGCGTGAACTTGTAGGCGCCGTGGCTGGTGCCGATGGCGATGGCCAGGGCGTCGACCTGGGTGGCGGCGACGAACTGGGCGGCTTCCTCGGGGTCGGTCAATAGCTGGCTGTGATCTAGCGTGCCTTCGGCGCCGACGCCGTCTTCCTCGCCGGCCTGGCCGGTTTCCAGCGAGCCCAGGCAACCCAGCTCGCCTTCCACCGAGACGCCACAGGCGTGCGCCATTTCCACCGCGCGACGGGTGACGTCGACGTTATAGGCGTAGTCGGCAGGGGTCTTGCCGTCTTCCTTGAGCGAGCCGTCCATCATCACCGACGAGAAGCCGAGCTGGATGGAGCGCTGGCACACGCCGGGGCTGGTGCCATGGTCTTGGTGCATGACCACCGGGATATGCGAAAATTCTTCCACGGCGGCTTGGATCAAGTGACGCAGGAAGGGCGCGCCGGCGTATTTGCGAGCGCCCGCGGAGGCCTGCACGATCACCGGTGAGTCGGTGCGGTCGGCGGCTTCCATGATGGCGCGCATCTGTTCCAGGTTGTTGACGTTGAACGCGGGAACGCCGTAAGCGTGTTCGGCGGCGTGGTCGAGCAGTTGACGCAGGCTGATCAGAGCCATGGGGAGTGTGATTCCTCTAGAAGTACAAGGCGGCCCGCAGGCCGCCGATCGTGACGTAGTGGTTTGAGTGGTCGTTTTAAGTAGTGGCTTGAGTAGTAGTTGTAAGTAGTTGTAAGTCGTGGCGTAGTGAGCCGGGTTACCGAGAGGCGGCTTCGAGAGCCGCTACGGCAGGCAGCTGCTTGCCTTCCACATATTCGAGGAAGGCGCCGCCGCCGGTGGAGATGTAGGAGACGTCGTCGGCGACGCCGTACTTGTCGATGGCCGCCAGGGTATCGCCACCACCGGCGATGGAGAACGCCGAGCTGGCGGCGATGGCGCGCGAGAGCGTCTCGGTGCCTTTACCGAACTGGTCGATCTCGAACACGCCGACGGGGCCATTCCACAGGATGGTGCCGGCGTTTTCGAGCAGTTCGGCGAAGTGCTGGGCGGTATCCGGGCCGATGTCGAGAATCATCTCGTCGTCACCGACCTGGTCGACCGGTTTCACCGTGGCTTCGGCCTGCTCTGAGAACTCGGTGGCGACCACCACGTCGGAAGGCAGCGGAATCTCGACCTTGGCCATGAAGGCCTTGGCCTGATCGATCAGGTCCGCTTCATGCAACGACTTGCCGACGTTGTAGCCCGCCGCGGCGATGAAGGTGTTGGCGATGCCGCCGCCGACGATGAGCTGATCGCACTTCTCGGAGAGTGCGGTGAGCACGTCGAGCTTGGTGGACACCTTGGAGCCGCCGACGATGGCCAGCATCGGGCGTGCCGGCGTGGCCAGGGCTTTTTCCAGCGCGTCGAGCTCACCCGCCAGCAAGGGACCCGCGCAGGCGGTGGGTGCGTACCGCGCCACGCCGTGGGTCGAGGCCTGGGCGCGATGGGCGGTGCCGAAGGCATCCATCACATAGACGTCGCAGAGTGCGGCGTAGGTCTTGGCCAACGCCTCGTCGTCCTTCTTCTCGCCCTTGTTGTAGCGCACGTTTTCGAGCAGCACGATCTCGCCGTCGGCGATCTCGACGCTGCCGTCGAGATAGTCCTTTTCCAGGCGGACCTCACGGTTCAGCAGCTTGCCGAGGTGTGTCGCCACCGGGCCGAGCGAGAACTCGTCGGCGGGCTCGCCTTCGGTGGGACGGCCCAGGTGGCTCATCAGCATCACCCGAGCGCCGGCGTCGAGCGCGGCCTGGATGGTTGGCAGGCAGGCGCGCAGGCGCGCGTCGCTGGTGACTTGGTCGCCCTTGATGGGGACGTTGAGGTCTTCACGAATCAGTACACGTTTTCCGGCGAGATCCAGATCGGTCATCTTGCGCACGTTCATGGGCGTGTTCCTCACTTGGGTGAAGGGATGTCAGACGACAACGACGATGTCGAGGGTGCGGCGCGCGTCGGTGTGGCGGGAGCGGGCTGGGCGGCAAGCGCCAGCCAGTGCGTTGCCACGTCGAGCATGCGGTTGGCGAAGCCCCACTCGTTGTCGAACCAGCACAGCATCTTGATCAGATGGCTGCCGGCCACGCGGGTCTGGGTGGCGTCCACGATACCCGAGCGCGGATCGTGGTTGAAGTCGACCGACGTCACCGGCTCTTGGGTATAGCCGAGCAAACCGTAGAGCCTTTCTTGGCAGGCGGCTTGCAACAGCGCGTTGACCTGCTCGGCCGTGGTGGCCTCGCGCACCGAAAGCGCCATGTCCATGGCCGAGACGTTGATGGTCGGCACCCGCACGTGCAGGCACTCGAAGCGCCCGGCCAGATGCGGCATGAGGCGCTCGATGCCGCGTGCCAGCCCGGTATCCACGGGGATGATCGAATGCATGGCCGAGCGCGTCAGGCGCAGGTCGGTCTTGTGATAGGCGTCGATCACCGGTTGGTCGTTCATCGCCGAATGAATGGTCGTGGTCACGCCATGCTCCAGCCCCAGCGCCTCGTCGATAACCGTCAACAGCGGCACCAGACAGTTGGTGGTGCAGGACGCGGCTGAGACGACGCGCATCTCGGGGCGCAGCTCGGCGTCGTTGATGCCATGCACGATGGTGGCGTCGACATCGGCTTCTGCGGGCTGCGAGAACAGTAGCCGTTGAGCGCCGGCGGCGATATGTCGCTCGGCGGTGGCGCGGTCCTTGAAGCTGCCCGAGCATTCGAGCACCAGGTCGATGCCCAGCTCATCCCAGGGCAGGCGCGAGGGGTCGGACTCGGAGAGCACGCGAATGGCATGACCGTCGATGACCAGCGCGCCGTCGCGGGTTTCCACCTGGCCGGGAAAGCGACCATGGGTGGTGTCGTAGCGCGTCAGGTAGGCGATGGTATCGAGATCGGAAAGCTCGTTGATGGCCACGACGACCAAGTCAGTAGCATGGCGCTCGATGAGGGCTCGCAGGACACATTGGCCGATACGGCCGTAACCATTGATGGCGATGCGATAGGACATGGACAGACGCTCGGGAGCCCCGCTTCGACAGTGAAGCGCCGATGTTAGCGCAGTTACGCCCCGCTTGCCCAAGACCGCGTGACGTCGGCATGACATGACACGATTCAGCGAGGTGATCCATGCCACCGCAGGCGAGAGCCTACCCCACGAAATGCCACATCAACGGCAGCCATAGCGCAGTGAATACGCCGGTCAGGCTCATGCCCAGCGAGGCGAAGGCGCCGGCGGTGGGGCCGATGTCGAAGGCACGCACGGTGCCGATGGCATGGCCGTTGACGCCCAACGCGAAGCCGATGACGCGCGGGTCATGGATGTTCCCCCAGCGCGCCAGCAGGGTGATGCTGAGCGTGGCCATCACCCCGGTGATCAGCAAGGCGCCCATTAACAGCGGGACCGAGCCTTGCAACTCCTCGACGATGCCCATGGCGATGGGAGCGGTCACCGACTTGGGCGCCAGCGAGGCCAGCACCGTCGGCGTTGCATCCAGTAGCCAAGCGATGCCCACCGCGTAACCGGCCGCGAGCATGGCGGCGGGTGGCAAGGTCAGCACGATGGGCTTCCACAGTGTTCGAATGTGATGCACCTGCTGGTAGAGCGGTACGCCCAGCGCCACGGTAGCGGGGCCAAGCAGCCAGGTCAGCCAGCCGACGCCACGGCGGTACTCGGTGTAGCCGAGCGGCAAAAGTGCCAGCAAGCCGGCCAGCAGGCAGGCGGCGAGCAGAATGGGGGGACACCAGGCGGGCGAGCGCAGCCAGCTAAAAAGTCTCAGGCCTGCGAAATAGGCCGCCAGGGTGAGCACGATGGCGGTTTCGGGGTGTTGCGGGAGCGTGTGGGCCAGGCTTTCCAGGCGGAGTAAAAGCTCACTCATGCGGTCGCTCCCGGGGCGAGGCAACCAGACGTTGCATCAGCCACAGCGTGGTTAACGAGCTGAGCAGCGTGCCCAGGATCAGAGCGATGAAGATGGTTAGCCATTGGCCGCTGAATTCGTCGGCTTGGAAGAAGATGCCGACGACACCCGGCATGATGAGCAGGGCCAGCATGCCGATCAACGGCTGGCTGGCGGCGGCCAGGTCGCGGCTCAAGCGACGGCGCAGCAGCAGCCAGAAGGTGAGCAATAACATACCGGCTACTCCGCTGGAGAGCGGAAGTGTGAACAGCTCGACGGTAATGTCGCCAAGCATCAAAAACGCCGTCAGGAGCAGAAAACCCCGTAGGATGGACAGCATGCGGATGGTCCTTGCATGAACGTGCCGGAGATTGACGCGTATCATACCAGAGCATGCGGCGGATGCCGGACGCGACATTGACGCTTACGTGGCGGGCGTGAATTGCTATGCTCCACAAGCATGTGCCAGCCTGACGTTCGACGTCGGCTGGCACGCCGTGCGTATAGCCAGGCTTGGATGACAGGGAGGAAGCTACATGACCGATATCGCAAGGCTCTTGGGGGCTGAGGCGGAAACACTGCTGGAGCACCAATGCCAGACGTTCCGCAAGGAAGATTTATACCTGCCGGGGCCGGATTTCATCGATCGGGTGATGTCGGAAAACGACCGCAGCCCGCATGTGCTGCGCAATATGCAGACGCTTTACAATCATGGCCGCTTGGCGGGGACCGGTTATTTGAGTTTCCTGCCGGTCGACCAGGGGATCGAGCACTCCGCCGGGGCGTCGTTCGCGCCCAATCCGCTTTACTTCGACCCCAAGAACATCGTCGAGTTGGCCATTGAAGGGGGCTGCAACGGTGTGGCCTCGACACTGGGCGTGCTGTCCTCGGTGGCGCGCCGTTATGCGCACAAGATCCCCTTCATGCTCAAGCTCAATCACAACGAGACGCTGACCTATCCGGCGATCTACGACCAGACGCTGTTCGCGCAGGTCGAGCAGGCGCATGACATGGGCTGCGTGGCGGTGGGGGCAACCATCTACTTCGGCTCGCCCGAGAGCCGGCGCCAGATTCAGGAAATCAGCGAGGCCTTCGAGCGCGCGCATGAACTGGGCATGGTCACCGTGTTGTGGTCCTATCTGCGCAATCCGGCGTTCAAGCACGAGGGTACGGACTACCACGTCGCCTCGGATTTGACCGGCCAGGCGATCCACATGGCGGCGACCCTCAAGGCAGATATCGTCAAACAGAAACTGCCGGAGAACAACGGCGGTTATCGTGCCGTCGGTTTCGGGCATACCCATGACAAGGTCTACGACGAGCTGACCAGCGACAATCCCGTGGACCTGGCCCGCTACCAGGTGGCGAACTGCTTCATGGGGCGCGCCGGGCTGATCAATTCCGGCGGCGGCTCCAAGGGCCATTCCGATCTCGGCGAGGCCGTGCGCACGGCGGTGATCAATAAGCGCGCCGGCGGCATGGGGCTGATTTCCGGACGTAAGGCGTTCCAGAAGCCGATGAACGAAGGCGTCGAACTGCTCAATGCCATTCAGGACGTCTACCTCTCCCCCGAGGTTACCCTCGCCTGACGCACGACCAACGACACGTGACGACGACCCGGTCTTGCCGGGTCGTCTTGCCGACTTTTCGTACATAGCCTAAGGTCGCGACCCATTGTCACGTTTGTGCCGCGCGAGCGTCGTGCCGATTATGATGGTGGCGTGCCTAGTCTGGGGACGCTCATTTGACGCGGAGGGCGCATGCCGCAACCTGCCAGAGATGTCGCTCTTAAGGATGTTGCTATCAAAGATGTCGCGATCGTCGGCGCGGGGCCGATCGGGCTGTGCTTGGCATTGGAGCTGGCGGCGCTGGACTTGTCGGTAACGTTGATCGATGCCGCGCCGTACACGGCGTTGGCCTCGCCCGATGACGACGGACGTGAGATCGCCCTGACCCATGCCTCGCGCGAGCAACTGGCGGCGGCGGGCATCGATATCCCCGCAAGACAGATGGCACCGATTCGCGAGGCGCGTCTCTACAACGGAGCCAGCCAGCGGGGCATGACCCTGGCCAGTGCACGAGGAGAGGGCCACGGGCGAGAGGGCCAAGACAGTATTGGCCAACTCGTCGCCAATCATGTCATCCGGCGTGCCGCGTTCGAGGCGGTGCAGGGCGTCGAGCATATCGAGCTCGTCACCGGACGCCGGGTAAGCGCATTGGGCGCTGGTCCTGGCTGGCGTAGTGTATTGCTCGACGATCAGGCGCAAATTCCCGCGCGTCTGGTGGTGGCCGCCGATGGTCGTATGTCGGCGACGCGCCGCCTGGCGGGGCTCTCCGCGCAGATTCACGACACCGGCCAGCGTTTACTGGTGCGGCGCATGGCGCATTCGCGCCCCCATCGGGAAGTGACCTGGTCGTGGTTCAGCGGTGAACGTGGCTTGGCATTGCTGCCGCTGGCGGGCGATACCGCGTCGCTGGTGATGACGCTCCCGCCACACGACGCCGAATGGCTCAAGGCGTTGTCGTCGGAAGCATTCGCGGCGGAGGTGACGCGTCTTTACCAGGGCAGCGTGGGCGAGATGAGCTGCCGTGGCACGTTGCACGATTATCCGCTCTCGGTCAGTCGTGCCGAGCATCTGGTCGCCGATCGCGTGGCGTTGGTGGGCGATGCAGCGGTGGGGTTGCACCCGGTCACGGCGCATGGTTTCAACGTCGGGTTGGCCAGTGTGCGTCGGTTGGTCGATGCGCTGAGACATCACGACAAGGCGGTGGAGGATGTCGGGGCGCCGGCGCAGTTAGCGGTGTATGCGCGGCACCATCAGCGTGCGATCTTGCCGCTGTGGCATGCCTCGCGAGCGCTGGTGGCGTTGTACGGCGATACGCGACCCCCGGCGCGTCTTGTGCGCCATTTGGCCTTGGGAGCCGCGCGCCGGGCCGGGCCGCTGCAATGGCTGATGGAAGGCTATCTAGCCAAGTCGTCCGCGCGTCGCTGAGTCGTTTCTCTCCCCGCCACAGACGGATTTTGCTCACCCTGGTCTGAGTCGCACTTAACGAATTTGTGTGACTCAGTCAATATCTATGCGTACTCCCCAGTTTGTACTACCATATATGGTGTATTGAGATGCGGTGCCTGATGCGGCATCGCGTCGTCCCTGATCGATTGTTTTTTGTCTTATCTCACTTCTTTGCGAAAACAAAGGCTTATCATTCTCATGAGTATCAAGATTTACAGCAAGCCGGATTGCATGCAGTGCCACGCCACCTATCGCGCCCTCGACAAGCAGGGAATCGACTACACGGTGGTGGATATCAGCACGGATCCCGAGGCGGTACGCACCGTCGAATCGCTGGGCTATCGCCAGTTACCGGTGGTCGTGGCGGCGGAATCGCAGCATTGGTCAGGTTTTCGTCCCGAGTTGATTCGCCAACTCGCGTGATAAGGAAGGGGGCAGCATGCGCGATGTAGTGTACTTTTCCACGCAATCGGGCAATACGCGGCGCTTCGTCGAAAAGCTCGACGTGTCGGCGCAGGCCATCCCGCGTAGCCGTAACGATGCCCCGTTGCGCGTGGAACGCCCCTATATCTTGATCTTGCCGACGTATGGCGATGGCGATCCACGTACGGCGGTACCGGGACCGGTGATCCGGTTCTTGAACGATCCCCACAACCGGGCTTTGATCGAGGGCGTGGTGGCCGGCGGCAATACCAACTTCGGTGCCGCCTTCGGCTTGGCCGGTCGCGTGGTCGCGCATAAGTGCCAGGTGCCGTTGCTGCACCGCTTCGAATTGATGGGAACGCCTGAAGATGTCGCCAAGGTGCATGGCTGCCTGGCGACGGAGATGACAGATGCTGGATGACACCGTGGAAACCACCGAGAATACATCGTCCTTGAACGCGTCGTCCGTCGAGCTGAGTCGCACGACGCAGACGCTGGACTATCACGCCCTCAACGCGATGCTCAACCTCTACGATAACGAGGGGCGCCTGCAACTGCAGGCGGACCGTGAGGCGTCGCGTCAGTACTTCCTGCAGCACGTCAACCAGAATACGGTTTTCTTCCATTCACTGGCGGAAAAGCTCGAGTATCTGGTCGCGGAGAACTATTACGAGAAGGAGGTGCTCGACCAGTACGACTTCGCCTTCATCAAGTCGCTGTTCGAGCGCGCCTATGCCGTGAAGTTCCGCTTTCAGAGCTTCCTCGGGGCCTTCAAGTACTACACTAGCTATACGCTCAAGACGTTCGATGGGCGCCGTTACCTTGAGCGTTTCGAGGACCGTGTGTGCATGGTCGCGCTGACGTTAGCGCAGGGTGACGAGACGGTGGCTCGGCAGTTGATGGATGAAATCATCCACGGACGCTTCCAGCCGGCCACGCCGACGTTTCTCAACTGCGGCAAGAAACAGCGCGGCGAGCTGGTCTCGTGCTTTCTGTTGCGTATCGAGGACAACATGGAGTCCATCGGACGCTCCATCAATTCGGCGCTGCAGCTCTCCAAGCGGGGTGGCGGCGTAGCGTTCCTGCTCAGCAACATCCGCGAGGCGGGCGCGCCGATCAAGCATATCGAGAACCAGTCCTCGGGCATCATTCCGATCATGAAGATGCTTGAAGACGCCTTCTCCTATGCCAACCAGCTAGGCGCGCGCCAGGGTGCCGGCGCGGTGTATCTCAACGCGCACCACCCGGACATCCTGCGTTTCCTCGACACCAAGCGCGAGAACGCCGACGAGAAGATCCGCATCAAGACGCTGTCGCTGGGCGTGGTGATTCCGGACATCACCTTCGAGCTGGCCAAGCGCAACGAGCCGATGTACCTGTTCTCGCCCTATGATGTCGAGAGCGTCTACGGCAAGCCGTTCGGCGATATCAGCGTCACCGAGAAGTATTACGAAATGGTCGACGACGCGCGTATCCGCAAGACCAAGATCAGCGCGCGCGAGCTGTTCCAGACGCTGGCGGAGGTCCAGTTCGAGTCGGGCTATCCGTACGTGATGTTCGAGGACACGGTGAATCGTGCCAACCCGATCGCCGGGCGCATCAACATGAGCAACCTGTGCTCGGAGATTCTGCAGGTCAACACGCCATCCGATTACGAGGCGGACCTGGGCTACGAGCGCATCGGCGAGGACATTTCTTGCAACCTCGGCTCGCTGAACATCGCCAAGACCATGGATTCCACCGATTTCGGCGCTACGGTCGAAACCGCGATTCGCGGGCTGACGGCAGTCTCCGAGATGAGCGATATCCGCTCGGTGCCGTCGATTTCCGAGGCCAATAAGCATTCGCATGCGATCGGCCTGGGGCAGATGAATTTGCATGGCTATCTGGCCCGCGAGCATATTCATTACGGTAGCGAAGAAGGGTTGGACTTCACCAACCTGTATTTCTACACCGTGACCTATCACGCGCTGCGCGCCTCCAATCAGTTGGCGATCGAGCGTGGCGTGGCGTTCGCCGGCTTCGCGGACTCGGACTATGCCAGCGGTGTATATTTCGATAAGTACACCGAGCAGGCGTGGGGGCCGCGTACCGCGCGTGTTCGCGAGCTGTTCGACAAGGCCGGCATCCATGTGCCGACCCAGGACGATTGGCGCGAGCTCAAGGCCTCGGTCATGGCGCACGGTCTCTTCAACCGTAACCTCCAGGCGGTGCCGCCGACCGGTTCGATTTCCTATATCAACCATTCGACGTCGAGCATTCACCCGGTGGTGTCGAAGATCGAGATCCGCAAGGAAGGCAAGTTGGGGCGCGTCTATTACCCGGCGCCGTATCTCAACGACGACAACCAGGAATACTACCAGGACGCCTACGAGATCGGTCCCGAGAAGATCATCGACACCTATGCCGAGGCCACGCAGCACGTCGATCAGGGCCTGTCGTTGACGCTGTTCTTCCGCGATACCGCGACCACGCGCGATATCAATCGGGCGCAGATTTACGCCTGGCGCCAGGGCATCAAGACGCTGTACTACGTGCGTCTGCGTCAGGCCGCGCTGGAAGGCACGGAAGTCGAAGGCTGCGTGTCTTGCACCCTGTAAGCTGTCGCCCACGCGACCACTCCATCGAGATTACCGGTGCGCGGGTGACCGTGCCCGCGCACCACTGGAATTGAGAGAATCGTCATGACCGCTACCGCCGCACCGCGTCATCTGACGCGTGTCGATGCCATCAACTGGAACCGCCTCCAGGACGACAAGGACCTCGAGGTCTGGAATCGACTCACTGCCAACTTCTGGCTGCCCGAGAAGGTGCCGCTGTCCAACGACGTGAGCGCGTGGAACACGTTGACCGAGCAGGAGCAGACGCTGACCATTCGCGTCTTCACGGGTCTCACGCTGCTCGACACCATTCAGGGCACCATCGGCGCGCCGGCGCTGATCGAGGATGCCGTGACGCCTCATGAGGAAGCGGTGTTCACCAACATCAGCTTCATGGAGTCGGTGCATGCGCGCTCCTACAGCTCGATCTTCTCGACGCTGTGCGCGACGCGTGATGTCGACGACGCCTACCGCTGGAGCGAAGAGAATCCGCACCTGCAGAACAAGGCCGAGCTGATCCTCAACCGTTACCGCATGGACGACCCGCTGATGCGCAAGGTCGCCAGCGTTTTCCTCGAGTCGTTCTTGTTCTACTCCGGTTTCTACCTGCCGATGTACTGGGCCAGTCGCGGCAAGCTGACCAACACCGCCGACCTGATTCGCCTGATCATTCGCGACGAGGCGGTCCACGGCTACTACATCGGCTACAAGTTCCAGCAGGCGCTGGCCAAGGAAAGCGCCGAGCGTCAGCAGGAGATCAAGGACGCCACCTTCGACCTGCTGCTCGAGCTCTATGACAACGAGGTGCATTACACCGAATCGCTCTACGACGACGTGGGGCTGACCGAAGAGGTCAAGGCGTTCTTGCATTACAACGCCAACAAGGCGTTGATGAACCTGGGCTACGAGCCGCTGTTCCCCGGCGCCACCGAAGCGGTCAATCCCGCAATCCTGGCCGCGCTCTCGCCAGGGGCCGAGGAAAACCACGACTTCTTCTCCGGCTCCGGCTCCTCCTACGTCATCGGACGTTCGGAGCGCACCGAGGACGAAGACTGGGCGTTTTGAGGTTCATCCCCTAATGGCGCGTCGATACCTGCCTCCGCATAAGATGTGCGGGGTCGGCGCGCCTTGCTCGACGCGACAGCTCTCCTTGATGAGGGGGATGTAAGTACTTGCCCACGTTGGCTCTCTCGCTTGTAGGCCTTGCCAAAGCCGCTGTCGGCGGCCACGCTTGATAGCGTTCCGGGGGAGCGGCACGTATGCCGCTGACAGGCAAAGGAGAGCAACATGGAAAGCATCACGATACCGGGGACCGACCTCACGCCGTCACGAGTGGGGCTCGGCACCTGGGCCATCGGTGGTTGGAAATGGGGCGGTGCCGATGACGCCAATGCGGTGCGTACCATTCATGCCGCACTGGATCGTGGCATTACGCTGATCGATACCGCACCGGCCTATGGGTTCGGGCACTCCGAGGAGGTCGTCGGCCGGGCGCTGGCTGAGTACGGGCAGCGTGACAAGGTGGTGCTCGCCACCAAGACGGCGCTCGAGTGGCAGGAAGGCAGCGACGGCGTGGTGCGTAATGCCTCGGCGGCGCGCATCGAGAAGGAGGTGGAAGACTCGCTGCGGCGCTTGCGCACCGAAGCGATCGATCTGTATCAGATCCATTGGCCGGACCCCCGTGTGCCGATGGAGGAAACCGCCAACGCCATGCAGCGCCTCTATCGTGCCGGCAAGATTCGCGCGATCGGTGTCAGCAACTTCAGTCCCGAGCAGTGCGATGCCTTTCGTAAGGTAGCGCCGCTGCACAGCGTGCAGCCGCCGCTCAACCTGTTCGAGCGCGACGCCGAGCGCGACATCATTCCCTATGCGCGGCGCGAGGGGCTGGTCTTTCTGGCCTATGGTGCGCTGTGTCGCGGTCTGTTGACGGGCAAGATGCACGCCGATTCGGCCTTCACCGGCGATGATCTGCGTCAATCCGATCCCAAGTTCCAGTCCCCCCGTTTCACGCAGTACCTGGCGGCGGTCGAGGCGCTGACGCAGCTCGCGCGCGAGCGTCACGACAAGCCGGTATTGGCCCTGGCGGTGCGCTGGGTGCTCGATTCCCATCCCAATGCCATCGCCTTGTGGGGCGCGCGGCGTCCGGATCAGGTGACGCCCTTGGACGCGCTTGGCGGCTGGTCGCTGACCGCCAGCGATCTACACGATATCGATGCCATCATCGACGAGCACGTCACGGATCCCGTAGGTCCCGAGTTCATGGCACCTCCCGCGCGGGAGGGCTGATAGCCGCTCAAGTGGCCGTCTAGCAGACGGCTGTCATGTCGTCATCAATCAGGAGAGCCAACATGGAATATCGCAATCTTGGCCATTCCGGCCTTCGCGTGTCTTCACTGACGCTGGGCACCATGACCTTCGGCGGCGTCGGCAAGATGGCCAGCGTCGGCGATACCGGCCTGGGCGATGCCCAACGCCAGATCGATATGGCCATCGAGCGTGGCGTCAACTTCTTCGATACCGCCAATATGTACTCCGAGGGTCGCTCAGAAGAGATTCTCGGCGAGGCGCTCAAGGCCAAGCGCGACGATGTGCTGATCGCCAGCAAGGTACGTTTCCCGATGGGAGAAGGCCCCAACGATGACGGCCTGTCGCGCTATCACATCCTGCGCCAGTGCGAGGCCAGCCTGAAACGGCTGCAGACCGACCACCTGGATCTCTACCTGATGCACCAGTGGGACGGCCTTACGCCCCTGGAAGAAACGCTGGAGACCATGGATCAACTGGTGCGCGCTGGCAAGATCCGCTACTACGGGATTTCCAACTGGTCCGCCTGGCATGTCATGAAGGCGCTCCAGGTCTGCGAACGGCACAACTTCATTAAGCCGATCTGCCAGCAGATCCACTACACCGCTCAGGCCCGCGACGCCGAATTCGAGCTAATGCCGGCGGCCGTCGATCAGGGGCTGGGCACCATGGTCTGGAGTCCGCTGGCGGGTGGCTTGCTCTCCGGCAAGTATCGCCGCGGTCAGCGCAATCCCGATGGCACGCGCTTCAGCCAAGGCTGGACCGAGCCACCGATCCATGACGAGGAAAAGCTCTTCGATCTGATCGACACCCTGGTCGAAGTCGCCGATGGGCACGGCGTGTCCGCCGCCCAGGTAGCGCTGGCCTGGACGCTGGCCCGACCCGGCGTCTCCACTGCGGTGATCGGCGCCCGCAAGGATGAGCAGCTCAAGGACAACCTGGCGAGCGCCGAGCTCACGCTCAAGCCCGACGAGATCGCCGCCATCGAGAAAGTCAGCCGCCCGGCGCTGCTGTATCCCTACTGGCATCAGCATAATACAGCGGCCAACCGCTTGGGCCATGCCGACCGTGTCTTGCATGCCCCGTATCTCGACGATTGAGCGTCAACTAATGCCCGCCGCACAGCGCGCGGCATGCATAAAAACGCCCGGCAAGCATGGCTTGCCGGGCGTTTTCACGAGAGGGTGCCGAGTCACTGCCCGGCCATCGGCCAGGCAGCGGAGGTCACGGCAGCAGCGCTTAGGAAAGCAGTGCCTTGGCTTCGGCGACGACGTTATCAACGGTGAAGCCGAAGTGCTTGAACAAATCGCCAGCCGGCGCGGATTCACCGAAGGTGGTCATGCCGACGATACGTCCGTCGAGTCCCACGTACTTGAACCAGAAGTCGCGATGCCCGGCTTCGATGGCCAGGCGTGCGGTGACGTTACGCGGCAGTACTGATTCGCGATAATCGGCGTCCTGAGTGTCGAAGGTGTCGGTGGATGGCATGGAGACCACACGCACGTGCTTGCCGGCGTTTTTCAGCTCGGCAGCGGCGTCCATTGCTAGGCCGACCTCGGAGCCGGTGGCGATGAGGATCAGCTCCGGCGTGCTGTCGCAGTCCTTGAGGACGTACCCACCGCGCTCGATGTTGGCCAGCTGCTGCTTGTCACGGGCTTGATGGGGCAAGCCCTGACGTGAGAGCACCAACGCCGAGGGGCCGGCCTGACGCTTGAGTGCGGTGTCCCAGGCGACAGCAGTTTCCACGGCGTCGCAAGGGCGCCAGGTGGACAGGTTAGGTGTTGAGCGTAACGTGGTGAGCTGCTCGATCGGCTGGTGCGTCGGCCCGTCTTCGCCCAGACCGATGGAGTCGTGGGTGAAGACATGGATGACACGCTGTCCCATCAGGGCGGCCATGCGCACGGCGTTGCGCATGTATTCCATGAAGATCAGGAAGGTGGCGCCGTAGGGCACGAAGCCGCCGTGCAGGGCGATGCCGTTCATGATGGCGGCCATGCCGAACTCGCGCACGCCGTAATGCAGGTAGTTGCCGCTGGGCTCGGACTGCGTGATGGCCTTGGCGCCTTTCCAGAAGGTCAGGTTGGAGGGCGCTAGGTCAGCGCTGCCGCCTAGAAGTTCGGGCAGTTGCGGGCCGAGCTCGTTGAGGCACGCCAGCGATGCCTTGCGCGAAGCGAGGCTTTCGCCTTTTTCCTGGGCGTCCTCGATCAGCTTTTCGCTGGTCAGTGCGGTCGGAAGTTCGCCCTTGAGGCGACGTTCGAGCTCGCGGGCCTCTTCCGGATAGGCCGCCTGATAGCGCGCGAAACGCGCGTCCCAGTCAGCTTCGGCCTCGCCACCGCGCTGAGTGGCGTCCCAGGATTGGTAGATGTCTTCCGGCACGTGGAACGGGGGATGCGGCCAGCCGAGCTGTTCACGTGCGGCGGCGACTTCGTCTTCGCCCAACGCGGCTCCGTGACTTTCTTCCTTGCCTTGCTTATTAGGCGCGCCGAAGCCAATGATCGTCTTGCAAATGATCATGCTGGGTCTGTCGCCGTTGGTGCGGGCCAGCTCGATAGCGGCCTTGACCGCCTCGGGATCGTGACCGTCGACGTTGGGCACTACGTGCCAGCCATAGGCTTCAAAGCGTTTGGCGGTATCGTCAGTGAACCAGCCTTCAACTTCACCGTCGATGGAAATGCCGTTGGCATCGTAAAAGGCGATCAGCTTGCCTAACCCCTGGGTGCCGGCCAGCGAGGAAACTTCGTGCGAGATGCCTTCCATCAGGCAGCCATCGCCGACAAAGACATAGGTGTAGTGGTCGACGATGTCATGGCCGGGGCGGTTGAACTGCGCGGCCAAGGTGCGCTCGGCGATGGCCATGCCCACGGCGTTGGCCAGTCCCTGGCCCAGCGGCCCGGTGGTGGTCTCGATGCCCGGCGCGTAGCCGAGTTCCGGGTGGCCGGCAGTTTTCGAGTGCAACTGGCGGAAATTCTGCAGGTCTTCCAGCGAGATGCCGTAGCCTGTTAGATGCAAAAGCGAGTAGAGCAGCATCGAGCCGTGACCGTTGGAGAGCACGAAACGGTCGCGGTTGGCCCAGTGCGGATTGGCCGGGTTGTGCGCGAGGTAGTCTTTCCACAGCACCTGCGCGATGTCGGCCATGCCCATGGGGGCGCCGGGGTGGCCGGAGTTGGCCTTTTGGACGGCATCCATGGATAGGGCACGAATGGCATTGGCCATTTCGAAACGGGACGGCATTGGCTAGCTCCTCGCCTGCGGCATCGGGTAAAGCGGCGTAGGAAAGAGCCCCGGCGCGTGAGCGCATCGTCGGTTTTACTTACTCTTTCCTACGCCGCCGGTATCGAGCGCGGGGCGCCGCTTGTGCGGGCCCCGGGATTCGGTTGGGTATTGTCGCCGAGAAGCCATGTGGCATCAAATGCCGCCGATGGCCAATCGCTAGGCAG
Source organism: Chromohalobacter canadensis (assembly GCF_029544075.1). Classification (GTDB taxonomy): domain Bacteria; phylum Pseudomonadota; class Gammaproteobacteria; order Pseudomonadales; family Halomonadaceae; genus Chromohalobacter; species Chromohalobacter canadensis_A. The sequence continues at coordinate 25,512 of NZ_JAJQJH010000008.1, read as the reverse complement.
CTAGTCATCCAGCGTGTAAACTTTGCACCCCCGAGCCGGCCTCGTCTCGCGCCGGACCTGTCATGCGTCGTGCCGACATCGCCATCGGCTGACGGCGTAATTTCATCTCCTTAATGATGGCGGTCGTGTTCCGGCTCGCCAGCATGTGATTGAGAGAGTCGAGGACGCCATGAGCGAATACTCCCTGTTTACTTCCGAGTCCGTCTCCGAGGGGCACCCGGACAAGATCGCCGATCAGATTTCCGACGCGGTACTGGATGCCATCATCGCCCGCGACAAGCAGGCGCGCGTGGCCTGTGAAACCATGGTCAAGACCGGTGTCGCCATCGTCGCCGGCGAGATTACCACGTCCGCCTGGGTGGATCTGGAAGACTTGGTGCGTAACGTCATCAATGACATCGGTTATACCTCCTCGGAAGTAGGCTTCGATGGAAACACCTGTGGCGTGCTCAATCTGATCGGTAAGCAGAGCGTGGATATCGCCCAAGGCGTCGATCGCAGCAAGCCCGAAGATCAGGGCGCGGGCGACCAGGGGTTGATGTTCGGCTACGCTACCGACGAGACCGAATCCTATATGCCGGCGCCGATTCACTATTCTCACCGTCTAGTGGAACGCCAGGCCGAGTTGCGCAAGCACGGCTTGTTGACGTGGCTGCGTCCAGACGCCAAGAGCCAGCTGACTTTCCGCTACGACGCTCAAGGCAAGCCGTGCAGCGTTGATGCCATCGTGCTTTCCACTCAGCATGATCCGGACATCGACCAGGATGAACTGCGCGATATGATCAAGCGCGAGATCATCGAAGAGGTGATTCCCGCCGAGTGGTTGACCGAGAACACCAAGTACCACATCAACCCGACCGGCAACTTCGTTATCGGTGGCCCGGTGGGCGACTGCGGCCTGACGGGGCGCAAGATCATCGTCGATACCTATGGCGGCATGGCACGCCATGGTGGCGGAGCGTTCTCGGGCAAGGATCCGTCCAAGGTCGACCGCAGTGCTGCCTATGCAGGACGTTACGTGGCCAAGAATATCGTCGCCGCCGGTCTCGCCGAGCGCTGCGAGATTCAGATCTCCTACGCCATCGGCGTGGCCGAGCCAACGTCCGTCTCGGTGGATACCTTCGGTACCGGCAAGATCAGCGATGCCAAGATCGTCGAGCTGGTCCGTGAGCACTTCGACCTGCGCCCGAACGCGATTACCAGCATGCTCAATCTGCTGCATCCCATGTATCAACTCACGGCGGCTTACGGACACTTCGGCCGCGAGCCGTTCGAGCATAGCTACACCTGGACCGATGCCAACGGCAAGCAGCAGACCGAGACCTTCACGGCCTTCCCCTGGGAGAAGACCGACCGCGCCGAAGCCCTGCGGAAGGCGGCTGGTCTGTGATGGGAAGCCTACTGGAATAAGAGCCGACATCTGAGGCTTGATCGACAAGCGACGGTATGACGGCATAGCGGATCCGGAGTCTCGGGTCCGCTTTTTTGTTCAATTACCGGCGCAATGAATCCGCGTCATGGTCGCCTCCCTCAAGAGCCTCTATCGTTAAAGGATAGAGGTGAGAGTTCCATCGACAATTCGCCATGGTCGTCGGCGACAGGGAAGTCCTTGCATGCTGGAAATCGCAGCAGTCTTCATTACGATCACCGCGCTTTTTGCGTGGTTCAACTACCGCTTCGTCAAGTTACCGGCAACAATCGGCGTGATGTTCATATCGCTGTTGGCGTCGGTGTTGCTGATTGTATTGAGCCACTTCGGTTTCGATGGCATTACCGATTGGGCCGAAGCCTGGCTGGGCCAGATAAACTTCAATGTCTTGCTGATGGACGGCATGCTGTCGTTTCTGCTGTTTGCCGGTGCGTTGCACGTCGATTTTCACAAGCTCAAACGCTATCGCTATTCGATAGGCTTTCTGGCCACCATTGGCGTGGTGATCTCGACCGTGGCGATTGGCAGTGCAGCGTGGTGGCTCTTTGGCACTTTCCATATGGCGGTGCCTTATCTCTACTGTCTGGTCTTCGGGGCGTTGATCTCGCCAACGGACCCGATTGCCGTGCTCGGCATCATGCGCAGTGCTGGTGCGCCCGAGGATATGGAGATCAAGATCGTCGGCGAATCCCTGTTCAATGATGGCGTCGCGGTAGTGGTGTTTACCATGATGCTGGGGGCGGCGACCGCGACCGAGGCGCTGACAGTCACACATTCCGCGATGCTGTTTCTGGAAGAGGCAGGCGGCGGCATTCTGCTCGGGCTGATCATGGGTTACATCGCCTACTGGATGATGAAGAGCATCGACCAGTATCAGATCGAGGTGCTGGTCAGCCTGGCGCTGGTACTGGGTGGCTATACGCTGGCGACGCACCTGCACGTTTCGGGACCGATCTCGATGGTCATTGCCGGCCTGTTCATCGGTAATCGCGGCCGCGAACATGCCATGTCGGACACGACCCGTCGCTATGTCGACGGCTTTTGGGAACTGATCGACGAGATTCTTAACGCGGTGTTGTTCGTGCTGATCGGACTCGAATTACTGCTGATTCCCTTTCAATGGTCATATTTGATCGTTGCGGGCCCGGTAATAGGCGTCATTCTGGTGACGCGCCTGCTCACTATTGGCCTCCCCATGATCGTATTGAGGCGTTGGGTGCCTTATCGTCGCGGGACCACAAGAGTGCTCACCTGGGGTGGGCTGCGCGGCGGCATCTCGGTGGCGCTGGCGCTGGGGCTGCCCGAGAGCGACTATCGCAACACCATCGTGATGGTGACCTACATCATTGTTCTCTTTTCGATTCTGGCTCAGGGCCTGACGATCGGCCGCCTAGTCCAGCACGTTTTATCTCAAAACTCCAAAAGAAGTTAGACTTTAGTAGTAGTCTTCGCTTCAGGCATGGTATCGGCGCCGGGCGTTCCTTACTCTATCCTTCATTGTATTAAGTTTTTCTTCGGCCGAATGAGTCGATGACGTTCAAATGACGGGGTGAATAATGATGTTACGCACAGGCGTGTTGGTCGCGGCGTTGGGCCTTTCCGGTGCCCTGTTGGCCGGCTGCGGTGACGACGGGAGTGACTCCGAGAGCGAGGAGGCAACGCAAAACGGTGGATCGAGCTCGCAGGCGTCCGAAGAGCAGACCTCGGGCAACGCCAGTGGCACCAATGGTGAAGGTGACACGCAAACCGCGAGTGCCGAACCAGTCAGCCTGATCTTCGGCACTGGTGGCACGGGCGGCACTTACTATCCCATCGGCGGCGCCTTGAAGGGTGTCTTCGAAGCCAGTGATCTCGTCGATGACGTTCAGGTTGTCTCTACCGGTGCGTCCGTGCAGAACATCAATAACATCACCGATGGTCTCAACCAGATTGCCATCGTGATGAGCGATGTCGCCTATGATGCCGTCAACGGCGAGAATCAGTTCGATGGTGAGCCCGCCGATATCCAGGCGCTCGCCGGGCTTTATCCCAACGTGGTGCAGGTCGTGGCCACCGAGGAGAGTGGCATCGACAGCATTGCTGATCTCGAAGGCAAGCGTGTTGGTGTCGGCAAGGTCGGTTCCGGCGTTGAACAGAGTGCGCAGAAAGTGCTCGAATCTGCCGATTTGAGCTATGACGACCTAGCCCAGGTCAGCCATACCGGGTATGCCGATAGCGTGACCAGCATGAGCAACGGCAATCTGGATGCGGCCTTCTTTACGTCCGGCGTGCCTAACTCAAGCATCACCGGATTGATGCAAAGCACCGACATCACCTTCGTGCCGGTGAGCGGTGACGTGGCGGACAAGTTGCTGGAAGCCTATCCATATTACGAGACGTATACGCTGCCAGCAGGCGCGCCCGAACGTTATGATCTCGGCGAAGAAGTCGACACCGTGGCGATCCGCAATATGTTGATCGTTAGTGGCGATATGCGTGATGACGTTGCCGAGGAGCTGACCCAGCGTTTCCATGACTATCTCAATTCCGAGAACGTCTCGGTCGGCGCTCTCAAGCAGTTCGACCCCGACACCATGAATCAGCGTCTGGTGGCGCCGGTACATCCGGGCGCTGAAGCCTTCTACGAAACCCTCACCTCCAACGGCGACAGTTCGAGCAGCGGTGACAGTGCGAGCGCAGATGCTGGGGATGGCGTGGACAAGTCCAAGCAGACCAGTGCCGAGACGCCAGAAGACAACGTCGAGGCCGCTGAGGGTAGCGAAGCCAGTGGTGGTGAGAATGCCCAGGACAAGGAACCGCAATCCTGAGCCGGAGTTCCTGCGTTCCTGATAAGTCATGACGCGTATTCGTAATGCGTAAAGTCTGGCTGAGTAGCGCAATGGTGGCGATCACGATCGCCACCATGTTGTATCCATGGCCTTGGTTGGCAGTACGCGAAGGGTCGCAATGGCGCTATGCCTTTCCGGGTTGGGAAGGGACATCGTTCACTTTGCGCTGGACGCACTCGGTCGAGAAGGAAGACTGGGAAGAGTGGTTCGAGGTGACCGAAGGTGGTGCGATCAAGATCACTGGCACTCGTTTCAAAACCTTTGGGGCAGGCGTGCCGGCATCGGCCGGCAAGGAAACACACCTCGAGGATGGCTGGGTGGTGATGACGGGCATCGACCGCATCGTGGACCCTCTCGCCGTTCAGGCAGCATCCGCTGAGCATTATCGCATGCGCTATGCCGGGTATATGTTCGCGTTATCGCATGCCTCTCCGCCGCCGATTTACACGTTTAGCGTCCGCAGGGCTCCACTCTGGCGAGTATTGCCGGCATTGGTGCGGCCCTGGTTGTCGTAATGACTCGCCTTGCGAGGGTAAAAATCTCTATGTCTCAAGATAAAAGTGCACCAGCCGCCGATGACGATAAGGCGGTCCAGGAAGCGCTGGAAAAGTTTGACCGTGAAAGTTTGGTACGTGATGCGTTGCCGGGGCTGGTGGTCAAGTTCGTCACTGGCCTGGCGATATTGCTAGCGCTATTTCACCTGTATACCTCGTTCTCGGGACCGCTGGTCGATGTAGCACAGCGCAGTATCCACCTGTATACCCTGTTGGGGTTGACGTTCATCCTCTATCCGTTGACCCGCAAGGGTACGCGTAACCGGGTGCCGTGGGGGGACGCCATTCTGGCGGTGCTGGCGTTTGGCGTCGGCGTTTACATGCTGGTGGTGTCAGATCGCGTCATTGCCTCGGCGGGACGCATCAACGATGTCGATATGCTGGTGGGCTTTCTGGCCATTCTGCTGGTGCTCGATGCCACCAGGCGCGCAACTGGGTGGGGATTGACGCTGCTGGCGACGATTTTCCTGGTTTACGGTTTTTACGCCAAGTTGTCGTTCTATCCGCAGTTGAACGAGTCGGTCATCTTGGCTACCTGCCGCCAGATCATGTCGCATCTGGTGTTCATCACCGAGGGCTTGCTGGGTACCGCCATCGGCGTATCGGCCAGCTATATCATTCTGTTCATTTTGTTCGGTGCCTTCCTGGGTAAATCCGGGCTGGGCCAGCTCTTCAACGACTTGGCGCTTGCCGTGGCAGGCCATACACGCGGTGGGCCGGCCAAGGTGGCGGTCATCGCCAGCGGTTTTCTAGGTTCGATCAACGGTTCGGCGATCGCCAATGTGGTGACTACCGGGGCCTTCACCATTCCATTGATGAAACGCACCGGTTACAAGCCGAATTTCGCGGGTGCCGTCGAGGCCTCGGCGAGTGTTGGCGGGCAGATTTTGCCGCCTATCATGGGTGCGGCTGCTTTCATCATGGCGGAAGTTCTGTCGGTACCTTACACCCAAGTGGTCTTGGCCGGGATCATCCCCGCCTTGCTGTTCTATCTGGGTGTGTTGTTCCAGGTGCACCTACGTGCTCTGCGCAATGGCCTCGAGGGGATTCCACGCTCCGAGCTGACGCCGCTCAAGGCCGTGATGCTCAAGCGAGGCCATCTGCTGGTGCCGATGGTGGTGCTGCTGTGGCTGCTGTTCGATGGCCGAGCGCCGTTCTTCGCAGCCTTCTGGTCGATTGCCGCCACCGTGCTGATCTGCGGCACGCGTCGGGTCACCATGGGTGTCAGCGCAATTCTGGCGCTTTTGATCTTCGAGCCGCAACTACGGGCATTGTTTGCCGATTATGCACAGCCCAACATGCCGGCGAGTCGCTGGGCTCTGTTCCTGATCATTGCGGTGCCGGTGGCAATCAATGCCGTGCGTGCCAAGCTTGGCCTGGTGGCGGAAAAAATGGATATCGCCGAGTGCCGTGATGCCATGCACGACGGCGTGCGCAATGCCATTCCGGTAGCGGTTGCCTGTGGTGCGGTGGGCATCATCGTGGGTATCGCCACGCTCACTGGCATCGCCTTGGACGCTGCCGATGCCGTGGTCACCCTGGGGCAGCAGATTCCGATTCCCATGATTCAGCTTCTGGTCACGCTGTTTCTGACCATGATCGCGTCCATCGTGTTGGGGATGGGGCTGCCGAGCATTCCCACCTACATCATCACCAGCACCATGGCGGCGCCGATTCTACTCAACCTGCCGCTGTTCCGTGAATTGGCGGGTAGTAACGAGACGGCGATCTTCGTGGCGCACATGTTCGTGTTCTATTTCGGGTTGTTCGCCAACCTGACCCCGCCGGTGGCTCTGGCAGCCTATGCGGGTGCCGGTATCAGCGGCGGCTCGCCCAATGCCACGGGGTTTCAGGCCATGAAACTGGCTGTCGCCGGGTTCGTTGTGCCCTATATGTTCGTGTTCGCGCACAGCATGCTGATGATCGATGCCACGCTTGGCAATATCCTGTGGGTAGTTGTCACTGGTGTGGTCGGCGTCTTGTTGCTGGCCGTGGCGGTGGAAGGTTATCTGCGTCGGCCGCTCAACCCGTTCTGGCGCCTGCTGGCAGCCGTCGGGGCGCTGACATTAATCTACCCTGGCTTGATCAGCGATATCGTCGGTGCGGCAATTACGGCCGTCTTGTTCCTGCTGGCCAAGAAGACTCAACCCGAGACGGTGTGACAAGCGAGTGCGACTGCGCATGTCGATAATGCGTATTGATAATCAGGGGCGCCGGCTGGCGCCCTTGTTTTTTAGCCTGTCGTTCGTTAAAAAGAACAGTATCGTTCTTTATGGTAAACACGACATGTCATCACCGAGTCCCGTCATTGTTGCCAACTTGCGCCGCCTCCGCGAGATGCGGGGTTATTCATTGAGCGCGTTGGCCGAACGGGCCGCACTCAGCAAATCGACGCTTTCGCAGCTCGAAGCCGGCAAAGGAAATCCCACCATCGAAACGCTCTGGACGCTGGCCAATACGTTGGGTGTGGCTTTTAGTGAGCTGCTCGCCGAGGGCGAAGATGGCATGACTGTCAGCGAACCCGGTGGCGGCGATGTGCAATTGATGATGCGAGGGCAGCAGTCGCCCCGGGTGGAGGTCTACTTCATGCGGCTAGCGCCGGGGGAAATGAAAATCTCGCGGGCGCATCCGCGAGGCGTGCGGGAGCATGTCATGGTGATCGAGGGCACGTTGCGCGTGGGGGCGCTCGATGCGCTGGCTGTGTGTCGGCCGGGCGAAGGGCATGAATTCGCGGCGGATGTCGAGCATCGCTATGAAGCCCTGCTGGACACTACACGGCTCGTGGTCAGCATCGTGTATCCGCATGACGAGGTGGCTTGATGAGTCTCGAAGGGGCAATCTCGACGCCCTGGCGCTCAGCCGGCCAAGGCTTGCGCGCGAGTCTATCGCTGGTCGTCGGCTATGCGCCGATCGCGTTCTCGTTCGGGGTCATCGCCGTGCAGTCCGGGCTGACGCCATGGCAGGCCGTGGGTATTTCGTTGCTGGTCTTTGCCGGCGCCAGCCAGTTCGTGATGGTGGCGATGATGGCTGCGGGTAGCAGCGGGCTCGTGGTGTTGTCGGCGGTATTGATGATGAATCTACGCCACTTGTTCTATGGTCCAGCCTTGGCAACACGACTCGTGGCATTACCGCGTCGCCTGGCGCCCTGGCTGGCGTTCGGGCTGACCGATGAAGTCTTCGCCACGGCGATGGCCAAGGGGACCTCGCGGCCTCTCGAGCCAGCCTGGTGTCTGGGCCTGGCGTCGGGCGCTTATCTAGCCTGGGTCGGCGGTACGGCGCTGGGCGCCAGCGTGGGGGCGGGATGGGCAAGCGAGGGCGGCTACGTGGCGCAGGCACTCGGCTTCGTGCTCCCCGCGCTGTTCCTGGCCTTGCTGGCGCAGGCGTGGCGTCGTGCGCGATGGCCGGTGGTGGCGGTGGCGGCCGGCGCCACGCTACTGGGAATGATGTGGTGGCCGGGGCATGTGGCCCTGCTGGTCGGCATGCTGGCGGGTGCCTTGGTGGGAAGCCGTCGATCCCGTACCGAATGCTCTCAGGAGGCGACGACATGACATGGTGGGGCATCGTGATCGCGGCGGGGGCGGGTACGTTTCTGATACGTTATCTGCCGCTGCTTTACGGGACGCGCCTGGCGCGTGGTGAGGGCAGGCTGAGCCGCTTTCTCGGGGCGCTGGGGCTTGCCGCCATTGCGGCGTTGATCGTTCTCTCGATGAGCGATCTATGGTGGCAGGCGCCGCACTGGCGCGGCGGGGTGCGCTTGGGGCTGGGCGCGATGGCAGTGTTGCTGGTGCAGCGTTTGACGCCTAACGTAGGGTTGGCCACGTTAGTCGGCGCCGGCGTCTATGGTGCGGCCGGCTGGGTCCTGGCCGATTGAGATGAGCCGTTGCCATGTCGAATGAATGCTTACTGCCCACCGCCGAGATACGCCGCTACCCGGACCGGGTGCTGACCGATCGCCATGGCTTTCATCAGTGGCTGATCGGGCTCGAGGGCGCTGTCGAGCTGGAAGCTGGCGGACGCGGCGCGCACGTGGATACTGGACGGCTCGTCACTATCGCCAGCGGTAACGAGCACCACTATTTAGCGCCGGGCCACAACCGTACGCTGGTGCTCGACCTGCCCATCGCATGGTGCGAGGAGGCGGGGCTTGGCGATGTCACATCGCGCCGCTTGCCGTCGACTGTGCGTGCGGATGTCTCTGCTCTCGTCGACGCGCGTCCTGACGTGCTGGCGAGGCGGCTCCATGCGCTGCTCAAAATGGGGCGCACGACGCGTACCGAACCGCGTTTGCGCTTATTGTGTTTGCTGCCGGAGGTCGAGGCGGATCTGGCGGCGCCCTGGCGTGTGCGTGACTGGGCGGCGCGCTGCCACATGGCGGAGGCGGCGTTCGCGCGGCGTTTTCGCACCCTCACCGGTTCCTCGCCGCATGCCTGGCTGATAGAGCGTCGCCTTCAACGCGCTTGCATGCTGATGCAGGATACTCACCGTCCCCTCACCGAGATCGCCCAGGCATGTGGATTTCACGACAGCGCACATTTTTCGCGTGCCTTCCGCGCCCGCCATGCGTTGTCACCGCGCGAGTGGCGGCAACGCCGACAGTCGGCAGATTAACGATAGCCGGTGCGCTAACCGAGTCCTGTGATTTGCCAGAGAAGGTCGAGATAGGGCGGAATAATCAACGGCGCTGCCATGGTCGTCAGCAGCACGGCGATGGCGCCTTTGGCGGGGCGTATGTTCAGCTCCATGGCGATGACCACGACATTGGCCGCCATGGGCACCACGCCCAGCAAAAGCAGTGCGCCGGCCAGCGTCGATGAGATACTCATTGTCGCTTGCAGGGCGAGCACCAGGCCTAGCATCACCAAAGGCCACATCACATAGCGCGCGGCGATGCAGACACCCAAAAAGCGCCCGTCGAACGCGCGTATCGAGACGCCGCCCAGCGTCATGCCGATGATCATCATGCCGAGTACGGTATAGCTGGCGCGGAAGTAGTCGAGCCCTTCGATCACGGCGCCGGGCACCGACCAGGGCAGATGATAGGCGAGCAGGGCGGCGATGAAGGCATAGAGCAATGGCAGGCGGGCGATCTTTCCAAGGCTCTCGCGGACTGAAAATTGCCCCCGGGCACTGATGTAAAAGCCCACGCTGAATTCGAAGAGCGTGACGCCTAGCAGACAGAACAGGTAGGCGGCGACGCCCTCAGGCGGGAGCAACGCCATGGCCAAGGGCAGCCCGAAGTAACCGGTGTTACCGGTGCCGGCGGAAAATGCCAGCAGTGCGGCTTCCTGCGGGGCGAAGTAACGTCGCACGACGGCGTGGGTTGCCAGGCACAGAACGCTGGCCAGAGCGAACATGCCCGCCGTAAGACCGAGCAAGGCCGGTGAAGGCTCGCCCAGATAAAGCCCGCGAAAGAACGTCAGCGGCGCGATGAGGTAGATCAGCAACGTCGCGATGGGGCGTGGATCGATGGCCAATCGGCGCGCGCATAGCCAGCCCAATGCCACGAAGATCAGCAGCATCCATAGCGGTTGGGAAAGATCGACTTGAGACATGCAGCATTCCTGATAATGAACGCCCATGATGCCCGTTATAGACGGCGCTTGGCAGTCCTTGGGTCAGGATTCGACAAGTTTGTGGCGTGTGGGCATGGCAGCCTGGGAGCTCGCGTTCATGTCACATGGGAGTTCATCATGTCGCTCGAGTCGTCCGCGTCTCGCCGGGCTACGCTGATCGGCGCCACTACCGTGCTCAACTGGGCCTTGTTGGCGGCGTTGACCCAATTGGCGGGCCCTGTGCCGCCGTTTTTGCTCACCGCGCTGGCGTTCAGCCTGGCATTCGTGTGCTTCATGGTCTGGTTGCGACTACGTGGCGAGTCGCTACGGGCGCCGCTGCGTCAGCCGCCGCGCGTCTGGGCGTTGGGTGTCGGTGGGCTGTTCGGCTATCACGCCCTGTACTTCGTCGCCCAGCAGAATGCACCGCCGGCCAATGCCGGGTTGATCAGCTACCTATGGCCGCTTTTGATCGTGTTGTTCGTGGCGCTGCTGCCTGGCGAGCGACTGCGTGCACGCCACGTCGTGGGCGCGCTGTTGGGATTCGTGGGCGCGGCCTTGCTGGTGGGAGGCGATGTCAGTGCCTCGGGTAGCGCCGTGGGCTACGTCGCCGCCTTTGCCTGTGCCTTTCTGTGGAGCGGTTACTCGGTGTTATCGCGCGCCAACCGCGCGGTGCCCACGGCGGCTGTGGGGGGCTTTTGCCTGGCGACCGCCGTGCTGGCGGCGTTGTGTCACTGGTTGTTCGAGCCCTCTCGGTGGCCGCAAGGTATCGGATGGCTGGGCGTGATTGGTCTGGGCCTCGGTCCGGTAGGAAGCGCCTTCTTCACCTGGGATGTAGGCGTCAAGCATGGCGATCTGCGCTTGCTAGGGCTGTTGGCCTACTTTACGCCCCTGCTATCCACACTGGTGTTGATCGCGACCGGCTATGCCTCGGCAACCGCCTGGTTAGTGCTGGCGGCAGGCCTGATCACGCTGGGCATGCTCATCGGCAGTGGCTGGTTACGCGTGCCTCGACGTGGTACAAGATCGACGGATTGACCCTGAAGTCCACTCCAGACATTACACTGGAGGAAAACCACCCAGAGGCAGGACGGCATGGGACATTCGACTTCCGGTCACGATCATGCGGCGCATGATCATCACGATCACGATCACGACCACGACCACGACCACGACCACGACCACGACCACGACCACGACCACGACCACGACCACGCGCCCACGGTCACCGCGGATAGCGCCAAGCGCGTCAAGTTTGCCATGTACTTGACCGCCGGTTTCATGTTGGCGGAGGCAATCGGCGGCTGGGTGTCGGGATCGCTGGCCCTGCTGGCCGATGCCGGGCACATGTTCAGCGACAGCTTTTCGCTGGGGCTGGCGTTGTTCGCCTTCTACATGGGAGGCAAGGCACCGGACAAGCGGCGTACTTTCGGCTACCAGCGCTTCCAAGTGTTGGCAGCTTTCATCAATGGGTTGACGTTATTGGGCATCGCGATATGGATCTTCATCGCCGCCATCGAGCGCTTCACGCAGCCGGTGGACGTGCTGGCCGGACCGATGATGGCCATCGCGATCCTCGGCTTGTTGGTGAACCTCATGGTGTTCAAGATCCTGCACGGCGGTGATCAGGAGAATCTCAACCTGCGCGGGGCGCTGTTGCACGTGATGGGCGACCTGCTGGGGTCAGTGGCGGCGATTGCGGCCTCGCTGGTGATCATGCTGACCGGATGGACGCCCATCGATCCCTTGCTCTCGGTGCTGGCTGCGGCCTTGATTCTGCGCGCAGCCTGGAAAATTCTGCGTCGCTCGACCCATACCCTGCTCGAAGGCACGCCGGAAGGCGTCGATGTCGACAAGATTCGGACGGCGCTGGAAGACATCGAGGGTGTGGTGAGTGTGCATGACCTGCATGTCTGGGGGCTGACGCCGCAGGACCCTCTGCTCAGCTTGCATCTGGTGGTACGCGATGACATGTCACACCAGGCGATGCTCCAGGCCGCCTATACGCGCTTGCAGGAACGCTTCGGGATCAATCATGCCACCCTGCAAGTCGAAGGTGAGGCCTGCCTGACAGGCGGCGACTGCCAGGTCACGTCGACCACGCACCCCTGAGCCAGGCGGTATGCGTGTGCGCTATGATCCGGATTAATGCCAAGCCGCGAAACTTTCATTGGTCAGTGCGGGCGGGGATCGGCAGAATGCGCGGCATCGAATACGAACGTGACCCGATGTCGGTCGCGCCATGTCATGAAGAGGGTTGCATCGATGAGTACTCGCGAACATCCGCTGGGCATCAGCTTTGAATTCTTTCCGCCCAATACCGACGCTGGGCGGGAAAAGCTGAAAGGCGTGCGCGACATGCTTGCCGAGCGGCGTCCGCGTTTCTTTTCGGTGACCTACGGCGCAGGGGGCTCGACTCAGGCGCGGACCTTCGAAACCGTTAAGTCAGTGCGCCAGTGCGGCATCGACACTGCGCCGCACCTGTCCTGCATCGGCAGCGACAAGGGCGAATTGCGCGAGCGCCTGGAGAGTTTCCGCGAGGCGGGAATTACCAACCTGGTTGCACTGCGCGGCGATTTGCCCTCTGGGATGGGTGGCATGGGCGAGTTGCGTTACGCCAATGAGTTGGTCGAGTTCATCCGCGAGGAAACCGGCGATCATTTCCAGATCGCGGTGGCAGCGTATCCCGAGATGCACCCCCAGGCGCCCAGTTACGAGCACGATCTGCAGAATTTCGTGCGTAAGATGCAAGCCGGTGCCGATATCGCCATCACGCAGTATTTCTTCAGCGCCGACGCCTACTTCCATTTTCTCGAGCGGGCCCGCGCGCTGGGGGTCGAGGCGCCGATCGTGCCGGGGATCATGCCGATCAGCAATTACACCAAGCTGGCGCGTTTCTCGGATGCCTGCGGGGCGGATATTCCGCGTTGGATCCGCAAGCAGCTCGAGGCCTACGGCGACGATAGTGAGAGCATCCAGGCGTTCGGCGAGGAAGTAGTGTCGAATCTTTGTCAGCGTCTACTCGACGGCGGCGCCCCGGGGCTACATTTTTACACGCTCAACCAGGCGACGCCGGCACTGCGAGTGCTCGACAACCTGCGCTGCGAGAGCTGATGCATGGCGTATAGCGTGCTCTTCATCTAGCCTGACAGGGGTAGACGTCTCACCCATGGATAGGAGAAAGGCATGCTACGTACCCCTCGTATTGCGCTCGGTATCGGCAGTGCCCTGCTGATGCTGGGAAGCGCCCAGGCAGCGGAACATGACATCGAGATGCACCAGGTCAATGCCCAGGGCACCGGCGACAGCGTCGGCAGCGTCACCCTTGAGGACACCGATTACGGCCTGCTGCTGACACCGGATCTTTCGGGCCTCGAACCGGGTATGCACGGCTTTCACGTGCACATGAACCCGAGTTGCCAGCCCTCGGAAAAAGACGGTGAAACGGTGCCGGGCGGCGCCGCTGGCGGTCACTACGACCCTGAAGACACGGGCACGCACCAGGGCCCATACGCGGAAGGACACCTCGGTGACTTGCCGGTGCTGATGGTCGACGAGGACGGCAACGCTACGACACCGGTGTTGGCGCCGCGTCTTGAAGCCTCCGACTTGGACGGTCGCGCCCTGATGATTCATGCCGGCGGCGACAATTATTCCGACGAGCCTAAGCTGGGTGGCGGCGGCAAGCGCGTCGCTTGCGGTACGTTGTCCGATTGATCGCTTTCTCGGCACAAAGTCGGTAGGTAACCAAAAGGCTCCCCAACGGGAGCCTTTTTCATACGTCTTGCTTTACACCGTGGTCAGGCGGCATTAGCCGGGATCAGTGCGTCTTGCCGTCACTCGGATCGATTAGGCGTACGGTTTGGATGTCGTCGGACGTGTCGTCCTCGCGGGGCTGGTTGACACGCGTGGCGAGGTTTTCGGCGAAGCCATTCTCATCGATGGCTAGCTGCTCCAGGTAATCGCAGGACACGCATTCCCGATAGCGGATGCCGTTCTGCTCCCAGGCACGAATGCGGTCCATGGCCGCACAGCGCGGGCAGATGGCGCCAGCGATGAAGCGCTTGGGGTTGGCCGTCATCTTGGAGTCCTCTCACGATGGCAACCGGGCACGCAGCCCGGTTGGAAAAGGATTGCAAAAGCGGAAGTGCATAAGACGCTATCAGGCCGCGTCGGCATTCTCGATGCCGGAGTGGCGAAGCAACGGTTCTATGCTGGGCTCGCGGCCGCGAAAGGCGCTGAATAGCGCGGCAGCGTCGCGCGAACCACCGCGTTCAAGGATTTCCTGACGGAAGCGCTTGCCCGTCGCGGCATCGAAGATGCCGGCGTCTTCGAAGGCGCTGTAGGCATCCGCCGAGAGCACCTCCGCCCACTTGTAGCTGTAATAGCCCGCCGCATAGCCACCGGCGAAGATATGTCCGAAGCCGTTCTGGAAGCGATTGAAGTCGACACGCGGCGTGACAGTGGTCTTGTCGCGTACGTCGTCGAGCAGGGCTTGTACCTCGCCGGCATCGGGCGCTTCGAGTTCATGGTGCAGGCGGAAGTCGAACAGTGACAACTCGAGTTGGCGCGTCATGCCCATGGCCGACTGGAAGTTACGAGCGGCCTGAAGTTTGTCGAGTAGAGCATCGGGCAGCTTCTCGCCGGTATCGACATGCGCGGCGATCATGTCTAGCCCCTCGCGCTCCCAGCAGAAGTTCTCCATGAACTGGCTGGGTAGCTCGACGGCATCCCAGGCGACGCCATTGATGCCGGAAACATCGGCGACGGTTTGGCGCGTCAGCATGTGATGCAGGCCGTGGCCGAACTCGTGAAACAGCGTCAGTACTTCATCATGGGTGAGCAGCGCCGGCTTGCCGCCCACTGGGCGCGTGAAGTTGCAGGTCAGGTAAGCGACCGGCAATTGCAGGCTGCCGTCTTCGCGGGTGCGGCGCACACGGCATTCGTCCATCCAGGCACCGCCACGCTTGCCCTCGCGGGCATAAAGATCGAGATAAAAGCCGGCGATGGGGGAGTCATGGTCGAGGATCTCGAAATAGCGTACGTCGGAATGATAACGCGGCACGTCGTCGCGCTCGGCGAAGCGAATGCCGTAGAGCGTGCCGGTGACCCGGAATAGCCCCTCAATGACCTTGGGGGCCGGGAAATAGGGGCGTAGCTGTTCTTGTGAGATGGCGTAGCGTGCCTCGCGAAGCTTCTCGCTGGCGTAGCCTACGTCCCAGGGCGCGAGCGATTCGAGCCCCAAGGACTCGCGGGCGAAGGCTTCCAGCTCATTGAACTCGCGCTGAGCTTGGGGGCGTGCGCGATCGGCCAGGTCGCCGAGGAAGCCCAGTACCTGTTCGGGAGAGTCGGCCATCTTGGTGGCCAGCGAATAGTCGGCGTAGGTGGCGAAGCCGAGCAGTTCGGCCAATTCGTGGCGCAGCCGCAAGCTCTCTTCGATGATCGGCGCGTTGTCGAAGCGGCCAGCCTGCGGGCCCTTGTCCGAGGCGCGGGTCACGAAGGCGGTATAAACTTCTTCGCGTAGCGCGCGGTCGTCGGCGAAGGAAAGCACTGGATAAAAGCTCGGGAAGTCGAGCGTGATGCGGTATCCCTCGACGTCCTTGGCTTTGGCGTTGGCCTTGAGCGTGGCCAGTGCGCTTTCCGGTAGACCGGCCAGGCGCGAGTCGTCGGGCAAGTTCTTGTGCCATGCCTGGGTGGCGTCGAGCACATGGTTGGAGAACGTGTTGGCGAGCTCCGACAGGCGCGCTTGAATCTCGCCGTAGCGGCGCTTCTTGTCTTCGGGTAGATCGACCCCGGCGAGGCGAAAGTCACGCAGGGTGTTGTCGATGGAGCGCTGCTGGCCTTCCTCGAGACGTGCGTATTCGCCGCTTTCCTTGAGGCGCATGAAGGCCTCGAACAGCCCCTGATGCTGGCCTAGCCAGGTACTGTAGTCGGAGAGCATGGCGAGACAGGCCTGATACGCCTCGCGCAGCGCCTCGTTGTTCATGGTGGAATTGAGGTGCGATACCGGCGACCAAGCCTGCGAGAGGCGGTCGTTGAGTGCCTCGAGCGGCGCTGCGAGGCTCTCCCAACTGATCTGCGACTGATTGGCGAGGGCCTCGATGTCACGGCGATTCTCTGCCAGAAGCTGCTCGATGGCCGGCACTACATGCTCGGGCTGGATGTCATCGAACGGTGGCAGAACATGCGATTCGAGCAAGGGGTTGCGTGACATGGGCACCTCGATATGAACGTGTGAATGAAGCATAGGTGGGGGTGGGCCCGGCTGCTTTCAATGTCGGTGTGATTGGCCGCCAACCGCGCGCCTGCTAGGCTTGGCGCTTTCGGCGCCGTGTGGGGCGCCAGGTCGTAATGAAGGGTACAACGCCATGAGTGAAACGCTGGAACGCTGGGGGTCGCGACGAGCCTTCATTCTCGCGGTGACCGGGGCGGCCGTGGGCCTGGGTAATATCTGGCGTTTTCCCTACATGACGGGCGAAAACGGCGGGGCGGTATTCCTGCTGCTGTATGTGGTGTTCGTGCTGATCCTGGGGCTACCGATCATGATGGCCGAGATCCTCGTGGGTCGTGCCGGACGCCGCGGGCCTATGCATGCCCTGGCACATCTGGCGCGCCAGGCGGGGGTATCGCCACATTGGCGCTGGCTGGGGCTATTCGGGGCGTTGACGGTGTTCTTCATCCTGTCGTTCTATTCGGTGGTCTCGGGATGGTCGATCGAATATTTGATCGAGTCGGTCAACGGTAATTTCAGCGGTCGTACGCCGGATGAGATCGGCGCCAGTTTCGATGCCTTCCTCGCCGATCCGTTACGCATGACGTTTAACCATACGTTGTTCATGTTGCTGACCATGTCGGTGGTCGCGGCGGGTATTTCAGGCGGCCTGGAACGGCTCAATAACCTGTTGATGCCGCTACTCTACATCCTGCTGGTGGTGCTGGTCGGTTACGCTGTGACCACCGACGGTTTCGGCACCGCGATGGCGTGGCTATTCACGCCCGATCTTGAGGCCATCACCTTGAGCGTGGTGCTCAATGCCATGGGACACGCCTTCTTTACCCTGGCGGTAGGCGCCTGCGCGCTGATGGCCTATGGTGCCTACATGCCCGATCATCAGAGTCTACCGCGTGCCGTGGCGGCGGTGGCGGTGCTGGATGTCGCTGTGGCGCTGCTGGCGGGCATCGCTATCTTCTCGGTGGTGTTCTCGCAGGGGATGGACCCCGCTGAGGGGCCCGGGCTGATGTTCGTGACCCTGCCCATAGCCTTTTCTGACCTACCGGGCGGGCCGTTATGGCTGGGTGTTTTCTTCCTGTTGCTGCTGCTGGCGACATGGACTTCGTCGATCAACTTGGCCGAGCCGTTAGTGGCGATCTTGACCGATGCCGGTCTCAAACGCGGCAAGGCGGCGGCGCTGATCGGCTCATCGGTGTGGTTGGTCGGCTTGCTGTCGGTGTTCTCGTTCTCGAGTCTGTCGGAGGTGAAATGGCTGGCAGGCATGAATTTCTTCGAGTTGGTGACCACCGTGCCGCTGGAGTTCTTTCTGCCCATCGGCGGATTGTTGATCGCCATCTTCGCCGCCTGGATCATGCCGGCGAACACGGCCATGCGGTCGCTGGACGCGGGCCCCGGTGGGTTCCGGCTATGGCGTGGGCTGGTACGCTATGTGTCGATCCCGCTGGTCGTCATCGTGCTGTTGTCGGCGCTATGGTGATGCCCGTCCATCGTGAACTGCCTCACCACCATGCATGGAATAAGGAGAGAGTGGATGACATTGCGGACGTTCAAAGGGACGACGCCGCGCCTGGGCGCGCGGGTCTATATCGATCCGGCATGTGTCGTGCTGGGTGATGTCACCTTGGGTGACGATTGCTCGGTATGGCCGATGACCGTGATTCGTGGCGATATGCATCGCATCCGTATCGGTGCGCGTTGCAGCATTCAGGATGGCAGTGTGTTGCACATTACCCATGCCAGCGATTACAACCCCGACGGCCATCCACTAACGCTCGGCGATGACGTGACGGTGGGTCACAAGGCACTGCTGCACGGATGTACCATTGGCAGCCGTGTGCTGGTGGGAATGGGCGCTACGGTCATGGATGGCGTGATCGTCGAGGACGAGGTGATCATCGCTGCCGGGGCGGTGGTAACGCCGGGCAAGCGCCTGGAAAGCGGGCAGGTCTATGCGGGCAATCCCGCGAAGCCGCTCAGGGCGCTCAAGGAGGCCGAGCGCGCGTTCTTCACCTATACGGCGGGGAATTACGTAAAACTCAAGGACGAGTACCTGGCCCAGCCACCCGTATAACGACGCGTCCGCATGTGCCAGGCCCCCCGAGGCGGTATTTTCTTGCTTAACGCATTGTTTTGTCTCGTCATGAAGCCCCATAATCTGGTTTTTCATCCAGTATTGTCGAGGGCGTCCCGGGCGGGCCATGGCCAACTTTCGCACACATTTCGGCGTTGCCTTGGGCGGTGGCGCGTTGGCCGCCTATGCTGGCTGGCAGGCAAGCCTATGGAGCTTCAACGAGGGCTGGCCTCTGGCGATATTGACGGCGTTTGGCGGCATCCTGCCCGATATCGACTCCGATCATTCGCACGCCATTCGTTTGATTTTCACCCTGCTGGCCGTCCTGGCAGTGATTGCCGGCGCGCTATGGCTGCAATCGCGCCTTGCGCCGGGTCCATTGGTCCTGGCATGTGGCGGTTTGTATCTCGGCGTGCGTTACCTGGCCGGCGCGATCTTCAAGCGCTTCACCGTGCATCGCGGTATCTGGCACTCGTTGCTTGCGAGTCTGTTGTGCGGCATGGGCACAGCTGCGATGAGCTTCCACTTACTGGCCCAGCCTGCACCGATGGCCTGGGCCCAAGGCCTGGCGCTAAGTGGGGGGGCGCTGGTCCATCTCTTGCTCGACGAGCTGTACAGCGTTGATCTGGTCGGCTCGCGGCTCAAGCGTTCCTTCGGTACCGCCTTCAAGCTCTTCGATTACCGAGAGCCTGGCAACGCCGTGCTGTGGCTGTTGTTGGGTATTGCCCTGGCGCCGTGGCTACCGCCCTGGCCCACGTTGCTGGCGCTGGTGAATCGGGGCGTGGCGTCATGGTTGTGACCTGGTGCGCCTGACGAGGCAGCGTCGAGTAGACTACTCGGGCAACCCTTGGGAACGGCGTTGCGCGCGCTGAGCGCGTGTCTCGGCGCGCTCTAGCTCAAGCAGCCCCTTCTCGACGAAGGCCAGGTGTTCGTGGGCACGTGCCCGTGCTTCGTCGGCGTTGCCGGCGACGATGCTCTCGAACAATGCACGGTGTTGATCCATGAGACGATCGCGAGAATCAGGTTTTTCGAACAGGTGGGCCAAGTTGGCGACGATGCTCTTTTCCAGCAGGTGGAACAACCCACGCATGGTGTGCAGCAGCAGGACGTTGTGTCCTGCCTCGGCGATGGCCAGATGAAAGGCCGCGTCGGCACGTGCCTCGCGCATGGGGTCGCTGCTTCGGTCGGGGTGTCGGTAACTGGCTTCGAGCGCCTCGAAGCGCGTTTGCAGCATGGCCTTATCGTCGGCTGTGGCACGCAGGGCGGCGTAATAGGCTGATATGCCTTCCATGGCGTCGCGGAATTCGAGCAGGTCGAGATTGAACTCACCGTGCCGCGTCAGCATTTCCAGGAGCGGATCGCTATAGCTATTGTTGAGTTGTTCGGAGACAAAGGTGCCGCCGCCCTGGCGGCTGGTGAGCAGGCCGCGTGCGGCTAACTTCTGGATGGCCTCGCGCAGAGAAGGGCGCGACACACCGAAATGCTCGGCCAGTTCCCGCTCGGGGGGTAGCTTCTCCCCCGGCTTGAGGCTGCCTTCGAGCAGCATGGCCTCGAGTCGCTCGGTGATTACGTCGGCAAGACGCGGTTGTCTGAGGTGTTGTGGGGCCATGAGTGTCGCTCGTTACTCGGTGGTTGATGACAGGTGTAAAACCAACCAGTAAATGGTATTACCAATTTTACGCAATCTTCCCGCGCTACTCCAGCCTTCGTATAGGGCCTGACACTACGGTCTTGACTAAAGTTTAAGCCCATTTTTGTGCCATAAATGGGTTCTTTATTGACACTCTTCAGTACACGCTCATAGAGTTATATCCATCTCTTTTTGTAAATTGGTAAAACCAATAAAGAAAGGTGGTGAGGTGCCGCTTCCATCTCTTCGTCCGCCTATGTCTTGACCACTTTATGTCTTAATCACTCTGTTACCACCACTCTCCAAGCGCTCGGCACGACTCTTCAAGGGCCATTCAACGATAGCGCATCACTTGCACAGGGTTCGTCATGATCATTTCAGCCTCTACGGACTACCGCCAAGCCGCCAAGCGACGTATTCCGCCCTTTCTATTTCACTATGCCGACGGGGGCGCCTACACCGAGCGTACGCTGCGACGCAATGTCGAGGATCTTGCCGGTATCGCGTTGCGTCAGCGCGTGCTGAAGGACATGTCCAGCTTGTCCCTGGAGACCGAACTGTTCGGCGAATCCCTCGCCATGCCAGTTGCCCTTGCCCCCGTGGGGCTGGCCGGGATGTACGCCCGACGCGGCGAGGTACAGGCAGCGCGCTCAGCAGCCGGGAAAGGCATCCCGTTCACGCTGTCGACGGTATCGGTCTGCCCCATCGACGAGGTGGCCTCGGCCATCGATCGCCCTCTCTGGTTCCAGCTCTATGTGTTGAAGGACAGGGGCTTCATGAAGCATGTGCTGGAGCGCGCCAAGGCCGCCGGTGTCAAGACGCTGGTCTTCACGGTCGACATGCCCGTGCCGGGGGCGCGCTATCGCGATGCGCATTCCGGCATGAGCGGTAAGCATGCGGCGGCTCGGCGCATGCTCCAGGCCGTGACGCATCCTTCCTGGGCCTGGGACGTGGGCCTTCATGGCCGCCCTCATGATTTGGGTAACGTCTCGGACTATCGCGGACAACCGACGGGGCTCGAGGACTATATCGCCTGGCTCGGTAACAATTTCGACCCCGCTATCTCCTGGAAGGACCTGGAGTGGATTCGCGAGTTCTGGGACGGGCCGATGATCATCAAGGGCATTCTCGATCCCGAGGATGCCCGTGATGCGGTGCGCTTCGGCGCGGATGGCATCGTCGTGTCCAATCACGGCGGTCGTCAGCTCGACGGTGTGCCCTCCACAGCGCGTGCCCTGCCGGCCATCGCCGATGCGGTCAAGGGCGACCTGGCCATCCTGGCCGATTCCGGCGTGCGCAATGGGCTCGATGTCGTGCGGATGATCGCCATGGGGGCTGATACTGTATTGTTGGGGCGTGCCTATATCTATGCGCTGGCCACCGCCGGCGAGGCGGGCGTTGCCCACCTGCTCGAGCTGTTCGAGAAGGAGATGCGTGTCGCGATGACGCTCACCGGTGCGCGCTCCATCGCCGAGCTCGGGCCGGACTCATTGGTGCCGGGCCAGGCGTCGGCGTCGATCGAGCGCACGCTTTCGCCGCTATTGGAATGATCGATGCGCCTTTCATGTTTGTCGTGAACGGGATGTGGGTCATGCTTAGGGTGTTGAGACATGAACGAGGGGAAGTCGATGGCTGACGAGACGGTATTGCTGTTCGACGCTGGCGGGGTGTTGGTCGACTGGCGTGGCACATCCGGGCTAGTCGAGCTGACTCAGGGGCGTTTCGATGCCGAGCAGGCGCGGCGCTTCTGGATGGGCTTCGAAGCGATCACGCCGTTCGAAACTGGTGGGGACGATGGCACACGCTTTGCCCGGGCGGCGCTTGAGGCACTCGAGTTGGACATGTCGCCAACGGCATTCCTGGCGGTGTTCGACGACTGGATGCGGGGACCCTATGCGGGCGCGATGGCATTGGTCGAGCGCATCCGTCCCGCCTATCGTCGCGCTATACTCAGCAACACCAACCCCGTTCACTGGCGGCGGCTAGTCGATGACTATCGTATTGATTTGCCCTTCGAGAAAGCTTTTGCCTCGCATGAGATCGGCGCGCGTAAGCCTGACCCCGAGGCCTTCGAGTTCGTCTGTCGCGCGCTCGACGTGGTGCCCGGCCAGGTACGTTTCTTCGACGACAACCCCGAGTGCGTCGATGCTGCCCGTGATTTGGGCATGACGGCGACCCAGGTGCGTGGCCTGGACGAACTTCGGAATGCCCTCGCCGAGTTCGAAGCACTGCGCCCGCCGGCTGATAATCGGAATCCACGATGAAAGCGCCCTATAGAGAGCTGCTTGAAGCGCTGCGTAAAAGGTTGCCCGCGCACAAGCTGATCGACGACCCGCTGCGATTGCTCGCCTATGGCACCGATGCCAGCTTCTATCGATTGATCCCGCAACTGGTCGTCCGTCCCGACAACGAAGAAGAGCTGATGGGCGTGCTCGCCGAGTGCCGGCGTCGACGCCTGCCGGTGACGTTTCGCACGGCAGGGACGTCGCTTTCCGGGCAGGCGGTGACCGACTCGGTGCTCATACAGTTGAACCAGGGGTGGCGCGATTACCGCATCCTCGACGCGGGACGGGCGATCCGCCTGCAACCCGGCATCATCGGGGCCCGCGCCAACCAGTTGCTGGCCCCTTACGGGCGCAAGATCGGCCCCGATCCTGCTTCGATCAATAGCTGCATGATCGGAGGGATCGCCGCCAACAATGCCTCGGGCATGTGCTGCGGCACGGCGCAGAACAGTTATCGCACGTTGCGTGACATTCGCGTCATTCTCGCCGACGGCACGCTGCTCGATACGGCGGACGCGGACAGTCGGGCGTCGTTCCGTGCCTCGCATGGCGAGCTGCTCGAGGCGCTGGAGACGCTGGGGCGCGAGACGCGGTCGAATGCGCCGCTGGCCAAGCGCATTCGTCACAAGTACCGGCTCAAGAACACCACCGGCTACGCGCTCAATAGCCTGGTCGATTTCGAGGATGGCTTCGACATTCTCGCCCACTTGATGATCGGCTCCGAGGGAACGCTGGGTTTCATCAGCGCCATCACCTACGACACCGTGCCGGACGCGCCCTTGAAAACGGCGGCGTTGGCCTTCTTCCCTGACATGGCGACGGCGTGTCGGGCCACGCTCGCGCTCAAGTCGGCGCCAGTGTCGGCGGTCGAATTGATGGATCGAGCGGCCTTGCGCTCGGTTGAGGGGAGTCCAGGCATGCTGGGGCGCCTCAAGACGTTGCCCGCCGCTGCCACGGCACTGCTCATCGATGTGCGTGCCGAGGATGAGGCGACGCTGGCTCAGCGTATGTCGGCGACGCACGCGGCGCTCGAGGGCATCAAGACATTGGAGCCGCTGGGCTTCACGCGGGATCCCGAGGAGTACGCGCGGTACTGGAAAGTGCGCAAGGGACTGTTTCCTGCCGTGGGCGCGGTGCGCGATGTGGGAACCACGGTCATCATCGAGGATGTCGCCTTCCCGATCGAATGTCTCGAGGCCGGGGTGGCGGCGTTGACCGAGGCATTCCGGCGCCATGGCTACGAGGGCGCCATCCTGTTCGGGCATGCGCTGGAAGGCAATTTGCACTTCGTCTTTCCCCAGGGCTTCGAGACGCCGGCCGAGATACAGCGATACGCCGCATTGATGGAGGACGTTGCGACCCTGGTGGCCGACGAGTATGGCGGCTCGCTCAAGGCGGAGCACGGGACGGGGCGCAACATGACGCCTTATGTCGAGCGTGAGTGGGGCGCCGAGGCGTATGCGTTGATGTGGCGTATCAAGGCGCTCTTCGACGTGGATAATGTACTCAACCCTGACGTCGTGTTGAGTCGCGATCCCGAGCAGCATATCCACAACCTCAAGCCACTGCCTGCCGCCGACCCCATTGTGGATAAGTGCATCGAATGCGGCTTCTGCGAGCCGGTATGTCCGTCGCGGGATCTGACCCTGACACCACGCCAGCGTATCGTGATTCAGCGCGAAATGGCGCGGCTCGAAGCCTCCGATGGGCAGGAGGACGCATCGCGCCTGTCGACACTGCGCGACGCCTATCAATATCAGGGCATCGATACGTGTGCGGCCGATGGCCTGTGCGCCACGCAGTGTCCGGTCGGGATCAATACCGGTGACCTCGTGCGTGGATGGCGGCACCGGCAGGTCGTCGAGCGAGGCGGCACGGCCCGCTTGGTTGGGCGTCACTTTTCCGGCACGACCCGCATCGGGCGAGGTGCGTTGCGCCTCGCGGATACCACGCACGGTGTGCTGGGTACGGGCATGATGAGCGCCTTGACGCAGAGCGTGCGTCGACTCAGCGGTGAGCGTCTGCCGCAGTGGATTCCCTCACTGCCAGCGCCCGCACCGGTACGCATTCTGGAACGTCGGGCAGGAAAGACAGTCGGTGGCAAGCGTGACAAGGTCGTCTACCTACCGGCATGCGCTACGCGAGTCTTCGGCGCCTCGCGTGGGGATGATGGGGTCGATGCCGTGACGCGCACGACCCTGGCGTTGCTCGAGAAGGCCGGTTACGAGGTCGTCATTCCCGCAATGATTGGGCATCTTTGCTGTGGCATGGCGTTTCAATCTCGGGGCTATTTCGACGAGGCAGATCACAAGGCGCGCGAGCTCAACCGCGAGTTGTTACTGGCCTCCCAGAATGGGCGTTATCCGGTACTATGCGATACTAGTCCTTGTGCGCAGCGTATGAGTGAGCGGCTCGATGCGCGCCTGACGGTAAAAGAACCCGTCGCGTTCGCACACGATCACTTGTTGCCGCGCCTGGAGATTACGCCGAAGCAGGCGCGCATCGCATTGCACATAACTTGCTCAAGTACGTGCATGGGGTTGGGCGATAAGTTCCTCGCCCTCGCCGCATACTGCGCCGACGAGGTCGTGGTGCCGCCGGAGATCACCTGTTGTGGGTTTGCCGGCGATAAAGGCTTCATGGTTCCTGAGCTGAATGCCGCTGCACTACAGGGGCTGGCTGACGCCGTGCGTGACTGTGAGGTAGGCTACTCCAACTCGCGCACCTGTGAGATGGGGCTGAGCCAGCATGCCGGTATTCCCTATCGCTCGATTCTCGATCTGCTCCATGAAGTCAGCCGCCCCTGTGTGGTCGAAGACGTTGCCACATAAGTGGCAAGCGACTATTTTTAAATCATCCCCTTGCGTTCAGCCCCTGTGGGCCGTAAAGTACGCATCCGCTGCCGGCGACGGACTTCGTGGCCAGCGGTGGAAG
>NZ_JAJQJH010000007.1 GCF_029544075.1 Chromohalobacter canadensis | reverse complement strand
TGGTAGGACCGAGCGGATTTGAACCGCTGACCTCCACGATGTCAACGTGGCGCTCTAACCAACTGAGCTACGGTCCTATTTCAGATTAGCTGCGGTAATGCCATTACTACCGTTGCTGACTCTCATCTCGGCAACGGATGCGTATTTTACGCAGGCCATAGAAAAATGCAAGCCCCGACCCAAAAATTCGCCAAGGTTCAAACGCTTGACGCGAGCACCTTGCCATTTCCGTTTCTTCTTATTAAAGTTCATTTTAGCGAACAAAATCTTTGTCTACTTTCGTTTTACAACAATTCATAATGCCTTTTTCCGTACTAATTCATGGTTTAACATAGCCGTCCAGCCCGCACTGCACCGCCTGTGCAACGTTCGCGTCTACCCAAAAGACATGGTTCATTCATCGGCCGTTTTACTCGCCAGGTAACGGAACCCCATGACACAACAAGACCGCCACGAGGCCATCGTCACCCTGGTCAAGCATCAGGGCTACGCCTCTATCGAGCAGCTCACACAGCATTTTTCCGTCACGCCACAAACAATTCGACGCGACCTCAACCAATTGGCCGACGAAGGCACGATCAAACGCGTGCACGGTGGGGCCGGCCTCGAGTCGAGCACCGTCAACACCGCCTACCATACACGCAAGACACTCAATGCCGATGCCAAGCAGCATATCGCTGAATGCGTCGCCGCTCAGATTCCCGATTCCGCCTCGCTGTTCATCAACATCGGCACCAGCAATGAAATGGTCGCCGAGGCGCTACGCGAACATCAGGGCCTCGAGGTCATCACCAACAACCTCAACGTGGCGGCAATCCTTCAACACAAGGAAGACTTCAACGTCATCATCGCCGGCGGTCAGGTACGCTCGCGCGACGGCGGCATCATTGGTGAAGCCACGATCGACTTCATCAATCAGTTCAAGGTCGATTACGGTATCATCGGCATCAGCGGCATCGACGATGACGGCTCGCTGCTCGAATTCGACTATCAGGAAGTTCGCGTCGCCCAGGCCATCATTCGTAACTCGCGCCAGGTCTTCCTGACCGCCGACCACTCTAAGTTCCAGCGCAACGCCGTGGTGCGCCAGGGCAACATTTCGCAGATCGACGCATTGTTCACGGACCGTCAACCACCCGACGGCATCCTGCGCCTGCTACGCGAACATGATGTAACACTGCATATCGCCGACGCTTGACCGCCTCGCCCCGCTTATGGCGTCACCTGACGCCATGTTCGTTTCGTCGACTTGATGTTCGTTTTCGATTACGCTATTTTCATATCCGAACAATCAACTTGCGAAACCAATCTTGCGGAGCTTTCCATGAACGCCTCCCCCCGACAGGACATACTCGATCTTTTCGTCATCGGCGGTGGCATCAACGGTACCGGCATCGCCAATGATGCTGCAGGCCGTGGCTTGCGCGTCGCCCTGAGCGAGCAGCATGACCTCGCCAGTGCGACCTCCTCGGCGAGCAGCAAATTGATTCATGGCGGCCTACGCTATCTTGAGCATCGGGAATTTCGCCTGGTGCGCGAAGCACTGCATGAGCGTGAAGTGTTGTTACGCAAGGCACCGCATATCGTCTGGCCGTTGCGCTTCATCCTCCCGCACCAGCCGCATTTACGCCCGGCCTGGATGATCCGCACGGGCCTGTTCCTTTACGATCATCTCAGCCAGCGTGCCAGCCTTCCCGCGTCGAAAGGGATTCGCTTCGACGCCAAAAGTCCCCTCAAACCAGAGATCAAACGCGGTTTTGAATATTCCGACTGCTGGGTCGACGATGCCCGACTAGTCGTGCTCAATGCCATGCAAGCGCGCGAACACGGCGCCGATATCCAAGTGGGAAGCCGCTGCGTCGGGGCGCAGGAAGAAGACGGCCTCTGGCACATCACGCTGGAAGATGTCAGTACCGGCAAGCGCCACATACGATACGCGCACGCCCTGGTCAACGCCGCCGGGCCTTGGGTAGAACAGGTGGTACGCAAAAACGCCCAGCGCGATTCACGCTACGGGGTGCGCATGATTCAAGGCAGCCATATCGTCGTGCCACGCCTCAATACCGACGAGCGCGCCTATATCCTGCAGAACCAGGATCGGCGCATCGTTTTTGTCTTGCCCTATCAGCAGGACTACAGCCTGATCGGCACGACCGATGTGCGCTACCAAGGCGATCCTGCCCAGGTCAGCGCCAGCGGTCAGGAAATCGACTATTTACTCGACGTGGTCAATCAGCATTTCATCCAGACACTCGCGCGCGTGGACATCGTCACCACCTTCTCTGGTGTGCGGCCGTTGTGCGATGACGAATCCGCCGATCCCTCGGCAATGACACGCGACTATACACTCGATCTCGACGCACGCGGCGCACCGTTGCTGTCAGTCTTCGGCGGCAAGATCACCACGTACCGCAAGCTGGCCGAAGCCGCCCTCGAGCAATTGAAACCCTACTTCAACGAGATAGGAGCGCCCTGGACCGCCGAGACATCGCTCCCTGGCGGGGATATCGACTCGCGCGAGGCATTTGCCATGCAACTCGTCCGCGATTATCCGTTTTTAGGAGAAGCCCGGGCACGGCGCCTCGCTTCAAGCTATGGCACGCTATGTCTGCGCTTCCTGCACGGCGTCAGGCGCGAAGATCAGCTTGGCGAAACGTTCGGCGCAGGCCTCACGCAGGCTGAAGTCGACTACCTTGTGCGTGAGGAATGGGCACGTTCACCGGACGACATACTCTGGCGACGCACCAAACTGGGCCTGCGTTTCACGCCCGGGCAGCATCAGCGCCTGACTGCCTATCTCAATCGTCATTGCCAAGGGTATGCGGCCTGACGAGGCTATGCGGTGACGCCGTTGCTTGGTGCCATCACCGCTTGGCCTGCTACCCTCAATCTCCACGCTTACCATGGACGGTAACGCCCCGGCATGGAGCCAGGGCCGGCGCCGCCGAAAAGAGGCCATGATGATTGAGTATATCGCCGAGATAGTGTTTGCCCTGCTCGCGCTAGTAGCGTTTATCGCCACCGCCATCCCGTGGCTAGATTTACGCTACTGGTGGGTGCGTGGTTTCGACTTTCCCCGCATGCAACTGGCGGCGTTCGCCGTCGTGATTTTAATTGCCTTGCTGAGTGTGCTGCCATGGTCACCACTGGGTTGGATTGGTGCCATCGCGAGTTTGGTCGTACTCGGCGTGCAAGGTATGCGCATTTTCCCCTGGACACCGTTGGGGGCACGTCATGTGGTGGATGCCGAAGGCGAGGACGCCTCACGTCAATTCTCTTTGCTGGTCGCCAACGTTCTCACGCCCAATCGCCAGGCTGCATCGCTGATGCGCCAGATTCACGAGGTCGACCCTGACATCGTGCTGACCCTGGAATCAGACGCCTGGTGGGAAGAGCGCCTCGACGAGACACTGAACGAGAGCCACCCGTATACTGTTAAGATTCCCCTCGATAACCTTTACGGCATGCACCTATATTCGCGTCTCGCGCTACATGAGCCGCATGTCGAGTGGTTGATCCAAGACGACATCCCGTCGATACACGGCTGGTTCGCGCTGCCTAGTGGCGAGCGTGTGCGTTTCCATGCTGTACATCCAAGACCCCCCGCGCCCGGCGAAAGCGATGAATCGCTATGGCGCGATGCCGAGCTGTTGCTAGTCGGCCAGACGGTCCGGGACTCGGGTCAACCCACGCTGGTCGCCGGCGATCTCAACGACGTGGCATGGTCAAAGACGACACGCCTTTTCTGCCACATCAGCGGCATGCTGGACCCTCGCCGCGGACGCGGACTGTACAGCACCTTCCACGCCGAACATCGTTGGCTACGCTGGCCGCTGGATCACGTCTTCGTCAGCGAACACTTCACCTTGGTCGACCTACGCCGCCTCTCGGCGTTCGGTTCCGATCACTTCCCCATACTCGCAACCTTTCGTTATCGGCCGGCACGTGCCGATGAAAACGACAGCCCCGACGCGGACCGTGAAGAACGACAGGACGCCGAGGAAACCATTGAAGAAGCCCACGAGCGGCGTGGCGAGGAGCCTGTCAAGAGCAATGATTGAATCCCGTTTATGTCACTCGCCGAGTCAGCATAGTGCGATGAGTTAAATAAATTGGGCGCCCGTGAGGGCGCCCAAAACAAGCTATTTCTATCCACCTTTCACGTCACTCGGGAATGCCGCCTTGTGTCAGCTGCGCGGGATCGAGCAGACGTTCGAGTTCCTCGCGGGATAACTCGGTTTCTTCCTCGGCCACATCGATGATCGGCCGCCCTGCCTGATAGGCCTTCTTGGCGACCTGCGCCGCCGCGTTGTAGCCGATCACCGAATTGAGCGCGGTCACCAAGATGGGGTTGCGCGACAGCGGCGCCTCGATATTGTCGCGACGCACGTTGAAGGTCGCGATGGCGCGATCGGCGAGCAGCGTGCTGGCGCTGGACATCAAGCGAAGCGACGTCAGCAGATTCGAGGCAATCAGCGGCAGCATGACGTTGAGCTGGAAGTTGCCACTCTGTCCCGCCACCGTGATCGCGCTATCTAGCCCGATCACCTGCGCCGCGGTCTGCGCCGCCGCCTCGGGAATCACCGGATTGACCTTGCCCGGCATGATCGAGCTTCCTGGCTGCAAGGCTTCGAGCTCGATCTCGCCCAGCCCCGCCAAGGGGCCTGAATTCATCCAACGCAGATCATTGCTGATCTTCATCACCGCACAGGCATAGGTGCGTAGCTGACCGGAAAGCTCGACGGCGGCATCCTGCGACCCCAGGCTGGCGAAGAAGCTATCGTTGGGGCGTAGATTGAGTCCCGTCTGCTCACTCAGCGCCTTGGCGACCCGCTCGGCGAACTCGGGATGAGCATTGATCCCCGTACCCACCGCCGTACCGCCGAGCGCCAGTCGTGTCAGTCGCTGCTGGGTACCCTCCAGGCGTTCGATGGCCTGAGCGACCTGGCTGGACCAACCACCAAGCTCCTGACTCATGCGCACCGGCATGGCATCCATCAGATGGGTACGCCCTGTCTTGACGACGTCATCCACCTCGTGTGCCTTGGCGTCGATGGCCGACTGCAGGTGACGCAAGGCGGGAAGCAGCGTTTTCTCGACCTCAAGCGCCGCCGACAGATGCAACGCAGTGGGAATGACGTCATTGCTCGATTGCCCCATGTTGACATGGTCATTGGGGCCGACCTCGGTGCCGCTCTCACTGGCGAGATGCGCGATCACCTCGTTGACGTTCATATTGGTCGATGTGCCCGACCCCGTCTGGAAGACATCGATCGGAAACTGATCGCCATGTTCGCCATCGACGAGACGCTGGGCCGCCTTGATGATCGCCTCTGCGCGTTGGGCGTCGAGCAGGCCAAGGTCACGATTGACGTTCGCCGCCGCCAGCTTGACCCGTGCCACGGCCTGAATGAACGCGGGGGGCATGGGCTGCCCACTGACGGGAAAATTGTTGATGGCACGTTGCGTCTGGGCGCCATACAGTGCGCCGGCGGGAACCTCGAGTTCCCCCATGCTGTCGCGTTCAATGCGTGTCTCGCTCATCACACCCTCCTGATCGGTTGAGACCGCCGTGCACGCGGCCCCATCATGGCGATACCCGTCGCTATCGACGATCATGATGGTCGCTCCTCTGGCGCACACGAGCCCGGCGACTATCAGTGTGAAATTGTGCTGCCGATGACGCCTTTCAAGGCATCGTCACCACCTCTCGGGAGAATCCATCATGTGGCATCGCACCACGCTCACCCTGAGCCCACGCCATCAGGGCTTTCATCTCGTCACCGCCGAGATCACCGACCAGCTTCCAGAGCTCGCCTCCGTGCGTCTCGGACTCTTGCATCTACAACTGCTGCATACATCCGCATCGCTCACCCTCAACGAAAACGCCGATCCTGATGTGCGACACGACATGGCCCTTTATGCCGAACGACTCGCGCCTCAAGGCATCGATGGCATGCGCCACACGCTGGAAGGGCCAGACGACATGCCGGCACACGTCCTGGCCAGCCTATTCGGTACGCAATTGACACTCGCCGTCGAGTCGGGACGACTCGCTACCGGCACCTGGCAAGGCATCTGGCTAGGGGAGCATCGTCAGCACGGCGGGCCGCGCCGCATTCTCGCCACCCTCAACGGCGACGATACGTGATGCGGCTCATTACCAGCCCAGCGCCTGCTTGACGAAGGGAATGGTCAACTTCCGCTGAGCGGAAAGCGAGGCGTGATCGAGACGCGCAAGGGCATCGAATAGCGCAGCAAGCTGTCTCGGGCCTCGATGCAGAATATAGCGCGCGACTTCGTCGGGGAGCTGCATGCCACGCACCCGTGCCCGCAGTTGCAAAGCCTCGAAGCGTCCGCTGTCGTCCAGGGACTGCACATGGAAGGTCACTCCCCAGCTCAAGCGCGAGGAAAGATCGGGCAGCACGGTGGGCAACTGGCGTGGCGCGGCCTCCGCGGCGATCACCAAGCGCTTGTTGGCATCGCGCATGCGATTGAAGAAATGAAACAGCCCCTCTTCCCAGCGCTTGCGACCCAGCACCGCAGAGAGATCGTCGATCGCCACCAGGTCCAGGCGTTCGAGGTCCTCGAGCATATGCGGCGGAAAGTGGCCCAGATCGCGCAAGGGAAGGTACAAGGCACGCCCGCCCCGGTCGCCGGCTTCGTGGCAGGCGGCTTGCAGCAGATGGCTGCGACCGCTGCCGGGGGCGCCCCATAGAAACAGAAAAGGTTCGCCATCCGTGTCGAGCTGGCCACGCAAGCGTTCGAGCAATGGCGCATTACTCGACGCATGGAAGTTGGCAAACGTTGCATCGTCACTCAGCCCCACTCCCAGTGGCAACTGCGCGGACCCGGTCATGACCTTTCCTCATCGCCTTCGTGCGAGGCGCCATCGTGGCGGGAAGTATCGTATAAGCGACTGTTTTTATAGCGCTCATGAAGGTAACGCAATACTACCATGACGATAGCGGCGACCGGCAATGCCAGCAGAATGCCGGTGAAACCGAACAGCTGCCCCCCCGCCAGGACCGCGAAGATGACCGCAATCGGATGAAGGCCGATCTTGTCCCCCAGCAGGACGGGCTGGAGTAACGTACTTTCGACGACCTGGCCAACACCGAACACCACGGCCACGCCCAGCAAGGGCAGCCATTCGCCGAACTGAAAGAACGCGACCAGAGCCGCAATGCTGATCCCCACGATCACGCCGAGATACGGCACGATGCTGGCCAGCCCGGCCACCAGTCCGATCAGTAGTCCGAAACGCAGGCCGAGCAGACTCAGCCCCGTCGCGTAGATCACCGCTAGGCTGAGCATTACCAGCAACTGCCCGCGCAGAAAGGCCGACAACACCTCGTCGCATTCATGGCTCAGGCGCGTGATCGTTGGCTCGACATGACGCGGCAGCAAATCGCGCAGGCGTGCCTTGAGCCGATCCCAGTCGAGTAGAAAGTAAAAGGTCGTCACGGGAATCAGCGCCAGATTGCCCATCCACACGGCGAACGCCATGCCTGACTTGGACGCCTGGGCCAAAATCGCAGCCGCCACTGTACCGGTCTCGCGCCAGTTCTCCATCAAGGTGCTGCGCAGTTGATCGAAATCAGCGCTGAGATCCACGCCCGTCACGGCTTGGACCTCCGGTAGCACCACCGACTGCACCCAGTTGAAGATGGCCGGGAAGGATTCGACCAACTGCGCCAGCTGGCGTCCCAGCAAGGGAATCAGAATCAGGCACGCCAAGACCATGGACAGCGCCAACACGAGGAAGACTACGCTTACCGAGAGCCGGCGTGACAAGCCGCGCGCCTCCAGCCAGTCAGTCACTGGGTCACCTAGATAGGCCAAAATCATGCCGACGAAAAACGGCATCAAGATGGGCTCCAGCAAGACGAGCAACCAGATCAATCCCGCCGCGCCCAGAAGGCCCCACACTTGTATGCGTGTCATTGCAATACGTATCTCCCAACCCTTTTGGATTCGATTCTACACGCCTGCGCAGGCGATGCGCCTCCCTTGGGGCAATGCTACAATGTAGGCTTCCCTTATACCGCCCTGGCCTCGGGCGCCAGGCGGCGCCATCGGCTTCGCTCGATCGCCCCGCGATCGGCACACTGTTGACAGGAATGCCCATGACTCGCAGTTCGGACACGCCCTCCTCCTCCCGCACATCACTTAGCTACAAGGATGCCGGCGTGGACATCGACGCCGGCAACGCGCTCGTCGAACGCATCAAGGGAGTCGCAAAGCGTACCTCCCGTCCCGAAGTAATGGGCGGCTTGGGTGGCTTTGGCGCGTTGTGCCAATTACCCAGCGGTTACCACGAACCCGTTTTAGTATCCGGCACTGACGGTGTAGGCACCAAGCTCCGTCTGGCCATGGACCTTGAGCGTCACGACACCATCGGGATCGATTTGGTCGCCATGTGCGTCAACGATTTGGTCGTCGCCGGTGCCGAGCCGCTGTTTTTTCTCGACTACTACGCCACTGGCAAGCTGGATATCGACATCGCCGCCGATGTCGTCACCGGCATCGGTGAAGGCTGCAGCCAAGCCGGGTGCGCGCTGATCGGAGGAGAGACCGCCGAAATGCCCGGTATGTATTCGGGCAGCGATTACGATCTGGCAGGCTTCTGTGTCGGCGTCGTCGAGAAATCCGAGATCCTCGATGGCAGCCGCGTCGCCGAGGGCGATGTGCTGCTCGGACTGGCATCGTCCGGTCCCCATTCCAATGGCTACTCGCTGATCCGCAAGATTCTAGAAAGAGGGCAGGCCGATCTTGAGCAAGACATTGATGGCACTCCCCTGCGTGACGCTTTGCTGGCGCCGACACGTATTTACGTCAAGCCGCTGTTGTCGTTGATCAAGGACAGCGACGTGGCCGTGCACGCCCTCTCGCACATCACCGGCGGCGGCCTGCTCGAGAACGTGCCTCGCGTGCTGCCCGATACGCTCACCGCGCGCATCGATGCCGAAAGCTGGACGCGCCCCGCCGTCTTCGACTGGCTGCAACGTGAAGGCAACGTCGACGAGCACGAGATGCACCGCGTGCTCAATTGCGGCATCGGCATGGTCGTGGTCGTATCTGCGGCGCAGGCCGAACACGCCCAGACCACGCTGGAAGCCGCCGGCGAAACGGTGCACCGTCTTGGCGACATCGTTATGCGCCAGGGTGAGGAAGAACAAGTTCGTCTGGAGAACGTCCGCTCATGAATGCTACGACTCAAGCCGACACTCCCGACGGCAACGACTTCGAAGCGGAACCGGCCGAGAAGCGTCGCGTCGTGGTGTTGATCTCCGGCAACGGCAGCAACCTGCAGGCGCTACTCGATGCGCAGCAACACGACGAGTTGGGTGGTGAAATCGTTGCCGTGATCTCCAATCAAGGCGATGCCTACGGCCTGATCCGCGCCAAGGAAGCCGGTGTCGACTCCGTCGTGCTACCGCATCGCGAATACGACGATCGCGAAGCTTACGACCGCGCCTTGATCAAGGTCATCGACCGCCACACCCCGGATCTGATCGTCCTCGCGGGGTTTATGCGCATTCTCACCCCGACATTCGTGCATCGCTATGCCGGCCGCATGCTCAATATCCATCCTTCGCTGTTGCCGGACTATCCAGGACTGGATACGCATACCCGCGCCCTGGCCGATGGCGTGTCGGAGCATGGCGCCAGCGTGCACTTTGTCACCGAGGAACTCGATGGCGGGCCGGTGGCCTTGCAAGCCGCGCTCAGGGTCGACCCCGACACCACCGCCGAGCAGGTAATCGAGAAAGTCCATGCCCGCGAGCACCTGATTTACCCCATCGCCGTGCGCTGGTTTCTTGAAGGCCGCTTGAGTCTGGGTGCGGAAGGCGCTCAGTTCGACGGCATGCCGCTACCACCCACCGGTCTGCGAATGTCGCATGAAGACGCCGCGGAAGAGCTCGACGAAGAAGGGTAGAACACAGCTTCGGGCTTCGGGCTTCGGGCTTCGGGCTTCGGGCTTCGGGCTTCGGGCTTCGGGCTTCGGGCTTCAACAGCATTTTGGCTCGCTGCTCGTGGCCCGTTGCCCGTAGCTCGCTGCTTACGTCCTCGGTAGCGTCACGCCTCTCTGCCCCATGTACTTGCCGCCACGGTCCTTGTAGGAGACGTCACAGACCTCGTCGGACTCCAAGAACAGCATTTGCGCTACGCCTTCATTGGCATAG
Organism: Chromohalobacter canadensis; assembly: GCF_029544075.1. Classification (GTDB taxonomy): domain Bacteria; phylum Pseudomonadota; class Gammaproteobacteria; order Pseudomonadales; family Halomonadaceae; genus Chromohalobacter; species Chromohalobacter canadensis_A. The sequence goes on along the minus strand of NZ_JAJQJH010000007.1, from coordinate 147,931 downwards.
ATGCGCGCAGGCAGGTTAGTGGTGTTGGAAAATTCGAGCGTGACATGGCCTTCCCACTCGGGTTCCAGCGGCGTGACATTGACGATGATGCCGCAACGCGCATAAGTCGACTTTCCTAGACAGATAGTCAACACGCTGCGCGGAATTCGGAAATACTCCACGGTACGCGCCAAAGCGAAGGAGTTGGGCGGAATCACGCAGACATCGCCCTTGACGTCGACGAAGCTTTTCTCATCGAACCCTTTGGGATCGACCACGGCCGAATGAATATTGGTGAACACCTTGAATTCATCGGCGCAGCGCACGTCATAGCCGTAGCTGGAGGTTCCATAAGAAATCACCCGCTGCTCATTCACGTAACGAACCTGGTCCGCCTCGAACGGCTCGATCATGCCCTGGCCTTCGGCCATGCGCCGAATCCATTTATCGGATTTGATGCTCATTGAAGTTTCCTGCTCAGTGCGCTGTCGCGATGAAATCGGGTCGTCTCCGCGAACGCTTGGTCTGTGAACACTCGATCCGTGAACACTCAGTCCGTGAAAACTCGGTCCTTGAAAACTCGGTCTTTGAAAACAAAGGGGGCCGTTATGATAACGGCCCCATCGCGTCACGCAAACGTTAGGTGACGAACGTCACTCACCAAAGCTGATGGTCGGTGACTCGTCGGACTGCGCGTCGATCCCCTCGGCCACGGAGCGTGCCACCTGGCGGAACGTCTGCGCGACGTTTCCTTCAGGGTCAGCGATCACACTGGGCTTGCCGCCATCTGCCTGCTCGCGAATCGTGCCGTCGAGGGGCAATTGACCCAATAACCGGGTCTGGTACTGCTCCGCAATGCGCTCGCCGCCACCGCTACCGAAGATCGGCTCCTGATGGCCACACTGCGAGCAGACATGCTGGCTCATGTTCTCGACGACGCCCAGCACCGGCACGTTGACCTTGCGGAACATCTCGATACCCTTCTTGGCATCGAGTAACGCGATGTCCTGAGGCGTGGTCACGATCACCGCACCGCTTACCGGCACTTTCTGCGCCAGAGTCAGCTGCACATCGCCGGTGCCCGGTGGCATATCGACGAACAGGTAATCGAGATCTTTCCAGGCGGTTTGATTGAGCAACTGCTGGAAAGCCCCGGCCACCATCGGACCGCGCCAGACCATAGGTTCATCGACATCCACCATGAACGCCATGGACATCGCCTGTAGACCATGAGCCTCCAGCGGCTTGAAGGCATTTTCACCCGCTGGCTGCGGCCGTACACCCGGGGCGATTCCCAGCATTTGCGCCTGGCTGGGACCGTAAATATCAGCATCGAGCAGTCCCACTCGGTACCCCTCGGCGGCCATCGCCAAGGCCAGATTGACGGTCACGGTGGACTTGCCGACGCCCCCCTTACCCGACGCCACGGCGACGATATGCTTCACGCCTTCGATCACAGCAACTCTCCTTTCCACGATATGCTCATCTGCGGTGCGCCAGCCAGGCTGACAGCTCGATACGGCCAGTATAACGTCCCGCGATGGCACTTACCCAAGCGTTTCAGTCAACTTTTCGCCAGACGCCTTCCATGCACTCGGCGCACGCAGACGGACCTTGCCGTCTCAACTCTCAGGCATGACCTCAAGCTTGATGCGAATGAAATCGCTGTGGCTGACATAAAGGAGATCGGCGAGACGCCGAACGCGGTGTTCTTCCAAGGCATCGAGTTCACCGTCGGCAAAAGCCAACTGCCACATCTGCGCTACCAGCGCCACGCGATCCTCGTAGTCGTATTGCTCGCGAATCAGGCTGACGAATTCATAGTGGTCGACAGCCTGTTCGACTTCGGTTTCGGCCAACGACATCAGTTCATCGACGTCGCCCGGGGCAATCGTAAGACGCGTGGTCAATAGCTCCCGCAGTATGGACCTTTCGCTTGGGTCATGTTCGTAATCGGCACGCATGATCTCGCACAACAGGGCTGCCACCGCCAATTCCAACGTCACCTGCCGGCGCTCCGGTTGCGGGGACTCCAGCATGCGTTGAAAGAATTGCTGAATGCCTTGGATACTCAAAGGATGCTCCTATAACAAAAGATGACGTGGCCTGTGACACCTTCTGCGTGCAAGGGTTGCATCTGGCGTCTCACTCTGCCGTGGCGTAATGCGCCTTGAGGTTCATGAACTTCTCGACAAAAGCGTCCATCACCGGCGGGTCGTACTCACGCAGCCCGCTGACCACCAACTTCTTGGAGCCATGGCCAATGGCCGTTTCGCCGTCAGTCATCTTGAATTGCAGCAAGGCGTCACCCCGCTTGCCGCTGACATCCAGCGTCGCGCCGGCGAAAGCCACGCCGGCCTCGGCGACATCCAGCCGTGACAATGAGAAGCCCATGCTGTCGTAGATCACCAGCGGCCGCTGGGGGTTGAACATGACACCCTGCTCTTCCATCAGCGGTTTGAGATAATGCGGGAAATTGCGCCCTGAAAACGCCACGTAACGGCGCGTGAAGGCCTCGATGACGCCAGCGTCGTGGGTGATATCCCCACCGCGCTCGACTTCGAGATATACCTTGCCGTGAGCGTCGGTCACCTGAACGGTGTCGTCATCATGTTGCACGAAGCACAGCGGCACGCTGTCACCGACCATGCCCTTGAAGTGGAAGGTCATGCGTTGCGCCAGGCCAAAACGTGCCATCACCAAGGCGAATAGCAAATCGCCCGGCACGCAGAAGCGCCGTGCATCCGCATCGTGAATGGGATTGTAATCGCCAGCGATACACTTGGCGAAACGACTTGCCTGCTCGGCCGTAATACATAGCCGATCATCGGTCACGGTGTAAAAATCGTCGAGAAACATGCGCTTATCCCTGCCCATCAAGAAGCGCCCACCACGGCGCGGATCACGAACGCCAAGATGGTATCAAATTCATTGGCGCTCGGGCGCGGCCCCCGCACACATTTCTCAACATAGCGCCACCAGACGATAACATCGAGCGCTCAATCGGCATCCAGCTCAAGATAATGGCGAAAAATGCCGTATTCATTGTACGCCGGCGGAGTGACTGGCGAGGCAGGGGCCGGATTGCTACCATGCTCGCCTTCACTAGCACTCGACACGAGACATATGCGGTATCGCGTCAAGCTTTTCCCCGAGATCACCATCAAGTCCCGCCCCGTACGCAAGCAGATGGTTCGTTGTCTGCGCACCAACCTGCGTAACATTCTGACGCCGCTGGTCCCCGATGTGCGGATCGCCGACTGCTGGGATGCGTTGGAGGTGCGGGTCCGCCACGCTATCGACGACGCTACCCGCGAACGCCTGGAAGCAACGCTATCGCGCGTGCCCGGCATCCACGAGGTGCTGGTGATCAATGTGCATACTTTCGTCTCCTTCGCCGATACCGCCGAACGCCTGGTGGCGCTATGGCGGGCACCGCTGGCCGGCCGCCGGTTTCGCGTCAGCGTCAAGCGTCGCGGTCAGCACGACTTCACGTCGGCAGACCTCGAGCGTTACCTGGGCGGCGCGCTGCTCAATGCCAGTCCGGACGCCAAGGTGGATCTCTCCCACCCCGAGGTAAACGTCACGCTCGAGCTGCAAGACCAGCACCTGCGTCTAGTGACCCGCCGTTTGCCCGGCCTGGGCGGTTATCCGCTCGGCACCCAGGGCCAGGCACTGGCACTCATCTCGGGCGGCTACGATTCGCCGGTGGCGGCCTGGCGCTTGATCCGGCGCGGGCTCAAGACGCATTACCTGTTCTTCAATCTCGGCGGACCGGAACACGAGCAGGCCGTACGCGAGGTCGTGCATCAGGTGTGGCAGGGCTACAGTGCATCGCATCATGCCCACTTCATCAGTGTGCCTTTCGACGGCGTGCTCGATGAAATCCAGCGCCGTGTGCCCGCCGGTCTGGCGGGCGTCGTACTCAAGCGCATGATGCTGCGGGTCGCCAATCGCGTCGCGACACGCGCGCGCCTCTCGGCTCTCGTCACCGGCGATGCGCTGGCGCAGGTATCCAGTCAGAGCCTGGTCAACCTGGGGCTGATCGATGCAGTCAGCGAGCGGCCCGTTCTACGTCCGCTCATCGCCGACGACAAGCAAACCATCATCGAGGATGCACGCCGCATCGGTACCGCCGCCCATGCCGAGCGCTTGCCGGAATACTGCGGCACGATCTCACAACGCCCCAATACACGCCCCAGACCCGACCAGATCGACGCCGCCGAGGCCGACTTCGATATGGGTGTGCTCGAAGCCGCACTCGAGGCCACCCGCCAAACGCGGGTGGACCGCCTACTCGACACGCCCGCGCCGCGCACGCTCGATGTACCCGTGATCGAGGGCGCCGAGGCTCTGCACGAGGCCGATGACGTCACGGTCATCGACATTCGCCACCCCGATGAACGCGATGCCGCCCCGTTGGAGCTGCCGCGAGGCGAGCCACTGGCGATTCCGTTCTTCGAGCTTGGCGAACGCGCCGCGCACCTGCCGGCGCATCGGCGCTACGCGCTATATTGCGATCAGGGCATCATGAGCAAAATGCAGGCGCTTCGGCTCGCCGACCAGGGGCTGACGAACTTCGTCGTCTATCGCGGTAATAGCCACGCCGATCACTGACCCGTCATTCGTCGTCAACGCAGGGGGCCCATGCATTCACCCGCTCTCGCCATTCGCCGCACACCGTTGGTCGCCGTGTACGGCACGCTCAAGCATGGCCTACGCAATCACCATTGGCTCGCAGGCGCCGAGTTCATTGGTGCGGATACGCTCAGTGATGTCACCCTCTACGACCTGGGGCATTGCCCCGGCGCCAAGGCGGAGCCCTCCCACGGCATCGAAGTGGAACTCTACCGGGTCGATGCGCAAGGGCTACGCGATCTCGACCAACTCGAGGATTATCGCGTGCGCGCGCCGCACAACGGCACCTACGACCGTATCATTCATCGCACCGCCTTCGGCCCCGCATGGCTTTATCTCTACAATCTCGATGTCACGGGGTGTCCAGCCATCCGCACCGGCGGCTGGCCAAGCACGCCCTGAGCGTACCCTTACCGAGGTGTTACAAGCACCGGCCGCGTGGATGTTGTCTTCCGCATCACGGATGCAGCCAAGCGCCAAGCGGGCTACAATCGCCTTTTCGTCGATGTCGTTCGCGACGCCTTCTTTCGTTTCCGACTTTCGTCACTAGAGCCGCCATGCCGACTACCGCCAACGCCAAGCGCAAGATCCTGGTTACCAGTGCCCTGCCCTATGCCAACGGCTCGATACATCTGGGCCATTTGCTCGAGTATATCCAGACCGATATCTGGGTGCGCTTCCAGAAAAGCCGCGGCCACGAGTGCCATTATGTCTGTGCCGACGATGCCCATGGCACCGCCATCATGTTGCGCGCGGAGCAGGAAGGCATCACCTCGGAGCAACTGATCAGCAACGTTAGCGCCGAGCATCAGGCCGATTTCGCCCGCTTCGGAGTGGCGTTCGACAACTATCATTCGACGCACTCGGAAGAGAACCGCCAGCACAGCGAGCGCATCTATAAAGCGCTACGCGACGCCGGGCATATCTCCACGCGCGACATCGAGCAGATGTACGACCCGATCAAAGGGTTGTTCCTCGCCGACCGTTTCATCAAGGGCACCTGCCCCAAGTGCCATAGCGACGATCAATACGGCGATAACTGCGAAGCGTGCGGTGCGACCTACACGCCGGCCGAACTGATCGATCCGGTCTCGGCGATCAGCGGCGCCACGCCGGAAGTTCGCACGTCCACACACTATTTCTTCAAGCTTCCTGACTTTGCCGATTTCATGCAGGGCTGGATCAATGGCGGTCATGTGCAGCCGCAGATTCGCAACAAGCTGCTGGAGTGGTTCGAGTCAGGCTTCAACGAGTGGGACATCTCCCGCGACGCGCCCTACTTCGGCTTCGAGATCCCCGATGCGCCGGGCAAGTATTTCTATGTCTGGCTGGACGCGCCGATCGGTTACCTGGCCAGCTTCCAGAACCTCTGCGAGCGTGAGGGCATCGACTTCGACAGCTACTGGCGCCGCGACTCGGAAGCAGAGGTCTATCACTTCATCGGCAAGGACATCGTCTACTTCCACGCCCTGTTCTGGCCGGCGATGCTAGAGGGCGCGGGGCTGCGCACGCCGACCGGCGTCAATTGCCACGGCTTCGTCACCGTCAACGGCGCCAAGATGTCCAAGTCCCGTGGCACCTTCATCAAGGCGCAGACCTACGCCGAGTATCTCAACCCCGAATATCTGCGCTACTACTTCGCTGCCAAGCTCACCGCCGGGGTCGACGATCTCGATCTCAATCTCGAAGACTTCGCCTCGCGCGTGAACTCGGACTTGGTCGGCAAGGTGGTCAATATCGCCAGCCGCTGCGCAGGCTTCGTCAAGAAGCTGGGCGACGGGCAACTCGCCGCGCGCTGCGTCGAGCCCGAGCTGGTGGCGCATTTCGTGGACGCTGGCGAGGCCATCGCCGCCGATTACGAGGCACGCGAATTCGGCCGCGCCATGCGCAAGATCATGGAGCTCGCCGACGAGGCCAATGCCTATATCGCCGACAAGGCGCCCTGGGTACTGGCCAAGGAAGAAGGCCGCGAGCAAGAAGTGCTCGATATCTGCTCGGTGGGGATCAACCTGTTCCACGTGCTGATGGTCTACTTGCAGCCCGTGGTGCCGACCATGGCCGAGCAGGCACGCGTCTTTCTACAGGTCGATTCTCTCGACTGGGGAAGCCGCCATCATGTGCTCGAAGACCATGCCATCGCCAAGTTCAAGCCGCTGATGACCCGCGTCGATACCGACAAGATCGCGCAGATGACCGAGGCGTCCAAGGAAGTGCTTGCCGAAGAGCAGAAGCTCAAGGAACAGGCCAAGGGCCCCCTCGCCGACGATCCAATCGCCGATGAGATCAGCTTCGACGATTTCGCCAAGCTCGATATGCGCATCGTGCGTATTGCCAAGGCCGAGTACGTCGAGGGCGCCAAGAAACTGCTCAAGTTGACGCTCGACTTGGGCGGTGAGACACGCACCGTGTTCTCGGGCATCCGTGCCGTCTACGCGCCCGAAGCCCTGGAGGGGCGCCTGACCGTGATGGTCGCCAACCTGGCGCCGCGCAAGATGCGTTTCGGCGTTTCGGAAGGCATGGTGCTGGCCGCTGGCGACCAGGAGGGCGGCATCTATCTGCTGTCGCCGGATAGCGGTGCGGAACCCGGCCAGCGCGTGACCTGAGGAGGTAAGGTGTCCGCTAATCGCGCGCTCATCGAGACCCTCGATGCCGAACTGCCGCAGACGCAATGCGGCAAGTGCGGGCATCCCGGCTGTCGCCCCTATGCCGAAGGCATTGCCGCCGGCGAGGCGATCAATAAATGCCCGCCCGGTGGCGAGGCGACTATGGCGCGGCTGGCCGAGTTGACAGGCCAGGCGCGCCAGCCCCTCGCGCAGCCCGCGGAGTCTCCCAAGGTAGCGTATATTCGCGAGGCAGAGTGCATCGGCTGCACCAAGTGCATCCAAGCGTGCCCGGTGGACGCTATCCTCGGCGCAGCCAAGCAGATGCATACGGTGATCGAATCCGAATGCACCGGCTGTGAACTCTGCGTGGCACCCTGCCCGGTCGACTGCATCGATATCCTGCCGCATCCCGAATGGGTCGCCGCCGAGACACAAGCCCAGCAAGACGCCTACTTGTCCAAACGTGCCGAACTGGGTCGACAACGCTACGAGGCACGCCAGCAGCGTCTCGCCCGGCAAGCTGAGGAAAAGCGACGCAAGCGCGAACGTCGTCAAGCAGCCGTGACGGCAAGCACTAAACGCGAGACAGCCCCTGCTCAGCCGACGCAACAGGACGCTGCAGCCAGCGTGGATACCACGTCACTCAAGGCGACGCGTGCCACGTTGGTCGCCGGACTCAAGCGTGTGGAACGTCAACGTCAGCGCGACGGGCTAGATCCCGAGGCACGCCGAGCGCTCGATGAACGCGCCGATACGCTGACCTCGCGCCTGGCGGACGTCGACCGGCAACTCGGCAACGCCCAGGCACCGCGCGCCGACTCCTCTACTACGCACCATCGGCGCATGGCCGTCAAAGCCGCCGAGCAGTCATTGCGCAAGGCTCGCCAACAAGTCACGCATGCCCAGCGCCATGGCGATGCCGCCAGCCTCGAGGCCGCGCATGGCCAGGTCGACGAAGCCCAGCGCATGCTCGACGCAGCCCGTGCCGCGTTCGATTCTCCCTCATCGACGTGATTCCCCCATGAACGCTCAAAAACGCTACGAGATCTTTTCGCGCCTGCGCGATCACAACCCCACGCCGACCACGGAACTTCACTGGCAGACGCCTTTCGAGCTACTGACGGCGGTGCTGTTGTCCGCCCAGGCCACGGATGTCGGCGTCAACAAGGCCACCGCGCGCTTGTTCCCCGTCGCCAATACCCCGCAGGGCATCCTCGACCTGGGCATCGATGGGCTCAAGGACAAGATCAAGACCATCGGCCTGTACAACAGCAAGGCCGACAACCTGATGAAAACCTGCCACCTGTTGCTCGAACGGCACGGCGGCGAGGTACCGGACACCCGCGAGGCACTGGAAGCGCTACCCGGTGTCGGGCGAAAGACCGCCAACGTGATTCTCAATACTGCGTTCGGCCAGCCGACCATGGCGGTGGACACGCATATCTTCCGGGTCGCCAATCGCACGCGCATCGCACCGGGCAAGAACGTGCTCGAGGTCGAGCAGAAACTGATGCGCCACGTGCCCAAGGACTTTCTGCACGATGCCCATCATTGGCTAATTCTGCACGGGCGCTACACCTGCGTGGCGCGCAAGCCACGCTGCGGAAGCTGCGTGATCGAGGATCTCTGCGAGTACAAGGACAAGACCGAAATCGAATGAACGCAGCGTGATCGCAGCAAGATGCGTGCATCATCACCCCATGAGCACCTCGCGATACGCCTCGCGCCACGCCGGCCATTGCCAGGCTCGCGCGTCGGGCAGCGCCGGGCGTGACGCCGGCTGGGTCAGCCATTGCGCCAGCGTGGCCTCGAGCGTCGTTTGATCGCCCGCGTAGCGATACGCCGACGCATAATACTCGGGAAAGCACAGGCGGTCCGGCACCAGCGGTACGCAGCCATGGGTCACTGCCTCCATGACCGCCAGCCCCTGGAATTCATGATCGGTCGTAGATACCACGATATCGGCGCTGTCGAGCATGTCTCGGTAGACATCACCGGGCTGCTCGCCCCAGCACACGACGCGCTCACCCAGCCACGCACGCGCCGCCTCGAAGACCGGCGGCTGATCGCGGAACTGCTGGCCCATTACCGCTACCTCGAAGTCGATGCCTCGCGTGGCCAACGTTTCCAGTGCAGTAAAGAACGCCTCGGGGTTCTTGTCATATTCCCAGCGATGATTCCACAGAATTCGCTGCCCCGAGCGCGCGGGCTTGGGCATCTCCTCGGACAAGGGCACGGGGAGCACCACAGCCTTATCGGCGACGCGTGACAACACGGAGTCGAGCGGCAGGCGCTCAGGCATGCGTTTGAGGAATTCGCGCGCCCCGCGCAATAGGCTGTCGCGGTTGTAGGCACTGTTGAAGACGACGACATCCGCCGCCAGGGCCGCGTAGAGATTGACCATTAGCGGCTCGGCGCGGATGCGTTGGCCCTTGGGAAGCGGATAGGCAAACTGGTTTTCATGGAAGTACACGACCTTGCGCGCACGCGCCAGCGAGGGGCAAAGGCCCACCAAGGTCGCCAGATCGACCATCGAGGTCGCGACGACCAGATCGTAGTCCTCATGGAGACAGTCGATCTCCTGGCCCAGCCAGGTCAGAGGGTTGCCGCGGATACGCCAGGGAAAATGCCGTGGTGGCAGTTCCAATCGCCGCCAGTCGATCTCGGGGAACTGCTGCTGCAGCCCATCCGCCCAGTGCCGGTGACTCACGGCTGCGTAGGCGGAAAGCAATAAGGCCTTCACGCGCGCCTCCTGGATAAAAGGCGCCATGGTAGCCAAGCCCGGAGGCTGACGGAAGCGGACCGCCAAAAGGCGGGAGTAGAATCCGCTAGTGCCCGGTATCCTCGCTTTCGGAGTCTTCACTCAGCGTTTCATCGGTAGTGTCTCTACCTGGCTCAGTACTCGCGTCAGACGGTGGCAGCGAGGCATCCGAGGACGACATGGCCCCGCTCCCTTGAGCGCCGCGTCGATAGATCACCTTACGCGTGCCGCCGGCACAGCTTCCCACGACTTCCCCTCCGGCGAGAGCGTCGTCCTCACGGACCCCCTCCTCGTCGACGCGTTCGCTGGCGATAATATCGAGCGCAAAGTCCTCGACACCATTAGCACGAATCTTGGCTTCGATCTCATCCTGAAGGACATCGCAGGCCATCACGCCGGAAACATTGTCACCTCCGTCATCGCGCGGTTCTTCCTGAGCGCTGGCGATGACCGGCAACGCCATCATTCCCAGTGCCAGCCCTTTTACCCACCAATGACTCATCATGTTCGCCTCCTCTAGCGTGACGCACTCAGATTCAATTCGCCGGTCTGCGCCACGGCACGCTGATAGTCCGGCCGCTCACGCACCCGCGCCAACCAATCGACAATGGCGGGGAAATCCTTGATGCCACGTCGTGATTCGACAGCCAACACGGGGAAACTCATCTGAATATCTGCCGCCGTGAAGTCTGAGCCGGCAAACCATGCATGCTCGGCGAGCGTGGACTCCCAGAAAGCCAGATGCCGCTCGATCTCAGGGTTCAGAAACTTGGCTTGTACACCCTGTCCTAATTTGCCCGCCACAGGACGCAACAACGCCGGCACCGGCGGCTTACCCAAACGCGAAAAAACCAGATGCATCACCAACGGTGGCATTGCGGAGCCTTCGGCGTAATGCAGCCAATAACGGTAGTCGCGATGCTCAGGCGTCCCCACCGGCGGTGCCAAATGGCCCTCGTCGTAACGTTCGATCAAGTAGTCGATGATCGCCCCAGACTCGGCCACGGTCAGCCCCTCGTCGACGATCAGCGGCGCCTTGCCGAGTGGATGAAGACGCTTGAGACTCTCCGGCGCCAGCAATGTCTGCGGATAGCGATGATGGGTCACGAGCTCATAAGCTTGCTGCAGGGCTTCAAGTAACCAGACGATGCGTAGCGAGCGGGAGTTGTCGAGGTGATGCACGGTAATCATGCGCGGCTCCATCGGGATGATAAAAGGTTGGGCCCGCTCTAAGCGGCGAGGGTCCCCGCTCGAATGATTGCCCTAGGCGTCGTGGAAATAAAAAACGCCACTCCTCCAGAAGCCGTAGCTCCAAAGATAGTGGCGTTGGTAATCGCGTGCACGATAATAGTGATCGATAGAAACGCTCAGCGATCCTCGAACATTTCGTCGCCAGTATCATCAATAAAGCGCTGCGCCTTGCGCAACGTCAACTCGATACAATCCTCACGGCTAGACACGATATCCGAGCGCTCGAAGCGATGTTCGAGTGTTTCACCGCCTGCGATGGGCTTGCGAATCCAGCCGCTGACCCGGTACTGACCACCGGCATCCTGCGGGTCCGGCGTAATCAAATAACCTTCGTAGTCTGTCGCGGGTATTTCCTCGTCATTGACATCGCCGCTGCGAAACAAGCCCTCGATGAGTCGTTTCAGCATGAAGCCTCCTGCGCGCTGGCTATGCGTTGAACGCCGCCCGGCCGGGAGACGTTCAACGCGAGTGGATACGGATCAATTCGCATTGCGGCCTTTTGCCGCCGCGATACGCAAACGCAAGGCGTTGAGTTTGATGAAGCCTTCAGCGTCTTTCTGATCGTAGGCGCCTGCATCGTCCTCGAAGGTCGCGATGGAAGCATCGAACAGCGATTCCTCGGACTTGCGCCCGACCACGGTGGCACTGCCCTTGTAGAGCTTCATGCGTACCACGCCGTTGACGTTGCCCTGAGTCTCGTCGATGGCAGCCTGCAGCATCTTGCGCTCCGGGCTCCACCAGTAGCCGTTGTAGATGACTTCGGCGTACTTGGGCATCATCTCATCCTTGAGGTGCGCGGCTTCGCGGTCGAGCGTCAGTGACTCGATGGCGCGGTGGGCGCGCAGCATGATGGTGCCGCCCGGGGTTTCGTAGCAGCCACGAGATTTCATGCCCACATAGCGGTTCTCGACGATATCCAGACGCCCGATGCCGTTGTCGCCACCGAGCTTGTTGAGCTTGGAAAGCACCTCATGAGGCTTGAGCGGCTCGCCGTCGATAGCCACGACATCGCCTTTCTCGAAGGTCAATTCGATATACGTAGGCGTCTCCGGCGCTGCCTCCGGCGACACGCTCCAGCGCCACATGTCCTCTTCGGCTTCCGCCCAGGGATCCTCGAGAATGCCGCCTTCGTAAGAAATATGCAGCAGATTGGCGTCCATGGAGTACGGCGATTTCTTCTTGCTCTTGGAGAAGTCGACCGGAATGTCGTGCTTCTCGCAATAATCCATCAACTTCTCACGGGAGTTGAGGTCCCACTCACGCCACGGGGCAATCACTTGGACGCCGGGCTTCAACGCATAGGCGCCGAGTTCGAAGCGTACCTGATCGTTGCCCTTGCCGGTAGCGCCGTGAGAAATGGCATCGGCGCCGGTCTCGTTGGCGATCTCGATCAGCCGCTTGGCGATCAACGGCCGCGCGATGGAGGTCCCCAGTAGATATTCGCCTTCGTAGATCGTGTTGGCGCGGAACATCGGATAGACATAGTCGCGCACGAACTCTTCACGCAGGTCCTCGATATAGATTTCCTTGACGCCCAAGGCCTGTGCCTTGGTTCGCGCCGGCTCGACCTCTTCGCCCTGACCGATGTCGGCGGTAAACGTCACCACCTCGCAATCGTAGGTTTCCTGCAACCACTTGACGATGACGGACGTATCCAGGCCGCCGGAATAGGCGAGGACGACCTTGTTCACATCGGACATGCGGGACTCCTGAAAAGATGGATATTGATCGAATGGTTCGGCTGCGTGAACACAGCGAGAAAACGTCACCCGATTATAGCGCCGAGCGAGGCTGACGAATACCGAGCGGCGGGACGTCGAGGGGCGAAAATGCTACACTCGCTGCCACTTTGTCGCCCCGCCCCGGGTGTGGCGACGCTATCGAGACCGCATCGGGATGGGAGCAAAAGCATGAGCGACGGCCAGGCACGCGATTTGATGGCTCAACGTTTTCGAGGCTTTCTCCCTGTTGTCGTCGATCTGGAAACCGGGGGTTTCAACGCCCAGAGTGACGCTCTGCTCGAGATCGCCGCGGTGACCCTGACCATGGACGAGCAAGGCAACCTGATGCCTGATACCACGCACGCCTTCCACGTCAAACCCTTCGACGGGGCAAACATCGAGCAGGCTGCACTGGACTTCACCGGCATCGACCTGGATAGCCCATTGCGCCAGCAAGTGGCATTGAGCGAGCACGACGCGTTGGGCGAAATCTTCAAGCCAGTGCGCAAGGCGATCAAGGCCAACCAATGCACTCGCGCCATCTTGGTCGGCCATAACGCCGCTTTCGACCAGGGCTTCTTGAATGCCGCCATCGAACGCAACGGCATCAAGCGCAACCCTTTTCATCCGTTTTCGTGTTTCGATACCGCCACGCTGGGTGGTTTGATCTACGGCCAGACCGTACTGGCACGCGCCTGCCGTGCGGCGGGCATACAGTTCGATAACGACTCGGCTCACTCAGCCCGTTACGATACCGAGCGCACCGCCGAGTTATTCTGTGCCATGATCAACCGTTACAAAGATCTCGGCGGCTGGGAGCTGGCCCAGAAGGAACAAAGCATGGGCGAGGACTGACGCGACACGTCATACTCGCTTGTCACCCATACGAAAGCCCTGCCGATGTTCATCGGCAGGGCTTTTCGATGCGCCAAGGCCCTTCCAGGGAAGGACGTCCGGCTCAACGCCTCACTCCTGTTCGGTTTCGGCGTTGGCTGTGGCTTCCTTGATTAGTTTCTCCAACTCACCGCTTTCGTACATTTCCACGATGATGTCGCAGCCGCCAACCAGTTCGCCATTGACCCACAGCTGCGGAAAGGTCGGCCAGTTGGCGTATTTGGGCAATTCAGTACGAATGTCCGGATTGTCGAGGATGTTGACGAAGGCGAAACGCTCACCGCACGCCATGACCGCCTGCACCGCCTGGGCGGAAAAGCCGCACTGTGGCAGCTGAGGGGTGCCTTTCATATAGAGCAGAATCGTGTTTTCGCCGATTTGCTGCTGGATGTTCTCGAGAGTCGTGCTCATCTCAGTTTCCTCACGCGGGGCGGCTTGCCATTGGCCGGCACCACCGCAATACATCGGGTGAATGTACCTCCATTCTACTGATGGCGAGCGCCGAAAACAGCCCTCGTAACGCCGACACTCTTGATATCGACAATTGCGCCTTCTCGGCAGCCTGGCTAGGATGGTCGACTTTCCGCACGGCCCGCATGTCGCCCTTGCAAGGCCGAGCGTCGCAGAAAGCCGGGCCTCGGGGCGCGTCTTGGCTGGGACGCTCACGCGCTTTCATCGGTGGGCGTCGTCGCCCTGATATGCCGTGGATCACATTTGAAAGGAGCGTCGCCATGGCCACACGCCACTTCTTGACCTTGCTCGATTTGTCACCCGAGGAACTTAATCACCTCATTCAGCGTGCGATCACGATCAAGAACCGCCTCAAAGCGCAAGGGCCGACCTATACGCCTTTCACCAATCGCACCCTGGCGATGTTTTTCGAGAAGTCCTCGACGCGCACGCGGGTTTCCTTCGAAACCGCCATGGCACATTTCGGCGGCCATGCATTGTTCCTTTCTCCTCGAGACACGCAGCTAGGACGCGGCGAGCCGATCGGCGACACCGCTCGCGTTCTCGCCGAGATGGTGGACATCGTCATGATCCGCACCTTCTCGCATGCCGGGCTCGAAGAATACGCCGCCGCCAGCCAGGTTCCGGTCATCAACGCACTGACCGATGACTATCACCCTTGCCAGCTTCTGGCCGATGTCATGACCTGGACCGAATGCCGCGGGTCGGTGAAGGGCAAGACCGCGGTCTGGATCGGTGACGGCAACAACATGTGTCATTCGTGGATCAATGCCGCACGGCAGTTCGATTTCCGGCTGCGCATCTGCTGTCCGCCAGGCTACGAGCCGAATGCCGACCTCGTGGCGGCCGCCGGCGATCGCGTGGAGATATCGCACGACCCACAGCAGGCGGTGCAAGGCGCGGGGCTAATCACCACGGACGTCTGGGCCTCGATGGGCCAGGAAGAGGAACAAGCCAAGCGCGAGCGGGATTTCGACGGCTTTCAGGTCACCGAGGCATTGCTCGACCGCGCCGCCGATAGTGCGCTGTTTCTACATTGCCTGCCCGCGCATCGTGGCGAAGAAATCAGCACGACTCTGCTCGACGATCCGCGTGCCGTGGTATGGCAAGAAGCCGGCAATCGCCTGCACGCCCAGAAGGCTTTGATCGAATTCCTCCTGCTCGGCAAAGTCGACGACTAACTTACCGACCTACCACGAAACGATGCCGCCCGGGCGGCATCGTTTCTTTCTTTCTGCGACGCCCTGTCTTGCCCTGCGCGCCACGCGCGCCGAATTGCCCTTCCTGTAACTTCACTACCACGGCACGACCCTACCCGACACCCCGCTTTGCGACGAAGCCACTCGCAGGTACGCTTCCAACACCCCGCGAGCGTTGATTTTTTACTACCTGAGCGTCGCCAATGTCTACGTTGACGCCACCCCGCCAAACGCCGACTTTTCTCTTTACGAGCTCCGCGCTCACAGGCTTCGTGCCTTGCCGTCACTGTACGGCAGATATGCCTTTCATCGAGTCGAGACTACGGCAGGAGAACAGCATGTTTCTCATCGAGCAACGCAACAATGAACGTACCATCGAGTGCCCGGCGTGCAGCGTCAGCGAGACGATCAATGACGACGAGCGCCTGCAAGCCTTCGAAGAGCGCCATGCCGAGGACGGTATGCAATACCGATGTCTGGAATGCGGCGCCAGCGGCCCTGCCAGCCCTTGAGGGAAAACATTGCCGTCGACCGTTTAACGTTAGACGCTAGGCAAGATACGAAAAAAGCCGCCGACGCGATGCGTCGGCGGCTTGATATTAGGCGGATCTGGTGGAGCCTAGCGGGTTCGAACCGCTGACCTCAACACTGCCAGTGTTGCGCTCTCCCAACTGAGCTAAGGCCCCATGTCGATATCGCATCGTGCGATGCGTTTATCTACTTGCCAAAGGATATATCCGTGATAGTGCCCCTGGAACGCTGCGTATACTACGACTGCTATCCATTCATGTCAATGCGTACCTGTCATGCGCCAAAGGCCACTCAGCACTAGCGCCACGCAGCGCGCGAAACTGCAAAACCCACGGCAGCATAAAGCCAATATTACTGTTAAGTTGATTGAGCGCATCGCTACCACCACATAGCGCATGGAGCTGAAGCATTACATAATGGCCGCCACATAAGGGCCAACATACCCCTTATTTCGTTAACCGGCGATTGATTGCAGGAGTTCCCTTGATCAAGGTTCTTGTCGCTGATGATCACCATCTAGTTCGTACTAGCATTGCCCGAATGCTGGATTCCGAAGACGGCTTGCACGTTATCGCCGAGGCCGTCGATGGCGAAGAAGCCGTCAACATGGCACGTGAAATGCGCCCCGATATCGTATTGATGGATATACGCATGCCCGGTATCGGTGGACTCGAAGCCACGCGCAAGATCATGCGTGGCATGTCGGATATCAAGGTTGTGATCGTGACAGCATTCCTCGAAGAAGCGTTTGCCCAGCGCCTCATGGATGCTGGCGCCGCCGGGTTCATCAGCAAGGGCACAGAGCTCGATGAAATGGTCCGCGCGATCCGTGCCATCTTCGGGGGACAACGCTACATCAGCCCGGATATCGCCCAGAAGGTCGTGCTGTCCAAGATAGGCTCGCAGGACAACCCTTTCGACCAACTCTCGCATCGCGAGCTACAAGTGGCGATGATGATCGTCAACTGCCAGAAGGTCAGCGATATCTCCGACCGACTCTTCCTGAGTCCCAAGACCGTCAACACGTATCGCTACCGCATTTTCGAAAAACTGAATGTGCAATCTGATGTCGAGCTCACCCACCTGGGGCTGCGTTACGGCTTGATAGACGGCTACGAAGCCTCTTGATACCTGGTGTCGCCGGCGCCTCGACTCGGGTCTCCGGCGCCCCTTTCCCTTTGATATACTAACGGGCATGACCGACTCAACGATTGTCCCGCGCCCATGAGCTTCGACGCCAAGCATTTCCTCAAGACGGTTTCCGAATCGCCCGGCGTGTACCGCATGCTGGATACCGACGGCGAAATCTTGTATGTAGGCAAAGCCAAGCGGCTCAAGGCACGTCTTGCCAGCTATTTTCGTGGTGCGCTCAACACCAAGACGCAAGCCCTGGTCAGCCGTATCGCAGATATCCAGGTCACCATCACGCGCACCGAAACCGAGGCGCTCCTGCTCGAGCAGACGCTCATCAAGGAGCAGCGACCGCCGTATAACATCCTCCTGCGCGACGATAAGTCCTATCCGTTCATTTTTGTCTCGGATCGCCATCCTTACCCCGCACTCGAGTTCAAACGCGCGCGCGGGAAACGCGGCGACGGTCGCTATCTAGGCCCTTTCCCCAGCACGACCGCCGTCCGCGAGAGTCTAGCGTTGGTGCAGAAGATCTTTCGTATCCGAAATTGTGAGGACAGCGTTTTCGCCCATCGCACAAGGCCTTGTCTTCAGTATCAGATACAGCGCTGCAGCGCACCCTGTGTCGACTATATCGGCCGCGAGGAATACCAGCGCGACATCGACCACGCCATCATGGCTCTGGACGGGCGCAGCGAGCAGGTGACCGCGCAACTCACCCAGGACATGGAAGCCGCCAGCCAGGCGCTGGACTTCGAGGAAGCGGGACGCCTTCGCGATCAAATTCAGCAACTGCGACGCCTGCAGGAGCGTCAGATTGTCGATACTGGCGATGGCGATGCCGACATCTTTGCTCTCGCCGAGCGCCCGGGCGGCGTCTGCATCAGCACTCTAAGCGTACGTGGCGGACGCATGCTCGGGGCGCGCCACCACATGCCGCAAAACGGCCTGGACCTGACGGCGGAAGAACTACTCGGCGCGTTCATCAGCCATTATTACCTAGGTCACGATCGCGACATCCCCAGCGAGGTCATCACGTCCCTGCCGCTTGTGGATGCCGATGTCATTCAGGCCGCACTCTCCGAACGTGCCGGCAAACGCATCCGTGTGGCGCATCAGGTACGCGGTCATCGCGCCCAATGGCTGCGCCTGGCCGACACCAACGCCGAACAGCACCTCACTAGCCAGCTAGCCAACCGCTCGCAGTTGGCCAAACGCTTCGATGCCTTGCGCAAGGCGCTCGATCTACAGGAAACCCCGACGCGTCTGGAGTGTTTCGACATCAGCCATAGCCACGGCGAAGCGACAGTCGCCTCTTGTGTGGTTTTCGATCAAGACGGGCCGGTCAAATCCGATTATCGGCGTTTCAATATCGAAGGCGTCGCGGCGGGCGACGATTACGCAGCCATGCGCCAAGCGCTGACACGCCGCTACAAGCGCCTGGTGCAGGACGAAAGCAAGCTGCCCGACGTCCTTATCGTCGATGGCGGCAAGGGGCAGCTCAACATGGCGCGCGAGGTGCTAGAAGATGTCGGCATCATGAACACGCATCTGCTCGGCGTCGCCAAAGGTACGACACGCAAGCCCGGCCTCGAGACGTTATTCCTGGAAACCGTCGACAATGCCTTATCGCTCGATAGCGCCTCCCCTGGGCTGCACTTGATCCAGCATATCCGCGACGAAGCGCACCGCTTTGCGATTACCGGGCATCGACAGCAGCGCGACAAGCAACGCCGCACCTCGACCCTGCAGGACATTCCCGGTGTCGGTCCCAAACGCCGTCGAGAGTTGTTACGCTTCTTCGGCGGGCTTCAGGGCGTCCGCCAGGCCAGCCGCGATGAACTGGCCCGCGTGCCCGGTATCAGCGCTCAAATGGCCACGACCATTCATCAGGCCTTGCATGGATGAGCCATGAGCGGAAAGATACAATGGCACGACGATCTCATTCACCAGTCAGGACTTACATCGCTCGATGAACATCCCCAACCTATTGACGCTTGCGCGAATCGTGTTCATTCCCTTGCTGGTGATCGCCTTTTATCTCCCTTATTCCTGGAGCATGTTCCTGTGTGCGGGATTGTTCGGGCTTGCTGCTGTGACCGACTGGCTCGATGGTTACCTGGCGCGTCGCTGGAACCAGAGCACCCCCTTCGGCGCCTTTCTCGACCCAGTAGCGGACAAGCTCATGGTCGCCGTCGCCCTCGCCCTCCTGATCGAACGTTTCGACGCTGTGTGGCTGACACTACCGGGCTTGGTCATTATCGGTCGGGAGATCGTCATCTCGGCGTTACGCGAGTGGATGGCGGAAATCGGCAAGCGTGGTAGTGTCTCCGTCTCTTGGATAGGGAAGCTAAAAACCACGCTGCAGATGGTCTCGCTGCTGCTGTTGCTCGGCTTCGCACCTGGCTCGATGATCGCCAACTTGGGCGTCGCTCTACTTTATGTCGCCGCTACGCTGACGCTGTGGTCGATGTTCCAGTACCTGCGCGCAGCATGGCCGGAATTGACGCGCTCCATGTGAGCATTATTTCCACGTCAGAGAAGCACATAAACGTTTGACATTCACAGGCTTATCTCTATAATACGTCCTCGAGTTCGGCGGGAATAGCTCAGTGGTAGAGCATCGCCTTGCCAAGGCGAGGGTCGCGAGTTCGAATCTCGTTTCCCGCTCCAAACTCGAACGTTGATCGTTTTTCAACGAGCGCAACAAGGCTGGATGGCAGAGTGGTGATGCAGCGGACTGCAACTCCGTCAACGCCGGTTCGATTCCGACTCCAGCCTCCATTTTTTCTGCGGTGTTCCCCTTCCGTATCCGTTAGCCCGGATGGCGAAATTGGTAGACGCAAGAGACTTAAAATCTCTCGGTGGTAACACCGTGCCGGTTCAAGTCCGGCTCCGGGCACCAGTAATATCAGGCACTTGGCGCCCTTCCCCATCTTGCGCAGTCCTTGTTAACTAGCTCGTTGACCACAAAGTGTCCACTTTCTGTAATCGTTTAGGTCTCTGGTTGATCGCCGGTTAGGCGATGCTAAACGACCCAGCTATACGCGGCGCCTTTCTGCTTGCCATGCACACTGCCCTCCCGGTGTCACCTCCCTTATCAATATCCTGATGAACAGGGGTTTACCCCGTCACCTATCGCCGTCGGTCGCCTCTATCCAACGCCAGGCGGTGGCGGCGGCGTCATACTCTGCGCAGCACGGGTTGACGCCGCCGCCACCGTCTGGCCCGATACAAAGCGGCCACGGCTTAGGTTGACGGGCCATTACCCTTGATCCTGGAGCTTGAGGGAGCATACGCCGCGGGGAATGTGACAATATTGGAGCTTTTATATTCTTCAATTGCATTGCCAAGTTCGCTATGCAGATTTTCTAGAATTTCGGTATATATGTCGTCTGTTAAATGCTGATTTTCCATAATATGTGACATAGCGTGAATCTTCATTCCAACACTTTTAAGGCGCTCAAGTCTTTTCATTTAATAACCTCTAATGCATTTAGGCTTTTGGCTTCCTCAAGATGGTCTGGCGATAAATGAGCATATCGCATTGTCATCGTTATAGTTGAGTGATCAAGTATTCTTTGAAGTGTCAGTATACTTCCCCCCTGCATAATAAAATGGCTCGCAAAAGTATGCCTTAACACATGTGTCATTTGCCCTTCTGGTAGTTCTATATTTGCTTTTCTTATTGCATTACTAAATGCCTCATAACTTCCTCTAAAAAGCCTGCCGCTACCTCCATGACTGAGCACTTCCTCTTCTAGCTCTCTGCCAATAGGAATATGGCGCGCCTTTCCGTTCTTTGTACTCCAAAAAGATATCTTTCCATCCTTTACGTTTTCTCTCCTCAGGGTCTCGGCTTCACTCCACCTCGCTCCTGTTGCCAAGCATACCTTCGTTATCAAAAGTGCTGATTTGTTTCTTGACTCACTTAGCTTATCGAGTAGCACTTCTATCTCTTTCTTGGAAAGATAACGCAACTCCCTTTCATCATACTTAATTTTCCTGCTATCTTTTATTGGATTTTCCTTTCCCCATTCGCCAACTCTCCTTAGCTCATTAAACATGGCGCTCAAGTAAGCTCTATCATGATTCAAGGTGTTTGCTGAAACATCTTTGCTTCTGACTTCCCGGAGACTTACAAACCATCCTGCATTCAGATTCTCGGCAGTTGGATTGCCAGATACTTCTGCCAATTTTAGAAGTCGTGATTTCCGGCTTTCACCTGATTTGCTATGCTTTCCATGAATTTCATACCAACGCATAATCAAGTCTGATA
Source organism: Chromohalobacter canadensis (assembly GCF_029544075.1). GTDB lineage: Bacteria > Pseudomonadota > Gammaproteobacteria > Pseudomonadales > Halomonadaceae > Chromohalobacter > Chromohalobacter canadensis_A. The sequence continues at coordinate 126,473 of NZ_JAJQJH010000007.1, read as the reverse complement.
GCCGGCGCATATCTTTCTTAGGCGGGTTCCAGTCAGGCTGTTGAACCACTTTGGTTTTGACATAGCTCATGTACCGCAGGGCTTCCCCTTTGGTTTTGAACTTTTTCCTGAACCGTTTTGAGCCTTTCCCGTTGCCACGAAAGTCAACCAGCCATGTACCATCCTCCTGCTTTTTTACTGCCACAACCGAGACCCTCCCTGTAACACGTCTCGCAGATCACCCTTTATGGGTGCCGTTAATTGACAGTGTTTGACACTGCTTGAAGACCTATATAGGTATAGCACCAGAAACCTATATAGGTCAAATATAGGTTTTAGTCGGATACATTGCGTATTCGCTGGCTAGCAGCTAATATACTTTCTATATAGGTTCTATGGTGGAATAGGATGAGCAGTCACCTTACCAAAAACGAGCGTCGTCGCCTTTGGTCTTACCTCAAGCAGGCAAAGCCAGAAGGCTGGCGCAATTTGCTTGGGTTGCTCCAGAAAGGTCCTTGGTTTGAAGCTTTTGGTCTTTACTACGAATGCGTACGTAACAGGTCGATTAACGATAGCGTGTGGTTCGAGCGCTGGTCAGTTGAGGGGGTAATGCCCCCTATGCCGTACACTGCCAGACATTCGGAAAAGGCACTGGGTGAATTTTTGGCTGGCATCAAGCAAAGTCAACGTTTTGGATCTACCGATTCACCAACTAACCTACCCCCTTCCAACACGCACGCTATCAAGGCGTCTACGGGCTTTTCTAGCCACCATGAGGGGGAACCCCCTACTGAGGCTTCTAAAGCGCCTAGAACGCCTCGTAAGAGAGCCAGTGAAAAAAAGCAAACCATTTCTCTTATGATTGAACCCAGCCTTTATGATCGCATCAAGGAACTTGCGGACATTCAGGAACGGTCGGCTGGTGCTCAAATACGACATGCTTTGCGCTTGCACCTTGATGAAAACGCTCACCTCCTAGGAGATGATGACGTTGATTAGTGGCCACAAAGTGTCCACTTTACTGGCTGGCAAAGTCTAACAATGTCGCCTTGTCATGCGTAACCTAATGATTTTGTTGAACACTGGTGCTCAGTGTCCACCTATTGATAGAACTTAAAATCTCTCGGTGGTAACACCGTGCCGGTTCAAGTCCGGCTCCGGGCACCAGTAGAATCAAGCGCTTGGCGCCCTCTCCTACTAGTATTTCTCCCGATAGCCTCTAAAGGGCAACCAAATGCCCCATGCACTTGGCCTCAGTGAGCCGGCATACCGGCGAGATGACTGTGACTTGGCGAAGAGACCGTGGCATGCCAAATGGATTGGCGCCCACGCCCATCCGCCAATGCCATAAGCCCATCCAGATCGTCGATCCTGATTTCTCGTCCCTTTGCCGTGAGCAATTCCAAGTCTTGGAAACGCCCCAATAGACGGCTCACCGTCTCAACCGCCAGCCCCAAATAATTGCCGATATCGCTACGCGACATGGAAAGGCGGAAGCTGAACGGCGAATAACCTTGTTGTCGAAAGCGCGTCGATAAGGCAATCAGAAAGCTGGCCAAACGGATATCGGATGTTCTATTCAGAAATAGACGCACCATCATGCGTTCCTGATGCAGTGCGCGACTCATCACCCGCAGAAAACAACCGTTCATGCCCAACTCACCCGGTCTTTTTTGGGCGAGCTCTTCGAGTGCTTCAGGCAATATTTCGCAGACAGATGTCGTTTCCAATGCCTGCGTCACCCCCGGATGAAAACCACTACTGATGGCATCAAGCCCCACCACCTCTCCCGGTAAATAAAACTGGGTAATGTGTTCTTCATTGGTGATATCACGATAAACTTGCTTCAAGCTTCCGCAGCGAACGATATACAGGCTTTTGAATTCTTCACCTTGTGCGAATAGCGTTTGGCGCTTTCTCAAAGGCGATACCTGACGGCTGATGGTGCTGAACGTGTTCAGCTCGCCTACCGACAAGGGCGCTGGCAAGCACATGCTGCTCAAACGATAGGCTTGCGTTGGGTGCTCGGACGGCGCCGCAAATCGAGAAGCTTTATATTGTGATGTCATCGTAGACTCCCTGCGTCTGAATCGGGCTTTCAGTATGCGTTAGAGTCTTTTTGATAACAGTTTGATATTCGCGTTTACATGTCTGGTTTTTCTCATGCCAATCACGAATTGCCTCGTAGCATGACACTCATCAAAGTCATGTGAGGCAACTCGCACTAGACTGCTTTACTCGCCAACAACGTCCTTACATCGAGGCAAGACGTTCTTTATCGTAAGTGCCGGACATGCGCACCAGCGCCAGCGCCTCACCTCGAGAAGAGACCCGCTCAACCCGCACGAGCTCATCATCTAGACGCACTGGCCCGCCCGTGCGCTCGGCCAGCACCGACTCGAGCGTTTGCGCATCCAACTCGTCCTCGAAATGCAGCGTATCCACCTGTGCAGTATTGCGACTCGGCAGGTAGATCGTGCCATTGGAAAAGTCGATGGCGTAGGCGATGACCCCGGGGATGATATAAAACAACAGGCCCACGCCATCAGCTACCGCCACTGCAGGGTCGATACGTCCACTGGGCTGCCCTTTGCGCTCGGGATAGAACACGGTTCCGCACCCTGCCAGGGTCGTGGTAGTGGCCACGATGGTGAGCGCCGCCACCCAGCGGCGAGCCTGGAAGACATTCCGGTCGTGCATGGCACTCATCACTTTATCCTCTTACTCTGTTCACATACATTATTTAAGGTCAAAGCTACGTTGCCCAGCATGCCGGGCTTACGTGCATAAGCATATCGCAAACTCGCGTCAACGTGAGCCTGCCCTCTCGAGGCCCACCACCCGACTCGCCGTTCCAGGAAGCACCAGCGTGCATCACTTTTGCCGCGTTCACGCCTTGACCGTACAATAGCCCTATTTACCGCGCCGCTTCAGGGCGACGTGATTTAGGCCTCGAATCCAAGGAACCGCTTGTCCATGCGCGCCAGTCAATTATTGATCCCTACCCTCAAGGAAACACCCGCCGACGCCGACATCGTCAGCCATCAGCTGATGCTGCGTGCGGGCATGATTCGCCGCCTGAGCTCGGGCCTTTATACCTGGCTACCCTTGGGGCTGCGCACGCTTCGTAAGGTCGAGAACATCGTGCGCGAGGAAATGAACCGCGCTGGCGCTCAGGAAGTCCTGATGCCAGCGATCCAGCCAGCGGAGCTGTGGCAGGAGTCTGGACGCTGGGACCAATACGGCAACCTACTGCTGCGCATTCGTGACCGACATGATCGCGATTTCTGCTATGGCCCGACGCACGAGGAAGTGATCACCGACCTCGTCCGCAACGAAATACGCTCCTACAAGCAGGTGCCCTCCAACTTCTACCAGATCCAGACCAAGTTCCGCGACGAGACGCGTCCGCGCTTCGGCGTCATGCGCGCCCGCGAGTTCATCATGAAGGATGCCTACTCGTTCGATATCGACCAAGCTGGTCTACAGCGCTCCTACGATGCGATGTATGACGCCTACATGCGCATCTTCACGCGCCTGGGTCTGGATTTCCGCGCCGTCGAGGCCGACAACGGCGACATCGGCGGTACCGGCTCCCACGAGTTTCAGGTGCTGGCCGATTCCGGCGAGGACGCGGTGGTCTTTTCCACGTCGTCAGACTACGCCGCCAACATGGAAAAAGCCGAGGCGCTACCGGCGCCGCTCGGCGAGACACCGGAGCGCGCCGCGCCTCAGGAAGAACTGCATCTGGTCGATACGCCTAATGCACGTACTATCGCCACCTTGGTGGAGCAGCATGGCTTGCCCATCGAGAAGACCATCAAGACATTGATGGTGCATGCCACTGAGGGTGGCCTGATAGCCTTGCTGGTGCGTGGTGATCACGAGCTCAACGAGGTCAAGGCCGAGAACCTCCCCGAGGTTGCCGCCCCCCTGACCATGGCCAATGAAGCGGAAATCCGTCAGGCGGTAGGCGCCGGTCCCGGCTCGCTGGGACCGGTCAACCTGGAGATGCCGCTGATCATCGATCGCAGCGTGGCGCTGATGAGCGACTTCGGTGCCGGCGCCAACATCGACGGCCAGCACTATTTCGGCATCAACTGGGAACGCGATGTCGCCCTGCCCAAGGTGGCCGATCTGCGCAACGTGGTCGAGGGGGACCCCTCACCGGACGGCCAGGGCACCCTGGCCATCGCCCGCGGCATCGAAGTCGGCCACGTCTTCCAGCTAGGGACAAAGTATTCCACCGCGATGAACGCCACCGTGCTCGATGACAATGGCCAGGCAGTTCCGCTGCTGATGGGCTGCTATGGCATTGGCGTGACCCGCGTCGTCGCCGCCGCCATCGAGCAAAACCATGATGCAGGGGGCATCATCTGGCCAAATGCCATCGCCCCGTTCGAAGTCACGCTCGTGCCCATGAACGCGCATAAATCCGAGCGCGTTCGCGAGTATGCCGAAACCCTTTATCAGCAACTCAGTGACGCCGGCGTCGATGTTCTGATCGATGATCGCGACCTGCGCCCCGGCGTCAAGTTCGCCGACCAGGAGCTCATCGGAGTTCCCCACCGCGTCGTGATCGGCGAACGCGGGCTGGATAACGGCGAGTTGGAGTACAAAGGACGCCGCGATAGTGAGGTCACCATGGTGCCCACCGACACGATGCTCGATTTCCTGCGTCAACGCCTGACATCCTGATCGGCACCGGGGCATGCTCTGCGCGGCACGCCCCGGACTCCTTTCCCCTTGCTCTGGCTCACTGCCAAGATATTGGCCTGAAATCATTCTCAACGCAGTTCGCATCCCGCGCGTTTGTGGCCATGCATGCGCCTCACGCGTCACATAGCAACGATTCGCCTGAGCCCATATGGCAGCTGAGCACCGATGCGCCAAGGCTCTTTCGATATGGCGTAGGATGTCGCATGACGACTCATCTTTACTTCGACAACCGCCGGTACCCAGAATGACGCCCGATACCGCCGGCCAATTACACCGTTTGCGCAAAGAACAACGTCGTAACAGTGTGCTTTTCCGCGTGTTTGCGGTAGGCAGCGGGGTCGCTATCATGGCGTCGCTGCTATTCGAGCAACGCCTATCCTGGTTGATGGCGATCACGATCATGGTGATGCTAATGGGCGCGCTGTTGCGACATCGCATGGCCCAGCAAACACGCCACAACATTGCGCAATGGGAAGCGCTAATGCAGGCGCAAAAGCGCCAGGCGGATCAACAGGAAGCCTGGCGTCGCATGCGCGAGCTTCTACAGTGTGATCTCGACGAGGATGCCTTCCTACGTGCCTTGCTCGACACCAGCGCCGAGGTTCTAGGCGCAGAGCGTGCCAGTCTATGGTTTCTCGACGAGGATCGTGCCCTAACCTGTCGCATGTCGCTCGTCGACTCACTCAATGGCATCAGGCTGGCACCTAATGGGCTGGATGGCTATCTCGCGTCACTGACGCAAAACCCTTGCCTGGTCACGTCCGACGCTCAGCATGACGAACGCCTCAGCGGCCTGCGCCATTACCTTCGCGAAAATCATATTCACGCCATGCTGGACGTGGGAATCTTCGCCGGTGGTGAGCTGCGTGGGGCGATCTGCTGTGAGTCGACCTCTCCACGCGAGTGGCATGGCGATGAAATCACCACACTAATGGGATTCGCGGGACTGCTCTCCCAGTTTTCAGAATCCTTGCGCCGTCGCGAGGTCGAACACGACCTGCATCGCCAGCTCCACCACGACGAAGTGTCGGGACTGGCAACACTGAGAGGGCTCCTGCATCGCCTGCAAGCGCTGACGCAACGTAACGAGGCGTTCCACCTGCTGGTGTTACGACTAGGCGGTCTAGGTCACATCAACGAGACACTCGGCCAACAGGCCGGCGATGAAGCAATTCGTCAGGTGGCCGAGAAGCTCAAGGAACGCCTGACCGAGCTGCAAGGCAGCATTCACATTGGCCGCCTCCCGGCCAATCGTCTGTTAATCGCGATTCCCGGGCAAACGGATGAGTCACTGCGCCACTACTGCCTGGAGCGGCTTCTTTCGCTGGGCGAGAACAGCTGGCGTATCTTCGGCACGCCCAGTCAGCTACGTTTCAACGCAGGTGTGGCATGCTACCCGCGCGACGCTCAGGACATCGAATCACTTCTACAACGTGCCGAACTCGCGGTGCAACACGCACGCGAGACACCACCGCCTCACTTGGCGTTCTACACCAGCCAACTAAGCGATTGGGAACAGCGCCTCAACCGTTTGGAGCGCGAATTGCGTACGGCGCTCGACGAACACCAGTTTCGCCTGTATTTACAAGGACAGTTCGACCCCGAAGGACGCCTCGCGGGCGCCGAAGTGCTTTTACGCTGGCAACATCCACGCGAAGGGCTCCTAGCACCGGGCAGTTTCATTGCCGAAGCCGAGTACAGCGGCTTGATCCGCCCTATGGGGCAGTGGGTACTCGACCAAGCTTGCGCCTTGCTCGGCGGTGCGCTGCAGGGCAGTGAATTGTCGCTCTCGGTCAACGTCTCAGTACAACAGCTCCATGACGACGCCTTCATGACGCACGTGACGCAATTGCTCGAGCGCCATGCCTTCGCGCCTCGGCGGCTGATCCTGGAAGTCGTCGAATCGCTTCTCGTTACACCGGGTATCGCCACCAGACTCAACGCACTGCGTGAACTCGGCGTACGTCTCGCCCTCGACGATTTCGGCACAGGCTATTCGTCGCTGCGTTATCTACAGGATTTTCGCGTCGACGAGATCAAGATCGACAAGGTCTTCGTCGATGCCATCACGCCGCACCGCGACGCGCCACTGGTGCGCTCGATCATCGCGCTTGGTCAGGCGCTAGAACTCCGCGTAGTCGCTGAAGGCGTGGAAAACGCGGTGCAACAAGATTATCTGCGCGCACGCGGCATCGACTTTCTGCAAGGCTACTACCTGGCACATCCCGAACCAGTGGATACCTTCTTGCGCCGCATAGAACAGGCGCCGGTAGGATAGACATCCAAAGCCCAGCAGCTATTGCTTGCGATCCTCAACCTCGGGTGCCGTCACATCTGCCGCCAATGGGTGGCCCTTAGCCAGTTCGGCGCGGCGCGCCGAGCGGATATCGAGAATTTCGACATGAAACGCTAGGGCCTGTCCCGCCAGCGGATGATTGGCATCTACCGTTACCCGCGTGTCATCCGCTTCGATCAAAGTCACCGTGCGCGGCCCATCGGGGCCCTGCGCCTGAAAACGCATGCCCGGTGATAACTCTTCGACGCCGGGAAAGGCCGTGCGCGCCACTATCTGCACGAGATCGGGTTCATGCGCCCCATAGGCCTCCTCGGGCGCCAGGTTGATCTCGCGGATATCACCGCCGGAAAGCCCCTCCAACGCCGCCTCGAGGCCTGGCAAGATATTGGCGTGGCCATGCAGGTATTCGAGTGGCGCCTTGCGACGACGCGAGTCATCAAGCACATGTCCGGCAGAATCGCACAACACATAATGCAGGCGAACGACATGTTGCGGCGAGATGGTCATGAAAACTCCTGATCTTTACAACATTGGGCGGCGTGTCATGTCGTGCGGCGTAGATCGCCCACCGGTAACTCGAGGCGCTGCTGATGATGCAGCATGTTGAGCAGAACGATAGCGCGCTCTTCCCCCTTCTGATTCTCGAATACGGCCTTGAGCGCCTGAAAGGGGCCCTCGGTGATCTCGACGATTTCACCGGGGCGAAAGTAGACGTTGCCCGCCTCACGCGCCGTCTCATCGCGCTGGGAACGGGCAATTAGCATCTCGACCAGCGCGTCTGGCACGGGCAGCGGTTCGTCGCCGAACGCAACCAGCCTCAACACGCCGCGCGTGGAGCGGATGGGACGCCAATTGCTCGCCACCCGGTCGAGACGGATGAACAAATAGTGAGGAAACAGGGGTTCGGCAATCCAGACCAACTTGTTGCGACGCTTCTTCTGCACCTCGAGCAGCGGATGGAAGACACGATAACCTTGATTGGTCAGATGCTCACTGGCACGGAAGGACTCCCCGCCCTTGCACTGCACCACATACCAGCGCGGGCAGGCGGCCGTGTCATCGAGCGCGCTTGGATCGAGCTGATCGGTCATGTCCTCTGGCCTTCATCGTCGGGGTATGCCACGGTACGCAACCTGCGTTTTCGCCACGCGCCTGGGCGCGGGCCATTGCCGTACAAACACTGCATTCTAGCATTGTGCCGGATTCATGTCCGAGCCGCATCGGGCGGCTCGCTCACGGGAGGAACCGATGACTCACGATGTCGCACACCGCCGCTGGCGCGACGCCTTGGCGGTTTATCTGCAGGCACCGGTCATCACCATGCTGTTTCTCGGCTTCGCCGCCGGCCTCCCCTTCCTACTGGTATTCTCGACGCTCACGGCGTGGCTGCGTGACGCCGGAGTAGAAGTCGCTGCTATCGGGTTCTTTTCCTGGATCGGCATCCTCTATTCGATCAAGATCGCCTGGGCGCCGATCGTCGATCGTGTCGCTCTGCCGGGCTTGGGTCGTTGGCTCGGCCAACGCCGCAGTTGGATGCTCTGCGCCCAGTTGACGATCGCCGCAGGACTACTGGGCCTGGCCGCCCTCTCGCCACCCGCGCATCTCATCCCCATTGCCGGCCTGGCCCTACTGGTCGCGTTCGGCGCAGCGACTCAAGATATCGTCATCGATGCCTACCGCATCGAGTCCGCCGAGGAAACCGTGCAGGCCGCCATGGCCTCGACCTATATCATCGGCTATCGCGGCGGGCTGCTCGCCGCTGGCGCCGGGGCGCTATATATCGCTGACGCGGTCTCTTGGCATGCCGCTTACGCGTGCATGGCCGCGCTCGTCGGGATCGGTGTGATCACCACCTTGGTGAGGCCAGAACCGCAGCGCTCGACGCTAGGCATCCAGCTCGCCAGCGAACCACGCGTGCGCGCATTCCTGCACCAGCATCGCCACGCGCCTCGTCGACGGCGTCGCTTCGGCGCCTGGGTCATCGGGGCCATCGTTTGCCCTTTCACCGACTTCTTCGCCCGTCACGGACGCACGGCTCTATGGTTCTTGCTGTTCATCGGTCTCTATCGCATCAGCGACCTGGCGATGGCCGCGATGGCCAATCCGCTCTATATCGACCTAGGCTTCAGCCTCTCCGAGATTGCCAATGTGACCAAGGTATTCGGCATCGCCATGAGCATTCTCGGCGGTGTGGCCGGCGGGCTATTGGTAGTACGCTTTGGGCTGGGACGAATGTTGGTGGCGGGCGCCCTGGCGACCGCCCTCACCAACCTGATGTTCGTAGCACTGGCCAACGCGGGACACAGCTTTCCCATGCTGGTCATGACCATCATGGGCGACAATCTCGCCAATGGCCTAGCGAGCACGATCTTCATCGCCTTTCTCTCGAGCCTGACCTCACGTGCCTATACGGCAACGCAGTATGCCTTGTTCTCATCGCTGATGACGCTACCCGGCAAGTTTCTCGGCGGCTTCTCGGGGCTGGTAGTGGATGGTGTCGGCTACACGGGCTTCTTTACCGTCAGTGCAGCCTTGGGTGTGCCCGCCGTGCTACTCGCGCTCTGGCTCGCTCGCACTCAGCGCTGAACATGAGACCCTAAGCTGCCACGCTCGCGCCATGGCGACTTCTCAACGATGGGCGCCCAGCCACGCCATGGCGCCCGGCGTCGCCATCCACTGGTCGCGCATTAATTGGCGATACTGCCATGCCTCGGCGCGCGTCCCCGGCGCTGGTGCATCGACGGCCAGTGCCACTGGCTTCGGCTTCTCGTCACATAGCATCGGCACCAAGTAGGGATTGGCCCGCTGGGCGGCGGTTAGTACCTCGTCAGCCTCGTCACAGCGTGCCAAACGATACAAGGCGAGCACACGCGCCATGGTCACGCCGATCATCTCTTCCTCATCGTGCACGCCACTGAGTTCGGCGGCCTCGTCGTCACGCCCTTCACGCAACAACTGATCGAGCACCAGCTCACGTAATCCCAGGTCATCTTCTTCATCGAGCTTGAGCACACGTTCGGCGAGATGCCGCGAACGCGTCCGCGCGCCGCGCTCCATTCCCACGATCAGCGCCAAGGCACAGCGCAACAAAGTGGCATTGTCGGCGTCGTCCCAGGCAAAGGGACCTTGCTGCGTCTCGAGTTGCGATAGCCATGCCTCGAACCGCGCCGCCAGCGGCGCAAAGAAGCTCTCCGCCATCCATGGCAGGCTTCCGAAGCGACTGGTTAACGCTAGGCTCAGCGACTGCATTACCGCCGGCGAGCCCAACCATTCGGGGTGAGCACATAAGGCGGGCAGCCATTCTGCGGCGTTTTCCCATGGGTCGGACTCGAAACTCAGCGCGGCATCTTCGTCGATGGTCACCTTGAAATACTCGAACCACGCCGCGAAGGCGGTATCCTCACGAGCCGTGGCATGATATTCCACGTGGCCTTCCGAAGTACGCGACAATTGCAGCCGAGGCGGTGCTTCCAAGGTATCGAGCAAGGCGGCAAGCGACGCCAACGGCTCGGCCAAGTCTTCCTCGGAGTTGATCATCTGCTCGGCCAGGGTCGCCTCGGGATTGGCGGCCAGGTCGGCCAAAAACTGTAGTTGATCCACTTCGAGATCGGAGCGTTTAGAGAGTCGGCGCCACCAGAAATGCGCCCGGGCGCGGGCTTCTTCTGGATGGCCCTCGTGCAGCAACAGCATGGACTCGATATAGGCCAGCGTTGGCGAATCGGGCAGCGTTTGCTGGGCCCGCACGAAGGCTTCCCGAGCACTGGCCAAATCATCGCTATCGAGATGCATCAAGCATAGGCGCTCGAGCGCCACGCCACGCAGGAAGGTCGGGCCACGCTCCAGGACCTCGTCGAGTAACGACGCCCGCTTGCGATGAAAACCACGCGATTGATAGAGATCGACGAGGATCTCAAACGCCGGCTCTGCCTGTTCGGGCAGGCGCGACCAGTCACGCTCGCTGGAGAACAGGCTTTCGAGGATCTGCTGGGCACGACCGCGCTGACCGCTTTCGGCGGCAATCAAGCCGGCTTCCAACAGTGCCTGATCCGGCGCCTTGCCGCTCCCCAGGGCCGCCTTGAGTGTCTCGCCCGTCCATTCCTTGAGCGACAGCATCCACATCAGGTGCGAGGGAACCGCTCCCGGCAACGTCACCGCACCGCAGCATTGTTTGGTCTTGCGTCCTGAATCGCACCAGCAAGGCTCGTTGCGCCCCGGCCACGCCAAGGGCTCGGGATCGAAACCCAATCGCACCAGCGGCGTCTCGTTCCATAACAAGGGCGCCAAGGCCTGCGCCATGCTCAGGTCGCCGCCGACACGCACCACGCCCTCGTCGCGCGCCCAGATCATCAGCGCCGGATAATGCTCATTATCGCGTATCGCCTTCAACGCGCCGCTGGCATACCCCAGCAATTGTTCCACCCATGCGGCCAGCATCGCGACCCTCCAGAAAAAATCGCTTTATTCTAGCATGTCCGGCAAGCGAGCCTCATCCGTCTACCGCTTGGTGCACCAATGCCGCTTTTCGGGTATTGTCGCCGCTTGTCCGAACCCCGCCATGTAAGGGATGTCATCGTGCTCCTGCCGTTGCCGTTTCAGCGTAAAACATCGCCCGCTCAAGAGACCTCTCAGGTACGCCTCGAACGCGAAGGACGCAACGAAATCCGGCGCATCACCGCAGCCGTCGAGAAGGTACCCTGGTCGGTCAGTCTGATGCAGATTCTATGGACGGCTGGTCCGGTGACGCTGCTCGGCGCCTGGGGCGGCTACTTGCTGGGGTACGGCAAGGCACCGACCACGGAAAACTACGTTTTCTTCATTTCCTACACGGTGATCACCGGCGCTGCGGGGATTCTGGCCAACCTCGGCTACCACCTCACTCAAGGACGCAAGGCCGAGAAGACCTCCGGACAGATCGAGCAGGTCATCAAGACCTTGCCCGAGCTGCTGCTGGTCACGCGCGATCTGATCGTCGAAAGCCTCGAGGGTGATGCCCGACGCCGAGAGGCCGCCGCCATGTTGCTGCGCAAGCACGACCTTTCGCCGGAGGGCGTCGAATTGGCGGCCATCGAGTTGCTCGACGACCGCGAGAGCGCACGTCTCATTGGTCAAATCGACGTCTACCGCCGGGTCGGCTTGCATGCCCGCATCCGCGATCTCGTCACGCAATACCGCGACACCCTGGAACCTCAGTTCAACGCCCTCTACGATACTGCGCCCATCGCCACGCACCTGCTGCGTGAACGCTTCGAGGGCCGTGCCCCCGACCTTCACCAAGGCGTACCACGCGACGAGAACTTCATCGAGCGCGTCATGGCGGCCATCGAGCAGGACAACGACCTGCTGATGACTCTGCAGGACGTCGAGGAAATGCTGATTCTGGCGTTCGAACTGATCAGCGGGCGCAAGATTCCAGTGCTCTCGTTCGAGTATCGCGGTCGCTGGCGCCTCGCCCAGGCGTTCGACAATCTGGAAGAGGCACGCGCACGCCAGCGCATCGCACAAGCGACCGGCCTTTCGCGTCTCAAGGCGCTCAATGTCTATCTCGCCGAGCAGTCCGGCACCCTGGTCGAAGACAGCGCCTCGGGGCTGCGTGCCGAGCTGCTGCTCGAGCGTTCGGTCAAGGCGATGGACGCGCTGGCCGAGCAGATCGTGCACCTCGCTCAGGCAGTGGAAGTCGGCCAGGAAGAGCGCAAGCGTGCGTTACGCACCAAGTCGGACATCCTCGCCAATGCCATCCAGCTCTATAAGAGCGTTTCCAGCGCTTACGAACAGGTGGGTCGCAGTCACGCTCAGTTGATCAAGTCGGTGGATCGCTGGGAGCGCATCACCGCCAGCTTGTCCGACGACACGACGCGCCTGCGCCTGGGGCCAGGGCGGAGAGGGCTGCGCATCCGCGAACGCACCATTGCGCTGGATGACGAAGCCAAGGCACGGGTCTGCAAGCATCTCGCCCGCTACTTGAATCAGACGGGCATCACGCCACGCCATCACGAAGCGTGGCGCGGCGCTCACCGCGAGACCCAGCTCAGCGTCGGCGTGGATGCCGCCAAGCGCTTGGCCATCGAGATATTCCTCGCTCTCGAGCCTCACGTGGGACTGTCACAACCGGCCACGCAGCGTGCCATCAATAGCTCCAACGCCGCCGATTTCGGCCAGATCGAACCCAACCTGTCAGCGGCCGCCAAGGCCGCGCTAGGCGCCTCGATGGTTCGTGAAGTGGATACCGAGTTGTCACGCGCGGCCGAATCGTTGGCGCTGGCGCTGGTGCGCCACTATCGCGTGGAGCTCGAGCCCGCCGCCATCGAGTTTCTCAAACGCCAGTACGGCGCCCGCGACAGCACCCTGCAGATGCTCTCCAACATCAACCTGACGGGACGCAGCGATGCCCGTAACGTCAGCTTTCTCAGCCATCGTCCACCCGCCGTGGGGACCCCCCATCGTGACTGGTATCGTGCTTTGGTGCGCGCACGTCGGCTCTTCGGGCGTCGCTAGTCCACGCCTTGGAATGAACATGTCAGAATAGATGCCATACTCATGCGGAACCTCCGAACGCCATGCGCCTGATCGTCGCCGAAAAACCCAGTCTGGCACGCGCCATCGCCGACGCATTACCCGCCAAGGCGCAACGCCAGGACGGGTATCTCGAATGCGGGGAGACCTGTATCAGTTGGTGCGTCGGGCACCTCCTCGAGCAGGCACCACCCGACGCCTACGACGCTCGCTATCAGCAATGGCGCCTCGACGATTTGCCCATCGTGCCCCAGCAATGGCAACTCATACCACGCACCAAGGCCCGCACGCAGTTGGCCGTGATTCGCAAACTCCTCAAACGTGCCGATAGCGTCGTGCATGCCGGCGATCCGGACCGCGAGGGGCAATTGCTGGTCCAACAGGTCATCGAACGCCTGGGCTGGCGCGGCCCGATGGCGCGACTGTTGATCAGCGACCTCAACCGCCCCGCCGTGCAACAGGCATTGCAACGCCTCGAGGACAACGCACGCTATCAATCGCTCTTCGAGGCTGCCGAGGCACGCTCGCGCGCCGATTGGCTGTATGGCATCAACTTGTCACGCGCCTGGACCTTGACCGGCCGCCAAGCCGGCTACTCGGGCGTGCTCTCGGTGGGGCGCGTGCAGACGCCCGTATTAGGACTCATCGTGCGCCGTGACCTGGAGATCGAGCGCTTTGTCTCGCGCCCCTTTTATACGCTGTGGGCGGATCTTGGTGTCGAGCACGGCTCACTACGTGCCTGGTGGCAACCCCAACCGCCGCATCCGTTGGACGACCAGGGACGACTATTGGCGCGCGAACCGGCCGAAGCGTTGGCGGCGCGCTTGCCCGGCGCCGAGGGGCACCTGAGCACCCTGCAAAGCAAGAAGAAATCCCAGACGGCTCCCCTGCCGTATTCGCTGTCGGCCTTGCAGGTCGATGCCGCGCGCCGTTACAAGCTACCGGCCAAACGTGTGCTGGATATCTGCCAGACGCTCTACGAGCGCCATCAGCTCATCACCTACCCGCGCTCGGATTGTCGCTACCTGCCCGAAGGGCATTTCGCCACGGCGAAGCAGACACTCTCTACGGCCTGCGCTTCTGACGACACTCTCGCCGGCTGGCTACGCGGCGCAGACTTCAACCGCCGCTCACGTGCCTGGAACGACAAGCAGGTCGGCGCCCACCATGCGCTGGCGCCCACCGGACGCCCTTTCGACGCGGCCCGCTTATCCAATGATGAGGCCAACGTTTTCAGGCTGATCGCCCGCAACGTACTCGCGCAATTCTACCCGCCACTGGAAACGCGCGACGTCAAAGCCGAGTTCTCGATCCTCGGGGAGTGCTTTCGCGCCCAGGGCCAGGAGGTACTCGTGCGCGGATGGAAACCGCTATTCACTACGCGTGATGAAGCACCGGCGTTGCCCGCGTTGCGCGAAGGCGAAACCGCTCGGGTCCAGGCTTGTGCCGTGGAGGACCGTCAGACGCGCCCACCGGAGCCATTCTCCGACGCTAGCCTGATCAAGGCGATGATGAACATCGCCCGCTACGTCGACGATGACGCAGTGCGTCGTACCCTGCGCGATACCGACGGCCTAGGCACCGAGGCGACACGCGCCGGCATTCTGGAGACACTCATCACGCGCGGCTACGTGATTCGCCAGCAAGGCGCACTGCGTGCCACACGGACCGGACGCGCGCTGATTCAGGCCTTGCCGGATACCGCCACTCGCCCCGAGCGCACGGCCCTTTGGGAGCAGCGCCTAGCCGAAATCGCCGAGGGCAACGCCGACGCCACCGCATTCCTCGACACGCTGGTGGGCGATGTTCACCAACTACTGAGTCAGGCGGATGCCGAGCGCATGCGCCAGGCTCTGGCTACGCCGGGCGGTGCCGAGCCCTCACGGCCGACACGCGGCAAATCCAACACCGCACGGCGGCGCACCAAGAAGCGCACTTCGTCACGCAAATCCACCACAAAAAAAGGCGATACCTGATGCGCCCAGCGCCCACATGGTGGATTCTCGGCGCCGGCGCGCTAGGGCGACTCTTCGCCATCCGTTTGACGACCACGTTGTCGCTACACTTGATCGGCCGCCGCCCCGACGATAGCCCGCTCCGCTATCATGCCCCTTCTGGCGAGATTCATGATGTGGATGTGGCACGTACCACGCTCGCCACCCTGGCATTGCACACGCACGCTCGCCCTGCGCTAGTCGTGCTCGCCACCAAAAGCCATGCCACCCTGTCGGCCGTCGAAGAACTCGCAGCCCATATCGATCCTCAAACGCCTCTGCTATCGCTGCAGAACGGCTTCAGCATACAGCCACGGTTAGCGGATATCTGGGCCGGTCCGGTGCTCTGCGCGAGCACCACCGAAGGCGCCTATGTCGAGAGCAATGCCGGCGTCGTACATGCCGGCACGGGGACCACCTGGGTCGGTGATATCGACAACACCTGGCCTGCCCTGGCGCGTGACTGCGTATATTGGCTCAACCTGGCAGGATTAAGCGCCTATCACGATGATGCAATCGTTCAGCGCCTGTGGCACAAGCTCGCCATCAATGCCGCGATCAACCCGCTCGTAGCCCGCTACCGGATTCGTAACGGCCAGTTGCGCGACCGACCTTTTCGCCGCATGGTCGACACCGTCATCGACGAGATCGGCCCCTTGCTCGAAGGTGAAGGTGTCACCCCGCCACCAGCGGGCTGGCATACGCTCGTCTGGGAGGTCATCGCGGCCACGGCCAATAACCGCGCCTCGATGCTGCAAGATGTCCTCGCCGGCAGACCGACCGAGCGCGAAGCCATACTAAGACCGTTGCTGACGGCCGCAGAGCGCCAACGATGCGCCGCGCCGACGCTCGAGACGCTGTATCATGACACACCATCATGAATACCCGGACCACGACGAACGGAGATTCCATGCGCCACCGCCTCTTCATCACGCTCTTATTGGCTTTCTTGCTACCCGGGCTCGGTCACATGTTCCTGCGTCGCTGGGGGTGGGCCACATTGTGGCTGGCCGGATTCATCACGCTAATGGCGCTGATGATGATCCCCATTCGCTGGCTAAGCTTCATTTGGTTGCTGCTACTACTCGTGCTGTGGGTGGCCAGCATGGTGCATGCGGCCACATTGGCGCGCGCTAAAGCTAAAGCATTCGCCGGACACCAACACGGAGCGTCATGACAGTGATGTCGCCCACTCGTCTGCGCGATCCGTACTTCATCTACCGCTACCGCCATCGACTGCACGTC
Source organism: Chromohalobacter canadensis (assembly GCF_029544075.1). Taxonomy (GTDB): domain Bacteria; phylum Pseudomonadota; class Gammaproteobacteria; order Pseudomonadales; family Halomonadaceae; genus Chromohalobacter; species Chromohalobacter canadensis_A. The sequence continues at coordinate 109,730 of NZ_JAJQJH010000007.1, read as the reverse complement.
CTGCGTACTTCGCTGGCGTTGGCGATCACCTTCATCGTCATCCTGACCCTGCAAATACCTCATGGCAGTTGGGCGCTGGTCAGCACGATGATGGTCATGGGCAATCTGCCGCATATCGGCGGCGTCATCGACAAAGGGGGGCAACGCCTTCTAGGCACGGTGCTGGGAGCGATCTGGGGCATATTGCTGGTGCTGATTCCCGCACCTGCGCCGTGGGTGGTACCAGCCTGGACCCTGATCGGCATCGCAGTCGCCACGCACACCACGTTCGCCACGCGCTATGGCTATAGCGCGCTGATGTTCGGCGTGACATTGCTTATGGTGGTGGGTGACGGCCACCAGGACTTGGGGATCGCCCTGTGGCGAGCCTTCGATGTGCTGATCGGAACGAGCATCGGCATCCTCGCGACCTTGTTCATTCTGCCCCAGAAAGCCACCGACCTCTTACGTTTCCTACTCGCCGACAATCTCGACAAGCTAGCACGCCTGTATCATGCACATACCAATGCGACGCAGCATGACGACGTCGATACGCGACAGTTGTTGAAGAGCACGACGGATCAACTGGTCAAGCAACGCGGCTTGGTGGATGCCATCCACAGCGAGCGCCGTCTGCATCGCGATGACTTGGAACGCATTTTGTCGCTGGAACGACGCATGCTGTCGACGATCGAGCTTCTCCTGGAAACTCACTGGGCAACACGGGCCGGTCACGACATCATCGCCGAACTCGATGGCTTGCGGGACGAGCAACACCGCCTAGCGCGCGCGCTCGGCAGTTTGGCATTCCAGGTCCGCACGGGGCAGACCATCGACATCACGGTGGTCGCCTTCGACTTGCAACGCCATGCACAAGCCGCCCTGGAGGCGCGTGGCGAAAACGACCGCGCCTTGTTCAGCCCGAGCGGCTACCTGTGGCTCAACCGTGAGCTGGCACGTCTTACGCAAGCACTCATCGACACCTTGCAGACACTCGACCGACTGCCCAGCGCCCGCTTGCGTCGCCGCGCCTCACGCCACACCCTGATTCGCGACCGCCTGGCGATGCCACTGGATACATCCCGGGGCGACCCGGAACGCACCGAGGATGACGCACGCTGACTCCCAGTACCGATGAGTGGCAATGCCGCTGTTCAGTGCCGTCCCGACGGCATCGCCTCCAGAAGCCGTATACGTAGCAGGCGACGCGAGATGGATGCCGCGCTATCCGGCCATAGCCAAATAATGCGGCGCCCGAGGCGCAAACCGATCAAACACGCGCCGATACGCAGCGGTATCGGCGCAGCGTTCTGCCACTGCCCCGAGGCCTCACGCCATTGCCATGTGGCGTGCTCCCCGTCGAGGCGCTCCCGCAACTCCCAACGCCGCTGGCCATGCCACCAGTAGCCCACCAGTGCCGCTCCACTAAGCGATACTGCAGACGTCAGCCACCCTGCACTCAGCATGAGCGACAAGCCACTCACTACCCCCCAGACGAGGACATGAAGCGCCAAGTCGAGTCTAGAGGGTACGATACTGATTGTTGGAAGTGGTTTCGGCATAATCAACGATCATTTGGACGATGCGCCGCAACTCGGCGTCGGCGGGCCACTCTCGGCGCATTAGCCAGATGAAGAGGTCCTGATCTTCCTGATCGATCAACGTCTGATAACGGGCCTTGTCCGCCTCATCGAGCTGCGGGTAGCAATGTTCGAGAAACGGGATCAGCAGTAGATCCAGCTCCCACATGCCACGCCGCGAGTGCCAGTAAAGCCGTTTGATGGTTACATCGTCCTGCATGGAGACTCCCAAGCGATGTCATGACATGAATAGACGACGAGTATACCCGAGGACTTGGCGAGACACATCGTTTCCACTCCTTGCTCAAAACCGGCTAATATTGACTTGCAATGTGCTAGTGCGTTGTTTTATCAAGGTTTGAGCAGTATGCTGGATTCACAACAATATCGTGGTCGCTTTATTGCCATGTGCAGCGGAGCGGCAAAGTCGCTTGGAGACATTTGATGACCAAGTCCGAGTTGATTGAACAGATTGCCATTCGGCAGCCCGAGCTGTCGGCCAAAGAGGTCGAGGCAGCGGTCAAGATCATTCTTGAAGACATTACCCACTCGCTTTCCAGCGGCGGGCGCGTCGAAATTCGCGGGTTCGGTAGCTTCTCTCTACACTTTCGGGAACCCCGGACCGGACGTAACCCCAAAACCGGCGACCCTGTCGACTTACAGGGCAAGTTCGTGCCGCATTTCAAGCCCGGCAAGGAATTGCGCGAACAGGTCAACGCCAGCCGTGCACTCGGCTACTGAAGCCTCAGGGCGCCATATCTCCATGCAAAAGGAACCTGCCCATGCGTTGGTTTAAAGGTGTCGTGCTGGCCATCATCTTGCTGGTCGTCCTATTGCTCGGCATCCTGTTTGCCGTCAATAACCAACAGGCCATGCCGCTCGACTTGATATGGGTCGAACTGCCGCCCGCCTCGTTGTCTCTTTGGCTGCTGATATCGCTGGCCTGCGGCGTGATGCTCGGCATGCTGGCCATGACCGGTATCTATTTGCGGCTGCGCACGCTTCTGACCCGTGCCCAACGCCACAATCAACAACAGCGCAAGGAACTGGATCGGCTACGCACCCAGGAGTTCAAGGAAGCGCCCTGAATGCTTGATCCGCTGCTGCTTGGCCTATTGGTCGCGGCGATTGCCATCGGTTGGTGGCTCGGACGTCGCGAGCGCCGGCGCGCTCGCGAACGCCTCTCCCCCGAAGTGTCGTTGCCCAGGGACTATTTCATTGGTCTCAATCATCTGCTCAACGAGCAGCCGGACCAGGCCATCGAGACGTTTGTGCAAGCGCTCGAGGTCAATAGCGACACCATCGAGACGCACATTGCACTGGGCAACCTATTCCGTTCGCGCGGCGAGGCCGACCGCGCCGTCAAGATCCATCAGAATCTGTTGGCACGTCCGACGCTGACTTCTTATCAAGGCGGGCTTGTGCAACTGGAATTGTCGCGGGATTTCCTGAACCTGGGATTGCTCGATCGCGCCGAACGCCTCCTGCAAACACTGGTGAAGGACACCCCCAACGAGGGACTACGCGACGCTGCCAAACGCCTGCTGGTCGATCTACTCCAGCGAGAGAAGGAGTGGCAACAAGCGTTGGATGTCGCCACGCCGCAGCTCATCCGCCAAGATGCCGATATCAAGCGTGCCGCGGCTCACTGGCTTTGCGAGCTCGCCCAGCAGGATCGGCACAATGCGAGCCCCAGCATGGCTCGCAAACGTCTGCGCCAGGCCCTCTCGATCGATGAGCGTTGTGTCCGAGCCACATGGCTACTCGCCGAACTCGAACGAGACACAGGACATTACAAGGCGGTCATTCGTCATCTCACTCGGATCCCCGAGCAGGACCCCGGATTCCTTCCCGTCATACTCGACCCCTTGCACGAGGCGTATCGACGTCTTCAGGACGAAGTGGGCTGGTGTGCCTTTCTGGAAGCGAAACTGCAAGAGACGCACTACACCAGTGTGGTGATCATGCTAGCGGCGTCCCGCCTGCGTACGGATAGCCAGGAAGCGGCCATCGCGCTCATTAGTGAGCAGCTGCAAACGCACCCCAGCTTACGTGGCGTCGATTACCTCATGGACCTCTATCTGATCGGTGAGGACCATGGCGACCGAGAGCGCCTGCTGCTGCTCAAACAACACACCCAAAAACTACTCGCGGCACGCCCCCGCCACCGTTGCCATCGCTGCGGTTTCGGCAGCGCCCAATTGCATTGGCAATGCCCGCGCTGCCAAAGCTGGGGCACCACCAAGCCCATCACCGGGCTGGAAGGCGAATAGCCGCTAGCGGCCGATCTCTTGCTCAATATCGGCCAATGCCGCCATCGGATTCGAGGCTTGCGTCACCGGTCGGCCGATCACCAGGTGCGTGCTCCCCGCCGCCAATGCCCGTGCCGGCGTCAACGTACGGCGTTGATCATCGCCCTTCGAAGCGCTGGGTCGTATACCTGGCGTGACTTTCAAGAACGTATCGCCACATAGTGCCCGCAGTGCCGTCGCTTCCTGCGCTGAACACACCACTCCGTCCATGCCGCTACGCTGCGAGAGCGCCGCCAAACGCTCGACCTGAGACAAGGGGTCGTCATCGACGCCAATCTCGGCAAGGTCTTCACGCGCCATACTGGTGAGCACTGTCACCGCTATCAGATGCGTGGGGAGCCGACGCTTCTCAAGCCGCTCTCTGGCCGCTTCCATCATGCGCCGCCCGCCACCCGCGTGGACGTTAACCATCCACACGCCATGATCGGCTGCCGCTTCAACGGCGCCCGCCACCGTGTTGGGAATATCGTGAAACTTGAGATCCAGAAACACCTCGAAGCCACGTGCATGCAGTGCCTCAAGTATCTGCGGACCACTGCGCGTGAAGAGCTCTTTGCCAACCTTGACCCGACAGTGTGCAGGGTCCAACCGGTCGGCCATGGTAAGTGCTTGGTCAAGATCAGGGTAGTCGAGAGCGATGATCAAAGGCGTATCGGGGCGCGGCATGATGTCTCCTGCAAACAATATGATGGCGGGACATTATACCGCCGCCCTCGCTTCGCTACCTAGCGCCTGTCGAGTGCTTCTCTCCAGCCTTTTCTTATAAGCACAACCTAATTTGTAGTCATCGGCTTACAAACAATGTCATCAAAAGATGACATTTCAACCATGGAAATCTGGGTATGGTGAAGCCACTCAATAAGACATACCTAAAGGAGTGATTGCATGAAGAAACTACTAAACTGTGCTCTACTGACACTGGCGCTGAGCGTCACTACCCTCGCGGTCGCCCAGGAAGATGCTTCGGCGCCTATCGACATCAATCACGCCTCTGCTGAAGCGCTGACCGCGCTGCCGGGCATTGGCGACGTCAAAGCACAGGCGATCATCGAGGACCGTGATGCGAATGGACCTTTCTCCTCACTCGACGCCCTGACCCGCGTCAAGGGCATCGGCGAAGGAACGGTGCAAGATCTAAACGATCGTGTCACGTTCTGATACCACCCTATCGACGCTCGCATGGGAGGCCCTCGCGAGCGTCTTTTTGGCCGGCATCATGTTGTGCTCTGAACCACCGGCGAGCCTTTAGATCCTCAGCCCGCCATCGCACTCCAGCACCCTTCCCGTGAAATAGTCATTTTCCACGATATAACGCACGCTCGAGGCGATATCAACCGGTTGCCCCAGATGCCCCAAGGGAATGCCCTTGCTGATTTTCTCGAGCACTTCGGCGCGCATGGACGCCGTCATCTCAGTTTCGATGAACCCTGGCGCCACCGCAGCCACGCGGATCCCTTGGCGTGCCAGCTCTTTCGCCCAGGTAACCGTCAGCGCTGCCACCCCTGCCTTGGAGGCACTGTAATTTCCCTGCCCCATGTTGCCGGACCGTGAAATACTCGAGATATTGACGATGACCCCTCCCTGGCCCGCCTCCACCATCTGCGTCGCGCCTTCACGACCGCATAGGAAGACACCCGTGAGATTGACGTCGATGACCTGTTGCCACTGATCTAGCGTCATGCGTTTCTCGATATGCCCCGCGCTGCCTTTCACCAACAGCCCATCGTCAGTGACGCCCGCATTATTGACCAACACAGCAAGCGGGCCCAGCGACTCACGTTGCTGCGCGAATGCGCGGGTCACGCCATCTTCATCGGTCACATCGACCAGAAAAGCGTACGCGGAAATGCTACGCTCCTTCAGTGTGGCAACCGCAGCGCTCAAAACCTCTTCTTGGCGGTCGAACAATGCAATGCTCGCGCCCTGTGCCCCTAGTTCGGCCGCTATCGCTAACCCCAACCCTCGAGCGCCTCCCGTTATACCGACCACCTTCCCATCAAGCTCCATGGCGACACCTCCCGCGTTCAAGTAACGAGCCAGGACCTCGCGGCACTTTTGTGCAGCGCAACATGAAGAGCTTAGCATGCGATGCATGGCGTCTCCATGAAGCAATCACAGCGCGCTTGCATCACCGCGCCGTTTCCCTTGCAATTCACACTCATGCCACCATCTACTGGAAAGTCGTAATCACACGGAGCCGCCATGCCACTGTTACTTTTCATTACGCTTTTCGGGCTACTCGATTTCGTAGTGCTGTTCGCGATCGGAGGGCAGATCGGTCTGCTTCCAACGCTGGCATTGGTACTGCTGTCCGGGGCCTTAGGCCTTCATCTGATTCGGCGCGAAGGGGTACAGACCCTGCAGCGCGCCCAGATCCGCTTTGCCCAGGGGGAACTTCCTTCGGAAGAGTTGATTACCGGGGCCGCCTTGATCTTCGGCGGAGCATTACTGGTCGCCCCAGGCTTCCTGTCAGACGGCTTAGGACTACTGTGCCTCATTCCGAGTAGCCGCCGTTTTCTGGGCCGTGGGCTACAGCGCGGTGGATGGCGCGGCCGAATTTTTACGATGGGCTACGGTGGCGCGACTCAGGAGCAAACCACAGCCAGTGATTGGCACGAACATACGCAGCGCACGGATAAAGCCTCGCAAAATAACCAGACGAATGACGAGCAACCGATTGAAGGGGACTACATAGGGAAGGATGATTCTCGGCATTGAAAAAATTCATGAAGGGCCCTTGAAAGTGGATACGTCGACCCAATCAAGCCCTTAACAGATGATTCGGCCGTAACGCCTTGATGCGTCGGCCTTATAAACAGAAGGCCTAGCCTTCACCCTTGAGCTTGGCTCAACGGGATTATCCTATGATCCATAGAACCATCAGGAGAACGTGAGCAATGAAAATCCGTCCTTTGCACGATCGTGTCGTCGTCCGTCGCATGGAAGAAGAGCAAAAGACCGCTGGCGGTATCGTGCTTCCGGGTAACGCTCAAGAGAAACCGACTCGCGGTGAAATCCTTGCTGTCGGCAACGGTCGTATTCTCGAGAATGGCGAAGTGCGCCCGCTGGACGTCAAGGTGGGTGATACCGTGATTTTCAAGGATGGCTTTGGCGTCGAGAAAGAAAAAATCGACGGTGAAGAAGTCCTGATCATGAGCGAAAGCGATATTCTGGCCGTTGCCGAGTAATTCACAACGCTCACCAGTCACATTTTCGTTTCACGTTTGCGCGACTAAATCGCGCCATTAATGGGAAGAGCTAGAAATGGCAGCTAAACAGATCAAATTCTCCGATGATGCCCGCAAGCGCATGGCGCGCGGTGTTAATACTTTGGCCGACGCCGTCAAGGTCACTCTCGGGCCCAAAGGACGTAACGTCGTATTGGAAAAGTCCTTCGGCTCACCGACCGTGACCAAGGACGGGGTTTCCGTCGCCAAGGAAATCGAGCTCAAGGACAAGTTCGAGAACATGGGCGCACAGATGGTCAAGGAAGTTGCTTCCAAGACCTCTGACGTGGCCGGTGATGGCACCACTACTGCGACCGTTCTCGCCCAATCCATCGTCACTGAAGGCATGAAAGGCGTGACGGCGGGCATGAACCCGATGGATCTCAAGCGCGGTATCGACCAAGCCGTCGAGGCTGCCGTCAAGGAAATCCAGTCGCTTTCCGTGCCGTGCACCGATGCCAAGGCTATCGCACAGGTCGGTACCATTTCCGCGAATGGCGACAAGCGTATCGGTGAGATCATCGCCGACGCCATGCAGAAAGTTGGCAAGGAAGGCGTCATCACCGTCGACGAAGGCCGTGGCTTCGAAGATGAGCTGGAAGTCGTCGAGGGTATGCAATTCGATCGTGGTTACCTATCGCCCTACTTCGTGACCAACCAGGACACCATGATGGTGGAACTGGAAGATCCGTACCTGCTGATGGTCGACAAGAAGATTTCCAACATCCGTGAATTGCTGCCGGTGCTGGAAGCTGTCGCTAAATCTGGCAAGCCGCTGGGCATCATCGCCGAAGATATCGAAGGCGAAGCGCTGGCGACACTGGTGGTCAACACCATGCGCGGCATCGTCAAGGTTGCGGCGACCAAGGCACCCGGTTTCGGCGACCGTCGCAAGGCCATGCTGCAGGACATCGCCATCCTTACCGGCGGCACCGTGATTTCCGAGGAAGTCGGTCTGACGCTCGAGCAAGCCAACCTGGATCACTTGGGTAGCGCCAAGCGCGTCACCATGTCCAAGGAAAACACCACCATCATCGATGGTTCCGGTGTCGAGTCTGACATCGAAGCGCGTGTCAGCCAGATCCGCGCTCAGATCGAAGACACCAGCTCCGACTACGACCGTGAAAAACTTCAGGAACGTGTCGCCAAGCTGGCCGGCGGTGTCGCCGTCATCCGTGTGGGCGCCGCGACCGAGTTCGAAATGAAGGAGAAGAAGGCCCGCGTCGAAGATGCGCTGCACTCCACACGTGCGGCCGTTGAAGAAGGCGTCGTGCCTGGTGGTGGTACCGCACTGGTACGCATCCTTGGCAATCTCGCCAACCTCAAGGGTGAGAACGAAGATCAGACTCACGGCATTGCCATTGCCTTGCGTGCCATGGAATCGCCGCTGCGTCAGATCGTGACTAACGCGGGTCAGGAAGCGTCCATCATCGTCAATCAGGTCAAGGCCGGTGAAGGTAACTACGGTTACAACGCACAAACTGGTGAGTATGGCGACCTGTTCGAAATGGGCGTTCTCGACCCCGCCAAGGTCACGCGTAGCGCAATGCAATCCGCTGGCTCCGTGGCTGGCTTGATGATCACCACCGAAGCCATGATCGCCGACGATCCGGACGAGAAAGAAGCCGGCGGCGGCGCATCAGACATGGGCGGCATGGGAGGCATGGGCGGCATGATGTAATCACCGCCTACCGACTCCCGGGGCGCTGTCCCGTGACTCGAACCCCTGCCGGGCAACCGGTGGGGGTTTTTCATGTCCGGACATAGGCCAATCGTAGCCCGTAGCCCGTAGCCCGTAGCCCGTAGCCCGTAGCCCGTAGCCCGTAGCCCGTAGCCCAAGTACACTATCGCCCTGCCTTCGACTGTATCGCGACGCTTTATGCTCTCCAATATTCGTATCGTACTCGTTCAAACCTTCCACCCCGGCAACATCGGCCAGGCCGCACGCGCCATGAAAACCATGGGCCTGAGCGACCTGGTGTTGGTCAACCCCCGTTGCTTTCCCGACGAGGAAGCCACACGGCTGGCCGCTGGCGCCACCGATGTGCTCGACAACGCGCGTGTCGTCGAGCACATTTCGCAGGCCGTCGGAGATTGCGTTCAAGTCGTCGGCGCGAGCGCCCGTCTGCGCAGCCTCCCCCTGCCCCACTTCGACGATCCCGAGCCCATGGCCGTGCAAATGGTCGAGCATGCGCATGAAGCCCCCGTGGCACTCGTGTTCGGCCGCGAGCGCTTCGGCCTGACTAACGATGAAATTCGACACTGCACGCATCAGGTCAGCATTCCCGCCAACCCCGATTACAGCGTCCTCAACCTGGCACAAGCCGTGCAGATACTCGCCTACGAAGTACGCCGTGCATGGCGCCATCAAACACCGAGCGCCGCTCAGCCCAAGTCCAAGCAGCCCGCCTTGCCGACACGCGAACAAATGGCTCACTTCGAGACGCACCTGCACCAAGCCCTGTCGTCCTCAGGTTTTCTGACTCAGCCTCATGCGCGTACTGAAGATCACCTACGCGCACTTTTCTCTCGTGCTCAACCCACTCGCAAGGAGCTTTCCATCCTGCGCGGTGTCTTGACGACATTGGAAAAAGCCGGCACACAACGCGATGACTAAGAGAGAAACCATTCACCCCTAAGAATGTGCCATCTGACGGACACAAAAAAACCGCGCCTCCTGGAGGCGCGGTTTTTGTACGGCTCAATAAAGCGCTCACCGCCGCGTCGAAAACGCGACGGTGATATGACTTATTCGCCGCCCATCTGCTGCTTGATCAAATCACCGATGGTGGTCGGGCCTGTTGACTCCGGCTCAGCTTCCTGATCGCGCAGTTTGCCCATCGCACGGCGTGTATCGACCTGATCCTTCGCCTTCACAGACAGGTTGATCGCACGATTTTTGCGATCGACACCGACGATCTTGGCTTCGACGCTATCGCCTTCGTTGAGCACGTTGCGAGCATCTTCGACGCGATCGGGGCTGATCTCGGAGGCCTTGAGTACAGCCACGACATCAGTCGCCAACTCGACATGCGCTTCCTTGGCATCGACTTCGACGACGCGACCGGTGACGATGGCACCCTTATCGTTGACGGCCAAGTACTCGGAGACCGGATCGGTTTCGAGCTGCTTGATGCCAAGCGAGATACGCTCACGTTCCGGATCGATCGACAGGATGACCGCTTCGGCTTCGTCGCCCTTCTTGAACTTGCGCACGGCTTCTTCGCCGGTTTCGCTCCAAGAAATATCGGACAAGTGGACCAGACCGTCGATGCCACCTTCCAAGCCGATGAAGATACCGAAATCGGTGATCGACTTGATGGTGCCCGAGACGCGATCGCCCTTGTTATAGCGCGCGCTGAAGTCTTCCCACGGGTTAGTGGTGCACTGCTTGATACCCAAGGAGATACGACGACGTTCTTCGTCGATATCCAGCACCATGACTTCCACGTCATCGCCGACCTGGACGACTTTCGAGGGATGGATGTTCTTGTTGGTCCAGTCCATTTCAGAGACGTGGACCAAGCCTTCGACACCTTCCTCGAGCTCGGCAAAGCAACCGTAGTCGGTCAGGTTGGTGACGCGGGCATTTACGCGGGTGTTTTCCGGATAACGATCCTTGATATTGACCCACGGATCTTCGCCCAGCTGCTTCAAGCCGAGAGACACACGGTTGCGCTCACGATCGAACTTGAGCACCTTGACGTTGACCTCATCGCCAACAGCCACGATCTCGCTGGGATGCTTGATGCGCTTCCACGCCATATCAGTGATGTGCAGCAGGCCATCGACGCCGCCCAGATCGACGAACGCACCGTAGTCGGTGAGGTTCTTGACGATACCGTCGATCTGCTGACCTTCCTGAAGCGTAGACAGTAGCGCTTCACGCTCGGCGCTGTTCTCGGCTTCGAGAACGGCACGGCGAGAGACCACGACGTTATTACGCTTGGGATCGAGCTTGATGACCTTGAAGTCCAGCTCTTTGTGCTCGAGGTGAGCAGTATCGCGAACCGGACGGACGTCGACGAGAGAACCGGGCAGGAAAGCGCGGATAGAGGAAACGTCGACCGTGAAGCCACCCTTGACCTTGCCGTTGATCACGCCCTTGACGATTTCGTCCTTCTCGAAGGCCGCTTCCAGCTCTTTCCAGGCCTCGGCACGCTTGGCCTTTTCGCGAGACAAGCGCGTCTCGCCGAAACCGTCTTCGACGGCTTCAAGGGCAACCTTGACTTCATCGCCTACGGAGATGGTCAATTCGCCATTGTCATCACGGAACTGCGCCACGGGGATTTGCCCCTCGGACTTCAGACCCGCGTTGACGGTAATCCAGTCACCTTCGATATCGACCACGGTTGCCATGACGATGGCACCGGGTTCCATATTGATGTCCTGGAGGGACTGTTCGAACAGTTCAGCAAAGCTTTCGCTCATGTTGTTCCTACGTGATCAACGTTAATAGCGGCCAGGCCGCTCATTCTCCGCACCACCAGCAAGCGCGGGCCTTTCCTACATATCCCTGGGAACGTTGGCGCTGGTTCGACCTGCGAAGGCTCTCGGTTGTCGCCCGCGCACGTCATGACGTTTGACCAGGGTCTCCGGATGGGTGCCCGTTTCACCCCAGCTGCTCAGTTCGGGAGGCCGAGCCCACGTGCTCTGAGCAGCCTTTCGATACACTCCACCACGTCCGGTATCGCAAGACTCGTACTATCCAACAAAACGGCATCGTCTGCCGGTTTGAGTGGCGCCACTGCACGCTGCATGTCGCGCGCGTCACGAGCCTTAATTTCCTCTAGAAGACTCGTTAGATTAGCATCCCGACCGGCGTTCAGCAACTGTTCATGGCGTCGCCGCGCCCGCTCTTCCGCTGAGGCCGTCAGGTAGACTTTCAGGGGCGCATGGGGGAATACCACTGTGCCCATATCCCGTCCATCCGCCACTAGCCCTGGCTTGTCGCGAAAGTCGCGTTGCCGTGTCAGCAGCGCATCGCGCACCCGAGGTAACGATGCCACCTGCGAGGCAACGTCGCCGACCTTTTCGGTGCGAATATCGCCACTCACGTCACAACCTTCCAGCTCGATACGCGTTTCGCCATCGCACGCCACGAAGCGGACATCCAAAGTTTCGGCACAAGCCGCCAACGCAGCTTCATCGTCCAGTGCCAAGCCATGCTTGAGTGCCGCCAGCGCCGTAAGACGATACAGGGCGCCGGAGTCCAGCAAGTGCCAGCCTAGACGCTCGGCGATCAAGCGACTGACCGTCCCCTTACCTGCGCCGCCTGGCCCGTCAACGGTCAATACCGGCACGTCGCTGTGCGACAAGCTCATGACGCCTCCTGCTCTTCGAGTGACAGCCCCACGCGACGCGCCAGATCAACGAATCCCGGGAACGACGTGGCGACATTAGCGCAGTCATCGATCACGATCTCGCCCTCAGCACGCAGGGCAGCGATGGCGAAGGCCATGGCGATGCGATGATCGCCCAGGCTATCGACATGCCCGCCGCTATAATGCGCCACATGCGTATCGCTGGCGTCGGCGCGACCGACGATGTCGATGCCATCGGAATGGACGGTATTCTCAACGCCAAGAATCGCCAAACCATCGGCCATCGCCTGAATACGGTCGGATTCCTTGACGCGCAACTCCTCCGCGCCTCGCAAACGGGTCACGCCTTCGGCATTGGCCGCAGCAATGAACAGCACGGGAAACTCATCGATGGCCAGCGGCACCTGATCCACGGGGATATCGATGCCCTTGAGCGGCGCATGGCGAACACGAATGTCGGCCACCGGCTCGCCCCCGACTTCCCGGGGATTGAGCAGTTCGAGGTCGGCACCCATGGCCTTGAGGATATTGATGACCCCGATACGTGTCGGGTTGGTCCCCACATGCTCCAGGAGCAGATCCGAACCCGGCGTAATGGCCGCCGCAACCAGATAGAACGCCGCCGACGAGATATCCGACGGCACGTCGATAGGCGACGCCGTCAAGCGGCCGCCGCCCTGTAGCCAAGCTTCGTCAGCGTCGCGTTGCACCGCATAACCGAAACCGTTGAGCATACGCTCGGTATGATCGCGGGTCGGTGCCGGCTCGCGCACCCGCGTCTCACCCTCGGCATAGAGCCCCGCCAGCAAGAGACAGGATTTCACCTGGGCGCTGGCCATCGGCATGTCATAACGAATGCCGCGGAGTGCCTGGCCACCACGAATCGTCAGCGGCGGCCGGCCGCCTTCAGCCGTTTCGATCACCGCCCCCATCTCGCGCAGCGGATCGGCCACTCGGCCCATCGGCCGCTTGTTGAGCGACACATCGCCGGTCAATTCGGTATCGAAGGCCTGCCCCGCCAGCAAGCCCGCGAACAGGCGCATGGCGGTGCCCGAATTGCCCACATAAAGAGGGCCGGCCGGCGCCGTCAGGCCATGCAAGCCGACGCCATGAATCGTCACGCGCCCCTGGTGTGGGCCTTCGATGGCCACCCCCATTTCACGAAACGCCTGCAGCGTCGCCAGACTATCCTCGCCCTCGAGGAAGCCATGCACTTTGGTCACGCCCTCGGCAAGCGCCCCGAGCATGATCGAGCGGTGAGAGATCGATTTGTCCCCCGGCACGCGGATCCGACCGCGCACATTGCCACCGGGAGTCACGCGGTAACGGATATTGCGTTGTTCCATCGCTTGATAACTCGTCTGGTTCAAAAGCGTATCGAAATACTGCCGCGCATGACTGGCACGATCGAAGATCGCCAGCATGGCATCGCCATCATTGTCGGTCACGGCACGGCGCAAACGGGCGACGCCCGCCTCGAACTCATCGAGTGCGCCAAGCACCGCCTCGCGGTTGGCACTGAAGATATCGCGCCACATGACCGGATCACTACCGGCGATGCGCGTAAAGTCGCGAAAGCCCCCCGCCGCATAGCGAAAGATCTCTAGGCGCTCGTCCTGACGCGCCAGGGTGTCGACTAACGAAAACGCCAACAAATGCGGGAGATGGCTAGTGCGCGCCAAGACTTGGTCGTGGCGCGCCACGTCCATTTCCAGTAGCTCCGCCCCACACGCGGCCCATAGCACTCGTACGCGGGCCAGAGCGTCGGGATCGGTGTCAGCGCGCGGGGTCAGTATCACCTTGTGGCGACGATAAAGCGCGGGATTGGACGCCGCCACGCCGCTTTTTTCGGACCCGGCGATCGGATGCCCCGGCACGAAGCGCGGCGGAATATCACCGAAGACCCGCTCGACCGACGCCTCGATGGCACCTTTGGTACTGCCGACATCGGTGATCACCTGATCGCCAAGATGCGGCGCTAATTCGCGCAGCACGGCCTCTATCGCCAACACCGGCACCGCCAGCACAATCAAGCTGCTTTCGGCTACCCAGGGTGCCAGCTCGGTGCTGCCAGCGTCGACCAGCCCCATATCGATGCCGCTCGTCACTTCATCGGCGTCACGATCACAGGCCAGGATACGCCCTGCAAAACCCGCTTCCTTCAAGGCCGCCGCCAGCGAACCACCAATCAGCCCCAACCCAATGATGAGGATACCGCGCTCAGCCGGCGCACAGGACTGCTCCGACATCTACAAGACACCCACAGGGTAGGACCCCAACACCTTGAGCTCAGCAGCACGCAACGTAATCTCTTCCAGCACCGCCGCGACCTGCGGATCGTCGCGATGCCCCTTGAAGTCGATGAAGAACACGTAGTTCCAGACCCCAGTGCGTGACGGCCGCGTCTCGACGCGCGTCAGATCGATCTTGTGGCGGTGGAATGGCTCGAGCAGGTCATGCAGCGCCCCGGGCTGGTTGCGCATGGCGACGACAATGGATGTCTTGTCATCCTCGGAGATCGGCGTGTCCTGATGCCCGATGATCAAAAAGCGTGTTGAGTTATCGGGACGATCCTCGATCTTCTCGGCGACCTTCTCGAGCTCATAACGCTTCGCGGCCATGTCGCCGGCAATAGCGCCACTGTGCCATTCGCTCTTGATCAGGCGCGCCGCCTCGGCATTGGACGACACCGGCACCCGCTCGGCATTGGGATAATGAGCGTCCAGCCACTTGCGGCACTGCGCCAGGGACTGGGGATGCGAATAAATGCGCGAGATCTTGTCGCGGCGCGTATTGCTGGATACCAGTAGATGATGGTGAATGCGCAGTACTACCTCGCCACAGATGCGCAGACTGGCATCCATGAAGGTATCCAAGGTGCTATTGACGATGCCCTCGGTGGAATTTTCCACCGGCACCACGCCAAAATGCGCGGCCCCCGCTTCCACCTCGCGAAAGACCTCATCGATGGCCGCCATCGGCAAGCTCACCGCGCTGTCGCCGAAATGCTTGAGCGCCGCCTGCTGTGTGAACGTGCCCTCGGGGCCGAGATAGGCCACCTTGACCGGCCGTTCCAGCGCCAGGCACGCCGACATGATCTCGCGGAACAAACGGGCCATTTCCTCGTCATCGAGGGGACCCTTGTTGAGCGCCATGATGCGGCGCAGCACCTGAGCCTCGCGCTCGGGGCGGTAGAATGTCGCCTGCGGATCGCTGTCGTTTTTCACCTGCGCTACTTGCTGTGCGCAATGCGCGCGTTCGCTGATCAGCTTGAGGATCTCGCTATCCAGCGTATCGATTCGCTCGCGCAGTGCCGGCAGATCGGCCGACGTGATAGGGGCATTGTTATCGGACATGTCGTGATTAGCCATGGCGTCGTTCGAACTCCCGCATGAAATCGACCAGCGCGTCCACTGCCGCTTCCGGCACGGCGTTGTACAGGCTGGCACGCATGCCGCCCACGCTGCGGTGGCCCTTGAGATTCAAAAGCCCTGCCGCCTCGGCATCATTCAAGAACGCACCGTTGAGCGTCTCGTCGGCCAGCACGAACGGTACGTTCATGCGCGAACGATTGGGTATGGCGATGGGGCTGGAATAGAAGTCGCTGGTATCGATGGCCGCGTACAGCTTTTCGGACTTGCGCGCGTTGAGCCGGTCCATCGCCTCTAGCCCACCCATATCGTGGCGTAACCAGTCGAAGACCAGCCCCGCCAGATACCAGGCATATGTCGGCGGCGTATTGAACATCGAGTCATTCTCGGCCATGACCCGGTAGTTGAACATGGTCGGCGTGTTCGGCAAGGCACGCTCGAGCAGGTCGTCACGCACGATGACCAAGGTCAGCCCCGCCGGGCCGATATTCTTCTGTGCCCCGGCATAGATAACGCCGAAGCGGGACACATCCAGCGGGCCCGAGAGAATCGACGAGGACATATCGCACACTAGCGGCACGTCGCCAACCTCGGGAATATAATCGAATGCCAGGCCGCCGATGGTTTCATTGGCCGTGTAATGTAGATAGGCAGCATCCGACGACAAGACGATGTCCTCGGGCCGTGGCACCGCCGTCAACCCATTGGCTTCGCTAGAAGCCGCCACGTGCGCGCCCGCAAGATGACGCGCCTCGGCAATCGCCTTCTTGCCCCAGATACCGGTGTACAGATAGTTCGGCGTACCGCCCTTGCCCAGCAGGTTATAAGGCACCATCGCGAACTGGCTGGAGGCGCCGCCCTGCATGAAGAGGACGCGATAATTGTCGGGTATGGCCAGCAGCTCGCGCAGGTCGCGCTCGGCACGCACAGCGATCTCCGCAAAGGCATCGCTGCGGTGACTCATTTCCATGACCGACAAACCATGGCCCTGATAGTCGAGCAACTCGTCGCGGGCGCGCTCGAGCACGGGGTCGGGAAGTGCCGCTGGGCCGGCACAGAAGTTGAACTTGCGTGTCATCAGCGTGTTTCCAAACGTAAAGCGACCACTCCCGAAGGAGCGGCCGCATTGAGACTCAATCGCCTTGTGGCGCCTCGTCGTCATCCGGCGCGGGCGTCACCTCGTCGACCACCACCTCTTCTTCATTGGAGGCTGGTTCCTCGACCGGCTCATCGACCCGCACCGTGGCGACCAAATGCTCGCCTTCGCCGGTGCGAATCAGGGTGACTCCTTGGGTATTGCGCGAACTTACCGAGATTTCCTCGACCCGCGTGCGCACCAACGTGCCCTTGTCAGTAATCAGCATCATCTCATCGCTGTCGCGGACCTGAATCGCTGCCACCAAGGCACCGTTGCGCCGCGAGGTCTGCATGGCGATAACCCCTTGGCCACCACGTCCACGCAGCGGAAACTCATCGAGACGTGTGCGCTTGCCATAGCCATTCTCAGAGGCGGTTAGGATATAGACCTGATCTTCACTGATCGTCTGAACCGACGCTTCTTCAGCGACGTTATCGGTGTCGTCAGCCTCGGCATCGATGGTCAACGACTGCGGAATGATCAAGCTGATCACCTCGGCGCCGTCCTTCAGGCGCATGCCGCGAACGCCGCGTGCGGTACGGCCCATCGGGCGGATGCCCTTAGTCTTTTTGTTGCCATCCTCGCTAACAGTTTCTTCGTAGCGCTCTTCAAATCGAATCGCCTTGCCGCTGGACGAGAACAGCATGGCGTGGTCGTTGCCGGAAGTGATCGCGGCACCGACCAGACGATCGTCCTCTTCGAGGTCGATGGCGATCAGGCCCACGCTGCGCGGCCGCGAGAATTGCTCCAGCGAGGTCCGCTTGACGGTTCCCTTGGCGGTAGCAAAGAAGATGTAGCAGTCGTCGCGGTATTCGCGTACCGGCAGGATGGCGTTGATCGACTCACCATCATCCAGTGGCAACATGTTGACCAGCGGCTTGCCGCGCGAACCACGGCTGGCGTTGGGCATCTCGTAGACTTTGAGCCAGTAGACCTTACCGCGATTGGAGAACAGCAGCATGGTGTCATGCGTCGAGGCCACCAACAGGTGCTCGATGATGTCCTCGTCTTTCATGGTGGTCGCCGACTTGCCACGTCCGCCACGCCGCTGGGCCTGGTAGTCGGAAAGCGGCTGCGTCTTGGCATAGCCGCTGCGCGAAATGGTGACCACCATGTCTTCTTCGTTGATCAGATCCTCGATGGTCAGGTCCAGATGGCTGGCCTGAATCTCGGTCTTACGGTCATCGCCGTACTGATCACGAATCGCCCCAAGCTCCTCGCGAATGACCTCTAGCAGGCGCTCCGGCGAGGCGAGAATCTCGTTGAGCTCGGCGATACGCTTGAGGATCGATAGATACTCGTCGAGCAGCTTCTCGGTTTCGAGCCCGGTCAGGCGATGCAGGCGCAATTCCAGAATGGCCTGCGCCTGGGCCGGCGACAATCGATATTCACGCTCGTTGTCGGCGAGCCCATAGCTTTCGTCGAGATCTTCCGGCTTGCAGGATGTTGCCCCGGCGCGCTCTAGCATGCCGGTCACCTGCCCCGGTTGCCAGGCACGCGCGACCAGTTTTTCCTTGGCCTCGGTCGCCGAAGGCGACGCCTTGATGAGCTCGATCACATCGTCGATGTTGGAGATCGCCACGGCCAAGCCTTCGAGGATATGACCACGGTCGCGCGCCTTCTTAAGCTCGAACAGTGTGCGCCGCGTCACCACCTCGCGACGGTGCCGAATGAATGCTTCGAGAATCTCTTTGAGGTTGAGGATCTTCGGCTGGCCGTTATCCAGCGCCACCATGTTGATGCCGAATACGGTCTGCAACTGGGTATGCGCGAACAGGTTGTTGACGACCACTTCGCCGGACTCGCCGCGCTTGACCTCGATCACCACGCGCAGGCCTTCCTTGTCGGACTCGTCGCGCAGCTCGGCGATGCCGTCGATACGCTTGTCCTTGACCAGCTCGGCGATCTTCTCGATCAAACGCGCCTTGTTCACCTGATACGGCAGTTCGGTGACGATGATGTGATCGCGCCCGGTCTTGTCGTTGTGCTCGATGGTATGACAAGCCCGCACATAGATACGCCCACGCC
The DNA here is from genome assembly GCF_029544075.1 of Chromohalobacter canadensis. Lineage (GTDB taxonomy): Bacteria > Pseudomonadota > Gammaproteobacteria > Pseudomonadales > Halomonadaceae > Chromohalobacter > Chromohalobacter canadensis_A. Next base: position 90,771 of record NZ_JAJQJH010000007.1, on the reverse strand, counting down.
CAGTACGGTAGGCATCGAGAATCCCCGCGCGCCCGTTGATGATCCCGCCGGTGGGGAAATCGGGAGCTGGAATATACGCCATGAGATCGTCGATGCTGAGCGTGTAATCGTCGATCAGCGCCAGGCAACCATCGATCACCTCGCGCATATTGTGTGGCGGGATGTTGGTCGCCATGCCCACGGCGATGCCCGAGGCCCCGTTGACCAGCAGGTTAGGAACCTTGGTCGGCAGCACCTCGGGAATGCGTTCGGTGCCATCATAGTTATCGACCCAGTCGACGGTATCTTTTTCCAGGTCGGCAAGGAGCTCATGAGCAAGGCGCGCCATGCGCACCTCGGTATAACGCATGGCCGCCGCGCTGTCGCCGTCGATGGAACCGAAGTTACCCTGGCCATCGACCAGCACATAGCGCATCGAGAATGTCTGCGCCATGCGCACGATAGTGTCGTAGACCGCGCTATCCCCGTGCGGGTGATATTTACCGATCACGTCACCCACGACACGTGCCGATTTCTTGTAGGCTTTGTTCCAGTCATTGCTGAGCTCGTGCATGGCAAACAATACGCGCCGGTGCACGGGCTTAAGGCCATCTCGTACATCCGGCAACGCACGGCCGATGATCACGCTCATGGCGTAATCGAGATACGACTGTTTAAGCTCGTCCTCGATATTGACTGGCAGAATTTCTCTGGCGATCTCACCCATGGGTCGTTCAATCCTTTGCACCGCGCCATACCATCGGTCATGGCACTGAATGAAACGAACAGCGGCCTCACGGAGCACGAAGTCCCGCAGACCACTCTTCAGCGCTCGACGCCAATGGCCGTCACAGCAATCATTGAGCTTCGATGGCGGGCCCACCTCAAGGGGGCCCGAATCACGCTATCATACCATTTCACATGGCAATGCGGCAGGCTTGGTCTATGCAATCGCTCTCTTCTCACGAGCGCAAGAAAAACACGTCTCCTCATGTCCCGCTGACAAGCGCATCCGACTGGGGGAGTGGCACCCGCCTTGGCGTTTCGCCATAATGAGCCCCTTTGTGACGGAATAGGCCCATGTGGTTCAAGCACTTGCATCTCTATCGCCTGCACGACACGACGCCCATCGCACTCGAGGAACTCGAATCGGCCCTGGAGGCCTTCGCCTTTCGGCCGGTGTCGCCCAGTGAAGGCAAGCGCCTCGGCTGGCAACGCCCCGCGGGGCGAAGCGGCCAACAGCTCGTCCATGAGATCCAGGGTCATCGCCTGCTGTCATTGCTGCGCCAGGAGCGCCTGCTACCAGCCTCGGTGGTACGCGAGGAAGTAGAAGAACGCGCCGCCGAGCGCGAGGCCGCCGAAGGTAGCCCTTTGCCACGCCGCGAGCGTCAGGCACTCAAGGAACAGGTCGTGGAGGAATTCCTGCCGCGCGCCTTCACGCGCAGCCAACGCATTGATATATGGTGGGACACCCAGCGCGACCTCATCGCCGTCAATTGCGCCAGCCGCGCCCGTGCCGAGGACGCTCTCGACCTACTGCGCCAGTCGCTGGGCTCGCTGAAAGTCACGCCGCTGGCCGTGCGCCAACTGCCCTCGCGCAGCATGACCGCCTGGCTCGAGGATATCGCCTCGCGTCCCGAAGGACTGCAGCTGGGCGATCAGGTCGAGCTCAAGGACGCCAACGGCGACGATGGCGTGTGGCGCGCGCGAGGCATCGACCTCGACGGCGAAGAAGTGCAGAGTGTGCTCGCCAGTGGGCGTCAGGCCAGCCGCCTGGGTCTGGATGTCGAGGATCAGCTATCGCTGGTCCTGCACGACGATCTGACGCTCAAATCGCTGCGCTTCGCCGACGCCTTGCTCGACGAAGCCGCTCAACAAGAAGACGATGACGACCCCACGCTACGCCTGGAAACGGACTTCGCCCTCATGGCCCAAGTGCTCTCTGGATTCATCGAACAACTCATCGATTGGCTGGGCGGTGAAGCCGACCCGGCAGCGCCGACATCATGACGCACGCACCGACTCAATCCGCTCCCCACGATTTCGACGCCATTCGCCCTTATCATGACGACGAGGTGGCGACGGTACTCGACCGCCTTGCCCATTGCGACGAACTGCTCGACGCGATCACGCATTTCCGTCTCCCCCGGCTGGCGCGTTACGCGCCGCCCGTGGCGCGTTTCATCGCGCGCCTGGGGCTACAACACGAAATGCGCAACATTGAGAGCGTTACAGCCTTTCAGCAGCGCATCGCCCGCTACATGGCACGCATGATCGCCACCACCACGGATGCCTTCGAGATCGAGGGGCTCGAGCACCTCGACGCCGACAAGGCCTATCTGTTCATCGGCAATCATCGCGATATCGCCATGGACCCAGCGTTCGTCAATTACGCGCTCTACCAGAAAGGTCGCAATACCGTGCGCATCGCGATTGGCGACAACCTGCTGCAAAAGCCGTTCGTCAATGACCTGATGCGCCTCAACAAGAGTTTCATCGTGCCACGCTCGGCCAAGGGCAAGCGGGCAATGCTGCAGGCATATCAGACATTATCGCGCTATATCCGCCATTCGGTCACCGCCGATAACCACTCGATCTGGATCGCCGAGCGCGAAGGGCGCGCCAAGGACGGCATCGATCGCGCCGATACCGCCATCGTCAAGATGCTCGGCATGGCCCAGCGCATGGACGGCGGCGAGGCCGATATCGGTGCCGCGGTATCCGAGCTACGCCTCGTGCCGGTGTCCATCAGCTACGAATACGACCCCTGCGACCTCCAGAAGGCACGCGAGCTGTATGCCCGTCACACGGACGGCCGTTACGACAAGGTCGAATTCGAGGATATTCAGTCCATTGTCGCCGGTATCACGGGCCACAAGGGGCGTATTCGCCTGACCTTCGGCACGCCCTTGGGGAGCGAGTTCGCGACCCCGGAAGCCGTGACCCAGGAAATCGACCGCCAGGTACTGGCGAACTACCACATGTTCCCCAGCCATCAGCTGGCGCTGGAAGCCAGCGGCCTGGCACCGGAACTGGTCGACCTCAGCGAGGTCACCGATGCCGACCGCCAGCGTTTCGAAACGCGGCTGGCGTCGGTGCCCGAGCACCTGAGGTACTGGTGGTTACGCCAATACGCCAACCCCATCCTCAATCGCGCCGGTCATGTCGAGGAAGATGCCTGAGGCGTCACTTCCGCCAGAAGGTGGGCGTCAACAGCACCAGCACGGTCAGGATCTCCAGACGCCCCATCAGCATGCCCAGGCTGAGCAACCACTTGGCCGCATCGGGCAACGGCGCGAAGTTCCCCGCCGGCCCGATGATCGGCCCCAGCCCGGGGCCGACGTTGGAGACGGCGGTGGCCGCCCCCGACAGCGCCGTGACCAGATCCAGCCCCAGCAGCGCCAACCCCAGCGCCAGTCCCGCGATGGTCAAAAAGAAGAAGAACGAAAATGCAATGACGCCGCGCACGACCTCGTCACTCAACGGATTGCCGTTATAGCGCTGCGCGAACACGCCCTGGGCATGCACCAGGTGGCGCAGTTGCGTGAACAGCATGATGGCGCCGATCTGAAAGCGAAAGATCTTCATGCCGCCGCTGGTCGAGCCGCTGCACCCACCGACGAAGGTCAGGTAAAAGAACGCGGCGACGATCAGCGGTCCCCACTGGGTATAGTCGTCGGAAGCGTAGCCCGTGGTGGTGACCACCGAGATCACGTTGAACGCGACCTGGGTCAGCGCCTCGAAAAACGCCACGCCCCCGACGACGCGATACAGCGTCAACCCCAGTATCACTACGAACAGCAGCCCCAACAGTCCACGTACCTGCTGGTCCTGCCACAGTACCTGAGGCGTATCACGCAGCGCGCGAATGAACAGCACGAACGGTAGCGCACCACACAGCATGAAGAACGAGGCAAGCCACAGGATCAGCGGGCGATCGTGATAGACTCCGAAGGATGCATCCGAGTTGGCAAAGCCCCCGGTGGCCATGGAGCTCATGGCATGCACGACGGCATCCAGCGGCGTCATGCCCGCCAGGTAGTACGTCAGCATCGCCAGCAAGGTCCCGCCCAGGTAGATCGCGCCACTCGCCTTGGCGATGCCACCGGCACGAGGGAGCACCTTGTCGGACCAGTCCGACGACTCGGTCTGGAAAAGGCGCATGCCCCCGACCTTGAGGAACGGCAGGATAGCGATCGCCATGACGATGATGCCGATACCGCCCAGCCACTGCATCAAGCCACGCCATAATTTAAGGCCGTCGGATAAACCGTCGATGCCCACCAGCACCGTCGAACCAGTGGTCGTAATCGCCGACACGGACTCGAAGACGGCATCGGTAAAGGACAACTGCGGCGCCCCCAGAATCAACGGCAAACTCGCCCCAGCACTCACCAGCACCCAGCTCAAAGTGGTGAGAATGAACATCTGGCGCGGCCGCAGCAGAATCTCGACCCCGTGCGTAACGCCCCACATGAGGCACGCAGTACCAGCCACGATCGCAATCGACAGCGCAAAAGCAACACGGTCAGGGTCGCCCTCCAGAGTCAATATACCTAGCGGCACGACCATCAAGATCGCCAGCACGCCAAGCAATACCGCCAGAATCCTGACCACCGGCGCAGATACCACCAGGCTCCGCTTGATGCGTGGTTGAATCACCTCCACCTGTCTACCTCCTCGACCCCTGCGTCGCCGACGTCCCATGACCCACGGAGGCACGATAAACGGCGCGTCACTATAATCGGGCGCTACTATAAAGGGCGCGCAGGACTTTCTCCACTCGCCCGACCTCCACTCGCCCAGCACTCCTGCATTCACCGTGGCGGCCCACTGCCGTCCATCGCGACGATGTGCTATCGTCCGCGACATCGTACTGCGAGTCGATTCGCGACGCCGTGACCGCACGGCACGCGATCCCGCATGAACCACACGGAGAGAGCCCCATGAGTTCCGCGTCCGAAATGCAGAAAGTCCGGATCATCAACGAGCTGCGTGAATTCATCAAGAAACTGTTGCAAGATCCGGCGATTCTAGAGCAATCGCTCACCATCGCCCGAGCCCATTACACCGACGATGGCGATAGCCGCCAGATGTGGGCCACCATCGCCAACGAAATCTCAGACAATACCAGCGTGCATATTCCCGAAGACCCCAGCGAGCACTCGGAAGCCGACCGGCTGTTCCTGGAAGTGCTGAAGGAAGTCGTCGACGAAGGGAAGGCGTTGTACTGAAGCGGGAGGCTGGAAGGGTTAAGAGGGAAGAAGGAAGGGAAAAGAACGAAGAGCCTAGGAGAGAATCTAAAAAGGCCGGCGAATGCCGGCCTTTCGACCGTACTGAGTAAATGCTACTTAGTTAGTCCTCAGGATCACAGCTGCTGACGTATTCTTGAGGAATACCGGTGGTACATTCCCACGTGCCTTCAGCAGGATCATACGTATACGTTACATCCTGCCCATCAATGTTAGCGTTCGCGGTTGCATCATCACCAGAACCAAACTGATAAGTCACGGTCGCATTAGTGCCCTCTTCGCCACTCCACCCACCATCTGTATCGATAGCCCCATACTCACCTTGCATCTGAATGCCAAGATCATTACTCAAATCAACAGGCTGCCCTTGATCGACACGTTCCTGAATGGAAATCTTGGCGCCGCCCAGCAGTGAGTGCGCTTCGGCGAATTGCGAGCGTGCGACGTAGTTCTGGTACTGCGGTATGGCGATGGCAGCGAGGATACCGATGATCGCGACGACGATCATCAGTTCGATTAGCGTGAAACCGCGTTGCTGACGTTCCATTAGACTCTCCTGTGATCCCTTGTTGAATACCCTGCTATTCGCTTTTTGGCGAGCCCGGCGCGGGCGGATGATAACGCGTTGCGCGCGCTCCAGCGAGGCGCCGACACCATGCCGGTTTTCTGTGAGGCAGCCACCTAGGATGTTACGTTAAATTACACTTCTCGTACTGGCAAGATGATCGAGGTTAAAGTTTACCTGATTTCGGCCGATCATATACTAATACGCTAATTGACGAGTTATCTCATGCCAAGGGTCACCATGACGGTCATGCATGGGGTAGGATGCGAGAAGTCACGGGGTATCGGCCACCCCACCTGGTCACTCCTTTTGGTGTCGAAACGCTTATGCATTCGTCTTCATCGTCGTCTCCTACCACTCCCGGCACGCCGCTTTTGAAAGGGCTCGCCGCACGCCTGGTCGCGGAAGGCCTGATCGAGGAATCCAAGGCGCAGCATGCCTTGGAGGCCGTGCACGACACGCATCAGTCGGTGCTCGAATACGTCATCGAGCAGCGCTGGGTTCCCGCACGAGAAGCCACCCAGAGTGCGGCGTGGGAATATGGCCTGCCGTTCGTCGACCTGGAGGCCATCAGTACCGAGCGCCTACCCATCGGCGAGGGGCTGTCCGACACACTGATTCGCCGCCTCGGGGTACTGCCGCTGGCGCGTGGCGAACGTCACATTAGCGTGGCAATCCCCTATCCCTCGACGCTTGCACACCTCGATGAGCTGCAGTTCACCACCGGGCTTACCGCAGAAGGCGTTTTGGTAGCCACCGATCAACTGCAGCCGGCCATCGAACGTTATCTCGTTCAGCGCGAGACGCATGGCATGCTCGAAGCCCTCGACGATGCCAGCGAGGCGCTCGAGACGCTCGATCTCGACGATGTCGCGCCTCTCAACGAGGGGCTGGACACCGACGATGACGATGCGCCGGTGGTGCGCTTCGTGCACAAGATGATGCTCGATGCCGCGCGGCGTGGCGCTTCGGATATCCACTTCGAGCCCTATGAGTCGACTTTCCGCATCCGTTTCCGCATCGATGGCATCCTGGTCGAGGTTGCGCGCCCGCCCTTCAATCTGCGCGCTCGCCTTTCGGCACGCCTCAAGGTCATGTCGCGGCTGGATATCTCCGAGCGTCGCTTGCCGCAGGATGGCGCCATCAAGTTGCGCGTTTCGGCCTCGCGCACCATCGACTTCCGCGTCAGCACGCTGCCCACGGTGCACGGCGAGAAAATCGTGCTGCGCTTGCTGGATGCCGGCGCTACGCGTCTGGGTATCGATGCACTGGGCTTCAGCGAATCGCAACAAGCGCTGTTCGAACATGCGCTCGCGCAGCCGCAGGGGATGATACTCGCCACCGGCCCCACCGGCAGCGGCAAGACCGTGACCCTGTATACCGGACTCAACATCCTCAATACCGATGCGCGTAACATCGCCACCGCCGAGGACCCCGTCGAGCTCAAGCTCGATGGCATCAATCAGGTCAATGTGCTGCCCAAGATTGGGCTGGATTTCGCCAGCGCGCTGCGCGCCTTCCTGCGCCAGGACCCCGATGTGGTGATGGTCGGTGAGGTCCGCGACCTGGAAACTGCGGAGATCTCCGTCAAGGCTGCGCAGACCGGCCATTTGGTCCTGTCGACGTTGCACACGAATTCGGCGGCAGAGACCCTGACACGCCTGCGTAACATGGGTGTGGCGGCGTACAATATTGCAAGCTCGGTGACATTGATCGTCGCCCAGCGGCTGGTGCGCCAACTCTGTCCGAACTGCAAGACACCCGTCGAGCTGCCTCGCGAGCTCTTCTTCGAGGCAGGCTTCACGACACAGGAAATCGAGACCGCGACCTGCTATCGCGCCACGGGCTGTACGCAATGCACCCACGGCTACAAAGGGCGCGTCGGTCTCTATGAAGTACTCCCCGTCAGCGAAGCCATGAGCAAACTGATCATGGCCGACGGCAATTCATTGGAACTCGGCGAACTGGCCCGTCAAGAAGGCCACCCCGATCTGCGGCGCAGCGGTCTTAGCAAAGTACTCGCGGGCATTACCAGCCTCGAGGAAATCAATCGCGTGGTGCTGGAATGAGCGATCCGGTCAAGTGACATGAGGACAACGACATGGCGGTAGCAACACGCAGCAAGGCGCCTCGGCGCGTCGTCCTGCACCGCTGGCGGTGGAAGGGCAAGAACTCCCGCGGTGAAACCATCCAAGGTGAACTGGTTGCCGCGGATGAAATGGGCGTGCGCCAGGAGCTCGGGCGTCAGAACATCCTCGTCAAGCGGATTCAGCGCGTGCGTAGCCCTTTCGGGCTGGGTCGCATACGTCCGCAGGACATCACCCTGTTCGCGCGCCAGATGGCAACCATGATTCGTGCTGGCATTCCCTTACTGCAGGCGTTCAGTGTCGTCTCTGAAAGCCTTAAGCGCCCCGCCATGCATCATCTCATCGAGACGTTGATGAACGAGGTCTCGGCCGGCGCCAGCTTTTCCGAAGCACTCTCACAGCATCCGCAACATTTCGATCGCATGTTCGTCAACATGGTCGAAGCTGGCGAACAATCCGGCTCGCTGGATCGAATGCTAGAGCGTGTCGCCAGCTATAAAGAAAAGATCGACTCGCTGCGCTCCCGCGTGCGCAAGGCGCTTTATTATCCTGCCGCCGTCGTACTCGTGGGCATGGGGGTGACCGCCCTGCTGCTGATCAAGGTCGTACCACAATTCGAGAGCCTGTTTCGCGGTTTCGGCGCCGATCTGCCCGCCTTCACGCAATTGACCATCCATCTCTCGGAGTGGGTACAAGCCTATTGGCCGCACCTGCTTGGCGCCTTCATCGCGGCCGGCGTGCTGGTACGTCTCGGTATACGGCGTTCGCCGCGCTTCGCCTATCGCGTCGATGGGCTGATGCTGCGCCTTCCGGTGATCGGCGATATCCTCGACAAGTCGTCGGTGGCACGCTTCTCGCGGACCCTGGCGACGACCTTCAGCGCTGGGGTGCCCTTGGTCGAATCACTGCATACTGCGGCAGGCTCGACCGGTAATCGCATCTACCAGCGTGCCATCGACGAAGTACGTGAACACGTCGCCAGTGGCCAGCAACTCAACTTCGCCATGCGCGCTACAGGGCGCTTTCCCAATCTGGCCGTGCAGATGATCGGGGTCGGCGAAGAGTCCGGCGCGCTGGACGCGATGCTCAACAAGGTGGCGGATTTCTATGAGGAAGACGTCGACACCAAGGTCGACGCCCTGACATCGTTGCTCGAACCCTTCATCATCGTGGTGCTGGGCGTTCTGGTCGGCGGCCTCGTGGTGTCGATGTACCTGCCGATCTTCGAGATGGGTTCGGCCATCTAGGACGCTACCGCGTTTCCCAATTTATCCGCCCCGGCATTTCGCCGGGTGCGTTCGTTTCAGGAGTGGCACGTTGCTCGCCGATATCTCTTTACCGTGGCTGGCCGCAATGGCGTTCGTCCTCGGTACCTTGCTGGGCAGTTTTCTCAATGTCGTCATCGTACGCTTGCCGGTAATGCTGATGCAGCAATGGCGCCAAGAAGCACGCGATGCGCTGGCGCTTCCTGAGGAAGAGGTCGCGCGCTACAACCTGTGCACGCCACGCTCGCAATGTCCGAACTGTCGCCAGCCAATCGCCTGGCACGACAACCTGCCCCTGATTGGCTGGTTCAAGCGGCGTGGCCGCTGCGCGCATTGCCAGACGCGTATCAGCGTGCAGTACCCGCTGATCGAACTGATGGCGGGCCTATTGTTGGCGAGTGTCATCATCGTACATGGCGCCACCTGGGCGGCGCTGGCTTGGAGCGGACTGTGCCTGGCGCTGCTGGTGCTGGCTATCATCGATCTACGCACCCAATTGCTCCCCGATATCATCACGCTGCCATTGCTCTGGGCCGGCCTGCTTTATCAGCTCTTCTTTCAGCCCTATATGCTCGAGAATGCCGTCGTCGGCGCCATGGCCGGTTACGTGCTGTTGTGGAGCTTCTACTGGCTGTTCAAGTGGCTGACCAAAAAGGAAGGAATGGGCTACGGTGACTTCAAGCTGTTAGCGGCGCTGGGCGCCTGGTTCGGCTGGACGATGCTGCCGATGCTACTGATGATCTCCGCCGGGTTGGGTGCGATCATCGGGGTACTGTTGCAGCTCTCGCTGCCACGCTTGCGCGGCATGCCGCTACCATTCGGGCCCTTCCTCGCCCTCGCCGGATGGATCGCGGTACTCTTCGGTGCACCACTACGCGCCTGGACCGGCTTATGAGGAATCTGTCATGACATCCGCCGCCCCCATCATCGGCGTGACCGGTGGCATCGCATCGGGCAAGTCCACCGTCGCCGCCATGTTCGCCGAACTGGGAATTCCCTGGGTCGATGCCGATCTCGTGGCACGCGACATCGTCGCACCCGGTGAACCCGCGCTGGACGAAATCGTGGCACGTTACGGAAACTCGCTGCTCGACGCGCACGGCGAGTTGCAACGCCGCGCCTTGCGCGACATCGTGTTCGCCGATGACGGCGAGCGCCAATGGCTGGAAAGCGTCACGCATCCACGCATCCGTCAGCGATTGCGTGAGCGTCTCGAGGCGATACGCCAGGGTCCCGCCCCCTATGGGCTACTCGTGTCGCCGCTGCTGTTCGAGACGGATCAAGTCTCGCTGGTCGACCGCCGCCTTGTCATCGATGTTCCCGAAACGCTTCAGGTGACCCGCACTCAAGCGCGCGATGATGTGAGCGAATCCCAGGCGCATGCTATCCTCGCGGCACAGATGCCCCGCCAAGAGCGGTTGGCGCTTGCCGACGACGTGATCGAGAATCATGGTGACATGACGGCGCTGAAGGCGCAGGTCGCCTCGCTCGATGCGCGTTACCGGCAACTATTCGATGGTACCCATCAGGAGCACTCGCTTTAGCATGACGGAGACATCCCAAGACCGCCCCCTTGAAGTCGCTTGCCCCCAGTGTCGCACCAAGGTCGCCTGGACAACCGACAACCCGTACCGCCCCTTCTGCTCGAAGCGCTGCCGCTTGCTCGATCTTGGCGCCTGGGCCGATGAATCCCACCGTATCGCGGGGGAGCCTGCCATGGACGAGACCGATCTCGACCGCTTGATCGACGATCTGGAGCGCGGCGAACCACGCCAATGAGGCATAAACGCCAACGGCCCGCCAAATGGCGAGCCGTTGGTATGCGATACCGCGCTGTCGCGACGAAGCGAGCGCGTTATTTCCAGAGATCGCGAATCGTCGCGATCCCCTGAGCGCCCACCGCACGCGCCTGGTCGATATCGTCTCGCGTGACGCCACCTAGCGCATAGACTGGCATGCCCGCGGTTTCCACCAGTTGCTGGAAATCATGCCAACCGACCGGTGCAGTGTCGGGATGGCTCGGGGTCACGCGCAGCGGCGAAAAGGTCACGAAATCGCAGCCAATCTCGGCAGCCTGCTCGAGTTGGCGAGGATCGTGCGTCGACGCCCCCAGCCACTTATCATGGGCGATGGGGCGATGCTTGAGTGCCATCAAGGAACGACTGGGCAAATGAATGCCATCGGCATCGATATTGTCGAGCAGCGCGGGATCGCCATTGAGAATCAAGCGCGCCTCGTAGCGGCGACAGAGCGCCAGCGCTTGCTCGGCACGCTTTAGATACGCGCTCTCATCCAACGTCTTGGCCCGCAGCTGCACCAGGCGAACTTCCTCATCACGCAAGGCGCGCTCAAGCTTGTCGAGAAACACCGTATCGTCGGCTTCCTCATCACTGATCAGATACTCATGCGGCAGACACACCGCGCGCAAGATCGGGTGATTGGCTTCCGGAAACGGGTAATTATTCAGCTCGTGCTGCGGCACCCAGCGCACCGCCTGGCCTTCGCGCCCAAAGGGCTCGCCCTCGAACTCATGTACCTGCCAGACATCGAGCAAAATGCGTTTGTCGGCATATTCATGGTGAACGCGAATGAGTGGTTGAGCGCGCAGGATTTCAATGCCCAGCTCTTCGCGGAGTTCACGCCTGAGCGCTTCGAAACCGGTTTCGTAGGGTGCCAGCTTGCCCCCGGGGAACTCCCATAACCCACCCTGATCGACGATCGAGGGACGGCGTGCCAGCAGCACATGACCATCCTCGCGAATGATGGCAGCCGCCGCTACGTGTACCCTTCTCTTCACCATGTTGGTCATTTCACCTTGACTGACTGTTCATGATCCGCGGACCGAAGACGGCCCGCTTATCGCTGCTGCCATCCGTACTCGGCTAGTCGTACTGTACGACTAGCACTCAGCTACGGTAGTCGGCATTGATGGAGACATAATCGTGTGACAAGTCCGACGTCCAGACCGTCGCCGCGACATCTCCGCGTCCAAGATGGATACGAATCGTGATCTCGGACTCGGCCATGACCGCGCTTCCCGCCGCCTCGGTATACGAAGCCGCGCGGCCGCCGCGCTCGACGAGCGCCACTTCACCGAGATCGATAGCGATACGCGACACATCCAGGTCGGATACCGGAGCACGCCCAACCGCCGCCAAAATGCGTCCCCAATTGGCGTCACTGGCATAAAGCGCCGTTTTCACCAAAGGCGAATGCGCCACGGTAAAGGCAACGTCCAACGCTTCCTGCCGAGTCGCTGCGCCTTCGACCTTGAGAGTCACGAACTTGGTCGCGCCCTCGGCATCACGGATGATGGCCTGCGCCAATTCTACCAGCACCTCGGTTAACGCCGCAGCAAAGCGCGACTCGTGCTCGTCGGTATCGATGCGAGCACCGCGTCCAGTGGCAGCCAATGTACAGGCATCGTTGGTCGAGGTATCCGAGTCCACGGTGATGCAATTGAAGGACTCATCGACGGCACGCCGCAACAGTACTTGCAGGCGCGCGTCGTCGATGGCGGCATCGGTGAAGACGAAGCTCAGCATCGTGGCCATATCGGGCTTGATCATTCCTGAGCCCTTGGCAATGCCGTTGATCGTCACCGGCTGGCCGTCGATCTCGATACACGTCGTGGCCCCTTTGGCACGCGTATCCGTGGTCAGAATGCCTTCGCCTGCGGTCTGCCAGCCATCTACCGACAACGCGGCAAGTGCCTCCGGCAAGGCATCGCATAGCTGCGTCACTGGCAGGGGCTCGCCGATCACGCCGGTCGAAAACGGCAAGACGCACTGCGCGTCGACACCCGCCAGCTCGCCTAACGCCTGGCAACTCTGCTCGGCATCGTGCATGCCCTGCTCGCCCGTACCGGCGTTGGCGTTACCGGTATTGATCAGCAGATAACGCGGCCTGTCCGTCTCGAGATGATGTCGCGCCACATGCACCGGTGCCGCGCAAAATGCGTTGCGCGTAAACGCCGCCGCCAGGGTCGTCGCCTCGGGCAACTCGATCACCACCAGATCACGGCGCCCCGCTGTCTTTATACCTGCCATCGCCGCTCCCAGGCGAATGCCCTCGATGGCCGGCATCGCCGGAAAACTCGCTTCCCCCACCGCCATGTCGTCTCTCCTCACGCCACGTTTGCCATGAGCTCAGCTCAATTTGCCGTGGCAATGCTTGTATTTCTTGCCGGAGCCGCAAGGGCACGGGTCGTTGCGGCCCACCTTGGGGCCTTCGCGGCGTACCGGCTGTCCATCGTCTTCGTCGCCAGTACGTTCCTCGCCTTCGGCGGTCACCGCCTCGGCTGAAGCCACGGCGTCTTCATGAACTGGCTGGCTGACCGCACGCTCGCGCTCCAGCGTGGCACGCCGCTCACGTTCCAACTCATCGACCTCTTCCTGACGCCGCACTTGCACATGACTCAGGATGCGGATGACATCGTGCTTGATGTTGGCCAGCAGCGTCTGGAAGAGCTCGAAGGCCTCACGCTTGTATTCCTGCTTGGGATTCTTTTGTGCATACCCACGCAGATGGATCCCGCGACGCAGATGATCCATCTGCTGCAGGTGTTCCTTCCAACGCGTATCGAGCACCTGCAACATGACCTGTTTTTCGAAGCGGCGCATCAACTCCGGTCCGACGGCCTCGGCCTTGCTGACGAAGAGACCGCGGTGCTGGTCGTGAAGACGTTCACGCAGCAGGTCTTCATGGAAATGTTCGTCTTCTTCGGCCCATTGCACCAAGGGAACATCGAGATTGAACTCTTGCTTGAGGTAGTCCTGTAGCCCGGGCAGATCCCATTGCTCGGCCAAGCTTTGTGGCGGCACATAACTAGTGATGGCCTCGGACAAGACCTGTTCGCGAATCTCCGCGATATTCGACGAGAGATCATCGGTAACAAGCACTTCATCGCGCTGCTGATAGACAACACGCCGCTGATCGTTGGAAACGTCGTCGTATTCCAGCAATTGCTTGCGAATGTCGAAGTTGCGACCCTCGACCTTTTTCTGGGCACGCTCAACGGCGTTGGACACCATCTTGTGCTCGATCGCCTCGCCGCGCTCTAGTCCCAGGGCATTCATCAACCGCTGTACGCGATCAGAGCCGAACAGCCGCATGAGGTTGTCTTCCAAAGAGAGGAAGAAACGTGTCGACCCCGGATCGCCCTGACGGCCGGAGCGCCCACGCAACTGGTTGTCGATACGCCGCGATTCGTGGCGCTCGGAACCAATCACGTGGAGACCGCCCGCGGCAAGTACAGCATCGTGGCGTTCCTGCCATGCCGCCTTGAGTGCAGCGAGCTGATCTTCGGAAGGATTATCGAGAGCCGCCGCTTCGGCTTCCCAGTTACCGCCAAGCACGATATCGGTACCACGCCCGGCCATGTTGGTGGCGATGGTCACGGCACCAGGCTGCCCCGCCTGGGCGATGATTTCCGCTTCGCTCTGGTGCTGCTTGGCGTTAAGCACATTGTGCGGTATCTGATACTGCTGCATCAGCTGGGCGAGGTATTCGGAGGTATCGATCGACGCCGTGCCCACCAAGATAGGACGCCCCGCTTCGCGTTGCGTCTTGACGTCATCAATGATGGCTTCGAACTTCTCCTCACTGCTCATGTAGACCAAGTCGTTATGATCCACACGCACCAAAGGACGGTTGGTGGGAATCACCATGACATCCAGCCCGTAAATCTGGCGGAACTCGAACGCCTCGGTATCGGCAGTCCCCGTCATCCCCGACAGCTTGTCATACAGACGAAAGTAATTCTGGAAGGTCGTCGAGGCCAGCGTTTGGCTCTCTTTCTGGATTGTCACGCCTTCCTTGGCTTCGACCGCTTGGTGCAGCCCCTCGGACCAGCGGCGACCCGGCATGCTACGCCCGGTGTGCTCGTCAACGATGACTACTTCATCGTTGTTGACGATGTAATCGACATCGCGATGATAGAGATGGCGCGCACGCAACGCCGAATGTACATGCTGTAGCAGCCCCAGATTCTGAGCCGAGTAAAGCGAGTCGTCTGCGCCCAGAAGCTCCGTTTCTCTGAGTATCCCTTCCAGTTTCTGGTGGCCGGTTTCCGTCAGTTCCACCTGCTTTTGTTTCTCATCGAGAATAAAGTCCCCACTGGTCGGGTCCTCTTCGTCGCTGCACTCGTCGAGTCCCAGGGACAGCTGATTGATACGACGATAAAGCTCGACGTTTTCTTCGACCGGGCCGGAAATGATCAGCGGCGTGCGCGCCTCATCGATGAGAATCGAGTCGACCTCGTCGATGATCGCGTAGTGCAGCGCACGCTGGACCTTATCGTCCAGCGAAAACGCCATGTTGTCGCGCAGATAGTCGAACCCGAACTCGTTGTTGGTTCCGTATGTGATATCGCAGGCGTAGGCTTCGCGCTTCTGAGCCGAAGCCTGGCCGGAGTAGATCGTGCCCACGCTGAGGTCGAGAAACTCGTAGAGAGGGCGCATCCACTCGGCATCGCGGCTCGCCAGATAATCGTTGACCGTCACCACGTGTACGCCCTTGCCCGGCAACGCATTGAGATAAACCGACAAGGTGCCAACCAGGGTCTTGCCCTCACCGGTTTTCATCTCGGCGATGCGTCCTTCGTGCAGCGTCATCCCACCGACCATCTGCACATCGAAGTGACGCATTCCCATCACACGCTTACTCGCCTCACGCACGACGGCGAAAGCTTCGGGAAGTATCTTGTCAATGGATTCGCCTGATTCCAGGCGCTTGCGGAACTCGCTGGTCTTTGCCGTCAGCGCGGCATCATCGAGAGACTCGAACGTGGGTTCCAACACGTTGATGGCCTCGGTGGCCTTACGCATGCGTTTGACTTCGCGCTCGTTCTTCGAGCCGATAAACTTACGTACGATAGTATTGAGCATGTGAGATCCTGAAATCCAAAAGTGCCTAAAACGTCATATCGGCCACCGCCATCGGCGCGGTGCCGGCGTCGACATCAGGCGGCTAGTCGCCCGATATCTCGGAACAAGACACTGTGTGGCGGACCTCGGCGCGAGAGGGCATCCAACCCTACGCTTAACACATGATAGAAACGCTGCGGCAAGCGCCACAGGCGAGAAGACCGAGGGCGACGCCGCCCAGTACCCAACAGTCGTTTGCGTCGCGCCACACGATACGATTGGGCACGGATGGCTTCCGGCGCCATCAGGCAGATCTGCGTCAACCGCCCGGCGATACGCAACGCGTCGGAGTGCATCAACCCTGCCGGCAATAGACACCCGACCAACAGACCGGCAAGCCACCATTGCGCACGGTGGCGCGTGCGAACACGACGCGGCGACGTTGAGCTATGGTGCGTAGCGCTGGTCATGCTATCGACGAGCTCCGGCTCATGGTAGATTGCGCAGACATTCTGCTTTCCTTCGCGCGGGCAAGCCCATGAGTATAAAGGCTAAGCGTTTCCGAGCCCAGTCCATCCACCATCTCATCGACGGATCCGGCGAGTTAGGGTCGGTGGTACGCATGGCCAAGCTGCTGCAACGGGCCCAGCAGCACCTGCGTGCCGGACTTCCCGCCGAAATTGCCGAACACGTCTATGTCGGCGGCTATCGGGAAGGCGCTTTGACCCTCATCACCGATGGCGCCGTATGGTTGACGTGGCTACGCTACGAACGCCAACGACTCCTCACGCTGCTGCGTCAGCTCCCCGAATTCGAAGCCGTACTCGCGCTCAATTTCAAGGTCCGTCCCGTACACCCTCTCAAAGCGCCCGCTTACCAGCCACGTGCGCTTTCAGCCGAGGCTGCACAACATCTCAAGGCATGCGCCGATGACACTACGGACCCCAAACTAAAAAAAGCGCTGGCGCGCCTAGCTTCTCATGCCCCGGACGACGCTTAGACAACCGCGTCACACCCCATAAAAAACGCCGACCTATCGGTCGGCGTCAATAAAGCTTGATCTTACGCTTAATCTTACAAACGGTGTGGCTATCTATCAGGCCAACGCTGGCGCCGCATACGAGATAGGCGCTGCTTGCGTCTCGTCTTCAAATGTCACGATTTCCCAGGCATCCTGCTGGGCCATCAAGGCGCGACATAGCTTGTTATTCAAGCCATGGCCAGATTTGACGCCACGGAATTCACCGATGAGGCTATGCCCCAACTGATACAGGTCGCCAATGGCGTCGAGGACCTTGTGCTTGACGAACTCATCTTCATAGCGCAAGCCACCTTCGTTCACGATACGGTAATCATCAACGACGATGGCATTATCCAGACTTCCGCCGAGCGCCAGATTCTGGGCGCGCAGGAACTCCAGGTCGCGCATGAACCCGAAAGTACGCGCGCGGGAAACTTCCTTCACGAAGGAAGTCGTCGAGAAATCGACGCTTGCTGTCTGCTTCTGGTGCGCGAAGACCGGATGATCGAAGTCGATGGCAAACGCGACTTTAAAACCGTTATGCGGCAAGAAGCGCGCTTCCTTGTCATCCTCTTCGACCACGACTTCACGCTTGATGCGAATGAACTTCTTGGCCGCCCCTTGTTCAGCAATGCCCGCCGACTGAATCAAGAAGACGAACGGACCAGCGCTACCATCCATGATGGGCACTTCCGGAGCGCTAAGCTCGACGAAGACATTGTCGATCCCCAAGCCGGCAAACGCCGACATAAGGTGTTCCACCGTCGCCACCTTGACGCCGTCACGCGAAAGTGCGGTACAAAGCGTCGTATCGGTCACGTATTCGGCATTGGCGGCAATCTGCACCACTGGATCGAGATCGGTACGTACGAAGACGACGCCAGTATTGACCGGCGCGGGGCGCAGCGTCAGGTAGACCTTTTCACCTGAGTGCAAACCCACACCAGTGGCACGGATGGTATTTTTTAATGTACGTTGTCTAATCATGGGCGTAAGCCAAGCTTGGAAATCGTTATGAAACGCTGTTCACTATAACACCGAACGGCCGTTTCAACAAAAAAATGTCGCCTGGCCACGCCTATTGCGCCCAGCATGTCGTCCGATCAATCAGCCTGACGGCGCAAGAACGCCGGGATATCCAGGTAGTCGTCTAGCTCTTGCGACTTACGCCGAGACTCCTGCCGGGACTTAGCCGACTCATCCTGCTCCTTGGCAGCCTGCTGACGCATGACCGTTGGCTGCTGCAGCTTACGATAATCGGGCGATTCGGCACTGCGTGCTGCCGCAACCGTCTCGCGCTGCGGTGTGGCGACTGTCGCCTTTTCCTTGAGGCCCTCGAGGCCCGCTGCCACCACTGTGACGCGCAACTCGTCGGACAGCTCCATATCGATGGACGTCCCGACCACGATCGTCGCGTCCTGGGAAGCGAATTCCTGTACGGTAGCCCCCACATCGTTGAATTCGCCGATGGAAAGGTCCGGCCCTGCCGTGATGTTGACCAGGATGCCGCGCGCGCCATGAAGGTCGATGTCTTCCAGCAAGGGGCTGCGGATGGCCTTTTCAGCGGCTTCACGTGCACGATTTTCGCCAGTGGCCGCACCGGTCCCCATCATCGCCATGCCCATCTCAGACATCACGGTTCGCACGTCAGCAAAGTCGACGTTGATGATGCCAGGACTGGTAATCAGCTCAGCGATCCCCTGGACCGCACCCAGCAGGACATCATTGGCGGCACTGAATGCCGATAGCAGGCTCGCGTTCTTGCCAAGCACCGCGAGCAGCTTCTCATTGGGGATGGTGATCAGCGAATCGACATACTCGGACAGCGCTTCCATGCCCTCTTCGGCGGCCCGCATGCGCTTGGGCCCCTCGAAGGGGAACGGACGCGTCACTACCGCCACGGTCAGGATACCCAACTCTTTGGCGACCTGTGCCACGATAGGCGCGCCACCGGTACCAGTACCACCACCCATGCCGGCCGTGATAAACACCATGTCGGCGCCTTGCAGCAGCTCAGCAATCCGTTCACGGTCTTCCGTCGCCGCTTGACGACCGACCTCGGGACTGGCTCCAGCCCCCAGCCCCTTGGTGATCTCGCTGCCGAGCTGAAGAACGGTCTTGGCAGCGACGCGTTTTAGCGCCTGAGCGTCGGTATTGGCACAGATGAACTCGACGCCTTCGATATTGCTCTCGACCATGTGGTTAACGGCATTACCACCGCCACCACCGACGCCAATCACCTTGATAACCGCGCTGCTAGAAGGTGCGTTATCTACCAGTTCGAACATAAGCCCCGTCTCCTGTGACCGCTACTTGTACGGCCCTCTCAGAAATTTCCTTTAAACCAACCTTTGATCCTTTCCAACCCCGAGCGCTCCTGCCTTTGTCCACGTCGGGTATGAGCCTCTTCTCTACGGGGCTGAGCCGACACGACGGCATTACGTTTGGCATCATTCATACCGTAGAGTAGCAAACCCACTCCCGTCGAATAAATCGGGTTACGAACGACATCGGCGAGACCGCGAACGTTTTGGGGGTAAGCAATGCGCACGGGCATGTGAAAGATTTCTTCGGCCAGCTCGACGACACCCTCCATGCGCGACGTACCGCCGGTTAACACCACACCGGCCGCCACGAGGTCTTCGTAGCCGCTACGCCGCAATTCTTCGCGTACCAATGTAAACAATTCTTCATAGCGCGGTTCGACCACTTCGGCCAACGCCTGGCGAGAAAGATCACGTGCCGGTCTGTCTCCCACGCTGGGAACCTTGATCATTTCGTCGCTGCTTGCAAGCTGGGTCAGCGCACAAGCGTATTTGACCTTGATATCTTCCGCGTACTGCGTTGGCGTGCGCAATGCCATGGCGATGTCATTGGTCACCTGGTCACCCGCGATGGGGATCACTGCCGTATGGCGTATGGCCCCTTCGGTAAACACGGCGATATCGGTGGTGCCGCCGCCAATATCCACCATACACACACCCAGCTCGCGTTCGTCCTCCGTCAATACCGCATAACTGGAGGCTAACTGTTCCAGTATGATGTCATCGACTTCTAGACCGCAGCGACGCACGCATTTTTCGATGTTCTGCACAGCATTCAATGCCGCCGTGACCAAGTGAACCCGCGCCTCGAGACGCACACCCGACATCCCCATGGGCTCACGGATCCCTTCCTGGTTGTCGATCGCGAATTCTTGGGGCAACACGTGCAGAATGCGCTGTCCTTCGGAAATAGCACGTGCGCGGGCCGAGTCGATGACACGATCGATATCCGAGGGCGTCACTTCCCGCTCCTTGATAGCCACGACACCGTCGGAATTCATCGAGCTGATATGACTCCCCGCCACGCCAACATACACCGAGTGAATATCGCAACCCGCCATCAACTCAGCTTCCTCGACGGCACGCTGGATCGACTGCACGGTCGACTCGATATTGATGACGACCCCTTTTTTCATACCGCGCGAGGGGTGCGAACCGATACCTGCGATCTCGATGCTTCCATCATCGGAAGGCTGGCCGACGATAGCCACTACCTTGGACGTTCCGATATCCAGCCCGACCACCATGTTGGAAGCATTGGATTGTCCTGCCATAGGTCGGGGTCACTCCTCGAACTGCACTGGGTTTGAAATTCATTGATCTATAAAAACGCGCTGGGCCAATTATAGGAACATGTGACTTTACATCACCACCCAACAAATGAAACCGGCCTCAGAATACGGTGATTTTTTCAAAAAGGGAAACCCCCGTCGCCCGGATTTCGTGGCCTGGCGCCGAAAAAGGCAACTGCGCCGTTACTCTGTCGCATCTATTTCTGTCTGTCCATGCCAAGCAACGGAAACACCATTGGGGTAGCGTAAATCGATGTAGCGAATTTGCGACGCCTGCGTCCCCAATTGTCGTTGCCAGGCCGCCGTAAAACGCGCCAGACGAGATTCGAGATCGGTACGCCCCAGGATAACCCACACACTATCATTCACCTGAAAGCGCCAAGCGCCACGGTCCTCCAACCGTAATTGAGTCACACGCAAGTCCAAGGTCTCCAGACGGCGTAGTAACGAGTCAAGGTATGCCAATACTTCAGGCCCACTACCCTCGGGGCCCGCTAGATCCGGCAAAGGTTTATCGAAGTCATCGACCGGCCCCGGTGAAAAAGGCTCGCCATGCGTATTGAGCAGCTTGTCATCGTTCCAGTGTGCGACCGGTACTTGTTCGAAAAGCTCGAAGCGTAAGGCATCCGGCCATTCTCGCGAGACTTTTACCTCCGACAGCCAGTCGATATCGCGAGCCTTGTCACGTACTTGGTCGAGATCAATGGATAACCAGGTTTCACCGCTGACCAAGGGGGCGAGATTGCGCTGCAAGTAGGTCGCCGAGACGTAGTGCAGATCGCCGCCGATGGAGACTCGCTCGATGGGCCGGTCGAGCCACAGCCATAATGTACGCCCGCCCGCGCCAAGCAAAACGGCCAACAAGATCAAGCCTAACAAGGCACCGCGCAAACCGGCCTCCTTCATTCTCGTGTCACTCGCCGGTCGTGGTGTCGAGAATCCGCAACACCAGCGCATCGAAGTCGAGACCAGCATGCGCCGCCGCTTGCGGCACCAGGCTATGATCGGTCATGCCCGGTACCGTGTTGATTTCGAGTAGCCAGAAGCATCCCTGCGCATCGCGCATAACATCGACACGCCCCCAGCCACTGCCGCCGATCACCTCGAATGCGCGGTGGCACAGCTCGCCCAGCGTCCGTTCATCGGCGGCCTCGAGACCACACGGCAATAGATAACGCGTGGTGTCGGAATGATACTTGGCCTCGTAATCATAGAAGCCACTAGGCACCTCGACGCGAATCGCCGGCAGCACCTCGTCGCCAAGCAGCGACACGGTATATTCCTCGCCCTGCACGAAACGTTCGGCCATGATGGCGTTATCGAAGCGTGCCGCCTCAGCATGCGCCGCGATCAACTCTTCCCGTGTATCGACGATGCTGATCCCGATGGTCGAGCCTTCATGCACCGGTTTAACAATCAAGGGCAATCCGAGGGTCTCAATGACTGCATCCCAATCCACCGCACCTTCCAGCATGACGCTTTCAGGCGTGGGTAGGCCATGGGCACGCCAGAACTGTTTGGTGCGTTCCTTGTCCATACCCAGCGCAGAGGCCAGCACACCGCTGCCCGTATAGGGGATGTCCAGTAATTCCAGGGCACCCTGTAAAGAGCCATCCTCGCCGTCCCGGCCGTGCATGGCGATGAAGACACATTCCGGCGCCAGCGCTTCTAGTCCACTCAACCCTCCACCGGCGAAATCGAACCCATGGGCGTCGACACCGCTACGCTTGAGCGATGCCAGGATCGCGTGGCCACTGAGCAGCGACACTTCACGTTCGGCAGAACGGCCACCGTATACGACGACGACGCGCCCCTGGTGCGGGCGCTTCACGCCTTCGTTCGTCACGCTGTCATTCATAATTCCATTCCATCCAGATGTAACCGACAACCGGCCAGACGCAATGAGATCCCACCGATGTCACCGGCGCCCTGGGTAATCAGGATATCGTCGGGGCGCAGCACGCGTGACAACAACGCCGGTAGCTCTTGCTTGTTTTCGACGAATAGCGGATCGACCTGGCCACGTTGACGAATCGACCCAGCCAAAGTCCGGCCCTCCGCCCCCGGAATCGAGGCCTCCCCGGCGCTGTAGACATCCAGCAGCAACAGCGTATCCACGCCCGAGAGTACACGCACGAAATCTTCGTACAGATCTCGCGTACGCGAATAGCGATGCGGCTGGTACAGCATGACCAAGCGACGCTCGGGCCAACCCGCGCGCACCGCGTCGATGACCATTTCCACCTCACGCGGATGATGGCCGTAATCGTCGACCAGCATGACCTCGCCTTCAGCAGCCGGCGCCGGGAATTGCCCATGCACCTGGAAACGCCGCCCCACGCCGGCGAAGTGCGCCAGACCGCGCTGGATGGCCGCGTCTTCGACTCCCGCATCGCTGGCCACGGCGATCGCCGCCAGCGCATTGAGGGCATTATGACGCCCCGGCATGCCCAACTGGATCTCGAGCGGCGCCATGCCTGGCGGGCGCTCGGCAGTAAAATGCACTACGCCACCGCGCTGGACGAAATCGCACAACCGGTAGTCGGCATCCTCGGCGAAACCGTAGGTGACGAATTGACGCTGGATGCGCGGAATCAAACCACGCACGTTGTCATCGTCGAGGCACAGAACCGCCAGCCCGTAGAAAGGCAGATTATGCAAGAATTCCAGAAAGGTATCCTTGAGCCGTGTGAAGTCGCCCCCGTAGGTCGCCATATGGTCGGCATCGATATTGGTAACGACCGAAACCATGGGTTGCAAGTGCAGGAACGAGGCATCCGACTCGTCGGCCTCGGCCACCAGGTAATCGCCCTCGCCCAAGCGTGCGTTGGCGCCGGCACTGGTCAGCTTGCCGCCGATCACAAAGGTCGGATCGAGCCCGCCCTCGCCGAGGAGCGTCGACGTCAGGCTGGTCGTGGTGGTCTTGCCATGCGTTCCCGCCACCGCGATGCCATGGCGAAAACGCATCAACTCGGCAAGCATTTCCGCACGCCGAACGATGGGAATGCGATGCTCACGCGCCCAGCGAATCTCCGGATTCTCGGTGTCGACTGCCGTGGAGACGACCAGAACATCGGCACCCTGGGCATGCTCATCGACGTGCCCGATGCACACGCGAATGCCGCAATCACGGAGATGCTGCGTGACGGGCGACTCACGCAGATCGCTGCCGCTGACCATATAGCCCTGATTGGCCAGCACTTCTGCGATCCCGCACATGCCGGCACCGCCGATGCCCACGAAATGGATATTGTGAATGCGGCGCATGCCCAACCCGGTGCGGTTCGGGCGAGTTGGAGCGGAAACGTTATTCGCTATCAATGTTTTGCCTCCATGCACCCCGCCACCAGGCGCTCGACCGCTTCCAAACGCGCCTCGGAGCGTGCCGCGACCGCCATGGTGGCCAAGGTCTCGGGTTCGAGAAGTGCCGCCAACGTCTCGGCGAGACTCGCCGCCGACAGTTTTTCCTGCGGCATCAAACGCGCGGCTCCGGCATCGACCAATTGCCGCGCGTTGAGTGTTTGATGATCATCGACGGCATGCGGAAACGGCACAAGTACCGAGGGCTTGGCCGCCGCAGCGAGCTCGGCGATCGTCAAAGCGCCAGCACGACAGACAATCAAGTCCGCCCAATCATAGGCAGCTGCCATATCGTCGATGAAGGCACTGACCTCGGCGCTGACCTCCAGCTCGGTGTATTCCGCTTGCGTCGTGGTTTCCTTGTCGCGTCCCGCTTGGTGACGCACTTCGGGACGACGAGCCTCTGGCAACTGCGCCACGGCACGGGGTACATTGACATTCAGTGCCTGCGCGCCCAATGAGCCACCCAGTACCAGCAATCGCAAAGGGCGCACACGAAGCGTCTCGACAGCACGCGGTGTCTCGCCCAGCGTGGCGATATCATAGCGTACGGGATTTCCCACTACCTCTACATCGGACTGGCGCTCGCCGAACGCACCCGGAAATGCGGCATAGACGCGATCCGCCAAACGCGCTAGATAGCGATTGGTCATTCCAGCCAAGGCGTTTTGTTCATGAATGATCAAGCGCCGCCGCATCAACCAGGCGGCCAGCCCACCGGGGCCGCTGGCGAAGCCGCCCAACCCGACTACTAGTTGCGGATCGAATGTGGCAATCACCTGGCGTGCCTGCCAGATGGCTTTGGCTAGACGCCATGGGGCCAATAGCCACCCGGCGATCCCGTTGCCGCGCAGGCCGGACACCTGCACGCGGTGTAAGGTAATCTCCGCCGCCGGTACCAGTTGGTTTTCAATTCCCCGGGGGCTGCCCAGCCACTCCACCACGACACCGCGTTCACGCAGCGCCTTGGCCAGCGATAGCGCGGGCACCACATGACCGCCGGTCCCGCCGGCCATGATCAGAACACGGGAGACTTGCTGATGAGGCACTAGCGCTCTCCTCGTTCTTGCTTCTTGGCTTGGCGTGCCGCCTGAGTGGCACGCGTCTTGGCCCGCATTTCGGCATCGACGCGCAGCAACAAGGCGACCATGACACTGCTGACTGCCAAGCTGGAGCCCCCATAGCTCAATAGCGGTAAGGTCAACCCTTTAGTGGGCAGCATGCCCGTACTGACGGCGATATTGATGAACGCCTGTGCCCCGAACACCAATGAAATGCCGTAGCACAGGTAAGCGGAAAAGGCCCAGCCACGCAATTCGGCCTTGCGCCCTATGCGAAGCCCGCGAAAGATGAGCAGCGCGAACAAACAGACGACGGCGACGGCGCCAACAAGGCCTAACTCTTCGGCCAGGACCGCGAACACGAAATCGGTGTGCGCCTCAGGCAGATAAAACAACTTCTGGACACTATTTCCTAGCCCGAGGCCCAACCAGTGCCCACGCCCAAAGGCGATCAATGCTTGTGTCAACTGATAGCCACTGGAGTACTGATCGGCCCAGGGATTAGCAAAACTGGTAATGCGCTCCAGGCGATAGGGCTCGGCCACGGCCAGCCAGCCACCGGCGACCACAACTACGATCATGATGAAACCGAAGCGTCCCAATGGCGCTCCCGACATCAATAGCATGCCCATCATGCAACTGCCGATCACCACGACGGCTCCGTAATCCGGCTCGAATATCAACAGCGCCACGTACACCCCAAGCACTACGAACGGGCGCAAGAAGGCGCCCCAATCACGACGCACTTCGGGTAGATAACGTTGCAAATAATCGGCGAAGTAAACGATCAGGCAAAACTTGGCCACTTCCGAGGCCTGGATATTGGCAAAGCCCAAAGGGATCCAACGCTTGCTGCCATTGACTTCGTCACCGATGATCAGCACCGCGATGAGAAGCACGATACCCAACAACAGCAAGCCCGGCCCCCAGGAACGCCAGCGCTCGAGCGGTATACACAGCGCCACGAGCCCGAGCACGACCGAAAAAAGCACGAACACGCCATGGCGAATACTGAAGTAATAAGGGTTACCGGTGAGGCTGGTCGCGATCTCAGACGACGCCGAGGTCACCATTATCCAGCCCACCAACAACAATGAGAATGTCGCCAGCAGCAACCACCCATCGGTCGCCTGCCCTTGGGTAGAAAGCCGTTTTTCCCAACGCGCTAACATGTCGTCGCTCCACCCTGCGTCAGGAACTGTCGAAAGGCCTCACCGCGCGCCATGTAATGAGGAAATTGGTCGAGGCTTGCGCACGCGGGCGACAGCATGACGGCATCACCGGCGCACGCGATGGCCTGAGCCCGCTGCATAGCCGTGTCGAGATCGGCGACACGGGTAACCGGAACGCGCCCGGACATGACATGCTCTAGACGCTGAGCATCGCGCCCGAAGACCACCGCCTCGCGCGCATAGCGCATCAGCGGCTCAACCAGTGGCGTGAAGTCGGCACCCTTGCCGTCGCCACCCGCCAGTAGAATCAGGCGACCCTCGAGCACCGGCCCGACCCCATCAATCGCCGCCAACGTCGCGCCCACATTGGTGCCCTTGGAGTCATTGATCCAGCGCACGCCATCGCGTTCGAGAATTAGCTCGCCCCGGTGCGGCAAGCCGGGGAAATGTTCGAGAACACGAGACATCGCCGTCAGCGGCAGCCCCAGTTGTGTCCCCATCGCCAGCGCCGCCAGGGCATTGGCATGATTGTGCCGTCCGGGCATGCGCACACTACGCGTCGACATCAGAGGTGTATCGCCATGCGCGAGCCAGGACTCCGCGTCATGCTCGGCGATGCCCCAGTCATCACCAGAAGGGACTTGAATGGTGAACCGCGCCACTTCGCGCACGTCATTATCAGGCCATGTAGCGGCATCGTCAGCATTGACGACGGCATGCCGCGCGCCGCGAAAGACACGCTGCTTCGCCGTTCGGTAGCCATGCATGTCGCCGTGACGGTCCAGGTGATCCTCGCAAAGATTGAGAAACGCCGCCGTTTCAGCACTCAGCCAAGCAGTGGTTTCCAACTGGAAGCTTGAGAGTTCGAGCACGAACAGCTCGGCGTCCGGAGCCTCGGCAAGCAAGTCGAGTGCCGGTGTACCGAGATTCCCCCCGACCGCGACGCGACGCCCTGCTTCCCGTGCCATCTCACCGAGCAGTGTGGTCACCGTCGATTTAGCATTGGAGCCGGTGATCGCAGCTATCGGCGCGCGACACGCACGCACGAAAAGCGCGATCTCGCCGACCACGTGTGGGCCTTCACCCTCAGCATTCACGTACTCGACGAGCCCCGGCGTGCGCAAATCAACCCCAGGGCTAACCACGATTTCACGTGCCTCGCGCATATCCAGCGCTTGCAGCGGGCCGCACACCACCTCGACGTCCGGATAGGCCGCGCGAAAAGTCTCCAGGCCTGCGGGCCTCGCGCGCGTATCGGCGATCATGAACGGCAGTCCCTGACGGGTCAGATGCCGCGCAATCGCTTGGCCGGAGACACCCAACCCAATGATTAACGTATATTCTGGGGGCACCTTGGCCATGTCAGCGGATCTTCAACGTGGCCAGCCCCAACAAGACCAGCACGACTGTGATAATCCAGAAACGCACGATCACGCGCGGCTCGGGCCAGCCCTTGAGTTCGAAGTGATGATGAAGGGGTGCCATGCGAAAAATACGTCGCCCCGTCAGCTTGTAGGAGCCCACCTGCAACATGACCGAGACGGTTTCCATCACGAATACCCCGCCCATGATGAACAGCACGATTTCCTGACGCACGATGACGGCCACCACCCCGAGCGCGGCACCTAAGGCCAACGCCCCGACATCGCCCATGAACACCTGCGCCGGATAGGTGTTGAACCACAGGAAGCCTAGCCCCGCTCCGGCGATGGTACCGCAGAACACGGCGAGCTCGCCGGCCCCCGGCACCAGAGGGATATGCAGGTATTGCGCGAAGACGGTGTTACCGCTTGCGTAAGCGAAGATGGCCAGCCCCATGGCAACGAGCACGGTCGGCATGATCGCTAGGCCGTCGAGCCCATCGGTCAAGTTGACCGCATTGGAGCTGCCCACGATGACGAAATAGGTCAAGACGATGTAGAAAAGCCCCAGCGGTACCACGACATCCTTGAACAATGGCACGATCAGGCTGACCTCAACGGGACTGGCCGCCGTGAGATACAGCACCACCGCCGCGCCGAGGCCAATGGCCGATTGCCAGAAGTACTTCCAGCGTGCTGGCAAGCCGCGCGGATTTTTCTCCACAACCTTGCGGTAATCGTCGACCCAACCGATGGCGCCGAAGCCGAGCGTCACGGCCAACACCAACCAGACGTAGTGGTTGGTCAGGTCTCCCCAGAGCAGGGTGCTGATGGCGATGGCGATGAGAATCATCGCCCCGCCCATGGTCGGCGTACCGGCCTTGGAAAGATGCGATTGCGGCCCATCGTCGCGCACCGCTTGGCCGATCTGACGTTCGACCAGACGCTTGATGACCTGAGGTCCCAACCACAGGCACAGCATGAGAGCGGTCAGCGTCCCTAGGATCACGCGCAGGGTCAGGTAATTGAAAACGTTGAAGGCGCTTTGAAAGTTCGCCAATAAGTCAGCCAGGAAAAGCAGCATGAGTCGCGTTCACCTTGGTGCATCCGTGCGCAGTTCGGCAATCAAGCGTTCCATGCCGGCACTGCGCGACCCCTTGACCAGCACACTGGCCCTAGGAGGGAGATGGTCGCGGGCATAACGCACAAGCGTCGCCCAATCATCGAAATGACACGCCGAATCGCCGAATGCCGCCACCGCAGGGCGGGCATCGGCACCGAACGTGCCGAGAAAGTCGATCTTCAATTCCCGCGCAGCGCGGCCCAAGTCAGCATGCAAGCGCTCGCTATCGCGGCCCAGCTCCCCCATGGCACCCAGGAAGCACCAACGGGGCGCGGGCATATCGGCCAACACCGATAGGGCCGCATGGACCGCACCGGGGTTGGCATTGTAGGTATCATCCAGAAGACGCGAGCCACGTAGCCCCGGCACACACGCCATACGGCCCGCCATTGCCTTGCAGGCCTCGAGCCCGGCAACAATATCGGTGCCCGAAACGCCCAGCGCCCATGCTGCTGCCGCACTGGCCAGCGCGTTGAGCACATTATGACGCCCCAATAAAGCCAACTGGATCCGGCCCACTGGCTCGCCATCCATAGATAGCGTGAAAGCATAACGCCCGGCATCGTCACAGGCCAGCGCCTGGGCACGCACCCGTGCCGTGGCATCGAGCCCGAAATCGCGCACCTCGGCTTCACCGGCCAGCTCCCGCCACAGTGGAAAAAACCGGTCGTCGCGATTAAGCACGGCGGCGCCAGAGGATGGCAATCCCTGGAGGATTTCTGCCTTGGCCTGGGCAATCTGACCAAGACCACCGAACTCCCCGATGTGCGCGCCCGTGACATTGGTAATCACCGCCACATCGGGGCGCGCCAGCGCCGTCGTCCAGGCGATTTCCCCCAAGTGATTGGCCCCCACCTCGATGACCGCACGGCGATGCGCTGGTGACAGCCCCAGCAGCGTCTGTGGCACACCGATATCGTTATTGAGGTTGCCCTGCGTGGCGAGGGTAGGCTGCGAACGGGATAGGATGGACGCCAGCATTTCCTTGACCGTGGTCTTGCCGCTATTACCGGTGACCGCCACCAGTTCGCCCGACCAGGTGCGCCGACGAACGCGCCCCAATATACCTAGTGCCAGACGCGTATCGGCGACTTCGATCTGGGGCAAGGGAGTCGCCATGGGGCGCGATACGATCACCCCGACCGCTCCCTTGGTGCGCGCCTCTTCCAAGAAATCATGGCCATCGAAGCGCTCGCCAACCAGGGCCAAGAAGACGTCGCCCGGTACGATTCGACGCGTATCGCTCACCACTTGCACCACCTCGGCGTCTACCTCGGGGGGAGGCACCCCCAGCCAACCCGCGATATCGCGTAGCGTGGTCGCGCTCATGCCTCATGCTCCCGGCGTCGCTCAAGTGCGGCCTGCACCACCTCGACATCGCTGAACGGATAACGCCGGCCGTCGATATCTTGATAGGTTTCATGCCCTTTACCGGCGATCAGCACGATGTCGTCCGCATTGGCGTCCTGCAAGGTACGCTCGATCGCCTCGCCACGTCCCGCCACGCATTGCGTGCGAGCCTGGCCAGTGCTCGAGAGCCCCGCCACGATCTCGTCACGAATCGATGCCGCCGGCTCGCCACGCGGGTTGTCGTCGGTGATCACCAGGCGGTCGGCCAGCGCCTCGGCAGCTTGCGCCATCAGCGGGCGCTTGCCACGATCGCGATCGCCGCCGCACCCAAAAACGCACCATAGCTTGGCCCCCTCTTGAGTGGGGACATGCGCGCGTAACGCGTCCAGAGCGTTGCGCAGCGCCTCCGGCGTATGCGCATAGTCGACGACCACTGTCGGCGCACCATCCGCGACCAGACGCTGCATGCGCCCAGGCACCGGCGCAAGCTGCGCGGCGGCGTCGAACAACGCGGTCAAGTCACTTCCCAGACCATAGAGCGTCGCCATCGCCAAGAGCACGTTGTCGAGATTGAAACGCCCCAGCAGCGACAGCTCCAATTCACGCTCACCCTCCGGCGTCGCGATCAAGGCACGCTGCCCGAGCGCATGCGGAAACCAGTCGATGACACGCAAGGTAGTGGCTTCATCGCACCCCGTGGCGAGTACACGCACGCTCTTGGGAAGACCGGCCAACATCAATGGCGCTAAGCGATCATCGCCATTGGCCACCGCCAGCGACAACTCACGATGCTTAAACAGACGTGCCTTGGCCGCCGCGTAGGCGGCCATGCTGCCGTGATAATCGAGATGATCGCGGCTGATATTGGTGAACACCGCCGCACGGAACCGGCACCCGACCACACGCCCTTGATCGAGCGCATGCGACGAGACCTCCATGGCGACGCGCTCGACACCCTGCGCGCCCAGACTTCCCAATGACGCCTGAAGCGCCAGCGGCCCCGGCGTCGTCAATGCGGCGGGCTCGAGCCGCCCCGGACGTCCAATGCCCAAGGTACCGATCATCGCCGTCGCCGTACCCAGCGCTTCCGACAGCGCGGCCATATAATAGGTGACCGAACTCTTGCCATTGGTGCCGGTCACGCCAATCAGTTCCTGCGTCTCGGGGACACAGAACAGATGACGCCCCAGCTCGCCGAGGCGCCCGCGCAGACCTGGCACGCCAAGCACACGCGCGTCCTGTACGGGGACATCTGCCGGCAGCGTGTCCGTATCGTAGAGCACCGCGTCCGCACCAGACGCCAGCGCCTGTCCGATAAAGGCACGCCCATCGGCATGTGCTCCCGCCACGGCCACGAACAGCACGCCAGGGCCCGCTTCACGACTGTCGAGCGTCACCACGCAAGTGGTTAGCGCAGGACGCCAGCCATTGAGCAACGCGGGCGTGGCATGCGATGGCCAGAGCAACGCCAGGGTATCCGCCAAACGTGGCGTATCGATTTCCATCACTCGGAAGTCTCCTGTTTATCGGGGGGCACATCGAGAAGACGCAGCGCCTTGCCCACCACACGGCCAAAGACCGGTGCCGCCACCAGACCACCGTAATACTCGTCTCCCTTGGGATTGTCGATCATCACCACCGTCACGATGCGCGGGTCGGAAACCGGCGCAATACCCGCAAACAGGCCACGATAGGCTTTTTGCTGATAGCCTCCAGCGGTCACCTTGCGAACCGTACCGGTCTTGCCCGCAATGCGGTACCCCTCCACCATCGCACGTGAGCCACCAGCATCGGGCTGAACGATCTTCTCCAGCATACCCAGTAACTCATGCGCAATCGTCGGCGACATGACCTGATCACCGATCGGAGCCGAGGGGCGCTTCAACAACGAGGGATGCAGACGTCGCCCGTCGTTGGCGATCGCCGTGTACGCACTGGCAAGCTGCAAAGGCGTCAGTGAGAGGCCATAGCCATAAGCCATGGACGCCTGAGCACTGCGCGACAAGCCACTCAAGGACGGTAGACTGCCGCTGCCTTCACCCGGAAAACCGGTCCCCGGGGCTTGCCCCAGCCCCAGTCTTTGGTATTGCTTCCAGATAGTACCCTTGGAGAGCTGCAAGGCGATGTGGGACATCCCGATATTGGACGAATGCAGCAGGATCTCCCCTGGGGTGAGCTTGCCGTAATTGCGAAAGTCACTGATCGTATATCCATCAATGACCATCCACCCCGGCGAGGTGTCGATAATCGTATCGGGATCGATCTTGTCCGTCGCCAGCGCCGCCGACATTGCCAAAGGCTTCATGACCGACCCCGGTTCGATAGCGTCGGTCACTGCCTGGTTGCGCAAGCCATTGACATCGATCGAAGTGCGGTTGTTGGGGTTATAGGACGGAAGGTTAGCCATCGCCAGGACTTCGCCGCTTCGAGCATCCATCATCACTAGGGAGCCACCGTCGGCATCATGAGCGTCGACGGATTTCTGCAATTCACGGTACGCCATGTACTGCAAGCGCAGGTCGATCGATAGCGTCAGATCGCCTCCCGGCTTGGCATCCTTGAGCAAGTGTAGATCGCGCACCAGGCGGCCCTTGCGGTCCTTGAGCACACGCCGCTTGCCAGGCTGGCCACTGAGATAATCGTCGTAGGCCAGCTCCAAGCCTTCCTGGCCATGGTCGTCGACATTAGTGACACCCACCAGTTGCGCGGCGACATCTCCAGAGGGGTAATAACGCTTGTACTCGTCCTTGGCGTAAACGCCGGGAATATCGAGCTCGCGGGCGGGTTTTGCCGCTTCCGGTGTCATGCGCCGCCGCAGATACATGAACTCATGCTCGGAGTAACGCTCGACACGCGCTTCGAGCGTATCGGGGTTCATCTTCAAGGCGCGCGCGAGCGTCTCCAGTTGGGTCGGGTCGGAAGGCAGTTCCTGGGGATTGGCCCATAGCGTCACTACCGGCGTGGAGATCGCTAGCGGGTCGCCATTGCGATCGGAAATCATTCCACGGTGCGCATTGATGGGCTCGACGCGCAGCGTGCGCGCATCCCCCTGGTTCTGCAGAAAGTCTCGGTCGATGACATTGAGGTAGGCAATACGCCCGATCAGAGCACTCAGACCGATGATCACGATACCCAGCAAGAAAAAGTAACGTCCACGGCCCATCGGCCCGTTATTCGGCGAACGGCGCCTCGTGGTGGATCGACGCTCGCGACTCATGGACGAATTACCTCGACGTCATCGACGTCGGGCACGCGCATCTCCAGGCGTTCGACGGCCATATCCTCGACCCGTGCCGGCGCCGACCAGGTGCTTTCTTCAAGAAGCAGCCGTCCCCAGACGGTCTGCAAGCTATCGCGCTCGCTTTCCAGCTCTTGAAAACGCGCATACTGCACACGCGTCAGGTGGGTGCTGGCAATGGAAGCCAACGAGCTGATCAGCATCACGCCAATCAGAATCAGCAGGATGACATGGCGCCAACGCAAGCGGCTGGTGAACGGCCAGCCTATCTTGAGCATGGTGTTTCGTCCTTGAGCCGCCATCACGAACCTCAGTCGAGTTTCCGGGCCACGCGCATCACGGCACTGCGCGCACGAGGATTGAGGGCCACCTCGCACTCCCCGGGACGACTCGCCTTGCCGACCATGGCCAGGCGTCGATTCAACTGCGTATCGCGAATCGGGAAGTCGCGTGGCAGGTGCGTATCGCCACGCGCCTGGTCACGAATGAAGCGTTTGACCAGCCGATCCTCCAGGGAATGGAAGCTGATCACCACTAAACGCCCACCCGGCGCCAGCGCCTCGAGTGCTGCGGCGAGCGCGGCCTCGAGCTGCTCGAGCTCGCCGTTAATATGAATGCGAATCGCCTGAAACACTCGCGTCGCGGGGTGCTTGCCTTTTTCCCAGGCCGGATGCGCAGCCTTGACGAGTTCAGCCAAGTCTTCGGTATGCGTGATCGGCCGTTCAGCGCGGCGCGCGATGATCGCTTTGGCAATGCGGCGTGCAAAGCGCTCCTCGCCATAACGTTTGAAGACATCGCTCATCTCGCGCTCAGCGACGCGGGCCAACCAATCGGCGGCACTTTCTCCCTGGGTAGGATCCATGCGCATGTCGAGCGGACCATCACGCAAGAAACTAAAACCACGTGAAGGATCGTCAAGCTGTGGCGATGAAACGCCGACATCCAATAACACGCCCCCTAAGCGACCGTGCAGCGCATGATCGCGGGCGATGCCATCCAGCTCGGCGAAGCGACCGTATTCAAGAGAGAAGCGCGGGTCATCCAGCGCGGCGCCTTCGGCAAGCGCAGCCGGGTCGCGGTCGATGGCCAACAGGCGCCCTTGTGGAGATAGCCGCTCGAGGATCGCGCGGGAATGTCCACCGCGACCGAAGGTGCCGTCCAGATAGCAGCCGTCGGGGTCGGTGATCAGTGCGTCTACCGCACCGTCGAGCAACACACTCGCGTGTCGGTAATCAACCGCTCGATCATCAACAGCATTCGGCGTATCGGAAAGCGGGTCCTTCTCGGGATTGTCACGATGCTGCATGAATCACTCGGGCGTTGGGGCCTGCCGCCGCTGTATCGGGCCGCCCGAAGGCAGACGTCGCGGCATGACGCGCACAGACCCGGAGATCTGAAATTCGAATGGGAGCCAGCCTATAAGCCGGGTTCTGTCGAGGACAGCCATTCCTCTAGGGGCCGCGTCACCACGGCCCTCAAGCAACCTACCCGAACCCAGCGCGGGCCACGCCTTTGGGTTCCTATTTGGTCTTGCTCCGGGTGGGGTTTACCTTGCCACGCACTGTTACCAGGCGCGCGGTGCGCTCTTACCGCACCCTTTCACCCTTACCGGCGGGCCAAAGCCCGCTTAGGCGGTCTACTCTCTGCTGCACTTTCCGTCGACTCACGCCGCCCAGGAGTTACCTGGCACCCTGCCCTATGGAGCCCGGACTTTCCTCCCCCACGCAATACGCGGCGGCGACTGTCCGGCCGGCTCCCAAGCGCGCAAGAATAACAGCCCCTCGCAGGGCCCTCAAGCGCCCAAACTCCGCAAGGGACTTTAGTTATGCACCGCTGTCCTTGAGCGCCTGTGCACATTGATACCAATATTTTTTGCGCCCCCCCAGACGGCTGGCCACAACCGTCGCCGCGGCCTTGACGCCGACGCCTTCGGCGAGCATCGCTGCAAGCCATGCCTCGCCTTCGGCCAGGGCCTGCGTTTCGTCATCCCGAGGCTCGGCGCCTGCCACCATGATCACGAATTCGCCGCGCGCCTGGTTGGGGTCTTCGCGCATACATGCCAGCAATGTCTCGGCATCGGCATCGAGAAAGGTTTCGAACGTCTTGGTCAACTCCCGCGCCAAGACCACGCGACGCGTGCCGAATAGCGCGGCAATATCCTGAAGTGTCGCCTGAATGCGATGCGGCGACTCGTAATAGACCAGAGTTTCTTCGCGCTCCAGCACAGCCGTCAGGCGCTGACGTCGCGCGCCTCCCTTGGCGGGTAAAAACCCCTCGAAAAGAAAACGATCCGTCGCCAAACCAGCCGCCGACAGCGCCGCGACCAGCGCACAGGCCCCGGGTACCGGGATGACTCGATGGCCGCTCGCACGCAGTTCCCGCACCACCACGAAACCAGGGTCGGAGATCAGCGGCGTCCCTGCATCGCTGATCAACGCCACATCTTGGCCGGAGATCAATGCATCGCGCAGCGCCGTCACCCGCGATGCTTCATTGTGCTCATGCAGCGAAACCAACGGCTTGTCGATTCCTAGATGACGCAGCAAGCGTGCACTGTGCCGCGTATCCTCCGCAGCCACCCAAGATACCTCACCGAGCAGACGGGCCGCGCGAGGACTCAGATCCTCGAGATTCCCAATCGGCGTGGCGACCACGTACAATGCCCCTTCACATCCTTCGCTCATTCGTTAATATCCCGGTTGCGACGCTCTATTGGATAACTTGCGTCGTGTCATGTCGCCAGCGCCACGCGCCATTGGATCATGCGGCCGGCGCCAGGTTCAGCATGCGTCAGACATAATCCGGAACAGGGAACCGTCCGAGTCACACCGCCATAAAGGAATGACATCATGCCCAAATCATTGCGCAGCCTGTTCGGGTTCGCCTTGATCGCCCTACTACTCGCCGGGTGCGCCAGCGGCCCGGGACCCAGCGATACACGACCCGCCATGCAGGGCCTCAGCGCCGATGAACTACTCGATAAGGCCCAAGACCAACCCGCTACGCAGGCAGCACAGAGCAGGCTCCAAGCGGCCCACATCCTAACACGGCAAGGCGAGGACGAGCAGGCGCTTGACGTCGCCCGCGACCTCGATGCGTTGCAACTAACGCGCGAGGATCGCATCGATCGCGCTCTTCTCATCTCCGACCTCAGCCTGCGCAAGGAAGATGGCCGAAGCGCGCTGGCAGCCACGCAGATACTCGGGGATATCGATGACATGCCACGCGACGCACAGCAGACATTACGCCATCGTCGCGGTCTGGCCCTGACGCTGGTGGGTGAATCGCGTGCGGCGGCGGAATCCCTGATCGACCTGCAACGCGACGCGGCTCCTTTCGAACTCAACGACGACATCTGGACGCCACTGTCGCGGTTGAGCGAGGCCACACTCGACCGTATGGAGAATCAAGGCGACTCCCTCACCCAAGGCTGGGTCGAGCTCGCACGGCTATATCGCCAAAGCGGCGGTGACATGTCCCGCCTCACCGACACACTGGACGATTGGCGCTCGAATTACGCCAACCATCCCGCTGCCCGCCGCCTGCCTAGCGACCTCTCTGCCCTGAAGGACCTGCGTGGCAACGACGTTAAGCACATTGCCATCTTCCTACCGGAGTCTGGCCCCCTGGCAAACGTGGCCAAAGCGATCAAGAAAGGCATCGAGACACGCCACATGGTTGCCCTCAACCAGGGCGAACAGACACCACAACTAACGTACTACGACAGCAGCGCGGGAAATCTCGAGGCCCTTTACGCACAAGCCACCATGGACGGT
This sequence comes from Chromohalobacter canadensis, assembly GCF_029544075.1. Classification (GTDB taxonomy): domain Bacteria; phylum Pseudomonadota; class Gammaproteobacteria; order Pseudomonadales; family Halomonadaceae; genus Chromohalobacter; species Chromohalobacter canadensis_A. The sequence goes on along the minus strand of NZ_JAJQJH010000007.1, from coordinate 53,679 downwards.
GCCCAGGTCGTGCTCGGACCGCTCAACAAGGACCTAGTATCGCAACTCGAGCAGCGCGATGATGTTGCGCTGCCAACGCTGGCCCTCAACTATGGCGAACACGACCGCAATCAAGCGGACGAGCTGTTCCAATACGGGCTATCGGCCGAGGACGAGGCACGTCAAGCCGCCAAGCGTGCACGCATGGATGGACATCACGAGGCGGCCGCGCTGATTCCCGACAATGCATGGGGCGAACGCGTCTTCAAGGCCTTCCGTACGAACTGGGAAGAACGGGATGGCGAGCTCGATGCCGTCGTGCATTATGACCCCAAGGGCCCTGTCAGCGAGGCGACGAAACGCTTGCTGAGCGCCGATGGCAAACGTAGTGGAAACGAGGATATCGATATGCTCTTCCTCGTGGCATTGCCCAGCTATGCACGCCAAGTACCACCTACGCTGGACTATTACTACGCAGGCGACCTCCCCGTCTACGCGACGTCCCAGGTTTATGGCGGCCAACCCCAACCGCGCGCCGACCATGACCTCAACGACGTGATGTTCATGGATATCCCCTGGCTGATACCGGACGCCGCGGCCGGCGGCGAAGAAGCGTTGCCGTTTTACTCCACCTATCGCGAACTCGACGCCCAAGATGATCCTAGTCTGCTCAAACTCAATGCCATGGGCGTCGACGCGTACGAACTAGCACGTCGTCTACCTCTGATTCAGGCACTGCACTCGCTGGAAGTCTTCGGTGCCACCGGAACGCTTCAGGCACGCGACGACGGACGGATTCAGCGCACTTTGCCCTGGGCTCAGTTCCAGTCAGGCGTGCCCGCGCCACTACTGACCGGTGGGTCCGACCTGGATATCGACAATGTCACGCTCGACCCATGATCCACGGCGGCGCGGCCTTGACATGGAGCGTCGCGCCGCCGATTGGTTGACCACGCATGGTTTGCAGTTGGTGGATACTAACCAGCATGCTAGACGTGGCGAGATTGATCTCGTCATGCGTGACGACGAGACCCTGGTATTCATCGAGGTGAGGCACCGCACCCATACCAGCCATGGTCACCCCCTCGAAACCGTGACCGCCGCCAAGCAGCGTCGCCTGGTCAGCGCGGCACGTTTTTATCTCCACCGCAACGGGCTATCATGTATGTGTCGTTTCGACGTCGTAGGCGTCACCGGCACGCCACCCAACGTGTCGTTCGAGTGGATTCGTTCGGCATTCGACGCCTTTTGACCCAAGCAAGGCCTCTATCCATGGATTTTCAATCACGTATACTCGGCCACTTCAACGCCAGCATCGATGCCAAGACCTATGCCAGCGAGGTCCTGCCGGCCTTCATCGAAGTTGCCAGCCAGATGATGGTTCAATGCCTCGTCAGCGAAGGTAAGATTCTTGCCTGTGGCAATGGCGGTAGTGCCGGCGACAGTCAGCACTTCTCTTCCGAGCTACTCAATCGCTTCGAGCGCGAGCGCCCCAGCCTGCCGGCACTGGCTCTGACGACCGACACCTCGACACTCACCTCGATCGCCAATGACTACAGCTATAACGAGGTTTTCTCCAAACAGATACGCGCCCTGGGTCAACCCGGCGACGTGTTGCTGGCAATCTCCACGAGTGGTAACTCGGCCAACGTAGTCCAGGCCATTCAGGCCGCACATGATCGCGATATGCATATCGTGGCATTGACGGGTCGCGATGGCGGCGACATGGCATCACTGCTTGGCCAAGACGACTGCGAAATTCGCGTCCCCTCGACCTCCACGGCGCGCATTCAGGAAGTGCATTTGCTCGCAATACATTGCCTATGCGATCTCATCGATCAACAACTGTTTGGCAGCACCGAATAAGGAATTCGTCATGACACGACAAGTTATTCTTCCACTACTCCTTGGTATCACGCTAGCGCTAGCCGGCTGCGCCTCACCTTCCACCGACAACCAAGGCGGTGAAAACTATGGCAAGCGCACTCCCGGCATGAAGGTGGAAGACGAAAGCATCCAGAACAAGATTTCCGACAATCTTACCAGCACTGACGCACGCTTTCGCGATGCACATCTCAACATCGACAGTTACAACGGCATGGTACTTCTCACCGGCCAGGTAGCGAGCGACGAGCTCAAGAAAAAAGCCGGCAACGTAGCCGAGCAAGTACGGCAGGTACGTCGCGTTCACAACGAACTGGAAGTCGCCGCCAACTCTCCCATCGGTCAGCGCATGACGGATACCTGGATCACCGGGCGGATCAAGGCAAGCCTAGCGACCGACGAGCGCATCGACGGCAGCCGAATTCGGGTAATCACCGAAAACAGCACGGTCTATCTAATGGGCATGGTAACCCACCAGGAAGCAGATATCGTGACCAATATCGCTTCACAAGTGGGCGGCATTCAGCGGATCGTCAGAGTCTTCGAATATCTGGATTGAGCATCTAGCAGGGGCAAAGATCCTGCTTTCACTTCACGACACGTAGTGATGGACGCCCCTTGGTACGCGGGGCGTCGTCACTTTCACTCTCGGTTCCACTAGCTTCTTCATCGTCCTGCGTCTCGACGCTTTCCAGCGCGGGGCGATCGTCATCGCCTTCCGACTGGGTGTCGTTACCCTTGCTCGTTTCGGCTTCCGGCATAACCGGCTCATGCCCAAAGACCATGCCGACCCCATTCTCACGCGCGTAAAGCGCGATCAATGCCTCCATGGGCACGATGACCTCCATCGGCTGCCCGGAAAAGCGCGCTCCGAAGGTCACGGCGGCATTCTCGATATACAAATCACGTACTGCGGAAGGCGCAATATTGAGGACAATTTGTCCGTTTTGCACAGACTGACGAGGTACATTCACACCTTCACGCTCGGCATCAACAACGATATACGGCGTATGTCCGTTGTCCAGCAACCACTCATAGAGTGCGCGGGCCAAGTAAGGGCGACTGGAAAGCATAGACAACTTCCTCTTTCGGTTCGCGGCGACGATTCATTAGCGCTGCGCACTCATGCGTGACAACGCTAAGTGCGCATTTCCTTCTCTGCCTCCAGCAGGGAAGCCTTGAAGGCATCACGACTGAAGAGGCGCTCCATGTAGCTCATCAGCGGCTGGACTTGCTTTTCCGGCAACTCAACGCCCAGCGACGGTAGCCGCCAGAGAATCGGTGCGATGCAGCAATCCACCAGCGAAAACTCGTCGCTCATGAAGAACGGCATATCTTCAAAGATCGGTGAAATCCCTGTGATGCTTTCGCGCAGCTCCTTGCGTGCCTTCTCCGCATCTTTCTTGCTGCCCTGCTGAATCGTTTCGACCAACGGGCACCATTCGCGTTCGATGCGATGCATCCACAAACGACTCTGCGCACGCGCCACGGGATAGACCGGCAACAGCGGCGGATGCGGAAAACGCTCGTCCAGGTATTCCATCATGACCTTGGACTCATAAAGCACCAGATCACGATCCAACAGGGTAGGCACGCTGTTGTACGGGTTGAGATCGGCAAGCTCGTCAGGGCGATTGTCATCGTTGACCTCAATGACATCGACGGCCACCCCCTTTTCCGCCAACACGATACGTACGCGATGGCTATAATGGTCATCGCTGCCAGAGTAAAAGGTCATTGACGACCGCTTGGCCACTACACCCATGAAACATTCCTCGCTTCAGTTCGAACCCAGATGATAACACGTTAACAGGGGGGCACGAATGCCACCCACCGCCACTCAAAGCGTGCCAGGAAGGTAGATAAGCTCATACCCCCAGACAAGCACCCCTATCGTGTGCGTCACGCAAAAAGGCCCGGACGACAGGTCCGGGCCTTTGCGTAGCGCGCACCGATGGGTGCGAAGCGCCGCGTCTTAACGCTTGGAGAACTGCGGACGACGACGCGCCTTGCGCAGACCGATCTTCTTACGTTCGACCTGGCGGGCGTCACGCGTCACGTAGCCTGCATCACGCAGCGGACGACGGAAGTCTTCGTTGTAGGCGAGCAAGGCACGCGTAATGCCGTGGCGGATCGCACCCGCCTGCGCAGAGCCGCCGCCACCGCTCACGGTGACATAGACGTCGAACTGGCCAGTGGTTTCAGTCAACTCGAACGGCTGACGAACGACCATCTCACCGGTGACACGACCGAAATAGTCGTGCAAGTCACGGTTGTTGACGGCGATTTTGCCAGTGCCCGGCTTCAAAAACACCCGAGCTGTGGAAGTCTTGCGGCGCCCGGTACCGTAATACTGCTGTGTCATGGCGAAGAATCCCTTAAAGGTTCAGTTCAAGCGGCTGCTGCGCGGCATGCGGATGCTCGGCACCAGCATACACCTTGAGCTTGGAGTACATGGCGCGGCCCAATGGCCCCTTCGGCAGCATGCCCTTGACCGCAGATTCGATAACGCGCTCAGGCGCATGGTCGATCAATTTCTCGAAGGACATGGAGCGCAGACCGCCCGGATATCCGGTATGACGGTAATAATTCTTGGCTTGCGCCTTATTGCCAGTGACACGCACTTTTTCGGCATTGACGACGACGATGTAATCGCCAGTGTCGACGTGCGGCGTGTATTCCGGCTTGTGCTTGCCGCGCAAACGGCGAGCGATCTCGGTGGCCAGGCGGCCGAGCGTCTTGTCAGTCGCATCGACGACATACCAGTCGCGTGTGACGGACTGTGGCTTAGCACTGAACGTCTTCATGGGTGAATCACCAATTGCTTGTGTGGACGTCACGCGTATAAGGGCGTGATCAGCCAATCCCTATTTTTCTTGGTTGCCGCGCCCCGCAAGACGGACAACGTTAGAGCGAGCGCGCATTGTACATGACGTTTCTCCGGCCACAAAGCCCGATTTACGCTTTGCAGCAGCCCTCACGGTTTGTGCGGCAACGCCAGATATTCCTTGGATTGCATTTCCTGCAAGCGAGACAGTGTCCGCTCGAACTCGAATTCTAACTGGCCATGCGTGTAAAGCGACTCAATGGCAACCTCGGCGGACAGCAGCAGCTTGACCCCACGATCATAGAACTCGTCGACCAGGTTGATGAATCGCCGCGCCAGATCTTCCGTCGCCCCGCTCATCTGGGGCACGTTGGATACGAGAACCGTATGAAACTCGCGGGACAACTCGATGTAGTCGTTCTGGCTCCGCGGACCATCGCATAGCGTCTCGAACTCGAACCATACGACATCCTCATGCAAACGACGAGGCTGCAGGACACGATGGTTAACGTCGATCTCGGCATCCCTCTCGCCTTCGGCGCCGGCAATGGCATGGAAGCTTTCTCCCAGTGCGCTGTCGGCGGCCTCGCCCCATGGATGATAGAAGATCTTCACTTGTTCTAGCGCCCTCAAACGATAATCGATTCCCGAGTCGACATTGACCACTTCGCAGTGACGCTTGAGCAAGTCGATAGCAGGGATGAAACGCGCACGCTGCAGACCATTCTTGTAGAGATCGTCGGGCACGATATTGGAAGTCGTGACCAACACCACCCCCTGCGCAAACAACGCCTCAAGCAGATTGGCGAGAATCATCGCATCGGTAATGTCTTTGACGAAGAACTCATCAAGGCAGATCACCCTGGCTTCGGCGGCGAACTTGGCCGCAATTAACGTCAGCGGGTTCCTCTCCCCCTTGTAATGCGTCAGCTCATTATGCACACGTTGCATGAAGCGGTGGAAATGCGTGCGCATCTTATCGGCAAACGGCAAGGTCTCGTAGAACGTATCCACCAAGTACGTCTTGCCACGCCCCACGCCTCCCCAGAAATACAGACCCAGAATCGCCGGCGGCGCTTCAAAGGGAGAAGGTGCGGACTTCTTGCCGAATAGCTTGGCAACCTTGGGCTTGAGGCCATCATCACTTGCCGATGGTGCGCTCGACGATTGGCGTGGCGCGTTTACCAACTCGTTATAGAGCCGCTGCAAGTGTTTAACGGCCTCTTCCTGATCGGGATCGTACTCGAAATCGTCGCGCTTCAAATCCTGGCGATACTTTTCCAGGGGCGTACGTGCGTCCACGGACGGCGGCATGGTGGCACTCATGGGGGCGAAACACACCTCGGCTGAACGATGAAAGCTGCCATTATACGCGTCATCACGACACTTGCATGGACACGCGCGGCATGTCGGGTTTGACCCGCTGCGCCAAGACACCGATATAATAGCCGTGCCTGGTATGCCATCGCATCGCAACCGCATGCCCCGTGACGATCAAGGAGAGCATTGTGAACGAGAGCAACATCGACTGGATCCTGGCCATCGCGTGCTTTCTGGCAGGCATTGGCATCGGTGCCCTCGGCTACCATCTGCTGAACGCCAACGTGGCCCGCAACCAGAAGGTTCGTCAACGCCTGGCAGAGGCAGAGCTGGAACTCAGCCAAGTAAAGGATGCACTGAACGACCATTTCGCTAAGGCAACCGACTTGGTCGCCAGCATCCAGCGTCAGAGCCATGAGCTTGAGCAGCAATTATCTCAAGGCGCCGACCGTCTCGTCGACGACCTGCAGCTCAAGCGTCGCTTGCACCCGCACCAGGAGGGTGAGACGCAAGAAGAAGACGCCGGACCACCCCAGATGCCACGCGACTACGCTGAGGGCACTCAGGGCACGCTCGCGGAAGACTATGGCCTCGCGCCACGCAAGCAGCGCGTCACCGAAGAAGAGACAACGCCGCCGCGCTACTGAGATTAGAACTGCCAGGCAACCTTCTTGGACGCCCCTCACGCTTTCCACAACACCTAGGCGCCGGCCGTTTTAAACGGCTCGGCGCCTTCTTGTCTCGGAACCGTTCAGGCGGGGTTGTCGATATCCACGAAACGATGCGTTATGTCGAAACGTGACGCCAGCCAATCCCCCAGGGCACTGACGCCATCACGCTCGGTGGCGTGATGGCCGGCCGCCACATAGGTCACGCCCATTTCCCGCGCCATATGCGTGGTGCGCTCGGAAATTTCTCCCGAAATGAAGGCATCGACACCCGCCTCGGCCGCCAGCGGCAACATATCTTGTGCTCCGCCCGTGCACCACGCAACACGTTTGATCGGCCGCGCGTGTCCCGCTATGACCAAGGGCTCACGCCCCAATTGTCGCTCGACATGCGCCGCAAATGCGGCATGATCCATCGACGATGATATATTTCCATGCCACAAGAGGCCCCGCCCGAGCGCACCGTCGAGACAGCCTGACGGCGTGAGGTCGAGCCGCTTGGCGAGCTGCACGTTATTGCCTAACGTCGCATGCGCATCAAGCGGCAGGTGGTACGCCAACAGGTTGATATCATGCTTCATCAACGTGGCCAGGCGGCGGCGCTTCATCCCTGTGACCGCTACCGGTTCGTTCTTCCAAAAATAACCATGATGGACGAGCACCAGGTCCGCTTTCCAAGCCACAGCTTCATCGAGCAATGCTTGGTTGGCGGTGACGCCACTCATCACGCGCACCACCGTGTCACGCCCTTCCACTTGCAGGCCGTTGAGGGTGTAGTCCTTGAAGTCGCCGCACTGCAATTCGGACTCAATCGCGGCGACCAATTCTTGTCGAGCACTCATGGGCGGCTCCAGACAGCTTAGGGAAGCAATGTTACACTCGGCGCCATTGTAACGGCTGCCCCACCGGGCAGCGACTACCCGCTCGCCGACAAGGAACCGTACATGCGTCGTTCACTGATGTCGCTCGTCTGGCCCATCATCAGTGGCATCCTGCTCGCCATCGTGCTGCTCAATGCTTTCCCCCAACTGATGGGCGAGCGCAGCGTCGACGATGCCACCACGCCAGTGCCCGATACCAGCGCCGTGCGCGCCATCGCCGAACGCACGGATACAGCCGAGCGCGCACCGGAGGTCGTCGAGGCCGCCCCACTGCACAGGTCTCAAGGTCCTGCGAGCTATGCCAGTGCCGTGAACAAGGCAGCCCCCGCCGTCGTCAATATTTATTCGTCGCGTATGGTCGAGCGTAGCGAGCATCCGCTGATGTCCGACCCCTTTTTTCAGCAATTCTTCGGCAAGGACATGCCGCAACGTCAACGCATGCTCTCTAGCCTGGGCTCGGGCGTCATCGTCAGCGCCGAAGGGTACGTACTGACTAACAATCATGTCATACGCGATGCCGATGAGATTCAGGTCGCCCTGCGCGACGGCCGCGAGACACTTGCCAAGGTCGTGGGCACCGACCCCGAAAGCGACCTGGCAGTGCTCAAGATTCCCAGCGAAGATCTTCCCGTCATCCAGCTCAGTGACTCCGAGCAAGTCGCCATCGGCGATGTCGGCCTCGCGATCGGCAACCCCTTTGGAGTCGGACAAACCGTCACCATGGGCATCATCAGTGCCACGGGGCGTAACCATCTCGGCCTGAATGCTTACGAAGACTTCATCCAGACTGATGCCGCCATCAACCCCGGCAACTCCGGTGGGGCACTGGTCAATGCAGAGGGTGCACTCGTGGGGATCAATACTGCGATCTTCTCACGCTCGGGGGGCTCACAAGGTATCGGGTTCGCCATCCCCGCCAACCTGGCTCACCAAGTACTCGATCAGATTGTCGCCCATGGCCGCGTCATTCGTGGCTGGCTGGGTATCGATGTTCAGGCGATGACCCCCGATCTAGCCTCGTCATTCGGCCTCAAGACCCTGACAGGCGTGGTCATCGCCAGTGTCGTACCCGACGGCCCAGGCGACAAGGCCGGCCTGCAGCCGGGAGACGTGCTCATGTCCATCAACGGCGAGCCTATCGTCGATGCCCGCGAGGCCATGGCCGATATCGCCGAGATTTCTCCCGGCACACAGCTCCCCATTACCATCGTGCGTGATGGAAAAAAACGCGAGATTACACTGACGGCAGGCGAACGCCCCGAAGCGTCAGGATCTGAGGCACAGTAAGCCAAACGCAGCATGCCCCACCGGCGCGCCGATGGGGCATGAGAAGGCTGACCAAGAGGGCACCCGTCGTCGTCAGGTATCGCCGAGACGACTCTCCGCCGAACGCGCATGCGCCGTCAGCGACTCCCCTCTCGCCAGCACCGAGGCGGTGCGCCCCAGAATGGCCGCGCCTTCCGGCGAGCAATGAATCAGCGACGAGCGTTTCTGAAAATCGTAAACGCCCAAGGGCGAGGAGAAACGCGCAGTACCTGATGTCGGCAACACGTGGTTGGGGCCGGCGCAGTAATCGCCCAGCGCTTCCGCCGTGTAACGCCCCATGAAGATAGCCCCGGCGTGACGCACACCTTCTGCCATCGCCTCAGGGTCGCCAACCGATAGTTCAAGGTGTTCGGGCGCAATGCGGTTGATGATCGTCAGCGCCTCATCACGATCACGGCATTGGATCAAGGCACCACGTGACGCCAACGACTCACGGATGATCGCCTCGCGCTCCATGGTCGGCAGCAAACGCTCGATGGCGGCATGAACCGCATCGAGATGGGCTGCGTCCCAGCCCACGAGAATTGCCTGAGCATCCTCGTCGTGCTCGGCCTGCGAGAACAGGTCCATCGCCAGCCACTCGGGGTCCGTCTCGCCATCGGTCACGACCAGAATCTCGGAAGGCCCCGCGATCATGTCGATTCCCACCTGCCCGAACACCGCGCGCTTGGCCGTGGCCACGTAGATATTGCCAGGCCCGACCACCTTGTCCACGCGTGGGATGCTCTGGGTACCGTACGCGAGAGCCGCCACGGCTTGGGCGCCTCCCACGGTGAAGACATAATCGACGCCCGCAAGGTGCGCAGCCGCCAGAACAAGGTCATTGAGCACCCCGTCAGGCGTCGGCACCACCATGACGATTTCACGCACACCGGCAACATGCGCAGGAATGACATTCATCAGTACCGAGGACGGATACGCAGCCTTACCGCCCGGCACATAGATACCCGCGCGGTCTAGCGGCGTGACCTTCTGGCCCAGCACACTGCCATCGGCCTCGGTGTACTGCCAGGATTCAGGCTTCTGACGCTGGTGGTAAAGGCGAATGCGCTCGGCGGCATGTGCCAGTGCCTCACGCTGTGCATCCGGCAAGCCCTCGTAGGCCTCGAGCAACCGTGCTGCATCCAGCGTCAACTCACACATGTCACGCGCCTGCATGCGATCCAGGCGATTGGTGTATTCGATCACGGCGGCATCGCCTCGCGAGCGCACGGCATCGATGATCTCCTCGACGCGTTCGACCACCTGCTTGTCGGAGACACCTTCCCACGCCAGCAACGCTGTCAGACGTGTATCGAAATCGTCTTGTGTGGTGCTCAGACGCGCCACATTCACGGCATTGTCAGTCATCTCGCCCTCTCGTATTCTTACGCCTGCGTCTCACCGCGCCGCGACTCGACCGCGCGCCCCAAGCGCTCGATCAGCGGCTTGAGCCGCTCATGCTTCATGGTCATCGAGGCCTTGTTGACTACCAGCCGCGAACTGACCTCGTCGATCAATTCGCGCGGCTCCATGCCATTGGCACGCAAGGTGTTACCGGTATCGACGATATCGACGATCTCATCGGCCAGATTCATCAAAGGCGCCAGCTCCATGGCCCCGTAGAGCTTGATCACCTCAGCCTGGATTCCCTGTCGCGCATAGTAACGACGCGCCACATTGACGAACTTGGTGGCTACCCGCCGCCGCGCATGGGTCGGCTGCGCCCCGACCACACCAGCCGTCATCAACTTACAGCGCGATATTTCCAGATCCAGAGGCTCATACAACCCTTCGGCCCCGTGCTCGAGCAAGGTATCCTTGCCCGCTACGCCGACATCGGCGGCTCCGAGTTGCACATACGTCGGCACATCGACGGCGCGAATCACGACCAATTTGACATCGGGAAGGTTGGTATCGAACAGCAACTTGCGGCTCTTGCCGAAATCTTCCGCCGGCTCTACGCCCGCATCAGCCAACAGCGGGAGCGTTTCTTCCAATATACGCCCTTTGGACAGGGCCAGAATCAGTTGCTTTGACATGATGTTGGCACGTCTATTGAACTTGGCGTTCCGCCATCATGGCGGAACGGGAGAATGAAACCGCCGCTCAACCGGGCACGCGACGAATCTTGGCACCGAGCAATTGCAGTTTCTCCTCGATGCATTCGTAGCCGCGGTCGATATGATAGATGCGATCCACCTGCGTTTCGCCTTCCGCCATCATGGCCGCAATGACCAGGCTCGCCGATGCCCGCAAGTCGGTGGCCATCACCGGCGCACCGGAGAGATGTTCGACGCCCGTGATCACCGCAGCATTACCTTCCAACGCGATCCGCGCCCCCATGCGGTTGAGCTCCTGCACATGCATGAAGCGGTTTTCGAAGATCGTCTCTACGACGGTCCCTGAGCCTTCAGCGACACAGTTGAGTGCGACGAATTGGGCCTGCATGTCAGTGGGAAACGCAGGGTAAGGCGCAGTGCGCACATTGACCGCCCGTGGACGCCGCCCCCGCATATCGAGCTCCAGCCAGCCATCGCCCACCTCAACGCGGGCTCCGGCTTCATCCAGCTTGGCGAGCACGGCCTCCAGCGTATCGGCACGTGTGTTACGTACCCGGACGCGGCCACTGGTCGCCGCGGCAGCCACCAGGAAAGTACCCGTTTCGATGCGATCCGGCATGACATCGTAATGGCACCCATGCAGACGCGGCACGCCCTCTATCACGATCGTATCCGTGCCGTGGCCATGAATCCGAGCGCCCATAGCGATCAGGCACTCGGCGAGGTCCACCACTTCCGGCTCGCGAGCCGCGTTCTCGAGTACCGTGGTGCCCTCGGCCAGCGTCGCGGCCATCAGCAGATTTTCAGTGCCGGTCACGGTCACGGTATCGAAGAAGATCGTGGCACCCTTGAGGCGGCCGGCGCACCGCGCTTGCACGTAGCCACCATCGACATGGATCTCGGCGCCCATGGCCTCGAGACCGCGCAGGTGCAAGTCGACGGGGCGCGACCCGATCGCACAGCCGCCCGGCAAGGACACATCGGCCGTACCGAAGTGAGCCAGCAAGGGGCCGAGCACGAGAATCGAAGCGCGCATCTTCTTGACCAGCTCGTAGGGCGCATGGCAATGCGTTACCTGGGAACCGTCAAGCTGAATACTCATCTTGTCGCCCATCACCGGCTCGACGCCCATGCGTCCCAGCAGCTCCAGCGTGGTGGTGATATCCTGCAAATGTGGCAGGTTGCCGATAGTTACCGGCTCGTCAGCCAACAGGGTCGCCGCCAAAATCGGCAAGGCGGAATTCTTGGCGCCACTCGCCCACACTTCTCCATCGAGCGGCCCATTACCGGTAATGATTAATTTGTCCATGAAATTCCGTGCTTAGACGCCCGCGTTTTCAGGGGCTTGCTCCCATTGAGACGGAGTGTAGGTCTTGATACTGATGGCATGTAAGGCGCCACTGGCGATTTCATCTGCCAACGCTGAATAAATCAGCTGCTGACGTTTGACCGGCGATAGCCCCTCAAAAACGTCGCCGACGGCGACCACCTGGAAATTGCAGCCTTCACCTTGAATATGAAACTGGCAATCGTCGATACGCGATTCGAGTAGGGCCTTGACGTCGCTGGGTTGCATAAGGCGTTGGCTCCTGTTCTACGGCACCGCGCGCGTGACACGAACGGGTGCGGTAATTGAGTCGGGATTTCAAACAGGCATGATAAAGAAAACGGGCGCCGTTGGCGACGCCCGCTTGCACGCAGAACTCCTGGAGACGACGCCCCGCGCTGTCATGGCGTTTCCGAAGACGCCCGCGTCTCATCACTGGGAAGCAAGGGATCCAATCCCGCCATGGCCGTCAACCGCGCCAAGGGGGACGACAGCGCCACATGCACGATATGCACGCCGTGTGACTGCGCGCAACGCAGCCACTCAAGCAGGACACTGAGCACGGCACTGCTGGCACAGCTAACACCGGTCAGATCGAACTCGACCTCGGCATCGCGCGGCAAGCTTTGCAACCACTCCTGCCCCTTGGCCGCCAATGAGGCGGCACTATCGAAATCTGCCTCGCCGTCGACTTTCAGAATACGCTCGTCGCGCACTTCGAGCCGGGCATCATCACGCTCGAGCAGGACATTCATTGGTTATCGTCACCGCCTTCTTCGAGCTCATCGGTGGCAACGTCTGGCGCCCAGCCATTGATGACCGCATCGATATTGCGATTGTTGTCGCGCATGGCTTGATCGAACTGGTTGCGGAATGTCAGCCCCAGGTTGATGCCGTTGACGATGACATTGATTACACGCCACTCGCCGTCGCGCTGATGCAACGTGTACACCACGGGATAGACATCACCATTGGTGGAGACCACTTCCATGTCGACGCTGGCCTGATCCTCATAGCGCCGCTCGCTATCATTATCGAGCACCCGGATATCGCGATAATCGAACGTCACCAGCCCTTTGGCATAGGTCTCGATCAGCGTCTTACGAAACGTGTCGACGAAACGCGAACGCTGCTCCGGCGAGGCATTACTGAAATATCGGCCCATGACGCTGGCGCCGATATAACGAAAATCGGCCACGTCGTCGAGGCTGTCGTCGACCAGCGACTCAAGCTCGTCTTCATGCGTGGCGTAATAATCCTTGCGCCCCTCCAACTTCTGCATCAACGCTGCCACGTTATCTTCGATCAGCTGCTGAGGCTCCTGCTGGGCCTGCGCCGTCAATGCCACGCACCATAGGACCGATAGCAATAGTGCACAAAGACTGGAGCGCCGGGGTGTGAATGGCCTTGATGTCATGGAACCTCCTTGGCTCAATCGCTTGTCATGTTCGACACGAACTGCTGAATTAATTGCTCCAGCACCAGCGCTTGCTGGGTATCGCGGATGGTGTCGCCTTCTTCGAGCATCTCGGGGTCACCTCCCACGCTCAGGCCGACATATTGCTCACCCAACAACCCCGAGGTGAGAATCGATGCCGTACTGTCCCGCGAGATCTTGCCCTCAAGATCCTCGTCTAGCTCCATGGTCACGCGAGCATCAAGCCATTCGGTGTCGAGCGCAACGTCGCTGACGCGCCCGATGGTCACGCCTGCCATGGCAACTCTAGAGCCTGATTTGAGCCCGCCGATATTGGCGAAATTGGCCTGCAGCGTGAATGTGTCCTGCGGTACGCCAAGGCTGATGCCACTGACTCGCAAGCCAAGAAACACCATGCCTAAAATCCCGGCCAGGACGAACAACCCCACGCCGAACTCCATCATCTTGCTGCGCTTCATCCAAGTTCTCCAAACATCAGCGCGGTCAGCACGAAATCCAATCCGAGCACCGCCAGGGACGAATAGACTACCGTGCGGGTCGTGGCCCGCGAGATGCCTTCCGACGTCGGGATCAGATCATATCCCTGAAATACCGCAATCCATGTAACGACGAGACCGAACACCACGCTCTTAAGCATGCCGTTGAGAATATCGTCGACGAACGCGACACTGCTTTGCATATTGCTCCAGTAGGAACCATCGAACACGCCCAACCACTGCACGCCGACCAGGTACCCACCCCAGATACCGACCACGCTGAAGCCCACGGTCAACAACGGCATCGAGATAAACCCCGCCCAGAGACGCGGCGCCACGATGCGCCGCAGCGGGTCGATCCCGATCATTTCCATGCTGGTCAACTGCTCGGTCGCTTTCATAAGCCCAATCTCGGCGGTCAGCGCCGAACCAGCGCGCCCCGCGAACAGCAACGCCGCCACCACCGGCGCGAGTTCACGTAGCAGCGACAGCGCCACCATCTGCCCCAGCGCATCCTCCGCGCCGAAACCAACCAGGATGGTGTAGCCCTGCAAGCCCAGCACCATGCCGATGAATAGCCCCGACACCAGCACGATCGCCAACGACATGACACCGATGAAATGCATCTGACGCAGCCATAAGTGCCACCCTTCGCGAGAAGGAATGCCCACCGCCGACTGCGCCAGGAACATCGACGCCCGACCCAAGGCACTCAACGCTTCGAGCGTACCCCGCCCAAGCGACGCGATAGGACGAATCATGGACGCTCCCCCTTGGTGGCCAGTATATCGCGATAAAAATCGGGCGCCGGGTAATGAAATGGCACCGGGCCATCGGGCTCACCATGCACGAATTGCTTGACACGCGCGTCACGGTTGACGTCCAGCGTTTGCGGCGTGCCATGGGCCATGACCTGGCCGTCGGCTATGATATATACGTAATCGGCGATGGAAAGCGTCTCCTTGATATCGTGCGAGACGATGACCGCGGTCAACCCAAGGGCTTGATTGACCGTCTTGATCAGTTGCACCAGCACGCCCATTGAAATCGGGTCCTGGCCGACGAAGGGCTCGTCGTAGAGCACCAGCTCAGGATCGAGCGCCACCGCACGCGCTAGCGCCACACGCCTGGCCATGCCGCCAGACAGTTCCGCTGGCGACAAGTTGCGCGCACCGCGCAAGCCCACCGCCTGAAGCTTCATCAGCACGATATCGCGCACCATGGCTTCCGGCAGGTCAGTATGCACGCGCAGTGGAAAAGCCACGTTCTCGAAAACACTCAGATCCGAAAACAGCGCTCCACTCTGGAACAACATGCCCATGCGACGCCGCATTCGAAACAACGCACGGCGAGACAAACCATGCACATCCTCTCCGTCGATACACACGCGCCCGGCATCGGGCACTAGCTGACCACCGATCAACTTGAGCAACGTCGTCTTGCCCGTCCCGCTAGGGCCCATGACCGCAGTAATCTTGCCTTTAGGAATACGCAGATCGACGCCACGAAAGATGTCATTCTCACCCCGCGAGAAATGCAACCCCTCGACGTCGACCAGGGTCGTGTCAGTCACGTAACGCTCATCCACGTCTCGATAATTATCGAACATCGTATCCTAACTCTAGCGATCACCGCCAGCCTCACCTTGCAACACCCTCGGCGAGTGCGTTTAATGAGCGCCCTAATTCGCTCGCCACTCCTCAGGAGTCAGCGATGCTTGAGCCCAAGGCCGCGAAGGGCAACAATCACCACCATGAACACTGCTACCGATCACGATTATCGAGCTAGTGCGCGACGCACGCTGACACTCGAATCACAAGCCATCGCCGCTTTGATCGAACGCCTCGACGAGGCCTTCGACCACGCCTGCCGGCTGCTGCTGGCCTGCGAAGGACGCGTCGTCGTCACCGGCATGGGCAAGTCCGGGCACGTCGGCCGAAAGATCGCGGCGACGCTGGCCAGCACCGGCACGCCGGCCTTCTTCGTCCACCCTGGCGAGGCCAGCCACGGCGACATGGGCATGATCACGCCCCGTGACGTCGTTCTGGCTCTCTCCAACTCGGGCGAGACGGCCGAGGTCACGGCGCTATTACCACTTCTCAAACGCATGGGCGCCCCCCTGGTCAGTATGACCGGGCGCGTCGGCTCGACTCTATCGCGTCACGCCGAAGCACATCTGGATACCGCCGTGGCCCGCGAGGCTTGTCCGCTCGACCTCGCGCCAACTACTTCGACGACCGCCGCGCTGGCCATGGGCGATGCCCTGGCGGTGGCCCTGCTCGAGGCACGCGGATTCACCGCCGAGGACTTCGCCCTATCACACCCCGGCGGTAGCCTGGGACGACGTCTGTTGCTCAAGGTCGAAGATCTCATGCATCACGGCGATCGCCTGCCCTGTGTCCCACTGGGCAGCCCGCTACGCGACGCCCTGCTGGAGATCACCCGTCAGGGCTTGGGCTTTACTTGCGTGATCGATGAAGCCGGTCATCTGGCTGGCATTTATACTGATGGCGACCTGCGGCGCACTCTCGACCAGCACGACGACCTGCGCCGTCTGCGCGTCGATGACGTCATGACCCACGGCGGCAAGACGATCCGACCGGAATTACTCGCCGCCGAGGCTGTCAGGATCATGGAAGACAACCGCATTACGGCGCTCGCCGTGGTCGACGACGCCGGACGACCGGTCGGCGCACTGCATATGCACGACCTATTGGCCAGCGGCGTCATTTGAGGAGCCCCCATGACGTATCCCGACGATTGGCGCGACAAGGCACGCCACGTCCGCCTCCTTGCACTGGACGTGGACGGCGTGCTCACCGACGGCACACTGCATTTTCAAAGCGATGGCCAGGAAACCAAGAGCTTCAACATCCTCGACGGCCTCGGCATCAAACTGCTGCAGCAAAGCGGCATTGCCGTGGCGTTGATCACCGGGCGTGAATCACCCATGGTCAGCCGACGTGCCGAGGCGCTGGGCATCGCACACGTCGCACAAGGCCGCGAGGATAAACTAGTGGCGCTCAACGCCCTATGCGAACAGCTCGATCTGCCGCTGGACGCGGTCGCCTATTGTGGCGACGATTTGCCCGATCTGGCCGCGATTCGCGCTGCGGGGCTCGGCCTGAGCGTGAACAATGCACCGGAATACGTCCGTGTGCACGCCGACTGGGTTCCTGAGCGCTCAGGCGGCCAAGGTGCAGTACGCGAGATCTGCGATGCCCTGCTGAGCTGCCAGGGACGGTGGGACGCTTGTCTCGCGCCCTATCTCGATGGCCAAGGATGAAGCGTGTCATGCCGACTTTCCTATCTTCCCGCAAATGGGCCCGCGTAGGGCTGCTGCTCGTACTCGTCGCCCTGGGCATCGGCCTAGCTATCGTCGAACAGCGTGATTCTTCTTCACCTGGCCCGGTCCCCAGCGATGACGCGGGCGAACCCGATTACTACCTCGAAGGTGTCACCATGACGCGCTTCAACGCACAAGGCATTCCCCATCAAACGCTTAAATCGCCGCGCCTCGTGCATACCCCCGTCGACGACATCATTCGTGCTGACTCACCGAAGGCCAAGGTGCGTGACGAAGCGGGACGCAAGTGGGACATCTCCGGTGACAAGGGAAGCCTGGGGCCACAACGCGATCTCCTCACCCTGACCGGGAACGCCCGGCTCGTACAACCCGAGCAGGGCTGGCGCCTCAACACCGACGTGCTGTACTACCAGTCCAGCGATGGCCACGCCTGGAGTGACACCGAGGCCGTGTTGCGGCAGCATGAGCAACGCGTGCGCGGCAATCGCTTCGATGCCTGGATCGACACCGATCAAGCGCGTCTGAGCGGTAATGTGCGAGGCCACCATCCACAGCTTGCCGAGGACGAATCATGATGACACGACCATTAACGACGGCACTGGTATGCGCCGCGCTGGGACTCGTCAGCCACACGGCACTAGCGCTGGAAAGCGATGCCAGCCAGCCTATCGAGATTGCCGCCGATCAGTTGGACCTCGACGACAACGCCGGCACTGCGGTCTACACCGGCGATGTCGATATGCAACAAGGCAGCATGCAACTGACAGCCGCACGCGTGGAAATCGAACGCAACGCGCAGGGCGAAGTCTCCACGGTTACCGCCCATGGCGGCGGCGGCGAACGCGCCTATCTCGAACAAAAGCCTGCGCCAGACGAACCGGTGGCCAAGGGCTGGGGCGATACGGTGATTTACCATGCCGCCGAGCGTCGCGTGGAGCTCATCGACAATGCCGAGTTGCACCAGGCCCGGGATACTTTCAATGGCGCTTATGTCGAATACTTCCTCGATCGCCGCCAGGTGCAGGCTCGCTCCGACGATGACGGCGATGGTGATCAGCGCGTTCGCATGACGCTGACGCCTCGCGACAGCGAGTAGTGACGTGTTTCGTGATTCACTCATCCCGTTAGGTAGGACCCGACGCCCATGAAGACCCTGAGTGCCGCCAACCTCGCCAAGAGTTACAAGGGCCGCCGCGTGGTCCACGATATCAGCCTGACCATTCGTCAGGGCAGTATTGTCGGCCTGCTCGGCCCTAATGGCGCCGGCAAGACGACCTCGTTCTACATGATTGTCGGGCTGGTAGGCGCCGATGCCGGTAGCGTACATATCGACGAACGCAACCTGTCCCGGGCAGCCATGCACGAACGTGCCCGCGCCGGTATCGGTTATCTTCCCCAGGAAGCGTCGATCTTTCGCAAGCTTTCGGTCGCCGACAACATCATGGCGATTCTCGAAACGCGCCGCGATCTCGACAAGGCTGCGCGCAAGGCGCAACTCGAACGCCTCCTTGAGGAGTTTCACGTCACCCATATTCGTGACAACCCCGGCATGAGCCTGTCCGGGGGCGAGCGTCGTCGCGTTGAGATCGCCCGCGCCCTGGCCACCGAACCCGCCTTCATCCTCCTTGACGAACCCTTCGCCGGAGTCGACCCAATCTCAGTTGGCGAGATAAAGAGCATTATCCGGCAGTTGCGCGACCGTGATATTGGCGTCTTGATCACCGATCACAACGTACGCGAAACCCTGGATATATGTGACAACGCCTATATCGTCGGCAACGGTCAGATAATCGCCGAAGGACATGCTGAGGCCATACTCGCCAACCAGAAAGTACGCGACGTCTACCTCGGCCATGAGTTCCGGCTGTGAACGCAAGCTATTGGAACCGCCGCGCGCTTATATAAATGGCATGATTGTTGCTTCCATTCTTGCAAGTAGCGTCGTCGCGAGATAACGTACGGGCACCGTTTCAGGAAGCGACGATCGATTTTCCATGTCCATGAAACCCACCTTGCAGCTTCGCGTCGGCACACAGCTGACGATGACGCCCCAGTTACAGCAAGCCATTCAGCTCTTGCAGCTTTCTACGCTGGATTTGCGACAGGAGATCCAGCAAGCCCTGGATTCCAACCCCATGCTAGAGCTCGAAGACGACTTCGAAGAACGCGAGGTCAGCGAGACGCAGGAGGAGGATGACTGGACGAACGATATCCCCGAGAACCTGTCGCTGGATAGCGAATGGAGTGATACCTACCAGGATACAGGCCCCTCACTGACGGGCGGCGGAGGCAGCGAGGAAGGCCCTGATATAGAGCGAAATACGGCGCATACCAGTCTTCACGACCATCTGGCCTGGCAACTCGCCATGGCCGATATGACACCGCGCGAACGTGATATTGCCGAAAGCCTAATCGATGCCATGGGGGCCGACGGCTACCTCACCCTGCCCCTCGACGAGCTTGTCGACGGTTTGCGCGGCCAAGGCCTTTCGGGGCTCAAGGTGGGCGATGTCGAACACGTCATGATGCGTGTACAGCAGTTCGATCCCACCGGAGTCGGCGCCCGCGACCTACGCGAGTGCCTGTTGCTACAGCTCGGCGCCCTCCCTGAAAATATGCCGCTGCTAACCCAGGCCAAGCGGCTAGTACGCCAGTTCCTCGAAGCTCTCGCCGGCAACGACCGTAAATTGCTCAAGCGACGTTTGCGCCTCGACGAGGAAGAACTCGATCACGTCATTACCCTCATTCGGTCGCTCGATCCGCGCCCCGGCCTCGCCTTCGAGGATAGCAGCAACGATTATGTCATCCCCGATCTCGTCGCACGGCGGATCCGGCAGGAATGGCGCATTGAGCTCAATCCCGAAGCCTTGCCCCGCGTGCGCATCCAGCCGGATTACGCCGCGCTCATCAAGCGTGCCGACAAGAGCGACGATAACACCTTCCTCAAACAGCACCTGCAAGAAGCCAAATGGCTGCTCAAGAGCCTTTCGAGCCGTAACGATACCTTGCTGCGCGTGGGCCAGGAGATCATGGCGCGCCAGCTCGATTTCCTCGAACGCGGCGAGGAAGCCATGAAACCGTTGATCCTGGCGGATATCGCCGGGGCGGTAGACATGCACGAGTCGACTATCTCCCGCGTGACCACGCAGAAATTCATCCATACCCCGCGCGGTGTCTTTGAACTCAAGTATTTCTTTTCCAGCCATGTCGGGGGGCAAGGCGAAACCGACGCCCATTCCAGCACCGCGATTCGTGCACGATTGAAGAAATTGATCGGCGACGAGCCGCCACGCAAGCCTCTATCCGATAGCAAACTCGTCGACCTGCTGGCCCAGGACGGTATTCCGGTCGCACGACGCACCGTCGCCAAGTACCGCGAAGCGTTGGGTATCCCCTCCTCCAGCGAGCGCAAGCGACTCGCCTGAACGCGGGCGGATTGCACGTGTCGGCCACGCTGCGTAGACTCGCCGCGGCCTTCGTTATCCAGCGCTTGTCTAGGGCTATGCAGAGCTCTAAAAAGGGTTACAATCGAAGTGCCAACCGATGGAATAGGAGCGTGCCATGCAAGCCAATATCACCGGTCATCACATCGAACTGACCGATGCTCTACGCGACTACGTCAATGAAAAGCTCGCGCGTCTGGAACGCCACTATGACAACATCACCACCGTCCAGGTCACGTTATCCATTGAGAAGGAACGTCACCTGGCTGCATGCACGCTTCACGCCGCAGGCGCGGACCTGCACGCCGATACACAAAGCGACGACATGTACGCCGCTATCGACGCCCTAACCGACAAGCTCGACCGTCAGCTCGTCAAACACAAGGAAAAGGTGCAGGCACGCGCTCAGGGCGCTGGTGCCCGTTAATTCGCCATGATATTGGAAAGCATCCTACCCCCCGAGCGCACACTCTTCGGCGTTGCCGGGGGGAGCAAGAAGCGCGTGCTGGAATTTTTCAGCACCTTTATCGCACAGAATACCCCGAGCCTCGATAGCCAGGAAGTCTTCGGACGTCTCATTGGCCGCGAACGATTGGGTAGCACCGGGATCGGCAATGGCGTCGCTATCCCGCATGCGCGCAATCCGCATTGCAAGGAGCCGATTGCCGGCTTTCTACGCCTGCAGGAACCCATCGACTTCGATGCCACCGATGGCGACCCCGTCGACTTGATCTTCGTCCTGCTGGTGCCAGAAGAAGCCGACGATGCCCATCTGTCGTTGCTTGCCCAGGTTGCCGCCATCATGAACGATAGCGCCATTCGCACCAAACTGCGCCAGGCGCAGACCCAGCGGCAGCTCTACGATACTCTGATCGAGGCCATCCGCCAGCACGATAACAGCGCAAACTGACACCCGCGTAAACTGATACTCGCGCAACACAAGGGGCGCCCATGCAGCTCGTGATCATCAGCGGCCGTTCCGGCTCCGGCAAATCGATTGCCCTGCAGGCACTTGAGGATCTCGGCTACTACGCGATCGACAACCTGCCGGCCAGTCTCATGGCGCCCCTGATCGATGAGCTGCGTGAAGGCCCCCCGTCCCGCACGCATATCGCGGTCAGTATCGACGCGCGCAACCTTCCCGACGCCCTGAGACGCTTTCCGGTTCTGCTCGAAGAGATCCGCGCCCGGGGCATTCAGTGCCAGGTCGTCTATTTGACCGCCGACTCGCGCATACTGCTCGAGCGCTATTCGGCGACGCGACGTCGTCACCCGCTGACGCGAACCAGCGAAATGACGCTTGCCGAGGCCATCGAGCAGGAACAGACCTACCTTGCGTCGATTCGCGATATTGCCGATTTGGTCATCGACACCTCGAGCCTGTCGGTGCATGAGCTGCGTGGGCGCATCGCCGAGCAGGTGGCACGCCATAGCGGGCGTCACCTGACCTTGACGTTCGAATCGTTTGGCTACAAACGCGGTGTCCCGCTGGATGCCGACATGGTGTTCGATGCGCGCTGCCTGCCCAATCCTTATTGGGACCCTCAGTTGCGCAGTTTCGACGGTCGCGATTCACAAATCATCACGTTTCTCGAAGCTTACCCAGACGTACACGCCATGGCCGACGATATACGTCAGTGGCTGGAACGCTGGCTCCCCGCCTATGTTGCCAGCAACCGCAGTTATTTGACCGTCGCGATCGGCTGCACCGGTGGCCAGCACCGCTCGGTATACCTGATCGAAGGGCTGGCCCGGTATTTTGCGACGCAAATGAGTGGAGTACGCCTACGCCATCGCGAACTGGGCGTGCAAGCAGCATTGCCGGAGAATGGCGATGCCGCGTCGTAGACTGCAACTTATCAACAAGCGCGGCCTCCACGCACGCGCCGCGACCAAGCTCGTGCAATGCTGTCAGTCCTACGCAGCACGCGTCTGCGTCTTCCATGGCCAGCGTGAAGCGGATGCCACCAATATCATGTCACTGCTCATGCTGGCAGCTCCCTACGGTACCGAACTCGACATTCAGGCCGAGGGCGATGACGCCGACGATGTACTCGACGCACTGACCGACCTGTTCGAATCACGCTTCGAGGAAGATGCTTGATTAACGAACAGTGTTCGCGCCTGCCTGAAGCGATGTTAGAATAACGCCTCGCCCAAGAATCGACAAAGGATGCCGATTCCGTATGAGTCCCAATCACAAGCAATTACAGCCCCGTCTGGACCGCCTTAGCGAGGCCTTGGAAAGCGGTGCGCTGGACCAGGCGCGCCGCATGCTCAATCGCGGCCTGGCCCCGGTCGACGTCGCTCATTTGCTCGAGTCGACGCCACCGCGTGAGCGTAATGTGCTTTGGGAACTGGTCGAGCCCGAATTGCAGGGCGATGTGCTGCAATATCTTGGCGATGATATCCAGAGCGAGTTCCTGAGCCGCATGGACGCCGAACAGCTCGTGTCGGCGACCGAAGGGCTCGATGTCGACGACCTCGCCGACTTGTTGCAACGCCTGCCCAACACGGTCATTCACGAAGTCCTGCAAGCCATGGAGGCGCAGGAACGCCAGCGGATCGAGACCGTGCTGTCCTATCCCGAGGACACCGCAGGCGGCTTGATGAACACCGACACTATCACCATTCGCCCGGATATCACCCTGGACGTGGTGCTGCGTTATCTACGCCGACACGAGAAGCTGCCCGATTCCACCGATACGCTACTCGTCGTCACCCGCCGCGACGAACTGATCGGCACACTACCGCTCAATTTGCTGTTAGTGTCCGACCCTTCGATTTTGGTCCGCGAGGTCATGAACACCGATTTTGCCTCGGTGCAGGCCACGGCCGCGGACACCGATGTCGCTAGTCTGTTCGAGAAATTCGACCTGATCTCGGCGCCGGTGGTGAGCACCGACGGTGCCCTGCTGGGCCGCATCACCATCGACGACGTTGTCGACGTTATTCGCGAGGACGCCGAGCATCAGGTCATGAGCATGGCCGGCCTCGATGAGGACGAAGATACCTTCGCGCCGGCATGGCGCACCGGGCGTCGACGCGCAGTGTGGCTGGGCATCAACCTGATCGCAGCAACCATCGTATCGTTTGCTATCGGCATCTTCGAATCGACCATTCAGCAAATCACTGCGCTGGCCGTCTTGATGCCCATCGTCTCCAGCATGGGCGGCATCGCCGGGTCGCAAACGCTGACGGTACTGATCCGTGGGATCGCCCTGGGACACGTCGGCGGCGCCAACGTGCAGTGGCTACTGGTCCGCGAAATGCTCTCGGGGATGATGAACGGTGTGCTATGGGCCGTGATCGTAGCCCTGGTCGCCATCGTGCGCTTCGATGACTACAAATTAGGCGGCATCATCGCCCTGGCGATGGTCATCAACCTGACCGTTGCCGCATTAGCCGGCACCGTGATTCCCGTGCTACTCAAGCGCCTGAAGATCGATCCAGCGCTCTCGGGAGGCGTGCTCTTGACGACGATCACCGATGTGGTCGGCTTCGTCGCATTTCTGGGACTGGCCGCAGCATTTTATTGAGGCGCGACGAGCGCCGCGCCATCACATGAGACAATGACGACGCGGCACCGAGGTCCCGCGTCACCGAGCGTTTTACTCGCCGGCCACCGTCATGTCATCAATCAGCCAACTTCCGGTATGCACGCTACCGCGCGTATCGGTATCGTTGCCCACCCCTTGAAGATTGGCGAACATATCGCGCAAGTTGCCGGCAATGGTGAATTCCTCGACGGGATGCTGGATCTTGCCATCTTCGACCCAGAAACCCGACGCACCGCGTGAATAATCGCCGGTCACGCCGTTGACGCCTTGGCCCATCAACTCGGTAACGAGTACGCCGCGCCCCATTTGCGCGAGCAATTCATCCCGCGAGACTAGAGGCGCGTCGATACGCAGATTGCGCGCCCCACCGGCATTCCCGGTCGTGGTCATCCCCAGACGTCGCGCGCTATACGCCGAGAGCATGTAACTTGCCAAGCGCCCCTGGTCGAGGAAGACGTTATCGCGCGTGGCGACGCCATCGTTATCGAAGGCCGTGCTCGCCATGGCGCCATATTCACGAGGGCGTTCGCGCAGCGTGAACCACTCGGGAAAGATGGGCTCACCCAACTGACCGCACAGGAAGGATGATTCGCGGTATAAGGCACCCCCGGCGATGGCGCCCATGAAGCTACCCACCAGCCCGCTGGCAAGTTCAGGCGCAAAGAGCACCGGCATCCGCCCCGTCGCTGGTGAGGTTGCCCCCAACCTGGCCAACGTCTTCTCGGCAGCACGCCGCCCCACCACCTCGGGAGACTGCAGGTCCGCCGGATTGCGTACCGAGGTATAGTCGTAATCGCGCTGCATGTCCGCTCCCTGACCGGCGATCAACATGCACGACAGCGAGTGGCGGCTTCCGCGCTGGCTACCCAGAAATCCATGGCTATTGCCGTATACGCGCACGCCCTCACCGCTGGATAGGCTCGCCCCCTCGGAATTGGCGATACCCTCGACCTCGCGACCGGTGGACTCGCACGCAAGCGCCAGTTCGATGGCGTCGTCGGTGCTCAACGGCCAAGGGTAATGGACGCCGAGATCCGGCAATTCCGTCGCCATCAGCGCCGCGTCGGCCAAGCCCGAGGCCGGGTCTTCCGCGGTATAGCGCGCAATATCCAACGCTTTCTCGACCACCGCGCGCAAAGATTCATCGCTCGCGTCGGATGTCGACACGCTGCCCTTGCGCTGCCCCACATAAACGGTCACCGCGATCCCCTGATCGCGCGATAGCTCGACGTTTTCCACGTCGCCCAGGCGTACACCGACCTCGATTCCCTGGTCCACGCTGGCACCCACCTCACACGCATCGGCGCCCAATCGCTTGGCCAATTCCAAGGCCTGCGCGACGCGTGCCTCCAAGCGTGCTTGCTGCTCTACGGCATCGAAGGCCTGGCTCATGGTCTACTCCTGTACTCATAAGGCCCGAGACACTGCTCAAGGGCTCGGTAGGATTGTCGAGGAAGCCTGATATACTGCACGGTCATCCCCGAAGCATGATGGTAATGCAATGTCGATCGATCTCCCCGACCCGCACGATGAAGAGGCGGGATATCCCAGCAAGACCCAACGCAAGAACGAGATGAAAGCCCTGCAAGCACTGGGCGAGCGCATCATCGCCATGAGTGATGCCGAACGCGCACGCCTACCGCTTTCCGACGACATGCGCTTCGCGGTCGAGGAAACCTCGCGTATCCGCTCCCGCGAAGGGCGGCGTCGCCACATGCAATACGTGGGCAAGGTCATGCGCCGTGAAGACCTTGCGGCCATTCAGGCCACGTTCGACGCCATCGAGCAGGAAAGCTTACACCGCGATAATGCCTTTCATCGGCTCGAGCACTGGCGTGATCGCCTCATCGAGGACGACAGCGCCGATGCGCTGGAGGCCTTCATCGCTGAATATCCCGAGGTCGACCGCCAGACGCTGCGGCAACTCATCCGCAACGCCAGAAGCGAGCGTCAGCGTGAAAAGCCGCCGACGAGCGCCCGCAAATTGTTCAAACTGATCCGCGAAACCGCTGACCTCTAAGCCAGAAAATACGGTTTCGCCGCTCGAAGCTCGAAGCTCGAAGCTCGAAGCTCGAAGCCAGGAATTTTCTTCTTCCAGCTTCCAGCCGAGTAGCGGCGCTCTTCCCGCTTCGGGCTTTATGACTGTGTCCCACCCACGGTCAGTTCGTCGATCTTGAGTGTCGGCTGGCCCACGCCGACCGGCACCCCCTGACCTTCCTTGCCGCAGACACCGATGCCGGTATCCAGATCGAGGTCGTGCCCGATCATCGACACCTGTTGCATCACCTCCGGTCCGTTGCCAATCAAGGTCGCGCCTTTGACCGGCGCGGTGATCTTGCCATCCTCGATCAAATAGGCCTCGGAGGCAGAGAACACGAAACGCCCCGAGGTGATATCGACCTGGCCACCGCCGAAGCTCACCGCATAGATGCCTCGCTTGACGCTCTTGACGATATCCTCGGGATCATCCTGGCCGGCCATCATGCAGGTATTGGTCATGCGCGGCATGGTGACGTGTGCGTAGGACTCGCGACGCGCATTGCCGGTGGGCGCCATACCCGTGAGACGCGCGTTGAGCTTATCCTGCATGTAACCTTTCAGGATGCCGTCCTCGATCAGCGTGTTCCGCTGTGTCGGGGTACCTTCATCGTCGACACTCAGCGATCCGCGCCGATCAGATAGCGTCCCGTCATCGACGACCGTGACACCCGGCGCGGCCACACGCTCGCCGATACGCCCCGCGAAGGCCGAGCTACCTTTACGATTAAAGTCACCTTCGAGGCCGTGCCCCACCGCCTCATGAAGCAGAATACCGGGCCAGCCGTTGCCTAGCACCACCGGCATCTGGCCGGCTGGCGCATCGACCGCCTCCAGGTTGACCATTGCCTGACGCACCGCTTCCTTGGCGAAGCGTTCCGCCACGTTTTCGTCACGCAGCCGGGCCATCGAATAGCGCCCGCCGCCGCCAGCACTGCCGCGCTCACGACGGCCGTCGCGAATGGCGATGACGCTGACGTTAAACCGAACCAAGGGGCGAATATCGGCCGCAAGCGTGCCATCGCTGGCGCGCACCATCACCACTTCATAGACACCCGACAGCGAAGCACTGACCTGCGTAATGCGCGGGTCAGCGGCGCGGGCCACGCGATCCGCTGTCTTGAGCATGGCGATTTTATCCTCGGCGGAAAGCCCCGCCAGAGGATCGACATCGGCATAACGACGCGTGGGCATGGCGGCCTGCACCGCCTGTGGTGGCAACCGTTGGCCACTCCGTGCGATGCCCGCTGCAATACGCCCGGTATCGGCCAACGCATCGGCGCTGATCTGATTGGAGTAGGCAAAGCCGGTCTTTTCACCGGTCAGAGTGCGTACACCAACGCCGCCGTCGATGCTATAGCCGGCCTCCTTGACGTCGCCGTCCTCGAGAATCCAGCTTTCTTGCCAGGTACGTTGAAAATATAAGTCGGCATAGTCGATGCCCGGCCCCATGGCGTGCTCCAGGCCGGTATCCAGCGCCGCCAGGTCGAGACCGCCCGGCGCTAGGAGCAATGAGGTCGCCTGATTCAAGGCGCTGTCGTTGAGTGCGTTCATCGGGCGCTTTCCAGTGTCAGTTGCGGCGACGACCATGGGCCGTGCACGCGGTAATGTATCTGCGTTGCCTTATCGAGCCAGCCGCCGAAAAGCTTGTGGGCAAGGTACAATCCCACGCCTACCTGCGGCGCGCCAACAAGCACGGCCGCCAGCGGCAAATTCTGGCTCACCGGCACGGTGATACCCAGTCGCTGATTCAGTGTACGCTGCACGAGATCGGCTTCGCCTTGCAAGGTAAAGTGGGTGGCCGAACCGTCGATTTCAACCGGGCCTCGGGTCACGAGCTTGCCATCGAACAGCGTTGCCTCGCCGTTCACGCTATTGAAAGCCGTCCCCTCCTGAGTAATATCGGAGAAATCCAACGTCAGCCGACGGAAGATGTTGTCCAGATTGAGCAGCCCGACTAGCTTCGCCGGACCCGAGTCGACCTGCCGAAAACGGCCATTGGTCAATGCCAGCGACACGCTGCCCTGCGAGCGTTCCACGGCAAACTGCCATGGCGCGCCGGGCCATGCCAAGCGTGCATTCAGGTCGACGCTTTCGCTATTGACCACTTCAGGCTGTCCCAGACGAACCAGGGCGTCGCCGAGATTACTGCCCTTCAGTGCCAACCGCGCGCGCGTCAGGCTACCCTTTCGCCCCGCCATTTCCCAAGCCAGTTCGCCGCTCGCTGTTACGCCGTTGACCACGAGCGACAACGGCTTGATATCCAGACGCTTTGATGAGGTCTGCCAGTCGGCATCGAGCGGACCGAAGGTTTGTCCGTCATGACGCAGCTCGCCGACATGCAAGCGCCCATCGGGCCAGCCTTCCAGGCCATCCGGAAGTGCTATGGGGTCCGGCGGCGTGGCGATTTCATCGCTGAGTTTCACCTTGCCGTCGCTTTGGGTGGCATCCTCAGCAGGCCACAAGGTATCGAGATCGAGACGCGCGAGGTCAATCTCCACCGGACGCGGCGCCTCTGGTCGCCACAGCGCTTCTCCCGCCGCAACGGGGCCCGCCAGCGCCAGTTGCCATCCATTCTCAAGCGGTGCGACATCGGCTTGTAACGCACCCCGGCATTGATCATTGAGGACGACACAGGGCGTCGAGACGGCGATACGCCGCAGACCGCTCGAGATATCCTCGCCCGCACTGCTCGAGGTATCGTCCGGCACGCCCTTGGGTTGCGTGAGGACTTGACGGTTGAGATCGCGTTCGCGCAGCACCGCGAGCCATTGTTGTGGGTCCAGTCGCGGCGGCTGCCAGTTCACGGTCCAGCCATCCTGCTGGGGCCACTGAGGTGCTTCCGGCCATTTTTCCAACCACGCCTGGCCCTGTAAACGTTCGGCTCGCGTACGCCAGCGTAACCGCCCCCAGTCCGACAGTCGGACCCAGCCGCTACCCGACGCCACATCCGCGCTGACTTCTAGCGCCGCCGTGTCGTCGACGGCCTTGCCAAAGGGGGCTGGAAGGCGCAGAGCCAAGCCTTCGAGGTCACTGGTGACGCGCACACTCGCGTTGTCTTTGTCATCGAAGGTGACCCGCGCGCGATACGGCAGCGTGCCCTCGGCAAGCGCGGGCTGCGGCGCCAGACGCGCCCAGCTCAATAGCCCCTCGGCGCTGGCACGGCCCGTGAAGGTAAAGCCGTCATTGCCCATATCCAGTATGCCATGCATGTCCCCCCCCAATACCCGCGCGCTCACATCACCGGTCAAGAAATCCTGATCCTTGAGGTGGCGATAATGCAGATCGCCCTGAACATCCTCGAACGGAAGACGCAACATGCCGAGATACAGGCGCGAGGCCTCGACACGCCCCTGAATCTCAGCCTTCATGGCCTCGGGAATCGCCAGTGGGATCGTCATATCGAGATCGGCTTCGACGTGGCCTTCACTCTGCCAATCGGCGAAAGTTTCGCTGAGGTCTTCCAGCGGCGCCTCGGCGAGATAATCCAGCAAGGCCTGGCTGGACCCTGTGACCGGCCCGCGCACACCCAGCGTGTTGCCGACCATCAGGACACGGGCGTCGCGGGTTTCCAGCCCCATGCTAGTAGCATGGTCGACCTGCGCCACCAAGGATTGATTGTCGATGTCTAGATGCCCGGAGACGTTGTCGAGGGCGGGCCATTCAGGGTCATAGGGCAAGCGGCCCTGCTCGACATCCAGTTCCAGCTGCAGGCGATCATCGGGATTGACGAATATCTCCCCCTCAGGCGCCTCGCGTTCGGTTAACGTCTGCGACAACGACAGACTACCCTGAGAGACGCGTCCACTGACCTGCGACAGCCAATCGAGGAGTTCGTCGTCCATGGCTTGGGTGGGCAGCCAGTCGAGCAGCGGTGTATTGATCGCATCGGCATTGGAAAACGCTAGGTCAAGATCGAGATGTCCAGGCGTGTCCTCGGCCATCGGTAGGTGCGTCACGAACGTACCGTTCACCTCGGCCCCGCGCCAGTTGGCTTGCAATGCCTTGCCTTCAATATAGAAGGCATTGCCGTCACGCTGCCAGTCGATACGCCCGGCCGCAGCATCCAGTGCGATTGGTTGGACATAGACGTCGGGGAATGCGAGCGCCATGCCCGACTCATCCCGAAAACGCACGCTTCCCGAAGCGTTGTCGGTGGTCACCCAGGCACTGAATGGCCCGCCACCGGGAATGCCGTCCCAAGCCGACACGCGTGCCCCCGTCAGTGCCGTTCGTGAAAACCAACGGCCGTCATGATGCCCGACTTCGAGGCCGACAACTTGCCCCTGTGGAGCCATCTGGTCAAGCATTCGTTTGTGTTCATCCGACAACGGCAGCATGCCGCCCCAAGCGGCCAATGCACCCAGCGAAAAATCACTGCTGCGCAGCCACCAGTCGGCGCCTTCAACGCGCGCCTGTAATCGCTCGGGCAAGGGTGATCCTTCACGGTCGTCGCCATTGCGTTTGGCGACTAGGCCATTGGCCCAGATATCCCAGCCGCCATTGTCATCTCGCAACGCCTGGGCACGCACGCCGATATCCTCGAATGCCAGCGGCGAGCCATCACGTCGTGTGATATCCAGTCTGGGTAGCGACAACCGCAGGCGAGCATCCTCAAGGCGGGCATCATGCCAGCGGGCCCATAGCCGGGCGTCGCCTTCTACCGTTTTCAGAGTGTAGCGTTGCTGAGCGGTCAACACCTGCCCTAGGGCACGCAGTCCTTGGGCGTTGACGTCGACTTGCAAGGCAGCATTGAAGGCGCCCAGTCCACGACGCCCGGGTAGTACCTCGAGCACCGCGCTCAACG
The DNA here is from genome assembly GCF_029544075.1 of Chromohalobacter canadensis. Classification (GTDB taxonomy): domain Bacteria; phylum Pseudomonadota; class Gammaproteobacteria; order Pseudomonadales; family Halomonadaceae; genus Chromohalobacter; species Chromohalobacter canadensis_A. The sequence goes on along the minus strand of NZ_JAJQJH010000007.1, from coordinate 22,357 downwards.
CGGCGTCCGGTTGGCCTTCGACATGCAACTGACCTTCGAGATGGGCCTGTGAATCGCCACCCGCCATCAGCACGCGCGGTGCCACGAGCGTGACCTCATCCTGTCGCCCATGCAGCACCACGCGCACGTCATGAATGGCGACACGCTGACGCAGAAGAGCGCCGACCCAACGGTCGATATCGGCGAGACGGAAGCGGCCCGGTGCCTGAACCTCATCAGGCACTTCCGCCGAGGGCCAGCCCCACCCCCCTTCGGCACGCTGATAGAGATGAAGCGTCGCTTGTTCGACCTCGGCCCTTTCGAAAACGGGATACCCCGCGCGTAGCGACGCCAGGGTATCGAGACGCGCATGCGCGCTTTCAAGGCTCAGCAAAGGCGGCGCCTGAGGCACCTTGGCACGCAAGGTCATGCCCGAAAGCGTCGCAGACGGGTCCCAACCATGCCAATCGGCGCCGAGATTCTCAAGCTCGGCATCGGCGCTGAAACGCTCGGAGAGCTGGGCTTCGATATCGTCGCGAAACGCATCGACCTGTGTCGCCAGACCGCGCGCTGCCAGCAACACCAGCACGATGATGCTCAGTACCACCGCCACGACTGTGAGCGCCCAGCGCCACGCTCCTCGCAACGCATTCATGGGCTCACATCAGCACGATGTCGTACTGCTCCTGGGAATAGTGGGCTTCGACCTGAAAGCGAATCGTCTTGCCAATGAAAGCTTCCAGGTCCGCCACCGCTGTCGATTCTTCGTCGAGCAGGCGATCGACCACTCCCTGAGAAGCCAGCACCATGTAGGTTTCCGGGCTGTAAGCACGCTCTTCGCGCAGGATTTCCCGAAATATCTCGTAGCACACGGTCTCCGGTGTCTTGAGTGTTCCGCGTCCCTGGCAGGTCAAGCAAGGCTCGCACAAGGTCTGCTCGAGGCTTTCGCGAGTGCGCTTGCGCGTCACCTGCACCAAGCCGAGTTCGGTCACGCCGGTCAGCTTATTCTTGGCGTGGTCGCGTTCCAGTGCCTTCTCGAGAACACGCAGAACCTGGCGCTGGTGCTCGAGCTCTTCCATGTCGATGAAATCGATGATGATGATGCCACCCAGGTTGCGTAGCCGCAGCTGACGCGCGATCGCCGTGGCTGCCTCGAGGTTGGTCTTGAAGATGGTCTCCTCGAGGTTACGATGCCCCACATAACCGCCGGTATTGACATCGATGGTGGTCATCGCCTCAGTCTGGTCGATAACTAAGTAACCGCCCGATTTGAGCTGTACCTTGCGGCCCAGAGCCTTCTGGATCTCGTCCTCGACGCTGTAAAGATCGAACAGCGGACGCTCGCCGGGATAGTACTCGATGCACGACTCGACATCGGGCATGAATTCCTTGGCGAACTCTTTGAGCTTGGCGTAGTTTTCGCGCGAATCGATTCGTACGCGCTCAATGTCAGCACGTAACACGTCGCGTAACGTACGGATAAATAACGGCAGGTCGTCATAAAGAAGAGCCGGCGGGGTGGCGTTAAGCCGACGCTCATCGACCTTGCGCCAGAGCCGCAACAAAAAATGCATGTCGGTCGCCAGCTCTTCTTGTCCCACACCCTCGGCAGCAGTGCGGATGATCACGCCCCCGGGCACTTCATCGTGCATTGCTGCCTGAGAGGTTTCGATCAACGTCTTGAGTCGTTCGCGTTCGCCCTCATCCTCGATACGCTGGGAGACACCCGTATGTGGCGAGTCGGGCATATACACCAGATAGCGCGACGGCACCGACAGATGCGTGGTCAAACGCGCCCCTTTCGATGCGATGGGATCCTTGGTGACCTGCACGACCAATGGCTGCCCTTCCTGGAGCAAGTGCGAGATCGTGGTGTGTTCATCGATGTTCGCGTTGGGCGCAACGACTTCGTTGACATGAATGAAGGCCGCCCGCTCGAGCCCAATATCCACGAAGGCAGCCTGCATGCCCGGCAGTACACGTACAACCTTGCCCTTGTAGATATTACCCACAATGCCACGCCGACGGCTGCGTTCGATGAAGGCTTCTTGCAAGACACCGTTCTCGACCACGGCGACGCGTGTCTCCATGGGCGTCAAATTGATCAGTACCTCGCCGCTCATGCGTTGCCCCTAACCAGATAATCTGTCGGCATTATGGCACAGCCAAGCGCTCGCCCCACAGCGAGACACCTTGGCGCGTCAATAACTTGGCGGTCTCGAAAAGCGGTAGCCCGACTACTGCGGAGTGACTACCTTCGATGCGCTCGACAAAGATCGCCGCTAGCCCTTGTATGGCATAGGCGCCGGCCTTGTCGACGGGCTCACCACTATGCCAGTACGCATCGATCTCGTGCGCTGCGAGCGGACGCAGTGTCACCCGGGTCGTCACGTAGGTCGACAACATTCCACACGGCCCTGTCACCGCGACGCCAGTCATCACTTCATGAGTGCTGCCCGACAGCGCCGTAAGCATGGCAACGGCATCTTCGCGATCACGCGGTTTCCCCAAGATGCGCTGCCCCAACACCACCGCTGTGTCGGACCCCAATGTGGGCAGCGACGTTCCCGCCGCACCGGCCTGCGCCTTGTCTCTCGCAAGGCGCTCCACATAAGCGGCAGGCAATTCCTCCGACCGCGGAGTCTCATCGATATCCGCCGGCGCTACTTCGACCTCGATGCCGATCGAAGCCAACAGCTCACGGCGACGCGGCGAAGCCGATGCCAGGCGCAACGACGCCCCCTGGGGTGTGGACATATGCTTTTCCTCACGGCTTGGGTGGCAGAGGGTACGCAGATAAAGGCAGCAAGGTCAGACGATTTTCAAGCGGCGCCGTAGTACTTGCATCATGGTGAACAACCATGGCCACAGGGCAGCGCCTATGAGCGCGGGCAGCAAGAAGGCTAGATGAATAGACACCGGGCCGAAAATCGTGCGCAGCCATTGCTCGATCAGTTGGATCAAGCCCAGCAACACGAACAGTAGGACGGCCTGTTGCCAGATGGAATAGGCACGCAGGCGTTGATAGAGCAAGAGACACAAGTAGGTGAGCAGCGACAACGTCAAAGCGTTCTGGCCCAAGGGCGTTCCCTCGATCAGATCCAGCAGTAAGCCGAGCACGAAACCATGGAAGACACCGACGCGCTGGGGGGCAGCAATACACCAATAAGCCAATGCCAGACCAAGCCAATTGGGACGCCACATCAGCCATGCATCGGGCAGTGGCATGACTTGCAAGCACAAGCTCACCAGCAGGGTGAACCAGATCATGAGTAGTCCTGGCAAGCGCATCATGGGCGCGCCTTCTCAAGCTCGTTGGGCATTTTTCCCGCCCCACCATCCATCAAGTGCAATGCGGCCTCGATATTGACGTCGCTGGTGACGGCCGCCGCCGCAGGCGAGGGAAACAGCAGCAAGAAATGCCGTGAGCGCTCGGGTTGCGCAAGCGGACGCGCCTCGACGCTCGCGAAAGAATGCTGGCCATCCCTGTTTACCCGTGTAATCTCCGCGACAGGATAGCCCTCGGGAAAACGTCCGCCCAAGCCCGACGTCGTGAGCAGGTCACCCTGCTGGAGGTCGGCGGTCGCCGGCACATTGAGCACATTCAAAGTATCGAGGTCACCAGAGCCCTGGACGATGAAACGCTGTCCACTGCGATTGACCTGCACCGGCACGGCATTATTAGCATCGCTGACCATAAGTACGCGACTCGTATACGCGGATACGGCAATGACCTGACCGATCAAGCCAGAGGCATCCATGACAGGTTGCCCGACATAGACACCATCACGACGCCCACGCCCAATTACCATCTGCTGGGTGAAAGGGTCGGAATCCAACGACAACAACTCAGCCGTGATATAAGGCACCTCATCGCGCGGCGCAGCATTCAGCAACTCTCGCAGACGCACGTTTTCCGCCGTCAAGTTCGCCATACGCTGAACGCGATGCGATAACGTCAGCAACTGCTGACGCAAGCGCTGATTCTCATCCACCAGGGCACGCTGATCCGAAAAGACCAGCGCCGCCCAGGACAACCCCTCGCTAGGCAGACTCACTGCCCATTGCACGGGTGCCACCACGGTGGTCAATTGCGAGCGCACATCGTCCATGAAGGGTAGGCGATGCTCCGCGAACATCAATGAGAAGGCGGCCACCGCACATAGCAACATGCGGTAGCTGGGCACCGGGCCATGCGAAAATAGGGGTTTAATAAGCCTTCCTCCGCAGACAGGACGCAAGACTCATCACGACCGGACACACGCTGGCAGCCACTCGTATCGCGCGTGGCTGCCAGGCAAGCGTATCGGCGCTAATATGGCAAGCGCCCGGGTGCGTCAATCGCTGGACAGCAACTCGAAGGTCCGCTGGTCGATCATTTCCAGCGCCTTGCCGCCGCCACGGGCCACACATGTCAACGAGTCCTCGGCAACGATCACAGGCAAGCCCGTCTCTTCGGCGATCAACTTGTCGATGTCACGCAACAACGCGCCACCACCAGTCAATACCACACCGCGTTCGGCGATGTCCGACGCCAGTTCGGGAGGGGACTGCTCCAAGGCGCTCTTGACCGCCGCAACGATGGACGAGAGCGGATCCTGCAAGGCATCAAGAATCTCGTGAGAATTGAGCGTAAAGCTGCGCGGAATGCCTTCCGCCAGATTGCGGCCGCGCACATCGATTTCACGCAACTCGCCGCCGGGGTAGGCACAGCCGATTTCTTCCTTGATGCGCTCAGCGGTTGCCTCGCCGATAAGGCTGCCATAATGACGACGTACATACGCCGTAATCGCCTCATCGAAGCGGTCACCCCCGACACGGATCGATTCGGAATACACCACGCCGTTGAGCGAGATGATCGCGATCTCGGAAGTCCCGCCGCCGATATCGACGACCATCGACCCCGTGGCCTCCTCGACCGGCAGGCCGGCACCGATGGCCGCCGCCATAGGCTCCTCGATGAGGAAGACCTCACGTGCGCCGGCGCCTTCCGCCGATTCTTTGATGGCGCGCCGCTCGACCTGAGTCGACATGCACGGCACACATACCAAGACACGTGGGCTCGGCGTCAAGAACGTGCTTTGGTGCACCTTGCGAATGAAGTGCTGAAGCATCTGCTCAGTGACGGTAAAATCAGCGATGACACCGTCCTTCATGGGACGGATCGCGGTAATGTTGCCAGGGGTACGACCTAGCATGCGCTTGGCGTCGATCCCCACGGACGCGACGGTGCGCATATTGCCAGACTGGCGGATCGCCACGACCGACGGCTCGTCGAGCACGATACCGCGACCGCGCACGTAAATCAGTGTGTTGGCGGTTCCCAAGTCGATCGACAGATCGCTCGAGAAAAGCCCCCGTAAACGTTTAAACATGGAAGTCTTTCACCTAGTCCAGACCGGAACCCTGTGCGGATGCAAACGGTACCATCGCGGGGGTGGCGCGGCAAGCAAAGGCCTGTCAGCGCTCGCCAGATATGGTAAATTCTAGGGTTATTCCCGGCGTCAGAGCTTCATTGGCGCGGCGATGACACGCGCCGCGCAGTATCCATAAAAGGCAAACGATATGGCGATCGAACATGCAGACGTGCTCCGTGCCGCCCATTTGGCCCGCGTCGGCTTGAGTGAGGACGAAGCAACCGGTTATGTCGACGACTTGAGCCGCATCCTGAAGATGGTCGATCAACTTCAGGCCGTCGACACTCAAGACATCATCCCATTGGCGCATCCGCTGGATGCCACCCAGCGCTTACGGCCCGACGAGGTGACCGAACATAGCCAGCGAGAACGCTTCCAGGCCTGTGCACCGGCCGTTACCGATGGTCTTTATCTCGTTCCGCGAGTCGTCGAGTGAAGCAGCCTCGTCAGGATTCGAACCAGGAGTCATATTCTTCCATGCATGACAAGACCCTCACGGAGCTTGCCGCCGGCCTTCAAGCAGGCGAGTTCTCCAGCCGTGAGCTGTGCCAGTCGGCGCTCGATCGCATACAGCGCCTCGACGGCGACCTCAACAGCTTCATCAGCGTGACCACCGAGCAGGCCCTGGCCGACGCCGACGCCGCCGACCAGGCACGCGCAGCCGGCGATGCCGCCGCCCTTGCCGGCCTGCCCCTGGCGCTCAAGGACATCTTCTGCACCCAGGGCGTACGCACCAGTTGCGGCTCGAAGATGCTCGACAGCTTCGTCGCGCCCTATGACGCCACGGTCGTCGAGAAGATCCGCCAGGCGGGTGGCGTCAGCCTCGGCAAGACCAACATGGACGAGTTCGCCATGGGCTCGTCGAACGAAAACAGCTTCTATGGCCCGGTCAAGAACCCCTGGGACTTGAGCGCCGTACCCGGCGGCTCCTCGGGCGGTAGCGCCGCGGCCGTGGCGGCGGGCCTGGTACCGGCAGCGCTCGGCACCGATACCGGCGGCTCGATTCGTCAGCCGGCCGCCTTTTGCGGCATTACCGGCCTGAAACCCACCTACGGGCGCGTGTCGCGCTACGGCATGGTGGCCTACGCATCGAGCCTCGACCAGGGCGGTCCCATGGCACGCACCGCCGCCGACTGTGCCCTGCTGCTCGAAACCATCGCTGGCCACGACGTTCGCGATTCCACCAGCGTGGCACGCGTGGTGCCCGACTACTCCGCCGAGCTCGACACCTCGCTGGCCGGCCTCAAGATCGGGCTGCCCAAGGAATATTTCGGCGACGGGCTCGACCCCGAGGTCGAAACCGCCGTGCGTGAAGCGATCAAGGTCTACGAGTCGCTCGGCGCCAAGGTCTGCGAAGTCAGCCTGCCGCACACGCACCTGGCGATTCCTGCCTACTACGTCATCGCACCGGCGGAGGCATCGTCCAACCTGTCGCGTTATGACGGCGTGCGCTTCGGCCACCGCTGCGAGGATCCGACCGACCTTGAGGACCTCTACAAGCGCACGCGGGCCGAAGGCTTCGGCGAAGAGGTCAAGCGGCGCATCCTGATCGGCACGCACACGCTGTCCGAAGGGTTCTTCGACGCCTACTACCTCAAGGCACAGCAAGTGCGCCGCCTGATCCGCCAGGACTTTCTCGACGCCTTCGACGAAGTCGACGTGCTCATGGGGCCGACCGCCCCCACGCCGGCCTTCGACCTCGGCGCGCAGAAAGATCCGGTCTCGATGTACCTGCAGGATATCTACACCATCGCCGTCAACCTGGCCGGCATTCCGGGCATCAGCGTTCCGGCCGGCTTTGCCGGTAACCGCCCCGTAGGCCTCCAGGTGCTGGCTCCGCACTTCGCCGAGGCCCAGCTGCTCGGCGTGGCGCATCAATTCCAGCAGGCCACCGACTGGCACCTCAAGCGTCCGGCATTCGGCAAGGAGATGGCATGATGCAGTGGGAAACCGTGATCGGGCTCGAGGTCCACGTTCAGCTCGCCACCCAGTCCAAGATCTTCTCCGGAGCGTCCACCGCCTTCGGCGCCGAGCCCAACACCCAGGCGTGCGCCGTCGACCTCGGCATGCCCGGCGTGCTGCCGGTGCTCAATGAAAACGCCGTGGCGATGGCGGTGAAATTCGGTCTCGCCGTCGACGCCGAGATCCCCGAGACCTCGCTATTCGAGCGCAAGAACTACTTCTATCCGGATTTGCCCAAGGGATATCAGACGAGCCAGATGGCGCAGCCCATCGTCGGCCCCGGCAAGGTCGAGATCACCCTCGACGACGGTTCGACGCGCAGCGTCCGCATTCATCACGCTCACCTCGAGGAGGATGCCGGCAAGTCGCTGCACGAGGACTATCACGGCATGACCGGCATCGATCTCAACCGTGCCGGCACGCCGCTGCTGGAGATCGTCTCCGAGCCCGACATGCGCTCGGCCAAGGAAGCGGTCGCCTATATCAAGGCGCTGCACGCCATCGTTACCTATCTCGGTATCTCCGACGGCAACATGGCCGAAGGCTCGATGCGCTGCGACGTCAACGTCTCGGTACGTCCCAAGGGGCAGGCCGCTTTCGGCACCCGCGCCGAGATCAAGAACGTCAACTCGTTTCGCTTCGTCGAGAAGGCCATCGCTTTCGAGGTCGAGCGCCAGATCGAACTCATCGAAGATGGCGGTCAGGTCGTGCAGGAAACGCGACTGTTCGACCCGGAACGCGACGAGACGCGCGGCATGCGCACCAAGGAGGAAGCCAACGACTACCGTTACTTCCCCTGCCCCGACCTGCTTCCGGTGACGCTCGACGGTGCCTATGTCGATCACCAGCGCGCGCTCATGCCCGAACTGCCCAGCGAAAAGCGCCACCGCTTCGAAAACCAGCTGGGCTTGTCCGCCTATGACGCCGGCGTGCTGGCCTCGAGCCGTGCCATGGCCGAGTACTTCGAAGCCGTCAAGGATGTCTGCGGCGACGCCAAGCAAGCCGCTAACTGGGTGCAAGGCGAACTCTCGGCCAACCTCAACCGCGAAAACCTGGAAATCGGCGACAGCCCGGTCACTGCCGAGCAGCTCGGTGGCCTCATTCAGCGCGTCATGGACGACACCATCAGCGGCAAGGCCGCCAAGCAGGTCTTTCAGGCGCTGTGGGACGGCGAGGCGGACAGTGCCGACGCCATCATCGAGGCACGCGGGCTCAAGCAGGTCACCGATACCGGCGCCATCGAAGGCATGATCGACCAAGTCATCGCCGACAGCCCGGTTCAGGTCGCCCAGTACCGTGAAGCCGACGAGGCCAAGCGCGGCAAGATGATCGGCTACTTCGTCGGCCAAGTCATGAAAGCCTCGCGCGGCACCGCCAACCCGCAACAGGTCAACAGCCTTCTCAAGCAGAAGCTAGATCAGGCTTGAGCCGACGCTGACTCAACAACTCTTATGGCCTCACCCCAACCACCACGACAGCAATAACAACAGCAACAGCACACCGGCCACGGCTTTCCACAGCGTGGCCGGCGTCTGCCAAGACTGACGTGCTACGCCGTCTTCGCTCCGCCTGGACGTGCGCAGGTAGTAGGCGAACTCACCCAGGCGGCGAAACCGCAGCGCACGCTGAGGGTCGAGCGCGCGCCTCAGAGCACCATCGAGTGCGGCGTCGATGGCGGGATTGTAGCGGCGCGCACTGGTGTAGCTCATACGCTCAAGATCGGTATGGCTGCGCAACTCGTTGGGCGCTAACGCATAGGGCTGATGTCCAGTCAGTAACCAGTAGATGGTCGAGGCCAGCTCGTATTGATCGCTGCGCCGCCCTACTTCGGTGTCCAGCGCGTATTCCGGTGCGCTATGCTCATTTAACCCCACCTGACGCGCCAGTTCGCGCGCGGCTTGCTGGCTGTCGCTTTCACGCAAATGGCAAGCGCCGAAATCCGTCAGCACCAGTTGCCCATGTGAATCGACCATCAGGTTATCGGGGTGGATGTTCTGATGCAGCACATCGCGGCGGTGCAGGGCCTGCACCGCCTTGACCAACTGCCGCGCCAAATCCAGGCGTGCCTCGAGACTCGCCTGAGGGTGACGCAGCGCCCAGTCGCTGAGCGATTCGCCCTTGATGTACTCGAGCAAGTAATACTGATAGCGGCGCGGGCGGGCCGGGTCCACGACCTTGGCGACGAACGGGGAGTTGACCCGCTGCACAATCCACTGCTGAAGCGCGAAATGCTCTTGGTAGGCATTGCGCAGCGACAGTTCTGGGCTCGGAGCCTTCATCACTATTTCGCGCTCGTTGCGTGCATCATGCACGCGATAGACACGCGACTTGGCCGTACGCGACAACACCTCCTGCACCTCAAACCCATCAAGACGCTCTCCAGGCGTCAATTCAGGGGGCACCGGCAAGTCGCCATACAACGGTACGGGATGCTCGGGCTCGACTTCCTCGGGCAACCGGTCGATGCGCACCAATTGGAAGCAGAATTGGTCGCCGCCATACCCGCGCTCCTGCGCACGGGAAAGCGCTGCTTCGGCCAGACGTTCGCAGGTCGCATCGAGATCGCTGACATCGGCACGGATCAGTTGCACGAAGTCCGAGGGCAGCAAAGTGCCGCGTACGGCCTGAGTGGTGAACAAGAAAAGGTCGCCCTGCTTGAGCGAATCCGTCACGTAATCGATGTCGAGGCTACCGTCCATGCCCAACGCACGTGACGGATAGCGGTAGCCACCCAGATCGGTGACATGATCGCGAGACAATTGCTCGAATTCGGCGCCTCGCAGGCGGAACACCAAGGTGTCGCCCATGTGGAACAGGTGTATCTCACGACGACGGAACACCATTGCCGACAGCGAGCAGATATAGCTGCCACCTTCGATATAGGCGCTTTGGCTATAGCTCCAGCCATTCAGGGCACGCAACACGCGATGGGCCGATGTCTTGACGTCCCAATGCTCCGGCGTCGAGTAGTAATCGGCGAGAAAGCCTCGTACGCTCAGGTCTCCGGCTTGCTTGGCGATGGCATTGCGCCAGGTTGAATCACTGATAAGGGCGCAGGCGCCCTTGGCGGACAACTGCGAGCCACCAGGTATCTGCACCGACATCGAACTGCGATGGCGACGCCTATCCGGTGCCACGAATGCCTGGCCGAAGCTGATAGAAAGGCTGCTTTCCGTCAACGATCGTCTCCTTGTCGATGATGATGAGACGGATAATTCCCACAAGCGCTGAGCATGACAACGAAAGACGACGATTGCATGATGCCATGTACGCCTCGCGTGGTTGGTAAACGCTGGACGCTACTCGTATAATTTCCCGGATTTTCCCCCGCTGGTGTTCAACCTGCAAACCGCAAGGACTCAAAGATGAGTTTCAAAAACATTCCCGCAGGCAAGGATCTTCCCAACGACGTCTACGTGGCGATCGAGATCCCCGCCAATCACGCACCGGTCAAGTACGAGATCGACAAGGACATGGATGCGCTGGTCGTCGACCGCTTCATGGCCACGCCGATGTTCTACCCGGCCAACTATGGCTTCATCAACAACACCTTGGCCGACGACGGCGACCCGCTCGACGCCCTGGTGGTCACCCCGTATCCGGTTCAGGCAGGTAGCGTGATTCGCGCGCGCCCGGTTGGTGTGCTCAATATGTCCGACGAAGCCGGCGAAGACGCCAAGCTGGTCTGCGTCCCGCACCCCAAGCTGAGCGCCCTGTATGACGATGTGCAGGAAGTCACCGACTTACCCGAGCTTCTGCGCCAACAGATCGCGCATTTCTTCGAGAACTATAAGGATCTCGAGAAAGGCAAATGGGTGAAGATCGATTCCTGGGATGGCGCCGAAGCCGCTCGCAAGGCGATCGAGAAGGCCGCCGACGCTTACGCCAAGGCCTGAAGCGCTCGCTGCCCCCCCCCCAACGCCCCGCGTCGGACATTCCGCCGCGGGGTTTTTTATTGAGGGCTTATTGCGACCCGAGATCGCTACGTATCTCTTGGATCAGTTGCGATGCCCGCAACGTGTAGTTGGCCATCATTAGCGAATGATTGGCAAAGATGCCAAAGCCGCTGCCATTGAGCACCACCGGACTCCACACCCGCGCCTGCGAGGCTTCGAGCTCGTCGATCAACCGATCATATGCCTTGCCGACACCGGCCTCCTCGATGGCCGGCGCAAAGTCACGCTTGGCCGCCTTGAGCAGGTGCATCAAGGCCCATGTGTTGCCGCGCGCTTCGAAGAAGACGTTGTCGATGCGCCACCATGGGGTGCTTTCGCCATCTTCGCCGGTCTCGATATCGGCACTGCGACGCTCGGGGTTTCCCACACTCGCCGCCAGGCGCTGTGTCTGCTGGTCGAGTCGAGTCTGCACGCGCTCAAGCCAGGCCGCCAATGCTGGCGCGTCCTGCGAGAAATCCGCCTGCTGCCCACTCAGGCGCCCCAAGTAATCGCGCAGTGCCTCGCGCGCCTCTTGATAACGCCCTTCGGCTGACGGAAAACGCCAGGCGTCACTCCGCGTTGACAGGGCATCGACGGCTTGCTGCACGTCCTCATCGTCACTGGCGATGGGATCATTGAGGGTCGCGCTCATGGCCCGTACTTGCCCAAGCACGCCGTGCTCCCAGCTCGGCATGTTATCCAGCCACAGACCCGGTGGCGCGATGTCATTACGCAAATAGCCACCAGGTTTGTCGAGTAAGCTGCCGAGCAGCGTCAAGGTAGTGGCGGTGACAGTCTCGCCTGGGCGAGGAGCGTCCGACGCGGCCTCGGCACCGGACGACTGCGCCGCGCCGCGCTGGACGCCCACCGCGTCATCGACATTGAAATCGTCGGGCCGCTGACTCCACCAGACGCCCAACGCCACGCAGACCACGAGGTAGATGACCAGCAAGGCGACCAGGGGCTTCCAGATCCAGCCATACTGGGGCGATTCCAAAACATTGCGCTGGTGACGCTCACGCTTGCGAAAAAGAGCCATAAGACGTCCTTGTGGTGAAGTTGAGAGCAATGACTTCCATCCTATCATGCAGTGGCGTTTTTGCTTGTGCCAACGCAAACTAGACAGCTCGTCCGTTTTTGGGCAAACTCCGCCCACACTAACGATATATGGCACCAGCGGCGGCATCTTGCGTGATCGTGCCGTGATCTAAGCCAATCCTGAACAGGTTAACAGCGTTTATCAGGACCCATGACATGGCGAAGCTTCTCGTACTCAACGGCCCAAACCTCAACCTGCTCGGCACCCGCGAGCCAGGGGTTTACGGCACCACCACCCTCGAGGACATTCGTCTGCGCCTGACCCAACGCGCCTTTGAGGCCGGCCATCAACTCGATTGGCTACAGTCCAACGCCGAGCACTTACTGGTCGAGCGTGTACATGCGGCGCGTGGCGACGGCACCGACTTCATCCTGATCAACCCGGCCGCCTTTACGCATACCAGCGTTGCCCTGCGCGACGCGCTCACGGGTGTCGCCATCCCTTTTATCGAGCTGCATCTTTCCAACGTGCATGCGCGCGAGCCATTTCGCGCGCATTCATATTTTTCGGATGTTGCTCGCGGCGTCATCGCCGGATTCGGCGCCGACAGTTATGAGCTCGCCCTGGAGGCCGCGCTACGCCAGCTCGGCTGACAACGCCCACGCTCCGATGGCCAATCACGCCACCTCACACTCACATTGATCGAGACAGGCTTATGGATATTCGCAAGGTCAAGAAACTCATCGAACTCCTGGAAGAGTCCAATATCAGCGAGATCGAAATCCAGGAAGGCGAGGAATCCGTCCGTATCAGCCGCCACACCGGTGGTTTCAGCGCACCGCCCGCGGCCCAAGCCCCCGCTCCGGCCGCAGCGCCCGCCCCCACCGCACCCAGCGTAGCGGCCGCTCCGGAGGCCGAGGCAGCACCCGCGCAGCCCAGCGGCCACCCGGTGACCTCACCCATGGTAGGCACTTTTTACCGCTCGCCGGCACCGGGCGCCAAAGCCTTCGTGGAAGTTGGCCAGAGCGTCAAGAAAGGCGAGACCGTGTGCATCGTCGAAGCCATGAAGATGATGAACCAGATCGAGGCCGATCATGATGGCGTGATCGAAGCCATCATGGTCGAGGACGGCGAACCGGTCGAATTCGACCAGCCGATGGTCATCATCTCTTGAAGCCGTTTGCGATCACTCTTGACTGTCGATCGCAAACCGCTTCCGAGCTTACATAGAGACGGACGACACTATGTTGGACAAGGTACTCATCGCCAATCGTGGCGAGATCGCCCTTCGCGTACTGCGCGCCTGCAAGGAGCTGGGCATCAAGACCGTGGCGGTCCATTCCAAGGCGGACCGTGAACTCATGCACGTGCGCCTGGCCGACGAAGCCGTGTGCATCGGGCCAGCCTCCTCAGCGCAATCGTATCTGAATATCCCAGCGCTGATCAGCGCCGCCGAGGTCACCGATTCCAGCGCCATCCATCCCGGCTATGGTTTTCTCTCTGAGAACGCCAACTTCGCCGAACAGGTAGAGCGTTCAGGTTTCGTGTTTGTTGGCCCGCGTGCCGAAACCATTCGTATGATGGGTGACAAGGTCAGCGCCATTTCGGCGATGAAGGCAGCTGGCGTGCCCACCGTGCCTGGCTCCGATGGCCCGCTCCCCGAAGATAACGACGAGGCCATACTGGCTACCGCGCAACGCATCGGCTATCCAGTCATCATCAAGGCAGCCGCCGGCGGTGGCGGACGCGGCATGCGCGTGGTACACAGCGAGGGCAGCCTGCTCTCCTCGGTCAGCGTGACGCGCAACGAGGCTAGTACGTCGTTCGGCGACGGCACGCTGTATATGGAGAAGTTCCTCGAGAACCCGCGTCACGTCGAGGTACAGGTGCTGGCCGACGGCCAGGGCAACGCCATTCATCTCTACGATCGCGATTGCTCCCTGCAGCGCCGTCACCAGAAGGTACTGGAAGAGGCGCCGGCACCTCATCTCGAGCCCCAGGCCCGCGAGAACGTTTTCAAGGCCTGCATCGATGCCTGCATCGAGATCAACTACCGCGGCGCCGGCACCTTCGAGTTTCTGTATGAAAACGGTCAGTTCTTCTTCATCGAGATGAACACCCGCGTTCAGGTCGAACACCCGGTCTCCGAAATGGTCACCGGCGTAGACATCGTCAAGGAACAGCTGCGCATCGCTTCCGGCTTGCCGTTGTCGATCACCCAAGAGGATGTCCAGCTCAACGGGCACGCCTTCGAGTGCCGCATCAACGCCGAGGATTCACGCACCTTCATGCCCTCACCCGGCAAGATCGAGCTCTACCACGCGCCGGGCGGCCTGGGCGTGCGCATGGATTCGCATATCTACACCGGCTATAGCGTGCCGCCGCACTACGACTCATTGATCGGCAAGTTGATCACCTGGGGCGCCAGTCGCGAGACAGCATTGACGCGCATGCGCAATGCCCTCGATGAGCTACTGGTCGAAGGCATCAAGACCAATATCGATCTACAAAAGGATCTGGTCCGCGATAGCGCGTTCCAGCAAGGCGGGGTAAATATTCACTACCTCGAGAAGAAGCTTGGCCTGACCTGATCAGCCCACGCGACTCGATACGGGGCGGCCTTGGCCGTCCCGTTTGCGTTGATGCTCAAGGAGACTTCATGCCCTGGCTGCAACTCAAGGCACACATCGCCCCGCAGCATGCCGAAACGTTGGAAGAGCTGTTGCTGGCCGAAGGTGCCCAGGCCATCACCCTGCAAGACGCTTACGACGACCCCGTCTTCGAACCCGCAAGCGGCACCACGCCACTGTGGGATGAGACCGTACTGACCGGTCTCTACGACGACCTGGAAGACATCGAGCCAATGCTCGACCGCGTTCGTCAGCAGTGGGCCGCCGAGATGGCCGATGAACCGTGCCCCGAGATCGACTACGAGCTGCTCGCCGATCGCGATTGGGAACGCGAATGGATGGACGATTTCGCGCCCCTCAAGATGGGCGAACGGCTTTGGGTGGTACCCAGCTGGCATGCCGCCCCCGAGCCCGATGCCGTCAATCTGCTGCTCGACCCAGGCCTAGCCTTCGGTACTGGCACCCATCCGACCACGGCACTGTGCCTTGGCTGGCTCGACGGTCTCGACCTCGACGCCGCCCGCGTGCTCGACTTCGGCTGCGGCTCCGGCATCTTGGCCATCGCTGCGCTCAAGCTGGGAGCTGACCACGCCACAGGCACCGATATCGATCCACAGGCCCTGCAAGCGAGCCGTGAAAACGCTCAGCGTAACGCCATCGCCGATGAGCGTTTGTCGCTTTGCTATCCGGAGCGGCTTGCGGCCGAGCGTTATGATGTCGTGGTCGCCAACATTCTCTCCGGCCCTTTGGTGGAACTCGCGCCCACACTCTGCGCGCATCTGGCCCCAGGAGGACGCCTGGCCTTGTCGGGCATTCTCGCCGGCCAGGCCGATGAGGTCATGGACGCGTATCGCGAGCAAGGCATGCTGCTCGATACGCCCGACGAGCGCGAAGGTTGGGTGCGCATCACCGGCGTGGCGCCGGCATGAGCGCGCTTGACGCGAGGAGCGGCGAACAGCCCCTTCAAGAACATCGTTCTGGCGGCTATCATAAGCCCCTTTCACTATCTAGACCCGTCTCGTGATGCCGACCCACGTCTCATCTCCGGTGACGCCGTTGCCGCGCATCGGCCCTTACGCATTGCCCAACCGGGCGATTCTTGCGCCCATGGCGGGCGTTACCGATCGCCCGTTCCGGCAATTGTGTCGAGAGCTCGGCGCGGGCCTGGTCGTCTCGGAAATGGTCACTGCCGACGCGCGCCTATGGCATACCCGCAAGTCGCGGCAACGTCTCGATCATGCCGGCGAGCCCGGCCCGCGCGATGTACAAATCGCCGGCGGCGACCCGGAAATGCTGGCCGAAGCCGCGCGCCTCAATGTCGCGCAAGGCGCCGAGATCGTCGATATCAATATGGGATGTCCCGCCAAGAAGGTCTGCAACAAGGCTGCTGGCTCAGCGCTATTGCGTGATGAGCGTTTGGTTGCGGCAATTCTCGAGAGTGTCGTGGCGGCCGTGAATGTCCCGGTCACATTGAAGATCCGGACCGGGTGGTGCTCAGAGTCGCGCAATGGCATACGCGTGGCACAACTGGCCGAGGCCGCTGGCATTCAAGCACTCGCGGTGCATGGCCGTACTCGCGAGCAGCGCTATCGCGGCGATGCCGAATACGACACCATCGCCGCCATCAAACAGGCGGTATCGCTGCCGGTGTTTGCCAATGGTGATATCGACAGCGCCGAGAAAGCCGCCCGCGTCCTCGACTACACTAAGGCCGATGCGGTCATGATCGGACGCGGCGCCCAAGGCAATCCGTGGATCTTTCGCGAGATCGAGCACTACTTACGTACCGGTGACACCCTAGCGCCGCCGACGCCCGCAGAAATCGCCGCTGTGATGCACCGTCATCTCGAGGCACTGCATACCTTTTACGGTGAGCACATGGGGGTGCGCATCGCACGCAAGCATGTGGGCTGGTATCTCGCCACTCGCCCACAAGCAGCGGCATTGCGCGCACGCTTCAACGTTCTGGAACAGCCCTCGGCCCAACACCGCTTCGTGGATGCGCTCGCCTACGATGCACCGGCGTTGGCCTCAAATGGAAGCAATGCAGCATGACCAGCAGGCAAGCATTTCCAATCGATCAGAATACGCTCGATGCCAGCGCCACGGCATCTCCAGCGCATCAGCAAACCCTGCGTGAGTCGGTCGAGCTCGCCATGCAGCGCTACTTCGGCCACCTGGATGGCGAAACGGTCAGTGACCTTTATGGCATGGTGCTGACTGAGGTCGAAGTGCCCTTGCTAGAGGCTGTGATGCGCTATGCCGACGGCAATCAGACACGCGCCGCCGACATGCTGGGCCTCAATCGCGGCACCCTGCGCAAGAAACTCAAGCAGTACGACCTGATCTGAGTCCAAACCGATCTAACAGGGGCGCCCTCGCCGGGCGCGCTTCACGTTTCACGCTATCGTCTGGCGTCAATCGTCCCTCACCTTTCAAGAGTGGAGCCTCATGGCCGATCACACCGCATCCTCGTCTCCCCAGCCCGTGCGTCGCGCATTGATCAGCGTGTCCGACAAGACCGGCATCGTCGATTTTGCTCGCGAACTCAGCACGCACGGCGTCGCCCTGCTCTCCACCGGCGGCACCTTTCGCCTGCTCAGCGAGAACGGCATCCCGGTGACGGAAGTCTCGCGACATACGGGGTTTCCGGAAATCATGGATGGCCGCGTCAAGACACTGCACCCCAAGATTCACGGCGGCATCCTCGGGCGCCGTGGGCAAGATGACGAGGTAATGGCCGAGCATGGCATCGACGCCATCGACATGGTTGTGGTCAACCTCTACCCCTTCGCCGACACCGTGGCGCGCGAGGATTGCACGCTGGAAGAGGCCATCGAGAACATCGACATCGGTGGACCTACTATGGTCCGCGCCTGTGCCAAGAACCACGCGCACACCAGCATCGTGGTCAATGCGTCCGACTATGGCCGCGTGCTCGACGACATGCACGCACATGGCGGCGTTGGCGCAACGTTGCGCTTCGATCTGGCGGTCAAGGCCTTCGAGCATACCGCAGGCTACGACGGCGCCATCGCCAACTATCTGGGTACCCTGGTGGAAGGCGGCGAGAGCGACTTCCCGCGGACCTATAATGTGCAGTTCCAGAAAAAACAGGCGATGCGCTACGGTGAGAACCCGCATCAGCAAGCGGCCTTCTATGCCGAGGCAGATGCCGCCGAAGCCAGCGTGACTACGGCAGAACAGCTTCAAGGCAAAGCATTGTCGTTCAATAACGTCGCCGACACCGATGCTGCCTTCGAGTGCGTCAAGGTCTTCAACGAGACAGCCTGCGTCATCGTCAAACATGCCAACCCTTGCGGCGTCGCCGTCGCCGACACACCGCTTGCTGCCTATCAGAGCGCGTTCGCTACCGACCCCACCAGTGCTTTCGGCGGTATCATCGCCTTCAACCGTCCGCTGGATGCCGATACGGCACGTGCCATCGTCGACCGCCAGTTCGTGGAAGTCATCATCGCACCAGGCATCGACGACGACGCCGCCGAGATCGTCGCTGGGAAGAAAAACGTGCGCCTGCTCGATGTCAGCAAGCACTGGCCCAGCCAGCCGCGTCCCGCTCATGACTTCAAGCGCGTCACAGGTGGGCTCTTGGTCCAAGATCGTGACCAGGGCATGGTCGAATCCGAACACCTACACACCGTCACCGAGCGCGCCCCCAGCGACGAGGAGCTACGCGATCTCAGCTTTGCCTGGAAAGTCGCCAAGTTCGTCAAGTCCAACGCCATCGTCTATGCCAAGCACGGTCAGACCATCGGCGTGGGAGCCGGGCAAATGAGCCGCGTCTACTCGGCCAAGATCGCCGGCATCAAGGCCGCCGACGAAGGCCTGGAAGTACCCGGCTCGGTGATGGCGTCGGATGCTTTCTTCCCCTTCCGCGATGGTATCGATGCCGCCGCCGCCGCCGGCATCACTGCCGTCATCCAACCTGGTGGCTCAATGCGTGACCAGGAAGTGATCGACGCCGCCAACGAAGCCGGCATCGCCATGGTCTTCACCGATATGCGTCACTTCAGGCACTGAGGGTGGAAGGTCAGGATAGCTTCTGCTGCTGCCTAGTCCTGAAATAGGTTGGCACCTATTTCGCTCCAGAGCGCCCGGTGCACAGCATCGGGCATTTTGTATGCCAGGACCAGACGAGGCCAGAGCGGAAGCTGGCTGATGCCTGCATGAAAGCACGGCAAGGCAGCGCCTTGCCGTGCGGAATGCCTCAAGCCCTGATATGCAACTTTCTGCGGTGGGCTTCCTTGAGCTTGGGCAAGGTCACCTCGAGAATACCGTTCTTGAAAGTGGCCTCGGCCTTGTCGGCATCGATGTCACAGGGCAGATCCACCGTACGCATCACACTGCCCTGCGATATTTCACAACGGTAGTAATCTCCTTCTTCCTTGCGGCTTTCCCGATGGCTTTCCCCCTTGATCGTCACCGTCCTGTCAGTGACCGATACATCGACATCCTGTGGCTCGATACCGGGGATTTCCGCCCGCAATATCACCTCGGCATCCTTGTCTAGTATATCGACCCTGGGCATGGTCGGTTTCAGCCCCGTCAATCGCTCCAAGCGGTGGGGAAGCATCCAGTCCCGCGCGAACAGACTATCGAACATACGATCCAGCTCGCCGAAGGGGCTCATGGCGCGTGACCTGACGACCTGATCGTCGGAGACGGCCGGTGTACTCTGAGAACTCGCTGCGGCTTCCTGAAACTTTTTATCAGACATGACATGCCTCTCTTGCTGTGAACCAGCCGTGAAATGTGTCCCAACAATCGCGCCTCTTGGCGCTGTAAAAAAATAGTCCATCCGCGAGGTATGAGAATTTGATCCAGGTCAAGCACCGCGCACTTACCGGCCTCCGTGACAAACACGAAACATCTCTTCACTTATCCCTCACAAACCACCGAGACTGCCGGGCCAGAGAGGTTGATACCGATCAAGCGCCGGTGAATAAATCCCCGTCGACACCGCCGAAATGGCATAAAGCACAAGAAAGCGCTCTCCGATCAGACAACGGGGACTATTCTTGACAATGTCATTCATGCAGCGTTGATCGAGTGGAACGATTCCGTGGAATTCAAAGACTACTACCAAACGTTGGGAGTCGACCGGGACGCGGCCATCCCCGACATCAAGAAGGCCTATCGCAAGCTGGCACGCAAGTACCATCCCGACATCAGCAAGGAGCCCGATGCTGCCCTGCGGATGCAGGAGATCAACGAGGCCAAGGCAGTGCTCACCGATCCCGAAAAACGCGCCGCCTATGACCAGCTTGGCGAGCGCTATCGCGCCGGACAGGATTTCCGGCCGCCGCCGGATTGGGACGCGGGCTTCGAATTCTCGGGCAGCAGTTTCGAGGATATCGATCTGGGCGAGTTCAGTGACTTCTTCGCCAACTTGTTCGGCCAAAGGGGCCCGAGAACGCACCGCGGCCATCGCATGCAGGGAGGCGACCGCCACGCCAAGATCTATGTTGACCTGGAGGATGCCTACCACGGCGCGGTACGTACTGTAACGCTGCACGTACCGCAAACCGATGCCCAGGGGCACGTCTCGGCACGGGAACACAACCTCAAGGTACGCATTCCCAAGGGCATCAAGGAAGGCCAGCATATTCGCCTGGCGGGCCAGGGGCACCCCGGCATTGGCGGTGGCGAGCCCGGCAACCTGTACCTCGAAGTGCACTTCACGCCAGACCCGGACTACCGCGTGGAAGGTAGGGATGTATTCGCGACGTTGCGGGTGGCCCCCTGGGAAGCGGCCCTCGGCGCCGCCATCGACGTGCCCACGCCCTCGGGCCAGGTCCACCTGAAGATCCCCAAGGGCTCGCAGGGTGGACGCAAGCTACGCTTGAAGGGACGTGGCCTCCCTGGCGACGAGCCCGGTGATCTCTATTTCGTGCTGGAGGTCGTGCTGCCGCCGGCCCACACCGACAAGGCCCGCCGCCTCTACGAAAGCATGGCACGAGACATGCCGTTCAACCCACGCCAGACGAGACAAGCCAATGGCTGAATACAATGCAATCGAGGCCGAGGTGCTCGACGACGCCCGCCTGACGCTGGAAGAGTTCGCACGCGCCTGCGCCGTCGAACGGCAATGGGTCGTGGAACGCGTGGAAAGCGGCATGCTCGGCGACGGCACGCGCTACGTCTCCAAGTGGCAATTTACCAGCCACGACCTGACCCGCGCCCGCCGCCTGCGCCAGATGGAGTTCGACTTCGACGCCGAACCAGAACTCGCCGCCCTAGTGGCCGACCTGTTCGAAGAAGTGGATCACCTGAGAAGACGCCTCCGCGCGGCCGGCCTGAAGCTCGAGTGACTCGCAACAGAGCGATAACTTGCATGCGGAGGCCAGCCAGACAAACGACTGGTCCCGTGGATTGGTCTTCGGCCGATATTCGAGACGAACTGCTAAGACCTGAATTTCACGTTGCGTGGAACATGGGAAGCACTCCATCTATAACACTGCCTCCACGAACGTGAGAGAGCGAGGCTAAATCATAATTCAATTCGATCGCCGTAGACGGGTATCTCTGCCTTGATGCCAGTTTCGGCCAAAGCAGTCTGGAGGGCCTGTTGGGCTCGGGGCTCGCCGTGTACGAGATAGAAGCGTGGGTGATTGCGGAAAGCTCCGGCCCAGCCGATCAACTGGCTCTGGCCAGCATGGGCAGAAAACCCGCCGAGGGTATGTATCTTAGCCTTGACGGTGAGCTCGTGTCCGAGTACGCGGACTTTCGTGGCACCATCGACGAGCTGACGCCCAAGGGTACCAGCGGCCTGAAATCCAACGATAATGAGTCTGGTACTGGACTGCTCCAGATTATAACGGAAGTGGTGGAGAATACGTCCACCGTTGCACATGCCTGCGCCGGCAATGATGATTGCTCCGCCGTGGATCCGGTTTATAGCCATCGACTCTTCGACTGTACGAGTCATGCGCAGGATTGGCAGATACTGACTGGCATCACCGCTGGCAGCGACATCAAGCACCTTGATATCTTCGGGGTCGAGTGCCTTGCGCGCCCGGCGATAGAGCTCTGTGACCTTGATCGCCATGGGACTATCGAGAAACACGACTTGCTGACGCAGCCGCCCTTCATGGAAAAGTACGCTCAGGTGGTAAAGAATCTCCTGTGTGCGTCCTACCGCAAACGCAGGGATAAGCACATTGCCACCATTGGCATGAGCTTCCTCAAGTATCTGTACAAATTCTTCGACAGTGTCGCTTAACAACCGATGGTCGCGATCACCATAAGTACTCTCCATCAACACCAGATCAGCTTCCCGAATTTTGACACTCTCTTTCCTGAATTCAACCAATAAGCGCAGCACCTGCGGTATCCAGGGCGCCGGAGTATTCCCCCAGAAACACCTGTGCCGGT
>NZ_JAJQJH010000006.1 GCF_029544075.1 Chromohalobacter canadensis | reverse complement strand
GTCTCTGGACTACGTGGCACCCCGAGCACACCCCGCATTAACGGCGTAGGGTGTGCAGAAACCAGGGGGTCATTACACTTCTCGAAAGTACCAATAGAATTGTAACTACCTGATAACATCGGGCCTTGACGGGTCGTCTGGTTGACCTCGGGTATTGGATCCGCTTCTCCTTCCACCTCGTCCCTATCAATCAAACTTTTAGTATAGGTACCTTTCTCCGTATGTAATATAGCAATGATGTGTTCAATAAATATTGGCTCAGGACTCATATTGCTAACAATACAATGTGCCCGAAGGCTCCTTCCTCCTCCCCGGTTCACCACAACCTTTGGTGTTCTTTGCCTGCGAAAATTAAAGTACAGTATTTGTGCATAAAACAGCCAAACCAGGAGGGTTCCTACATTAGTAGCTGCCGTTATTGAGGAATTGTGCTGCACAAACCACTCCATATAGCCATCTCCCTATATGATCGTGAGGCTTAACTAAATTATTTCACGGTAACTAATATTAACTCCTACAACATCTCTAAACCTTAGCATCTCCATCACAGCAACATTTAAACAAACATTAAAACCCACCACAAAAGCTAGGAAAACCCCATATGTAGATAATCCCCATTAAAATCGGCAAACGCTTGTAGCCGGGAAAAGTCAGGTATCTGAATATTCTGCTTATTAACGACGATTAACTTATCGCGCTTTAGGCGTTGAATGACACGATTTGTATGTACGGAAGTTAATCCCATCGCCTCGCTTATTTTTACCTGGTTCAGCGGCATGACAAATGTGTCGCTTGACGTCAGGCCTGCAACTTTTGAGCGCAAAAACAATTCACAAAAGAGGTTAGCAATACGTACTTCCGCTGATCTTCCTGCCAAATTGACAAGCCATTCCCGAGCAATAGACTCATCGACCAACATTGACCAAAACAAAGCCTTAGCTAAATTGGGGTAACAATGCATAATATAATCCACATGACCGCCATCTATAACCCCTACAGTTAGAGGAGTTTCTGCTCGAATAGAATGGTCCATACGTTTAAGAAGTGTCACATGCACGTCACACATATCTCCAGGGATAAGATAAGCGACGATATGTTCACGACCGTTGGGCAGTACTTTATAACGGCTAGCCCAACCGTTATAGATCACGTGAATACTTTTTGGCTCACTGCCAGCCAACATAATATTGTCACCACGACAATGCTTAATTTTTTTGTCGACCACCCCTCTTAAAACACCTTTTTCTTCTATTGAGAGAGAAGTGTAGGCACTAAGCCTATTAATACAATAATCAAACATTAAAATCACACACGGGGACCCCTCCTTTTAAAAAACAACACTCATACTTATATTCTTGTAATATAGATGCTTATCGACACGCAGGCAATAAGATGGGAGATTAAATTCAAAAAAATGTTACGCAATTGAAATATTTTTAGCTCACCCTTTATGCCTCTGCATATAGAGGCAGCAATTTATCCTGCTAACTCAAGCGCGCCAACAAGAAGGGATAACGAACTGTCACCTTTTGCTAAACACAAAAACATAAAATGGAAAACATCGATACACTGATTCTTAACTAATGTTAAAAACTATCCCCAAAAGGCTCTACCCTTTATCGAGATTAAACACGTACCCACACAGCCAGGCTATCCTAGTTTTGCACCTAAAATGAGCAATGTGACCTTAGAATAGAAAGGAGAACTTTCATGTTCCATCAATCATCGAAGCTTCAGTATCCAGTTGAGGTAGAAAAGCCCGACCCACAATTTGCCATGCTTTTGCAACAAGCGATCGGTGGTATTGAAGGCGAGATTCGTGTCGCCATGCAGTATTTCTTTCAAGCGATGGGGGCACGCGGTGATGCACGTATTCGCGATATGCTCATGTCCACGGCAACGGAAGAGCTTTCGCATATTGAGATGCTCGGTCACGCCGTGGCTTTGAATTTAGAGGGGGCCCCTGTTTCCTATCAGGAAGAGTCGGCAAAGGACCCGGTCATCAACGCCATACTAGGCGGCGCCAACCCTCGGCACCTGCTATCTTCAGGACTCTCGGCGATGCCTGTCAATTCCAATGGCGTGCCATTCGATATGAGTCATGTATATGCAACCGGCAATGTTGCCGCCGACATGATGGCTAATGTCACTGCCGAAGCCGGAGGTAGAGTCTTGGCAACACGGCTTTACAATTGGACTGATGATAAAGGCATGAAAGATTTTCTCTCATTCTTGATCGCGCGGGACACCTATCATCAACAGCAGTGGCTTGCTGTGGTCGAAGAGCTAGGTGGCTTTGAGAAGAACCTACCAATTCCTAATTCGACTCCAGAAGCGCACGAAGCAACTGAACACTCTTACTACTATCTTAATACGCTTACTGACAAGCCTGCACCACAAGGGCGGTGGAGCCAAGGGCCGTCTTTGGATGGGCGCAGCGAATACTCGGTCCAAGATCAACCCAACCCCTTGGGACAGGAACCGACGCTCCCCAAAGCGCGGGAGGGCTCAGGTGCACAAAAAGAGCAAATGTAAAGACGTGCTTCGCTTCGGTGCTCGGTTCTCGGGCACCGCTAACTACATGTCCTAGTTAATTTTCCTAGCCGCATGACTATGCTTAAGCATCTAAGATGCATTTCTAATTCTCAGCACTTGCTAAAAGCACCTCTATTAAAATCAACCTCTTGAAAATTTTATCACTAAAGAAGGCCACTTTGACTATAGATAGAACCATTAATCACACAATCATCGCCCTTCAAGTAGAATCTAACTACCCGATCGACACAGAACACTCTAAAACACCTTCGGCTAGGCAAAGCTCAGGACCAAATAGCCTGTGATAAGCACTGATTATTTTGTTTCAAAATCAATTTTTTCTATTAACATATATCAGACACGCCAAAAAAATCCTTCATAATCATAAACTTACTTATACATAAACATTTACTAAATGCGCACAAATATAACACAAGTATACATAAAAAAACTCTTCTTCAAGAAACGTGCTAGACACCTAAAAAGGACACACCTATATTCCCAATCGATGGTTAAGCCATCGTTAGCGAAAGGATTTATCGCACGTAACGCTCAAGAGGAGAGACAAAATGGCTAATCGCAATCCTGGTAACTTCCAGAATGACCATGAAAAGGCGTCAGAAGCTGGTAAGAAAGGAGGTCAAGAAAGCCCCGGTAACTTCAAGAACGACCCGGAGCAGGCTGCCGAGGCCGGCCATAAAGGCGGCCAGGAAAGTCCCGGCAACTTCAAGAACGATCCGGAGAAGGCAGCCGAAGCCGGTCACAAAGGTGGCCAGGAAAGTCCCGGCAACTTCAAGAACGACCCGGAGAAGGCAGCCGAGGCCGGTCACAAAGGTGGCCAGGAAAGCTCTGGCAACTTCAAGAACGACCCGGAGAAGGCAGCCGAGGCCGGTCACAAAGGTGGCCAGGAAAGTTCCGGCAACTTCAAGAACGACCCGGAGAAGGCAGCCGAGGCCGGTCACAAAGGCGGTCAAGAAAGTTCCGGCAACTTTAAGAACGACCCGGAGAAAGCATCGGAAGCTGGTCATAAGGGTGGCAAGCGCTAATAATCAAGCGACTTCCACCTTTCAACTGAATATTCCTTTTAATTAGCTATTTTAAGACGAAAAGGAAGCGTCCCATGAATAGTCCGGTTAAAGATAAAGATTTCGACCTCGTAAGCACGCTTTATCATGCGCTACAAGGCGCGGAGTTAAGCCAGCAGTACAGCAAGGATGCCGAATCCAATGGCGACCAAGCGTGCCAAGAGCTCTTCGAGGATATCGCTAACCGCTACGAAGACATGGCCAACAACGCTAAGTCGATTCTCAAAGAACGTCTATAGTGAAATTTCTGCCAAGCATTTTACATGCTTGGCAGATTCTCTACATACGAGGTAGACCTTATGTCTTTGTTATCGGTAGATTCCGGTCCTCAAATAAATACTAAAAATAAATTTGAGACGGATAAGTCACCTTGTACCGGATATGCTGTATATTATGAAATATTCTCCCGACACACCCCCCTTAATTCAAGGGACAGGGAAGTGTTGTTACAAATTCAAGACCCCCCTCGACGCACCCGTAAAGGAAGGGTGATCAAGAGCCATGAAATTAATGCCAACTATTTACTTGCCATCCAAGATGGTTGGGCGTGTTCATGCCGCATAACTAAGGAAGGTAGCCGACAGATCATTGACCTTTATCTACCCGGCGACATTATCGGGCTGCGGGATTACCACTCGAATGGGCATTCCGATGAAATCGTCATGTTGACTGAAGGTCTCATCATCCCCATGCTAAAACCAAGCCTTGATAGAATGATGCAGAAGGAGCACCACTTAGTCAGCGCTGTACTGGCTGCGGCAACGCACCAAAGCAACCTCATGGCCGATCGTCTTAACAACCTAATTAGTCACGATGCAACTACGCGACTTGCCTATTTTATCTTGGAAATGCACGCTCGACTCAATCTATCGCGCCCTGATTCGCAGGATTTATCGCTGCCTATATCCCAACAGACTATCGGAGACTTATTGGGGATGACCAACGTACATGTTTGTCGATGCTTGAACTTCCTTGAAGCGCAGGAGTACGTGCTAAGGGAAAAAACTCACCATAACATTAGCATACTTAGATATGATGATCTAATAGACTTATCTGGCTTTAGCTCGGCTTATGCACACTGTTGCAGAAAAACCGGAAAGCGCTCTTCAAGCTCTGTGACGCATTGATTTTAGAGAAAGTTATATAGCGTGTGGTCAAGGCTGGAGGTTTCGCATGCCTACTAGCCTTGGCCAAGTTCGGCGCTTGGACCGACCGAGCCATGCGCATCGCAACCGGTGCATGGAATTCCCCCATAATCAAGGAGCGATCAATGGGTTATAGCCGTGAAGCGCCATTAGCAAGTCATGAATGTACGCTCGCCTTAGCGCGCAATGGATATCACTACATCGGAGCGCAATGTGCCCGCCTAGGCAACGATCTTTTTCAATCTAGGCTACTATTTAAAAAAACGATATTCTTAAGAGGCGAAGAGGCGGCTAAATTATTTTACGACACCAATTTTTTTACCCGGCAAGATGCTGCGCCCAAGCGGCTACAGAAAACACTTTTTGGTGTGGGTGGTATTCAAGGGCTTGAGGGCACTGCGCATCATCAGCGCAAGGCGTTGTTCCTCTCGATAATGTCACAAAGTCGAATCGACTGGTTAGCGGAATTGGTCGAGCAGCACTGGCAATCTCGCTTGCGCCATTGGGAAACACAAGCACCTGTCGTCCTTCTAGATGAGCTACATTTTATATTATGCCGTGCAGCTGTGGAATGGTGCGGTATACCGCTACAGGACGAGAACTTCACAGAACTGACCAAAAAACTGGTACTAATGATCGAAGGAGCCGCCGCCATTGGCACTAAGCACTGGGCTAGTCGGCGCGCCCGACTTACGGCTGAAAATAACCTGATTTCACTCATCGATGACTATCGACGCCGGCCTGAAACAACGGACCAAACGCTACCCTTTGCTATCTTCGCTAACCTCCGCAGCGTCAACGGTACGCTTCTGCCCAGCCGCATCGCCGCCGTAGAGTTACTTAATATACTTCGGCCTATCGTGGCAGTCGCACGCTATATAGTATTCTCCGTTCAGGCGATGCATGAGTATCCAAGCTGTTATGATAAGCTCAGAAGCGAAGGCTCCGCTACTTTTAAACGTCACTTCATCCAGGAAGTTAGGCGCTACTACCCATTTTTCCCTTTCTTGGCTGCGCGAGTTAAAAAGGATTTCACTTGGCATGGCTATCAATTTCATCAGGGTTGGCAGGCGATATTAGATATTCACGGCACCAACCATGACCCGAACCGTTGGGACTCTCCCGGCGAGTTTCGGCCAGAGCGCTTCGAAAAAGAAAGTGAGGACTACCACCGCTTCGCAATGATACCTCAGGGTGGTAGCGATCATGAAACGCACCATCGCTGTCCAGGTGAGTGGATAACACTAAGGCTAATGGATTTGGCAATCGATAAATTCGTTTGGCAATTAGACTACCGCATACCTCCTCAAAATCTCGGCTTGGATTTTAAATCAATACCTACTCACCCCCGCAGCAAGCTAATTATCGATAATATTCGACGAATTAAATCTTCCAGCCACATTTAAATATTTTTGGTCACTAAAAATATAATAGTACTGCCTATGGCAGCATCGACGGCATTATGCGCGTATAGAGATTAAGAATTATCCATAGCGTCCCGCCAACCATGATGACAAGAATAAGCGTTGTGAACAGTATCAAGTGCAGGTCTTCACGCTTTTGTTTGGCCAACGAGACATGCAAGAAGAAGCGAAAATGCACGACGATTTGTATTAAGGCACATATTCCAATCACCGACCATAGTTTCATATTCGACAAATCGCTCCAGGCGACGAGCGCAAAGGGCGTCAGCGTCAATATCAGCGCGAGCACATACCCCACGACGTATGAACGCAGCTCACTTGAACGCTCGTTCTCCTGCTGGGCTGATAGGTGATGACGCGTCATACGAGCCCCCCCAAATAGACGACGGAAAAGATTCCAATCCAGACGATATCCAGAAAGTGCCAGAGAATGCCGAGGCGCAGTAATCCCGTTTTTACACCAGTATCTAACCCATGGACCGCCATCTGGC
This sequence comes from Chromohalobacter canadensis, assembly GCF_029544075.1. Lineage (GTDB taxonomy): Bacteria > Pseudomonadota > Gammaproteobacteria > Pseudomonadales > Halomonadaceae > Chromohalobacter > Chromohalobacter canadensis_A. Next base: position 171,097 of record NZ_JAJQJH010000006.1, on the reverse strand, counting down.
CGAATAGCACCAGCATCCAGAGGCAGGCGCCTGTTACGTGGAGGCCATGCAAGGAAACCAACGCATAAAAAGCGGAGAGGAACCCGCTGCGGCTCGGCACACCGTCCTTGGACGCCATCAGGTGAAAGTCACGCAACTCAAGACCAATGAAGGCAAGGCCCAACAATAGGGTGATCACCAACCAGCCGAGCAGCTGCCCCTTGGTCCGATCGTACTTGAGCGCCAACGACGCCATGCCAAAGGTAAAGCTGCTGGCCAGCAATAGCATCGTTTCGAGGAAGGCGCTCTTCATCTCATAGAGCTCATGGGGCCCCGGACCGCCGGCCGTGCCGCCTAGCATTACCACGTAGGTGGCGAACAGCAACGCGAAAATGATGAGATCACTCATCATGAACACCCAGAAGCCGAATACCAGGCTTTCGCAGGCGTCGCTGGCTTCCTCGTGCATGTCGCCGAGGTTGATACCTGGATGTCTGTTGGTGGTGGGAGTCATTGCACGGCTCCTTCCACGGGGGATGCTGCAAGTCCCTGGTTGGTCGTGTCACGTTCGTCGGCGCGCGTAATGGCCTTGGCGCGGGCCACCTGGTCGAGCCAGCTTTCATGGGTGCGGCGGACCTCGTCAGCACTGATGATCCGCGTGGTACGGCGCACGAAACTACGCCCGACCAACGCTGCCAGGCCCATCAGCCCGCTACCGATCACCAGCCACCACATGTACCACACCAGGCCGAACGTCATCAGAAAGCTCACGACGGCAAGGACCGGCCCCAGCGCACTATTGGCGGGCATCTCGATGTTCCCGTACTCCTCCGGTCGCTGGTAGGCCTGGCCGCTATCCTTCTCGCTGCGAAACGGGTCGCGGCTGGCGATCTGAGGAATCACCGGGAAGTTGTATTCCGGCGGAGGCGACGACGTCGACCATTCGAGACTGAAGCCATCCCAAGGGTCACCGATGGGTACTGCATAGGTGACGCGCCGACGGATGCTCACGCCGAGCTGCATGATCAGGCTGAACAGCGCGAACAGTACCACCAGTGCGCCGATACCGGCGACGATCGTCCAGGGCAGGTAAGCCGGTTCGAGGAAGGCGACCGTGCGTCGCGGCATGCCCAATAGCCCCAACGCGTAGAGCGGAAAGAACGCCAGTATGAAGCCGATGATCCAGGAATATGCGGCGCGGTAGCCCCAACGCTCGTTAAGGCGATAACCAAAGGCCTTGGGAAACCAGTAGTTATAACCGGCCAACATACCGAACAGCATCCCCGGCACCAGCATGTTGTGAAAGTGTGCTACCAAGAACAACGTGTTATGCACCTGGTAATCGATGCTCGGGTTGGCGAGTATGATCCCCGTCAGCCCGCCGATAACGAACAGCATGATGAACCCGATGGCATATACCATGGGGATAGTAAGGCGCACCCGCCCCCGATACATGGTCAGCATCCAATCGTAGATTTTTACGCCGGTGGGTATGCCTATCAACATGGTGGCGATGCCGAATACGGCGTTAATGCTGGCGTCCTGGCCCATGGTGAAGAAGTGATGCAGCCATACGGTAAAGGAAAGCGCCGCGATGCTGATGGTGGCGATCACTAGCGTCTTGTAGCCATAGATGCGCTTGCCCGAGAAGGTAGAAAAGATCTCAGAAAAAACCCCGAAAGCGGGCAGGATAAGGATGTAGACCTCGGGATGGCCGAACGCCCAGAAAAGATTGACGTAGTTCATCATGTTGCCACCGAGATCGGTGGTAAAGAAGTGGAAGTCCAGGTAACGATCGAGGGCCAGCAAGGCGGTGGCCACGGTCAACGGCGGCATGCCGAAGATCATCAAAATCGCCGTAGTCAACGCCGTCCAGCAGAATAGCGGCATACGCATCAGGTGCATGCCCGGCGCGCGCTTCTTGTAGATCGTCACCGCAAAGTTGATGCCGGTCATGGTCGAACTGAGTGTCGATAGCGTGACCGCCCAGATCCAGTAATCGACCCCTGCTCCGGGGCTATAGGGGCTTTCGGTAAAGGGTGGATAGCCACTCCAGCCACCGGTGGAAAACGGCGTGAGCACCAGCGAGACCATGACCAGCACGGCGCCGGCCGCGGTGAGGGCAAGACTGATCGAGTTCATCACCGGAAAGGACAGATCGCGGGCCCCGATCTGCAGCGGCATGATGTAATTGATGACCCCGGTGAGGAACGGCATGGCCATGAAGAAGATCATGATTGTGCCGTGGGTCGAGAAGAACTCGCCGAAATGCTCGGCCGACAGGAAGCCCCCGCCCAGCCCCACGCTCTGCTGAGCCCGCATGAAGACGGCCTCAATAATTGCTCGAGCGAGCATCACGAAGGCGACCACAATGAACATGATGCCGATCTTCTTGTGATCCACGCTGGTTAGCCAGTCACTCCATAATACGCGCCATTTGCCGAACCAAGTGATCAGAGCCACCAACGCCAGCCCCCCCAGCACGACCATGGACGCGGCCCCGGTGACGATCGTGCCGTTGATGATGTTGAAGGTCGTGGGCTCCTGAAGCATCTTCCAGAAGGGCAAGGCGTCCCAGTCGAGCCTGCCGAGAAGCATGTCGAGAAAATAACTCACTGGGCGGCTTCCTTCTTGAACGGAACGATGGAGGCGCCGGCCGGCGCCTTGGGCACGGCAGATACGTTTCTGGGTGTCATGGCGACAGGACCGGAGGGCAGCAGAGCTCGGGCGAGCAAGGGGCCATCGACGATTGCCTCAAACAGCCCCTCGGGCACTTGAGAGAAGCTGATCAGACCATCGTTAGTTCCATTGTCGATTATCCGTTCCGCCTCACTCAGCGTGCTGGGGTCCGCGAAAATTTCATAGCGCTGACGCGTCATCGGCACCCCTGTTTTACGTGCTGCTTCGACAAAATCACTGAACGCATAAGGCTCGAGGGCCTCAGCAGTGAAGCGCTGCTCGTGAAAATGCTTGCCATTGTACTGAGCGTTCTGACCGCGAAATGTCCCTGGAGCCCCCGCCGCCAGATGTAGCTTGGTGACCATGTTGTTCATTGCATAGATCTGGCTACCCAGCGCCGGTATGAAGAATGACTGCATCACCGTGTTTGACGTCAGCTCGAGGGCTAACGGGCGGTCGGCGGGAAACATCAGTTTCCCGGCGATGGCGATGCCCTGCTCGGGATAGATAAACAGCCATTTCCAGTCGTAACCTACGACCTGAACACGCAACGGCTCTTTATCGGAAGACAACGGCTGATAAGGATCAAGCGCATGAGTCGCCGTCCAGAGCACATAACTCAACACGGCTACAATCAATACGGGCATCCCCCATATAAGCCATTCCATCTTCTTGGAAAACGTCCAATGGGGGCGATAGATGGCCGTACCGCCATAGCGATAACGCCACACCAGCCAAGGTGTTAAAACGATGACAGGCAGCACTACAACCATCGATAGTGCTACTACAAACCAATAGTGGCCGCGTTGTGCCGCCGCGATAGGCCCCTGTGGGTCCAAGAAACTCAAATGGTGCTCACTACACCCCGCCAATGTGACGAACAGGCACAATAACAACCCGAATTGATAGCGCTGTACAAGGTGAGATATCCATATAGACTGTCTTCGACTCATCATGTGGGAGCTCACTAAAGGTCAGTGCAATATAGTAGTAACAATATCATAGTAGCAATATCGATTGCCTTGTCGTGTTTCTAAACGTAGCAATTTGAGCCTTGATATTTATTGTTGACGCCTCTTGTCATCTATACATTCCCTGTACACAACCTTATAAATTTATTGGACGCAACGTATCCACCTCGCGCCTGCCACGTACAAGACGCACTCATCTTCGCGCAATCCCCAGCCCGCGGATACTCTTTTCGTCGAGGATATTAACCTGCATCAACGCTAAGCTCATCCTTATCAATACATCAAGAAGGCGTAAGCTAGAATCAAGTCGTTATGAAACAAAACACACAAGCATATTAACTACTAGCAATAGGTAGCTAATAACCGGCCGAGACAAGGTGACGTGCAATGAGTCAATGCGAGCTCATTTTGGATGGCAAACGGCTGAGCGGAGAAGAGAATGTCCCGCTCATTGATTTTCTTGAGCAAAACGGAATCAGCCTCCCCCATGTCTGTTACTTAAAAACATTGGGGCCATTGCAAACCTGTGATACTTGCTGGGTAGAGATCAATGGAGAACTTAAGCGAAGTTGTGCGGTAACAAGCACAGCGGGGCTCGACATCAAAAGCGCCTCTCCATTGGCCAGGGAGGCTCGCGAAGAGGGTATGGATCGGCTGCTCTCCAAACACGAGTTGTATTGCACGGTCTGCGAGAATAATAACGGCGACTGCACGTTGCACAACACGGTTGCCGATATGGGTATCGATATCCAGCGCTATGACTACCAACGCAAACCCTATCAGAAAGACACTTCCAGCCCTTTCTATACCTACGATCCCGATCAATGCATCCTTTGCGGTCGCTGCGTTGAAGCTTGCCAGAACATCGAAGTCAACGAGACTCTTTCCATCGATTACAGCATGGAAAGCCCACGTGTGCTGTGGGACGGCGGCAAGCAGATCGATGAGTCGAGCTGTGTCCACTGCGGCCATTGCGTTACCGTTTGCCCGTGCAACGCTCTGCTGGAAAACAGCATGCACGAGAACACTGGCCCTTTTACTTTCATGCCAAGCCAGCTCAAGCGCTCAATGATCGATCTCACCAAACAGGTCGAGAAAACCACGGGCGCGCAGTTGATTACCGGTATTTCGGTGATGGACATGCATTGGCGGCAGCCTGAGATCAAGCGCACCAAGACCGTCTGTACCTATTGTGGTGTCGGCTGTTCGTTCGAGATGTGGACGCGGGACCGAACGATTCTCAAGATTCAACCGGTCGAAGAGGCGCCGGTCAATGGTATATCCACCTGCATCAAGGGCAAATTTGCCTGGGACTTCGTCAACTCTGACAACCGCTTAAAAACTCCATTGATTCGTGAAAACGGTGCCTTTCGCGAAGCAAGTTGGGACGAGGCCCTATCGCTGGTAGCGAAACGTTTGCTTGAAGTGCGCGATACCTACGGCGCCGACAGCATCGGTGTCATCGGCTCCAGCAAGGCGAGCAATGAAGAGGCGTACCTGGCACAGAAGTTGGCGCGTCAGATCATAGGCACCAATAACATCGACAATTCCTCGCGTTATTGTCAGAGCCCAGCGTCGACGGGATTGAAACGCACCGCTGGTTACGGAGCCGATGCGGGGCGTATCGAAGATCTTCAGCATGCCGACGTGGTCATCATGGTGGGTAGTAATACCGCCGAGAGCCACCCCGTCATCGCCTCGCGCCTCAAGGCTGCCCATAAGAAAGGCCAACAAAAGCACATCGTCATCGATACACGAAAACACGAGATGGCCGAACGCGCCGACCGGTTCCTGCGTCCGCGCGCAGGGACCGACTTGGCCTGGACCCTGGCGATCACACGTTATCAGTTCGATAACGGCTACGCCGACCAAACGTTTCTGGATGAGCATGTCGCGGGCGTGGATGAATTCCGGCGTTCACTGGAACCCTATACGCTCGAGTTCGCTACCGAGGTGACCGGGCTCTCGTTGGAAACACTAACGGAGTTGGCGGAGACCGTCGGCAAGGCCGAGCGACTGTGCATCGTATGGGCGATGGGCGTCACCCAACACAGCCATGGAACCGATACCAGCACGGCGTTCTCTAATCTCCTACTCACCACTGGTAACTTCGGTCGTCCGGGTACCGGTGGCTATCCCATGCGGGGGCATAACAACGTCCAAGGCGCGAGTGACTTCGGCTGTCTACGCAATACCTATCCCGGCTACGATCCGGTGGCCGACGACGAGGTCCGCGAGCGCTGGGCCAAAGGTTGGGGCGTCGACAAGGAGACACTTCCCAGCAAAGTGGGGGAAGGCAACTTTCTGATGGTGCAAGCCGCCGAGAAGCGTGATCTCAAGGCGATGTATGTCATTGGTGAGGAGACCGCCTTTTCCGATGCGGACACCAATAATGTGCATGACGCTTTCAGCAAGCTCGACTTTCTCGTCGTTCAGGATATGTTCGTAAGCCGCACTGCCCAGTTCGCCGACGTCGTTTTGCCTGCCTGTGCCAGCGTCGAAAAAGAAGGAACCTTCGTTAATACCGAGCGGCGTATTCAACGTTTCTACGAAGCCATGCCACCACTGGGCGATAGCCGTCCTGATTGGCGGATTCTGACTGAGCTGGCCAATCGCATGGGATATACGTGGAGCTACCAGCATCCCTCCGAGATCATGGCTGAGTGTGCCGCTATTTCCCCCCTCTTTGCCGGGGTCAGCTACGAGCGGCTTGAGGGCTGGAATTCATTGCTTTGGCCTGTCGACGCCGAAGGCAACGATTCGCCCTATCTTTATCGCGACGGCTTCCCAAAAGAGAATGGTAAAGCGCAGCTCTACCCGCTCGAATGGCAATCGCCAGCGGAAGTCGAGGACGAAGATTATCCCTTCATGCTGGATAACGGCAGGCTGCTGGAACATTTTCAAGGCATGAACCAGAGCGGCCAAACAGAGGGCACCCTAAAACAAGTTCCCGACTGGTTTGTCGAGGTAGGGCCAGACATGGCCCGAGAAATGAACCTTGAGGACGGAAGTTGGGTCCGAGTCACGTCGCGCCGGGGCAGCCTGGAGGTCAAGGCCTGTGTAACTGACCGGGTCAGCGGTTACACGCTATTCATGCCCATTCACCAAGGCAAGCCGGGACTTAACCTATTGACGGGCGAGCATCACGATCCCGACGTCGACACGCCCGCCTACAAGGAGACAGCCGTCAGGCTGGAACGCCTCCCCAAGGAAAAGGGACATCCTCCTCTCCCCCACAACAATTTTCGTTACGGTCATCCCACGCCGATCGAGGGTGTTCCGGTCGAAGTCAAATGGATGCAGGAGGATTACCACCAACCCCCTGAGCATCAAGCGCATCCGGAGAAGAACTAATGGCCGAGCGTATCGATTACACACCACCGCCCAACGAGAATCTCGAGCCCAGCGCGCAGCAAGAGCTAGAACGACTGCTGCAAGGATTGCACGAGCATGGCTTCCTGCGTTTTGCAGACGATCTCGTTCGCAGCAATACCCAACTGGCACAAAGTCTTACCGATGCACTCAGTCGTGAGGGTTCGCTGAATGCCATACAGAATCTTTCTACGCTGCTGATAGCAATTTCCAGTGTCCCCCCGGGACAATTCCACAAGACCGTCTACGCTGCCCGCGATGCTTTAGTCACTGTGGAGAGAGAAGCTCACGGCGCCGAGCACCGCCGGCAACAGGCACCTGGGGTCAGGGGTGTCTTTCGCCTGCTCAAGGACGATGAACTGTGGCGAGCAATGTCACCCTTAGCAAGCGGGTTGAAAACATTTACCGAGCGTCTCGACCGAGAAGTCGAACGACCGGTTTCCGATCGCACAGGAAAGGCTAGCGCATTCGAGTGATTTTTTACTTAAAACAAAGGCAGAGCCAACCTTTGGATGTGCCTGTCCATGTAGGCTACTAAAATATATAGCACATGTACTTGAAAACGCGAAATAACACCCACCTCAAGGAGAGAAGCTATGAGCACCAGTTCAGTAAGCCAACTACATGTTTGGTTAAAGGACGCGCATGCCATGGAAGAGCAAGCAGAGCAAATGCTAACAGCTCAGGCCAAGCGTTTGGAGCATTACCCGAAGTTGAAGGAAAGGATCAACCAACATATTGAAGAGACCAAATCACAGGCAGACCGCCTAGAAGGATGCCTGAAATCAATGGATGAAAGCCCTTCTACCATGAAGGATGTCAGCGGTAAATTCGCCGCCATAGGGCAAGCCATCGGTGGATCCATGGCTTCTGACGAAGTCGTTAAAGGGGGCATTGCTAGCTACGCGTTTGAACACTTCGAAATTGCTAATTATCGGGCTCTTATCGCTGCGGCTGACGAACTCGGTGAAAACCAGATCAGGGAAGTCTGCAAGGGTATTCTCGAGGAGGAAGTAAATATGGCCAAATGGTTAGAAGATAACCTTGATGACATAACTAAAGCTTTTCTATCCCGTGCCGAGAGCGAAGCTTTAGAAGGAAAAAGGTAAGTTTCTTTATGATAACTCGGCTAGGCGTATCTTATACGCCTAGCCTAACCAACGCTTTATAACCAACCTTCAGTATTATACAAGCCTCTAAGAGGTACCTATGAAAAACTATCCGTATGCGGTTTATAACGAGGACAACACTATTGTTGGCCACTTACTTAAAGACGCGAGTCAAGATGAAGCTTTACTCAAGGCTAAGGATGGCGATCTATATAACATCCCCTATCATCACCTCAAACAACAAGAAGACCATTGGATATTAACAAGACCACTTCTCGAATTTAGCAAAGCTCCACCTAAAGAAGAAAGCCAAGAGCATATTGATGACATGAGCAAAGATAGCTTTCCCGCTAGCGACCCCCCTGACTACACCTTAGGTGGCCAAGATGAAACCCCGCAGGACCGCTAAACAACATGCCACCCTTTTAATATAGCCAGTATAGAGAACACATTAACCTAGGAAGGAAAGTGCTCTAGCACTATATCTTCCCTTTCATTAATAACAACAAGACCACATGATACCTTTCTTTGAACTTTCAAGAGTATCCCTCTCCACTTGTGGGTGGCTTTTGTAGAACCCATAATGATGATATCTACTTCTAAGCGCCCAACTTCCTCGCTTATAGCCTCATCTATCTTTCCACTTTTCACCACCAGGTTCACTTCTCCCCGCGGCTGATTCACTTTCTTCCACCAAGAATCCAAAGAAGCTTCTGCTCTGGCACAATCCTGCGCATCCATTTGATGTATAGGGGCACCTAACGCCTCTCCTATAACATCCCCAGTATCTCGGGGTTCTACTACATGGAGCAAATGTAATTGCGCATTTTCACGCTGCGCGAGTCGGTGGGCCTTATACAACGCCGACATAGATGCGAGACTGTCATTCATTGGGACAAGTATAGACTTGTACATCTTTATAACACCTTATCTTAGACCTGTTTCTCAGAGCGCGCTCCAAGCATTTTTAAAGATCAATCGTACTTCGTAAACTCACCCAAGCTTCTTAACCAGGCCACCCTAATAAGGTTACATGACAGTGAAAAGCGCTCGGAAAGAGCGCTTTTCTATTAAAAATATACATCCCTGTACTGTATACCTCCTCTTTTCCGGCCCTCTTACTTAAAAAAGGCCGTACTGTACGACTAAGATCCTACTCCACTTCACCAACTCCCTTGGTAACGTCAGCCATGCTTTCGTATTGCTGATCCGGCAGTTGCCGAATAATATCCATCACATCTTCTCCAGCGCCATTTTCTTGGGCCTGACGCTCGAGGTCTGACCGGTCCGCGGGAAAATCCATACCCTTAAGATGATGGGTAATATTTCCCGGCGACTGACCTCCTACTCCTTGTGTCATATCAGCTCTCCCTATTCGCCACGAGTAAAGTTCACAACCTTACTTTCAAAAATATGGGCTATTGGTAATCCAAATTCATTCCCTTACGCCTCTATACTCAATTTTCCTAGCGCTAGCCTTCCATGGCTAGCGCTAGAAAAGTGGGCAATGAGATTATGAATTACCACCTCCGCTACGGCGGCCACCTTTTTTTCCCGCCTCCGAGGCCTTTTCCCCATCTTTCTCGAAACTACCACTGCTGTGCTTGCCACCTTTCTGGCCAGCCTCGGAGGCTTTCTCAGGATCATTGGCAAAGTTGCCACTGCTCCTTTCTCCGCCTTCATGTCCAATATCTTCAAAATGTTCGCGGCTATGAGATTCTGCGTTCGCAGTACCTCCCTTGTGGCCAATGTCTTCGAAGTGTTCGCGGCTGTGGCTCTCTGCGTTCGCAACGCCCCCCTTGTGACCAATATCTTCGAAGTGCTCCTGGTCATGGGACTCAGCGTTAGCAGTCCCCCCTTTATGACCAATATCTTCGAAATGCTCTTGATCATGGGTTTCTGCGTTGGCCTCGCCACCCTTGCGGCCCGCTTCTTTAACCGACATATCGCGATCATTATTGCGCTTGCTGGACATAAGACCTCCTGATTAATCAGCGTAAGCATGTTAATTGCGACACCTTTTTATGCTGGATGCCACAATTGGCATGGTGTTCCTTTACCATGCAATTTCACAATAGTCGTGTTGGCGCTACACGAAAACCGGATCAGCCTGCTCTATTTGCTCTATGTTAACAGGCTGGCGATACATACCCTCAGTGAGCCAGATTGTTTCCATCATTCATTTTTTGCAGCAAAATTTGATGGTGGTTAATGTTGACCATCTCATTAGTAACTATGATGAAAAATAGTAGATTATGCACAACACTTACGGAGCAATGAATATGAATTCTGAGCCGAAGGATCATGGCCATCCAAGCGAAGAGAGAAAAAAAGCCGCCAAGACAACCAAAAGGGATATTCCTTCTGATTCTCAACAGAAGACATCAGAGCTACAAGGAGAGCCTGAGCCCTACCGGAAGGAGGAAAACGTAGACAACCAGAAAGCAAGGGGCAACCCCAAGGAGCCTGGTCATAATAATTCGTTGGACAAAGCACCTTTCTCAGGAGGACAGCTTTCCAAAGAAAAGAAAGTTCATAAAGATAATATCAATGAGAAATCTGATCGTACTAATCCTACGGAAAGGGGCTGAGTAACGAACTTATGTCGTTGAGGCCTATACACAAACTTTCTTAGCCATCAAGTATATTATGAAGGATGAAACCCGTCAGCATCTAGCGCTAGGCCTGACCTCAATCAGGCATAATCATCATCAAACGGTAGCGTCAAACGTGATTCAACTGACGCTAAAGTTCGTTAATGTCTGCTTCATTGAAGAGCCAGAGACCCAACGCTGGATCTTGATTGACACAGCGTTATCAAGGCAAGAAAAGAAGATCATCGATTGTGCCAGATACTTATTTGGTAATCGCGCACCCGAAGCAATCATTTTGACTCATGGGCACTTCGATCATATCGGCTCCGCCTTGCCGCTCAGTCATCACTGGCAGGTTCCACTGTATGCCAGCGATTTAGAACTACCTTACCTAACGGGCTCTCGCGCTTATCCTCCAGCGAATGCAGAAGCCGGCGGCGGCACTATTTCTCGACTATCCCCACTTTTCTCACGCGGCCCTTACAACTTCAATGGAGTACTATCTCCTCTCCCTGAAGATGGCACCGTACCAGGACTAGCAACATGGCGATGGCTACAAACACCTGGCCATACACCCGGTCATATTTCGTTATTTAGAGAGTATGATAGATCGTTAATCGCAGGAGACGCCTTTGTTAGTGTACAACAAGAATCTCTACGTCGTGTTTTCCTTCAACGTCCTCAGCTTAGCGGGCCTCCACGTTACTTCACCCAAGACTGGGAACATGCTTTTGAATCCATAAAGAAGCTCGCGATGCTGTCCCCTTCTGTTGCAGCCACAGGGCATGGACCACCTATTGGAGGGCCAGGGCTGACAGATGGTTTGAAGTCCATGCTTGCCCATTTCTATTCTTCAAACACTCCCTACGCGCCTTAAGCTGAGTAGGACAACTATGAATCCTAGCCCATGATCCCTAGCCTATGGCCCCCAGTTTATAAACAACATGCGGGCAGAAACAGCGATAAAAAGCCGAACCATGTATTATGAGGTAATAATCCAGAGGCGTCTTTGCGGAAAACCCAAGGACCGCAGCACTTTCAAACGCAATAACTTTATATACATAGATTGATCAGCCGCTACGACTACCCGATGGCGCCGCTTGCCGTTGCCTACCGCAGGCAGGCGATGAGTTCTTGTTTGAGATTACCTCGTTGCGTATTTGACAGCTGGCCAGACGGTGCCATGTTGAGCTCTGTCATCGTTGAAATGCCGCCTTCGCTTACGGGAGCTAGCATGGCCAGTCAAAAACAGATCATCGAGACGTTGATGCAGCGCCACGGGCAAACTTTTGCCAGTGAGCTGGGTATCGACCTGCGCAAAAACACGCCATCGCCGCTCTTTCGGTTGCTCTGCTATTCGTTGCTGACCAGCGCGCCGATCAGTGCCGATCTCGCCATGCGCGGTGCAAAAGCAATGGCTAAGGCCGGCTGGACGACGCCGCAAAAACTGAAGACGAGCGATTGGGCAACCCGGGCGCGAGTGCTCAATGAATCCGGCTACGCACGCGTCGACGAAAAAACGGCGACGCAATTGGCGGACATGAATGATGCGCTGCTGGAAACCTATGGCGGCGATCTGCGCAAGCTGCGTGAAGCGGCGGAAGGCAGCCCGAAGGCGCTGCGCAAACGGCTCAAGGCATTCAAGGGAATCGGCGGCACCGGTGCCGATATCTTCCTGCGCGAGATCCAACTGACATGGGATGAATGCTATCCCTACGCCGACAAGGCAGCGCTATCCGCCGCCGAGAAGCTGGGACTCAAGGCTGATGCCGCCAAGCTCGCCAACAAGGTGTCGCGGGAAGATTACCCCAAGCTGGTGGCCGCATTGGTGCGCTGCAAATTGGCCAAGGATACCCAGGGGGTGAAGGAAGCGGCCGAGGCCTGACAAGCTACCATTGACGCCGCGGATCGCGTCACGATACACGCACCGCACCCGGCGTCTGCCCGGTCGACCGCTTGAAAGCACGACTGAAAGCGGCCTGAGAGCCATAGCCCAGGCGCCAGGCGACCTGATCGATCGATAATTGCTTCTCGGCGATCCACTGCGTGGCCAGACGCATGCGAAGCTGGGTGACGTATCCGAGCGGCGAGATGCCTAGCGAACAGCGGAAGCGTTCGGCGAATACCGAACGGGAACTGCCTATCTCCGCCGCCATAGCGGCCACCGTCCAGTCGCGGCCAGGTTCGCGGTGGACAGCGGCGATGACCTTACCCAGACGCGGATCACGCAACGCCTCGATCCAGCCATCGATGTCGGCGCAGCCACATTCGACCCAGCCCCGCACGATGCTAGCGGCGACCACGTCGGCCAGCCGGGCCAGAATGCCGGCGGCGCCGGCCCGCTCAAGACTCGCTTCGCGCGCCATCGCCTCCAGCATCGGCAGCATCTCCGGGTAGCGCGAAAGTAACGTACTGACGTGCATCACTGCGGGCATCAGCGTCAAAAGCGGCTGCATGCCGCCTAGATCGAACTGCATGCAGCCACTGAATAAACGCATCGGGGGAGTACCGTCGAGCGTATCGGGACATTCATTGATGCAACTGAAGTCGTCACATAGCGGCAGCGCGTCGATCTGCTCGATGTCGCGGCTCTTAACCTCAGGTGAAGAGAGCAAGCAGTGCTGGCCACCCCGGGGCAGGAGCACGGCATCGCCGGTCTCCAGGATCTGCTCCTCGCCACCGAGCCGCAGTATAACGGGCCCTTGGGCGACGAAGTGAAATTGCGCGCAGCGGGCGTCGGTATCGAAACGAATGCCGAAGGGCGGCGCTATCTGGACGCGCCGATAGTTCAGCCCCGACAGACGCATACCGAGGAGCAGCTCGTTGATCCATTCGCTGGAGCGGACATCAGAGTCGGTGGCGGTAAAAAATTCGGACTTTTGATCAAACATATCGGATTTTCAGTGATAGATGATCTCTCGATACTACTTTAGTCTACGCATCATCCCAAGTCTTGATCGGAAATCTCGAAATGACGACGCAAGAACCTCAACACTCGACGCACGAGTCGCCAACGCCATCGCGCTGGGTCGCCGTGTTTTCGCTGACGATGGGCGTGTTCAGCCTGGTGATGGCCGAATTCCTGCCGGCCAGTCTGCTGACGCCGATGGCCGATTCACTCATGATCAGCGAAGGCCAGGCCGGGCAGGCCGTTACGGTCACGGCGGTGGTGGCGCTACTCTCCGGCTTGCTGGTGACGTCCGTGACACAGCGCCTCGATCGCCGCCACGTGCTGCTGGCATTCTCCGTGCTGATGATCGCTGCCAACCTGATGGTGGCCTTCGCCCCGCATCTGGCCTGGTTGCTGGTCGGGCGGGTACTACTCGGTGTGGCACTGGGCGGATTTTGGGCGCTGTCCGCTGCCACGGTCATGCGGCTGGTCTCGGAGCATGACGTCCCGCGTGCGATGTCCCTGCTGTTCACCGGCGTCCCCATCGCCACTATCAGTGCCGCCGCGCTGGGCAGCTATCTCGGCGACATGATCGGCTGGCGCAACGTCTTCCTGCTCGCGACGGCGCTCTCGGTGCTGACGCTGGTGCTGCAATACACCACCCTGCCGCGAATGGCACCTGAGCGCCCGACACCACTTGGCACGTTGGTGAGCGTCATGAAACGGCCGGGCATGGCCGTCGGCATCGTGGCCATTCTGCTGGTGTTCTGCGGCCATTTTGCCTTCTTCACCTATGTTCGTCCGTTTCTCGAAGGCGTTTCCCGGATGGGCATCAACGAGCTTTCTTCGACCTTGCTGGCGTTCGGTGTGGCGAACTTCGTCGGGACGTTGGTCGCGGGTTACCTGCTCGAACGCAGCCTGCGCCTGACACTGCTGCTGATGCCACTGATCATGGGCGTGCTGGGCTGGCTGTTAGCCACGCTGGGCGGAATTTCGATGGGCACCGATGTTCTCATGGTGGCTCTGTGGGGTTTCGCCTTCGGTGCCGTGCCAGTCGCCTGGTCGACCTGGATCACCCGTGTCGTGCCGGACGAGGCCGAAAGCGGTGGCGGTTTGATCGTCGCCTCGATACAACTGGCGATCGCGCTGGGCGCCGCCGTCGGGGGTGTCATGTTCGACATCAGCGGCGTCCTGGGCGTGTGTGCAACAGCTGGAACGATGCTGTTGGCCGCCGCCGCTCTGGTGCTTGTCGGCGTGAGAACGCGGCCAACCGTCTCCACCGATGGCGATGCCGTCGCAAAGGCCTGTCAGTAACGCAGGCAAGAATCCGCCAGCCGAGGAACAATCACGGTTGGCGGCATCCCCAACGCATAAGCGCCCACAAAAAAGCCACGCCCGAAGGCGTGGCATTCCCTTGAAGCCCCTTTGAGCAGGGGTCTTGACGGCGAGTTATCGTGATTGTAGTGACGAGTGCCAGATCGCGAGATCAGGCGTCTTCGTCGCCGCCTTCATTACCGAGGTAATCGGCCTTGCTGGAACGTTCGAGCCACAGCGGGTTCGTCCAGGCGGTATCGCCATCGGCATCGTCGACTTCCAGCGCGACCCAGCCGTTGGCATCGCCGGGGATCTCGAAGGTCAACGTCGCGTCAGTGCCGTCAGGCGTTTGGGTGGCGAGCACTTCGCCTCCCTGGCCGATCAGGCGCGCTTCCTTGAGGCCGTTGACGGCGGTGGCGTTCACCGTCCATTCGCCCTTGGCGTCTTCTACCAAGCGCAGGCTATCGCCGAACATGTGCTCCTCGGGGAACAGCAGCGGCCCTTGAGTCGCGTAGCCATGGCCATCCTTGAGGGCACGCGCGAAGGCGCGTGGGGTCAGCTCGCCGGGCACGTGGCCCATCATGCGAATGCGACCGGTGAGGTCATTCCAGGCATCGTGGGTGTCCGTGCCCGCCGTGAAGTACATGCGCGTGCCCTGATCCCAGAAGCGATGCGCGGCAGCGATGGTCGGCTCGTTGTCCACTTCGGCATTGAGTTCGAGCAGATCGAAGCCAGGCGTGAAACCGCCGGGCACCTTGCCGTCGCCCAGGTTGCTGAGATAACCGTAGGCGTTATACGGATGGTTCATGGGCACCACCTCGGCACCCAGGCGGCGTGCGTCCTTGACGATGTCCTGCACGTCGTCGGTGCCCGGATCGACCTCGAGCTCACCGTTCATCTCGATGGGGAACGGGTTCATGTGTCCCCAGGAGGGCGAGACCTCAATGGAGGGAATGAACGGCACGCCGCGCTCAGCGGAAAGCTGGCTAAAGGTGTCGTGATTAGCCGTAGAGTCGTGATCGCTGATGAAGGTCAGGTCGAGATCCGTGGCCAACTGGGCGCGCACCACCGTATCCGGCGGCGTGGTGCCCTCCAGCACGTTGGCGTGGTGATGCAGGTCGGCGCCGTACCAGTGGTCGTCATTGGGTTCGACGAGACGCTCGATCTCCACGCTCTTGTCGATTTCCTCCCCAGTCTCGAGGCTGACATCCAGCGTTTGCTGGCGCGCGGTGAAGCCGGCACCGGCATTGACGGCCAGGCGATAGTCGCCGGGCGCCAGCTTGAGCTCGGCTTGGCCGGCCGGGTCCAGTTCGGTGAAGAAGGTCTGCTTGCCGAGGAATTCCACTGGCGGCTGCTGGCCTTCGAGGATCGTCAGGCGTGCGTCGCGCGGGGTGTCATTCTCGGCGCCGCGAATATCCAGCGACAGCGTTCCCGGGCCGCGCATGCCATCGAAGCTCAGCTCGCGCTCGCTGCCGTCAGCGACATTCAGTTCGACCGGCTCGGAGTTGGCAAAGCCTTCCGCCGTGGCGTAAGCCTGGTACTCGCCCGCCGGCAGCGACATCGAGAACTTGCCATCGTCGGCCAGCGTCCAGGCGTAGGGCGCACCTTCCTTCTCGATCATCACCAGTCCGTTGGCGGGCGCCTCGCCGTCGCCATCGCGTAGCTGGCCATGAATCTCACCGCTATCGAGACTCTTGCGTTCGATCTCGTTGGTGACCACCGGGGCCAAATCGCCTTCCGGCACGACCTGCAACCAGCCCTCGAAGCGACGCGACTCGCCGGCTTTCAGACTGTGTTCCAGGTACATGTCCTGGCCTTCGTAGTTGATGCGGTCGAAATACGGTGCATGCAGGGCAAAGGCCCAATCCTGATCGTAGGCAACCATGCGGTCGGTGAGCGCGTCGCTGGCCTCGGTTTCCTTGGCATCGCCCAGGCCAGGCACGCCGAACAGGTAACCGGTGTCCGGCCACAGCGTAAAGCCGGAGCGAATGCCTTCCAGTGGCTCGTCGCCCTGGTTGTCGAGCACGGTTTCCAGGTGCACGCGGTCGCTGTCGGCGTCCAGCGTGTAGGTGGTGGTGACCATCGCCTCGCCGAAATTGCGGCTGACGCGGATCACCGCACGCTCAGGCGACTTCTCGACGACTTCGACGTTCTTGTCGTCGTTGGGCCAGGCGGACCAGTTATTGGGAATGAAGTCAGCAAAGGCGACACGATCCAGGTCGATCTCGCCGCCTTTTACCGCTGCCAGGTCGACCAGAGTGCCGCGCGGCACGCCCCAGGGCGGCCGCGACTCGACGGCCAACGCGAAGGCCAGCTTGTCATTGGCGACGGTGATGTCTTCGACGTGAGTGGCCTCGCCATCGGGAATATCGGTCGCGCCGCGCGTGACACTGACATCGGCCTGTGCCAGCGAGGCGGCGCCCAAGGTCAGCGCCGCAAGCGGCACAAAGCTCCATCGTGAATGTGTCATAAAATCCCTCTGATGTTGAATTTTTATCTATAATTGCTTTTTCCATTATTCATAATTTTGATTGTACGTTCAAATTACGCATGCTGCGACTGCACGCTTGCCCTGGAGCGCACTCTAGGGTTGTAGAATTACAGGTACTAGTTCGGTCCACGATGATGAGGTTTGCATGGCGTGTTGCTGCGGTTCTTCCCCTTCTCCCGAGTCGACGCCACGCTACCGGCGCGTGCTATGGATCGCGCTGGTGGTCAATGCGGTGATGTTCGGGGTCGAGATGCTGGCCGGCGTGAAGGCGGATTCCACCTCGCTGATGGCCGACTCACTCGATTTCCTCGGCGACGCGGCGAACTACGCCATCAGCCTTGGTGTACTGGGCATGGGCTTGATCTGGCGCGCTCGTGCATCGCTGGTCAAGGCCGCAACGCTGGCCGGGTTCGGCGTGGTGGTGCTGGGCGTGACACTGCATAACCTGTTCGCGGGTAGCTACCCAGATGCGCCGACCATGGGCGCGGTGGGGTTTTTGGCACTGCTCGCCAATCTCGCGGTGCTGGTGCTGTTGATGCGCTATCGTGAGGGCGACAGCAACATGCGCAGCGTGTGGATCTGCACGCGTAACGATGTCATCGGCAACGGCGCGGTGCTGCTCGCCGCGCTGGGTGTTTTCGGCAGCGGCACCGCCCTGCCCGACTTGATCGTGGGGGGCGTGTTCGCCTTTCTCTCGCTGTCCGGCGGCTGGAAGATCGCCCGCCAGGCACGCGGCGAACTGCGTCAAGCGCGCGACGCCGAGCGGCTTGGTACTACCACCGCCGAGTCGCGCTGAGCGCCCGGTCATGCCGGACCCAGGGACGTCAGGTATTAAAACTCGATAGCGACATGGCTCTTGGGCGTGCTGCAGCAGCTCAGAATGTAGCCTTCCGCTTCGTCATCCTCGGTGATGCCGCCGTTGTGCTCCATGTTGACGTCGCCCGAGAGCTTCTTGACCTTGCAGGTACCGCAGATACCCATCCCGCAGGCCTTGGGAATATGCAGGCCGAGCTTGGCGGCGGCGGAATGCACGGTCTCCTCAGGCAGAATGCGAATGCTCTTGCCACTGTTGCTGAATTCGACCTGCAACATGTCGGCGGTATCGACGGCATCCATCTCCGCTTCGGCCTGCTCGGCAAGTTCCTCCACATCCGCCCGGACATCCGCGGGCGTGGCCCCGAACGACTCTTCGTGATAGTGGCTCATGTCGAAGCCGTTGCTCTGCAGCACCTGCCTGACGGCCTTCATGTACGGCGTGGGGCCGCAACAAAATATCTCGCGCTCCAGGTAGTCCGGTACCATCAACTCGAGCATCGCCTGCGCTAGATAGCCACGAAATCCCGCCCAAGCCACACCGTTTTCATCGCCGCGCTCACAGACGATATGCAGCCGAAAATCGGGGATCCGCGAGAAGATATGTTCCAGCTCGCGGTGGAAGATGATGTCGCGTGGCTCGCGCGCACTGTGCACGAACTGCAGGTCGACGTTGGCGTTGGTATCGAAGAACCAGCGCGTCATCGACATCAACGGCGTGACGCCGACCCCACCGGAGAGCATGAGCACCTTGTCGGCGGGATAGTCGATGACGTTGAAATCCCCCACCGGTCCGTGAACGACGAGTTCGCTGCCGACCTGCAGGTTGTCATGTAGCCAGTTGGAAACGCGTCCATCGGGAAGCCGCTTGACCGTGATCGAGAAGCTGTAGGGCACCGAGGGCGAGCTGGAAATCGTGTAGGAGCGCATGATCGGCTCGCCGTCGATCTCCAGCTCCAGGGTCACGAATTGCCCGGGCTTGAAGAAGAACAGCACCGGCTGATCGGCCATGAAGCAGAAGGTGCGGACATCCCAAGTCTCCTGGATGATCTTCACGCAACGCACGTTATGGCGCCCATTGGTCCAGGTCTGGGTAGTGACGGGATTGAAGAAGTTCAAGCTCATGAGATGGCTACCTGGTCGCGCGGCGGTATCTGACTGTCAGACGCATTGTGGGCGCCCCCCGCACCGACCACTTGCCTGCCAACGACACGCGCATGCCTGCGTCAGCCGCCATGACGAGGGCAATCGCCAACTGACGTCGTCACGGCATCGGCCGATGTCGCGGGCAGACAATCCCCATTGGCGGCAATACGCCACACTCCGTGTCAATCACGCCTCTCACGCACACACCCACTCAATGTCATGGCGCCATCCGTTACCCGACACGGCGCACGAAGAGGAAGAGGATGCCTTCATGGATCTGATCGCTACAGCTGCACTCGACGATCCCTTGGCCGCCGCGCGTGACGCGACCGCCGACATGCTTCGCCAGCGCCGGCGCACGTATTCGCTGCCGCAACCCTTCTATAATGATCCACGCGTGTTCGCGCTGGATATGCAGGAAATTTTCACCCAAGAGTGGCTGTTCGTCGGCATGACCTGCGAGCTCCCCGCCAAGGGCAATTACCTGACCGCGCAGATCGGCGACAACCCCATCATCGTGGTGCGCGGCGACCAGGGCACGCTGCATGCCTTCCACAACGTCTGCCGGCACCGTGGATCGCGGCTGTGCACGCAGGAGAAAGGCAAGGTCGCCAAGCTGGTCTGCCCCTATCATCAATGGACCTACGAACTCGATGGACGCCTACTGTTCGCCGGGCAAGACATGGGCGAGGACTTCGATCTTTCCGCCTATGGCCTCAAGCCGGTGGCGGTGAAGAGCGCCGGGGGTTTCATCTTCATCAGTCTCGCCGAGCAGCCACCGGCCATCGACGACTTCCTGGCAACCCTCGAGGACTATCTCGCGCCCTACGAGATGGATAACGTCAAAGTCGCGGCGGAATCGAACATCGTCGAGCAGGCCAACTGGAAGCTGGTCCTTGAGAACAACCGCGAGTGTTATCACTGCAACGGTGCCCACCCGGAGCTGCTCAACTCGCTGATCGAGTTCGACGACACCGACGACCCACGCGCTACGCCCGCCTATCGCGACTTGGTCGCCCGCCAGCAGGCACATTGGGATTGCCAGCAAGTGCCCTGGGCGCTTAAGCGGTTCGGCAAGCGTAACCGTCTGACCCGCACGCCGATGATCGACGGCGTCATGTCGATGACCATGGACGGCAAGCCCGGCTGTGGAAAGTTGATGGGGCATCTGCAGAGCCCGGACATGGGCTCGCTGCGCATTTTGCATCTGCCCAATTCCTGGAACCATTTCATGGGCGATCATGCCGTGGTCTTTCGCGTGCTGCCGCTGGGCCCGCAACAGACCCTGGTAACCACCAAGTGGCTCGTCCGCCGGGATGCCCAGGAAGGCGTCGATTACGACCCCCAATGGCTACGCAAGGTGTGGGACGCCACCAACGATCAAGACCGGCAGCTGGCCGAAGAGAACCAGCGCGGTATCAACTCCATCGCCTACCAGCCCGGCCCTTACTCCGAAACCTATGAATTCGGCGTGATCGACTTCGTCAACTGGTACAGCGACACGCTGCTCTCGCGACTGGAATCCGAGGCCCCATCACTGCACATCGTCCAGGGCTGACGCCTGGCGTCATGCACTGATACGGCATGATGCGTCATCCCGCGCCGATACCGGCGCGGGATCAACGGTAGAGCTTGCCCTCGCCCACCATGACGGCTTGTCCACCGATACGAATGGTCATGGCATCGTCACGTTCGACCCAGGCATGGATACGACTGGGGCGGCCCATTTCGACGCCCTGATCGATCTGCCAGTACCACCGGCTACCTCCCGTTTCTCGAGTTGCAAGGAAACCGGCCAAGGCGGACGCGGCACTGCCCGTGGCCGGGTCCTCACGCAGATTGCCGATTTCAGTGGAAAACATGCGCGAGCGCCGGGTCTCGTCGCCGGTACGAACATGCAGATAAATCTGCTCTATACCGCTCGGTGATACACACCGGCTCCATGATGCCGCCGATGGTCGCGCCTGCTCCAGCGCGTCGAGACTATCCAGTTCGATTAGATGGTACGCAAGGCCACAAGAGGCGACCTCCGGATCATCGACTACCTGAGAGGCTGACAACCCGAGCAACTCCGCGGCTGACATCCTGTCGAGCGAACTTGGCTGCACGTCGACTGGCCGAGCGGTCGTGAAACGCGCCATGTCCCCGTCGAACCGCACTTCCAGATCTCCCACACCGGCTTGCAACACCAGTGGCGACTGGCGATCGGCTAAACCGAGTGAGGCCAGCAAATAGGCCGTCCCGATGGTCGGGTGGCCGGCGAAGGGCAATTCAGTGCCAGGGGTAAAGATGCGGATCGGGAAGCGGTTACCGGCTGTCTGCTTACCGACGAAAACCGTCTCCGAGAGATTCAATTCCGTCGCTATGGCCTGCATTCGTACATCGGATATGCCTGCCGCTTCCGTAAAGACTGCTAACGGATTACCCGCAAATGGAGTATCCGTGAAAACATCGAGTAGATAATAACGATCACCGGCCTTACCCATTGGTTCACCTCCCTTGAGCGACAAGCGGCATTCAGGATGACGTCTGGAAGGATCGTAACCGGCCGGGGATCGCGAAGCGAACCGGAAACGGATGGCCGCCGAGGCGCCTAGCATGGCACACCAACGCCGCGCCGATATCGGCGCGGCGTTGGATGTTGCAGGCTGTGCTTATTCGTTCGCCCGCAGGCGAGGCAACAGATGGGTGTCTATCGCTTGGCGTACCGACGGCAGCATTTCGTCGCTGTGCTGCATCATGTCGTGAATGGCCTCGGGCAATCCTTCCACGCCGACTTCGTTGTACTTGCATACGGCCATGCGAGCACAGGTTTCGGGGCAAGCACCATCGGGAATGCGCACGCCCAGCGCTTGTAGGCGTTGACGAAAGTCGTCGCCGTCGATCAGATCCGCGAGCATCATGTCTTCCCCTCCTCGAGTGACGACGCGCCGGCCGGTGTCACCGGTCGCGGCTGCGATGGTCGTTATTGTGGGTGATCACTGTCGTGAACGCCTGTCGCCAGAGGCGTTACCCGAAGTTTAGGAGAGCGGTGGAAAAATGCCCGCTCCCGCATCGTCAACGTGTGAACACTACGGTGCGCTTGGAATGCAGAAACACCCTGCGCTCCAGATGAAGCGATACCGCCCGCGCCAGGGTCAAGCATTCGATATCGCGCCCCTTGGCGACCAGGTCCTCGGGGTAATCGGCATGACTGACCGGTTCCACCCCTTGGGTGATAATAGGGCCTTCGTCGAGATCGTCGTTGATATAGTGCGCGGTGGCCCCGACCAATTTGACGCCTTTTTCGTAGGCCTGGTGATACGGCTTGGCCCCCTTGAATCCCGGCAACAGCGAGTGATGAATGTTGATCGCGCGCCCGCTGAGACGCGCGCACATCTCACTGGAAAGTACCTGCATGTAACGCGCCAGGATCACCAGCTCGGCGCCGGTGGACTCGATCACGTCCAGGACGCGAGTTTCCTGCGCTGCCTTGGTCTCGGGCGTGATCGGAAAATGGTGATATGCCAACCCGTGCCCGGTTACCAATGATTCGAGATCGGGGTGATTGGAGATCACCGCACGAATATCCAACGGCAACTGCCCGGTGCGGTAGCGATACAACAGGTCGTGGAGGCAATGATCGGCCTTGGAGACCATGATCACCACCGGCGTGCGCCGCTCGGGCGGGGTCAGTTCGTAATCCATCTCGAATTCGAAGGCCCGGGACGCGAAATCGGCCTGAAACATCTCGGCATCGAAGTCGGAGGCCAGAGGCCGAAACTCGGTACGGATGAAGAAACGCTCGCCCAGGCGGTCATCGAACGACTGCTGTTCGGTGATGTAGCAATCGCGCTCCTTGAGGAAGCGCGTCACGACATCCACGGTGCCCAGGCGGCTGGGGCACTGCGCGGCGAGGATCCATGTATCGTTACTGCGACTCATGACGGCTTTCTCGAGCGACACCGATGCCATATTCTTCCCCCGCATCCAGCAGCCAGCGATACACGTAGTCGGCAAAACTGCGCCGTACGATGAGTTCCCAGCGCGACTCGTCAGGGCGACGCAAGATAACGCTGGTCTTGGCGAAGATGGTGGTCACGCCCTTGCCCACCGTAAATGCATGCGGGTCGACATCGTAGACCGTCGACTTCATCAGGACTCCATGCGCCGCCTCTCCGGTGAGTTCGATCAGCGTCTGCCCCGCGCTGACGTCGACGATGGCGACATGTGACCCGCCGAGATGCGCACGTAGCCGCGTCTCGAGGCCGAAGGTCTCGTCGCCAGGCACGATCAGCAGCCATTCGTCGGGCGATAACCATTGCACGGAGCGCTGACCATCGGCATCGACGGTGAGCGAATTAGGGCGCCCGGGCAGGCCAATGCCGAGTACCTCGCGCAGCGCCTCGTCGAGCACGATAGCACCGCCGCGCAGGATGAGATGCCCCAAGAATGCTCGCTCGCCAACCACTGCACGGCCTTCCTCTCCAGGCGCGGGCATGCCGCTGCGCTGGAAGGAGTACGCCAGCGGCGACTGGGCGTTAACGGTGGCGTGATCGGCGCGGGCGTCGTAGACATGGACCGAGTTAGACATGCTGGCGCTCTCCCTTCGGGTCGACGAATTGGGTACCGACGATTTCGGCTTCATGCACACGCCCATCGGCCATCGGCAGATAGACGCTTTCGCCCAGGCGCTGATGGCCACCCTTGACCACCGCCAGGGCGAAGCCGCTTTCCAGCGTCGGGCTGTAGTAGCTCGAGGTCACGTGGCCAGCCATGGGCATGGGGATGGCGTGTTTCGGGTCGAAGACGATCGGCGCGCCCTCCTCCAGCACCACGCTCGCGTCCTTGGGTTTGAGGCCGACGAGATGCTTGCGTCCCTCGCGGCGCGTATCGGAACGCGTCAGCGCCCGCTTGCCGACCCACGGGAAGGGCTTGTCGTAGCCGATGGCCCAGTACATGCCCAGATCCTCGGGTGTTACCGACCCATCGGTATCCTGGCCGACGATGATGAAGCCCTTCTCGGCACGCAGCACATGCATCGTCTCGGTGCCGTAAGGCGTCAGGTTGTACTTGTCGCCGTGCGCGAATAACGCTTCCCAGACGTGCATGGCGTAGTGCGCCTGGACGTTGATCTCGAAGGCCAGCTCCCCGGTGAAGGAGATCCGGAACACCCGCGCGGGTACACCGGCCACATGCCCCTCGCGCCAATCCATGAACTTGAACGCCTCACGGTCGAGGTCGATGTCGGTCAGCTCAGTGAGCAGCTTGCGCGCCTCAGGGCCGGTCACGGTCATCGTCGCCCAGTGGTCGGTAACCGAGTTGAAATACACCTCGAGTTCCGGCCATTCGGTCTGGTGCCAGAGTTCGAGCCATTCCAACACCGGCGCGGCGTTGCCGGTGGTGGTGGTCATCAAGAAGTGATTCTCGGCCAGGCAACTGGTAGTGCCATCATCCATCACCATGCCGTCGTCGCCGCACATCAGTCCGTAGCGCACGCGACCAGGCGCCAGCTTCTGCCACTTATTAGTGTAGATGCGCCCCAGGAACTCGCGGGCATCCGCCCCCTGAATATCGATCTTACCCAGCGTCGAGGCGTCGAGAATGCCCACACCCTCACGAACCGCGCGGCATTCACGGGCCACCGCTTCCGCCATGGTTTCGAGGCCTTCGCCCTCCGATGTGCGGCGTTTTTGAGGATAGTACCAAGGACGCTTCCACTGCCCGACGTCTTCGAATTCGGCGCCCTGAGCGACGTGCCAGGCCTGCATCGGCGTGTAGCGCTCGGGGTCGAAGAGCTCGCGGCAGTGACGACCGACCACGGCACCGAAGGTCACTGGCGTGTAGTTGGGCCTGAATACCGTAGTGCCGGTTTCGGGAATGCTCTGCCCCAGGCAGCGTGCGGCGACCGCCATGCCATTGATATTACCCAGCTTGCCCTGGTCGGTACCGAAGCCCATGGCGGTGTAGCGCTTGACGTGCTCGATGGATTCGAACCCTTCGAGCGTTGCCACCTCGATGGCGCCGGCGGTGACGTCATTCTGCAGATCGACGAACTGCTTGGGCGCACGCAGCGTGGCTTTCTCATGCGGCACCTGGAATAGCGCGCAGGCCGGGCCTTCATGGCGCGGCGCAACACGCGGCAAGTCCGCGTCGTTCACGGTGGCAGCGAATCCCAGCGCCGTCGCCGCGTTAACGCCGGCCTCGACGCCGTCCGCCAGCACCTCGCCCAGCGGATAGACGCCATGGGCACCGCCCGTCGCCGTGACGCCCGCCACGGTGGTCGGCACGAAACCGATGATGTCATCGCTCCATACCGGACGCGCGCCGGTATGCGAGGCCAGATGGATCACCGGGCTGTATCCGCCGGAGCTGGCGATGGTGTCGCACTCGAGCGTCTCGACTTTTCCGGTGACCGTGAAGGCGTCCACGTCGATGGCCGCCACCCGTGCCGCCGAGACGCGCTGCGCCCCTTTGGCCTCGATCACCGCACTACCGGTGATGACACGGATGCCCGCGGCCTTGGCCTGCGCCACGAGATCGCCCTCCGGCGCGGTGCGGGCATCGACGATGGCTGCAACCTCACGCCCGGCCTCCTGCCAATCCAATGCGGCGCGGTAAGCGTGATCGTTGCTGGTGGAGAGCACCAGCTTCTGGCCGGGCACCACGCCGTAGCGGCGAATGTAGGTCGACACTGCCCCTGCCAGCAGGTTGCCGGGGACATCATTGTTGGCATACACCAACGGACGTTCATGCGCGCCGGTCGCCAGGATTACCTGGCCGGCACGTACCCGGTGCAACCGCGAGCGCGACTGTCGATGACCGGCCTGAGACGGCGCACTATCGCCCAGGTGCTCAGTGCGGCGCTCGTGAAGCGTCACGAAATGATGATCGTGATAACCATGCGCAGTGGTACGCGGCAGCAAGGTAACGTTGTCGTGTTCCACCAGCGCCGCCAGTGTCGTCTTCAGCCATTGAGCGGCGGGTTGATCGTCCAGCGTCTCGCGCGTGTCGAGCAGCGAGCCACCCATCGCCTCCTGTTCGTCAGCGAGGATTACCCGAGCCCCGGCACGTGCCGCCGCCAGCGCCGCGCTCAAGCCTGCGGGACCGGCGCCGACGACGAGCAGATCACAATGCCGATGCATGTGATCATAGATATCCGGATCGGGCTGTGTCGGACTACGCCCCAGACCGGCCGTCTTGCGGATGTATTTTTCGTAGGTCATCCACATCGAGGCCGGTGCCATGAAGGTCTTGTAATAGAACCCCGGCGGCATGAACGGGCTGCCCAGTTTGCCGACCCAGCGCATGATGTCGCGCTGCGCGTCGGGCCAACCATTGGTGCTGCACGCGACGAGACCGTCGTACAGCGCCTGCTGGGTAGCGCGCACGTTGGGCACCTGGGTTGCCTCCGTCGCGCCCAATTGAACCACCGCATTGGGTTCTTCCGCACCGGCGGCGACGATGCCGCGCGGGCGCGAGTACTTGAAACTGCGATTGACCAGGTCCACGCCGTTGGCCAGCAAGGCCGAGGCCAGAGTATCGCCGGGATGGCCGGTATATGAGCGGCCATTGAAAGTAAAGGTCAACGCATGTGTGCGATCGATCTGGCCGCCTTGCGCCAGGCGGTTGGGCTGTAATGCTGACTGGCTCATGCCTACGCTCCCTTGACCGACGCCTGGGCGGCGTCGCTGGCACCCACGGTCTGCTGGCCGCCCTCGGCGACCTGCACGCTATCGGTTTTCCCCTCACGCGCGGTTTTTTCCTCACGCGCCAGATGCTCGGCGCCCACCGTCGGCTGCTCGCCCATCTTGTAGGTTTCGAGAATCTCGTAACTCACGGTATTGCGCGTGATATTGAAGAACTTGCGACAGCCCACCGCGTGCAGCCACATTTCGTGATGGATGCCGCGCGGGTTGTCGCGGAAGAACAGATAATCGCCCCACTCCTCGTCGCTGCAGGCGTCCGGCTCCTCAGGGCGAGCAATGTGCGCCTGGCCCTTGGGGTGGAACTCCTCTTCTTCGCGCAATTCTTCACAATAGGGGCAGTAGATATGGAACATGGTGGTTCTCCCTTAGGCACTGTCTGAAAAGTGCCTGCGCTCGATCATACGGCGTTAAAAATAGGCTCGTGCGCGAGTCCGATCAAAGTACTCATTTACGATCTGTAAACTCCGTCTTTTCGCCCATTTTTGCCTTGTCTGATAATCGCTCGTCGACTTTTCAGACGAGTCCTAGTGCGCGACGCCAGCGGCGCCGTGCTCGTCGATCAACGCCCCGCTGTGGAAGCGGTCGATGGAAAACGGCGCGGCGATGGGATGCATCTCGCCCTTGGCCAGACTGGCAGCAAAGACATGCCCCGAGCCCGGCGTCGCTTTGAAGCCGCCGGTACCCCAGCCGCAATTGAAGTAAAGCCCCTTGACCTTCGTCTTGGAAAGGATCGGACAGGCATCCGGACAGGTATCGACGATGCCGCCCCACTGGCGGTTCATGCGCACCCGGGAGAAGATCGGGAACATCTCGACGATGGCCTGCAAGGTGTGCTCGACGGTGGGATAGCTGCCCCGCTGGCCGTAGCCGTTGTAGCCGTCGATACCCGCGCCAATGACCAGATCGCCCTTGTCCGACTGGCTGATATAACCATGGACGTGATTGGACATCACCACGGTGTCCAGCACCGGCTTGAGCGGCTCAGAGACCAGAGCCTGTAGCGGATGCGATTCCAACGGCAGGTTGAGGCCGGCCATCCCGGCCAACACGCTGGAATTGCCCGCCGTCACACAGCCCACGGTCTTGGACGCGATGTCGCCGCGATTGGTATGCACGCCCTGGATCTGGCCGTCGCGAATCTTGAAGCCGGTGACCTCGGTGTTCTGCAGCAGATCGACGCCCAACGCGTCAGCGGCACGGGCATAGCCCCAGGCCACGGCATCGTGGCGCGCCACGCCGGCGCGTGGTTGCCAGGAAGCGCCCATGACCGGATATCGAGCACGCTTCGAGCAGTCCATGATCGGCACCAGCGACTGGACGCCTTCGGCATCCAGCACCTCACCATCGATGCCGTTGAGGCGGTTGGCATTGACCCGGCGCTGAATGTCGCGCATGTCTTGCAGGGTATGGCCAAGGTTCAACACGCCACGCTGGGAAAACATGACGTTGTAGTTGAGCTCCTGCGAGAGCCCTTCCCAATGTTTCATGGCATGCTCATAGAGCGCCGCCGACTCGTCCCATAGATAGTTGGAACGCACGATGGTGGTGTTGCGCGCGGTATTGCCACCGCCCAACCAGCCTTTCTCGAGCACCGCCACATTGGTGATGCCGTGCTCCTTGGCCAGGTAGTACGCCGTGGCCAGACCGTGTCCCCCACCGCCGACGATGATCACGTCATAGCCCGGCTTGGGCGTGGGATTGCGCCATTGGCGTTGCCAATCCTCGTGATGACGTAACGCGTGCTTGACGAGCCCGAAGCCTGAATAACGTTGCATGGCACCTCTCCTGACGCGTGCAGGCGAATGAGAGAACGAAATCGGAGAATGCTCCGCTCGGGCCTCGACGGCTGCACGGTATGTAGATCATGCATCGATTAAAGCCGAGAGCACGGGGTAATGATTGAATAAATGCGACAGGCTTGCTGAACATCCGGAGCGGCCGACGCCCGGCACTCGCTCAGGCGATACGAGTTGTCGACGTGAACAGCGCGAATGGCGAAGGAGCAGAAGACGTGTGTGCGGGGAAGCACAGCCCTGGAATTAGAGCGTTGGATGGCCATCGATATGCAAGAAGAAAGGGTCAACACGATGACCACCGGGCTCAGTGGCACGTTTGCGCATTTCCGTTGGTGTCATATCGAAGGCACTACGAAAGTGTCGGGAAAAGTGCGCCGTGTCGGCGAAGCCACAACGCTCTCCGATGTCGGTGATGCTCTTGCCAGTATAGTGCAACAGCCAGACGCCATAGCGCAGTCGTAGGTCGCGCGCGAACTTCTGGGGGCCGATGCCGAGCGTCTCGCGAAAGCGTCGTTCCAGGTTGCGACGCGACGTCCCGACCCGTTCGGCCAATGCATCCATCGACATGGCTTCGCCTAGGTGCTGCTCCAACAGGGTGATGGAACGACGCACCAACCGGTCCTCGATCTTGCCGAACACTACCGGTTGTGGCTGAGGGTGCTTGCCCGCACGCGCTTCATCGAGAAGCATGATGTGCAAGCTTTTCATGGCCCACGCTTTTCCCAAGTGCCGCTCTATCAGGTAGGCGGCCAGATCCGCTGCTGCCGCTCCGCCTGCACAGGTGATCCGGTCGCCATCATCGATGAACAGCTGGTCGGCGACCGGATTCATGTCAGGAAAGCGCTGAATCATGTCACGATGATGGTACCAACTCACGCAGCAGCGCCGCCCCTCCATCAGTCTCGCCTGTATCATGGCGAACACACCGGTACATACCCCGACCACTGGGACACCGGCCGCGGCCGCTTGACGCAGATACGCCAAGGCGACGTCGTCCACCCGCTCCTTCTCCTTCTGCACCCCACCGATCACCACGATATAGTCGAAATCAGTCGGCGAGCGAAAAGACTCGCAATGGGAGATGGTCGCCCCACAACTGGAGACCGCCTCCTGCCCCGCACTGGTCATGAAGGCCCAATGGCAGCGAAGCTGTCGACTACGGTCGCCTTCATCGGCGGCGAGACGCAGACAATCGATGAAGGCGGCAAAAGGCAACAGGGTGAAATGCTGTAGAAGAACGAAGCCAACCGACAGCGGCTCGTCCCGAGAAGCAAGGCTCATCGTCGCTCCCGGTGGCATGGCAAGACAGCTCGATCCCGGAAACGGCCCGGGCATGTGGCGTATCCTGCCATGTCGTGGCGTAGCACTGAAGACGCGCGTCAGCGTTTCAGCGTGGTTTCCTGAACGTCGAGGGTGGATACCCAAAATGCCGGCGAAAGGCACGAGAGAACGACGAACTATCGGAGAAACCGAGATCCATGGCGATATGCCCGAGCGGCAAGCCCGTGTTTTGCAGCCATGTCATGGCCCACTGCAGGCGCCGTTGTAACACATATTGCTGAGGGGTCTTCCCTAGGTGACGCAGAAATAGCATGTGCAGCTGGCTCTGGCCCAAATGCATGAACTCGGCCAAGGCAGTATTGGTGGGCGGTGTCTCCAGAGAGGCATCGATGAAGGCATCGATATCGTCACACGAGAAGCGGCGAGCCCTGACCAACCCGATATCACTGCCTGATTCCATCAGCTCATAGACCTGAGTGACGAACATCATGGCGAGTTGACGACGCAGCAAATGATGCGGATCGCGCGAGCCGAAAAAACGCAGTTGTTCGACAGCCACGTTGATCGTCGACACCATCACAGGCGGCATCTCGAAGAAACCCGGGCTGGAAAACAGCCGTCCCATCAAATCGACTCGACTGTCCTCTTCCAGCGCGGTGAGGCAACTGTCAGCGCTGCTCAAATCCACCACGAGAAGCTCGCTGCTGTCATCGCAGCCGGCAAAATGATGCCGCGTATTGGACGGCACCACTGCCGCCGTGGAGGCACTCAGGCGTTGCGACTCACGGTCGAACGCACACTCCATCTCTCCACGCCAGCCAAGCAACAGCTGCGGAAAATCATGGCGATGTTCGCCCTGCGTGCGGGCGATATGATTGCGTCGGGCCTGAGTCTGTTGCATAACGGTCACCGCAGGACATCAGAATGGGCATGCACCGGACCTCGGGACAAACATTACGGAGTTCGAGTCAAGCCAATCTGGTTGCAAACATCATAGTCTACACCGATAAACATAACGCACCGGAGACTGGCATGTATTGCAACGCTGAACAAGTCGCCGAGGCCCTCCCCTGGCCGGCACTCATTGATGCCCTCGATGATGTCTTCACCTTGATGCCCTCGATGATGTCTTCACCCGTGAGGTGAACTCCCCCATTCGCCACCACCATCACCTGGCCGTAAGCGGCGACCCAGACGCCACGCTACTGTTGATGCCGGCCTGGATCGAAGATCGTTACCTGGGCGTCAAACAGGTCAACGTATTCCCTGGCAACACGGCGCGAGGCGAACCCGGCCTGACCGGCCACTACCTGCTCAGTTGCGCCCGCACGGGGCGTCATCTGGCGCAATTCGAGGCCAACGAACTGACCTCGCGTCGCACCGCCGCCGCGTCGGCACTGGCCTCACGCTATCTTTCCCGCGACGACGCGGAAGAGCTTCTCATGGTAGGTGCCGGGCGCATGGCACGCCGCTTGGTACCGGCACATGCCGCCGTACGCTCGATCAAGCGCGTACGTGTGTGGGACCTGTATCCCGAATCGGCCGCCGCCCTGGTCGCGGAACTGACCGAACAGGGTTACTCGGCCGAGCAGGTCGCCGCAGACGGTCTTCGGGAGGCCGCCGGTACAGCCGATATCATCAGTTGCGCCACGCTCAGCCAGACCCCGTTGATCCACGGCGAATGGCTCTCGCCGGGCACCCACGTCGACCTGGTAGGCAGTTTTACGCCGGCGATGCGTGAGGCGGACGACACGGTCATGCGCCGCGGGCAGGTGTTCGTCGACACCCGCGCCGGTGCGCTGGCCGAGAGTGGCGACCTGATCGATCCCATCGCCTCCGGCGCCATCGGTGAAACCGATGTGCTGGCCGACTTCTTCGATCTCTGCGCGAAGCGCCATCACGGGCGTAGCGAACTGGACGATCCCGACGCGGCGATTACAGCATTCAAGGCGGTGGGCGCGTCCTGCGAAGACCTGGCGGCCGCGATCACGGCTTACGAGCGGAGCGTCGACTGATCGTTTGCTCCGTAGACACTCCTCAATGCTGAACAAAAGGAACAATCCAGCATGCCACATGACTCCAAGACCATCGCGCTGCCATCGCTCGGCATGGCCCTCCTCCCGATCGCATTGACGATCGGCCTGCTGGCCATCCAACTCTTCTATTATGGCGATTTCACGCCCCATATACCGCTGGCACTCGGCGCAGCGATTGCCGCTATCTTCGGCTGGAGCCGTGGCTATCGCTGGCAGGAAATGCAGGCCGGCGGTTTCAAGCTGCTCCACGTCGCCATGCCGGCGGTGGCCACCCTGATCGTGGTGGGCATGCTGATTGGCGTGCTGATCTCCAGCGGAACCGTCCCCACGCTGATCTACTACGGTCTCGAGCTACTCAGTCCACAGTGGTTTCTGGCCGCCACCATGCTGATGTGCGCTATCGTCTCGCTGGTGGTCGGCTCCTCCTGGACCACCGTCGGTACGGTGGGACTCGCTCTGATGGGGATCGGTATCGCCCTTGAAGTACCGGTCTACTGGACGGCGGGCGCCATCGTCTCGGGCGCCTTCTTCGGCGACAAGATGTCGCCGCTTTCCGATACCACCAACCTGTCGCCGGCGGTGACCGAAACCAATATCTTCGATCACATCAAGAACATGCTGCCGACCACGGTGCCAGCCATGCTGATCGCACTGGTCATCTACGCCTGGGTCGGGGGCGGCGATCAAGAAGGCGCAAGCTCGCTGGCGCGTATTGTGAACATCCGCGAGGGCCTGACCGACGCCTTCCAGCTGGGCTTCTGGCAATTGATTCCCTTGCTCGTCATCTTGACGTTGGCCTTTCTGAAAATCGCGCCCATACCGGCCCTGTTCACGGCCACCGTGCTGGGTGGCGCCATCGCCATGCTGACCCAAGGTGCTTCCTTCCATGATGTACTGACCTATGCCCATAGCGGCTATACGGTCGACACGGGCATTGGTCCACTGGACACCTTGCTCAATCGGGGCGGCGTCACCTCCATGACCTGGGTAGTCACGCTGATCATCTTCGCGTTGATCTTCGGCGGTATTCTCGAAAAGACCCGGTGCCTCGAAAAGGTCGTGACCACCATCACTGAAAAGGCACGTAGCTTCAGGGCGCTTCAGACCAGCGCAGTCCTAACGCCCGTTTTCGTCAACGCCATCGCTGGCGATGTCTACCTTTCCATCGCCTTGCCGGGTCGCATGTACGTCAGTGCCTATGACCGCCTCGGCTACTCACGACTCAACCTGTCGCGCGCTATCGAGGAAGGCGGCACGCTTGTCTCGCCGCTGATTCCCTGGAACGTCGGCGGTGCTTTCGTGATCACCACACTCGGGCTAACCGTGGGCGATGGCGACCTCAGCGCCTTGCTGTACATTCCGCTTTCCTTCGCCTGCTGGCTGTCACCCGTGCTAAGCATCATCTATGCCCAGTTCGGCTGGTTCTCTCACAAGGCGGACCCTCAAAAGCGCCCCAACAGCGATCAACCTGCCAGGCTGACCTCGCAGGCTGAGGAAGACGGTTCGTTCCCTGAGGGAAGCATGGCGACCAATCCACTGGAGGGCGCATGACGCCTGAATCCTCCTCGTACCGCCCCGACGTCGTGGTCGTCGGGGCCGGCCTGATCGGCATGACCAGTGCATTGAAGCTCCAGCAGGCGGGGCTTCGCGTGCTGGTGGTCGACCGCGATGTGCCAGGCAAGGGGGCCTCCTTCGGCAACGCCGGTTATCTCGCGACCGAACTGGTCGACCCGCTCTCGACGCCCGAGACCCTGCGCAAGGCACCGCGCTTGCTGCTCGATCCACACGGCCCGTTAGCGCTGCCGCCACGCTACCTGCCGAGCCTGCTCCCCTGGCTTGCGCATTTTGCGATGGCGGCGCGCAAGCCCAGCGTCGAACGCGGCCGCGAGGCACTGGCCGCGCTCAACAGCCGGTCGCTGACCGCCTGGCAGCGTTGTCTGGACGGTATCGGTGCCCAGGACGAGCTGATCGCCTCGGGCTATCTGATGGTATGGGAGAACGAACGCGCGCTGGAGCAAGCGCAACGCCATCGGGAAAAGCTCGGCCAATATGGCATCGAGGCCGAGCTGCTGGATGCCGATGCAGTGCAGGCGCGTGACAGCGGGCTGAGCCGTGATATTCATCACGCTCTGCTTTTTCCCAATGCCCATCAGGTCAGTGACCCGTACCGCGTGGTACGACGCTTGGTCGAGGCCTTTGAAAGCGCTGGCGGCGAGATCGGGCGAGAGAGCGTCGAGCAGGTCAGGGCGACTGCTGAAGGCGTCGAACTTCGCTCAAGCCAACGCCTCATCGAGGCAAGCCGAGTGGTAATCGCCACCGGCGCCTGGAGCGGCAAACTGGCCGAGCAATTAGACCTAAAGATGCCTCTGGAGAGCGAAAGCGGGCATCATCTCACGCTCCCTGACCGTGTCGGTGCGCTACGCCAACCCATTGGCTCGGCCGAGCGTAACGTAGTCATGGCCCCCCTAAAAGATGGCCTCAGGGTGGTCGGCTTCTCCGAGTTGGGCGGGCTGGGGCTCAAGCCGAACCCCAAACGTTCGCGTACTCTCAAGCACCATGCTTCAGCGCTTTTGAGCGATGCCTCCGGCGTCGAGCGAGCCAGCGACTGGATGGGCTTTCGCCCGACGTTGCCGGACTCGCTGCCAGTAATCGGGCAACACCCGCAACATCCTCACGTGCAGTTCGCGTTCGGTCACCAGCACCTGGGACTGACCCAGGCCGCGATTACTGCCGAGTTGATCGCCGATCAGTTGATGAACCGCACACCGACACTCGATCTGACACCTTTCCGGCCGGATCGCTTCACCAAAACCTGAGCCATGCATGCGCCCCAGATAGAGGAAAAAACATGTCGCGACGTGTAATGACAGGCTATGCCGATGCTTCGCTCCTCGCGTCCCGGGAAGGCTTGAGCTTTTGGGGCGGCGTGGACGCCGCTACTGGCGAAGTGATCGACTCGCACCACCCCCTTAGAGGACAGTATCTGGGCGGCAAAATACTGGCCATGCCGACCAGTCGCGGTTCCTGCACCGGCAGCGGCATACTGCTCGAGTTGATCATGAACGGTAACGCCCCGGCGGCGCTGGTATTCAGTGAGCCGGAAAGCATCCTGACGCTTGGAGCGCTGGTCGCTCAGCACCTGTTCGAGCAAACGATTCCAGTGGTCCAGCTCGATACCGAGGCGTTCGCACGGCTCTGTCGCTGCGAGAGAGCGTGTATCGACGACCAACGTCTAGTGGCCGATGGACTGGATATCCCCCTCACGCCCCTCTCAAGTGAAGCGCTTTCACTAACAAACCACGATCACGCGCTACTCGAAGGCCATGAAGGTGAAGCGGCGCAGAGAGCGATGCGCATTCTCCACGACATGGCCGTGATCGAAGGCGCCACGCGCCTTATTGATGTCTCCCGGGTACACATCGACGGCTGCATCTACGCCAGCCCTGCCTTATTGAGTTTTGCTGAAATCTTTGCCGATTTGGGCGCGCGCGTGAAAGTGCCCACCACCATGAATTCGATTTCGGTCGATCACACCCAATGGCGGGTACAGGGCGTGCCGGAGGCCTTTGGCTTTCCCGCCAGCCGCCTGGCGGATACCTATGTGGCGATGGGCGCGCGCCCCAGTTTCACTTGCGCCCCTTATCTGCTTCAGGACGCTCCCGGCACCAACGAAGTGATCGCCTGGGCCGAGTCCAATGCCGTTATCTACGCTAACAGCGTGCTCGGTGCGCGTACCGCCAAGCACCCCGACTTGCTCGATCTGTGCATCGCGCTAACCGGACGCGCGCCTTGTCACGGTGTCTACCTGGATGAGGAACGCCGAGCGCAGCGCATCATCGACGTTGACGTCCCGACCACGCACGACGATGCATTCTGGCCACTGCTGGGGTATCGGCTCGGACAGCTCGCCCCCGACTGCATTCCGCTGGTCACCGGTGTTGTCGACTTAACACCCAGCGACGACGACTTGAAAGCACTTTGCGCCGCCTTCGGCACCACCTCTGCCGCGCCCATGCTGCATATCGAAGGGATCACACCCGAGGCCGACTGCATCGCACCGAGCGCCGACCGAGCCGCGGTCAGGGTCGCCGACCTGGCAGACGTCTGGCAGCAGTTCAACGCGGGCGCCGTCGACATCGAACTGGTCGCCTTCGGTAGCCCGCACTTCTCGCTCGCCGAGTGCCGCAAGCTCGCCGAGCTGATGGCCGGTCGCCGCTGTCACCCGGCGGTCATCGGTATCGTCACCCTGGGACGCGATACGCTCCAGGCGGCGCGGCAGGAAGGTAGCGCACAGTCGCTCGAAGCCGCCGGGCTGCGTCTACACGCCGACCTCTGCTGGTGTTCGATCTCCGAGCCCGTCTTCCCACCGGCGGCGCGTACGCTGATGACCAATTCGGGCAAGTACGCCCATTACGCACCGGGCCTGAGCGGGCGCGCAGTGCGTTTTGGCAGTCTCAGCGAGTGCGTGACGGCGCTTGTCACCGGGCGTACGACGGGCACGCTGCCCGATTGGCTCAGGCAGCCTCCGGGGCATTGCCCGGATATGTGACAGCAGCACGACGCAAGGCTAGGCCTAGTCTGACAAGTCAATAAAAAGCGAACGCCAGTGGCGTCCGCTTTTCAAGCTGGCTCACGTTGAGAACGGGCTCAGTCGCCTACGGCGTCCAAGCCGTCGGCTTCGAGCCGCTCCAGCAGTGCGAGCTCTTCCTCGCTCAGCTTGATGCCCTCGGTCTCGGCTATCTTGCGCGCGGCAAAGCGGCGTTGCGACGGCAAGCGCGCTCCCTGATCGGCAATCCCCTGCAGTAACTTCTCCCCCTCGGCAATCGGATCGCGACCGCGCCCCTGCGAGAAAGCCTGAGGGTCGAAGGCCAGCACCAACGCGCCGTGGCGCGGCAACAATTTGCTGGTACCCATGAATTCCAGCGCCTCCTCGCTCATGAAGTCCCCCAGCATGGCGCCCGCCATCAGCTCGATCATGGTCGCGATCGCCGAGCCCTTGTGACCGCCGAAGGGCAGCATGGCGCCCTCGAGCGCAGCCTGTGGATCGCTGGTTGGTTGGCCCTCGGTGTTGATCGCCCACCCCGCCGGCAACGCCTTGCCTTCGCGTCGGTGAAGCTCGATTTCACCGCGCGCCGCCACGCTGGTGGCAAAGTCAAACACGTAAGGGTGCTCTCCCTGGCGCGGCCAGCCGAACGCAAAGGGGTTGGTCCCCAGCAATGGCTGGCTGCCACCAGAGGGGGCCATGACTGCATAGCTCGGACACATGGAGAGCGCCGCGAGCCCTTCGCGGGCCAGGTCCTCGACTTCATACCAGAGCGCCGAGAAGTGTACACAGTCATTGATTACCAGCGCGGCCAGGCCGTGCTGTCGAGCACGTGCCAATAGCGCCGGCCGTGCTTTTTCGTAAGCCGGGTTAGCATAGCCACCTGCTGCACTGACGCGCACGATAGGCCCCTCGCCCGGTTGGAGTACGGGGGCCGCGTTCGGCGACACCCGCCCCGCCTTCAACACGCTCAGGCAGCCTGCTACCCGATGAACGCCATGGGACTTGCAGTTATCCCTCTCCGCCGCTGTGATCACCCGCGCCAACGCGCTGGCGGGCTCATCGTCAACGCCGCAGCGGATGAAAATTCGGCTGATACGTGCTTCCAACTCGTCAGGCGTCAGTGTCGTCGCTGTGGTCATGATGGCTTGCTTTCTCCTATCGCTATCATCCGATGTCCCCCTTACCAGAGGTTCCGATAGCCACCATCATGACGGATCTTGCCCTGTAATCGTAGAGACGCATCGACGCCGTCCACCCCTGGTTCTCAAACGGCCGCACTAACGTGCGGATCAGACATCGAGCGCCGTCGCCACCTCGCCACGATGCAATCGGCTGGCGGCGTACTTGAACTCAGGGATCTTGCCGAACGGGTCGAGCGCCGGATTGGTCAGAATATTGGCCGCCGCTTCCAGGTAGCAGAACGGCACGAACACCATGCCCGACTGCATCAACGGGTCAGCACGCGTCTTCAGGGTGATGCTGCCGCGGCGGGTGGTGATGGTGATCGGCTCGCCCGGTGATAGCCTCAGGCGTCCCAGCTCCGACGGGGCGAGGCTGGCCACCGCTTCGGGCTCGAGATCATCGAGTACCCGAGTACGCCGGGTCATGGAGCCGGTGTGCCAATGTTCCAGTTGGCGCCCAGTGATCAACACCGTGGGATAGTCATCATCGATGGGTTCATCCGGTGGCAGTGGCCGGGTCGGTGTGAACGTCGCTCGCCCGCTCGCGGTGGGGAAGGCGTCGGAAAACACTACGTCAGCGCCGGGGGCGTCCTCGGCCGGGCAGGGATAGGTCACCGAGCTCTCGCGTTCCAGACGGGCCCACGAAATGTGATCGAGCGACGCCATGCCCTGCTTCATCTCGTCGAACACCTCGCGCGGGTGCGTGTAATGCCAGTCCAGACCCAGGCGATTGGCGAGCTGCTGGATGATCCACCAGTCGGGCTTCGCCTCACCGGGCAGCGGCACCGCGGCACGGCCGAGCTGCACCTGACGGTTGGTGTTGGTCACGCTGCCGTCTTTTTCCGGCCAGCTCGAGGCCGGCAGGATCACGTCGGCGAACTGCGCGGTCTCGGTGACGAACAGGTCCTGCACCACCAGATGCTCGAGCTTGGCCAGCGCGTCCCGGGCGTGATCGAGGTCCGGGTCGGACATCGCGGGGTTCTCGCCGAGGATGTACATCCCCTTGATGGTACCGGCAGCGATGGCATTCATGATCTCCACCACCGTGAGCCCGGGCGTCGCATCCAGCGGCGAGTTCCACAGTTCCTCGAAGGCACTGCGCATCTGGGCGTCGCCTACCGGTTGATAGTCGGGCAGCACCATGGGAATCAGGCCGGCATCGGAGGCGCCCTGGACGTTGTTCTGGCCACGCAGCGGATGCAGTCCGGTGCCGGGACGGCCGGTCTGGCCGCAAGCCAGCGCCAGCGAGATCAGGCAGCGGGCGTTGTCGGTGCCATGCACGTGCTGGGAAATGCCCATGCCCCAGAAGATCATCGCCCGCTCGGCCTGGGCATACAGCCGTGCAAGCTCGCGAATCAGCTCGGGCTCGACGCCGCAGGCGGGCGACATCGCTTCGGGCGTCATGTCACGCACATGGGCCTTGAGTGCCTCGAAGCCCTCGGTGTGGGCATCGATATAGGCCTGATCATAGAGCGCCTCGCTGATGATGACGTTGAGCATGGCGTTGTAGAGCGAGACATCGCCGCCAGGCGTGAAACGCACGCTCCGATGCGCGTAGGCATCCAGTGCCTGGCCGCGGGGGTCGAGGACGATCAGTTTGGTGCCGTTTCTGGCCGCCTGCTTGAAGTAGGTGGCCGCCACGGGATGGTTGATCGTCGGATTGCAGCCGGTGAGGATCACGACATCGGCCTCTAGCGCCTGCATGAAGGAGGCGGTCACCGCGCCCGAGCCGATGCATTCCATCAGTGCCGCCACCGAACTGGCATGGCACAGCCGGGTGCAATGGTCGACATGGTTGGAGCCGAAGCCGGTACGTACCAGCTTCTGAAACAGCCAGGCTTCCTCGTTGGAGCATTTGGCGCTGCCGAAGCCGGCCAGGGCATCGGGGCCGTGGGCTGCCTTGAGGTCGGCGAGTCCGCCGGCGGCAAGCTCCAGCGCTTCGTCCCAGCTCGCTTCGACGAAATGGGTCAGTGGCTGAGCCGGATCGAAATCGGGATCGAGCCCCTTGGGCACCCCCGGTTTGCGGATCAGTGGCGTGGTCAAGCGTGACGGGTGCCGCGGATAATCGAAGCCGAAGCGGCCCTTGACGCATAACCGGTTCTGGTTGGAAGGGCCCTCGCGCCCTTCGACGAAGAGAATCGCGTCGTCCTTGACATGGTAGGTGAGCTGACAGCCCACGCCGCAGTAGGGGCAGACGGAATCGACGCTGCGGTCGGCCACCCGGGAATCGCCGCGCCCCGCTTCGTCGACCAGGGTCGCCGGCATCAGTGCCCCGGTCGGGCAGGCCTGAACGCACTCGCCGCAGGCCACGCAGGTGCTATCGCCCATGGGATCGTCGAAATCGAAGACGATCTTGGAAGCCGCGCCGCGATGCGCCATGCCGATGACGTCATTGCCCTGGACCTCGCGACAGGCACGCACGCAGAGATTGCACTCGATGCAGGCGTCGAGGTTGACGTTCATGGCCGAATGGCTGGCGTCACGGGTCGACGAGGCGCGCCGCGAATGCTCGGGAAGATGCACATGGTGCACGGTGGCCGCCTCTCTCTCGGCCCGCGCCGGCAGCCGTCGGCGCACCGCCGTGGCATCGATGGCCAGTTGATCGGCCATGGCCCAGAAGTGGCTGGAACGGTCGGGGCTGTCGTCACGCGCCGGCTGGTCGACCAGCAGCAGCTCCATGACGCCTTCCCGCGCCGTGCGGGCTCGCTCTGAACTGGCGCTCTTGACCACCATGCCGGGGGCGGCCTCGCGCAGGCAACTGGCGGCCAGGGCACGCTCGCCCTCGATCTCCACCATGCAGGCGCGGCAATTGCCGTCGGCGCGGTAGCCACTGGCATCTTTGAAGCACAGGTGAGGAATGCTCTCGCCGGCACGCTTGGCCACCTGCCAGAGCGTCTCCCCGGCAGTGGCGCTTACTGCCACCCCGTCCAGGGTCAGGGTGAAGCTTGTGTTCGAGCGTTGCTTGCTCATGCCATGTCTCCCTTATCCCTTGACGATCACGTTCTGGGCGGCGAGTTCACCGCGGAAGTCCTTGAGCAGCCCCAGCACCGGATTGGGCGCCGCCTGCCCGAGGCCGCAGATGGAGGCATCCATCATCACCTGCGAGAGGCGCGTCAGGGTCGCGGCCTCCCATTCGTCGCCCTCGAGCAGGGTCAGCATCTTCTCGGTGCCCACCCGACAAGGGGTGCACTGACCGCAGGACTCGTCGGCGAAGAAGGCCAGCAGATTGGTGGCGACGGCACGCAGATCGTCCTGGTCGGACAGCACGATCACCGCCGCCGAGCCGATGAAGCAGCCGTGCGCCTGCAGGGTGTCGAAGTCCAGCGGTACGTTCGCCTTGGACGCCGGCAGGATGCCGCCGGAGGCGCCGCCGGGCAGGTAGGCGACAAGGCGATGCCCCTCGGCCATGCCGCCGCAATATTCCTCGATCAACTCCTCGAGGGTGATGCCCGCCGGGGCCAGGTGCACGCCGGGGTGCTTGACCCGGCCGGAGACCGAGAAACTGCGCAGCCCCACCCGACCGTGGCGGCCCTGGCGCGCGAAGGCCTCGGCGCCGCGCTGCCAGATCAGCGGGATCCAGTAGACGGTTTCCACGTTGTTGACCAGCGTGGGACGATCGAACAACCCTCTCTGGGCGACGAAGGGCGGCCGATGACGAGGCTTGCCGGGCTTGCCCTCCAGCGACTCGATCATCGCCGACTCCTCGCCGCAGATATAGGCACCGGCGCCGCGCCGCAGCACGATATAGCCCGGCGCCACCAGGCCCTCAGCCTCGAGCTCGGCGATCGCCTCGCGCAATACGCGGTGCAGGCCCGGATACTCGTCGCGCAGGTAAATGTAGAGCGCCTCGGCCTCCACCGCCCAGGCGCTGACCAGGGCACCCTCGAGGAAGCGGTGCGGCGAGCGTTCCAGATAGACGCGGTCCTTGAAGGTGCCGGGCTCGCCTTCGTCGGCGTTGATGGCACAGTAGCGCGGCCCCGCTTCCTGGCGCACGAAGGTCCATTTCTTGAAGGTGGGGAAGCCGGCGCCGCCCAG
The DNA here is from genome assembly GCF_029544075.1 of Chromohalobacter canadensis. GTDB lineage: Bacteria > Pseudomonadota > Gammaproteobacteria > Pseudomonadales > Halomonadaceae > Chromohalobacter > Chromohalobacter canadensis_A. The sequence goes on along the minus strand of NZ_JAJQJH010000006.1, from coordinate 129,176 downwards.
GCCGCGCAGATTGGCGGTTTCCAGCGCCTGCATCAACGCCTCGACCGTGACGCGCCCCGCGTGGCAGTCGGCGAGCAACGCATAGCCGCCCTCGGCGCGATAATCCGCCAGCCGCTGCCAGAGAATCGCCTCGGGATAGTAATGACCGGTATCGATCACCGAGGCCACCCCTTCATGGGTGGCGAAGCGCACGTGATGATGACCCACTTCCACCACCGGCGCGGTGTCGCAGCGCCCCATGCAAGGGGCTCGCACCACCCGGACCGCTTCCGGATCGACGCCGGCCGCCAGCTTTGCCTTGAGCGCCTCGGCACCGGCCAGCCGGCAGGACAGCGAATCGCAGACCCGGACCGTCACCTCGGGCGGTGGCGACTGATCGTCATGGACCACATCGAAGTGAGCGTAAAAGGTCGCCGTCTCGTAGACCGCGGCCATGGGCAGATTCATGTAGGTGGCAAGCGCGCGAAGCATCACCAGCGAGAGGTGGCCCTGGGCATCCTGGATGGTGTGCAGATGCTCGATCAGGAGATCGCTGCGTCGCCGTTCACCGTCCTCGCGTTCATCGCCGAGGAGTTGGCGAAGCGCCGCCAGGGCGACGGGAGGCAAATCACGGCCACGGAGCTTGTTGCGGAAACGACGCTTGGGAGTGAGGGTCTCAACGGTCATGGCGTGCTCATTGTTATCGATAGGCACTTGCCCGGGGATGCATTGTCCGTCGGGACGGACCGCCATGGACAACGGCCCCCGGATATCGGCCACCCTGTCCTGAGACAGGCGCCTCGTTGCAGGTTAGCCCCGGTCGCGTGCCGGGGCCATTCACACCGCTCAGGCGGCCACACTGCCATGTGGGTCGATGACGAATTTCTTGGCCACGCCGCCGTCGAAGTCCGCATACCCACGCGGCGCGTCGTCCAGCGAGATGACCTCGACATTGACCGCATCGGCGATGCTTACCTTGTCGAACAGGATCGCCTGCATCAGCTGCCGGTGGTATTTCATTACCGGGCACTGACCGGTGTGGAAGGAATGGGATTTGGCCCAGCCCTGCCCAAGGCGCATCGAGAGGTTGCCGTGCCGCGCTTCCTCACTGTCCGCGCCGGGATCTTCGGTGACGTAAAGTCCCGGAATCCCGATCTGGCCGCCGGCCCGGGTGACGTCCATGCAGGCATTGAGCACCGTGGCCGGCTGCTCGTGCGCATGATTGTGACCATGGCAGCGCGCCTCGAAGCCCACCGCATCCACCGCCGAATCCACTTCGCGTTCGCCGAGAATCGGCTCCAGCATGTCGGGCATGGGCGTGTCCTGGCGCAAGTCCAGGGTCTCGCAACCGAAACTCTTGGCCTGGTCGAGACGCTGCGGGTTCATGTCGCCGACGATGACGCAGGCGGCCCCCAACAGTTGGGCGGAGACCGCCGGGGCCAGCCCCACCGGACCGGCCCCGGCGATGTAGACGGTGCTGCCGGGGCCGACACCGGCGGTGGCGCAGCCGTGAAAGCCGGTGGGAAAGATATCGGAGAGCAACGTCAAATCGCGGATCTTGTCCATGGCGATATCACGATCGGGAAACTTCAACAGATTGAAGTCCGCATAGGGCACCATGACGTACTCTGTCTGGCCACCGACCCAACCGCCCATGTCGACATAGCCATAGGCAGCGCCCGGACGCGCGGGATTGACGTTGAGGCAGATGCCGGTCTGGCCTTCCTTGCAGTTGCGGCAACGCCCGCAAGCGATGTTGAAGGGCACCGAGACGACATCGCCGACGCCGATGAACTCGACGTCGCGTCCGCACTCAACGACTTCGCCAGTGATTTCATGCCCGAGTACCATGCCGCTCGGCGCGGTGGTGCGGCCGCGCACCATGTGCTGGTCGCTGCCACAGATGTTGGTGGTGATGACCTTGAGAATCACGCCGTGCTCGCATTTGCGATTGCCCAGCGCCAGCTCGGGAAAAGGGATCGACTGGACCTCGACATGGCCGGCGCCCATGTAGATCACGCCGCGGTTGGCTGCACTCATGGCTATTGTCCTTTGGTTTCGTGGTGAGAGGCGTCGTGGCGTCAACGCCACTCTTCGACCATAGCCTTCTTGCTGGCGCGGACTGTTCCCAACGAGTCATCGCCATGCTCAAAAGAGACATTGCCGTGCCAACCGCAGCCCCCGCTTATTGTGCACCGCCTTATCATAAGCGCGACTTGTTCCGGCTTCGGGGGCGTGCTATTCAAGCAATGATCGAAATACGCCCTACCCCGAAGCGTATCCACCGCCCACTCGTCACCGGAGCTCACCATGGAGGCCTCGACCGCCACCGCCTCGTCTCGCCCCCAGTCGTCCCCCGCGCGCCTGACCGGCATGAGCTGGGCGCATTTTCTCAACGATGGTGCCGCCAATTATCTGCCGGGCGTGCTGCCGGCAATCCTGATCTCTCTCAATCTCTCGGTGGCCCTGGCGGGCACGATCATGGCGGCCTTGCTGATGGGCCAGGCGTTGCAGCCGCTAGTAGGTCTATTCGCCGACCGTGTCGGCGGTCGTGTCATGGTAGCCTTGGGGCTCGCCGGTTCGTCGCTGGGCGGCGCCCTGGTAGGCTTCGCTTCCGGCTTCTGGCCGCTGATCGGCATCCTGGTGATGATCGGGATATCCAACGCTTTCTTCCACCCTCAGGCGCTGGCCGGTATCCGTCAACTGGGTGGCGAACGGCCAGGGACCGCGATGTCGATCTTCATGGTCGGCGGTGAGGTGGGACGCGGCGTCTGGCCGGCCCTGGCAAGCTGGGTGGTGGTGCAATGGGGACTGGGCTACCTGTGGCTACTCGCCCTGCCCGCTCTCGCGACGCTGCCATTCATGCTGCACTGGGCGCCGCGTCTGCCGCCACGCGCCGCGGATGCCACGCCCATCGCTTGGCGTCTGCATGCCGGTCCGCTATCGCGGTTAGTAACCTTCTCCGCCCTGCGTTCGCTGATGATTCTCTCGGTAGTGACCTATGTGCCGCTGATGTGGGCTCAGGGAGGGGGCGATCTAACCACCGGTGCCAGCTTCATTACCGTCATGCTGGTCGTCGGCGTGATCGGCAACCTCGGCGGCGGGCGGCTTTCGGATCGCTTCGGTCGCCGCCCGGTGTTGATCGTCGCCATGAGCATCTCGGTCATCATGCTGGCGGCTTTCCTGCTGGCCGAAGGCATCTGGCTATGGATCGTGCTCGGCGTGCTGGGCATCAGCCTGTTCGCGACCTTGCCGCTGGGCATCCTCATCGCCCAGGACATCCTGCCCGAGAACCGCTCGCTGGGGTCGGGCATGGCGCTGGGCCTGGCCAATGCACTGGCAGCCCTCGGTGTGATGCTGCTGGGGCCGGTCGCCGCGCTTTGGGCCCCTGCCGCGCCGCTGTGGATCGCCTTGGGTGGCGGCGTGATCAGCATTTTTCTCGCCAGCGGCCTGCCCGAGCATGAGCGCGCTACCTGAGTGCCGCGCCTCAACGCAACACGTCCTCTTCACGTAGTAGCGTGAAGATCGCCTCGGCGCCCTGGGTCGGGGTCACGTCCGTCAGTACCTGCCCGCCACCGCCTTCGGCCTTGGCGGCGGCCGCCTTGAAGCGGTCCCGCGCTGAGGCGGCCTTGACGATCTTGAGGCGCTTGGGACGCTGGCGCGCAGGCTGCACGTGCCAAGCGGCCCATTCATCGTCCACGCTCACCGGCCCTGCCGTCGCTTCGAACGCGCCGCGTCGCGCCGGCCCGTAGGCGCTCTGACGCGGCGCGGGGGCCGCATCATCGACAGTGACGATGACAGGCAAGCGGACCTTGAGTCGCCGCCGCTGCCCCCGCGGCAGGGCCTGTAGCAAGGTCGCCACACCATCCTCGACGCTTTCCACCGCCGCCAGACCACTCACCAGAGGCCAGCCAAGGCGCTCTGCTAGCAGGTAGGGCAGCAGGCCCGAGCCTTCGCCCCGTTCGGCACGCTCACCGGTAATCACTAGATGAGGTGAGGTCGCATCCAAGGCCTCGGCAAGCGCGGGCAACACATCGGCGCCCTCAGGCTGCTCGAGTAGCGACAATTCAGTGAAGCCCATGCCCAGATAGCCGCGCAATGCCGCTTCGCTGCTTTCATCTCGTTCGCCGGCATGCAACAAACGCACCTGGGCATCCGCCAAGGAGCGCGCCAGCTCCACTCCCCGGGCATCCTGGTCGGCACGCCGCGCCCTCCCCGTCAGCGGGTGGCGCCCGATGGAGACCAGCACCGTCACTTCGAGTCCTGGCGTCATGGCGGATTCAGGCTGCATCGCGTTTCTCCTCTCGTGCCTGTGCCACCAGGGTGACCAACGCCTCGAGTATTTGAGTCGAGTCTCCGATCACTGCGAGATCGGCACGCTTGATCATGTCGCAACCGGGATCCATGTTGATCGCCACCACCTTGTCGCAGGTCTGAATACCCTGCAGATGCTGAATGGCGCCGCTGATGCCCACGGCCACATAGACCCTTGCCGTCACCCAGGTGCCGGTAGCCCCCACCTGACGGTCACGGGCCATGAAACCATCATCCACCGCCACGCGTGAGGCACCCTCAGTGGCCCCCAATACCTCGGCGGCATGGTGGAAGCCTTGCCAATCCTTGACGCCATTGCCGGCGGAGAGAATGAACTCCGCCTCGGACAGGGCCACGCCTGACGGGTCGACACTCACCTGACCGAGATCCTGAATGCGCGACAAGGTCGACGGCAACGGCTGAGGCAAGGCCAGTTCGGCAGCAGCGTGGCGCGTTTCGCTGACCGGCTCGGCACATTCGGCCAAGGCCAGGGCGATTCGTGGCAAGGGCCGCCGAATGTCCAGCGACCCGGCCGCGCCCCGCGCCGTGCAATGCCAGCCGGCAGCCGCCTCGGCGCCGGCTTCGACCTGCCAGACGCCCGTCGTCGGCCGCTCGCCGAGACGCGCCGCAAAGCGTCTTCCCAGCTCTCCACCGCCCAGCTTGGAATCCGGCAGCAGCCAATGGCGTGGCGCCCAGGCCTCCTCGGCCATGATCAGCGCTCCCAGGCGCGCCTCGGGGGCATAGCCTGTCACCTCCGGTGAATCGAGATGCAGCAAACGATCGATACCCGCTTCACCGAAGTTCGCCTCCTTGTGAGGGCCGAAAACCACGGCCACCACCGCGCCTCGAGCCGCAGGATCGGCATCGGCGAGCTGACGCGCCAGACCGAGTAGATCTCGGTCATGCCCGCTCAGGCGACCGCCGGCCATATCCGGCACCACTGCAATCATGAAGGCGGGCGCGTCGATCTCGACCAACGGCTTGCGCTCGGCGTTCGATGTCTCGGCACTGCTCCCCCCAGCTCCCTGCTGCGTACCGCTGCGGTCGATGCGCTTCACACCATTGGGGCCGACGAATCCCACTGCGTGGGGGTTCCTGCGTACGAGACCGCCGGGGCCCCACCATTCACTGGCCGCGCCCTGGCCCATCTCCTGGAGCACTTCAGCATGGCGCGGATGCAGACGATTGCGGGCGATCCACTCTTGGCGGGGATCGCGACGCGGAAGATCGCTCATGACATGACCTCCTCGGTGGTCTGCGCGGTCGAGGCATCACGCGGCGCAGGCGGTGCCTCCGGCGTGGTATCCAGCGCGGCGGCGACCATCTCGGCAATGTCCTTGACCGCAACCTCTTCGTCGCCCGCCGGCGGGACGACACCCTCGAACATGGCCGTGCATTGCGGACAGCCCACCACGACCTGCTCGGCCTGCGTTTCGCGCACATCGCCCATGCGCATGTCGGGGATGCGTTGCTTGCCGGGAATGTCGGTGACGGGCGCCCCACCACCACCGCCGCAGCAACGCGAGCGATAGCCCGAGCGCTGCATTTCGACCAGCTCGACACCCAGCGCTTGCAGCACCGCGCGAGGCGCTTCGTACTCACCGTTGTAGCGCCCCAGGTAGCAAGGGTCGTGATAGGTCACGCGCGCCGCTTGGCCCGGCGCCAGTCGCAACCGACCAGCCTCGATCAACTGATTGATGAAGGTACTGTGATGCCAGACCGGATAGTCAGATTCCTGTCCTTCTGGATAGAAGGCACCGTATTCGTTCTTGAGCACGTGGAAGCTGTGCGGATCGCAGGTAACGACACAGTCGAAGCGATACTGGGCGAGTGTGGCGATATTGCGCCGCGCCAGCGACTGGAAGGTCGCCTCGTCCCCGAGACGGCGCGCCACGTCGCCACTGTCGCGCTCTTCATTACCGAGCACCGCGAAATCCACGCCGGCGGCGCGCAGTACCTTGACCAGGGCACGCAGCGTGCGTTGATTGCGCATATCGAAGACGCCGTCACCCAACCACAGCAACACCTCGGCGCGTTCGACGTCGGCCATCAACGGCAGTTCGAGATCCGCCGCCCAGTTGAGCCGCCCACCGGGATCGAAACCGCCCGGGTTGTCGGTGGCGATGAGATTGTCGATCACCTCGGCGCCCTTGCCAGGCGTCGCGCCTTCTTCGAGCGTCAAATGGCGGCGCATATCGACGATGGCATCGACGTGTTCGATCATCATCGGGCACTCTTCGACGCAGGCGCGGCAGGTGGTGCACGACCACAGTGTCTCGGCGTCGACCAGCGCCTTGCCATCTTTTGTCGAAGCCGGCGCGACGATCGGCCCATGGGGCGTACCATGATGCTCGCCAACCGGCCTGTCCCCGCGCTCGGGTGATGGGTAGGGAGAACCGGTGTAATGGGCGTCACTGCCACCAGCCATGCCTACTACCATGTCCTGGATCAGTTTCTTGGGATTGAGCGGCTGCCCCGCGGCGAAGGCCGGACAGACCGCTTCACAACGGCCGCACTGCACGCAGGCGTCGAAGCCCAGCAACTGGTTCCAGGTAAAGTCGCTGGGCGTTTCCACACCCAGCGGGGCCTGGTCATCCTCGAGATCGAGGGCCTTGAGACCGGTGGAGCGATTGCCCTCGCCCCCTTTCGTGGAAAAGCGTTCGGGACGACGGTGAAAGGCCAGATGCAGGGCGCCGGCGAAGGCGTGCTTCATTGGCCCGCCCCAGGTCATACCGAACACCAGCTCGGCCAGCCCCCAGGCCACCACGCCGGCCAGCACCAACGCGACCAGCCAGCTGCCCAGCCCTTGTGAAAAGCCGGCAGGCAGCACGCCCACCGCCGGCAGGGTCACCACGAAGATGCCCAGCGAGAACGCCATCAGACTCTTGGGCAGGCGCATCCAGGGGCCCTTCGACAGGCGCGCCGGCGGATCGCGCCGACGCCGGGCGACGAACAGACTGCCTGCGAACATGGTCGCGCTCGCCGCCAGCAGCAACCAACCCAATATGCCCTCGGCGAGGCCCAGGCCGTGGACGACGATCGCCAGCCCCATAGCAGCGACGAAGCCGCCGGCGGTGGCGACGTGGGTATTGGACATCACCTTGTCGCGCGCCACCACATGGTGCAGGTCGACCAGATACCGGCGCGGTACCGCCGCCAGACCGCGGAGCACGGGCACCGGCGATGGCCGCCCCTGACGCCATAGGCGAATGCGCCGCACGGCGCCGATCGCCGCCAGCGCCAGGGCAGCGAAGATCAGGATCGGCAGGAGGATATCGAGCATGATGGCTCACCTCATCGGCGAGCTGGAAGCTGAAAGCCGGAAGCTGAAAGAAAGGGCGCAAAGCGCAGAGGGTCCTTCCAGCTTCAAGCTTCAGGCTTCCAGCTAGGGGTTAAAAGTCCTTGCAGATCCGCAGGGCATCGTAGATCGCCGCATGCGTATTGCGCGGCGCCGTACAATCGCCCACTCGGAACAGCAGGAAGCCGGCCTGTGCATCATCGTCCAGCGTTGCCAGGCTAGGTTGTGGCTCGGCGGCATAAAGCGCCTCAAGATCGAGCTGACCGTGATTGCGTGAGCGTTCCTTGAGCGCGTAATAGAGCGACTCATCCGGGCGCACGCCATTTTCGACCACGACCTGATCGACCACGCGCTCTTCCTGGACGCCGGTGTATTCGTTCTCGAGTACCGCGACCAGGGCATCGCCCTCTCGATAGACCTTATGCAGCGCAAGATCCGAGGTCATGATGACCTCTTTCTCGTAGAGGCTGCGGTAATAGGTGGGAAAGGTCGTGCCGCCGACCGCGCTGCCGGGCTTGGTGTCGTCGGTGACAATCTCCACTTGGGCGCCTTTGTCGGCCAGGTAGTCGGCCACCGAGACACCGGTGAATTCGCAGATGGTATCGAACACCAGCACGTTCTTGCCCGGCGCCACCGCCCCACTGAGAACATCCCAGGCACTGACGACCAAGCTCTCGTCGCGATCTTCCGCATATCCCCATTCCGGCACCTGAGTCAGAAACGGCTGGCCGCCGGTGGCAAGCACGACGATATCCGGGCGCAGGTCGTCGATCGTCGCCTCATCGGCGTACACGCCCAGACGAATATCGACCTTGAGTCGCGTCAGTTCGAGCTGAAACCAACGTGTAATGCCGGCAATTTGATCACGCTGCGGCGCCTTGGCAGCCAGCGTGATCTGTCCGCCCAATGCTTCGGCACCTTCGAACAACGTGACCGAGTGTCCCCGCTCGGCGGCGACCCGCGCCGCTTCCATACCGCCCGGCCCACCGCCCACGACGACCACACGCCGCTGGGGACTGGTGCTTTTCTCGATCTCATGCGGCAGGCCCATATATTCACGAGAGGTCGCTGCATTCTGGATGCACAACACGTCGAGGCCCTGGTACTGGCGATCGATGCAATAATTGGCACCCACGCACTGTTTGATCCGATCGGTCTGCCCCATTTGAACCTTGGCGATCAGGTGCGGGTCGGCGATGTGCGCCCGGGTCATGCCCACCATATCGACGTAGCCACCTTCGAGAATGCGGTTGGCCTGGGTGGGATCCTTGATGTTCTGGGCGTGAATCACCGGCGCGCCGACCACCTCCTTGATACCCGCCGCCAGGTGCAGAAACGGCTCCGGCGGATAGGCCATGTTGGGAATCACGTTCGCCAGGGTATCGTGAGTATCGCAACCCGAGCCCACCACGCCGAAGAAGTCGACCTGGCCGGTGGCGTCGTAGTAGGCGGCGATGTTCTTCATATCGTCGTGGGTCAGGCCATCGGGATGGAACTCGTCGCCACAGATGCGCATGCCGACCACGAAATCGTCGCCGACCTCGGCACGTACCGCCTTGAGCACTTCCATGCCGAAGCGCATGCGGCCCTCGAAGCTACCACCCCATTCGTCGGTACGCTTGTTGACGCGCGGGCTCCAGAATTGATCGATAAGATGCTGGTGCACGGCGGAAAGCTCGACGCCGTCCAGCCCTCCTTCCTTGGCGCGCCGCGCGCCCTGGGCAAAATCGTCGATGATCCGCCAGATGTCTTCTTCTTCGATGGTCTTGCAGGTCGAGCGGTGCACCGGCTCGCGAATCCCCGAGGGCGAAAGCAGCACCGGCCAATCGTGACCGTCCCACCGCGAGCGACGCCCCATGTGAGTGATCTGGATCATGATCTTGCCACCATGCTTGTGCACGGCGTCCGAGAGGTTGCGGAAATAAGGGATAATGCGGTCGGTGGCCAGGTTCACCGAGCTCCACCAAGCCTGGGGACTGTCGATCGACACCGGCGAAGAGCCGCCGCAGATAGAAAGACCCACGCCGCCCTTAGCTTTTTCTTCGTAGTATTTGACATAGCGATCGGTGGTCATGCCGCCATCAGTCGCATGAACCTCGGCATGAGCGGTGCTGACCACGCGATTGCGAATCGTCAGCTTGCCGATCTCGATGGGTTGGAAAAGTGCGTCGAATGCCATCGTGGAAACCTCAGCCGGCGGATTGGGAGCGGGGCGAGACCTGGAAGCGGCCGACATCGCAACCCGGCTCGGCGGCGCTTTGAGTCTGCTCGGCGACGGTGCGCAATTCACTGCCTTGCGCGGAGAGAATCTGATCCATCGCACCGGCAAACCAGCCGGTAAACATGTACTCGACCTTGCGACCGACCTTGCCGAGCTGATAAACGAAGGCGCTATCTTCCAGGCGTACGCGGGCGCTACCCGTGCCGAGATCGAACGCCTCGGTGAAGAAGCGCCCCCAGCCCCGTTGCGAGAGTCGCTTCATGTAATGTTCGAAGACCTCCACGCCTTCCAAGCCATGGCATTCGGCTTCTTTCTCGCACCAGTACCAGGCGCTCTTGTAGCCGGCCTGGTAGAGGATCTCGGCATAAGCCGCGGCACCCAGCGCTTCTTCGACGGCCAGGTGGTTGTTGATAAAGAAGTGGCGCGGCACGTAAAGCATGGGGAGCGCATCGGTGGTCCACACGCCGGTCTCGCTATCCACTTCGATTGGCAATTCGGGAGCCATCTTGGTCACGGTCGTATTCCTCGAGATCGTTGTCTTGGCGCTTTTGCTGGCTGGGGCTTTACGGCGGCAGGCCTGGAGGAGGCGCTGTGGATACATCCCTGTACGCTACCGATTCCATCCCTGGAATCGGACCTCCTCTTCGGCCTCCCTCGGCGCCCCTTATATGCAGAAGTGTTGCTCTCAGGCGCCCCATACCTCTTTCAAAACACGCATCCAGTTCTCACCCATGATCTTGCGCACCTGGCGCTCGCTCATGCCGCGTCGCAAGAGCGCCTCGGTCAGGTTGCCGAACTCGCCGATGGTGCGAATGCCCTCAGGGTTGATGATGGTCCCGAAGTTGGTCAGGCGCCGGGCATAGCCCTTGTCGTGGGTAAGCCACTCGAAAAAGGCTTGATCCTGACCCTGAGTGAAGTCGGTACCGATGCCGATGGCGTCTTCGCCGACGATGTTCATCACATATTCGATGGCTTCGACGTAATCGTCGACAGTGGCATCGACCCCGGCACGCAAGAAGGGGGTGAACATGGTCACGCCGACGAAACCGCCATGTTCGGCGATGAAGCGCAACTCCTCGTCGGACTTGTTACGGGGGTGTTCCTTGAGGCCGGACGGAAGGCAATGGGAGTAGCAGACCGGCTTTTGCGATTCGAGGATCACTTCTTGTGAGGTCGTGGCCCCAACGTGGGAGAGATCGCACATCATACCCACGCGATTCATCTCGGCGACGATTTCGCGGCCGAACCCGGACAACCCGCCATCACGCTCATAGCAGCCGGTGCCGACCAGATTCTGGGTGTTGTAGCACATCTGCACGATACCCACGCCAAGGCGCTTGAAGACCTCCACGTAACCGATCTGATCCTCGAAGGCATGGGCATTCTGGAAGCCATAGATGATCCCGGTCTTGCCTTCTTCCTTGGCGCGGGTGATATCAGCGGTGGTATGTACGGGCCGCACCAGGTCGTCGCACGCCGCGAGAAGCGCATTGGTCTTGACGATGTTGTCGACGGTGGCCTGGAACCCTTCCCACACCGAAACGGTGCAGTTGGCGGCGGTCAAACCGCCCCGGCGCATGTCCTCGAGGAGTTCACGGCCCCATTTGGCGATAATCAGGCCATCAATGACGATGGCGTCGTCGTGCAGTGATTGCGCGTTCATGAGTCTCGCTCCGGGGTTGGCTTTATGCGGCCAGCATAGCCCTGCCCCCCAGGCCGCCGACGCTTGGAAGCGACGAGGAAAATTCCAAATGCGTCACGCCTTGGCATCGGCCTTAACGCAAGGAGGCCGCCCGATGATCGAGCGGCCTCCTTGGGGTTCAAATATTGCGATGATGATGCACGCTATCTCAAACGCACACTCGCGTAGGTGGGTTCGCCTTGCGCCTGGGCCAGAGCCTGCATCGCACTGGAGGCACGCGGCGCGACGTAGGCGTCGTCGTGCCCTCCCGCCAGGGTGGCGGGCGACAGCGTCACGCTGGCACTGTTGATGCGCGTCACGCGTTCGTCGCGGGGTGGCGTGCCGAAGTATTCCCGATAGCACTTGGAAAAATGCGGCGTAGAGACGAACCCGCACACCGAGGCGATTTCGATGATCGACATTGAGGTTTGCCTGAGCAGTTGCCGGGCTCGGGTCAACCGTAGCTTGAGATAGTAACGCGACGGCGAGCAACTCAGGTATTTCTGGAATAAGCGCTCGAGCTGACGCCGGGAGACATCCACGTAGCGCGCCAGTTCGTCGAGGGCGATGGGCTCTTCCAGGTTGGCTTCCATCAGCGCGACGATCTCGAGCAGCTTGGGTTGACTGGTGCCCAGCACATGTCGCAATGGTATGCGTTGCTGGTCCTGCTCGCCGCGCACGCGGTCGCAAATAAACATGTCGGAGATCGCCGCCGACAATTCGCGGCCATGATCGCGGGCGATCAGCGTGAGCATCATATCCAGCGGAGCGGTTCCGCCGGACGCCGTGGCACGGTCGCGATCGATCGAGAACAATCGAGTCGTCAAGGTGGCACGCGGATAGGCTTCTTGCGCGGCGGCCTGGAATTCCCAGTGAATGCTACATTCGTAGCCATCGAGCAACCCCGCCTTGGCCAGCGCCCAACTACCGGTACAGAGCGCGCCTATGCGTCGCGACTGACGCGCCTGTGTCTGCAGCCACAGCACATGTTCGCGCGTGACATGGCGCTGGATGCCGACGCCGCCGCAGACGAACACCATATCGAGTTCCAGGGGGTCGTGCATGCCGTTGTCGGGGGTAATGAGCAGGCCATCGCTGGCACGTACCGCCTCGCCGTCCGCGCTCAAGGTGGTCCATTGGTAGAGTTCGCGCCCGGCGAGCTGGTTGGCCATGCGCAGCGGTTCCACCGCCGAGGCCAACGAGATCAACGTGAAATTATCCATCAACAAGAAGCCCACGCGCAGCGGCGCATCGGGGGCGGTAGGCGGCGCGGGACGATCGCTCGTCATGGCCATCAGCGGTTCTCCTCGGGTCACGTTCGGAGCCACTGGTAGTGCTTCACCAGGGGTGTATTGTCATTGTAGGAAGTCAGGTCCAACGCCTTGAGTGTGACGAGAAGGCGCCCCCTCAACGTATCTAAAAGCGTCGTCTCACGCTATCAAAAACGACATCCCTCTGGTGTTTTCAAAAAAATGCCCCGCGCCAGTATATCTGGGCGGGGCATGGATGGCGCAGCATCTAACGCTTTCGCTGTAGATGCTTGGCGTGGTAGCGCAGGTGCTCTTCGATGAAAGTCGCGATGAAGAAGTAGCTATGATCGTAGCCCGGCTGACGACGGAGTGTCAGCGGATGATCATGCTTCTCACAAGTAGCTTCGATACGCTCAGGCATGAGCTGTTCGTCGAGGAAGTTATCCGCTTCGCCCTGATCGATGAACAAAGGCTGGCGCGAGGCCCCCTTGGCAATCAGTTCGCAGGCGTCGTATTGCGTCCATTTGCCATGATCCTCGCCAAGATAAGCAGTGAAGGCCTTCTGCCCCCAGGGTGAGACGATGGGATTGACCACCGGGGCGAATGCCGAGACCGAGGCGTAACGTCCAGGTTGACGCAAGGCCAGCACCAGCGCGCCATGACCGCCCATGGAATGTCCACTGATGGCTTCCCGCCCGTTGAGCGGGAAATGCTGACGTGCCACCGAAGGCAGCTCCTCGGTAACGTAGTCGTACATGCGATAGTGCTTGGACCACGGCGCCTGATTAGCATTGACGTAGAAGCTCGCGCCGGAGCCGAAGTCATAGCTATCGTGCTCACCGGGGAGATCGGTGCCGCGAGGGCTGGTATCTGGACAAATAATGGCCATGCCAAGCTCAGCTGCCACGCGTTGCGCGCCCGCCTTTTGCATGAAGTTTTCGTCGTTGCAGGTCAGTCCCGAGAGCCACCACAACAATGGCACCTTGTCGGTTTCCGCCTGAGGCGGCAGATAAATGGCGAAGATCATATCGCAGTCGAGCGCACGTGAGTGGTGCTTGTAGCGCTTCAGCCAACCGCCGAACGACTTGGTGGCGGAGACCAGCTCCAGCGATTCGGACATGGTCATGGTTCTCTCCCTAAGAAACCGACGGCATCGAGCCGCCGGCGGATGGAACGACGTCGGGGCGCGCCCGGCCGCGACGAATCACCACAGGCACATACCAAGCGCCTGTCGCGCGGTACCGGGCGCGACGAATCAATAGTGCAGCACGGTACGGATGCTCTTGCCGGCGTGCAGCAACTCGAACGCTTCGTTGATCTCCTCGAACGCCATATCTTGGGTGACGAACTCATCGATCTTGAGCTTGCCGTTCATGTAGTCGTCGACGTAGCCCGGCAGTTCGCTGCGGCCCTTGACGCCACCGAAGGCGGAACCCTTCCAGACGCGCCCGGTGACCAGTTGGAACGGCCTTGTGGAGATTTCCTCGCCGGCCCCGGCCACGCCGATGATGATCGACTCACCCCAGCCCTTGTGGCAGCACTCCAGCGCCGAGCGCATGACGTTGACGTTGCCGATGCACTCAAAAGAGTAATCGACGCCGCCATCGGTCAGGTCGACGATGACCTGCTGGATCGGATCGCTGTAGTCCTTGGGATTGACGAATTCCGTCGCCCCGAACTGACGTGCCAGGTCGAACTTATCGGGATTGACGTCGATGGCGATGATCCGGCTCGCCTTGGCCATCTGCGCGCCCTGGATGACGGCCAGGCCGATGGCACCGAGCCCGAACACGGCAACAGTGGCACCCGGCTCGACCTTGGCGGTATTCATCACCGCGCCGATGCCCGTGGTGACACCGCAACCCAGCAGGCAGATCTTGTCCAACGGCGCCTCGGGCGAGACCTTGGCCAGCGAGACTTCCGGCAGCACGGTATATTCGCTGAACGTCGAGCAACCCATGTAATGATGCAGCGCTTGGCCGTTTTTGGAAAAGCGCGAGGTGCCATCGGGCATCACGCCTTTGCCCTGTGTCGCGCGAACCGAGCTGCACAGGTTGGTCTTGCCCGAGAGGCAGAACTTGCACTGGCCACACTCGGCGGTATACAGCGGAATGACGTGATCGCCAGGCTTGAGGCTAGTGACGCCCTCACCGACTTCCTGAACGACGCCTGCCCCTTCGTGGCCCAGCACCGCTGGAAAGTTGCCTTCCGGATCGGCCCCGGAGAGGGTGAAGGCGTCGGTATGGCAGACGCTGGTCGCCTTGATCTGCACCATGACCTCGCCGGCCTTGGGGCCTTCAACGTCGATCTCGGCAATCTCCAGCGGCTTGCCGGCTTCCCAAGCGATGGCGGCGCGTGATTTCATCAGGCATTCTCCTTCGTCGATCGTGGCGGCGCCCGATGCGCCAGCATAGGCAGTCTAGGCGCGCGTGGTTAACCCCACCAGTCTAGGCAGTTGGCACGCTTGGATAAATGCTTACGACGTCACAACATTATTGCCGTGGAGCAACAATGCAGCGCTGGGATCGCATCGAAGCTTTCATCGAAGTCGCCCGCTTGGGTACGTTTTCCGCCGCTGCGCGGCATCTGAAAGTTTCCACCTCACACGTGAGCCGCTCGATTGGGCAGCTCGAGAGTCAGCTCGGCACGACGCTTTTGTATCGCACCACGCGCCAGACGCGACTCACGGACGCAGGCTCTCTCTACTACCGGCATTGCCGCCACTTGTTCGATGGCTTTCGCGAGGCCGAGGAAGCCATCGTCGACTTCCAATCGCGTCCCAAGGGCACATTGCGGCTGACCTGTGCCACCACGTTCGGCGAGCGCTACATCGCCCCGCTGGTCAACGATTTCCAGTGCTTGCACCCGCAGCTCGAAGTCGACATGCACTTCACCAACCGCCAGGTCGAGTTGATCGAGGAAGGCTTCGACGTTGCCATCCGTATGGGCGTTCTGCGTGACTCGAGCCTGATCGCGCGGCGGTTGTGCGAGCGTCGCGAATACGTCGTCGGCGCGCGGGAATACTTCGAGCGCGCCGCACCGCCACATTCGTTGGCCGAGCTGTCTCATCACAACTGCCTGCGCGGCTCTCGCGATAGTTGGCTGTTCGAGGTCAACGGCCAGCGCCGGGAAATACGTATCGAGGGCCGCTGGCGTGCCAATTCAGGGCCGGCACTGCTCGATGCGGTATTGAAGGGCCTAGGGCTGGCGCAACTGCCAGACTACTACGTGGCGCCGCACTTGGCGCAGGGGCGGCTAGTGTCGGTACTCGATGCCTATCAGTTCACCGACACTGCGGTGTGGGCAATCTATCCGCGCCACCGACACCTCTCACCCAAGGTGCGTCAGTTCGTCGACTTTCTGGTCACACATTTGCCGAATACGCTACAAGCCTGACTCGCCCCCCTTGCGACGGCCTCGCGGCTCATTCTCCCGAGATTGGCCCCAGCCCATCACGCAGATACCGCCCAGCGAATTCGGCCTCGCTGGCTACAGCATCGGGATCGAGCAGTTCGACCCACTGGCGCTCACGGATCAACAGTCCATCCTCGCGGAACCCGCTCAACGTCCGGCTGATATGCACCGAGGTGAGGCCCAGCGCGTCGCCCAATTGCTGCTGCGACAGCGGTAGACGGAAACGCCGCGTAGCGTAAGGCATAGTACGCTGCAGGCGCAGGTACATCTCGTAGATCAGATGCGCCACTTTTTGACGTGCACTGCGCCGCGCCAGATTGACCAGACGTTCGGTCAGTAGGGCTTGCTGTTGCGAGGATAAGGCGAAGAAAATCATCGATAGAGTAAAGGACTCTCGAAACACTTCGAGTAAACGGCGATGAGGAAAATCGCAGACGACGCCATCGTCAATCATCATTACCCCGGCCAGACGCTCTTGAAAGGCGAATTCACGCAGGCCGATGATATCCCCCGGCAGGTAGATTTCCAAAATCTGGCGCGAGCCGTCTTCCATGTCGCGGAAGGAATACGCCCAGCCCTTCGAAAGCGTGCAGAAGCGCCCCGCCGGATCGTCGGTTTGCCATAGAGCCTCCCCGCGCTCGACCTCGCGCGGCTCGCGTTCGAGCGAGTCCAACAGGGCTTCGTCACTGTCGCTGAGATCCGCATAATGCCGTAAATGGCGGATGATACAGCTATCGTTTTCGCTCATGAGCGGCCTTCTTGTCTGATCTCGTCGGGAGTCTTGGGCAGGGCACCGAGCCTATCCCGGTCACCCCAGGCGCACTATCTTCCCACGAAATAAAACCATAGAAGACCACGCGGTGCGATCTCGAATCAAAAAAGGACGCCACGCGGGCGTCCAAAGGGTTGATCGAACGATTCTGCGTCAGCATTCGATGGCGTTCACCGCCAGGCCACCGCGTGAGGTTTCCTTGTACTTATCCTGCATGTCGGCGCCGGTATCACGCATGGTACGAATGACGCGATCGAGGGATACGAAATGCTCTCCGTCGCCCCCCAGCGCCATCTGCGCGGCATTGATCGCTTTCACCGAGGCGATGGCATTACGCTCGATGCACGGCACCTGTACCAGGCCGCCGATGGGATCGCAGGTCAATCCCAAGTTGTGCTCGAGGCCGATCTCGGCGGCGTTCTCAACCTGTGCTGGCGTCCCCCCCATCACCTCGGCGAGCCCGGCGGCGGCCATCGCACAGGCCGACCCGACCTCTCCCTGGCAACCGACCTCGGCGCCGGAAATCGAGGCATTCTTCTTGCACAGAATGCCGATGGCGCCCGCCGTCAGCAGGAAGTCAACGACATCGCGTTGGCAGGCGTCGGGCTGAAACTGCATGTAATAGTGCAATACCGCTGGGACGATACCCGCTGCACCGTTAGTCGGCGCGGTCACCATGCGCCCACCGGCGGCGTTTTCCTCATTGACGGCCAGGGCAAAGACATTGACCCAATCCATGGCCGAAAAGGTCGAGGCGATCACGCTGGTATTGTCGCTGGCTGCCTGCAAGCGCCGATGCAGTGTGCTGGCCCGGCGTTTGACATTGAGTCCACCGGGCAACACGCCATCATGGAGCAAGCCGTTGTCAACGCAGGCCTTCATCGCCTCCCAGATACGCCATAGCTCGTCGCGAACGTTTGCTTCATCGCGCCAGGCCTTCTCGTTTTCGAGCATCAACTCGCTGATGCGTAGCCCATGCGTGCGGCACAGCAGGAGTAGCTCCTCCGCCGTGGCGAAATCAAACGGCAGCATGGTGGTATCGGTATCCAGCGCACCGCTGGCGGCCTGCGACTCGTCGACAACGAAGCCGCCGCCCACGGAGTAATAGGTATTGCGATACAGCTCTTCGCCGTGGGCATGGGCGATGAGGCGCAACGCATTGGGATGATAGGCAAGTGGCTCTTCATGCCATTGCATGTCGCGTTCCCAGGGAAACGAGATAGGATGTTGGCCAGCCAGCAGCAAGGTCTGCGATTCACGTAGCTCCTCCATACAGGCGGGCATGATCTCGGGGTCGATGGTGTCGGGACGTTCGCCCATGAGCCCCATAACCACCGCCTGATCAGTGCCATGCCCTTTGCCAGTGGCACACAGCGAGCCATGCAAGTGCACTTCGATGCGCGTGACGCGTGTCAGCCAATCATGCGAGCGCAGCGCATCGATGAAGTCGCAGGCCGCACGCATGGGGCCGACCGTATGCGAACTGGACGGTCCAATTCCCACTTTAAATAGATCGAACACACTGATTGCCATGCGTGACACCTCGAACAGTCTTTATGTATCAAAATTACTAAACGAACTTGTTAGCAGCTCGATTTAACTTTAGCTTGAAGCCAGCCTGGATGCCGGGCAACGGAGAATAATTCGATCAAGCTTTAGAATGGCTAAATCATGAGCCGTACTCTGCACGCCCAAACCCACGCCTGGCTCAAGGTCTTCGCGATCAGCGCGCGACACCTTTCATTCACCCGGGCCGCCGAAGAACTACACGTCACCACTGGCGCGGTCAGCCAGCAGATCAAGCAGCTCGAGGCACGGCTGGGCTTCAAGCTCTTCCGGCGCCTACCACGACGCTTGGAACTCACCGATGAGGGCCAACGCCTGGCTACGGTGGTCGATCAGGCCTACGATGCAGTGGGGATGGAGGTGCGTCGCCTGCGTACGGGGGTCATGAGCGGCGTGCTGCGCTTGCGTTGTGTACCCTCTTTTCTCGCCAAGTGGCTGATGCCACGACTGACGCGCTTGCAGGCACGCTTTCCCGACATCGAGTTGCATGTCGCTTCCGAGGACAGCAACCTGTCGCTGCGTGAAGGCGAGTTCGAGCTGGCCATCGACCTCAACGATGGGCGCTACGCCGGCTTCCAAATCACGCCACTGATGGATGAAGAGATCTTCGCGGTCTGCTCGCCGCAGTTACTCCGCCGGCGCCCGCCACTGGTGCGCCCGGAGGATCTGGGCTACTACCCACTGCTGCATGACGTTACCGCGTGGCGCGGCAGTCACGATTACGCCGAATGGGAGCACTATCTGCATGCGCTGGGCGACGAGTCGGTCAACGTGCGACGTGGCTACACCTTCAATCGCAATCACTTGACCGTGGAGGCAGCCATCGCCGGCATGGGCGTGGCGATTGCACGGCGTACGCTGATTACCGATGAGCTCGACACTGGCGCACTGATCGCGCCCTTCACTGGCACCGTGGCCACCGGCAAGCGCTATGGTTTGGTCTATCATCCGGGGGCGCTGGACGACCGCCGGGTGCGCGCCGTGCACGACTGGATCGTCGAGGAAGCGGCACGCAGCGGCGAATCTGGAATTCGCTCACACACGTGAGACGCTTTTGCGAAACGCACCGCGAAAAGTTTAAGGTCTTAATGGCAAAAACGACTCAACTATGCAGACTTCTTAAGTACAATGCGCTAACTGCCGATAAGGCATATCTCGCGTCAATGACGCAATCGACGCTTACCTGAGACGGAGAATTCTCATGGACAAACGTTCGCAGGACGATACTGCCAATGAGCCAAATGAAGGCTCAGAGGGTATTCCGGCTCCGGAGGGGCCGGCAAACCTGATCGATACTGATTATGTAATAGGTCAGGACAACATCACCTCCACGAAGTTCGGTATCGACTTCGACCTACACGGCAAGGTGTTCACGATCTCCTCCTTGGTGATCTTGTTTTTCGTCATCGTGACGCTGGCATTTCAGAACCAGGTAGCACCGGTTTTCAATGCCATGTTCTCGTTCTTGACGGGCAACCTGGACTGGTTCTTCATTCTTGCCGCTAATATTTTCGTGGTACTCGCCGTCGTACTGATTTTCACTCCACTGAGCAAAGTCCGCTTGGGCGGCGCCAACGCCACGCCGGATTTCAGCTATGCCGGCTGGTTCGCCATGCTGTTCGCAGCAGGGATGGGCATCGGCTTGATGTTCTATGGCGTCTCCGAGCCGCTTACCCACTTCGGGACCTCGCTTGCAGGCGACGGCGGTGCCCCTCTGGGCGGTGCCGAAGGCAACGCGCAAGCGGCGGCACAGTTAGGCATGGCGGCAACGATTTTCCATTGGGGCCTGCATCCCTGGGGGATCTATGCCATCGTCGCCCTATCGCTGGCGCTGTTTTCCTATAACAAGGGCCTGCCACTGACCATGCGCTCGATCTTCTACCCGATCCTGGGCGAGCGCGTTTGGGGATGGCCCGGCCATATCATCGATATACTGGCGGTCTTTGCCACACTCTTCGGTCTGGCAACCTCGCTGGGTCTGGGTGCGTCACAGGCCTCTGCAGGACTGCACTACCTGTTCGATACGCCCAACACCAACGTCACCATGGTGGTACTGATCCTAGGTATTACGCTGGTGGCGCTGGGCTCGGTACTCGCCGGGGTCGACAAGGGCGTGCAACGTCTTTCGCAGCTCAATATGGCTCTCGCCTTCCTGCTGCTACTCTTCGTGATCTTCGTCGGGCCGACGCTACTCATTGCGACAGGGTTCTTCGAGAACCTACTCGGTTACGTCAAGAATCTCCCCGCTCTCTCCAACCCCTTCGGCCGTGAGGATACTGGCTTCACGCAAGGCTGGACGGCTTACTACTGGGCCTGGTGGATTTCCTGGTCTCCGTTCGTCGGGATGTTTATCGCTCGTGTCAGCCGTGGCCGTACCGTCCGTGAATTCCTGATCGCGGTGCTGCTGGTACCGACACTGGTATCGATCCTGTGGATGACCGCCTTCGGGGGCACTGCCATCGATCAGGTCGTTTCCGATGGTTACAATGGAGTGCAGGACGCCGCACTGGAGCTGCAACTGTTCACCATGCTCGGCCAGCTACCGCTGACGGCGATCACCTCTTTCGTGGGCATCGTGCTGGTGATGGTCTTCTTCATCACCTCCTCGGACTCGGGCTCGCTGGTCATCGACTCGATCACTGCCGGCGGCAAGGTCGACGCACCCAAGCCTCAGCGCGTTTTCTGGGCCTTGATCGAAGGCGCAATCGCTATCGCCCTGCTGCTGGGAGGTGGCCTCACCGCACTACAAACGGCGGTCATTACCACGGGCCTACCTTTCACGCTGGTCTTGCTGGCGGCTTGCTACGCCATCATCAAAGGCTTGATGAGCGAACCGCGCAGCGCGTAACGCGACGTTACTATTTGCAATATGAAGAAGGCGGCCTACGGGCCGCCTTCTTCGTTTAAAACATCTCTAACCTGTCGATCCTAGTTCCATACCTCGCGAAGTGGCGTCTCGGGACTGTAGCGATGAGCAATCTGGGCTTGTAGCAATTCGGCAGTCGCCAGGGCATCGATCAAGGCATGATGTGCCTGATAGGGCGGCAAGCCATAGCGCGTGCGGCTATCAGGCAGGCGAATCGACGCTGGCGGACGCCCCAGCCAGCGCCGTAGACGTGCCCACCACGACTGACGGTGCAGACGCGCCTCCAGCGACATGGTATCGATCACGGGGAAGTGGATCCCCTCGCCACGTCTCGCCTTGACGGCCGCGTTCAGGAAGGTGCGCTCGATATGACGGTAATGCACCACGACGATGCGCCCGGCCATCGCGGCCAATAATTCATCGAGAACATCATCAAGGTCAGGGGCCTGCTCAATCTCGCTATGGGTAATATGGTGAAAGGTGATCGAGCGCTCATTGAGGGGACGTGGCGGCCGCACGACCCAGTGATGCCGCTCGGCGAGCCGTATGCGCTGTAGATCGAAAGGCACCACGCCGATGCTGACAATGGCGTGACGCTGCTCATCGAGGCCAGTGGTTTCCATGTCCATGGCCAACATCGGCACGTCACCGATTGGAGTCTCCGGCGCGGGCACACCGACATCGAAGTAGCGTTTCAATGCCGTATCATGCGCCTGCTCGCGACGCGCCATAAAATAATCCGTCCATTTCGACGGCTCAGGGTGACGGCGTGAAAGCAGTGGCTTCATTCAAATATCAGCGCTTTTGTGAAGGCATGGGATAACGGAACTTCAGGAATTTCTGAGCATTGCTCAGAACCTGAAAGGCGTCCTTGAGGTTGTGGCGCTCGTTATCCGAGACGTTTTCAGGCTCAATGTTATTGTCCGGTTCACGCTCTTCCTGGATATCGATGACCTGGTGACGAATTCTCACCATGGCGATAAATTCCAGGGCGTAGCGAATACGCTCCCCGGAGTGGCCCGCGAGCAAGCGAGTTTTGTTGATATCCTCGAGACGGTCGAAGGAATTTTGCGCACGTGAGCCGCAGGCCAGGGCATGCACACGGATCAGGTCGACCAAAGGCGCCGTGCCGCGTCGCTTGAGATTAATCGTGTTGTTCTGTTCGCCGTCTTTTTCCATCACGAAAGTACGGAAAAAACCGAGCGGAGGCGTACGGTTCAACGCATTACGTGCCATCGCGGCCAGAAAACGTGGACGCTGAGAGGCGCGTCCAGCGACCAGGTCTTGCAGACGCTCGACGAACGCCTCGTCTCCATAAACACTATCGAGATCGAAAAAGATGGAACTGTGCAGCAAGCGCTCGGGGCTAGGATCGTCGATCCAGTCGCGGAAATATTGCTGCCACACATATAACGGCTGACGCCAACGCGAATTGGTAGCCATGACGTCACCCTTGCAATAGCTATAACCACATGCCGCCAACCCATCGCTGACGCGTTGTGCCAATGTCAGGAAGTACGCGTCGTGCTGCTCGGGGTCGAAGCTATCATCGAGCACCAGGGCATTGTCCTGGTCGGTGACGATGGATTGCTCATTGCGCGCCATGGACCCCAATGCCATGAAGCAATACGGCACCGGTGGCGGCCCCAATTCCTCCTCGGCCAGCTCCAGCAAACGCCGCGTGAACGAGCGTCCGATGCTCGACAACGAACTACTGACCATCTGTGAGTTATCGTCCTCATTGACCATGCGCACGAAGGCTGCACGCACATCGAACCTCAGGGGCGCCAGGCTTTCGACATTGGGTTGGCGAAAGATATTATCCACGAGATACAGGCTGCTATTGGTCTCGTAACGCACGATATCAGATAGATGCAACACGCCCACCGGGCGCCGCCGATACAGGACAGGCAGGTGATGAATATTGTTGCGCAGCATGCGCAGCATCGCTTCATACACCGACTCGTCGGACTGAATGGTGATCGGGCGCTCGTCGATCAACTCACCCACCGTGGTGCTCGTCGGTCGTCCCTCGGCCAGGACACGGTTACGTAAGTCATGATCGGTGAGGATACCGACCATGCGGCGCAGTTGCCCGTCCTCATGAGTGAAGGCATGAGAATCGTCCGGTGTTTGCGGCGCCCCCAGCACCAGCACCGAGGAGGCATTGTGCTCGCCCATGCGCTGCGCCGCTTCCTGTACCGTGGCATCGCTTTCCACCATCACCGGTGCCCGGGTGGCCAGCTTACGTACCCGCGTCACCAGCATCTCGTGGCTTTTGCGCTGCTGGTCGACGGTAGACTCCAGGCGCGGACGTTCGACTTCGACGAAATCGGCGAAGTTGTCGTCCGCCTCGCACAAGTGTTGAAACGCCGCAAGAGGAATGAAGTAGATCAGCGTATCTTCGATCGCTCGGGCCGGGAAACGTACGCGTCGATCCCTGAGCAAGTCGAACTGACCGAAGATATCGCCTTCGCTGAGGCGGTTGTAAAGATCGCCATTGCGGCGATAAAGATCGATAGCGCCACTACGAATGTAGTGAAGATACTCGACTGCATCTCCGTGGCGGTAAATATCGGTCTCGGCCTTAAAATACCCAACCTCGACCTGACCGGCCAGCTCATCGAGCAAGTCATCAGATAGCTGCTCGAAGGGCGGAAATTGCGCCATGTGCTGACGAACCTCCAGCAATTCTACTTGCATGCGACCGCTCTCCGGCAATGAAGGACAATACCGTTAGTCTGAGATTCTACCCAGGTTCTGTAAAGGACTACCTTGAAGATCGGAAACGGTGTTTCTTAAGAGTCGTTTCCCTGCTAATATTCAACATTCATCGATGCCCTAATCACCGTCGCTTCGACGCACGCCAGAGACTACGTATGACGCATTCGCCCCTGCCTCCCGAAGCCACTTTTGGCTTCAAGGCGATCTGCCTTCGCGCACTTTGCTATATCTTGATCGTCGCCGGCATCATGCAACTGGTCATGCTGGACGCTCAGTCCGGTGTCGGCCAGTTCTCCGAGTCGTCATTGACCGAGCTCACGCAGTCGGCTTTGCTGCTGCTCAGCTCATTGCTGATGGTCTACATATATCGCCATCCCGACGCCATTCCTCACGTCAGCTTGTTGCTCGGCGCGTTCCTGTTCGCCTCCTTCGTTCGAGAAAACGACGCCTGGCTGGACGACTACGTCTTCGATGGCGCCTGGCAAGTAATCGTGACCCTAATCGTGCTGCCGGCACTGTTTGTGGTAATTCGCCATCGACATGCCTTTGCCGAGGAGTTCAAGTCGATCTCCAACAGCCTTGGCTTCGGGATGTTCGCCGCCGGCTTCCTCACAACGTATGTGTTCTCGCGGCTTTACGGCCGTTCGGAATTCTGGGAAGCCATGCTGGGCGACCACTATCAGCGCGTCATCAAAGATGCCGCCGAGGAAGTGACCGAGCTTGCCGGATACATGCTGCTCTTTTTTGCTTGCATCGAGCTGCTGCTACTGGTGCGTCGACGCTTCCGCCGTCATGGCTGAAACGACCGCCTTCATACATGAGGTATAAAAAAACCCGCGAGCTCACTCGCGGGTTTTTTGGATCTCGCCTCGCTCACTCGTCGAGGAAAGTCCGCAAAGGTTCGGAACGCGACGGATGACGTAGCTTGCGCAGCGCCTTGGCTTCGATCTGGCGGATACGCTCACGAGTCACGTCGAACTGTTTGCCGACCTCTTCCAGTGTGTGGTCGGTGTTCATATCGATCCCGAAGCGCATACGTAGCACTTTGGCTTCGCGCGCCGTCAAACCGCCCAGCACGTTGCGGGTTGCTTCGATCAGGCCCTCACCAGTGGCCAGGTCGATCGGCAGCAGCATAGTGCCATCCTCGATGAAATCACCGAGATGCGAGTCGTCATCGTCGCCGATCGGCGTTTCCATGGAGATCGGCTCTTTGGCGATCTTGAGCACCTTGCGAACCTTGTCCTCCGGCATCTCGAGGCGCTCGCCTAGCTCTTCCGGCGTCGGCTCACGGCCCATTTCCTGCAGCATCTGGCGCGAGACGCGGTTGAGCTTGTTGATGGTCTCGATCATGTGCACCGGAATACGAATGGTGCGTGCCTGGTCGGCGATGGAGCGCGTGATCGCCTGGCGAATCCACCAAGTGGCATACGTCGAGAACTTGTAGCCACGACGGTATTCGAACTTGTCCACCGCCTTCATCAACCCGATGTTGCCTTCCTGAATGAGATCCAGGAACTGCAAGCCGCGGTTGGTGTACTTCTTGGCGATCGAGATGACCAGGCGCAGGTTGGCTTCGACCATTTCCTTCTTGGCACGACGCGCCTTGGCCTCGCCAATCGACAACCGACGATTGACCTCTTTGATGTTCGTGACCGGCAGGCGCACCATTTCTTCCTCGAAGCCGATCTTGCGCTGGGAACGCAGAATATCGGCACGGAACGGCTCGAGGCGCTCGGCGTACTTGGCATGCTTGGTCAGGAAACGGTCCAACCATTCGAGGTCGGATTCGGCGCCAGGAAAGGAGCCGATGAAGGTCTTGCGCGGCACCTTCGCCTGCTTCACGAAGACCTGCATGATGGCCTTTTCCTGACTGCGGATCTGCTCGATGCTGATGCGTACCTGCCCCACCAGACGCTCGAAGTGCTTGGGCACCAGCTTGATCGGCGAGAACAGCTCGGCAAGACGCTCTTGCTCTTGATTCGCGTCAGACGACCCCAGACCGTGTTTGTCGATCGCAGCCTTGGCACGCTCGTTCTGTTCGCGAATCTGCTCGAAACGTGCTTTCGCTTCCTCGGGATCCGGGCCGCCGCCGGTTTCTTCTTCCTCGGCATCGTCAGCGTCTTCGGGAGCCTCACCGTCCACAGCACTTTGCTCGGGCTCGGGCTCCGGAATTTCCGCCTCGGCCACACCCGGGATCCCTTCGTCAGGATCGATGAAGCCCGAAAACAAGTCGGAAAGCCGCCCCGGCGCTTCCTCGTCCTGGGTGGCGTCATAAGCCTCGAGGACGGAGTCCACGGCACCCGGCAGATAAGCCAGCGAGGACATCACCTCGCGGGTACCTTCTTCGATGCGCTTGGCGATCTCGATTTCGCCTTCGCGCGTCAACAAGCCCACCGTGCCCATCTCGCGCATATACATGCGCACGGGATCGGTAGTGCGCCCGACGTCGCTCTCTACCGCCGCCAAGGCAGCGACAGCTTCTTCCGCCGCCGACTCATCGGTAGATTGGTCGGACATCATCAGGGTATCTTCGTCAGGTGCTTCCTCGACGACGCTGATACCCATGTCGTTGATCATCGCGATGATGTCTTCCACCTGATCGGGATCGGCGATATCCTCGGGAAGGTGGTCATTGACCTCCGCATAGGTCAGGAAGCCTTGTTCCTTACCCTGGGCGATCAACTCCTTCAGACGTGACTGCTGCGTATTTCCAGCCATAGAAACCCTATCTCGACAATGGAGCACCTGGAAGCGCACGGATCGAAACGCTGCTAAGCCTGCCAGTATAGCCGCTAAGGGCATTTTACTGCCAGTGTCGTATTTGTCTTGTCATCCAGGTGTGCTAGTGTGTTCGGCTACCCTTTTCGATATTGCCTATTAAATGGCGACGTTTTGCGCCAATTCAACCCGTCGCGGCAGGCATCTCTCCCACGACCGTCATGTTGGGCGAGCTCCGCCTTTCAACTCCGTCAGTAACGTCATGAGCTGGGCCCGCTCTTCACGGGAAAGACGCTCTCCATGCCGCTCGCGCGCCAACAAAGCATCAATGGCTTCCTGCGGCGAACGCTGCGAATGGCGTTGGCGCAACCCGTCGACCAGACCTTCCACCTCGGCGCCGCGTGCGTCGCGTGGCATCAATAGCTCCCGACGCGCCAGCCAGGCGAGTCGCTCACCTTCAGGCGTGCCATGAAAATGCGCCAGCAGGACCTGGGCGTTGCGATAGCCCCCCGCGCGGATCAAGCGCACCACTTCGTGGCACAGCGCACCATCGCCCTCGTCGTCGGGGCACCAATCGAGCGATTCAGGCAAACGACTCACCAAGCCAGGCTCATGCACCAACAAATGCAGCAAGCGACCGACGAGACTCAGAGCACCACGCCGGCTATCCGACACCCCCTCTCGCGGACTCGTCGTCTCAGGAGGCGATCCCTCCTGCGCCTCAGCGAGACCAGACTCTTGGATGCCATGCGTCTTATCGGCACGCGCCAGCAATGCCTGAAAGTTCGCTTGTTCGACGCCCGTGCGCTGCGAGAGTTCGCGCAACAACAGCGATTTCAACACGCCCTCAGGCAGACGCTCCAAGGCACGTAATACCGTGGTAACGAAACGCTCACGCTCTTCAATATGCTTGAGATCACGCCCCTCGGCCGCCTGGTCGAAGAGAAACTCCGAAAGCGGCGCGGCACACAAAACCCGATTCTCGAAGGCCTCGCTGCCTTCACGGCGTACCAGAGTGTCCGGATCCTCACCTTCAGGGAGAAACAGAAAGCGCACCTGGCGCCCGTCGATCATCGACGGCAGCACTGTCTCCAGCGCGCGTCGTGCCGCCTGCCGCCCGGCCTGATCCCCGTCGAAACAAAACACCACCTCGCCCACCAGGCGAAACAGACGCTGCAGATGGTCTTCGCTAAGCGAGGTCCCCAGGGTCGCGCAGGCGTTGCGAATTCCGAATTGGGCCAACGCCACGACATCCATGTAACCCTCGACGACCAGCATGCGCTCCAGTCGCGAGTTGGCCTGACGCGCTTCGTAGAGGCCGTATAGCTCGCGCCCCTTGTGAAACACCGGCGTCTCGGGCGAGTTCAAGTACTTGGGCTTGGCGTCCCCGAGCACGCGCCCACCGAACGCGATGGTGCGCCCCTTCCAATCGCGGATCGGAAACATCACCCGG
Source organism: Chromohalobacter canadensis (assembly GCF_029544075.1). Classification (GTDB taxonomy): domain Bacteria; phylum Pseudomonadota; class Gammaproteobacteria; order Pseudomonadales; family Halomonadaceae; genus Chromohalobacter; species Chromohalobacter canadensis_A. Next base: position 100,920 of record NZ_JAJQJH010000006.1, on the reverse strand, counting down.
TTGCGAAAGCGGTCGTAGCTACGCCCAGAGTCCTCGCGATGCACCAGCAGTCCGTATTCGATCTGCACCGCATCGCTGATGCCGCGCTCGCCCAAATGACGTTTGAGCGCCTCCCAGCGGTCCGGGGCGAAGCCTATCCCGAACTCGCGCACGATATCCTCAGACAACCCGCGACGCTCGAGATAATCACGTGCGTCACTGCCCTCCGTCATTGCCAGGCGTTCTCGGAAGAAGCTCGCCGACAACTCGAGCAGGTTGACTGCCTCTTCTCGACGCTGCTCGCGCTGCTGGGCACGCGGATCGTCATCGCCTTCACGAGGCACGTCCAGTCCCAAACGCGACGCCAACTGCTCGATCGCTTCGGGAAAGCGCAGGTGGTCGAACTCCATCAAGAAGCGCAGCGCATTGCCGTGCACGCCGCAACCGAAACAGTGATAGAACTGCTTCTCGGCACTCACGGTGAACGATGGCGACTTTTCCTGATGGAAGGGGCAAAGGCCTGAGTAGTTGCGACCTGCCTTCTTGAGCTGAACGCGTTCGCCGACGATCTCGACCACGTCGGTGCGAGCCAGCAAATCATCGATGAAGCGTTGAGGTATCTGTCCAGCCATGGCGGGGAAGCGCTCGACGAAACGTTGTCTGTATCGCGGAAATCACGGAGCCAGGCATCGCGGAAACAGCGGGGTGGGAAAAACAAGCGGCCACCTGATGGCAGCCGCTTGGCGTCCCTCTAAGAAGCGGCCGAAGCCACTTCTAGTACGGAATCAATACAGCCGTTCGAAACGCTTGCGCTCGCGCTGCAGCTTCTTGGCATGACGCTTGACCGCCGCAGCAGCCTTGCGCTTGCGCACTGCGGTGGGCTTTTCATAAGTCTCACGACGACGGACTTCGGAGAGAACGCCGCCTTTTTCGCAAGAACGTTTGAAACGCCGCAGTGCGACGTCGAACGGCTCGTTGTCACGTACTTTTACAGAAGGCATTAACCAATCACCTACCTTTAGGAAAGATGAGTTCGGATTGAACGCACACCTAGTCAGCCAAGGTTCAACTAATGCCGAACGGCATGACGGGTGCACGACCCAGTCTTGCAGAACACAGTATTCTAGTCGCCGTAAGATTGCTTTGCAAAGCCTTTACCCCGGCCCCTGCCACGCACGCCGCGAAAAGCGTAGAATAGCGGGCTTCACGGGATAGCGGGGAAATGACGACACATGCGGGTATTGGGCATCGAGACCTCCTGCGACGAAACCGGCGTCGCCATCTACGATACCGAGCGCGGCCTGATCGCCGATGCGCTGCATAGCCAAATGGCGATGCATGCCGAATTCGGCGGTGTGGTGCCGGAACTTGCCTCGCGCGATCATACTCGCAAATTGCTGCCGCTGATTCGCCAGGTGCTCGGCGACGCCGAACTGCGCGGCGACCAGCTCGACGCCATCGCCTACACGGCAGGCCCCGGCCTGGTCGGCGCACTGATGGTTGGCGCCTCCACCGCGCATGGCCTGGCACGTGCCTGGGACATCCCGGTACTCGGCGTGCACCACATGGAGGGGCACCTACTGGCACCGATGCTCGAGGATACGCCTCCTGACTTTCCATTCGTGGCGTTACTGGTCTCGGGCGGACACACGCAGCTCGTCGAAGTACACGGACTCGGATGCTATCGCCTGCTCGGCGAGTCGGTCGACGACGCCGCGGGCGAAGCCTTCGACAAGGCCGCCAAGATGCTCGACCTTCCCTACCCCGGTGGCCCACAGGTGGCCAAGCTCGCCGAGCACGGCGACCCCAAGCGGTTTCGTTTCCCGCGCCCCATGACCGATCGCCCGGGGCTCGACTTCAGCTTCTCCGGGCTCAAGACACATACCTTGACCACCGCCAGAAAGCTCCAGGAAGCCGGCCCCCTCAGCGATCAGGATCGCGCCGATATCGCTCGTGCCTTCGAGGAAGCCGTCGTCGACACGCTGGTCATCAAATGCCGCCGAGCCCTCGATGCCACGGGGCTCAAACGTCTCGTCGTGGCCGGCGGCGTCAGCGCCAACTACCGCCTGCGCGAGCGTCTCGACCATGAAACCGCCAAGCGCCAGGCGCAGGCTTTCTATCCGCGTGGACGTTTTTGCACCGACAACGGCGCGATGATCGCCTACGTCGGCGCACAACGCCTACTTGCCGGTGAGCGCGACGACGCAACCATGCAGGCGACGCCACGCTGGCCACTGGCAACGCTCACTCCTCCGGCGGCCTGACGTCACCCTCGCGCGAGGCGCGCGAAAGCCCTGATTCATCGCCCTGCCCCAAGCGGCGAATATTCCAGGCATGGCGCACCAGCACCAACGCCGAGAAGACGCTCACCACTAGCGTCGCCTCGCGCGCCAGCCAGTAGCTGGTCAGGGGGGCGATCAACGCCGCGGCCAACGACGCCACCGCGGCAGTACGCGAGCGCCACGCCAAGAGTGCCCAGCACAGGGCGCAAACCCAGGCCACTGGCGTCGCGATCATCAGCAGCACGCCGAAAGCACTGGCCACGGCCTTACCGCCGCGCCCACGATGCCACGCTGGATAGCTGTGTCCCACCAGCACCGACAGTCCTATTGCACCCTGTATCCATAGCGGTAATGCCTCACGCTGCGCTATCCACAACACCGGCATCGCCTTGATCGCATCAACCGTCAGCGTCAAGGCAGCGGGCACCGCCCCATGCACGCGCAAGACATTCGAAAACCCTGGGTTGCGCGATCCTGCGTAACGCGGATCCCGCCGCCCCAGCGCACGACACACCCAGACGGCACCGAGCAGCGAGCCACTCAAATAGCCGACCACCACCAAGGCAGCGACAGGCAAGACTGGAGACATGGGTTGGACTCCCTCGTGGCGCGGGCACACCAATGCATAGGCCCCGCCCATGATTCTGCCACTTCCATGACGTACAATCTAAGGTTTGCAATGTCGTGAGGCGCTGGCCAAGCTTCGCCGCATGAACACCCGACCTAATGAGGATACGCCGTGGATCACGTGCTGATCGAGGCACTGGAAGTGGACACCGTCATCGGTGTTTACGACTGGGAGCGCACCCTTCGCCAGCGGCTGCGGCTGGATCTCGAACTGGCGACCGACATTCGCCCCGCCGCACAGCGAGACGATATCCAACTGACGCTCGACTACGCCGCCATTAGCGAGCGTATCGGCGCATTCGCCGAGGCCCATCAATTCGCGCTGGTCGAAACCTTTGCCGAGCGCTTGGCCGATACCTTGCGCCAGGAATTCGCCATCACCTGGCTCCGCCTGACCGTTCGCAAGCCCGGTGCGGTCGCCAATGCCGCAAGCGTAGGCGTACGCATCACGCGGGGCCAGGCATGACACAGATCACTGTCAGCATCGGTAGCAATATCGATCGCGAGCGACACGTTCTCGCCTGTCTCGACGCTCTCGCCGACACCTTCGGGGATGTGCGGGTGTCGCGTATCTTCGAAAGTGAACCGGTCGGCTTCGAGGACGGGCGTAATTTTTATAACCTCGTCGCCGCGTTCCATTCCTCCCTCTCGGTCGGCGAGCTGCAAGCTTGGTGCAAGCAAGTCGAGGCCAACAACGGGCGCCTGCCAGGCAGTCCCAAGTTCAGTCCACGCACCCTGGATATCGATCTGCTCACGGTGGGCGATCAATGCGGCCATATCGAAGGCGTCGATCTCCCGCGTGACGAGATTCTTAAGCATGCCTTCGTGCTACGGCCACTCGCCGAGTTGCTACCGGAGACGCCGCATCCCGAGACGGGACACCCCTATGCCGAGCTGTGGGCCCAATTCACGAGCGGCGACCAACATCTGTGGCCCGTGACCTTCACCTGGCGTGGCCGCACGATCTCGCACCCGGACTGACACCTCGGTACCGGGCCGTGTGATGCACACTACTTGCACATTGCGTGACGGTTTCTTGCGCCGGCGTCCAGCATGATGCTCTTACCATCAGGTCATGCGCCCGCGCCACGGCCGTTTCGTTCCTCGAGAGTCGTCCCATGAAACACTGGCTGCGTTTCAAGCGTCCCCGCATCGCGCGCATCAGCCTCAAACTGTTCGCCGCCATCCTGCTGACCAACGTATTGATCGGCGGCATGAGCTTCCTGCTCATCGCCCGCAGTCTCGACCAAGGCTTCATCGACTACTTGGAGCGCACCCAAGCCAATCGTGCCGACACCCTGGCCACCGCGCTCGCCGAACGTTGGCAGGAACATGGCAACTGGCATTGGCTGCGCGACGATCCACGCGCCTGGCACCGCCTGGTACGTAACCAGCTCTGGCCAGGCGAACGCCAACCGCCCAGCGGCATCGACCGCGAATTGAGCGACGCGCGGGATTTCGTGGTACTCGATGCCGAGGGCGAAGCCATCATCGGCCGCCCACTGCCACCCGGCAAACCACCTTCCGATGCAGAACCTCCTCCGCAGCCCCGCTTCATCGACATCGAGCATCAAGGTGAGGTCGTCGGCCGTCTCGGCTATCTCCCCCCTGCGCAGCTGATGGCGCGCATGGATCGCATCTTCCTGCAGCGTCAGTTGCGCAACATGACGATCATCGTCGCTTCTCTGTCGGTGGCCTCGCTGCTGCTCGCTGCGGGCCTAGCCTGGTGGCTAGGGAGGCGTGCCCGCGATATGACCGCAGCTACCCGTCGTATGACCCAGGGCGACTTCGCCGTGCGGCTTCCCGAACGCGGCCACGACGAGCTTTCCCGCCTGTCCGCCGACTTCAACGTGCTCGCCGAGACACTGGACGCCAATCGTCGTAACCGCCAGCAGTGGGTCGCCGATATCGCTCATGAATTGCGCACGCCAATGGCAGTCCTACGCGGCGAAATCGAGGCGATCGAGGATGGCGTGCGCCCGCTTGGCGAAGAGACACTCGCCTCGCTTGCCCAGGAAGTGACCCAGCTCGAACGTCTGGTCGACGATCTACGCCTACTCGCCCAGAGTGACGCGGGTGCTCTGGATATCTACCTGGCTCCGCATGACCTGGCAGATACGCTAGGGGCACGACTCGACGAGGCACGCGGCTGGTTGAATGCACGTGGAATCACGCTCGATGCAGAGATCGGCACCGTCCCGGCGCCGATTCGCGGCGACCCACAGCGGCTGCGTCAATTGTGGAATAACCTGCTGAGCAACACCTGCGCCTACACCGACGCCCCGGGCCAGCTACGCATACGTCTCGAGCGTCATCCCGATCACCTGCGCCTGACCTGGGAAGACAGCGCCCCCGGCGTCACCGAAGACTTACTACCGCGCCTGACCGAGCGCCTGTACCGTGTCGAGGGCTCGCGCAACCGTCGCAGCGGCGGCAGCGGCCTGGGTCTGGCGATCGCCAATGCGTTGGTCACGGCGCATGGCGGTACGCTGACCCCCTCGGCGTCGCCGCTTGGTGGGCTTCGCTGGACACTGACCTTTCCGGTACGTCACGGCGATGATGTCCTCGATCACGACACGCCATGAGCCAAGCCTGGAGACAGTCATGAACGACACCATCCTGATCGTCGAAGACGAACCCAAGATCGCGCGCCTGGTCGCCGACTACCTCCAGCAAAGCGGTTACGCCACGCATCACCTGGCACATGGTAACGAGGTCATGCCCTGGCTCGCGCACCATGCCGCCCCCGCCCTGATACTGCTCGACTTGATGCTGCCCGGCACCGACGGCATGACGCTGTGCCGACACATCAACGACGATTACCCCTCGCTGCCCGTAATCATGTTGACCGCCCGGGTCGAGGAGATCGATCGGCTACTCGGCCTGGAGCTGGGCGCCGACGACTACATCTGCAAGCCATTCAGTCCGCGCGAGGTCGTGGCGCGGGTCAAGGCCGTGCTCCGCCGCCTGCAACCACGCCACGAGGAAGCGACCGGCGCCCCACCCCTGCACCTCGATGAAGACGGCTGGCGCGCGCTGGCCCAAGGACACGACCTCGGCCTGACCGCCGTCGAATTTCAGTTGCTCAAGGTCATGATGCACGCCCCGGGACGGATCTTCTCCCGCGACCAACTGATGGATCATATGTATCGCGACCATCGCATCGTCTCCGAGCGCACCGTGGACAGCCACGTCAAAAAGCTGCGCCGCAAGATTGCCGACGCCTACCCCGAGCGCGACATCATCCACTCCGTCTACAGCGTCGGGTACAAGTACCAGCCCGACGCTTGAATCTCCCTACCACCAACACAATAAAAAGCCACCCGCCTCGAAAGGTGGGTGGCTCTTGCATATCCGTTCAGACGGCGCCTTGGCGACACCGTCAATCAGCACCTTACCAATCCGCGCGATGACCGATCTGCTGCTGCTCCTGTGTATCGCTGGGCAGGTCGGTCTGCTTGGTGTTATGCACTGAAATGTAGTGCCGTGCCTTGGCGATGCCCACGCTGTCGGCGCCTGAGGTATCGAGCTGCTGGAAGCTCACGGATGCCTGATCGGCACCCTGGTTGGCCTGCAGCGACTCATGATTAACGTGCAGCGCTTCAGCGGAGGCAATGCTAGCTTGAGCGGCAACCGGCAGAGCGGCGAGTGCGACGGCGGCAATAAGGGTACGTACTTGCATGATGGATCTCCTTGCGTGTTCATGTTCGCTTGCGAACGTTGAGTAAAATATATAGCAAGCTAACAATAAACGCAATAATAGATTTGGCAATCGCCCCTATAGCCGAAATCTATATGCCAATAAAAGTCACGATGCAGTCGTTTTTCCTCCTTAAAGCGCTTAGAACAGCATCAAGCGCAAACCTCCTTCTGGAGCCTACAAGCCCAAAAATATACTTTTATACTTTAATTACGGATGTTTTTTTCGTAAACGAAACCTTCCAGCCCCGCGACAATCAGAATTACGCTTGACGCTGATCGTCACGGGCGCTGCATCAGTGCCACATCGTTACGCGGAAACGTCACCGTCAGCCCGTATTGTTCGGCGAGGTAGTCAAAACTGCGCTTGGCGAAGAAGCAGACATGCGTCGAATCACGCATGTAACGCCAGCGGGTGAGGTCGGTGACGCCATCGCTGCGCTGGGTCATGATGCCCAGCCAGCCTCCATGACGTAGCCGCGCGATCAATTCGGCCAATACCTGCCCTGGTGCATGCAGATGCTCCACCACTTCACTGGCGGTGATGACGTCGTAATTCCGTGCCAGGCGTTCGGGATACGGCGCATAGAAAGGATCAAAGACCATCATGCGATGCCCGGCCTCTTCCATCATCAACGACAACGTCGGTCCCGGCCCACATCCGAAATCGAGCCCTTGCGAGGCAGGCGGCAGACGCGCTCGCAAGGGATCCCACAAGCGTGCCAAAAAGCGGCGATAACCTGGGTCGTCGGGTGAATTCTCGTGAAGATCGTAGACCGCACGCTCTTCTTCGGCCGTAGGGCGCTCTTCGGGGGCGACGAAGATCAAGGCGCACACCGGGCAGCGATAATAGGTGCGTGGCGGCGCGCCCAGCGAGGGTACGCTGTGCGACGCGGCACACAGGGGGCATGCTGGCGTAACGGCCAGTGATGTTGTTCGTTCTGTCATTGAGCCTCGCATGGCCTCGTAGATTGATCTGCCCGGCGGCGAGCATTACCGGCAAACATCCTCGTGACACACGCTCGCGCATCTTTCGACTGGATGCAGACCGCCTCGAGCGTGCATGATGTCCTTCCCCCTGGGGGGCCGACCGCCACTTTTTTGGACAATCCGCCATGCTCAATGCTATCGACCATCTGGTGGTAAACGTCACCGACCTCGAGCGCAGCATCGATTTCTACACACGCGTACTGGGACTCGAGGCACGCTACCACGATGCGACACGCACCGATCTCTATCTGGACGATTTCGCCTTGCGCCTATACGCCGTCCAGGCCACAGCCGACAAAACGCAACCCGCCATGCCAGGCAATCAGACCATGGGCTTTCGCAGCTCTCTATCCCTGGCAGAAGTAAAAGCACACCTGGAAGCGCTTGGAGTGCCTCTAGACAAAGGGCCGGGTGAACATCACGCTGCCGAAACGCTTCACGTACGCGACCCGGATGGCAATCTGATTGAGATTTCCCGACCAAGGCGCCGCTGACAAGATGACATCGTATGCCCGCGGGGCGGGCATACGCCGCGCGATCTGTATAATACAGGCCTATCGTCCGCCTAAACTATGATGCCATGAGTTCGATGTCCGAAGATGTCTCTTCTCCTTTACGCGCACGCGCCATCGCCCTGCTGTGGCGCACCCTGGCACGCTTGACACCGCACCGGCTGTGGCAGCTGGCCCGCCTGATCGGCCCGCTGATTCTTACCTTCAGCCGCCGCGAACGCGACGTGACACGCATCAATCTCAGACACGTCTATCCGGACATGCCGGCACGCCAGCAACGACGCCTGACACGGGACAGCCTGACGCACTCTTCGGCAACCATGCTCGAGCTGGGCTTTGCCTGGATGGCCGCTCCGGAGCGCGTCGAGGCCTCGATCCGCGCCGTGCATGGCCGCGAACTGCTCGATGACGCCCGCGCCCAGGGGCGTGGCGTCATCGTGCTGGCACCGCATTACGGCAACTGGGAAGTGCTCAACTTCTGGCTTTCCAGCCACTTCCCATTTACCGCCATGTACGAGCCTCCCAAGATTGATGCTCTCGATCCGGTGATCCGGCATGGCCGCGAACGCATGGGGGCCCAATTAGTCCCCACCAATCCACGCGGTGTCGCCTCGCTGCTCAAGGCACTCAAGCGCTGCGAGGCGGTAGGGATTCTCCCCGACCAGGAGCCGAGCTGGGGTAGTGGCGTCTTTGCCGATTTCTTCCAGCGTCCAGCCTATACCGCCACCTTACTGCCCAAGCTCGTGGCGCGCACCGAGGCGCGTGTCGTCACTGGCGTGGCGCGGCGTCTCTCCAACGGCGAGGGCTTCGTGATCCACTTTCTCGCCGCCGATGAACGCGTCTATGCCAGTGATGAGGCACACTCCGCCACTGGCGTTAACGCCAGCGTGGAACACGCCATCGCCCTGGATCCCGCCCAGTACCAGTGGGAATACAAACGCTTCCGCAAGACCCCGCAACAAGCTGCCAAGCATCCCGACTTCAAACGCTTTCGCATCTACTGAGTCCCGGGCGCATCGCTGATTGTTGTCTACACTTCTCCAGAGAATTTCTCGAGGAGTCGTGCATGATCGTTCGCCACACTACCCATGCACTGAGGCGAAGCGCGCCGGCGCTTGCCGGCCTGTGGTTGGGCGCCATGATGATCGCCTCCGGTCAGGCCCAAGCACTAACGCCAGTGGAGGTTGCCGGCAACGCGGAACGGGCCAATGTCCCCGACGGTGCCACGCTCGATAAGCAGGTCGCGCTACGCGCGCCCCGACTGATCAGCTTTGGTCCTGAGGACGAGATGTTCATCGGCTCCCAGGCGGGGCGCCTGTATCGCCTGCAACCGCCCTATGATCGTGTCGATGCGGAAATCCCGCTGTCCGGTTACCCGCATAGTGCCGTGGTCCACGAAGGCTACTTGTACGTAGCGACCACTGACCAACTCTATCGCACGAGGTATACGCCGGGACAGGACGTCACGGAGACGGATTTCGAGGGCGTCGCCGACTTGCCCGGCGGCAGCGGCCACGCCTCGCGTTCGTTATCTGTTGGCCCCGATGGCAGGCTTTATGTCGCGCTCGGCCTTCAAGGCAACTGCTCGGCGCAACGCATCTCCGAAGACGTTGCGTTCGAGGACCGGCGCGGCGGCGTGATGGCCCTCGATCCCACGCATGAGACACCTGAATGGACACCCTACGTCAGCGGGCTGCGCAACCCCATCGGCATGGCCTGGAGCCCCGAGGGAACGCTATATCTCAACAACAATGGCCCCGACCATTGGGGGTACGAGGCGCCACCTGAACTGCTGGTGCGCGCCGAGGCCGAGAGCTTTTATGGCATGCCGTGGTATCAATGGAATGAAGGCGAGTGGCAGCGCGACGAATGCATCGATTCGGCACCACCTGCCGGGCGTGACACGCTTACACCACCGGTGACCACTTTCGCCGCTCGTAGCGCCCCCATCGGCCTGACCTTCCTGCCTGATGACAACCCCTGGCAAGTGGATATGGTCACCGCCATCCATGGCAGCTGGGCTACGCAAGCGTCCGGCGGCCGTGCCTCTCGCCGACCGCCCAAGATCGTCGGCATTCGACTCACGGACGGCGGTCACCAAGGCGAAGTGATCGACCTGGTCAGCGGCTTTCAGGCTGAGAACGGCGAGCGCTGGGCACGCCCCGCTGGCGTCGCCTACCACAACGGAGCGTTATATTTCACCGCCGACGACGGTGATACCGGGCTGTACCGCCTGACGCCATGAACACGGTCTAGCGCTTATCTAGATGCGCCTGGCGCGCGGCGACCTCGGCGAGCCCCGACCAGTCCTTTTCGCCATCGCCGTTGGCCAAGGCGTCGAGCAGCCGATCGCGCACCGCACTGCCCAATGGCAAGGCGACGTTTTGCTCATCACCCGCACTCAAGGCCAGCCCGACATCCTTGTGGCCAAGCCGCATCGTGAACCCGGCGGGCTCGAAGCGTGCCTCGGCGATCATCTTGCCGTAGCCCTGATAGGCCGGCGAGGCAAACAGCGTGTTGGTGACGATATCGAGGAAATCGCTGGCCTCGATGCCGTACGCGCGGGTCAGTGTCGAGGCCTCGGCCATCGATTCGATGGCACTGGCAAGCATGAAATTGGCGGCTATTTTAGCCACGTTGGCACGCTCGGGTGATGCTCCCAAAGGCCATACGGCTTGCCCCATGGCGTCTAGCACGGGTCTGACCCGCTCGATTTGGGACGGTTCACCGGCGGCGATGATATTAAGCTTACCCGACGCCGCCACATCCGGCCGACCCAGCACCGGCGCGGCAACATAGCCCACGCCTAGGCGCTCGTGAAGCGCCGCCATACCGCGCGCGAAAGCCACCGACACCGTAGCCATGTTGACGTGAACGCTGCCCTTTTTCATCGCCTCGATGGCCTTGCTTTCGACCAGCACCTGATGCGCTGCCTGATCGTCCGCCAGCATGCTCACCAGCACCTCACACCGCGCCGCGTCGGCCGGTTTCTTGGCGATCTTGGCGCCCTGCTCGGCGAGCGCCTCGGCAGCCTCCGGGGAACGGTTCCACACCGTCACATCATGCTCTGCCTCGAGTAACTGCTGCGCCATGCCACGCCCCATGGCTCCCAGACCAATAAATCCAACTTTCATGTTCAGCTCTCCTTTGGTGGCTTCCCCTGAACATTAGCATGCAAACAAGGGTTTGACGTCTCGTCCGTCGCACGCATCGCACAGGGGGATTTCATTCGGGCGATACCTTGCTAGACTCTAGACGACAGCTTGACGGGGTGCCGGTGGAACCGGCTGAGATCGTCCTGCGTTCGCCATCAAAGCGGGCGCCACGACGGATCCCGACGAACCTGATCCGGCTAGTACCGGCGTAGGGATCAAGCGGAAACCGCGCGATACGAAAACACGCCCATGCCGGTTTCCCCCTCCTGCGCTGTGCGCCGGCTTGACCCAAGTCTCGCCCTGGAGCACATATGACATCACCGCAATTTCTTTCCGACACTGCCCGCGTCGATGAGGACGCCATTCAGACGCTACCCGGCTCGCGCAAAATATACGTAGAAGGCTCACGTGCGGACATCCGCGTCCCCTTCCGTGAGATATCGCTGTCGCCGACCCGCACCTCCGGCCAAGATGAGAAGAACCCATCCCTGCTGGTCTACGATACCTCCGGCCCCTACACAGATCCCAACACGAAGATCGACCTGCGCAAGGGGCTAACGGAACTGAGACGCCATTGGATCGATGCACGCGACGACACCGAATGCCTCGACGGCCCCACCTCCGAATACGGCCGACGCCGAGCCAACGACCCCATGCTCGCCCAACTGCGCTTCGAGCTGACCCGCACACCACGACGCGGCATGGAAGGTCGTAACGTCACCCAGCTTCATTACGCCCGTCAGGGCATCGTGACACCTGAAATGGAATTCATCGCCATCCGCGAAAACCAGCGCCGCCAAGCGTTGGGAAGCGACGAGGTTGAACGCATCCTCGATCAGCAGCATCCAGGTGAAGGATTCGGCGCGCGTTTACCCGAGGAAATCACGCCGGAATTCGTGCGCGACGAGGTAGCCGCAGGACGCGCGATCATTCCCTGCAACATCAACCATCCCGAAACCGAGCCAATGATCATCGGTCGCAACTTCCTGGTGAAGATCAACGGCAACTTGGGTAACTCGGCAGTGAGCTCGTCCATTGAAGACGAGGTCGACAAGATGACCTGGGGCATCCGTTGGGGCTCGGATACGATCATGGATCTTTCCACCGGCGCCAATATCCACGAAACACGTGAGTGGATCATCCGCAACGCCCCGGTACCCATCGGCACCGTGCCCATCTACCAGGCCCTGGAAAAAGTCGGTGGTGTCGCCGAAGATCTAACCTGGGACATTTTCCGCGACACCTTGATTGAGCAGGCCGAACAGGGTGTGGATTATTTCACCATTCATGCCGGCGTCTTGCTGCGCTACGTGCCACTCACCACCGAGCGTGTCACCGGCATCGTTTCCCGAGGCGGCTCGATCATGGCCAAGTGGTGTCTCTATCACCATGAAGAGAGCTTCCTCTACACCCACTTCGAGGAGATCTGCGAGATCTGCAAGCGCTACGACGTGGCATTCTCGCTGGGCGATGGCCTACGACCGGGATCAATAGCCGACGCCAACGATGCCGCGCAGTTCGCCGAACTGGAAACTCTCGGCGAGCTGACCAAGATCGCTTGGAAGCATGACGTTCAAGTGATGATCGAAGGCCCCGGCCACGTGCCGATGCACTTGATCAAGGAGAACATGGACAAGCAGCTCAAATGCTGCGATGAAGCTCCCTTCTACACGCTGGGGCCGCTGGTGACCGATATCGCCCCGGGCTACGACCACATCACCTCCGGCATCGGCGCGGCGATGATCGGCTGGTACGGCTGCGCCATGCTCTGCTACGTCACCCCCAAGGAGCACCTCGGCCTGCCCCACAAGGAAGACGTCAAGACCGGCATCATCACTTACAAGATCGCCGCGCATGCCGCCGACCTGGCCAAAGGCCACCCGGCCGCCCAGCGCCGCGACAACGCGCTCTCGAAAGCGCGTTTCGAGTTCCGCTGGGAGGATCAGTTCAATCTGGGGCTCGACCCAGACACCGCGCGGGCATACCACGACGAGACACTGCCCAAGGACTCGGCCAAGGTGGCGCACTTCTGCTCCATGTGCGGGCCCAAATTCTGCTCGATGAAGATCAGCCATGAAGTGCGCGATCATGTCTTCAAGGATCGGCTGCCCCAGGGCGGGGACGGCGAAAAAGATCCGCTTGAGACTGAAAGAGCACGCCACAACGGTATGCGCGAGCAGGCCGAGAAATTCCGCGCGCAGGGGAGCAACTTATATCGCGAGGTCTAAACACGCGCCCGAGACGAAAAAAGCCACGCCGTCATGGCGTGGCTTTTTATTTCGGGCAAGGGGCTTTAAATCAGCGTAGCGAGGTCATCAGTACTTCGGTATCGGTCACCTGAAAGTCGATCGACATCATGATGCTGAGCGCCGTGATGGTGAGGATCGAGAAGATGAATACCTTCTTGGCCCAGACACGGTCGTCGCCTGTGCGGTATCCCCGCAGCGCCATGACGAGCCAATAAAGCCCCATCGCTGCCGCCACCGCGAAGTAGCCATATCCGGCATAGCCGCCTAGCGTGAGCATCAGAGTCGCTCCCAAGAACGCCAGGATATACCAGAAGATATGATGCTTCGCTGCCCTCACGCCGCGCGTGACCGGCAGTACCGGGATCGACGCCGCGCGATAGTCCTGGTAGCGAAAGATGGCAATGGCATACGAGTGCGGCATCTGCCACAAGCAGAAGATCAGCAGCAGCGTCAGCGCGCCGAGATCGAACTGCCCACTGACGGCGCAATAGCCGACCACCGGGGGCGCTGCGCCGGACAAACTGCCCACCAGGGTGCCATAGACCGAGTGTCGTTTGAGATACAGGCTATAAAGCCCGACATAGACGAAGAACCCGAGCAAGGCGAACAGTGTCGCCAAGGCATTGGTGCCCAACGCCAGAGTCAAGAAGCCTGCAACCCCCAACACACTGCCATACGCAAGCGTGATACCGGGTGAAATCAGCCCCTGGACCGTGACACGCCCTTGGGTACGCTCCATCAGACGATCGATATCACGATCGATGTAATTATTGAACACGCACCCGGACGCGATCACCAACGCAATTCCGATAACCGTGGCCAGAAAGAGCACACCATCCACGCTCCCTTGAGAAGCGAGGAAGAAGCCCCCGGCCACGGAGATCAGATTGCCGAAGATGATGCCCGGCTTGGTAATGGAGACGTAGGGTTTGAGCATCACGCCGAGCGACTCACCCACCAAGCATCATGTTGGCGTGCAGGTTCTGCATGATCCACAGCGACCCACCTACCAGGATGACCAGGATCAACGCCGTGAAGATAAAGGACCCCGCATTCCATCCTTCTTCGGTCTTGAAGTCCAGGTGCATGAACATGATCAACTGCACCAGCACCTGACAGATGGCCATGATCGAGATCGTCACGACGACGGCCATATTGCTGAAGCCACCGCTCATGACCATCCAGAACGGGATGATCGTCAACACGAGAGAGAGGATCAAGCCAATCACATAGGACTTGACGCTGCCGTGGTTGCCACCATCGTGGGAAGCATGTGCATCGCTCATTACAGAACTCCCATCAAATAGACGAAGGTAAAGACACAGATCCACACGATATCGAGGAAGTGCCAGAACAGACTCAGGCACATGATGCGCGGGCGCGTCTTGTCGTTAAGACCCTTCGTGAACAGTTGGACGATCATCACCAGCATCCAGATCAGGCCGAAGGTCACGTGTAGGCCGTGCGTCCCGACCAACGTGAAGAAGGAGGATAGGAAAGCACTACGATCCGGTCCGAAGCCTTCAGCAATCAGATGATGGAATTCATAGATTTCCAACCCGATAAAGCCGGCACCCAGCAAGAACGTGATGACCAGCCATCCTTTCACCTGCGCCACTCGATCGGCATGCATGGCAAGCACGGCCATGCCATAGGTGAAACTACTGAATAGCAGCAGGAAGGTACTGACCAAAATCAACGGGAGCTCGAAGATATCGGCCCCAGAGGGGCCGCCCGCCGTGCCCTGCATGAGCACGGCATAGGTCGCGAAAAGGCTCCCGAAGATGACCAGGTCACTCATCAGGTAGACCCAGAAGCCAAATACCTTCATGGCACCAGCATCGTGGTGCTCATGCTCGTCATGGGCATGAGCGTCATGTTGATTAACAGTTTGCGTCGTCATGATTACGCCTGCATCTCCAGCCGTTTATGGTGCTCGCGCTCAATACGCTCGACTTCCGCCGCCGGGACGTAGTAGTCGATGTCGTCGTTGAAGACACGGAACATGAAGGCTACGAACATGCCGACCGCGCCTACACCGGCCAGCCACCAGATATGCCAGACCAACGCGAAACCGAACACGATGCTGATCAGACCGATGATCGGTCCTGCCACAGTGTTCTTCGGCATGTGAATGTCTTCGTACTGGGTCGGTTTGTCCGCTGCCATGCCCTTCTCTTTCTTCGCTTCCCAGAAGGCATCGACGGAGCCAACATTGGGTAGATGCGCGAAGTTATAGAACGGTGCGGGAGAAGACGTCGACCACTCCAGTGTACGCGCATCCCACGGATCGCCCGTGATATCGGCATACTTCTCGCGATTGCGAATACTCACGATGAACTGGATCACGGTGCAGGCAATACCGCACAGAATGAGGACGGCACCGACCCATGCCACGATCATCAGCGGCTGCCAATCGGCGTTGGCGTATGATTGCATGCGGCGTACCGCACCCATGAAGCTCAGGATATAGAGCGGCATGAAGGCCAGGTAGAAACCGGTAATCCAGAACCAGAAGGAACGCTTGCCCCACTTCTCGTCGAGCTTGAAGCCAAAGGCCTTCGGGAACCAGTAGGTCAGACCTGCAAGCATGCCAAATACCACGCCGCCGATGATGACGTTGTGGAAGTGAGCGATGACGAACAGGCTGTTATGCAGCACGAAGTTCGCGCCAGGCACTGCCAGCATCACCCCGGTCATGCCACCGATGGTGAAGGTGATGATGAAGCCCAGTGTCCACAGTACTGGCGATGTGAACTGCAGCCGACCGCGATACATGGTGAACAGCCAGTTGAAGATCTTCACCCCGGTCGGAATGGCGATAATCATCGTCGCGATACCGAAGAAGGCGTTGACGTTCGCGCCTGCCCCCATGGTGAAGAAGTGATGCAGCCACACCACGAACGACAGTATACCGATCGCCAAGGTCGCCCAGACCATGGTGTTGTAACCGAACAAGCGCTTCTTGGCGAAGGTCGCAATGACCTCAGAGAACACCCCGAACGCCGGCAGGATGAGAATGTACACCTCAGGATGGCCCCAGGCCCAGATGAGGTTGACGTACATCATCATGTTGCCGCCCATATCGTTCGTGAAGAAGTGCATCCCCAGGTAACGATCGAGAGTCAGCAATGCAATGGTCGCAGTCAGAATCGGAAAAGAAGCAATGATCAGGATGTTCGCGCACAGCGACGTCCAGGTGAAGATCGGCATGCGGAACAGCGTCATGCCCTTGGTACGCATCTTCAGGATGGTGACGAAGAAGTTGATACCGGTCAGGGTGGTGCCGATCCCCGATATCTGCAGTCCCCATATCCAATAATCGACCCCTACGCCGGGACTGTACTGTATTCCCGATAATGGCGCATAGGCCAACCAGCCAGTCTTGCCATACTCACCAATGAGCAGCGACACCATGGTCAGTACGACACCTGCCATGAACAGCCAGAAACTCAGGTTGTTCATGAACGGGAAGGCGACGTCACGCGCGCCGATCTGCAGCGGAACAACCAGGTTCATCAGGCCGATGACCATGGGCATGGCCACGAAGAAGATCATGATCACACCATGCGCGGTGAAGATCTGATCGTAATGCTCGGGCGGTAGATAGCCCTCGGCGCCCCCGGCGGCCATGGCCTGTTGGGTACGCATCATGATGGCGTCGGAGAAACCGCGCAACAGCATGACCAGCGCCACGAGGAAATACATGATACCCAGCTTCTTGTGGTCGATGGAGGTGATCCACTCCGTCCACAGCCATTTCCACTTCTTGAAGTACGTCAGCAAGCCGACGATGGCTAAGCCACCCAGCATCATGACAATAGCCGTCACGACCAGAATTGGCTCATGATAGGGAATATCGTCAAGTCCAAGTTTTCCGAACATAATGTTACTCCGCTGCCTCTGCGCTCATGGACGTCTCGCCATGGCCGCCATCGTGTCCACCTTCACCGTTGCCACCATGGAAACCCTCGACGATGTCGCGGTACAGGTCTGACGTTACGTCGGAGAAATACTCCACAGGATGGTCCGTGGACGGTTCCGCCAACTCTTGGTAGCTCCCTTCATACGAGAGCGTTTCGGACGACTGACCCACCTTGTCGACCCAGGCATCGAAATCATCCTGCGACATGGCATGCGCATCGAAGGTCATCTCCGAGAAACCCTTGCCACTGTAGTTGGAGGACTTGCCGTCGTAGACGCCCGCCTCGTTCGCCACCAGGTACACGTCGTTATCCATGCCGGCCATAGCGTAGATCTGGCTACCCAAGGTGGGGATGAAGAACGAGTTCATCACCGCCGCCGACGTCACGCTGAAGTGCACCGGCACATCAACGGGCATGGCCACTTCGTTGACCGTTGCGATGCCTTGCTCGGGATAGATGAACAGCCACTTCCAATCCAAGGCGACGACCTGTACTTCCATGGTCTCGACGTCGGATTCGATCGGCTTGTGCGGATCCAGCGAGTGCGACGTTTTCCAGGTAATGATCCCCAGAAACAGGATGATGATGCAGGGGATGAGCCACACGACGGCTTCGATCTTGTTGGAGTGCGCCCAGTCCGGCATGTACTTGGCGGCATGGTTGCTATGCCGATATTTCCAAGCAAAAACCACCGTCATGACGAGGACGGGGATCACCACGATCATCATCAGCCAGAACGCCGTGATAATCAGTGATTTTAGCTCTACCCCGATCTGACCCTTGGGATCCACGAGCGCCCCATCGCAGCCACTAAGCAGCACTGCGATCAAGGGCAGGATACCGAGCCATCCCAGGTTCTTCTTCATTCTCATTGCATAGCCTCACTCAAGCGTGGGAAGACGTTGCAGCGCTTGCTCATTGAATGCTTTCCTCCGCTAGCGACCCGTTAGGCCTGGCGGTCAAAATGCCGTAGCACATTCGCCAACGGAACGTCAGCGACTTGGCGCGTGTCCAATTGGTCAGCTCAGGCATTGCTGACTACTTGTAAACGCCCCATGGCATTCCAACCGGCCACCGGTTTTCCGGCTGCCAATGACACGAGTGTGATGCGCTCTGAAGGTTGGGCGTACCAAGCATGCTAAGCAATGGTGAATACCTCCGCCATAAACGAGCACGCATCGCTTACGCCATCTCGCCCTCGTCTGCCTGTAAAGGAACACCTTTCGGTCGAACGCGAGCGACAAGCAGGGAGAGCCGACGGGGCGGCATTCTGAAGCAAAATCAGGCGAAATAGAAGCGACCAATTGCCGCAGCCGTGTCGCACCTAAGCCTCTTGACTGAGCAGACGTTCATACGATTGTAGGGGGTAGCGCAGGGTCCCTCAACGATGCCATGGCATGAGATCAGAAAAGATCCGGTGCAAACATCAGCAACGCCACGCCGGCGCCCGTGGCCAACGAAATACCGCCGCCCCACAGCATCACCCTGCGCACTTGCTGCCAGGCGTCGTGGACGCGTACGGCACGGCCCACCTTGGCCTTTAGCTCCGCGTAGCGGGCATACTCACCATCGGCGCTGATCGAGAAATCGTTGGCCACGCTGCCTTTCCAATACGGTGCATGACTCAGTCCCATGCGCGCACGCAGCAGCCCGATACCCGTCAAGGTGCCATAGAGTTGGTCGTATTCACGCTTACGCGATTCGACGCGCAGGACGTTTTCCGCGGCCGCCTTGACGGCCTGATTCTCGCAACGCGCAATGGCCCGTGCGATGTCCGCGTCGCTTGCCGACACGTGTATGTCCAATCGTCGATAAAGATCACGCATGTTGGCGCATCAAATAATCATAGGCGTTCTTGATTCGCTGAAAGCGCAGCGACGCCGTGACCATCGCCTCCTGGCTTTGTGCATGATAGCGATCAGGATGGTATTTTTGGGCCAGACGTCGGTAGGCGCGCTTAATCTCGCTCTTTTGTGCATTTTCCATCAAACCCAGCACGGCCAATGCCCGCTGAGCCTTTTCATTACCTGAGGCATGCCCCTTAGCGTACGCACCTTCATGGGAAAAACCTTCGCGGTGCCGCTCCCCTTCGTCCGAATGCTGGCCGTCATGAGCCTGCTCACGCTGCCCGGCTTCCTCGCGCCGCCAACGCCAGCGACGCCGCCGGGTTTCGTCATGCCCGTCCTTGGCATGCTCACGCTGACGATAGCGTTGCTCCTTCCTACGACGCCCTCGCGAGCCTTGCGCGGCGTCCTCCTCCCCGTCCGTGCGTTCCCGAGAACTTTCACCATGCGTGTCATGACGGTCTTGTTGGGAGGAATGCCGATGATCGGCACTCTCGCGTGACCGCCAGTAATGCGCGGCACTGAGGTCCTCGGGCACCGCCAGCGGGTAACCGGCAACATCCCGGAACAAGACCTCGAACGTCTCGGGCGCCACGCCCAGCAGGTCGGCCAGAAAACGCAGCACATGATGCTGGCCGGCCACCAGCGCCCCTTCATGGGTTGCCACATGAATGGCCTGGCGGAGAAAGGTTTCCCGGCGCGGCCCACGATAATAGCGTTGCAGCACTTCCGCCGCGAGCTGTAAGGCCACGAAATCCGGCGCACTCGCTAGATCGATGATCAACTGATAGCCGTGGTCGTGGCGAAAGTCCCCGGTGAGCTCGTCGAGCAAGGTGCGTTTGCGGTCGCTCAAGGTCCCCTGTCCATCGCTCATCGCCAGCCACGCCAATAACAACAACGCAGCCGTATCGGCCTCGTTACGGCTGCTGAGCAATAAGCGCTCGAAAGGCGTAAAACGCGATGATGCCATGCCAGCTCCTGGCTTTTGGATTGTTCGTTATAGGTAATCGCCGCGTGGCGTGCGAGCATCCTATGAGCATCGGCCGCTTGCTGCATACCTTTAACGGCGACGCCATGACATGCGTCATCCCCTTTTACCTAGATGCCACCTCCACAATCGCGATCAACTCGTGTCGGATGGCGCACCGCTGGCTGTTGTGGCATGTTCGGTCGAAGTCGGCAAGTTCACCGCCTCACCAGGGGCCTGCTCAAGACTCACGCTCATGCGCGGCATGGCAAGCTCCATGCCCAGCTCATCGAAACGACGCTTGAGCCGCAGATTGAACGCCCGCGCCACGTCCCATTGCATAATCGGCGCCGTGCGCATGCGCATGCGCAGAATCGCCGCGCCGGCATCGAAACTTTCCACTCCCTGGAGTTCCAACGGCGACCAGATGTAATGCCGCATCATCGGATCGCGACGTAACTCCTCGGCTACTTCACGCACGATGGCGATCGCTTCATCGATCTTCATATGATGCGCCACGCGGACGCGCATCAGGGCGATACCGAATTCCCGTGAAAAATTCTGGATTCCTTTGATCTGGCTAAAGGGAATCGTATGCACGATGCCATCCAGGTCACGCAAGCGCACGGTGCGTAGACTCAATCCCTCGACCGTCCCCATATGGCCGCTCAGGTCAACGAAGTCGTCGATGGCCAACGAGTCCTCGATAAGAATAAAAAGTCCCGTAATCAAGTCTTGGACCAGCGTCTGAGCGCCGAAGCCCACCGCCAGACCGATCACCCCGGCACCGGCCAACAGCGGCGTGACGTTGACCCCTAGATTGGCCAACGCCACGATGACCGCGATAATCACGATGGTGGCGAAGACCACATTGCGAATCAGCGGTGTGATGGTTTGCGCACGCGTGCTCTGCGCGCGTCCGCTGCGACCGCGCTTGGAAGAAAGCAACGCCCGCTCGATCGCCGTATCGGCAAGAATCCAGACCAGCCATGCCAACAGCACTGTCATACCTATACTGATCAGCGATTGCCCAATTAGCTGGCTGATGCCCTCGTCACCACCAAAGGCCAGCAACGACAAGCCCCAGACACGCATCGCCAACTCGGCGAAGAGCAACCAACTGATCAAGTGCGCCAGGGTATAGCCGAAGCGCACCAGCCGCCGCCGATATTGTGACTGACGGCGCAGTTTAGAAGGCTGCTCGGCATGGCGATGAATCAGGCCATTGATGATCAGGGTCACCACCAGTAACCCGGCGGTCACGATGGCCTTGGCAAAGGCACTGCGCGAATCTCCCTCCGACGTCAGGATCGCAACCAACGAAACCACGACCATGAGCAGAATCGGCACATGCCACAATGAGCCGATCACCTGGATCAACTCACTGCTGGCACGCTTGTCGCGCCGGTAGCGATAGGGACGATTGCGGATCAGGTGCTTGACCGGACGCTTGAAGCGAATCGTAAACGCCCCCGTCAACAAGGCGGCCGTGACATTGGACAGCATCGAGACCATTTCCGCTAACGACGCTCCCAGGGCCGAGCGCAGTTCTGAGGCATTCGAGGCATCGCCCAAGGCGACCAGCGCGCCGATGATGAACAGCCAGCGAGCGGCCCGGCGATGCAGAATACGCAAGGCGACGCGACGATGACCGTTAGCAAACAGTGAGAAGACGACTTCACACACGGCGGAAAAAAGAATCCCGCACAGGGTGATGTAAGCGATCACCATCGCCAGCGTCATCCCCAACGTGGATATCATGCCGTGCACGACGCCCAGAGTAAGGCCAAAGGCGAGCCCCCAGGGCAGCAAGCGACGCAGCATATGGCGTATCAGCATCCAGGTACTCGGCTCGGCGCTGAGCGTGAGCTGCATATCCATGCGTTTGGCCAAGCTGCGCCCGCCGAACACCATCAGCGACGCGCTACCGCCCCAGAGCCCTAGCACCCAAGCGAAATCGACGACGAGATGCAGCAGCGAGTCCAGCGACGCGACGCGCTGCGTCAGGGTATCCCCTGCCCGTTCGCCCAGGCGCTGCCAATACTCTAACGGGGTCACGACCTCGCCAGAGTCGCTCAACGAGGTCAGCGAGTCCGCGATAGCTCCCAACAAGCCGCGTGGCGACTCTGCCTCAACGTCGGCATCGGCGCCCTCCAGAGAGGCTCGCAACTCGCGCAACTGTGTGAGCAAGGCGTCTCGGCGCTCTTGATCCTCGAGCATAGAGATGACGCTATCTAACGAGGCACGCGCCTGCTCGTTGGATGGCGCTTCATCTTGTGCTGCCTGGCTGTTACCGCCCCCGGACAGTGCCGCCAGCGGGGATGCGCTCTGGCCCCACACACTGCCAGAAAACACTAGCAGCGCACACAAGAGGACGATCCCTCGGTACCAATGCAGTGCCGCTCCCTTGATCATGCTCACCTCACCTCGTCTTCCCATCATGACAGAGTGCCCTAGCCGAGTGCCGCAACCAACCGGTCGTCACGCATGAACCCTGCGCGCAAATAAAAAAGCCAGGGCGCGAGGCCCTGGCCATAGTCGGTTCATTCGAAGGTCAGTGGTTTGCCGGCGGCCCGGAGGTTGCCGATGCCTCGTCGTCATCCTCGTGATGAGAGGATACGCCACGTTTATTCTGCAGCCATACCTGAACGTTGGCGATCATGGCGTAGAAGGCTGGCACGAAGAGGCTCGCCAATACGGCTACCGAGACCATGCCCATCGCCACCGTGGTGCCGATGTGATGGCTGTTGGTGTCGTTGGCACCACTCGCGATGGCCAGCGGCAAGGTCCCGAAGATGAACGCCAGCGAAGTCATCACGATCGGCCGAAAACGCAGCTCGGAGGCGGTCAATGCGGCATCACGGATCGACTTGCCGAGTTCGCGCCGCTGCAACTCGGCGAACTCGACGATCAGGATGGCGTTTTTGGCCGCCAACCCGACCACCACCAGCATGCCCACCTGGACATAGACACTGGTGTCCAGCCCTCGCAGCACGATCCCCCCGATGGACCCGATAAAGGCGAACGGTACTGCAGTGATCACCGCCAGCGGCAACGCCCAGCTCTCGTACTGCGCCGCCAGGATCAAGAAGACCATCAAGATGCCGAAGGTAATGGCAATAATCGCGGCATTGCCGGCATTGGCCTCCTGGAAGGACGTGCCTGTCCAGCCCATGCCCCACTCGTTGCCGAGTTCTTGCTGAACCACCTCTTGCATCGCGGCGATCGCCTGGCCTGAGCTATAGCCCGGCGCAGGGCCACCCTGGAACTGCGCTGACGGGTAGACCCCAAAGCGCGATACCACCGAGGGCGCCGACTGACGTTCGAGCGTCACGAACTCGGAAATCGGAATTCGCTCGCCATCACCGCCACGCACGAAGATCTTGTTCAGATCATCGGGCGTTTGCCGGAACATATCCTCGTTTTGCATGTAGACCTGGAAATTGCGGTTCTGATACGTGAAATAGTTCACGAAACCGCTGCCTAACGTATTCGAAAGCGTCGTATTGAGATCATCGATCGACACGCCGTAACTCAGGGCTTTTTCCTGGTCAATATGCGCCCGATACGATGGCACCGAGGCATCGAAGGTGGTGAACACCTGGGCCAGCTCCGGACGCTTGTTGGCGGCTTGCATTATTTTACCGGAAGCCTGCATCAACTCCTGAGAGTCAGCCCCGCCATAGGACTGCAGGTAACCGGTAAAGCCCCCCGTGGTGGAAAGCCCGATGATCGGCGGCATGTTGAAGGCCATTACCGTACCACCTTCCAGACCAGCCCCAATTCGATTGATTTTGGCGATCATGTCCTCGACGGACTCATCACGCTCGCCCCACGGTTTCATGGTGATGAACATCACACCCTTGGCCGTGTTGACTGCGCTGGACAGCATGTCGTAGCCCGCCACCGCCGTGGAGTACGCGACCGCCGGATCCTGCTCGATCTTGTCACTCAGCTTGTCCATGTACTCGGTAGTACGCGCCACGGACGCGCCTTGTGGCAAGGTGACACTCGCGATGGCTATCCCCTGGTCGGTTTCGGGAATCAATGTCGAGGGATTGCTCTGGTACAGCCAATAGGAAAAGCCGATGATGAGCGCCGCCAATATCAACGTCAGCACCCACGCCTTAACCAGCAAGCGTACGACTGCCATGTAACCCCGCGTCACCCATTCGAAGAAGCGATCGAACAGACGGAATGGCGTCGAGGCGGCACGCGCGATCTTGGAATCGCCTATCTCTGACTTGTGCTTGACGAAAAGCGCACTCATCGCCGGCGTGAAGGTCAAGGCCACGACCGCCGAGATAGCCACGGAGATCGCGATGGTCAACGCGAACTGCTGGTAGATCTGGCCCGTGAAACCACCCAAGAATGCCACCGGCACAAACACCGCCGCCATGATGAACGAGGTCGCGATCACGGGGCCGCTAACTTCTTTCATGGCGGTGATGGCCGCCTTGCGTATGGGTATTTCGGGATCTTCCTCCAGTAATCGCTCGACGTTTTCCACCACCAGTATCGCGTCATCGACTACGATGCCGATCGCCAGCACCATGGCAAACAGTGACAACAAGTTGATCGAGAAACCGAACAGATACAGGCCAGCGAAGGTGCCCACCACCGAGACCGGCACTACTGACATGGCAATGATCGTGGTGCGCCAGTTCTGCAGAAAGATGAACACGATCACCGCAACGATCAGCAACGCCTCTATGAACGTATGGAAGACCGACTCCACCGAGGCATCGATGAACAATGTCGTGTCGTAAGGCACGTCATACTCAAGCCCTGGCGGAAACCGCTCAGAGAGTTCGTCCATCTTGCTTTTGACGGCCTCGGCGGTTTCCAGGGCGTTGGCGCCGGGCTGCTGATTGATCATGATCGGCGTCATGGTGGCGCCGTTCATGTCAGCGTTGACCGAATAGGACGACGCTCCCAATTCGACGCGCGCCACATCGCTCAAGCGCAGCGCTGACCCATCGCTGTTAGTACGCAAGATGATATCGCGGAATTGGTCCGCATCGGCCAAACGCCCCGGCGCCGTGATGGTATACGTATACGCGCGCGGATCGTCCTGCGGCGCCTGGGCCAAGGCCCCCGCCGGAACTTCGGTGTTCTGCGACCGGATGGCACTGGCCACCTCGGCAGACGTCATGTCGTATTGCGCCAATTTATCCGGATTGAGCCAGATACGCATGGCGAACTCGCCACCCCCCAGCACCTCAGCCGTTCCCACACCGGGCACTTGGCGAAGTTCATTGAGGATATTGAGCGTGGCGTAGTTCTGCATGTAGATGTTGTTGTATTCATCCGTCGGCGACGTCAATGCCACCAACATCAAGATACTGCTTGAACTCAGTTCGACCGTGACCCCTTGCGATTGCACCGATTCAGGCAACTGCGACAGCGCCTGCTGGACACGGTTATTGACGTTGATCGTGTTGATGTCACCGTCAGTCCCGATACCGAACGAGACATTCATCCGCATCGAGCCATTATCGGCGCTGGTCGAGGTCATGTAGATCATGTCCTCGACCCCGTTGATCGCCTCGGCGATCGGGGCCGCCACGGTCTTCGAGACCGTCTCGGCATCGGCACCGGGATAGGTTGCCTGCACGGAAACCGTTGGGGGTACGACGCTGGGATATTGCTCGATGGGCAAGACGCGCATCGCCATTATCCCGATCACCGCCACGATGATCGAAATAACGGTGGCGAAGACCGGCCGTTTTATGAAGAAGTTGGAAATATTCATCCGTCAGGCTCCACCTTCCTCGTTGGCATGGCCATCGCCATTGGATGCCCCTTTCTTCTCGGTCTGACTTCCTGATGCAGCCTCGCCTTTTTCGGCACCCGAGAGCGCTTCGGCATCGCCGTCGAACGGCTGAGGATCGATGCTCGCACCGGCGCTGATGTTGCCTGGGTCGCTGACCACGACGCGGTCTCCCGCCTTGATTCCGTCCGTAATGATCATCCACGGTCCCGCTGTATCGCCGAGCTGCACGGTCTGCGTGCGCACCTTGCCTTCTTCATTCAGCACATAGACTTGAGGGCCCATCAGCCCTTGCGTCACAGCAATCTCGGGCACGGCAAATACATCAAAACGCTTCACGCCATCCAGCTCGACACGCACGAATTGTCCCGGCATGAACATGCCATCGGGATTGTCGAAGAAGGCGTTGGCTTGCACGGTGCTGGTGCTTTCGCTGACACGCGAGCCCAAGAATTCCACATTCCCTTTGAGGGTCTGTCCCGGCAATGCCGGAATCTGCAGTTCGGCGGTAATCGCCTCCTTACCCTGTTGCTCGCGCTGACGGCGTAGTTCGAAGGCTTCTTCCTGAGGCAGTTGGAAACGCACCTCGAGAGGATTGAGCGGCGTAATCGTCGCCAACTCGGCGCCATCGTTGACGAGGTTGCCGAGATTCACCTCGCTCAGGCTGATCATGCCCGACACCGGCGCCTCGACATCGGTATAATCAAGATCGATACGCGCGCTATCCAGTGCCGCTTGCGCCTGGGCAACGCTGGCACGCGCCACCTTGAGGTCGGCCTGTGCCTGGTCGCGCTGCTGAACGCTGACGGAATTCTGCTTGAGCAGGCGCTCGTAGCGAGCAGCATTCGTCTGCGCCAGTTCCGCATCGGCCTGGGCACTCTGCAGATCCGCCTCGCGCTGGCGCACGGTGGCTTCATAGACCTCAGGCTCGATCGTGTAGAGGCTATCGCCCTTCTCGACCTGTTGGCCGGGGTCGAAATGCCGTTCTTCGAGCGTACCGCTGACACGAGCCACGACAGTCACTTCATTATCGCTACGCAGCATGGCAGGATAAGATTTGTCGAGCGATATGTCGCGCTTGGCCATTTCCATGACCTGAGCCTTTTTGGGCGGCGGAGAAGAAGCGTCGCTTGACTGCTGCTGGGCATCGTCATCGCTGCCGCAGCCCATCAACAGAACGCCCGCCAACGCCACGGCCCAAAGACCCCGGCGCTCATTCCCTGTCGTGGATACCATCGGTGTTTTACCTTGTTTGATCGAAATCAATGATGGCTAAGACTACACGCATACATACATGAATGTAAATGCCATTCACTTGGGGTATGATGGCTAAAAAAGTCTCGCCACTCGGTGCCCATTCCCCGCCGTCTGGCTGGATTCATCAACGAGATCACGCCATGCCCCGCAGAACCAAAGCCGAAGCCGAGGCCACGCGAGAAGCCTTGCTCGATGCAGCCGAAGACGTCTTCCTCGAAAAAGGCGTCTCACGCACTTCGCTGGAACATATCGCGCGTCATGCCGGCATGACGCGTGGCGCCGTGTATTGGCACTTCAAGAACAAAGCCGACCTGTTCCATGCCATGCTCGACCGGGTCAAGATGCCGCTCCAGCAGATCATCGACGACATCACCGCCGAGCAGCAGCCCCTGGGGCCGCTGGACACGCTGCGCCTTGCCACGCTGCATGCGTTCGAGATGCTGGAACGTCCACGCTCTTGCCGTGTCCACACCATCTTGATGCATCGCTGCGAATTCATCAGCGACATCAACCCGGTGGAGCTTCAAAACCGCCTGGCCGCGGATTGCCGCGAGGTCGTGCGACGCTGTTTTCAGCAAGCCCACGACGAGGGCCTGCTCATCGACGAGATCGCA
Organism: Chromohalobacter canadensis; assembly: GCF_029544075.1. Classification (GTDB taxonomy): domain Bacteria; phylum Pseudomonadota; class Gammaproteobacteria; order Pseudomonadales; family Halomonadaceae; genus Chromohalobacter; species Chromohalobacter canadensis_A. Next base: position 73,046 of record NZ_JAJQJH010000006.1, on the reverse strand, counting down.
CCAGACGTCGCCACCCTGATGCTGCACTCGATGATCGGCGGTTTGGTACACGACTGGCTCCGAACTCCTGATAGTTTCTCGCTGCGCGAAAGCGGCGGCGAGGCGATCGACAGCCTGTTTTACCTCATCACCCGGCGCGCCTAAGGTTCTACTGCATTGCAGCATCACGTCTATACTGGTGACGTGTCGATATTCAGGACCATGCCGTGGATGAGCTTGTTCTGCTCCAGCACCGTGAGCTCGAGATCGCCGTGCGCGTCTGGCACCCCGAGGCCCCGCGGACACTAATAGCCTGGCATGGCTTGTCGCGGCATGGCGGCGACTTCGAGTTCCTGGCCCGACTACTTGGTCCCCGCTGGCGACTGATCGCCCCCGATACACCAGGACGCGGCCTTTCCAGTTGGTCGCTCTTTCCCGCCTACGATTATCTCTATGCACATTACATGCGTATTGCCCTCTCGGTCCTCGATCACTTCGAACTCACGAGCGTTCCGTGGCTGGGCACGTCGATGGGCGGTCTGCTGGGGCTACTCTTGGCCGCCGACGCGTCGCATGGCCACCGTGTAGCGGCTCTTATCCTCAATGATGTCGGCCCGACCGTAGAAGCGAAAGGCCTGCAACGCCTGGCGAATCACTTCATCTCGACGCAACGGTTCACGACCCTGCAGGCACTGGAGTCGGAAATCCGCAATCACTACCAGAGCTTCGGTATCGATAGCGAGGCGGTATGGCAAGGCCTGCTCTTGGGCAGTGCTCGGCGTTTACCCGATGGTAGCTGGAGCCACCATTTCGATCCTCGTATCGCCGAGCAATTCGTCCATGACACGCCACGCGACCTGTGGGCCGCCTGGAAAGTTCTGCGCTGCCCCTTGATGACGATACGCGGCATGCAATCCGACATCCTGTCGCACCAAACACTATCGGCCATGCGTTACCACCAACCCAGCACCCGTATCCTCGAAGTGCCCGGGTGCGGCCATGCCCCCATGCTCGACAAGGCTTCACAGAGCGCCCCGATCGCCGCGTTTCTCGACGCTCGTCGGGTACGTGAACGGTGTGCCCCGGCTACGCTTGGCAAGGCATGGTGGCAACGCCTGTGGCGCACATCCCGGCGACATTAAGTCGATTGCAAGCGCGCGATGGCCTGCTCGACACCCGTCCGGTAGGCACCACCGAATAGCAGCAAATGATTCAGTAGCGGGTATAGCTGGAACAACGTCTCGCGACGCTCCCAGTCCTCGGGGCGAGCGCCATCCCAGTAAGCCTCGAAGAACGCCTCGCCCGGCGCGCCGAACAGCGTCAGCATCGCCAGATCAACCTCGGGATAATGATAGTAGACAGCAGGGTCGATGATGGCCGGCCCTTCGGGCGTGGTAAGCACATTGCCAGACCACAGGTCGCCATGCACGAGGCTTGGTGGCACGTCCGGCAACCACGTATCGAGCCGGTCGGCGACATCGCCCAAAGCGTCCAGCAGCGTTGTGGGCAGCAAGCCGCGTTCGACACAGGCCGTGCCCAACGGCATTAGCCGGTGCTCGCGTTGAAACACGCGCCCATCATCACAGGGCGTGTTGCGCTGCGCCGTGGGCCCGCAACGGTTATCACTCGGCCACCCGTGACGCTCGCCGTGAACGGCGTGCAATCCGCGCAAGCCTTCGCCAAGCCGCGCTGCGTCGCGCTTGCCGCCCGATTCCAGTGCCTCCATGATCAACCATTCTCCTTCCTGAGCGATCACCGCCGGCACTTTCAACGCCGTATTCGCATAGCTCAGGGCACGCAGGCCCTCGGCTTCGGCTGCCAGGGCATCGGAGGCGTCGCGTTTGACCACCACCGCGCCCTGATCGGTTTCCAACCAGGCAACCTCGGCGATATCGCCGCCCGACAATGCCCGAGGCTCTCCCCGGGCGACCAGATGTTGCGATGCCAGCACAGCACGCAGCGACTCCTGCATATCGACCTCCCGTTAACTGCTTTCCTCCCTTGCGTCACGAACGCCTATCCCTCTCCGCGGCGTACGAAACGTATTCAGCGTTCCTCCGGCACGGACGTGTTAGCCATACTCGATGGCGGCGCGTCATCCGTCTCCTTGCTCCGACGCTGCTTCAACTCTTGCTGGAAAAGCGCCTGGAATTCAGCAATGGCTTCATGCTCGGTCTTTCTCAAGGTCTCCAAATCATGGCGGTGCACGTAGGACGTTGCCAACAATTGGTTATCGAAATCACGGAAGGTACGCACGGCTTCCAGTGCGTTGGAACCGGGGTAGCCAAGGCCCTTGAGCACCTCCACACTCATCTCCATACTTGAAGCGAACGTCTCTCGCACGACGCTATCGACACCGATTTCCATCAATTGCCAGGTATGATGACGATTACGCGCGCGAGCGAAGATTTTGATCTGCGGGTAGTGGTTACGCACCATCCTCGCGATGGTCAGTGCTGCTTCCTCGTCGTCGACGGCGATCACTAGCAACTTGGCTTGAGCAAGCCCCGCCGAGCGCAGGACATCCAGACGCGCGGCGTCGGCATAATAGATGCGCGAGCCGAAGCGGCGAATGAACTCCACCTGGGTGATATTGGGATCGAGCGCGGTAAAGCTGATGCCTTGCAACTTGAGCACGCGCGCCACCATCTGCCCGAAGCGCCCCAGTCCCGCGATCAGGACCGGCGGTGTCTCGTCGCCGAAGTCCTTGTCGTAGGGACGGCTCTCCCTCATCCGAACGGCTAGCCAGTTACCGCCTCGGTAAAGAAACGGCGTGAGCGCCATGCTCAGGGTCACTGCTGCAATGCACAGGCTGGCGATGCGTTGATCGAAAACGCCCGCACTGACCGCTGCGCTGAGCAACACGAAATCGAATTCACCGCCCTGGGCGATCACCGTCGCTAGGCGCGGGATCTCCTGACGCGGCAGGCGTGCCGCCATGCCCACCAGCGCAATGACGACCAGCTTGGCCGCCAATAGCGCCAAGGTGATGCCCAGCACCCACCATACCTCGTCGACAACGAGCGTCAGGTCGACCGACATGCCCACGGCGATGAAAAATAGCCCCAGCAGGATGCCCTTGAAGGGCTCGATGTTGGCTTCCAGCTCGTGCCGATAAACCGTATCCGCTAGCATGACGCCACCGAGGAAGGCCCCCAAAGCCATGGACAAGCCCGCCCACTCCATGACTAGTGCCATGGTCAGCACCATGAACAACGCCGCCGCAGTGAATACTTCATGCACACCGCTGCGCGCGATGAACGCCAGTACGCGCGGAAAAACCAAGCGTCCGAAGACAATCGCCGCCAGCACCATGCCCACGGCCTTGCCGATATCAAGCCACACCGCACTATCGTGGCCGCTCAGGTCGCCCGCGAATAATGGCAACAAAGCGAGTAACGGGATGACCGCCAGGTCCTGGAAGAGCAGGATGGAAAATGCCGTCTGGCCATGGGGTGTCGCCAGGCGATGCTGTTCATTGAGAAGCTGCAGAGCGAACGCCGTGGAAGACAGCGCCAGGATCAGCCCCAGCAGTATCGCGAGCTCCCATGTCAACCCCAATGCCAGCCCGATGGGAGTCAACAACATGCCACACACCAGCAGTTGCAGAAGCCCCAGACCGAACAACTGCTTGCGCATACCCCACAGGCGCGAAGGTTCCATCTCGAGCCCAATGAGGAACAACAACATCACCACGCCGAACTCGGAAAAATGCAGCACTTCCTCGGGTTCGGCGATGAATCCCAGCACGGACGGCCCTAGCAGCAGCCCCACCGCGAGATAACCCAGTATCGAGCCCAATCCCAGACGTTGAAACAGCGGCACGGCGATGATGGCCGCACCTAGCAGTACCGCTGCCTCATAGAAAAAGTTCATGTGCTAGCCTTCCTCATATAATCCTTCCATGGCTGCGCCACGGCACGCTTCCCAGCGATGGCTTCTACTCATTGTACGTGGCGAAACGGTAAGCGTTCGCGGCATGCCAAGCGATAGTGGCCCATGGCCTGGCGCTCCTCGACACAGAACTGCGCGACCGCCTCCCGAAATCCCGCATGTGGCAAGTAATGCAGCGAAGTGCTTAGCTCGGGCGAGAAGCCGCGAAGCAACTTGTGCTCACCCTGGGTACCGGGATCGAAGCGTTGCAGGCCCTGTTCCAAGCAGTATTCGATGCCTTGGTAATAACATGCTTCGAAGTGTAGGCAGTCGACAACGACTTCACTGCCCCAGTAGCGTCCATATAGCGTATCACCACCTCTCAGGTAGAGCGCCGCGGCGACCGGCGTATCGCCCTGGCGCACCTGCACCAGCATGAGCGCCTCAGCCATCGTCGCGCGCAATCGCGTGAAGAATGCTTCGCTGAGATAGGGCATCTGCCCGCGTTCGAGATAGGTAATGCGATAGCAGCGATAGAAGTGAGCCAACGCCGCGGCATCGATGTCGTCTCCGCTCAGTCGGTGCAGGCTCAACCCTTGTTCGGCGACCTTGCGGCGTTCACGGCGAATCTCCTTGCGCCGTTTCCCTACCATTGACGCCAGAAAGCCCTCGAAATCACCGTAGTTGGCATCGCACCACTCGAAACGCACCGCCTCACGCCGTAGTAAGGCCGGCCACTGTGCTTGCCACTGCGTAACTTCGTGGTCATCGGCAAACAGCAAATGCCAACTCGAAAAGTCGTCGCCGCGCTCCTCGAACAAAGCCGCCACCGCTTGTATCGCCTGGGCGGACGAGATATCGGATGCTACCGCCAGGCGCGGCCCGACAGCAGGCGTGAAGGGGATGGCGCTCAGCCGCTTGGGGTAATACCGCCCACCGGCACGCTCCCAGGCGTCCGCCCAGCTCCAGTCGAAGACGTACTCGCCGAAAGAGTGCGTCTTGAGATAGTGCGGTAACACGCCCACCAAGCGTCCGTCCTGCCACAGCGAAAGATGACGCGGCGCCCAGCCACTCTCGGCGTCCACACAGCCGGTGCTTTCCAAGGCATCTAGAAACTCGTGCCGCAGGAAGGGATAGCGCCTACCCACCAATGCGTTCCATGTTTCGAGCGGGACCTCGGCAACGCGCGTCAGTTCCCGTATCGTCAAGCCCATCGCCACGCCTCCCGAAGCGGATTCCCGAACATCACGGCTCATGCTAGGGTGAGGCCAACCCATCTCTGGAGCAAGCGATGTCCCGCGTCACGCCCGAGCCCTCCCCGCCGCCTCCGACACCACAGCTCAACAGCATGGCACTGGTCGCTTTTGCGCTCAGCGTGCTGGGCATTTTCGTGCTACCTAGCGCGCTGGGCGGCATCGTCTGCGGTCATTTAGCACGTCGACAGATCCGTCGCACGGGCGAACAGGGCGACGCCTGGGCCCTGGCGGCTCTTATCCTCGGCTATTTGTTACTCCTGCTGTCGATCGCAGGTTTGTTATTGTTCGGTGGCTTCATGATCACCATGTTCGGTGTCATGGCCTTCATGTAAGCACTTCACAAGCCGGCGCTCAGCCCGGCGGTGGTGGTGCCTATCGTATAGCTGCGCTAAGCTGGCGTCCCCGTTTCGGAACCTCGCCGTATAGGATGCACGATGCTGGATTCGCTCCTCGACAACGACTTTTACAAGTTCACCATGCAAAGCGCGGTCATCAAGCGCTTTCCTTATGCGCGAGCTCGCTATGCGTTCATCAACCGGGGCGACCACACCTTCCCCCCCGGCTTTGCCGAGCGACTACGCGAGGCAGTGGACGCCATGGCGAATCTGTCGCTGACCCTCGAGGAAAAGCGTTACCTGGAGCGCACCTGCCCCTATCTCGACCCGACTTATCTCGACTTCCTCTCGGGGTTTCATTACAACCCAGAGGAGGTCGAAATCGTCCAGGAGGGCGGACACTTCACGTTGCAAATCGAAGGGCTCTGGTATCGCACCATCCTCTGGGAAGTACCACTGATGGCGCTGATCAGCGAGATCTGGTACCAAATGGGCGACGGTCAGCGAGACTCGGATGCTCTCATCGATACCCGCACCCGCGACAAGATCGAGCACTACAAGCGCCTGGGCCTCAAGATCGCCGAGTTCGGCACCCGTCGGCGCTATTCCTATAGCGTCCACGACCGCGTCGTGGCTTCACTGTGCCACCACGGTGGTGATACCTTTTCCGGATCGAGCAACGTGCACCTGGCCATGCGGCATGGCGTCAAGCCGATCGGCACACATGCCCATGAGTGGTTCATGTTTCACGGCGCGCGCTTTGGCTTCAAGATGGCCAACAGCCTGGCCCTGGAGCATTGGGTCGATGTCTATCGCGGCGACCTGGGCATCGCGCTTACCGACACCTTTACCTCTGCCACCTTCTTCGACAGCTTCGACAAGAAGTTCGCCAAACTCTTCGATGGCGTGCGTCACGATAGCGGCGACCCACTTGAATTCGCGGCCGCCACCATCGCGCATTACGAACGCATGGGCATCGACCCGCGTACCAAGACCATCATCTTTTCCGATGCCTTGACCCCCGAGCGCGTGGAACGCATTGACAACTTCTGTCGTGGACGCATCACTACCGCGTTCGGCATCGGCACCAACTTCACCAACGATGTCGGCGTTACACCAATGAACATGGTCATCAAGATGACCGAGGCACGCCCAGAAGGGCAACATTGGACCCCGGTAATCAAGCTCTCCGACGTTCCCGACAAAAACACCGGCGACGCCGACATGATCGAGCTCGCCAAGCGTGTTCTGGCCCTCTCCCGGCGCGCCTGATTCACCACCAGTGGCAAATCTGGCGGCACGACACGGCACCGCCAGATTGCATATCAGTCCTGGTTGAGGGCGCGATCCAACGCTACCAGGGCCGATTGCCAAGAGGCCGCGTCGGCGGCGGCATCATAGCCCAACGGCAGATCGAACTTGTCAGCCTGGGCGTCGGACCCCGGGTTGCTGAAACCATGCTTGGCTCCCGGGTATTGCACTACGCGCACATCGGCGCCCTGATCGCTTAGCGTCTGTGCCATCGACTCCAGCGCATCCGGCTCGACCAGGCCGTCGGCCTCGCCATTGTGAATCTGCACGATGCCATCGAAGGGCTGCGGATCGGAGACCGCTTGAGTAGGGCTGCCATGGAAGCTGATCGCCGCCTCGATGGGCATGCCCGCCAGCGCCATGTTCATCACCACGCCGCCGCCGAAGCAATATCCCAACGCCGCCATGCGATCGCCACGCACGTAGGGCTGTTCCCGCAGCTTGGCCATGGCCGCTTCGAGGCTCGCGCGCGCCGTGGGCCAATCGCTCATCACTCGCTTGGAAAACGCCTGCGCATCGTTGGGATGTTCGGCGGTCTCGCCCTTACCGTACATATCGACCGCCAGGGCGACGAAGCCCAGCGCCGCCAACTGATCGGCCCGTGATTTGGCGTAATCGTTGAGGCCCCACCATTCGTGCACCAACAACACCGCCGGACGCGGTTTCTCATCGTTGACGTTACGTGCCAGATACCCTTGATACGTCTCGCCGCCAGTGGAGTATTCAAACGTCTCGCCGATGACCTTTGGACCCTCCACGGTCTCCGCCCAGGCGCCGAGGCTCAGCATGCTCAGCAAACAGGCCAGCAGAATTCGCATCATTTTCTTCTCCTTGATTACTACGCCGTGTTCGGCTAACGCTCGGCGATATGGCATACGATGGGGGTAATTGCATAACGTGTTCATACGGGTTGCGGCGGCGCCTGATGCACGCGGTTACGGCCGTTGTGCTTGGCAGCATAGAGCCCCATGTCGGCGCGGTGTAGCAGCGACTCCACCCCCTCGCGGGATTGGCGTTCCGCCACACCGAAACTTACTGAGAAACTCAGCCATTCGCCATGAAATTCGACCCGTACGCTTTCGAATTTCTTGCGCAGCCGTTCGGCCAGCAACGCCGCATCGTTCAGCGATTGACCTGCCAGCATCAACGAGAATTCTTCCCCGCCGATGCGTCCGAACACATCGTGATCACGCAACGCAGTGCGGCATATCTCACCCACACAAGCCAGCACCAGGTCACCGGCCGCATGTCCCCAAGTGTCGTTGATCGTCTTGAAATGGTCGATGTCGAAAATCACCAAGGACACACGCTGAGACACATGATCGGCGGCTTCCAGACCGCTACGCAAGCAGCTCAAGTAGGCGCCACGATTGAGCGCCCCGGTGAGGCTATCAGTTGTCGAAAGCTCATGCAGACGATGCTCGCGATGCTTGCGGTCGGTAATATCGCGGGCCACCGCAAGGATCCATTCGTAGCGTTCACTGGCAGGGTTCAAATAGGGCGAGCAGCAGGTTTCCAGCCACACATAATGACCTAGCCGGTGACGCATGCGCAGCTCCATGCGCAGCGGCTCGCCATGACGCGAGGCATCGTGAATCAGGCGCTGCACGCGCGGCGCGTCGTCCGGCGGCAACAATTCCAACAGTCCACGATCATGCAAGGTGTCGGGACGATGTCCGAGCAGGCCACGTATCGACGGCGACGCGAAGCGGCATTCCCCATCAGCGTCCATCAACAAAATGGCATCGCTGATATTTTCGACGATAAAACGATAACGACGCTCGCTGTCTGCCAGTGTCTCAAGCGCCATCTGCGTCTCGCTGATATCGGTCAGGGAGCCGATCAACTCGATCACATCGCCAGTGGCGTCACGTTGCACCACGATATCGTCTTGCATGTGGCGGACATGCCCCTCGACGCACGCAACGCGGTAATACAGGCGAATACGCGACTCGCCCGCTGCCAGCCCCGCAAACAGCCGCGCCTCCGCTTCCTCGGCATCGCGCACATGCTCGAGCCACAAAGTAGGGGTAGCCTGGAGCTGCACCCGCGTGGCACCGATCAGTGCCGCGAGGTTATAGCTAACGTAGTGTAGATCGCTACGCCACCAGCCGGGACCGGTCGCATATAGGATGGCGGGAGAGCCCTCCAGCAATACATCGCAATCGCTAGGAAGCGTGGAAAAACCCTTCGCGGCCGGTATATCCATAATGAGTCATCGCCCCACTTCACAGGCTTCGTGACGAATTCGCACGACCGCTGACTCAGCGAAGGCACAAGCGGGCTACCGCACCCCAGTGCGCCGCTGCGGCGGCGAGACCGATGAAGCCTCCGGCTCGGCTTGCTCAACGGGTCGGCGATCATGCGTTTCGAGATAGGCCGACACCAGGGTGCGCAGCTCTTCAATGCTCAGCGCCACACGCTCGCAACGGGACTGTCCCGACCAAGCGACGTAGACGGCAGGCGTGTCGCGCGATTGGTCGACACCGGTGATCTTTCCTTGGCGATTGCGGTGTCCGTCGCGCAGCATGACACCGACCAGCCGATGAGCCTGTTGCACAAAATCGCGCATGATGCCCGTTCCGTTGATGAGAAATGATGCATGCCTTTTGCAGTCTATCACAGGAAGGGGTTAAACCCGACCATGACGTGATGATGGACCCACTATGGCACTTTCGTCATTCTCTACAGGACAGGAGCTTAGGCATCGTCACGACAGTTGCAATACGCCAATGGCAATGCGGTGCTGCCTTACCTTGAACATCGGCCGGGGGGTGTCGGATCTTGAGTGTCCCGGCAGAAAAAAGGCGCCCTGAGGCGCCTGATTTCCCGAGCACCTGACGGTACCCGCTGGGGAGCGAGAGCGAACGGACAACGATCGAGCGGAGCCGTGAGTGCGCGAGACGTGTATCCGGACGCTCCCACACGGGGTGGTTACGTCACTGACGAGCCTTACTTGGCCGCGTGCATTGCCAGCGCCGTATCCAGCATACGGTTGGAGAAACCCCATTCATTGTCGTACCACGCCATCACCTTGACTAGGCGGCCGTTGACGCGCGTGTGGTTCGCATCGAAGGTGGACGAGTTCGCATCGTGGTTGAAGTCGATCGACACCAGTGGCTGGGCATTGGAGGCCAGCACCGGAGAATTCTCGGCCGCCTTCTCGACGATGGCGTTGATTTCTTCCTGGGTGGTTTCACGGCCGGCAGTAAAAGTGAGATCGACCAGCGACACGTTGATGACCGGCACGCGGACCGCCAAACCATCGAACTTACCTTCGAGTTCGGGCAATACTCGACCCACCGCCGCCGCGGCGCCCGTCTTGGTAGGAATCATCGACTGGGTCGCGCTACGCGCCCGGTAAGGATCCTTATGATAAACGTCGGATAGGTTCTGGTCGTTGGTGTAGGCATGAACCGTCGTCATCAAGCCGTTCTCGATGCCCACCGCGTCGTTGAGCGCCTTGGCAACCGGCGCCAGGCAATTGGTGGTGCAAGAGGCGTTGGAAACCACCCGATGCTCGCTGGTCAACACATCCTCATTGACGCCGAACACCACCATGGCATCGGCATCGCCGCTGGGCGCAGAGATCAGCACACGCTCGGCGCCGGCTTCGAGGTGCTTGGCGGCGGCATCACGCTTGGTAAAGAGCCCAGTGCACTCCATGACCAGGTCGACATTCAGCGATGTCCAGGGCAAGGCGGCCGGGTCACGCTCGGAAAGTATGCGGATGCGGTCGCCATCGACGTTCAACGACTCGTCGTCGTGTCCCACCTCAAACATGAAGTGCCCATGCACGCTATCATGCTTGAGTAGATGGGCGTTGAGCGACGGATCACCCAGGTCGTTGATGGCCACGACCTCGACGCGGTCGCGATAACCGTTTTCATAGAGAGCCCGCAGGACGTTACGACCGATACGCCCAAACCCGTTGATTGCAATACGCAGTGTCATAATGGCTTCCTCCTTTGATTGGCGTGACCCCAAAGATACGATAAGTATCTTTTGGAAGAATACTACAGCTATCCCCTTAATTTGGGCAAAAGACGCACGACCATCAAGGTATTTTTTGCTAAATTTACTTACATGACCACCCAACGCACTTGATGAGGTCCTGACATGCCACTGAATCAGACCGTTGCCGACGTTACTCGCCGCATCGAAGAACGCTCCAAGGAACGCCGAGCGCTTTACGAAAAGCGTATGCACGATCAGTACAAGCGCGGAGTCCACCGCAGCGACCTCAGTTGCGGTAATCTTGCCCATGGCGTCGCCTCTTGCGGCAGCCAGGACAAGAATCAGCTCAAGCTGATGAACTCCGCCAACCTGGGCATCATATCGGCCTACAACGACATGCTGTCGGCGCACCAGCCCCTGGAAACCTTTCCCGCCACCATCAAGGACGCCGCTCGACAAATGGGCTCGACCGCCCAGTTCGCCGGTGGCGTCCCCGCCATGTGCGACGGCGTTACCCAAGGCCAGCCTGGCATGGAGCTGTCACTGTTCTCACGCGATGTCATCGCCATGGCTACAGCTGTAGGCCTGTCGCATAACATGTTCGATGGCGCCCTCTACCTCGGGGTATGTGACAAGATCGTCCCGGGGCTGTTCATTGCAGCGGCGCGCTTCGGCCACCTGCCGGCCACTTTCGTGCCCGCGGGCCCAATGCCCAGCGGCCTGCCCAACAAGGAAAAAGCCCGCGTCCGTCAGCTGTTTGCCGAGGGCAAAGCCACGCGTGAAGACCTGTTGGAAGCCGAGTCGCAGTCCTATCACAGCCCCGGCACCTGCACCTTTTACGGTACCGCCAACTCCAATCAGTTGATGATGGAGATGATGGGTCTGCACCTGCCGGGCACATCGTTCGTCAATCCCGGTACCGAGATGCGCGAGGCACTCACCCAGTTCGCCACCCAACAGACGATTCGCAACACCGAGCCGGGTGGCGATTATCGGCCTTTCTACAAGCAGATCGACGCCCGTGCCATCGTCAATGCCATCGTCGGCCTGCTCGCCTCGGGCGGCTCCACCAACCATACCCTGCACCTGGTGGCCATGGCCGCTGCTGCGGGGCTGACCTTGACCTGGGACGACTTCACCGACCTTTCCGCGGTGACACCGAGCCTGATGCACGTCTATCCCAACGGCCAGGCAGACATCAACCACTTCCAAGCCGCAGGCGGCATGAGCCTCCTGTTCCGTGAACTGCTCAAGGCCGGGCTCATCCACAGCGACATCCCGACCGCGTTCGGTACCGACATGACGGCCTACACCAAAGAGCCCTTCCTTGAAGACGGCGAACTGATCTGGCGTGAAGGCCCCGAGCAAAGCCTCGACGAGGACGTCCTGCGTCCGGTATCGAACCCCTTCTCCCCGACCGGTGGGCTGACGGTGCTCGACGGCAACCTGGGACGCGGCGTAATCAAGATCTCCGCCGTGAAGCAAGAAAATCGCCTGGTTGAGGCGCCCATCCGGATTTTCGAGGATCAAAACGATCTCCAGGGCGCCTTCGAAGCTGGCGAACTGGACCGCGACGTCATCGCCGTCGTCCGCTTTCAGGGCCCCCAGGCTAACGGCATGCCCGAGCTGCATAAGCTCACGCCCTATCTTGGTGTCCTGCAGGACCGCGGCTATAAGGTCGCGCTGGTGACCGACGGCCGCATGTCCGGCGCCTCCGGCAAGGTCCCCGCGGCGATCCACATGACACCCGAGGCCCTCGACGGTGGCCCGTTGGGCAAGCTTCGCGACGGCGATGTCGTGCGCCTCGATGCCGACAACGGCAGCCTGGAAGTAAAACTCGACGCACAGACCTGGGCGCAACGCGAGCAGGCTGTCGGCGATCTCGACCACTACCATGTAGGGCTGGGGCGCGAACTGTTCGGCGGCTTCCGTCAGCTCGCCATGCGCGGCGAGGAAGGCTGCAGCGTGCTGGGCGGCTTCGAGGCCGACGACCTAGCTCGCCAAGGAGCGCACATTCAAGGCGAGGATGCTTGAATGAGCCGACCTGCCTTGATTGGCGACATCGGCGGCACCAATGCCCGCTTCGCCTTGGTGACGCCGGGAGAGTTCGATCTTCAGGCCATTCGAACGCTTCCTTGTGCGCATTATCCAACACTCTCCGAAGCGATTCGCGCCTACCTCGACGAGGTGGGTGCGGAAGTACCCCGCGAAGCCTGCCTCGCCTTCGCCTGCCCCGTACACAACGATGAAGTCCGCATGACCAACAACGCCTGGTGCTTCTCCAAGCGCCAAGTAGCCCAGGAGTTCGGCTTCGAGCTGTTCAAGGTCATCAACGACTTCACCGCACAAGCTCTCGGTGTGCCTCACGTAGATGCCAAGGATTTGGTACCGCTAGGAGCCGGCGAGGCCGCGCCGGGCAGCGCCAGGTTGATCTTCGGCCCCGGCACCGGCCTGGGCATGGCGGGCCTCTTTCCCGGTCAGCACGACTGGATCCCCCTTCCCACCGAGGGTGGGCACGTGTCCTTCGCGCCCACCGATGCGCATGAACGCGAGCTGCTGGCGTACTTTCACCAGCACTACGGGCGCGTCTCGGTGGAGCGTATCCTCTGTGGTCAAGGCTTGCTGGATCTTTATCGCGCGAATGCGCATCTAGCCAAGCAGATTGCCCACTACAACACGCCCGCCGAGGTGACTGGTGCGGCACGCGCTGGCGACCCACTCGCGCGTCAGTCTCTCGAGCGCTTCCTCAAGATTCTCGGCGATGTCAGCGGCGATGCCGCCCTGATGCTTGGCGCGCGCGGCGGGGTCTATTTGTGCGGTGGCATTCTGCCGCGACTGCTCGATTGGCTACCGCATAGCCACTTCCGTGACGCCTTCACCGACAAAGGCCGCATGCACGCGTACACTGCTCACATTCCCGTGTGGGTGGTCACGGCACCTTGGAATGGGCTGCTGGGTGCCTGCGAAGCGTTACATAACGAGGAGGTGGCATGATTCCCGATTCTCTGCGTCAGTTGCTCGACGCGACAAAAGGGCAGCGCGAAGCCGAATGGCAAGGCCGTCGCGTGCTGTTGTTCAATGCCGACTGGGGCGAGTTGGCGGTCTCTCTTCAAGGCGCCCAGGTGCTGCATTATTTACCTTTTGCGCCCGGCACGGAGGATGGCTGGCTATGGGTAACACCCACACCACAAGCCTTGCCGGGTACGATACGCGGCGGTATCCCGGTGTGCTGGCCGTGGTTTGCCGATGAATCCCCCGACGGCCGCGGCCCCATGCACGGTACTGCCCGTCAGGCCGAGTGGCGATTGGACGGAATCGACGAAGAGGACGAAGGCGTAGAGGTGCACCTGTCGCCGACAACGCGTCTTGACGAGCAACTCACGCCCCGCGTAATGATCCACGCCAGCGCCCGGCGCCTGCATGTCGAGCTGATTACCGAACACCGCGGTGAAACGCCAGTCAAACTGACCGCAGCATTGCATAGCTACCTGAGTGTTGCGCATGCGCACCAATGCCGTGTCGAGGGCCTCGCCGGGGCGCGCTACCTGGACAAGCGCCAGGACTTTTCCGAAGCGCACCAACAAGGCGAGCTCGGCGTGCGCGGCCCATTGGATCGTATCTACGAATCCAACCGTCCACTCGTGCTCGATGATGGCGTACGCCGCCTCCAGATCGCCAAGCAAGGCAGCGACTCCACGGTAGTTTGGCATCCCGACACCGACTTGCCCAGCGACACACCCACCGACGTCGGTTACCGTTTCCTGTGCATCGAAGCGGCCTGTACACGCATTGACCCCGTGTGGCTTGTGCCTGGCGCCCAGCATCTACTGGCCACCACCCTGACCCGAGAGGATCTTGCGCAATGAGTGATGAGCTGACTTTCGATGTCCCGTTCGTGCTAGGCATGATGCGCCTTCACGAGCGTCCCGAGCTAGCCGGCGCCACGCGCTTGGCCGACTGGATCGAAGCACGTCTCGATGAAGGACTCGACTGGTTCGATCACGCCGATATCTACGGCAATCGCGAGTGTGAACAACTGTTCGGCGAGGCCTTGGCACGGCGTCCGGCGCTCAAGGCCCGCGTCAAGGTGATCACCAAAACCGATATCGTGTTGCCCGCCCGCGACACGTCACGCTTCGGCGTCAAACATTACGATACCTCCCCCGATTACCTGAATGCGCGGATCGACGCATCGTTGGAGCAGCTTGGCGTCGAGCGCCTCGATCACTTCCTGCTACACCGCCCCGACCCGCTACTCGATGCCCCCGCCACTGCAGCCGCGCTGGATGCCGCCATCGATGCCGGCAAGATCGGCGCGGTGGGTGTTTCCAACTTCCTGCCCGAGCAGTGGCGGCGCCTGCAGGCCGTCATGCGCCACCCGCTCGGTGCGCATCAGTTTGAGCTGTCGCTGGCACGTCCGGAAGTGCTTTTCGATGGGTTCTATGATGCCGTGATCGCCGATAACCTCGCGCCCATGGCCTGGTCGCCGCTCGGTGGAGGTTTGGTCTTCGAGGATGTCCTGGGCAGCGCGCTGGAGCATTTCGCCGAAGAGTTCGAGTCGAGCACTGCCGGATTGGCATTGGCTTGGCTACGACGTCTGCCAGGGCACCCCGCACCAGTCATCGGCACCCTCAAGGAAAGTCGTATTCAAGCTTTGCACCGCGACAGTAACCTGATGCTCGACCGTGCCACCTGGTTCGCACTGCTCGAAGAGGCTCGCAGTCACCGTGTGGCCTAGACAGTGACTCGCATGCGGCTTTCGTCGAAGGCCCATGGTGGGGCTAATGGCAAAGCTGACACGATTTATCCAACCGACCCGCGTGGTCATGCCGCTCGATTCATGAAGAAGGATGACGCCATGTTCCAACTCACGCGCAGCGTCACCTGGCGCGCTCTCGAACGTCTCCACCGCGAGACCGCCAATGATCGCATCAGTGATTACTTTGCCACCGACCCTAAGCGTTTCGACAAGATGAGCCTGCGCGTCGGCGGTTTGTTCCTGGATTACTCCAAGCACCACGTCTCGGATGCCGTGCTCGCCAAACTGATCGAGCTCGCCGATCACTCGGCGCTGGTCCAGCGTCGCGCGCAGATGTTCTCAGGCGATATCATCAACGTCACCGAAGATCGCCCTGTCCTGCATACTGCCCTACGTCATTTGGGCGATGAGCCGGTCTATGCCGATGGCAAGGACGTCATGCCCGAGATCCAGAGCACGCGCGAGCAGATCAAGCGCTTCTCGGAAGAAGTACGCAGCGGCGAATGGAAGGGCTACAGCGGCGAGCAGATCAAGGACGTGGTCAACATTGGCATCGGCGGCTCGGACCTGGGGCCCAACATGGCCTGCCGCGCGCTGCTCAAGCACCGTCACGGCGAGCTCAACTTTCACTTTGTCTCCAACGTCGACGGCGCGCACATCCAGAAAGTGCTAAGAGCACTCGACCCAGCGACCACGCTATTCATCGTCTCGACCAAGACCTTTTCTACCCAGGAAACGCTTCTCAACGCCAAGACCGCGCGGCGCTGGTTCCTCGACAATGCCGGCGAAAATGCCGATGTCGGCGCACATTTCATCGCTGCCTCGACCAACCGCAAGGCCGCGATGGAATTCGGCATCCGTGAGGAAAACGTCTTCGAATTCTGGGCCTGGGTCGGCGGGCGATACTCAATGTGGTCGTCGATCGGACTGCCCATCGCGTTATCCATCGGCTTCGAAGGATTCATGGAACTCCTCGAAGGTGCCTACGAGATGGACCAGCACTTCATCGAAGCCCCGTTCGAGCAGAACATGCCGGTACTCATGGCGTTGATCGGCATCTGGTATATCAATTTCATCGGCGCCGAGACGCATGCCATCGTGCCCTACGACCAGGCCTTGCATCAGCTACCGTCGTTTCTCCAGCAGCTCGACATGGAATCCAACGGCAAGTCGGTGGATATCTTCGGCCAGCCGGTAAATTACAAGACCGGCCCCATCGTCTGGGGGCAGACGGGGTCCAACGGGCAGCATGCGTTCTTCCAACTGCTGCACCAGGGTACGCGCTACGTGCCCATCGACTTCATTGCCTCGCTCAAGCCCGAACCCGAATTCGAGGATCACCACTTCGCCCTGCTCACCAACATGCTGGCGCAGGCCAACGCCTTCATGGAAGGCAGCCAGGACGGCAGCCAGCTCGATCCCTACAGCTGCCCTGGCAACCGCCCCTCGAGCACACTGCTGCTCGATGAGTTGACGCCCAAGAACCTGGGCGCGCTGATCGCCTTGTACGAACACAAGGTCTTCGTCCAGGGCGTGATCTGGAACATCAATTCCTTCGATCAATGGGGCGTGCAGCTCGGCAAGCGTATCGCCGGCGAGATCAGCGAGCGCATCGACACCAACGTCGGGGACTTCGATGCTTCGACCCAGGGCCTGCTGTCGCTGGTTCGCGAGCACTTTCCTGCATCGGCATCGAACGGCAAGGCATCGGACAACAACAAGAAATCACGAGGAAAGACATCATGACACCGCTCATTGCCTTCGGTGAGGCACTCGTCGACATGCTGTCCAATCGCCTGGATGGTGCCACCGACGACGTCCCCGAAACCTTTACTCCCTATGCGGGCGGCGCGCCGGCCAATGTCGCTGTGGCCTGCGCCCGCCTGGGGATGTCGAGTCGTTTCCTGGGTATGCTCGGCGAGGATCGCTTCGGCGACTTTATCGTCAAGGAGCTCGCGCGTCATGGTGTGTCAGTCGAGGACATTCGCCGCACGCGCGAGGCGCGCACGGCCCTAGCGTTCGTCTCGCGCGATGCCCAGGGCGAGCGGCGTTTCGACTTTTACCGACCACCCGCGGCGGATCTGCTTTACCGTCTCGAGCATTTGCCCGCTGGCATCTTCGCCGAGCCGGCGATCCTGCATCTGTGCAGCAACAGCCTCACCGATGACGCAATCGCCGAGACCACACTAAGCATCGCCGACATCGCTCGGCGCGGCGGTGCCTTGATCAGCGTCGATGCCAACCTGCGCCACAACCTGTGGCCCGATAATCGCGTCGATATTGGCCGTGTCACCGCCCTGCTCGACCATGCACACCTGCTCAAGCTATCCCGCGAGGAGCTTGATCTGCTGCGCGGCGATCACGACGCCGATACCTGGTTGCAGTGGCGTCTGGCCGCTGGCGTGCGCCTGATCGTGATCACCGATGGGCCAGCCCCGGTCGTCGTGCATCGGCTTGGCAAGGTCATTCATGTCACACCGCCCGAAGTGACGGCCATAGACACCACCGCCGGAGGCGACGCCTTCGTCGGCGGCCTGCTGGCGCAAATAGCCGAGGCCGATGTCACCGCCGCCACGCTCGGCGACTGGTGCCAGGACGAGACCCGTTTGCGAGATGCCATCCAGCATGCCTGCCGCTGCGGGGCCTTCGCCGTGACGCGCCCCGGCGCTTACACGGCGCTGCCCACCCGCGACGACCTCGACACCATGCGCTAAAACACGTCGAGCGCCCACCTCGGGCGCTCAAAGCAAGGCGTTGAACTGCTTCAGCCATTCGGGGTGCGCGGGCCAGGCCGGGGCCGAGACCAACCGACCACAGGTCACTGCTTGATCCGCCGCGAGCTCGACGAATTCGCCGCCCGCCAAGCGCACTTCCGGCGCACAGGCGGGATATGCCGAGACACGCCGTCCGGCAAGCGATGTCGCAGCGGCTAGCAGCTGTGCTCCGTGGCAAATCGTGGCAACGGGCTTGTCCGCCTCCAAAAAGTGACGCACGATGGACAGCACGCGCTCATCGAGGCGCAGATATTCTGGAGCGCGCCCTCCCGGTACCACCAGCGCATCGTAGCTTGATGCCTCAATCTCGGCGAAGCTGGCATTCACGATGAAGTGGTGGCCGGGCTTTTCGGAATAGGTCTGATCGCCCTCGAAATCGTGAATGGCCGTCTTGACGCTATCGCCCTTTTTCTTGTCTGGGCAGACCGCGTCGACATCATGCCCCATCGCCTGCAGTGCCTGGAAGGGCACCATGATCTCATAGTCCTCGACGAAATCACCGGCAATCACGAGTATTCTGGCCATGCGTCGGGCTCCTGCGGGAAGGTAAGGGAAGAATTGGCTTTTGCTCTTTCAGCGTAGTGCCTGGCACGCCACACTGCACATGGAAACGGCGCCCCGCGCCGGGGCCTAATGGAGGCCAAGATGCACGGATTGCACCGCTTCGCCGCCCTGGCCCTCGTCGCCTGCTGGGCCAGCCTCGGCGTTATTTCCTACGCGTATGCTGCCCCTCAGCCCTTTGCCGCTACCTACCACCTTCGCCTCGACGGCTGGCCGGATGCCGATGTCCAGCATCGCTTGAGCCACCTTGGCGGGAACGACTGGCAGAGTGAAATGCGTGCCAGCGTGCTCACCGCCGAGGGTTACGAGCGCGGCAAATTCCGCCTCCAGGACGATGGCGTGCAAGCCTGGCACTATGCCAGCGGCTTCACCCTGTTCGGCCTGGGCGAGCACTATCATCTGTCCGCGCGCGAGCTGGCCACGTTGCCCGACCGTCAGAGCGCCTTGTTCATCCTTTCCCGGGGGCTGGACACGGCCCCTTGTCAGCGCGCCACCGCCCCGCCATGCCGGCTGGCGTATGCCGATCACAAAGGTCGTCCCGAGGCGTTCGCCTATCATGTGGGCGAACCGCGAACGCTCGATGTACCGGCCGGCGCGTTCGAGGCCCGCTGGGTTGAGGGCTGGAACCCAGAGAAGCCCGACCGACGCCTGCACTTGGCCTTTTCCACCCAATGGCCCGGCCTGCTGATCGCCGTGGAATATTACCGCGACGGCGAACTTGCAAGCCACATGGCACTGACCGAACTGAACCGGGATGAAAAGCGCTAACCACCCATAAGCAAAAGCTTTTGCATGCTCCCCCCGGCTCACATAGAGTGGCCGCTTCCGAGACGACTTACACTACCCAGGAGCGGGCATGCTGGCCGGACTTTTGTTGATACTGCTTCCGCTGATCGTGGGCTACCTGGTGCCGGTACGTCATACCAGTGTGCTTGCCATGATCGACCGTGGCGTCAATGGCTCGGTTTACGTCATCTTGTTCCTGATGGGTATCAGCCTGGCGGGGCTCGAGGATTTGCTCGACCAGCTATCGCGGATGAGCGGCCAGGCCGCGATCTTGTTCGCGATCATCACGCCACTCAACCTCCTCGCACTGGCCTGGCTGTCGCGCCATAGCCGTCTGCGCGCCGGACAGTCTCCCCATCTCCCCAATGCTCCCACCAGCACCGGCTCAGCATTGCTCGGGTCGCTGTCGCTCGCTGGCGTGGTCGTACTGGGGACGATGTTCGGCGTGGGGGCCAGCCATTGGGACGCCAGGGCGGTACATGCCTGGGCGGAGCCGCTCGCCGAATGGACGCTTTACCTGCTACTAGCTCTGATCGGCTGCCAATTGCGCAACTCGGGCATGCCGCTCAAACAAATCCTGCTCAATCGCCATGGTCTGGTCATCGCGATCAGTGTGGCGCTCAGCTCTCTGCTGGGGGGCTTGCTGGCCGCCCCGTTGCTCGATCTACGCTGGAATGAAGGCCTCGCCATGGCCGCCGGTTTTGGCTGGTATTCACTCTCCGGCATACTCATCGGCGACCAGCTCGGCCCCGTGCTTGGCGGCGTGGCCTTCTTCAACGATCTCGCACGGGAACTGTTCGCCTTCCTGCTCATTCCCCTGGTCATCCATCGCGCCACACCACTGGCCATCGGTTATGGCGGAGCCACGTCCATGGACTTCACCCTGCCCGTCATCCAGCAACACGGCGGCGTGGCCTGCGTCCCCATCGCCATCGTCAACGGCTTCTTGCTGTCGCTCCTCTCACCACCGCTGATCCTGCTCTTGCTATCCTTCTGACGCCACTTGCGACCATGGCCCAACAGTCATGTCCAGACGAGGGTGCTAATCTCCGAGAACGTTACCGCTAACATTGCGGCATAACATAACAAGGAGATGGGGACACACATGCCGCGTCGTTCAACGGGTCGCGTCACGCTTCAGGATATTGCCGAACGTGTCGGCGTCAGCAAAGTCACGGTCTCGCGTTGCCTGCGCGAGCCGCAGCGCGTCTCCGAAACGGTCAGACTGCGCATCGAAGAAGCCATCGAGGTGCTGGATTACATTCCCAATCGCCAAGCCGGGGCGCTCTCCAGCGGACGCAGCCTGAGCGTAGCATTGCTGGTACCGTCGATTTCCAACTCGGTGTTCTCCGAAGTCCAGCGTGGCGTCGATGAAGGGCTACGCGAGGCAGGCTATCAGGTGCTCATGGGCCACACCGGGTACTCGATCCTCGAAGAAGAGCGACTGATCGATACGTTCCTCGCCTACGGCGTCGACGGCTTCGTGCTCTCCAGCACCCGGCATACCGATCATGCTCAGCGCCTTCTGAATCGTGCGCATCTACCGGTGGTGGAAACCATGGAGCTGACCGATAATCCGCTCGACATCAACGTCGGCCTCGATCAACGCGTGGCGGGGCGTGCCATCGGGGAGGCCTTGATCACTGCCGGCTATCGGCGTATCGGATTCTGCGGCGCACGACTCGATTACCGAGTGCAGCAGCGGCTGGCCGGCTGGGAAGATGCCTTGAAAGCGGCGGGGCTTTCGACGCAGCGCTGCCAAACGACACCGCGCCCCTCGTCCTATCGCCTTGGCGGAGAACTGCTTTCCGCCATGCTTGAACGCTGGCCGGACATGGATGCCGTGTTCTGTTGTAACGATGACCTGGCGGCAGGGGCCTTGTTCGAATGTCAGCGGCGGCGTCTCGATGTGCCCGGGCAGTTAGCCCTGGCGGGCTTCAACGGCCTCGACATCACCGATGCGACCTGGCCGACGCTCACCACCGTCATCACACCTCGTCGCGCCATTGGCGAACAGGCCGCGCGCCTGATCGTCGAGCGCTTGCAAGGAGCCCCGCGCAATCCTTCTCGCCATGACATGGGCTTCGACATCGCTTTGCGTCAAAGTACCTGACGACACGCTTCGCTCACGAGGCGTGTTGGGTACCTGACGACACGCTTCGCTCACGAGGCGTGTTGGGTACCACGCCGCGACACACCCTGCACGCTGAGCGCGACGACATCGTCCAGCGACGCATCGATGTTAACGGTAACCGCTTCGTCTTTTCCCGGGGACTCGAGTGTGGCTAGCTGACTATCGAGCATGGCTTCACCCTTGAAGAAGTGATCCTGACGCGCCTTCAGGCGCTCCAGCAGCACGTCGCGCGTACCGGTTAGATGCACGAAGCAAAGCGCATCATCGCCGCCACGCAACAAGTCGCGATACTCACGCTTGAGCGCCGAACAACCAATCACCACGGTTTCCTGGTTATCGCGCCCTTCCCGCACCAGCTCGGACAAACGCGTCAGCCAGCCAGCACGATCATCGTCGTTGAGCGGTTCCCCGCGAGACATCTTGGCTACGCTGGTCGCCGAATGATACGTGTCACCGTCGATAAAACGCCCATCGAGCGCTTCGGCCAAGCGCTCACCGACCGAGGTCTTACCGCAGCCCGACACACCCATGACGATGATCCGCTGCGGATTGCTCGTCGATTCGTCCATATTCATCTTTCCTCGTTTCTCTATTCGCCTTTCGGAGCATTGTTGCGCATGGAATGTTACCGGTAACATGCATTTTCTTAAATCCGACGCCAAGGCACAACGCGACCATCGCCGCATCCTTCCTGTTGCCGGTCGCGCCTCCAACAGAGGTTTCGTTCACATGGATAACGCCACCACCCTGCTCCTTTCCGCGCTGGGCGGCATCATATTGCTGTTGTATCTGGTCATGCGCCTGCGCCTACATGCCTTCGTCGCGCTATTGACCGTCAGCCTGATCGTCGGCCTCACCACGGGCATGGATCTCGATGCCATTCTTCAATCCGTACAGGACGGCAT
Organism: Chromohalobacter canadensis; assembly: GCF_029544075.1. GTDB lineage: Bacteria > Pseudomonadota > Gammaproteobacteria > Pseudomonadales > Halomonadaceae > Chromohalobacter > Chromohalobacter canadensis_A. The sequence goes on along the minus strand of NZ_JAJQJH010000006.1, from coordinate 50,416 downwards.
GGGGGGCACACTCGGCTTCGTCGCGACCGTCGTCGGTCTTGGCGCGATGTTCGGCAAAATGCTGGAAGTCTCCGGCGGGGTCGATCGCCTGGCCAGCACGTTGCTCAATCGCTTCGGGGAAAACCGCTCGCAATGGGCCATGGGGGTCACCGGTTTTCTGGTGGCGATTCCGGTGTTTCTGGATGTCGCCTTCATCATTCTGGTGCCGCTGGTCTATGCCCTGACCCGCCGCACTGGGCGCTCCCTGCTTTACTATGGTATCCCGCTTCTCGCCGGGCTTGCAGTTACCCATTCGTTCATTCCCCCGACGCCGGGACCGATTGCCGTGGCGGAACTGATTGGCGCCGATCTGGGCTATGTCATTCTCTTCGGGGCCATGGCGGGGCTGCCGGCCATGATCATCGCGGGGCCGATCTTCGGCCGCTATATCGCCAAGCATATCGACGCTGGCATTCCTGACTACATGGAGCTGCCCAAAGATGAGATCTACAGCACTGGGTTGCCGAGCTTCAAGCTGATCCTCGCCATCATTCTGCTGCCACTGGTCCTGATCGTGCTCAACACCGTCTCTGGTGCGGTACTGGCCGACGATAATCCGGTCGTCACCACCTTGGCGTTCGTGGGTCATCCCTTCGTGGCGCTGACGCTGGCGACACTGCTGTCGTTCGTGTTCCTGGGTACACGCCGTGGCATGAGTCGCGAGAACGTCATGGAAGTCGCCACCAAGGCGCTCGAACCGGCCGGTATCATCATCCTCGTCACCGGCGCCGGCGGCGTCTTCAAGCAGATGCTGATCGACTCCGGCGTCGGCGATGTAATGGGGCAGTTGATGGCTGACAGCGCCCTGCCGCCGATTCTGCTCGCCTTCTTGATTTCCACCGCCGTGCGTGTGGTCCAAGGCTCCGCCACCGTGGCAATGATCACGGCCGCCGGACTGATGGCGCCCTTGATCTCCACGCTGGGGCTGGAAGGTCCGGTGCTTGGCTTGATCGTGATCGCCATCGCTTCTGGCGCCACGGTACTCAGTCACGTCAACGACTCCGGTTTCTGGCTGGTCAACCGTTACTTTGGCCTGACCGAGGCACAGACCCTGAAGAGCTGGACAGTGATGGAAACCCTGATCGGGCTGGTGGGTTTGGTGGCCGCGCTGATCATCGGGCTGTTCGTGTAACTTCGCGCCACGCATCGCATAAAAACGCAGAAGGGGCCTTGGTGGCCCCTTCTGCGTTTGCATATCGCGGTTTTATCTTCCCGTTGCGCGCATCTCGATCGTACCCAGGACTACAGCTTGATCGCGTTCTCGATACTGTCCAGGCGACGTTGCGCCAGCGCTTCGCCTAACGCCTTGCCGCGATAACCTTCCTCGAGCAACGTGCGCGGTTCGATCTCGCTCGCTACCCCCCAGGCAACCTCGACGAGCCTGCCCAAGTCCGGGGCTTCCAGCGCCAGATAACGTTGCAGCGTCGCGATGCGTTCGGACCGCCGCCAGGCATCGATGGCATCGAACCAGGCCATCACGTCAGCACCCGTCAGCCCGGCATCATCGTACTTCTGCCGCAACGCCCGGGTACGTGCTACCTGACGGGCCAGGTCGCGCCACGCATTGGGCACGCGCAGACGCTCGCACAAGGCCTCACGCACATCGTCGGCCAGTGCTTCGAGCAACCGTGCCCAACGCCACATCGCAGGATCATCGCTGGCAGGCAGTGTCGCCATGGCTTGTTCGCCAAGGTCGAGAGCAGCGTCGGCATTCAGTTCCGGCATCCATACGGCCAGGGCCCCGCACTCTTGCAGTGCCCGGAAGTAGGCGATGGGACGCGGCTCAGCCAGCGCTTTGACGGTCTCCTGCCAGACACGCTCGGCGACGAGGTGACCGATTTCGCCGCTGTCGCATAGTCGACGCATCAGGCGCTTCGTGTCATCGGCGATAACGAAGCCCAGATCCCGGTAGCGCGCCCAAAAGCGCGCCGTGCGCAGCACACGCAAGGGGTCTTCGACGAACGCTTCGGAGACATGACGCAGCACGCGCGCGTCGAGATCCCGCGCACCCTGGAAAGGATCGACCAGATGTCCCTCAGAGTCTTCCGCCATGGCGTTGATGGTCAGGTCACGGCGCGCCAGATCTTCCTCGAGGGTCACCTCGGGGCTGGCGTGAACCACGAACCCAGTATAGCCGTGGCCCTGTTTGCGCTCGGTACGCGCCAGGGCGTACTCCTCATGGGTCACCGGGTGCAGGAAGACCGGAAAGTCGCGCCCCACCGGAATGAATCCCCGCGCAGTGAGTTCTTTCGGCGTGGCGCCGACCACCACCCAGTCTTCATCGGTGACTGGCCAACCCAGACGCGCATCGCGCACCGCCCCGCCTACTCGGTAGACGACGAAGCCTTCGAGCACATCGCGAGGCGCGTTCATCGGCTCAGCTCTCGACCTGCTCGGGATGACGCGCCGCCCAGTCGGTGAAGCCACCGTCCAGACTATAGACATCGCTAAAGCCCTGGGCTGCCAGCCAGGTAGCCGCCTGCTGGCTGGAATGGCCGTGATAGCAGACAACCACCATGGGGCGTTCACGCGGTGCGCGCTCGAACAATTCCGCCACGCTGGCGTTATCGAGGTGATGGCTGCCGGGAATATGCCCTTGTGAATAACTCAACGGGTCGCGGATATCGACCAGCGTCAGCTCATGGGCACTCTCGAGCCATTGGGCCAACGTGGTCGGGGCAAGATGAGTAAAGCTTCTATCGTGGGACATGGAAATGCTCCTTGGCAGAGTTGGGATCAACGCCGCGGATGGGCCGGCTCGACGTAGCGCTCGCCGTTTTCCAGATCGACCGCAGTCAGCTCGCCACCCCACACGCAGCCGGTGTCCAGCGCCAGGGCACGCACACGCGCGTCGGGGGTCTTGCCCTGAAGCGCCGCCCAGTGACCGAAGACGATACGTGGATCATCATTACGCGTATAGGTGAACCAGGGCGCGAAACCCTCTGGTGCACTATCCAAGCCTTCCTTGGCGTCGAAGTCGAGCGTGCCGTCGGCGGCGATGAAACGCATGCGCGTGAAGGTATTAACGATCACCCGTAGGCGCTCGATTCCCTCAAGGTCGTCCGTCCAACGCGCTGGCGAATTGCCGTACATCGATGCCAGGAAACCGCCCACCGCATCGCCACGCAACACCGCCTCGACCTCGGCAGCGTAGTCGCGCGCCTGCTTCAGCGACCAATGTGGCGGCAATCCGGCATGCACCATGACCGCGTCGAGCGCGGCATCATGCACCAGCAGCGGCTGGCGACGCAGCCAATCGAGCAGCTCGTCGCGGTCATCGGCCTCGAGAATCGGCTGCAGCGTATCGGAACGCTTGAGAGGCGCATCGGCCCAGGCCGCTGCCAGCAAATGCAAGTCGTGGTTGCCCAGCACGACCCGGGCGCTGTCACCCAGCGCCTTCACGGCGCGTAGGCAATCGAGCGATCCTGGCCCGCGGTTGACCAGGTCGCCCACTAGCCACAGGCGGTCGCGCCGTGGGTCGAAGGCGATCCGCTCGAGCAACGCCGCGAACTCCGCATAGCAACCCTGCAAGTCACCGATAGCATATGTCGACATATCCTCTCCCAACCATACTCAGTGTATCTGGTTAGGCCCCGCAAGACGGAAGGCCGCGATGGGGACCTCGAAGGCACGCTGCTCAGTCGTGTCCAGGCAGGTGTAACTCCCTTCCATGACGCCCACCGGACCATCGAGCACTGCACGGCTGGTATAGCGAAAACGCTGACCGGGGCCAATCAATGGCTGCTGCCCGATAACCCCCTTGCCGCGCACCTCCTGCACCTGGCCGCTGCTCTGAGTGATCTGCCAATGGCGTGCCAGCAGTTGGATCGAGCGCATCGAGCGGTTATGCACGGTAATCGTATAACTGAACACATAACGCTGCTCGGCGGGGACGGACTCACTTGCCTGATAGGCAGGCTCGACCTCCACCTGTATATCGGCGGCCACTTCACTCATGGCGTCGCTCCCGCGACATGGTTGGCAATACGCACCAATTCTCCGACGTGCAGTGTCTGCGGGCGGCGCCCCGCATCTATCTCCAACACGTCCCAGGCCGCGTCATCGAGGCGCCCCTTGAAGTTGTTACGCAGCGTCTTGCGACGTTGGCCAAAGGCTTCGCGCACGATCTCGCCAAACAATGCTTCGTCATGCGCGACATGCGGCGGCTCGGCGTGTGGTACCAGGCGCACGATCGCCGATTCGACCTTGGGACGCGGCGTAAAGGCTTCCGGTGGCACCACGAACAAATTGTCCACCTGGCAATAATACTGCGCCATCACCGACAGGCGTCCCCATGCCGAGCTGCCCGGTGTCGCCGCCAGACGTTCGACGACCTCCCTTTGCAGCATGAAATGCATGTCAGCGATAACGTCGCGCGCCGTCAACAGATGGAAGATCAGCGGTGTGGAGATGTTGTAAGGCAGGTTGCCGATGACTCGTAGCGGCTTGCCGGGCGTTTCCCCTTCCGCAGCGAGCGCGGCGAAATCAAACTTGAGCGCATCCCCTTCGTGGATGGCGAACGCCGGATAATTGAAGAACTGCACGCGCAGCCCCGGAATCAAGTCACGATCCAGCTCGATAACCTCCAGCGCGCCAGCGGCATCCAACAAGGGTTCCGTCAACGCGCCTTGCCCTGGGCCGATTTCAATCAAGCGCTGATCGGACCTCGGCGCGATGGCATGCACGATGCGCGCGATAACGCCGGGATCACGCAAGAAGTTCTGGCCGAAGCGTTTACGGGCCTGGTGGACCGGGGGGTGATTGGACATGGACGTGGCGTATTCCTTGGGGCAATCGGGCATTCATTCAGGTGCGACATGGCCGCTGCGGGCCATCTTGGCGGCGACGTCGAGCGCCACCCGCAAGCTACCGGCGTCTGCCTGGCCACTCGCGGCCAAGTCGAGCGCCGTACCGTGATCGACTGAGGTGCGAATCAACGGCAGCCCCAGCGTCACGTTGGCGGCTTCGCCAAAACCGGCATATTTCAGTACCGGCAAGCCCTGATCGTGATACATGGCGAGCACGGCATCGGCGTTGTTCAGGTGATGCGGCGTGAACAACGTATCGGCGGGCAAGGGACCGACGAGATCCAGTCCATCACGGCGTAGCTCGGCCAGCGCCGGCGCGATGATATCACGCTCTTCGACACCCAGATGCCCCTCCTCGCCGGCATGCGGATTGAGACCGCAAACCAGGATACGCGGCCGCGCGATGCCGAAGTAGCGACGTAGATCCGCGTCCAGAATCGTTGTCACGCGGCGCAAACTATCGGCATCGATGGCATCGGCCACCGCCCGCAGGGGGAGATGCGTCGTCGCCAGCGCCACGCGCAAGGGTGGCTCGGTGCGCTCAGTGGACAGCATCATCACTACCGCTTCGACGCCACAGGCATCGCGCAGGTATTCAGTGTGGCCGGTAAAGCCCGGATAACCACCCTCGATGATCGCGCCCTTGTGTAAGGGCGCGGTGACCATGGCATCGGCATGACCATCGCGGCATGCTGCAATAGCGACATCCAGCGTTTCGAGTACATAGGCGGCGTTGGCGGGATCGAGTTGGCCAGCCTCGCAGGGGGCTCGCAGCCGCACCGGCCACACCGGCAAAACACCATCACGCGGCGCAGGTACCGGCGCTCCGTCGGCCAGCGGGACGATACGCACCGCCAACGCCAAGTGCGCGGCGCGCTCAGCCAACAAATCGGGATCGCCGATGGCAACGAGGCGCGTCTCGTAATCCTGCCAGACCTCCGCCAGCGCCAGCGTCAAATCCGGACCGATCCCCGCCGGCTCACCGGTGGTCAATGCTAGCACCGGAGAAGACGTCATCACTGCTGGCCGTCTTCCAGGCGGTTATCGATATACGCGCCGGAACGGATTTCTTGCGTCCAGGCTTCGAGTTCGTCGTTCACCTTGCGCTGGAACAGGGTCTGACGGACTTGCTCACGCTGGGCGTCACGCGTCACGTCCTTCTGACGACGATCTTCGAGCTCGATCACATGATAACCAAAGCGCGAACGCACCGGCTGAGACAGCTCGCCGACGTCCATGTCGCTTACGGCATCCTCGAACGCCGGCACCATTTGCCCGGGACGCACCCAGCCCAACTCACCGCCATCGAGGGCGCTACCATCGTCGTCGCTGTACTGCTGCGCCAGCTCGGCAAAGCTCTCGCCCCCCGCGATCCGTTGACGAATGTCCTCGGCCAGTGCCTCGGCCTGTTCGTCGTTACGATTCGGGTTGGTGCCAATCAGAATATGACGCACTTGGTTCTCGGTAATCACCGTCTTTTGTTCGCCCTGGCCACCACGCGTCTCGATGCGCTTGACCAAGTGGAAACCGCTAGGGCTACGTACCGGCTCGCTGACTTCGCCGTCGGCGAGTTGGGGCACCACATCGGCAAAGATCGTTGGCAACTGGTCACCACGGCGCCAACCCAGATCACCACCGGAAAGCGCCTGTTCGCCATCGGAATCCGCCGTGGCGAGTTGCTGGAAGTCGGCGCCATCTTGTAGCCGGCGATACAGATCGCGGGCCTCGGCCTGCGCCTGCTCGACCTGCTCAGGCGTGGGCGACTCGGGTAGCGAGACGAGAATGTGCGCCAGATGATAAGCCGTATTGGAAGATTCACCTTGCTGCTCGAGGTAGCGATCCACTTCACGATCGGTAACGTTGACGCGGCTGGCCACCTGGCTCTGCTGCACTTGGCGCAGCAGCATTTCGCGGCGTACTTGTTCGCGTACCGCCGCCAATGACATGCCGTCTGCCTCAAGCGAGTCGGCGAACTCATCCAGTGACATGTCATTATTCTCGGCAATATCGCGCACGGCGGCATTGAGCTGCGTATCGTCGATGCTCACATTGGCGCGATCAGCCATCTGCAGCTGGATCTGCTCGACAATCATGCGGTCGAGCACCTGGCGGCGCAGGTCTTCCTTGTCCGGCACGGGCACATTGCGGCTGGCCATCTGCTGACTTACCTGGGCAACGCGATCCTCGAGCTGGCTCTGCATGATCGCATCCTTGTTGACGACCGCCACGATGCGATCCAGCGGCTGGGGCTGTGCCAGCGCCACCAGTGGCGTCAACACCATCAGTAGCATGAAGCCCAGGGAGGCGAACGATCTCAAGCGCATGAAGTCCTCTCTACGTTACTGTCTTGTCGCCGGTGCATGCCTGAACCGGCGGTGAATAGATGCCAGTGTGGCTTAGAAGGTAGTCGCCCGATAACCGGGGATGGCTTCCTCGAAGTAACTATCGGCTTCCTGGCCAACGCCACCCAAGCCCTTGAACACGAAGCGCAGGAACAGTCCGCGATCCGTGTAGTCGTCATCGATGGTATTGGCAGTGTCATTGTCTTCGACCCACTCGCGCCAGACGAGTTGTACCGCGGAGCAACAGTCGTTGAACTGGACACCCGCCAATTGCTCCAGGGCGCGGTCGTTGGTGTTGTCATACAAGAAACGACCTATCAAATCCAGACTCGGCGTCGCTTGGTACGCGAAGGACACATCGTAATCCTCGCGATTGTAGCCCAGACGATCCTCGGCATCGTCCTGCGGCTGGAACCCTTCGAGTTGCCAATTGTAGCCAAGGTTCAATACGTGGCCGGCGGGATCCTTATACTGCAGATACGCCGAGGCTTTCTCGGTCATGCTCCGATCGGGATCGTAGAACCAGGAATAGCGGCTACGCCAGCGTTCGGTCATCTGCCACTCCAACTCCGTGATTACCGGCGAACGGTCCCGCGTGGCGTTGTACCAGTCCTGATAATTGCGCTCGCGGTCCGGCAATGTGTCGGGGTCGCCGTTCATGTCGATGTTGCGATCGGAGAAGTAACTGCTCTGCCCCACCGAAAGCGACAGGCGTTCGCGTCCGGTGTCGTCTTCCAAAAAGCGAGTGGACGCGCCATAGGACAGTTTGTTGACATCGCCCAGGCGGTCGGCGCCGGAAAAGCGGTAAGGCGACCACAGTTGCCCCCAGGAGACGGCACGCTCGCTGGTGTCGAAGTCGGGGAGGTCGCTCTGGTCACGTTCAGGCACATAGGCGTAATAGAGTCGCGGCTCCAGGGTCTGGCGCCAATCGGTGCCGAACAGTGAGGCATCGCGCTCGAAGATCAGCCCTGAATCCATCGACAACACCGGTGCCACCAAGGAAGGATCCTCGTCGCGGTCGGTTTGCCGATTACCGTAATCGAGTTGATAGCTCGACTGCCAAAGCTGCGCGCGGGGCTCGAAAAACCCCCAACTGGGATCGGCGCGCCACCCCAGCGCCGGCGTCAAGTGCACGCGTGAGCCATTGGCGGCCTCACGCAGCGGAATTCTACGCCGGTTACCGGTTTCCTCATCCGTCCAGACCCCCTGGCTGTCGACACCATGGAGATCGCGCCAGAAGTAGGTCGCGTTGGAATTCCACTCCTGGTAGAAGCCGCTGTCCTGGCTCCAGCGGGCATCCGCGCTCAGGCTGGGCAGCCGATAGAATGGCTTGTCATCCTCATCGAGCGGGTAGTCGAGCTTTTGATAACCTTGGGCACGCGCATCGAGGCGCCAGGTATCGCCGCGATACGTCATGCGCGCCAGACGCGCCAGGTGGTCGGTATCCTGCTCGGCGAAATTGCGGCCGAAATCATCGAAGTAGCGCCCGTCGCTCGCCGCACCATAGGCCAGTTGATAATCCAACTGCGACGAGAAGCGTCCCGCATGTTGATAATCGATGTACCAGCGCGCCTCGTCCTCGAAGGCGTCATCGGGATCGTTGGGGTTGTCGCTTGCGCCGCCCCGGTCGCTGGCCAAATAGGCGCCTTCGACCGTCCCTTGATCGTTACCGAACAAGTAACGAAACTCACCGCCCAGCATGGCACCATGCTCGCTCATCCAGCGCGGTGATAAAGTGGCATCGTAATTGGGCGCCAAGTTGAGATAGTAGGGCTGGGTGTAGTCGAGTCCATCGCCCGAAAAGCCCAGCGTCGGCCATAGAAAACCGCTCTGCCGACGGTCGTCGATGGGGAAGCGCACCCATGGCCAGTAGAATACCGGCACGTCACCCATCTCCAAGCGTGCATTGGTCGCGGTACCGAAGCCCTCTTCACGATCCAGAGTCACGTCGCTGCCCACCATGCGCCACAGGCGATTACCCGGTTCACAGGTGGTGAAGCTGGCATCGTCGAGGCGATAGCGGCCGTCGGCCAGGCGTTGAAGTTCAATGGCGTCGCCACGCAAGCGCTGATCGTGGATAACGTAATGTGCATTGTCGATTTGGGCGGCGTCGCTATCCAGCGCCATGCTGGCATCGCCGCCGCGCACCAGCAGCCCTGGATTGCGAACTGCCGTCGGACCCTCGGCGAAGGCGCGATCGCGCGCGGCGTTGACACGCACGCGCGGCGATTCGAGTTGCGTCTCGCCACGCCGCAGTGCTACCTCACCGGACAGCATGGTACCGCCATCGTCACCATAGGCCGCTTCAGCCGAATCCGTGCGGATCTGCTGAGGCGTATCGCCAGCGGGCAACTGATAGCCCGGCTCGACGTAGCGTCCGCTACACAATGCGCCTTGCGGCGCGCTATCGCCCCAAGGCTGCCAGTCCAGCTGCTGCGCGGGCAGGGGAGCGGGAGGCGCCGCGTGGGCAGCGGCGGTCATCAAGCCTGAGAGGGCAGTCCAGAAGAATCGCTTGCCCATGGTCCTCTGTGTCCTTGCCGAGTGGAATCGGTATTATACAGCCCCTGTCGCGTGCGTCTGCCTTGCGAAGACACACCAAGTGCGGCGCGCAGACGTATCACGCGGCGCCATGAGCGTCGGCGATGCGCGACGAGTGAAGGACGCGCCAGGGAATCGACGCCCAGCATGCGGCGGCGAACCAGGCCCGTCAACACGCAACCCACGAGGAGCCTGCATGAACGAGCGCTCGGAAACCCTGCAACGCTGGATCGCCCGGCAACACGCCCTGCCCGTCGACGCCTGCCCGCTGGAAGACGTCGCCGGCGATGCCAGCTTCCGCCATTACTACCGTTTCCGTCTGCCCGACGGGACCCAGCGCGTACTGATGGATGCCCCACCCGAGCACGAGAACAGCCAAGCGTTCGTGGATATCGCCCGCGCCTGGCGTGCGGCCCGGCTACCGGTTCCTGCCCTGTATGCCATCGATCTCGAGGCCGGCTTCGTCGAGCTTGAGGATTTGGGCGACGACGTCATGCATCGTCACTTGGGGAGCGATACCGATGCCCTCACCTGGTTTGAACGTGCCCTACATCTACTGCAATGCCTGCAGCGCCAAGCACCCTGCAGCGGCCTGCCCGAGTATGACCATGCCCTGCTAGCGCGTGAACTGGACCTGTTCCCCGAGTGGTGTCTCACGAAGCTTCTCGACCTTCCCGCACCGCCCAGTTGGCCCGCTCTGCGCGAGTCACTCATCGACAGCGCCCTCGTTCAACCCCGGGTCGCCGTTCACCGCGACTTCGATGCCATGAACCTGATGCTGCACGAGGACACACTGTGGCTCATTGACTTCCAGGATGCGGTCAACGGACCGATCAGCTACGACCTGGTATCGCTGCTCCGCGGACGCTATCGCTTGTGGCCACAAGAGCGCATGGCCGACTTCATCGAGAATTTCCGCCGACGCGCACAGGAGGATGGGCGACTGCCACCCATCGACGCCGCCATCTTTTATCGCCAGGTCGAGGCCATGGGTGTGCAGCGCTCGCTCAAGGTGCTGGGGATTTTCTGTCGCCTGACGTTGCGCGACGCCAAGCCGCGCTATCTGGAGCGTCTGCCGCACTTCCTGACGCATCTGCGGCAAGGGCTCGCGGCAGTACCCGCGTACGGCGAATTTCTCACCTGGATAGACACCACCTTCACCCCCGCGCTGTGCCGCGAACTTGACCACCGAGGCATCGACCATCCCCTGGAGGAGCGTATTTCATGAAGGCCATGATCCTCGCCGCTGGCCTAGGTACGCGAATGCGTCCCCTCACCGATCATTGTCCCAAACCGCTGCTGCCGGTCGCCGACAAGCCGTTGATCGTGCACCATCTTGAGCGTCTGGCGGCAGCGGGCATCACCGACGTCGTGATCAACGTCAGCTACCGCGCCGAGCAGATCGTCGAGGCGCTCGGCGACGGCCAACGCTTCGGTGTATCGCTCGCCTTCAGCCACGAAGCGACGCCCCTCGAGACGGCAGGCGGCATTCGCCACGCACTGCCCCTGTTGGGCGACGCGCCCTTTCTCCTCATCAACGGCGACGTCTGGTGCGATGTCGCTCTAGAAACGCTTCCCGAGCTAAAGGGCGACCTCGCACATCTGATACTGGTCGACAATCCCGACCATCACGCCGAGGGCGACTTTGCCCTCGACGATGCGGGACGCGTGCGGCTCGAAAGCACGCCCCGGCTGACCTACGCGGGGCTGGCGATACTCGACCCCGCGCTCGTCGCCTCACTGCCTGACGACTCGCCCGCCAAGCTGGCGCCCCTGCTCCGTGAGGCGATCACGGCAGGGCGTACCGGCGGCACTCATCATCGCGGTGGCTGGGTTGATGTTGGCACCCCCGAGCGCCTCGAGGCGCTGGACGCCCATCTGCGCGGCATTTGAGATCGGCCGCAGGCATCCCCACATTGAGTGAATGACCATCGCTGCGCTCGCGGCGAGAGGCGACACAGACACACCAATCCCGTTACCATGCAACGTTTTCAGGCCACGCTCCAGGCGCGTGGCACACGCAGACAGATGAGGAATTCCAGCCCATGAAAGCCAGCATCAAGTGGACCGATGGCCGTCAGTTCATCGCCGAGGCCGGCAGTGGCCATAGTGTGGTTATCGATGGCAACCCCGAGCACGGCGGTCGCAACACCGGTGCACGCCCCATGGAAATGATGCTCATGGGCCTGGGCGGCTGCACCTCGTTCGACGTCATGCAGATTCTCGAAAAGGCGCGTGCCTCCGTGACCGACTGCGTGGCGAGCGTCGAGGCCGAACGCGCCGAGGGCACGCCCTCTGTGTTCACCAAAATCCATGTGCATTTCAAAGTGACGGGGCACGGCCTCAAGGAAGCCCAGGTCAAACGCGCGGTGGAACTCTCCGCCGATAAGTATTGCAGCGCGTCCATCATGCTCGCGCGCGGCGGCGTCGAGATGACGCACTCCTACGAGATCGCCGACGTTGAGGCATGAAATGCCCGGTGCAGCTCGTGCATGGCGAAGTGGTGAGCATGGCGGCGTGGAAGATTTTGCAATCGACAGATGCGCCGGTCACGGCGGATGTGCATAATACGCGCCTTCCTTCATACGCATCTGCTCGGGTTCCGGCGCCTGTTCGTCGGGTTCAGTACCAACCTGCCAACTGGGAGGCTCGGACGTGACCGATAATCTCCGACTCCACGGGTTCAACAACCTGACCAGCTCGCTGAGCTTCAATATCTATGATATCTGCTATGCCAAGACGGAAGAGCAGCGCAAGGCTTACATCGATTACATCGACGAGCTTTACAACGCCGAACGCCTGACACAGATACTCAAGGACGTCACCAATATCATCGGTGCGCACGTGCTCAACATCTCGCGCCAGGATTACGAGCCACACGGTGCCAGCGTGACCATCCTCATCGCCGAGCACGAACTCGATGAGCACGATCCCGAGCATATCGAGCCGGGCCCGGGGCCGTTACCCGAAACCGTACTCGGGCATCTCGACAAGAGTCACGTCACGGTGCATACCTATCCGGAGTCGCATCCGGACAACGGCATCAGCACCTTTCGACTGGACATCGATGTGTCCACCTGCGGCATGATCAGCCCGCTCAAGGCGCTGAACTATCTCATCCATAGTTTCGATTCCGACATCGTGACCACGGATTATCGCGTGCGCGGCTTCACGCGCGACGTCGACGGCCGCAAACTGTTCATCGATCATGACATCACCTCCATCCAGGACTACCTGGCGGAAGACACCAAGCGCGCGTATCAGATGGTCGACGTCAACGTCTATCAGGAGAACATGTTCCACACCAAGATGTTGCTGAAAGACTTCGAACTCGACAACTATCTGTTCGGCAGCACGCGCCGCGACCTCACCTTCGAAGAAGCCCGCAATATCGAGGATCGGCTACGTAAGGAAATGCTGGAAATCTTCTATTCCCGCAACCTCGACTGACCTACCGTTTCGCGGCTAAGCCCTGAGCCGTCAGTTTGAAGCTGCAATAAAAAGCGCCCCCACCTTGGCCTGACCCGGATGGGGGCTCTTTTTGGGACGTCTTCTAGCTTCCGGCGTTGAGCTTATAGCTTATAAACTGATCGGGTCATCACCTGCGACATCATCCGCATGCCGAACTTGAGAGGAGCAGGAAAGCGCGAGCCACCCGCCTCCAGCGCCCAGCGTTCGTGGTGCGCCTCGTCGGTGCGCACCTGCTCGAGTATCGCTCGCGAGCGGCGATCGCCCACCGGCAGCTTGTGCATGTGATCATCGAGATGACGGCCGACTTGTTCTTCGGTGGCAGCGACGAATCCCAGGCTGATGTTGTCACCCAGCTTGCCGGCCAACGCGCCCATGCCGAAAGACGCCGCGTAGAACGCCGGGTTGAGATAGCTGGTCCGGTCATTGAGCTCGCGCAGGCGTTCATCGCACCAGGCAAGATGATCGATTTCCTCGGCCGCCGCCCGCTCCATTTGCTCGCGCGTCTCATGCAGCTTGGCGGTTGCCCCCTGGCCCTGATAGAGCGCCTGAGCGCACACCTCACCGGTATGATTGATGCGCATCAGCCCCGCAGCATGGCGACGCTCGGCGTCGGTCATGTCGGCATCCTGCGTGCCCACGGCGGGGTTGGCACGTGAAGCGCTGGCGGCGTGCGGCACCAGCGTGCGCAGGATGGTATCGAACTGCTGGATCAAGTTATCGGTGCGGGATAGCTGACGGGACATGTAGGAGTCTCCATGCAACGAAGCGGAGTGTGGAAAGCGCGCCCATCGTGAACCGGGCCACTCGAGGTGCGAGCGGCCCGGTAGCATCGATGCGTCCATCGCTGGGAAGAAACGCGCAAGATGCTGGCGCGTTACGGTCAGCCCGCTGGCCAAGTGAAGCGACGACCGCCCATCAAATGCATATGCACATGATAGACCGACTGGCCGCCATGGTCATTGCAATTCATCACCACGCGATAACCGTCCTCGGCAAAACCGAGATCCCGCGCCAAGCGTGCGGCGGTATGCTGTAACCGCCCGACCAACGCCAGATCGCCCTCTTCGATATCGTTGAGCGTGGCGATGTGCTTCTTGGGGATGATCAGAATATGCGTGGGTGCCTGAGGATTGACGTCGTGAAACGCCAATACGTGATCATCCTCGTAGGCGATATCCGGCTCGATATCGCGGTCGACCATTTTGCAGAACAGACAATCCATGAGCCTTCCTCTTCGTATCGATGTAGACACAGCTCCCTAGCGGAAGCGGCGCTGATCCAACAACTGCGTCACCAGCGGCGCCAGAATCAAATCCATGGCCAGCGACATGCGCGCGCCTGGTACGACCAAGGTATGTGGGCGCGTCATGAAGGAGTCGCGAATCATGGTCAGTAGATACGGAAAATCCACCGAATGCGGGTCGCGAAAGCGAATAACCACCATGGACTCGGCATCGGTGGGAATGTCCTGCACCTCAAAAGGGTTAGACGTATCCACCGTCGGCACACGCTGAAAGTTGATGTGGCTACGCGAGAACTGCGGCTGAATATAGCGCACATAGTCGTGCATGCGCCCCAGAATGGTATCGATCACCGACTCCTGGGAATGACCACGCAGATTGGTGTCACGGTGAATCTTCTGGATCCACTCGAGATTCATCGTCGGCGCTACGCCGACCAGTAGATCGACATGCTTGGCGATATCGTATTCATGCGTCACCAGCCCACCATGCAGACCTTCGTAAAATAGCAGGTCGGTGCCGCCGGGCACCGGCTCCCACTCGGTGAACGTGCCCACCTGATACCCGGCCTCGATATGCCGCTTGTCCTCGGCATGAATATAATGACGATGCATGCCCATGCCTAGGTCGCCGTATTCCTGAAACAAGCCCTCAAGACGATCGAGCAGGTTGGCTTCCACCGCAAAATGCGAGAGTTCGGACTTGCGGCTAGGCTCCTCCTCGAAGATGCGCGCCAGCTCATCGCGTGTATAACGATGAAAGGCATCGCCGTCGACAAACGCCGCATGAATGTCCTCGCGCGCGAACATCCGCTCGAATGTGCGCTTGACGGTCGTGGTGCCGGCTCCGGAGGAACCGGTTACCGCGATGATCGGGTACTCACGCGACATGGCGCATCTCTCCGATTCGCGAAGCTCTCGACATTCGGCGCATGCTGGCCGCGCGCTCGGCACTGCTCGATCGTACAGCTTCCATGTCGTATTACCCTGCTCGTCGCTTATCGTTGGTAGAGCGGCATACCGAACGCCTCATGCGTTGGCGTCATCGCGCTCACGGGCCACCGCGCGATGGGCGATGTCACGGCGGTACAATGCCTCTTGCCAGTCGATCGCCGCCACCCCTTCGTAGGCATGCTCGCGCGCCACCGTGACGCGTGCTCCCAAGGCCGTGACACATAGTACGCGGCCACCACTGGTCACGACCCGCCCATCGTCGCGCATGGCAGTACCGGCGTGGAACACCTTGCAGCCTACGGCCTCGGCCCCGTCCAAGCCTTCTATGACATCGCCCTTGCGATAGTCGCCGGGATAGCCACCAGCCGCCATGACCACGCCTACTGCCGCGCGAGTGTCCCAATCGCATTGCTGGGCCGCGAGCTGCCCTTGGGTCGCTGCCAGGCACAGCGCCACCAGGTCCGACTTCAAGCGCAACAGAATGGGCTGGGTTTCCGGGTCGCCGAACCGGCAGTTGTACTCGATCACCTTGGGCGCGCCTTGTGGCGAAATCATCAGCCCGGCATACAGAAAACCGGTGTAGGGCCGTCCTTCGGCCGCCATGCCACGTACGGTTGGCAGGATGACCTCATCCATGATGCGCTGCTCGACCGCCGGAGTGACGACAGGCGCCGGCGAATAGGCGCCCATGCCGCCGGTATTGGGGCCAGTATCGCCATCGCCGGCACGCTTGTGGTCCTGACTGGTGGCCATGGGGAGCACATGTTCACCATCCACCATGACGATGAAGCTAGCCTCCTCGCCTTCTAGAAATTCTTCGATCACTACCCGCGCGCCGGCATCGCCGAAGGCATTACCGGCTAGAATGTCACGCACCGCCGCGTCGGCTTCCTCCAGCGTCATGGCCACGATCACTCCCTTGCCGGCGGCAAGCCCGTCGGCCTTGATGACGATCGGGGCGCCCTGCTCGCGCACATAGGCCAGCGCCGGTTCAACCTCGCTGAAAGTGGCGTAGTCCGCGGTGGGGATCGCATGGCGGGCGAGAAAATCCTTGGCAAAGGCCTTGGAACCTTCCAATTGGGCAGCGGCCTGGGTCGGACCGAAGATCGCCAGCTCCGCCGCCCGGAAACGATCAACCACGCCTTCGACCAGCGGTGCCTCGGGACCGACAATGGTCAGCTCCACGCCATTGTCACGCGCGAACGCCTCCAGGCCGGCAATGTCCGTGGCGGCGATATCCACGTTGGTGAGTTTTGACTCGCGCGCCGTGCCGGCGTTGCCCGGCGCCACGAAAACGGCGTCGACACGTGGGGATTGGGCCGCCTTCCAGGCGAGTGCGTGCTCGCGGCCACCGCCGCCGATGATCAAAACCTTCATCTGGATAAGACCTTATGGAGCTATGACGAAAAGATCGGACCATTATGGCAGAAAGCATGCGCCACGACAGAGCGAGGCGTCAGCGTTCTGGCATATCATCGTCGGGCGTCTGATGCTGACGCATCATGCGCTGCCAGAAACGCAGATTTTCCTCGGCCAGTTCCTGCATGGTTTCCACCGGCGAGTGACGCATCGCCTGTTGCCACTGATCCTGCATATGGCGTTGCTGCTCAAGCATCAGTTGCGTGCCTTGTTCGAGATAACGGGCCAGCGGTAAAGACTGCCCCATGGCGTAAATGCGAATCAATTGTTCGAGCAAGGCATTGGAGAAGACATCGGCATCGTTGTCGTTGCGCTGCTCCTGCTCGGTGATGATCGACAGCAGGATCGGTCGGGTCAGGTCTTCACCGCTCTTGGCATCCTCTACACGAAACGGAACTTCATCAAGCACCAAGCACCGTAAATCCTCCAGCGTCACATAATGGCTCTGCTGAGTATCGTAGAGACGACGATTGGCATATTTGCGTATCACGCGCACGGCGCAGTCCTTACTGAGGCTTTCATTGCATTGTGCACCGACATTCGAGCAGCGCAAGCTACCCACGACATCACAAAGGCACGATAGTAGACTACGCGCGCCATTCGCGGAGCTTTCATGAACCTCATCCTCTTCGACGACAACGACCGCCTCGATACCCAGCGCATGCATCTGCGCGACCCCGTACGCCTACGCCACCTGCGCGACATACACCGCGCCGTGCCTGGCGACGAACTGAGCGTGGGGCTGGTCGGCGGCGCGCTGGGGCGCGGAAGGCTACAATCACTGGATGACACGGGCGCGATCTTCACGGTCACTTTGGATCGCGAACCCCCTGCACCGCTACCGGTCCACCTACTGTTGGCGCTGCCGCGTCCACGCATGCTGGCTCGCACGCTTGAGCACGTCACCGCGCTGGGGGTGAAACAGCTTACCCTGCTGCATACCCGGCGCGTCGAAAAAAGCTACTGGCAGTCGCCGGAACTTACTTCCGAAAAGATCCACCATCACCTAATCCTCGGGCTCGAGCAGGCACGCGACACGCACCTGCCATGCGTGACATTCGAGCCGCGTTTCAAACCCTTCATCGAAGATCGCTTACCCGCGCAGTTGAGTGGACGGCGCGCGCTGATCGCTCATCCCGGCATGGCCGAAACCTGCCCGCGCGGCCTCGACGAACCCGTCACGTTGGCTGTCGGCCCCGAAGGTGGCTTCGTGCCTTACGAAGTCGAACGCTTCTCGGCCCTCGGCTTCGAAGGTGTACATCTGGGCGAGCGTATCCTACGCGTCGAAACCGCCGTGACCGCCCTGCTCGCACGACTGTTCTAAAACGTTTCCTGGTGACGCGGTCGCCACACCGCCGCGCCATGCCAGACGGCCCAGTCGCTAACTCTCTTCGGTTTGCTTATTCGCGCATGCGATTGGCCGGGACCTTAACCTACGGCCAATACTGTCGATATGCAGTGGTAAATCACGACGACGCCGCGCCAAGGATATAATAAGAGGAATGCAGGAATGGCCCTATTTCGTTCACCGCCAAACCATGCAGCACTGTTCGATGCCATTCACCGCGCCATGGCGGTTATCGAGTTCTCGCCCGAGGGCATCATCCTCTCGGCCAATACCAATTTTCTCGCCGCAACCGGCTATCAGGCCGACGCATTGGTCGGTCAGCACCACCGCCTGCTATGCGAACGCGAATTGGCCGCAAGCCAAGAGTACGCCGCTTTCTGGGAACGTCTTCGTCAAGGAGAATTCATTGCTGGTCGTTTCAAGCGCGTGGCACACGATGGCCACCCTTTCTGGCTGGAAGCCTCGTACAATCCGATCTGCGACCGTCACGGCAAGGTCGTCCGCGTGGTCAAGACAGCGACCGACATCAGTGAGCGCATTCGCCGCGAACAGGACATGAAAAGTCGCCTCAACGCCCTCGACCGCGCCATGGCCATCATCGAGTTCACGCCCGACGGCCATATCGTGACCGCCAACCAGAACTTTCTCGATACCGTGGGCTACACCTTCAGGGAACTCGAGGGCACTCACCATCGTATTTTTTGCGAGCGCGACTACGTCGAAGGTCAGGAATATCGCGACTTTTGGCGCCACCTGAATGCCGGTGAATTCATGTCGGGGCAGTTCAAGCGTGTCGACAAGCAGGGCCGCCCTCTATGGCTCGAAGCGAGTTACAACCCGGTTTTCGATCCCGATGGCCATCTTTACAAGGTGGTCAAGTTCGCCACCGACATTACCGACCGTGTGACGCGCGAGAACGAAAGCGCTCAAATGGCCTATCGCATCTCCTCGACAACCGAAGCGTCGGCGAACGACGGCTCGCGCATCATCAACGACACCGTCACCGAAATCCGCCGTATCGCCGATCAGGTCGCCAGTACCTCGCAACAGCTCGCCACGTTGGAACAACGCTCAGACGACATCACCACGGTGATCGAAAGCATTCACGAGATAGCCGAGCAGACCAACCTGCTGGCGCTCAACGCTGCCATCGAAGCTGCCCGCGCCGGCGAACATGGCCGTGGCTTCTCGGTGGTATCCCATGAAGTTCGTCAGTTATCGATACGTACCTCGCAAGCCACCCGCGATATCACCGCCACCATCGCCAGCCTGCGCGACCTTACGCAAGAAGTGAACGGTGGCATGCAAGCCTGCCTGGGCAGCGTGGAGAATGGCGTTCGCATGGCGGGGGAAGCCGGGCATGCCATCGACAAGATTCGCTCCGGCGCCAATGATGTGGTCAGCGCGATCCAACACGTCGCCTCGTCTCTCCCGCAGCTCGAAACCGACAACGATTCCGCCACACCCTCGCGTGTCGTGGAAAAGGTCTATTCCTGACGCCGCTGGATCTAGCTCAGCCACCTCTTCTCTCCTGCTTGCCGTCAAGCAACGGTGAGCAGCCCCCGGCCTGATGACGCATTCACGGCTCTCCTGCATCGCGCAGCCTTTCGAGCAGGGCGCGCGTAGGGAAGCCATCCGCTGTCATGTCCTGGCTACGCTGGAATGCGCGTAGTCCCCCGCGGGTATTGGGCCCCACGACCCCATCCGGCGGCCCGCCGGTGGTAAAACCCAAGGCGTTGAGACGGCGCTGCATCTCCTTGACCTGGGTGCGCGAAAGCGGCTCGAGATTACGCGGCCAGGCGCCTTGAACCCCATCTCCCCCTACGATGCGCTCGGCCAGTGTCGCGACGGCCAGGGCGTAGCTGGTGGAGGCGTTATAGCGCATGATGACCCGAAAGTTAGGGCCCACCATGAACGCAGGACCGCGTGCGCCAGCCGGGGCAATCACCGAGGCTTTGTCGAACGTCGGCAAGGCTCCTTCGCGAGCGGTCACGCCCTGGGCCCGCCATTCATCGCTGGAGTGACGCACCGACAGCTCGGTTTGCGCATAATCAAAATCGTCGGGCAAAGTGACTTCCACGCCCCAGGGTTGGCCTGCTTGCCAGCCGGCCTCCTCAAGATAATAGGCCGTCGAGGCCATCACATCGTCCACGCTGCCCCAGATATCACGGCGGCCGTCACCGTCGGCATCGACCGCATAGGCGAGGAAGCTGGACGGCAAGAATTGTGTATGCCCCATGGCGCCCGCCCACGAGCCACGCATGTGCTCGCGGTCGATGTCGCCGCTCTGCAGAATCTTCAAGGCCGCGAGCAGTTCGCGACGGGCGAAATCCTGGCGCCGCCCCTCGAATCCCAGCGTGGCTAGCGCATCGATGGTCGAAAAGTGGCCAAAGTAGCTGCCGTAGTTGCTTTCCACCCCCCAAATCGCCGTCAATATCTCGGCCGGCACCGCGTAGCGATTCTCCGCACGCATCGCGGCATCGCGGTGGGCGTCGAGCTTTGCACGCCCCTGACGGACGCGCTGGTCGGAGACCGCCGTGTCCAGATACGCCCACACCGGCCGGGAAAATTCCGGTTGCGAGCGGTCAAGCTCAACGATGCGCGGTTGAAAGCTAACATCGTCGAAGGCAGCTGCCAGTGTCATGGCATCAATGCCTTCCGCCGCCGCATGCTCTCGGTAGTCCTCCACCCAGGCAGCGAAATCCTGGCGCACCTCTTTATCCGTAGTGTCTCCATCCGTAGTGTCGCTGGTGCCGGTATTCGAGACCTTCGCCGGCGCGCTATCGTTCTGGGCCGAGGACACCACGGTATCGCTGGTCGCCATGCCTTGGCATCCCGCCAGGAAAAATCCCAATGCGAGGCTGCAAATGGGTCGTTTCATATGTCGATCCTTTGTCAATGACGACGATAAGGCCAAATCAGGCAGGCACGGTTGCCGCGCAGGAGCCATGCTACCTAGGCGAAGACGCTGCCACCAGAGAGCCCTTATGTCCTGAAAAACATGCACCGCTGCATCTTTCGCCATCCAGGCTATGGCGAGGCCAGGAAGGGACATGGTACATTCGGTCAACCATCCCGTTTTGGCGCCCGACGCAACAAATCATCAATCAATACAAGCCGCTGTACGCACAGCTTTGCGCCGAAGCGTTCCGAAGGAGGAGAGACACCATGACAGGACACTCCCTGCCCGGCTGCCTGCCGCTGCGCATGCCCTGCCATTACGGTGCCCATCGTCTGTCACTCATGCCAGCCGGCGATGCAACCGACCGCACCCCTGCCTGGATGCTGGCACCTCGAGGCATCAGACGCCCTTATCTGACGGACCCTCCCGTCGTTCGCGACTGACGTTCGCGCTGCCGCCGTCCATACTCGTATCCGAACCTCCGCCCGGACGGTCGCGGGTACCCTCAAACGTTAAACGACAAGAGCAAGTTGCATGTCATTGCTACTGATCGTGCTGTTGCCGCTGCTCGGCAGTCTTTTGCCATCGCTGAGTTCTAACCAGCGACGCCATCAATGCGCGCTGTTGACCGCCGCGATGCCACTCATCGCACTGCTGGTCACATTACGCGAGACGCCCGGCGTGATCGCCGGCGAGGTTCCGCGCTTGGCGTTCTCGTGGGTGCCAGCCTTGGGCCTGGATCTCGCCTTGCGCCTCGATGGGCTCTCGCTATTGTTCGTGCTGCTGATCCTGGGAATCGGGCTGCTGATCATTCTCTATGCGCGTCACTACCTGTCCGAAGCGGACAACATGCCGCGTTTCTATGCGTACTTGATGCTCTTCATGACCTCGATGCTGGGCATCGTGATGGCCGACAACCTCATCCTGCTATGGATGTTCTGGGAACTGACCAGCCTGTCGTCATTTTTGCTGATCGGCTTCTGGAGCCATCAATCAGCCGCTCGCAAAGGCGCTCGCATGGCGCTGGCCGTCACCGGAATGGGCGGGCTGGCACTGCTCGCTGGCTTGATCTTGATCGGCCAGATCGTCGGTACCTTCGACATGCAGACGGTGCTCGATAGCCGCGATGTCATCCTTGCGGATCCGCGCTATTTGCCGGCATTGCTCTTGATCCTTCTCGGCGCGTTCACCAAGTCGGCCCAGTTTCCGTTCCAGTTCTGGCTGCCCCAGGCCATGGCGGCACCGACGCCGGTATCGGCGTTCCTGCACTCGGCCACCATGGTCAAGGCCGGCGTCTTTCTGCTGGCGCGCCTGCACCCGGCGCTGGCCGGATCGCAAGAGTGGCTGTACCTGGTCAGCCTGACCGGCCTGGTGACGATGCTCTACGGCGCCTATTTCGCGCTCATCAAGCTCGACCTCAAGACGATTCTCGCCTATTCGACCGTCAGCCATCTGGGGCTGATCACCATGCTGTTCGGCCTCAACAGCCAGATGGCTGTAGTTGCCGGCCTTTTCCATATTCTCAACCACGCGACCTTCAAGGCGGCGCTGTTCATGACGGCGGGCATCGTCGACCACGAGTGCGGCACACGGGATATTCGCAAGCTCAAGGGCCTGTGGCGCTACATGCCGATGACCACCGCACTGGCGGCGATCACGGCGGCTTCGATGGCCGGGTTTCCCTTGCTCAATGGCTTTCTCTCCAAGGAGATGATGCTCGCCGAGACACTTGAGACACCGCTTCTCGGCGGCTTGGCGTGGCTAATCCCCGTTTTAGCCACCATCGGGAGCATCCTGGCCGCCGCATACTCGCTACGCTACGTGCGCAATACTTTCTTCGACGGTAAACCGCGCGAGCTGGAAAAAACGCCACACGAGGCATCTTTTCCTATGCGCCTGCCAGTCCTGGTGCTGGCGATCGTTTGTATCATTATCGGGCTTTTCCCCGCCTTCAGCGCCACAGGGATACTGACGACGGCCGCCGATGCCGCCTTGACGATGCCTGCTCCAGAGCTTCACCTAAGCATCTGGCACGGTTTCAATCTGCCCTTGCTGATGAGCGCGATCGCGTTGATCGGTGGCTTCATGGTGTACGTGCTACGCCAGCACCTGTTCACCTTCCACCGCCAATTCCCATCGCGCAACTCGCTGGCAATCTTCGAGGGCGCCGTTCAACGCCTGGTGCGCTTCACTCAATGGGGCATCGATACCCTCGAAAACGGTTCGCTGCAACGCTACATGCTGTGGGTGGTCATCAGCGCCCTGGCCGTGTCTGGCATGAGCTTGATGGGAATCGAAACCTTGAAAGGCGAGCTGGCCGTTCAGAAGGCTGATCCATTGCTCATCGTCGGTGCCGCGATCACCTGTTTCGCCGGTTTGGCGACGGCCTTCCTGCATCGCCGCCGCCTGATTTCACTGATCATGCTCTCAGTAGTCGGCTTGATGGCGTCGCTGGCCTTCGCACGCTTCTCGGCGCCTGACCTGGCATTGACCCAGTTGGCGGTCGAGGTGGTTACCGTGATCCTACTGATGCTGGCACTGTTCTTCCTGCCGCAGAAGACGCCCAAAGAGTCGAGTGCATCGCGCATCGTGCGCGATGTCCTGCTCGCGGCGGGCTTCGGCGGTGTGGTGGCAAGCCTCAACTATGCGCTGCTGACGCGTCCTTTGAACTCGATTTCAGACTACTTCCTCGAGCACAGTGTGTCCGGCGGCGGCGGGCATAACGTGGTCAATGTGATTCTGGTCGATTTCCGTGGCTTCGATACTCTTGGCGAGATCACGGTGCTATGCATCGCAGGGATCGGCATCTACAAGCTGCTCAATCGCTTGCGCCTGTTCATGCCCTCCAGCGACAGCGAAGGGCGGCCCTGGTCGCCGGACCGCTACCCCATGATCCTGGCATCGGTTTCCCAATCGCTGCTGCCTATGGCTCTGCTGGTCTCGGTCTTCATCTTCCTGCGCGGCCACAACGCCCCGGGTGGCGGCTTCATCGCAGGGCTGGTGACAGCGGTGGCGCTGATCTTGATGTACATCGCCCATGGGGTCGAATGGGCCCAGCAACGCTTGTCGTTTCAGTATCAGCCGATCGCCGTCTCTGGCGTCGCCATCGCCACGCTGACCGGGGTCGGCAGCTGGGCCTTCGGGTATCCGTTCTTGACCTCGGCCTTCGGCCACTTCCACATCCCGTTGATCGGTGACGTGGAGCTGGCCACGGCCATGCTGTTCGATCTCGGTGTCTACCTTACCGTGGTCGGTGCCACGCTGATGATTCTTGCCAACCTGGGCAAGGTGACCACATCGCACCGCCCCTCCAAGCAGAAGGAGAAAGCGTGATGGAAGCGCTATTCGCGACCACCACGGGGATCCTGGCCGCCAGCGGATTGTACCTGGCGCTACGCGGGCGCACGTTCCCCGTGGTCGTCGGCCTGACGTTGTTGTCCTATGCCGTCAACCTGTTCTTGTTCTCAACCGGGGGGCTAACCACCGACGGTGCGGCCGTGATCAGCGATGACGCCAGCAAGTACGCTGATCCGCTTCCGCAGGCATTGGTGCTTACCGCCATCGTCATTGGCTTCGCCATGACCGCCTTCTCAGTGATCCTCGCTATGCGCGTGCGCGGTGATGTGGGCAGCGACCACGTCAACGGCAACCGTGTCGACGAGCCGCGGGAGGATAAGTCCTGATGCAGCATTTGATCATTCTGCCGGTCCTGCTGCCGCTGCTCACTGGGGTGGCATTGCTGATCCATCGTGGCGGCGCGCTAACCTTACGCCGCACCGCTAACGTACTCTCCACGATCGCGCTGGTAGTGGTAGGGGTCTTACTGGTTGCCGAAAGCACCGACGACGCCATCCGCTATTACGCTGTGGGCGACTGGCAACCGCCATTCGGCATCATTTTAGTACTCGACCGTCTGTCTGCCCTGATGGTGATGCTTACGTCGGTACTGGCATTGGGCAGCTTGCTCTATGCCTGCGCCGGTGACGATGAGCAAGGCTCCAACTTTCACGGGCTGTTCCAGTTGCAACTGATGGGCATCAACGGCGCTTTTCTGACCGGCGATCTCTTCAACCTGTTTGTCTTCTTCGAAGTACTGCTCATCGCCTCCTATGCGCTGTTGATGCACGGCGGCGGCAAGGCACGCACGCATGCCGGCTTTCATTACGTGGCGCTCAACTTGCTAGGGTCGATGTTGTTTTTGATCGCGCTGGGCATCCTCTATGGCACTATGGGGACGCTCAACATGGCCGACATGTCAGCGGTCGTGACCACGCTGGATACCGCCGACCTGGGACTGGTCAAGGCCGGCGCGCTGTTGCTGTTGATCGTGTTCGGGCTCAAGGCAGCCATGTTGCCGCTATATTTCTGGTTGCCGCGCGCCTACGCCGCCGCGCCGGCGCCGATAGCAGCCCTTTTTGCGATCATGACCAAGGTCGGGATCTATTCAATCATCCGTGTTTACACGTTGATCTTCGGCGAACAGGCCGGCCCCTTGGCCAATCTCGCCCAGCCGTGGGTATGGTGGCTAGGCTTGGCCACGCTCGCGCTCGGTGCCATAGGCGTGCTATCCGCACGCGACATGCGCACCCAGGTGGCATATCTGATTCTGGTCTCGGTGGGCACCCTGCTGGCGGGTATCGGCATGCACAGCGAAGCCGCGCTGGGCGCACTGCTATATTACTTGATTCACACTACCCTGGTCAGTGGCGGCTTGTTCCTGCTGGTCGATGCCATTGCACAGCAGCGCGGCAAGGCAGGGGCGCGCATCGTCCAGTCCCGCACGCTGGCGCAGCCCGCCATACTGGGCTTGATGTTCTTCGCTGGCGCCATCGCCATGGCCGGTTTGCCACCTTTGTCCGGCGCCTTCGGCAAGGCCATGCTGCTTCAGTCAGCAACGACAGCCCAGCAGCATTGGCTGTGGCCGATTCTTCTGGGTAGCGGGCTCGCTTCCTTGATAGCGCTATCGCGCACCGGCTCCACCATCTTCTGGCGGGCGTCGGGCGAGAAAACCGGTGTCACGCTCGGCCCACTGCGCGTCACCGGCACGCTCATGCTGATCAGCTGTGCGCCACTCATGGTGGCCTTCGCCGGCCCCATTACGGCGTTCACCCAGGCGACTGCCGCCCAATTGCTCGACCGCGATGCGTATGTAGAATCCATCATCGCTCGCGGCGACACTGGAGGTGATGCATGATTCGTCCTCGCAAGTGGCTGCCGATGCCGCTGTTGTCCGTCTTGCTACTGATCGTGTGGCTGCTGTTGATGAATGGCGTCGCCTTGGGGCACTGGCTGCTCGGCGGCTTTCTAGCCATCGTCATCCCGTTGATCACCAAGCCTTTCTGGGAGGCACAGCCCCGGATCAAGAAGCCTTGGCTCATGGTGCGCTATTTCTTCCGGGTCCTGCTCGATATCGTGGTCGCCAATCTGGAAGCCTCTAAGGTCATACTCGACCCGCTAGGGCGAGCACGTCCTGCCTTCGTCGAATATCCGCTCGAGCTACAGGAGAATTTCGCGATCACCATGCTGGCCAGCACCATCACCCTGACACCGGGGACGGTCTCGGCGCATCTGCGTATGGATGGCACGACCCTGTTGATCCACGTCTTGGATGTGGATGATATCGGCGACATGAAACGTCATATCCATGAGCGCTATGAGCGCCCGCTCAAGGAGATCTTCGAATGCTAGATTTTGCCCTCAAGATCAGCGTGGCGCTTTTCGCAATCGCAATCGTGCTCAACCTATACCGGGTTGCGGTGGGCCCTAGCTTACCCGATCGCATCCTGGCGTTAGATACCATGTACGTGAATTCCATCGCCTTGATCGTGCTGTTCGGGATCTGGCTAGGACATCGCACCTATTTCGAGGCAGCGCTGCTCATCGCCATGCTCGGCTTCGTGAGCACCGTGGCGGTATGCAAGTACTTGCTGCGCGGCGATATCATCGAATAGCGGAGGGATCATGATCGCGTTATATACCCTGATGGAAGGCGTCATCGCCTTTTTTCTGATCGCTGGTAGCATCTTCGCCTTGATCGGCTCGCTGGGGCTGGCACGCATGAAGGATTTCTACATGCGCCTACATGGCCCCTCGAAGATTTCTACGCTCGGCGTAGGCTGTGTACTACTAGCCTCGATTGCCTATTTCAGCTTGCTCAACGGCGGCCCCAGCCTGCAGGAGCTGCTGATCACCATCTTTTTGTTCATCACCGCTCCGGTTTCGGCGCATCTGCTTAGCAAGAGCGCATTGCACCAGAAGCTTCCGCGCGATCCCCGGACGCGCGGCAATCCCGAAGAACTTCAGGAAGATGACGACGAAACGACTCTCGAGGAAGCCCCCCAAGGGAGCTCCAAGCTGCCCTGACTGCCTGTTTCTAATCCACGTCGCGACGCCGATGGCCTTTCGCCATCGGCGTCTTGCGTATTGAGGAAGACAGCAAAGCGAGCGGTCTGTTACCAACCCTGAGTGTGCTGCTCGACGAGCGAGGCCAGCAGGTCGATATGATCCTGACGATCGTTGAGCGCGGGGATGTACTGGTAGGCACCGCCGCCCGCCTCCTCGAAATAGCCGCGATTCTCGACCTCAAGCTCTTCCAGCGTTTCCAGACAATCGGCGGCAAAGGCGGGGCTGATCACGTCGACGCCCTGGAGACCTTCGGCGCCCCATGCCTTCAAGGTCTCGTCGGTATACGGCTTGAGCCATTCTTCGCGCCCAAAGCGCGACTGGTAAGTCTGGCGCCATTCATTCGCCTCGAGCCCCAACGCCTCAGCCACCAGACGGCTGGTCTCTTCGCAATGCCGTGGATAAGGATCGCCGGCATCGGCGTAGCGCTTGGGGATACCGTGATAGGAAAACAGCAATCGCGATTGCCGGCCATGCGCCGCCCAATGCTCGCGAACGCTTTCTGCCAGCGCCCCGATATAGGCCGGATGGTTATGGTAGTCACGCACGAAACGCAACTCCGGCAAATGCGGACACGGCGCCAGTGCGCGCGCCAAGCGGTCGAATACCGCCCCCGTCGTCGTGGCGGAAAACTGCGGGTACAGGGGCAGCACCAAGATACGTTCGGCCCCGGCGTCACGCAACGCCAGGCCGGCTTCCTCCATACTGGGCTTGCCATAGGTCATTGCCAACTCGACGGGGATTTCGGTGTCCATACGCGTCGCCAGTCGTTCCTTCAGCGCGCGTTGCTGGCGGCGCCCGATGGCGAGCAGCGGCGAACCATCCTCCCGCCACACGGAGGCATAGGCTTTGGCGACACGCGGTGGCCGAATGCGCAGGATGATGCCATGCAGAATCGGCAGCCACTTAGCGCGCGGTAGGTCGATCACACGCCGGTCGCCGAGAAATTCCGCCAGATAGCGACGCACCGCTGACGCCGTCGGGGCCTCGGGCGTGCCAAGATTGACGAGCATGACGCCGAAGGGAGCTGACCCCATTGAAACCTCTCCTGTAAAAGACCGTGGTCAACCAGTGTAACAAGCCACGGGCACGTTGCGCTTATCGCGTTATACTATGGAGACGATTTGTACAATACCTGCATAAGATGCGTCTAAGCTTTAGCACGGCATTGAGCTGCCTACATGGCATGCCCTGAACAAACGCGCGGCAATAATAGAGGATAACGTCGTGAAGAAGGAGGGATGCCCGGTGCCTTCGCACCCAGGCCCCGGCTGCTCGCCGGGCTATCAATTCAGCATTGCGGTGGGTGAATGGAGCGCTTAACGCGCATTGTGTGAGTCATGCTTGGGAGATCAAAACACCAACGGCATGCGCGAAGTCAACGGGGACTGATATTGCGTGTCACGGCCGATCACCTCGTCATGGGCGACCCACTGTACGAGATAGGCACGATGGATTCCTGCCCGTTTGAGCTCTGCATAGACATCGTCAAGGGCACGAAACAGCATCGGTTTGCCACGTCGCATCAGCGGGTAGCGCTGACCTTCGATGTCCTCCACCTCAACGCGGTACAGACGACTGCCCGCGTGGCTGATAACGCGAATCTCGAAGTTATGCTCCGCATCTACGAAGTGTTTGAGTTCGTTGATTTCCATAGCGTTCTCCTTGAGAAAATAAAATTCGACACGACATACGCTACCTACCACAGCGTACGCCCAGCTTGCCTTGTTCAGATGACAGGCATGTTGCAATAAGTCTGGTAGAGGCAAGGGGTGCATGTCGCGTTGCACGCCGCATTAATGACTCCAACATTGATGCCAGTGCGCAACTAAAAAATTAGACCGCTTTTCGACGCTAACGTTTCTTCCTTGAACCTTACGACAAGCCGCCCATTGACAGCGCGTTTGGCGCTTTGCTTGAGAGAGCTCCAATAATCACCAAAGCTATGCGGAGCCTGACCGGCGGGCACACACAATGCCGCCACCGACAGGCGTGGCAACGCAAAAAAACGCTCCTGCCCAAACCGATCTTGCGCCATGAAGCCGTTGTCCCGGACCACCTCGGCAGGCAGACGGGGCGTAAAACGCGCTACGAACGCTTGCTGCAAGGCCGCGAGGAAGCCATGCAAGTCTTCTCGAGACTCAAGCAGCAATACGAAGTCGTCCCCTCCCAGATGTCCCAGAAAATCGTGCTGACCTTTCATGGTATCCAGCGTGACGGCAACATCCAGCAGCACCTGGTCGCCCATGACATAACCGAAACGATCATTGAATGGCTTGAAGTAATCGAGGTCCAAGTAACAGGCGACAAATGGCTCGCACTCGCCGACGAAGTCATCGAGCGCCGCCCGGATTGGCGCATTGCCTGGCAGTTGGGTCAGCGGGTTGGCCTGGCTTGCGATTGCCACCCTCTGCTCAGTGATTTGCTGCAGCAATGCCACTAACTGCCCCATGCCCACATAGCGCCCCTGCTGGGTAACCACGAATGGCTCGTCGCGTTGTTCGATTCCTCGCCCCGTCACCTTGCGCGATACTTGATCGAGCGGCTCCGTGACTTCGACACACAACGGCGCTACATGCATCGCCTTGGTCACTGATTCTCGGCCATACAAATCGAAGCCGAAGCGTTTCCCCACCAGCGCCATCACTGCCTCACGCGTGAGAACACCAATGGGAATGGCCTGATCATCGACCACGGCCATCGCCCCTACATCCGGCATGGAACTGAAGCGCTCACTCGCCTCGGCCACCGTTACCGTTATGGCAAGCGAAGGAAGCACCTTGCAAATATGTCGCCCCATACATGTCTGCGAGGGGCTTTTCTGGCGCACGACCAAGTGTGCAAGATGCTCGTTCAGCGCCGCACGCTCGGCTTTCGGCGTCGGTGATGGCCGCGCGAACAGCCAGCCTTGGTAGTAGTCCACACCCAGCTCGTGCAAGTAATCGAGCTCTTCTTCACGTTCGACGCCCTCCGCGATCACGCGTGATCCCATCCCATGAGCAACGTCCAGAAATGCCCGCACGAACCGCCGCTTGACATAGTCACGATCCAGTTCACTTACGAAATGCCGATCAAGCTTGACGAAGTCGGGGCGAATTTGTGACCAGAGCCGCAAGCTTGCATAACCCTCGCCCAGATCATCCAGCGCAATCGTGAATCCCATCGATTGATAGTGACGTACGGCTTCCGCCATGAGATAGGGGTCGATGCCCGGCGACTGTTCAGTAAGCTCTATGACTAGGCGATGCGTCGGGATACCCAGCCGTGTGAGCAAACGCAGGGTTTCACCATTGCGATGCTGGGGATCTAGCAGTACCTCGGGAGAGACATTGATGAACAACAGCTCGTCGAGCCCTTCCGCCGCCCAAGCGGTAATGGCACGCTGTCGGCAGACGGCTTCCAGCGGCGCTAGCAACGATTGCTTTCTGGCCGCTTCGAACATCGTCAGAGGGTGGGCATAAATACTTTCGCCGGGGCCGCGCGACAGCGCTTCATAAGCGAATACGCCCCCGGAGCGGATAGCCACAATAGGCTGGAAATGAACATCGATACGTTCTTCACGCACAATGTCGGATAGCGCCGGTGCAGCCGGCTGACCACTGGAAACGGGAGCAAGAGTATCGGTCATGGGTCTCATTAGGCCAACGCCACATGACGTTCATGTGACATTGGCCCACCGAGACTAACGCATCAAGAATCGCGCTGATACGTGGAGGGATCGATCGCCACTCCGAGCGAATTACGGTCGACCCAGTTACCCGCACGGGTTTCCTTGTAGCGAAACACTACACGATCACCGACCGAAACGGGCAGTTCGGCATCCTCAGTCTGATAGCTGTAGGTTTCACCATCGACGACCAGGGAATAGCGGTAGAGATCGGGCATCCCCAGCCATTCCTTGAACGGCCCTTCACGCTCGACGCTTTCCAGTTGGCCGCGCCCCTCGAGCTTGGGGGTACGTTTCTTGCCACGTTGAAATCCGCTCGCCATCTCCCCTCCTGTTCACTTGCGAGCCGGCATTATAAGGCAACACCGGCATGTTTGCCTTGCCATCATCACTCGCCCATGTGCTGACCATAGCTGTCGGGAGCGAGGTCCTCAAAGCGTGTGTACTTGCCGATGAAGGCCATATGAACGGTCCCAATCGGCCCGTTACGCTGCTTGCCGATGATCAATTCGGCCAAGCCATGATTGTCGGGATTGTCAGGATTATAGACTTCATCGCGATAGACAAAGGCGATGACGTCGGCATCCTGCTCGATAGCCCCCGACTCGCGAAGATCCGACATCACCGGGCGCTTGTTGGGTCGCTGCTCGAGCGAGCGGTTGAGCTGCGACAACGCGACGACCGGACAGTTGAACTCCTTGGCCAAGGCCTTGAGCGAGCGCGAGATTTCGGAAATCTCACCGGTACGGTTCTCGGAAAAGCCAGGGATCTGCATGAGCTGCAGATAGTCGATCATGATCATGCCGATGTTCCCGTGCTCGCGCGCCAAACGCCGAGTACGTGAACGCATCTCGTTGGGTGAAAGCCCTGCCGTATCGTCGATGAAGAGCTGCTTGTCCTTGAGCAAATTGACCGCCGAGGTCAAGCGCGGCC
This sequence comes from Chromohalobacter canadensis, assembly GCF_029544075.1. Taxonomy (GTDB): domain Bacteria; phylum Pseudomonadota; class Gammaproteobacteria; order Pseudomonadales; family Halomonadaceae; genus Chromohalobacter; species Chromohalobacter canadensis_A. The sequence continues at coordinate 18,353 of NZ_JAJQJH010000006.1, read as the reverse complement.
AGTCTTCGTCTTCCAACTGCCCGGTCCGCACGCGCGTTTGGTCGATACGCCCCAACGAGGACAGCATGCGCAGCATCAAGGCATCGGCGGGCATCTCCATGGAAAACACCACGACCGGCTTGTCGCTAGAGATGACCGCATGTTCGACCACATTCATGGCGAATGTCGTCTTACCCATGGAAGGACGCCCGGCAATGATCACCAGGTCCGACGGTTGCAGCCCCGACGTCATCTCGTCCAGGTCTCGAAAACCGGAGGAAAGCCCCGTCATCTCACCCTGCATGTTGAAAAGCTCGTCGATACGATCGACGGCCTTGCTGAGCAGGTCGCTCATGCCGATCGCCCCACCGGTCTTGGGGCGGTCCTCGCTGATCTGAAATACCAGGCGCTCGGCCTCGTTGACCAGCTCGTCGGAGGGTCGCCCCTGCGGAGCGAAGGCGCCTTCGGCGATCTGATTGGCTGCCTGGATCAATTTGCGCAAGGTCGCTCGTTCACGCACGATATCGGTATAAGCGCGAATGTTACTCGCCGATGGCGTGTTGCGCGCCAGCTCGGCCAAGTAAGCCAGTCCGCCCACACCTTCCAACTGATCGCGGTTTTCCAGCGTCTCCGACAGCGTGACCACATCGAGCGGATGCCCTGCTTCGGCGAGCTGCGCCATCGCATTGAAGGTCAGACGATGTTCGTAGCGATAGAAATCGTCGGCAGTCAGACGCTCCGAGACCGTATCCCAGGCGCTATTGTCCAGCATCAGCCCGCCGAGCACTGATTGCTCGGCTTCCAACGAGTGCGGTGGCACTTTGAGGGCCGCGGTTTCCTGGTCGTGCTCGACGTATTCGCTCATGCTCGTTTCCTGACCGGTCGATATCGAAGGTCGGCGAAGTGCACACGTTCACCGTGTCGGCCACCCCTATGATGCCGTGGTAGCCATACCGTTGCACCTCAGGGCCCCTGTCTCACGTACCCCAACACCTTGGCTCATGGCACAAAAAGGGCGCGAAGGTTACCCTTCGCGCCCCATGCCGGCATGTCACCTGGCGGTAATCGCTTACTCGGCCACGATCACGATGCGAACGCTGGTAGCGACTTCCGCGTGCAGTTGCAGCGTAATGTCATACTCACCGGTCCGGCGAATCGGACCTTCCGGCATGCGCACTTCGCTCTTGACTACATCAAGCCCCGCCTGCGTCAGTGCATCGGCCAGATCGCGCGGGCCGATAGAGCCGAACAGCTTGCCTTCATCACCCGCCTTGGCGACCAACGACAGCTCGATTTCAGCCAGCTGTTCAGCACGCGCTTCGGCTTCAGACTTACGCTCTGCGGCTTGTGCTTCGAGCTCGGCACGTTGCGCCTCAAAAGCGGCAACGTTTTCCTTGGTAGCCGGCACGGCCAAACCGTAAGGCACCAAGTAGTTGCGACCGTAACCGGCCTTGACAGCGACTTGGTCACCCAAGTTACCCAGCTTGCCAATCTTATCGAGCAGAATGACGTCCATCTCGTTAACCTCTCATCGGTGGTTGCCGGCCAAGCGTGCGCGGAAATCCGCGAAAGTATCGACAACGGCCAGCAACAGCACAACCAGAATCGTGGGCCAGGTCGTCAGCAACAATACGTAAAAGCCGACCAACCAGAACCCGCTCATCCCCTTCAATCCAATCCAACCATGCACCAGCGCAATGCCCGCCACGAGCAAGGGTATCCACGCCAGCATCGTCGCCATCGGCATGGATACCAGCACGCCCACTACACCAACGCCCACCAGCAGCAAAAGCTCCTTGGTGCTCAAACGCAGCGCATGGAACTCGTCGCGAAAGCCACCGGGATTATACAACCCGGCTTGCCAACTACGCGCTAGTGCCAAACAAGCGACTGCCGCAAGCAGTACCACTAGTCCTGTAACGCCGCCGATCAACATGCCTGCCAGCTGTTCGCTGGAGACACCCTGGGCACTCAACTCGGTGAGCATGGCATCGACATCTGCCGAATTCTGGCGTACCTGTTCGAGCAGCGGACCCGCCCCGCCCGGAGGCAGGAAAATGCCGGACTGCACCAGCACCACACAGACCAGCATGCCGGCAATCAGGGTCTCCCCCCAACGCATCCGGGCGCGCAGTATGGTCGCCATCAGCGTTACCAACAAAACACTGGCAAGCGGAACGGCATCCCCTTGGACCCACCACCAGCCAGCTGGCAGCGCAGCGGCAATCACAACAGGCAGACCAGGGCCCAAGCCGCGACGTAACGTTACCAACGCAGCAACGGCGGCACTCAGCCAGAACAACCAGGGAATCAACGCCGCAATCAAAGCGACCATCGCCGCCTGCGGCGTACCGCGCATTACCCAACGGGCCAGTGCCTGCATTACGCCAGTCGCCTTGTTTTACTGGTGGCTGTCGGTATAGGGCAGCAGCGCCAGATAACGAGCGCGCTTGATGGCCGTGGACAGCTGACGCTGATAACGAGCCTTGGTGCCAGTAATGCGGCTGGGTACGATCTTACCGGTTTCAGTGATATAGGACTTGAGAGTATCAAGGTCCTTGTAATCAATGTACTTCACGCCTTCGGCGGTGAAGCGGCAGAACTTACGGCGACGGAAAAAGCGTGCCATGGTTTATCCTCCAGAGGTACGAATCAGTTGGCTTCAGCTTCGGCGTCGGCATCAGCGCTCGTTTCGGAACGCTCAGCGTTCGGACGCTCGCTTTTCTCTTCACGACGACGCGGCTTTTCTTCGGCCGGCTTCATCATCGGAGACGCTTCGGTGACCGCCTCTTTACAACGCACCACCAAGCTACGGATGATGGCATCGTTGAAGCGGAAGATATTCTCGATTTCGTCGAGAGTTTCACCGCTGCACTCGATGTTCATCAGTACATAGTGGGCCTTGTGGATCTTGTTGATCGGGTAGGCCAAGTGACGACGCCCCCAATCTTCCAGACGATGCACAGTGCCGCCGTTTTCGGTAACGAGCCCAGTATAGCGCTCGACCATGGCCGGCACCTGCTCGCTCTGATCCGGGTGGACCATGAACACGATTTCGTAATGACGCATGATAGCTCCTTACGGTTTGACAGCTTCCACGAGGCCTGTCATTCACAAGTACCAAGTACAAGGGCTACAGGGCCGCGAGAAGCAAGGAGAGAAAGTCTCGATGTTTCCGGACACGCGAAACGATGCCCGGAAAGCCGACCAATTGTAGTGATCACCCCGCGTGCTTGCAACTTGTCTCGCCCGACCAGGCATCAAGAGACATGGCGTTGACGCACAACTTCGAACAGACACACGCCCGTGGCAACCGACACATTGAGGCTAGACACACTACCCGTCATGGGCAATTTGGCGAGTAGATCACAGCTCTCTCGCGTCAACCGGCGCATGCCTTTGCCCTCGGCGCCCATGACAATGGCCACGGGCCCCATCAAGTCGACCTCGTAAAGGCTTTGCATCGACTCACCCGCCGTACCGACGATCCATACCCCATGCGTCTTGAGACGCGCCATCGCCCGTGACAAGTTGGTGACCTGATAAACGGGCATAGCATCGGCAGCACCGCAGGCAACCTTACGCACCGTGGCGTTGAGGGGCGCGGCCTTGTCCTTGGGCACGATGACACCGTGCGCACCGGCCGCATCGGCGCTGCGCAGGCAAGCACCGAAGTTATGCGGATCGGTTACCCCATCGAGAACCAACAGCAACGGCGGAGACGGCTGCTGCCAAGCGCCGAGACGAAACCACAGCGCCTCCTCGCTCTCGGCCTGCAGCGGTGGCGCGAAGGCGATCACGCCTTGGTGCACGGCGCCTTTTGCCACGCCATCAAGCGTTTCGCGGGCGACACCGACGCACTTGACGCCAGCCTGACGTGCGCTCTCTTGCAGAGTATCTAGGCGTGCCTCGGCACGCCCTTCCTGTAACCAGAGCTCGCGTGGCGGCTGCCCCCGCTCGAACAATGCATGCACGGCGTGCACGCCATACACGGCGTCCAGGCCTTCAGGCGTCGCGATACGCGCCCGGGAAGGTTTAGCTTTCATGATGCTCCAATGCCCGTTCCATGGCGCCTATTCAACGCTTGTCACCCTTACCGCCGCCCTTACCGCCTCGCGAACGCCGACGCGGCTTGCCGTCACGTTCTTTCTTCCCCGCGTTGCCGGCTTGCCCTGCGCCCTGCTTACCGCGTGACGATGCGGCCTCGGTAGCAGATTTCTTGCGCCGAGCCGGGTTCTGCGGACGTGGCTTCTCGTCGGCCAGTTCAAAGTCGATCTTGCGATCATCCAGATCGACACGTGCCACCTGCACGGTGACGCCATCGCCCAGCCGATAGGACATGCCGCTACGCTCACCCTTGAGACGGTGTTTCTCGGCCTCGTAGTGGTAGTAATCGGAAGGCAACGAGGTCACGTGGACCAGGCCCTCGACATAGACATCATCAAGACGCACGAAAATGCCGAACTGCGTCACCGAGGCGATGGTGCCCTCGAAGATCTCACCGAGCTTGTCCGACATGAACTCACACTTCAGCCAATCCTCCACATCACGCGTGGCATCGTCGGCACGACGCTCGGTCATCGAGCAATGCTCACCGAGTTCAAGCATTTGCTCGAAGCTATACGGTGCCCATTTGCTGGGCGGCTCTACCGGCGCGCCTTCGGCACGCAGCACCGTATTGGTCTGCCGCGGTCCGCGAATCACCGAGCGAATGGCGCGATGCACGAGTAGGTCCGGATAGCGCCGAATCGGCGAAGTGAAATGCGCATAGGCGGGATACGCTAGGCCGAAGTGGCCATCGTTCTGCGGTGAGTAGACCGCGCGACTCATCGAACGCAACATCACGGTCTGGATAACGTCGGCGTCGGGACGGCCCTTGATCGTCTCGGCGAGGTCACGATAGTCCTGAGGCGTGGGATCGTCGCCCCCGCCCAGAGATAGCCCCAGCTCGTTGAGGAACAGGCGCAACTTGTCCAGGCGCTCCGGCGAGGGCTTCTCGTGAATGCGGTACAGCGCCGGCAAATCATGCTTGTCGAGAAAGCGCGCCGTCGCCACGTTGGCGGCCAGCATGCATTCTTCAATGATCTTGTGTGCGTCGTTGCGCGAACGCGGCACGATCTTCTCAATCTTGCGCGCGTCGTTGAAGACGATCTCCGTCTCGGTGGTCTCGAAGTCGATGGCGCCACGTGCTTCGCGGGCTTCTCTCAAGATCGTGTAGAGGCTCTTGAGGTTCTTGAGCGACGGCACGAGTTCGCGATACTGCTCGCGCAATGCATCGCCCTCGGAGCCTTCGTCATCGAGGATCGCGGACACCTTGTTGTAGGTCAGGCGCGCATGGGACTGAAAGACTGCCTCGTAGAAACGATAGCGGCTGATCGCGCCGTTCGGCGAAATGTTCATCTCGCAGACCAGCGCCAGGCGGTCGACCTCGGGATTGAGCGAGCACAGCCCGTTCGAAAGTAACTCCGGCAGCATCGGCACGACCTGACCGGGGAAATAAACCGAGGTGCCACGCGTGATCGCTTCCTGGTCCAGCGCACTGCCCGGGCGGACATAGTGCGACACGTCGGCGATCGCCACCAGCAGCTTCCAGCTCCCGGACTTGGTCTTCCAGGCACAGACGGCATCGTCGAAGTCCTTGGCGGACTCGTCGTCGATGGTCACCAACGGCACGTCGCGCAAGTCGATGCGGTTCTGCTTGTCGGCTTCATCCACGGACGTCGACATATCCGCGATTTGTGCATGCACTTCGGGCGGGAACTCGGCGGGGATCTCGTAACTACGGATGGCAATGTCGATTTCCATCCCGGGATCCATGCGTTCGCCGAGAACTTCCGTGACCTCGCCCACTGGCTGTACGCGCGTCGCCGGCTGCTGGGTGATACGCGCCGAGACGATCTGTCCGTCACGTGCGCCACCGCTGGCGCTATGCGGAATGATAACTTCCTGGGCGATGCGCGATTTCTCAGGAATCAGCACGCCGAATTCGGCGGTATTCTGGCGGTAGATACCCACCAGCGACTGCGTGTTGCGGGCGATGACCTCGACGATGGTCGCTTCATCGCGCCCGCGCCGGTCGCGGCCACTGACACGCACCAGCACCTGATCGCCGTCGAAGACACGCCGCATTTGACGTGGCGGCATCACCAGGTCGGGCTTCTTGCCATCTTCTCGGATCAAGAAGCCCATGCCGTCACGGTGGCCCTGTACCCGCCCTTTTATGAGATCGAGCTTATCGATCAGAGCGAAGGCCCCGCGTCGATTGCGTAGTATCTGGCCTTCGCGCTCCATTGCGGCAAGCCGCCGACGCACGCCTTCCAGACGTTCTTCGTCGTCCACCGCCAGCATGCGACTAAGGTCTTCGGGTGTAATGGGCTTCCCGTATTCTTCCAGTCGGGCGAACAAGTATTCGCGGCTGGGGACCGGATTATCGTATTTACTCGCTTCACGTTCCGCATGCGGATCGTCACTGAGCTTCCAATGATTCATGGTAATGACTTCCTTACAGGCGAGGTGGCAAGTAAACGTCGTGCGCCGATGGCGTTGTTATGAAATTCAATCATGCCGCCAGTATAGCGGGCACAGCCAGTCGACCCAACCATGGCGGCTACCTCCCTTTCACGAAACAAGACATGAAGCATGGCTTCGCTGCTTGCATTCACGCTCAAAATGGGTAATATACATCGCGCCTTGCCCAGGTGGCGGAATTGGTAGACGCGCTAGCTTCAGGTGCTAGTGTCCGTATGGACGTGGAGGTTCAAGTCCTCTCCTGGGCACCATCGATCTCCCGCCAGTTCGATGCAAGGCAACGCCCGGATGGCGGAATTGGTAGACGCGCTAGCTTCAGGTGCTAGTGTCCGTATGGACGTGGAGGTTCAAGTCCTCTTCCGGGCACCATCAGGAACATATGTAAAGTCAGAAATATCCGTAAAGTGCATGACGCGCCCAGGTGGCGGAATTGGTAGACGCGCTAGCTTCAGGTGCTAGTGTCCGTATGGACGTGGAGGTTCAAGTCCTCTCCTGGGCACCATTCGTGCATGCTACTTTCGAAAGTTTCGACCTCCCCCTCTTTCTGTAACACCTCCCATTATCTATTGGTAACGCCCGGGTCGCCGCGCGACACGTTGCAATGCCCATCCCTTTGTTTCGATATTCGCTTCCAAGGGCGTTTCAACGCCTTCCGGCAGGCGCGGGAAGAAATCGAGCCGCGTTCTCGCTTCGAGTTCATCGATACTGACCAGAAAACGGTCAAGCGGTTCATCGCCACTCACCGTCTGCGGAATTAGAAACGCCAGCGCTCGCGGGTGCTCTCCAGGCACCACGATGATCTTGTAAAATGCCGACGGCACCTGGGTGAACCCCACTCGATGCATGAAGCGCTCATCGAAGACCGGACCGGTAACCACGCGAAGTTGCTCGAAGCGCGGCAGGAAGTCGTCCATCACGACCTCTTCGAGACGTTGCCACACGCGCCGGTTCAAATCGGGGCGTTGCGGCGTGATATTGGTCATCTGGAAGGTATCGAGCTGCGCCGCACGACCATGTACGCGTGCGATGGCATAGTTGGGGGCCAGGTGGCCGCGATCGTAGCCGCTGTGCGTATACTGGTCCGAGATGACCGGCCACAACGAGCGCCAGTCCCGCGCAAAGCCGTGCGGGCGATCACCGATCGGCGCATCAGGCGTTTCATTGAGCGAATAACTTACCCATAGGGGACTAACCCGGATATCCGACCACCCCACCAGGAAGGCATCACTGCGCAGAACCCGGTTGAACCCCTGCCAACTGGTGGTTTGCCACTCGGGCACGCCCATCCAGCTAAGTCTGTCGCGAACCTCGCGCTCCTGCCAATACCATAGACCGGACCCCACCACGGCGAAAACCAGGGAAATGCCCGCGCCACGCACTAAGCGCCGACACTGATAAGAAATAACGGCGATCATGCCAGCGACGTGTCCTTGTCCTGCGAAAACGAAACGTGAAGTGGGCGATCACACCCTAGGCGATACGGACCCGCTACCAACCCAATGAGAACATGGTCTCGAGATCGTGACGCGAATGCACCTGCATGGCGTTGAGAGTCTCGGTGTCGTGAATGCCCTCGACCTGCATCAGACGCTCGGTCACCAGTTGCGCCAATGACTCGAAATCACGCGTGCGCGCAATAGCGACCAAGTCATAGCGACCACAGGTGGAAAACACCTCACTGACCCCCTCCAGCTCGGCCAACCGTTGGGCGACTGCATTGATCTGGCCCTTTTCCACGTCGATCAGAATCACCGCGCTTTGCATGACACTCTCCTACACTGCCTACTGCACTCGGGGCGTCGCGCCGGCCTGCGGTCGGCACGCTCAAGACGCACCGGCACGACACTTCGCCGACGGCGCGCGAGCCAGTATATCAGCCCTGCGCGTCGCGGCTAGCGATGTGTTTCAGCCACTGTCTCGCGCGTCACCGGGAAGTGGCCACTGATAGCGGCGCACGACCTCGTCCTCCTCTACCGACTCCAGCTTGACCGCAAACCCCCACAACTGATGCAGGTGGCGCAACACCGGATACAGGGTCTTGCCCAATGGTCGGCGCGCATCCTGGACGTGACGCAAGGTCAGCGAGCGATCGCCACGAATATCGGCCTCCCAGACCTGAATATTGGGTTCGCGTAGCGATAACGCATATTGCGCGGCAAGCGCCTCACGTACGCGCCGATACCCGCGCTCATCGTGAATGGCACTGATGGTGAGCATCTCATCGCGATCGTCATCGACGAGACTGAACAGCTTGAGGTCACGAATCACCCTAGGCGACAGGAACTGTTGAATGAACGACTCGTCCTTGAAGTTGCGCATCGCGAAATGCACCGTCTCCAGCCAGTCACTGCCGGCGATCTCAGGGAACCACTCGCGGTCCTCCTCGTCGGGTGTCTCGCAGATCCGACGGATGTCCGAAAACATCGCAAACCCCAGGGCATAGGGGTTGATACCATTGAAATGCGGGCTGTCGAACCCCGGTTGCTGCACGACGGCGGTATGTGAATGCAGAAACTCAAGGATCGTACCCTCGTCGATCAGTCCCTCATCGTAGAGCCGGTTCATCAACGTATAGTGCCAGAACGTCGCCCATCCCTCGTTCATCACCTGAGTCTGGCGCTGGGGATAAAAATACTGTGCCAGCTTACGTACAATGCGTACGATTTCCCGCTGCCACGGCTCGAGAAGCGGCGCGTTCTTCTCCAGGAAATACAGCAGATTTTCCTGCGGCTCGGGGGGATAACGCTCGTACTGGTGGAGCCCCAGCGGATCGTCGCCATCCTCCGCGAACGCCTTCGACTCGTCGCGTGGCGCTTTTCCCGGAATCGTGCGCCACAAGGCGTTCACCTGCGCCTGAAGATAGGCTTCACGTTCCTGCTGGCGGCGCGCCTCTTCCTCCGAGGAGATCGGCGAGGGACGCTTGTAACGATCGACCCCATAGTTCTGGAGCGCATGACAGGCATCCAGGAGCTGTTCCACCGCCGTGACGCCGTGACGCTGTTCGCATTCGGCGATGTACTTGCGGGCGAATACCAGGTAATCGACGATCGCCGAGGCATCGGTCCAGGTGCGAAACAGATAATTGCCCTTGAAGAACGAGTTGTGGCCATAGCACGCATGCGCCATGACCAGGATCTGCATCATCAAGGTATTCTCTTCCATGAGATAGGCGATACAAGGGTCGGAGTTGATGACCAGCTCGTAGGCCAACCCCATCTGACCGCGCCGATAAGCCTGCTCGACGGACAGGAACTGCTTGCCGAAGGACCAGTGATGGTAACCCACCGGCATGCCCACGCTGGCGTAGGCATCCATCATCTGCTCGGAGGTAATGATCTCGATCTGATTGGGGTAAATATCCAGGCGGTATTCCTGGGCGAACCGAGCGATTTCACGTTCATAGGCCGTCAGAATCTCGAAATTCCAATCCGAACCGGTGGCGATGGGGGTCGATACGGTACTCATGTCACCTCCTCGGAGCGGTGCCTCATTGTGCTATACGCTTGCGGAACAGCTTGCGAAAGACCGGGTAGATGTCGCCCGACTCGACGATCTGCTGCATCGCGAAGCGCTCAGGATGACGCGCCTGCACGCGCTCATATTCTTCCCACAGCGCCTGGTGCGAATGCGGCGTGATTTCCACATAGGTGTAATACTGCAGCTTGGCCATCAACGACGACATGAGCAGGTCGCGACAGGTCGTCGAGTCATCGTCCCAATTGTCGCCGTCGGAGGCCTGGGCAACGTATAGATTCCACTGCGCGGGTGAATAACGTTGGGTGATGATCTCGTCGACGAGGGTCAACGCACTGGAGACGATAGTCCCCCCGGTTTCCCGGGAATAGAAGAATTCCTCCTCGTCGACTTCCTTAGCCGCGGTGTGATGACGAATGAACACCAGTTCGACCTTCTCGTAGTTGCGCTCCAGAAAGAGATACAGCAGCAAAAAGAAACGCTTGGCGATGTCTTTGTGGCCTTGTGTCATGGAGCCGGAGACATCCATGACACAGAACATCACCGCCTTGTTGGAGGGCTGGGGCTGGTCGACGAGGTTGTTGTAGCGCAAGTCGTAGGTATCGATGAACGGCACCGCCTCCAAGCGCTTTTCAAGACGCTCGATTTCGGCTTTGAGCTCGTGAATGCGCGTCGGATTGCGTAGTACCGGGTCCTTGCGTTCCTCTTCTTGAAGCGCCTCCTCGGCTTCACGCAAGGCACGCTTGATAGGCGCCCGCATGCCGATACGCCGGGCCTGCGCCTCGCGCATCGACCGCACGATGTTGATCCGCGACGGCACACCGTCACGCGTCACTCCGGCGCGCACCGGACGCACCTCGTCGAGATCCCGCAGTTGTTTGCGCTCCAGATGCGGCAGCGCCAGACCATCAAAGACGAAATCGAGGAATTCCTCTCGACTCAAGGAAAACGCGAATTCGTCCACACCCTCGCCTTGATTGGAAGCGCCGCCCTCCCCCGCGCCGCCCTCACTCTCGCCGCCCGGACGCCGCAGCCGATCCCCCTCGACGAATTCCTTGTTACCAGGGCTGACAATCGTGCGTGAACCACCAGGACCATGTTGAAACACTGGCTCGGAAATGTCCTTGGCAGGGATCGAAACCTTCTCGCCGCGCTCCATGTCGGTAATCGAGCGCCGGTTGACCGCCTCCTCCACCGAGCGCTTGATATGGCTGCGGTAGCGCTGCAGAAAACGCTGCCGGTTCACGGCACTCTTGTGCTTGGCATTGGCGCGTCGATCAATGAAGTAGGTCATGGCGACCTCCTCTTGTCCAATCGCCGGCGATGGCAAAACCGGGCCGCCGCCAGTGAATGCCCATCACATCCGGGCGATTAATGCGACTTACGGACCCGCAAATACCACTCCGACAGCAAGCGTACCTGCTTCTCGGTATATCCCCTATCGACCATGCGCGCCACGAAGTCCTCATGTTTTTTCTGATCCGAGGTCGAGGCCTTGGCATTGAAGGAGATCACCGGCAATAGCTCCTCGGTGTTGGCAAACATCTTCTTCTCGATCACACCCTTGAGCTTCTCATAGGACTGCCAACTGGGATTCATGCCGTTGTTCTGGGCACGTGCGCGTAATACGAAGTTGACCACCTCGTGGCGAAAATCCTTGGGATTGGAGATACCGGCCGGCTTCTCGATCTTCTCCAGATCTTCGTTGAGCGCCTGTCGATCGAACAATTCACCGGTCTCGGGGTCGCGATATTCCTGGTCCTGAATCCAGAAGTCGGCGTAGGTCACGTAGCGATCGAAGATGTTCTGCCCATACTCACTGTACGACTCGAGGTAGGCGGTCTGGATTTCCTTGCCGATGAAATCGACATAACGCGGCGCCAGGTACTCTTTGATGAAACGCAGATAGCGCTCGAAGGTTTCCTTGGGTAATTGTTCCTGTTCGAGTCGCTGCTCCAGCACATACAACAAATGCACCGGATTGGCAGCGACTTCGTGGGTATCGAAATTGAAGACCTTGGAGAGAATCTTGAAGGCGAAACGTGTCGATAGGCCTTCCATTCCCTCGTCGACGCCGGCCGCGTCGCGATACTCCTGTAGCGACTTGGCCTTGGGATCGGTGTCCTTCAAGTTCGCGCCATCATAGACCCGCATCTTGGAATAGATGCTCGAATTCTCAGGCTCCTTGAGGCGCGAAAGTACCGAGAACTGCGCCAGCATGCGCAGCGTATCCGGCGCGCAGGGCGCGGCATTCAGCGACGAATGCTCGAGCAGCTTCTTATAAATGTTGATTTCCTCGGAGACGCGCAGGCAATACGGCACCTTGACGATGTAGACGCGATCCAGGAAGGCCTCATTGTTGCGGTTGTTGCGGAACGTCTGCCACTCGCTCTCGTTGGAATGCGCCAGAACGATGCCGTCGAAGGGAATCGCGCCCATGCCCTCGGTGGGATTGTAGTTACCCTCCTGCGTCGCCGTAAGCAACGGATGCAAGACCTTGATCGGCGCCTTGAACATTTCGACGAATTCCATCAGCCCCTGGTTGGCCTTGCACAAGCCACCGGAGAAACTGTAGGCATCCGGGTCGTCCTGGGAATAGAGCTCGAGCTGACGAATATCGACCTTGCCCACCAGCGAGGAAATATCCTGGTTATTCTCGTCGCCAGGCTCGGTCTTGGAAACGGCAATCTGGTTGAGGCGCGACGGATAGAGCCGCACGACGCGAAACTGGGAAATGTCACCGCCGTATTCCTGCAAGCGCTTGGCGGCCCATGGCGACATCACCGCCCGCAAGTGGCGCCGTGCAATGCCATATTCCTTCTCCAGCAATTCGCCGTCCTCCTCCGGTGAGAACAGCCCCAGCGGCGACTCGAAGACCGGCGAGCCCTTGATGGCATAGAACGGCACATGCTCCATCAACAGCTTGAGCCGTTCGGCAAGCGATGATTTGCCGCCGCCTACCGGCCCCAGCAGATACAGAATCTGTTTCTTTTCTTCCAGCCCCTGCGCGGCGTGTCGGAAATACGCCACGATCTGCTCGATGGCCTCTTCCATGCCGTAAAATTCGGAAAACGCCGGATAACGACGAATGACCTTGTTACTGAAGATACGTGACAACCGCGAATCCTTGGCGGTGTCGATGACCTCCGGCTCGCCGATCGCCTCAAGCATGCGCTCCGGCGCGCTCGCATAGGCACTGGGCTCCCGACGGCAGAGTTCCAGATACTCCTGAAGACTCATCTCCTCTTGCTGAACGCGCTCGTAACGGTTCTGAACATGATCGAAGATACTCATCAAACGCCTCCTTTCACGACCCGGGGTCGCTCATCGGATTCTGGACTGTCTATGTATCAGCGTAGACGGATGGAGAAGAAAGGGGCGGTGCGAAACGCATTTCCTTTCAACGCAGCGGCATGGCCCTATTTATGAGAGCCCATAAACAGCCATTGGTTCGTTGAAATCCGAAAAAGGCGGGAAAGGCGAGAGCACATCAATGCCCTCGCCTAGCGTCTCGATTAGGCGGCCGACAATGCGTCGCGCGCATTGTCGAGCAGGCGATCAAGCAGTGCTTGAGTGGTGTTCCAGGCACAGACGAAGCGTGCACCGCCCGCGCCGATGAAGGTGTAGAACGTCCAGCCGCGCTGGCGCAGTGTTTCGAGAACCGCGACGGGCAACGTCACAAAGACACTGTTGGCCTGGGCGGGGTACATTAGATCAGCACCCGGCAAAGCAGCAAAGCCCTCCGCGAGATAACGCGCCATTCCATTGGCATGTTCGGCATTGCGTAACCAGGCACCGCTTTCCAACAGCCCCAGCCAAGGCGCGGTAATGAAGCGCATCTTGGAGGCCAACTGTCCTGCCTGCTTGCAGCGGTAGTCGAAGTCTTCCGCCAGGGCACTATTGAAAAAGACCACCGCCTCGCCCATCGGCAAGCCGTTCTTGGTCCCCGAAAAGCACAACGCATCGACGCCAACCTGCCAAGTGAGCTCCGCTGGCGTGGCCTCGAGCGAGGCACAGGCATTGGCGAAGCGCGCCCCATCCATATGCACGTGCAGACCATGTTTATCCGCCATGGCACGAATCGCCATCAGCTCATCGCGGGTATACACGGTACCCACCTCGGTGGCCTGGGTCAGCGAGATCGTGCGCGGCTTTGGATAGTGGATGTCGCTGCGACGCGTGACCAGCGACTCGATCCCCTCGGGCGTCAGCTTGCCATTCGCACCGGAGCACGTCAGCAGCTTGGCACCATTGGAAAAGAACTCCGGGCCACCGCACTCGTCGGTTTCAATATGCGCCAGTTCGTGGCAAATGACACTGTGATAACTCTGCCCCATCGAGGCGAGCGTCAACGAGTTGGCGGCGGTGCCGTTGAAGACGAAAAACACGTCGCAGTCATAGTCGAAGAAACGACGAAAGCGGTCGGCGGCTTTCTGGGTCCAGGAATCGTTGCCATAGGCGAGATCATCGCTGGCGTTGGCGCGCAACAGGTAGTCAAGCGCCTCGGGGCAGATGCCGGAGGTATTGTCGCTGGCCAGAAAACGCGGCGTACAGTCGGATTCCATGCCTTGTTGTCCTCATAGGTGGCGAGAAGTAAAGACGCTTGAAACGCAACGCCAGGCGCCGGGTGCCAACGCCTGCCGTTATCCTGCAAAAAATTGCGTCTCGATCCAGTCTACTCATCGCCGCCTCTCATCGGAAGCCCGCCAGAGCGCACCTTCTTACACATGCACTTTTTATAGGCGTGCTGCCAAGCGAGTTCCCTGATCGATGGCCCGCTTGGCATCGAGCTCCGCCGCCTCCTGCGCCCCGCCAATGACATGCACCTCGCAGCCGGCCGCCGACAGCGGCGCCTCGAGATCTGTCACCGATACCTGGCCGGCACACACCACGACCGTCTCTACATCGAGGCATTCTTGTTGTCCGTCACGCACAATATGCAGTCCTGCATCGTCGATGTTGAGATACTCGCAGCCGCTGCGCATGTGCACCCCACGCTGGCGCAGCGCGGCACGGTGCACCCAGCCGGTGGTCGTACCCAGCCCCTTGCCGGGCTTGCTGGTCTTGCGCTGAAGCAGCGTTACCTCGCGGGGCACCTTCGGCGCTTGCGGTGTAACGAGACCGCCCCGCGCTGCCAACGACAGATCGACGCCCCACTCGGCACACCACGTCTCGCGGTCCAACGCGGGATGCTCGGCATGGGTCAAGAGCTCCGCGACATCGAAGCCGATTCCACCGGCGCCGATAATCGCCACGCGCGCCCCGACACGCTCGGGATGGAGAATCGCTGTGGGGTAGTCCACGACGCGCGGATCGTCGCTACCGGGCAGCGACAGCGCCCGAGGCGCAACCCCCGACGCCAACACCACGACATCGAAGGCCAGCAGGCGTTGCGCCTCGGCCGATGTATTCAGGCACACCGTCACATCCAGCGCCTCAAGCATGCTGCGGTAATAGCGCAGTGTCTCGTGGAATTCTTCCTTGCCGGGAATACGCTGCGCATAGCGAAATTGACCGCCGATCTCGGCCTCACGTTCGAAAAGCGTGACGCGATGACCGCGCTGCGCCGCCGACACGGCAGTCGCCAGCCCTGCCGGCCCAGCGCCGACCACCGCAATGTCACGCGGCGTCGCCACGGGCGCGAGCGTCAATTCGGTCTCGTGACAGGCGCGTGGATTGACCAGACACGAGGTCAACTTGCCCTGAAAAGTATGATCCAAGCAGGCCTGGTTGCAGGCAATACAGGTATTAATGAACGCCTCGCGCCCCTCGCGTGCCTTGGTCACCCATTCAGGATCGGCGAGAAAGGGGCGAGCCATCGAGACCATGTCGGCATGACCCTCGGCCAGCACGCGCTCGGCGACCTCGGGCATACTGATGCGATTGGTGGCAATGAGCGGCACCGTGAGGACCTCGCGCAGCCGTCGCGTCACCTCCGTGAACGCCGCCCGAGGCACGCTGGTGACGATGGTCGGCACCCGCGCCTCGTGCCAGCCGATGCCGGTATTGATCAGGTTGGCACCCGCCGCCTCGATCGCCCGCCCCAGGGCCACGACCTCGTCGTGGCTGCTACCGTCCTCGACCAGGTCGATCATCGAGAGACGAAAGATGATCAAAAAGTCATCGCCCAGCGTCCGGCGAATGCGCTGCACAATCTCCACCGCAACGCGCATGCGGTTCTCAAACGCCCCACCCCACTCGTCGTCACGGTGATTGGTGCGCCGACACAGGAACTGATTGATCAGATAGCCTTCCGACCCCATGACCTCGACGCCGTCGTAACCCGCTTCGCGCGCCAGTTTGGCGCAATTGACGTAGGCCTCGATCTGCTCCGTCACCTCGTCGCCATTCAACGCACGGGGCGTGAAAGGGTTGATCGGCGCCTTGAGCGCCGAGGGCGCTACCAAGGCGGGCGAATAGGCATAACGCCCGGCGTGCAGGATCTGCAGGCAAATATGGCCACCCTCAGCGTGCACCGTCTGGGTCACCTGCCGATGCGCCTCGACTTCCTCTGGCTCGGTCAATTTAGCAGCGCCTTCGAACACCGCACCCTCGGGAGTCGGCGCGATGCCCCCGGTCACGATCAATGAGACACCCGCTCGTGTTCGCTCGGCATAGAACGCCGCCAGACGCGCGAAGCCATCGGGAGATTCCTCCAGATTGGTGTGCATAGAGCCCATCAAGATGCGGTTATCGAGCGTCACGGGCCCCACAGTCAGCGGGCGGAAGAGATGCGGATACTGAGTCACGGCGCGTCCTCGCTTGCACTCGGTTTTAAACCACAATACATTTTCAAACAACTGTATGAACAGTGTAGCGAAGGCGTCACGGGAGGCAATCCCGACCAAGGGCGCAGGCATTACTGCCTTCTCACGCGAGACAAGCGAGACCCGCATGGATTATCAGACCTCCCAACACCGCATTCCCATCGCCACCGGCGGCGCGTTGAATATTACCCGCTTCCAGCCCGAACGCATCCACGGCCTGCCCATACTGTGCTGGCATGGCGCCATCGAGTCGGGGCGCATCTTCCACAGCCGTAGCGGCAAGGGGCTGGCACCCTGGCTCGCCCAGCAGGGCCACGAGGTCATGGTGATCGATCAACGCGGTCGCGGAAGCGCCGCGCCACGTCCGGCACGCGGTGTATCGTTCTCGCAGCGCGAGGTCATCACCGATGAAGTCGACGCCGCACTGGCCGCCTGCCTAAACCTGAGCGGGCGATCGCACTGCCATGTCATGGCACATTCCTGGGGTGGTGTCTTGATTGCCGCGCACCTGGCGCGCGTCCCCGCCAGTCGCGAGCGTATCGCCAGCCAGGTCTATTTCGGCACCAAACGTCAGGTGCGGGTCCAAAATCTCAGCAAATGGCTCTATATCGACCTGATTTGGAAAGGGCTCGCACCGCTGGCACGCTGTCTGTGCGGTTATCTGCCGGCACGCTCGCTACGCTGGGGCAGTGACGACGAATACGCCGCCAGCCACGCGGACAGCGTCGCCTGGGTGCGCGAGGCAACGTGGCGGGACCCCGAGGATGGCTTCGATCATGTCGCCGCTCTGGCCCAGGGCGGATTGCCACCCACGCTGCATCTAGCCGGCCATCGCGACCGGGCGCTGGGCCACCCCCGAGATGTAGCACGCTTCGTAGAAGAATGCGGGCCGCATCGGCATGCATTACGTGTATTGGGACGCGAGAACGGTCAGGGGCGAGATTACGGTCATCTGGACATGCTGACGCACCCCGACGCCGTGAAAGACGTCTATCCGCAGGCCCTCGCCTGGTGTCAGGCACATCAGGACGACATGGCCTCGGTCGAGGAAGACACTTAGGAAACAGCGCGACTCGGGTGTCCGCGCATAAAAAAGAAGGCCCAAACGACAAAACCCCAAGTCAATGACTCAGGGTTGGCCGATGGCGATCGTGGCGGACCGGACGGGACTCGAACCCGCGACCTCCGGCGTGACAGGCCGGCATTCTAACCAGCTGAACTACCGGTCCGCATTGTTCCGATGTAACTCGGATTGGTGGGTGGTACAGGACTCGAACCTGTGACCCCCAGCATGTGAGGCTGGTGCTCTAACCAGCTGAGCTAACCACCCGGATCGCATACTACTTGGTGCTGCATGTTGCTGTTACATGCATCATCGTCAATGACGCTTTGGCGAGGAAATCGTGGCGGACCGGACGGGACTCGAACCCGCGACCTCCGGCGTGACAGGCCGGCATTCTAACCAACTGAACTACCGGTCCGCTGAATACAACGCTAACCACACATTGTCGGATTTCCGATGAAGAACTGGCGGACCGGACGGGACTCGAACCCGCGACCTCCGGCGTGACAGGCCGGCATTCTAACCAACTGAACTACCGGTCC
>NZ_JAJQJH010000005.1 GCF_029544075.1 Chromohalobacter canadensis | reverse complement strand
TCCCCGATAGCTCAGTTGGTAGAGCAAATGACTGTTAATCATTGGGTCACAGGTTCGAGTCCTGTTCGGGGAGCCAAGCGATATTCTATGCAGCATTAACGCGCACTGTTGACCGTTTCGGTCGTCCCTTCCTCGCGCGGTGTCTTTTCTTTCTGCAGTGATTTCAACAAGCGTCGTATTTCCAGATGGTGGAAAAACTCCTCCAGCTGTTTCGCGCGCGTTTCCCCAATGCCTGAATAGCCTTGCCAAGCGGATGACGTCCATTGCGTGAGCTCACGCATGTCGTGTCGTGCGAGTATCGCCTCGAGTGCGTCCTGCGGGATGGCAGGGAGTCCCAGCGCACGTAGCCAGCGCCGTGGGGAACGTTTATCGGCCGTTGCAAAGAGTGCGCGCCAATCATGTGCGGTCTTGGTGCCGACGCCGGGTAGTGTCTCGAGGGTTCGGGTATCTAGCGTGCGCCAGTCGAGAAGCTCCTCTATAAGCCCGGCATCGACGAGCTGGCGCCATGTGGCGGGGCCTATACCTTCGAAGTCTAAACCGTTGTCGCTCCCCAGCCATTCGAGCCTGGCAAGGAATTGATCGCGACACACCGGTGTTAGACGTAGACATGACAGGCGGTCGTAACGGTTGGCATCAGGTGCCGCTACCGAAGGACGCGGTCGCGTGCGTATGACCACGTCCTGTAGTTGCGGGATGGTCAGACCGGCCAGGCGCAGCCTGACCTGGTCGCCTGGGCGCACGTTCGTTTTGCGCCAATGTGCCAGCGAGCCAAGGCTCACGTGGGTGATTCGTTTGTCGCCAAGCATGACCGGCGTCAATGTGGCAACGGCGGTGATGCGCCCGGTGCGGCCCACCGTGAAGTCGAGGGCGTCGACGTGTGCGATCGCCTGCTGGGCGGGATACTTCCAGGCCATGGCCCAGTCTGGAGGCGAGGCCTCCCATTCGTGTCCGTCGGGACGATCGCCACGCTTGACGACGATACCGTCGGTGGCGAAGGGCAGGGCGTGGTTGTACCAGTATTCGCGCCACCGGGCGATGTCTTCTGGTGTGGTGACAGCATGTGTGGTATCGGCGATCTCGTCGAATCCCCAGTCGGTAAGCGTGGTGAGGCGAGCGGGCATGGTGGCTGGTCCGTTGGGCCAGCCCCAGACGAATAGGCCGATTTCCTCGCCCTGGTGATCTGTCAGTGAATCGCGAGCCATTAACCCGGCAACACGGGCACGTGCGCCGTCGAGGCCATCGCGGGCTTGCGTGTGTGCGTCGCGGCGTGCGTAGAGCTCGCCTTGCAAAATGACGCGTGAGGGCGCCGTGTCGGGAAGCTTCCGCGGGATCGCTGCGATGTGCGATACCTTGGCAAGCCAGTCTTGCCCTTCGATTCCATCTCCACGGCTGATTGCCGCGACCAGGCGCGATTGCCGGTACATCAGGGTGACAGCGACGCCGTCGACTTTAGGTTGTATCCACAGTGGATGGTTTGTTTGCTGTGTGATCCAGCGTGCTACAGCGGCGCGGTCGGGAAGCTTGTTAACGCCCGTCTGTGGGACCGGATGGCGTTGCGAGCCGGCGGGTTCATGCAAGACGATGCGCGAGGCGGCCAAGGAGGGGAAACATTGCGCCCAGTGGGCGAGTTGGCGCTTGGCGGAGTCGTAGGTGCCATCGTCGATCAGACGCTTGCCGTGGTGATAATAGGCCTGATCCCAACGCGCGAGTTGGGCATTGAGTGCCTGGTAATCTTCTTGCAGTGTCCGAGGCGGTTGTTGTGGGCATGTCGCAGCAGATACCGGAGTGCCCATGACGAGAGCATAGGCAACGAGACCGCACAGGAGCCAGCGGCCCGAGGGCCGGGGCATGATGCTGAAGGGTGGGAGGGATAAGGCAACGCGGGGAAAGCGGCAGAAGGCTGGCATAAAAAATTCAAGGCTTCCAGTTATTAGTTAAATCTCATTTAACTGGAAACGATGAAAAAGGCCAACCCTCTAGCGTTAAATATTGCCGCCGGCGTATGCCGACGGCGTGACGTTTACTGCGTTTCTTGCAGATGCGCATAGTCGAGCAGAATTTCCGCTGCCTCGATGACTTGCGCGCGATCGACCGGCTTGTCGTCCTCTTCCTTGTTTTCTGTACCGTCACTCTCGCGGGCATCGGTCCATTCTTCGAGCTGATCGAGTCCCAGCGCCTTGCGGCGTTGATTCTCCAACGAGAGTTGCTCGGCCTCCTGAGCTTCCATCTCCCGTTGGCGCTGCTCGCGATTCAAACTGATGCTGGTCCGTTGCTCCTGGAGTTGCTTGGCCAGCGTGGCCTCCCGTTCGAGATAGACGAAGTTGGGGTCCTGCTTGGCGCGTTCGTCATGCTTCGCTTGGAGCGCGTCGAGATAGCGTTGTGGCTCGCCGTATCGACGGTACTGCACGGAGCGCACCTTGTCCCAGGGCAGGGCGTTGTCGAGTGCGCTTTCCCCGATGTCGTCCTTGCCGATGAGGCTGGGGAAGGTGATGTCTGGTTTGACGCCGCGCAATTGGGTGCTTTCGCCCGTGATGCGATAGAACTTGGCGCGGGTCAGCTTGACCTGGCCATGACTGAGGTCATTGAGCGTCTGCACGGTTCCCTTGCCGAAGGTCTGGTTACCGACCACCAAGCCGCGACCGTAATCCTGGATTGCGCCAGCGAAGATCTCCGAGGCGGACGCCGAAAGTCGGTTGACCAGTACGGTCAGTGGCCCATCGTAGTGTGTGCCCCGGTCGGAGTCGCCATAGAGATTGATGCGGCCGCGGGCGTCGCGCACCTGCACGGTGGGGCCTCGGTCGATGAAGAGTCCGATCAGCGAATTGGCTTCCTGCAGGGCGCCGCCGCCATTGTTGCGCAGATCCAGAACGATGCCCTCGACGTTCTCCTCCTTGAGTTTATCGATTTCCTGGGCGACGTCCCGCGTGCTGCTGCGGTAGTCGCTATCACCGGCCTGCCAGGCATCGAAATCGACATAGAAGGTGGGCACGTCGATCACGCCGACCTTGTGCTCTTCGCCATCGCGCGTCACGGTCACTACCTCGCTACTGGCAGCCTGGTCCTCGAGCTTGACGGTATCGCGGGTGATGCGCACCGTGTGTGTGCGCGTCACGTCGACGGCCTTAGCAGGAATGACGTCGAGACGTACGGTCGAACCTTTGGGTCCACGAATCAGGTCGACGACCTCGTCGAGGCGCATGCCTACGACATTGACCATCTCGCCATCCTCGCCTTGTCCCACTGCGACGATACGATCGGCCGGTTCCAAGGCATCGCCCTTGTCGGCGGGGCCGCCGGGTACCAGGCTGGATACCTTGACGTATTCGCCTTCGCTTTGCAGCAGCGCACCGATACCTTCGAGCGAGAGCTTCATCTGGATATCGAAGGATTCGCTCTGGCTGGGCGAAAGGTAGTCAGTATGCGGGTCGACGGTGCCAGTGACGGCGTTGAGAAATAGCACCAGGACGTCTTCGGCATTGGTCTGTTCGACGCGGGAGAGCTGGTTCTCATAACGATCGCGCAGGGTCTCGGCGATGTCCTCGGCATTATCTTCTTCCGGGGCGCTGAGAGATTGGGTCAGCGCGGCATTCTTGAGGCGTTTTTCCCAAAGTCGGTCGAGCGCGTCCTGTTCCTTGGCCCAGGATTCGTCTTCACGGTCCAGCGCCAGGCGCTGGTTGCTCTGATAATCGAAGTCGCTGCCATCATTGAGGCGGTCGATCATCCATTTCAAGCGTGCTTCCAGGCGCTCTTGGTACCGAGCGTAGAGTTCGTAGACGCGCTCTAGTTTCCCCTCGTCGAGCGCCTCGTCGAAGGAGGTCTTGAGATCTTGGAAGTCCTTTACGTCACGTGATAGTAAGTAGGCGCGTTGGGGGTCCAGTACATTAAGATAGCGCTGAAACGCTCTCGAAGACCACTCATCGTCCAGGTTGATATCGGCGTAATGTCCATATCGCAGCGATTCAGCGACTTCCGCCGCTGCTTGTCGCTGTTCGTCGGTAGGTGTCGGGCCCTTGGCCAACGCCGGGGCACATACCACCAGCAACAGTGACAAGATCGCCGCGCGCCGAGCGGCTGCAAACAGGCTCATCAATCAAGCACTCCCGGTTTCATGTACACTCTCGTTCCCAGATTGCCGGCTCATTGAGTTGAGTTTTCTCAGACCGGACTGGCATTGTAGCAGTCTGTATCATCCGTCACAGACACTTCTCCGAGGACGCCATGGCCCACGCTCCCACCCTTGATCGCTTGTTACATTTTCTCGAACGTTCCCCCACGCCTTGGCATGCCGTCGACAATATGGCCAGGCGACTCGAGCAAGCGGGATACCATCGCCTCGAGGAAACCAAGGCGTGGCAGTTGGCGCCCGGCGAGCGTTTTTACGTTACCCGCAATGGTTCATCGTTGATCGCCATGCAGGTGCCGGAGGAGGCCCTGGGCGGGTTGCGCATGATCGGAGCGCATACTGATAGCCCCGGGCTACGGCTCAAGCCCCAGCCGGTGGTTACCGGCAACGACTGGCTTCAATTGAGTGTCGAAGTCTACGGTGGTGCGTTGTTGGCACCTTGGTTCGATCGAGATTTGGGCCTGGCCGGGCGTGTCCACGTACGACGCGAGGATGGGCGACTGCAGGGCGTATTATTGCACGTTGATCGCCCCGTCGCGATCATCCCCAGCCTGGCGATTCATCTTGATCGGGAGGCCAATAATGGGCGTGAACTGAACGCCCAGACACAGATGCTGCCGGTCATGCTGCAGGGGGGGAGTGAGCCCGATCTGGAGAAGTGGCTCAAGCGCTGGTTGTATGAGCAGCACGGCTTGGAAAACATCCAACTGATGGATTATGAACTCGCCCTCTACGACATGCAGCGGCCGTCGCGTGTGGGGGTGGAGGGCGAATTGATCGCTAGCGCACGCCTCGATAATCTATTGTCGTGTTTTATGGGTATCGAAGCGCTGTTGGCCAGTGATGGCCAGCAAGGCGCGGTATTCGTCGCCAATGATCATGAAGAAGTGGGGAGTGCCAGCGCCATCGGCGCCCAGGGGCCGTTTCTGGGGGACGTGCTGCGCCGCGTGCACGCCCAGTTGGGCGAGGGAGGCGAAGAAGGTTGGGTGCGTCTGATTCAGGGCTCACGCATGATTTCTTGTGACAATGCCCACGCCCTGCATCCCAACTTCCCCGAAAAGCATGATGCCAATCATGGCCCGACGATCAACGGCGGCCCGGTGATCAAGGTCAACGCCAATCAGCGCTATGCCACCAATAGTGCCACGGCGGCGATGTTTCGAGATATCTGCCGCGAGGCGGGAGCGCCAGTCCAGACGTTCGTCACGCGTGCCGACATGGGATGTGGCAGCACCATCGGGCCGATTACCTCCACCGAACTCGGGGTGCCGACGCTGGATGTTGGAGTGCCGCAATGGGGGATGCACTCGATTCGCGAAACCGCCGGCAGCCGTGACGCCGACTATCTGATTCGTGCGTTGACGGCTTACGTCAATCGCGCCGAGTTGAGCTAGCCCGGGTACCGGCGTACGAAAAAGCCCGCCAACAAGGATGTTGGCGGGCTTTTGTATATCTTGGTGGCTACGCCCTGACTCGAACAGGGGACCCCATCATTATGAGTGATGTGCTCTAACCAACTGAGCTACGTAGCCGTTCAATGCGGGCGAATACTACGTGTAACTCCCTGATGTGTCAACTATTCATTGCCATCAGGCCGCCCGGCGACTCTTGTGTGCACTAGACGTTGAAACGGAAATGCACGACATCCCCATCGACGACGATGTACTCCTTGCCTTCCAGACGCCATTTTCCCGCATCCTTGGCGCCTTGCTCGCCGCCCAGTGTCACGAAGTCGTCATAGCCGACCACTTCGGCGCGGATGAAACCCTTCTGGAAGTCGGTATGGATCGCGCCAGCGGCTTCCGGGGCGGTGGCCCCGATAGGCGTGGTCCAGGCGCGGACTTCTTTGACTCCCGCGGTGAAATACGTCTGTAGGCCGAGCAGGGCGTAACCGGCGCGAATGACCCGGTCGAGGCCAGGTTCTTCCATGCCCATTTCCTCGAGGAAGGCGCTGCGCTCCTCTTCATCGAGCTCGGCGATCTCGGCTTCGATCTGATTACATACTGGTACCACCACGGCGCCTTCTTCGGCTGCGATCGCATGAACGGTGTCGAGATAGGGATTGTTCTCGAAACCGTCCTCATTGACGTTGGCGATATACATGGTGGGTTTCAGGGTCAAGAAGCCGAAGCTCTTGAGCTGGCGTTGCTCGTCGTCATCGAGGCCGAAACTGCGTAGTGGCTGGCCCTCGGCTAGATGGGGCTGGATGCGGTCGAGGATGGCTTTGGTGGCCATGGCCTCCTTGTCACCGCCTTTGACCACGCGCGCGAGGCGCTGGATGGCGCGCTCTACGGTATCCAGATCGGCAAGCGCGAGTTCGAGGTTGATAGTCTCGATGTCGGCGCGGGGGTCGACCTCATTGGCGACGTGAATGACATTGTCATTATCGAAGCAACGCACAACGTGGGCGATGGCCTGGGTCTCGCGGATATTGGCCAGGAACTGGTTGCCCAACCCTTCGCCTTTCGAGGCGCCCGCGACAAGGCCGGCAATGTCCACGAACTCCATGGTCGTCGGAATTACTTTCTGCGGTTTGACGATAGCCGCAAGTTTATCCAGACGCGGGTCCGGCATGGGGACGATGCCGACGTTGGGTTCGATGGTGCAGAAAGGAAAGTTTTCGGCGTCGATTCCCGACTTGGTCAAGGCATTGAACAGCGTGGATTTGCCGACATTGGGAAGGCCGACGATACCGCAATTGAAACCCATGGGATCTTCCTGAATCGTATGCGAAAGGGCGTGATGAACGTGGCCCGCATTCTACCGATGTGGCGGGTGTGGGGCTATGGGCGCGAGGCGGCTGCCGAAAAGAAGCCGTGTTTTAGCCGTTGAAGCTATGCAGGCGATTCATGGCGCTTGCCCAATCACCGGCGGCAACGTCGGGGAGAGTGCGCAGGCATTCATCGATGGCGGCATCGATGGCAGTGCGTTCCGCCTTGCCGGGGCGTCCGAGGACATAGTTCGTCACTTGCTTGGCCGAGCCCGGATGGCCGATGCCGATGCGCAAGCGATGGAAGGATTTGTCGTTGCCCAAGGCGCTGACAATGTCGCGTAAACCGTTGTGGCCGCCATGGCCGCCTCCGTGTTTGTAGCGTGCCGTACCCGGGGCGATATCCAGTTCATCATGGGCGACGAGCAGCTCGTCGGGGGAGAGCTTGAAGAACTGGCAAAGCGCGGCGACAGCCTTGCCGCTGCGATTCATGTAAGTGCTGGGCACCAACAAATGAAGATCATGGCCAGCGTAATGGATCTTGGCATATTGCCCAAGAAACTTACGCTCGGCTCGCAGCGGGGTCAGGCTGTCGCGCGCCAGGGCTTCAACGGCCCAGGCGCCCGCATTGTGTCGCGTGGCATCATATTCGGGCCCCGGATTTCCCAGGCCGATAATCGCTTTGACGTGACTCATGCGGGCCCCTCGAAAACCGATTACTCGGTCTTTTCGCCGTCTTCTGCGGCAGCGTCGCCGCCGCCTTCCTCGCCATCTTCGTCACCGTCGGTACCGGTATCGGCACGCGTGACGCTGACCACGCCGAAGTCATGCTCCTCGCCATGGTTGAGGGCGACCAAGGACACGCCTTCAGGCAGCGGCAGGTCGGACAAGTGCAGGGTCTCGCCCAGGCCTAGAGAGGTCACATCGACTTCCAGGTACTCGGGGAGCTTGCTGGGAAGGCAGCTGATCTCGACGTCGTTGGCCAGCACGTGCAGCACACCACCTTCTTCCTTGACGCCCTTGCACGCATCTTCACCGTTGACGTGCAGCGGCACGTTCATGGTGATTTCGTGCGTGGCATCGACGCGCATGAAGTCAGCATGAGTCACCAACGCCTTGTACGGGTGGCGCTGGATATCACGGATGATGACCTGCTCCGACTTGCCTTCGAGATCGATGTTGATTACCGATGAGAAGAAAGCTTCATCCTCGATGGCCTTGTAGAAGGCAGGCTTATCGAGAGTGATCGGTTGCGGCGTCTTATCGCCACCATAGATGATAGCGGCGACTTTCTGGTTCTCACGACGCAGGCGGCGGCTCGCACCTTTCCCCAGGTCGTGACGAACCTTGGCGGATAGAGTGAATTGGGACATTGATTGTCACCTCATAGGTTATGTAAGGAAAGCGGCACCGCCCGCGACCAGGCGATGCCGATTCCGTGAGGGCCTCGCGGCCCGCGTATCCGTGCACGCTCTCTGAGGCTTTTGCCTCAGTGGAACATGGCACTAACGGATTCTTCGTTACTGACGCGGCGAATGGCTTCCGCGATCAGCCCCGCGACCGAGAGCTGACGAATGCGACCGCTGCGGGACGCTGTCTCGGAAAGCGGAATGGTATCGGCCACGACGAGTTCGTCAAGTACCGAGCCGACGATATTGTCGACGGCCGGTCCGGACAGGATGGGGTGCGTCGCGTAGGCGACGACACGCCGAGCCCCGTGGCCTTTGAGCGCTTCGGCCGCCTTGCACAAGGTGCCGGCGGTATCGACCATATCGTCGACCACTACGCAGGTACGATCCTGAATCTCGCCGATGATATGCATGACCTGGGCTTGGTTAGCCTGCGGCCGGCGCTTGTCGATGATCGCCAAATCGGCGTTGAGCTGCTTGGCGATGGCGCGTGCACGGACGACGCCGCCGACGTCGGGGGAGACCACGACGAGATCGTCGTAGTTCTGGCGTTCGATATCATCGAGCAGGATCGGCGAACCATAGACGTTATCGACGGGAACGTCGAAAAAGCCCTGAATCTGGTCGGCGTGCAGATCCATGGTCATGACACGGTCGACACCGGCCTTGACCATCATGTCGGCGACTAGCTTAGCCGAGATCGGAACGCGTGCGGAGCGCACTCGGCGGTCCTGGCGAGCATACCCGAAATACGGTACGACGGCGGTGATTCGAGTAGCGGAAGCACGGCGCAGTGCGTCCACCATGAGAATCAACTCCATCAGGTTGTCGTTGGTCGGTGCGCAGGTGGACTGCAATACGAAGACGTCCTTGCCGCGAACGTTTTCATTGATCTCGACCGCGATTTCACCATCGCTGAATTGACCGACGGTTGCATGGCCCAGCCGGTTGTCGAGGCTTTCGGCCACCTTGCGGGCGAGTTCGGGATTGGCATTTCCCGCGAACACCATCAATTTAGACACGCGCAGCCACCTTTGGAGTCTTGAGGGATCTCGGAGTGGGATTCATCGGGAGCTCTGAGAAATTGGCTGGGGTACCAGGATTCGAACCTGGGAATGTCGGTACCAGAAACCGGTGCCTTACCACTTGGCTATACCCCAGCAACACATCGACTCGTTGTTTCGTGTGTCGTATTGCCCACATAGAACACGATGCCGAGTTCAGGCGTCCCCGTATTAGCTCATGAGCGACATTTATCGTGAATGTCGAGAGCGTCGTGGAGGGGGGAAGTGTTGCAGCCGCGTGCCTTGAATGCATGCCAATGGCTATCAACACGGTGCAAAATCCTATCGGCTTGTTGCTCACTCGTCAAGGGACAGAATAGACAGCTGCCTGTCCCCGTCAGCATGGCTGGGCCGAAAGCCGATAACCAGTCGAGCGCTTGCGCGACCTTCGGCGACAGGCGTTTTACCGCTGCTTCGCAGTCATTGCGCCAGTCGCGCCCCTGTTCGGCTTCCCCTCGCAGTGCGCGCGCCATACTAATGGGCGGGGTGTTGCGTGTCAATTCAGGGTGGCCGAACACGGCGGGCGTTGATATTTCTTCCCCCGGGTGGAGAACCACAAACCACGGGGTTTCGAGCGTCACGGGTGTCAGGCGTTCGCCAATGCCTTCCGCCCAGGCACTGCGGCCGTATACGAAGACCGGCACATCGGCGCCCAGTGAAAGGCCCAGCTCGGCCAGACGGGGAAGTCCCAGCGAGAGTGACCAGAGGCGGTCGAGCGCGAGCAGCGTGGTAGCCGCATCTGAGCTTCCGCCGCCCAAGCCGCCGCCCAAGGGGAGGCGTTTTTCCAGGTGGATATCCGCGCCCAGCGACGTACTGCTTTCATGCTGCAGCAGGCGTGCGGCACGCACGATGAGGTTGGCCTCGTGATTGACGCCAGCCATCGCGGAATGCAGTTGGACGGACCCATCCTCGCGTGGCGCGAAGTGCAGCGTATCGCCGCGGTCGAGGATTTGGAACAGCGTCTGCAGTTCGTGATAACCGTCGGCACGACGGCCGACGATATGCAGCATGCGATTGAGCTTGGCGGGTGCGGGCAAGCTGAGTCGTGCATTCATGAGTCGGACACGGCATCCCATTGATTGACGACGAGCGTGGCGCGTAGGTCGCCGTAGCTCATGACCAGTCGGCGTGGTAGCCACAGGTCGTCGGCACGCGACCAGTCACGGTACTCGATCGTCCAGCCGAGTTGTTGCAGACGCTGGGGAAAGCCTAGCTCATCATGCTCGAGGCGCTCACTGGCGTTGGGGGCAGGCAGGCCACGGATCCAGTAATCGAGTGCGGAAATGGGCAGCGACCAGCCTAACTGCTGTTCCATCAAGGCTTCCGGTGTCCCGGCCTCGAAGCGCCCTTCGCTATTGGTCAATGTGACTTTCCCGGGGACCCCTTTTAGCAGAGTGCGGCCGGCTCCGAAGGGGCCGCTAATCAGGATGCGGTAGGTGTCGGGGCGCTGCTGCCAGTCGATATTGGCGCTTTCGGAATTTTTACTGGTGCGGAGCCCGACCTTGCCGGCGAGGCTCCAGTCATCCAGTGCTTGCAAGCGTTCGGCTTGAGCATCCCAATCGCCACGTTCACGGGCTTGGTCGGGGCCAGGGGCTTGGCTGGCACAACCTGCCAGCATGACGATGAGCAGTAGGCTGAGCCAAGCGCGAGGTGCGGCGTAGCCATGGCGAAGGCGTAATGAGAGAGAGCGGATCATGAGCTGGCTTCCGTGTCGCGAGTAGAGTCCGGGTCGACGTTGCTGCTTGCATCATTCTCGTTGGCCGGGGCGAGTTCAGGATGTCGGCGCAGTAAGTCGTCGATGAGCGGATGCGGCGAAAAGCGCTGTAGCGCCTCCTCTACCAGGGCGCGCGCCTGGGCGTCGCGTCCGGTGGCGGCGAGTACCTCGGCGAGGTGGGTTGCGATTTCCTGATCGGGTTGGCCGCGATAGGCTTCGCGTAAATAAGGGAGCGCTTCTTGCGCGCGGTCGAGATGGAAATAGACCCAGCCGAGACTGTCGAGGATGGCGGGGCTCTCGGGCTCGAGGCGGTGGGCCTTTTCGATCAGCGGCAAGGCTTCCTGATGGCGACTCATGTCGTTGCTCAGCGTATAGCCGAGGGCGTTGAGCGCTTCGGCGTTATCGGGCTCGCGTTCAATGATCGTGCGCAGGTCGGCTTCCATGGTGTCAAGATCGCCCTGGTGATAAGCGCGCATGGCATGCTGGAAGCGTAGCTCGGTAACCTCGGGCGTCTTGGAGATGGCTTCATCGAGCAGTTCGTCGGCGCGTGCGCGTTGGCCTTGGGCATCGAGCACGTCGAGCTCGAGACGTAGTAGGGCGACGCGTTGATCGGGATGGCGAAGACGTTCGATACGTAAAAACGCGCTGGCGTCTTGTGCTCGATCCGCGCCGACCAGCATTTTGGCGGCCTGTGCGCGTGCCTCGATGAAACCCTCGCCGCTGGGTACTTGACGATAATAAAGCAGGGCGTTGTCGATTTCGCCGGCTTGCTCGGCGATGCTGCCCAGCATCAGGTAGGCAGCCGTGGGCGTATCGTCGCGGTCGAGCAGAGGAAGAAGAATGCGCCGGGCGCCATCGGGATGCGCGGCGTCGAGATACAGTTGGGCAAGTGCCAAGCGAAGCGACGCCGTGTCATCATGGCTAGCCAGCAAGCGCTCGACATCCTCGTTAGCGGCTTCGATATCGCCATCGGCGAGGCGAGCCTGCGCCTGGGTCAGGCGCAGGCGGCCGTCGCCGGGAAAGCGTTCGAGCCCTTGGCGGGCATAGCACCGAGCATCGTCCAGGTTGCCATTATGCAGAGCGATCATACTGCGCGTCAGCCATACCTCGGCGGGCGCTTCTGCTATATCTGTCAGGCGTGCGAGTCGAGCATCGGCGGCTTCGGTATCACCGTTCGCTGCTTCGAGCTGGGCGGTCGCTAGCTGGGCATCAAGGTGCCGGGGATGGCGCTCGACGAAATCATGCAGAGTCTTCAGTAGCGGCCTAACGTCAGCATCTTGCTCGATGGCGAGCTCGGCCAGCGCGGCAAGATCCGCCTCGGGCTCCTGGTCGGCAATGCGCAAGCGTTGGGTCAGGGCGGTTTCCCAATCGCCACGTTGCACCGCGAGACTGGCGAGGACATGACGCGGCGTGGTGGCGTCATTATCGATTTCTTGCCAGCGCAGTGCGGTGCGTTCTAGTAGGGCGCTGTCGTCGGCGTAGCGCGCTGCGAGGGTGGCGCGCTCTGCCAGAGCGGGCGATGCGTAGCGTTCGTTGACGTCAAGATAGCCCTCGGCGGCGCGCCGGTAATCGCCGCGCTGCCCCGCGAGTTCGGCAAGCAGCAACGATGAAAGGCCCTCGGCGTCGAAGCCGCTGGTCACCGGTGGCGCGTTTTCCATGGGATCATCAAGCGGGATGGCGTTGGGCGTTGTCGGAGCGTTTTGGCAGCCCGCCAGCAGCAACGCTAGGACGGAGGCCAGGATCAAGCGTATGCGCATGCCATCCTCGAATGTGCGTTTGAAAGCATCAGCATACCGGCTCGATCAGGCCGGGCAAAGCGTCAGGCGCGGGAAACCTCGCGCTGCGCGGCAACTTGCCGCCCCATGCCCAAATGTCTCAGTCCTATGCTAGGATATCGATCCTGCAGCGCACTAGGCGGGGCTGGTATTCCGGCTTCGTCACCCCCACATTGTCCGCCGCGCCCGAATGCAAAGGCCGGACGCTGCCGATAGACCGATGTGATGACCGTGATTTCATGACGCTTCTCGCCCTGGGAATCAACCACAAGACAGCGACCATCGAGGTTCGCGAGCAGGTCGCCTTTACGCCGGCCGAGCTGGCGGGCGCGTTGGCCGAACTCAAATCACTGCCCGGCGTCAACGAAGCGGCGGTGCTGTCGACCTGTAATCGTACCGAGCTCTACTGTGTGACCGACGCTCAGGGAGAGCGCTCGGTGCTCGACTGGTTGGGGCGCTTCCACGGGTTGCCGCCCGAGACCCTGATGCAAAGCGCCTACCACTACCTCGATGGCGAGGCCGCTCGCCATTTGATGCGCGTGGCGGCGGGGCTCGACTCCATGGTGCTGGGCGAGCCGCAAATCCTGGGCCAGCTCAAGGAGGCTTATCAGCTCGCACGGGACAATGCCGGCCTGGGGGGCGAGCTGGAACGGCTTTTCCAGCATACCTTCTCCGTGACCAAGCAGGTGCGCAGCGAGACAGGTATTGGCGAGAACCCGGTCTCGGTAGCCTATGCTGCCGTCAATTTGGCCAGTCATATCTTCGACGATTTCGGGCGTGCCCGCGCGCTGTTGATCGGGGCGGGCGAAACCATCGAGCTGGTTGCGCGGCATCTGCGTGAGGCGGGTATTCGTGGGCTGACCGTTGCCAACCGTACCCGTGAGCGTGCCGAGACCTTGGCCAATGCCTTCGATGCCGAGGCGATTTCACTGGGGGAGATCCCCCAGGCGCTGACGCATGCCGATATCATCATCTCTTCCACGGCGAGCCCGTTGCCTATTCTCGGCAAGGGAATGGTCGAGAGCGCGCTGAAGAAGCGCCGCCATCGCCCCATGTTCATGGTCGATATCGCCGTCCCTCGCGATATCGAGTCCCAGGTGGGCGAGCTGGATGATGTCTTCTTGTATAGCGTCGACGACTTGCAGGAAGTGATTGAGGAAAACCGCAAGCAGCGTGCCGTGGCCGCCGCCCAGGCCGAGTCCCTGATCGAGCATGGCATCCAGCATTGGCAGCGTGAGCGCCGCGTGCGTGGTGCCGGTGACTTGATTCGCCGTTACCGTGAGCAGGGAGAGGCGCTGCGTGAAGAAGCCGAGCGCCAAGCGCTGGCGCAACTCGCTCGCGGCGAGGACCCCCAAAAAGTTCTGCAACGGCTGTCGCGTCAGCTGACCAATAAATTGCTGCACGGCCCGACGCTACGCTTACGCGAAGCGTCAGGTGAGGAGCGGCACGATATCCTCCAGGCGGCTGATACGTTGCTGATCGACCCGGCCGCATCGACACAGGACCCTGCATGAAAGCGACTCTGCGCACACGTCTCGATGCCTTTCAGGAACGCTTCGAAGAACTCGCCGCCTTGTTGGCCGAGCCGGACGTGATCGCCGATCAGGCCCGCTTTCGCGATTACTCACGCGAATATGCCGAGCTCGAGCCTTTGATCGAAACCTGGCGGGTCTATCGGCGTACCGAGGGCGATATCGAGGCGGCCGAGCAGATGCGCGAGGATAGCGACCCCGAAATGCGCGAATTGGCGGAGGAGGAGTCGCGCCTATCGCAGGCGCGACTCGAGGAACTGGATGCGGACGTCAAGCAGCTCTTGGTGCCCAAGGACCCTGACGATGGCAGCAACGTGTTTCTCGAGGTTCGTGCCGGTACCGGCGGCGACGAGGCGGCGCTATTCGCTGGCGACTTGTTCCGCATGTATTCGCGTTATGCAGAACGCCAGGGCTGGCGAATCGAGGTGATCAATGTCAGCCATGGCGAGAAAGGCGGCTACAAGGAAATGATCGCTCGGATACGTGGCGACAACGTCTACGCGCGGCTTAAGTTCGAGTCCGGTGCGCATCGCGTGCAGCGGGTGCCTGCAACGGAATCCCAGGGGCGTATCCATACCTCGGCGTGTACCGTGGCGGTCATGCCCGAAGCGTCTGCCGTCGGTGATGTGGAGATCAATAGTAACGACCTGCGTGTGGATACATTCCGCTCCAGTGGCGCCGGTGGACAGCACGTCAATACCACGGACTCGGCGATTCGTATCACGCACTTGCCGACCGGCGTGGTGGTGGAGTGCCAGGAAGAGCGTAGTCAGCATAAGAACCGCGCCAAGGCGATGGCGTTTCTGGCGGCGCGCCTCAAGCAGTCCGCCGTGGAAACGCAGCGCCAGGAGCAGGCCGATACGCGCCGTTCGCTGGTCGGCTCGGGCGATCGTAGCGAACGTATCCGGACCTACAATTTTCCCCAGGGGCGACTCACCGATCATCGCATCAACCTGACGCTCTATAAGCTGGGCGACGTGATGACGGGGGAGCTCGATGAAGTGATCAATCCCCTGATTCATGAGTACCAGGCCGAGCAGCTCTCGGCGCTGCAGACGGATTGATGACCTACGATACCTTGCTGACGCGCGCGGCGCGGCGTTTGCAGGCAGCGGACAGTGCCTCACCGCGCTTGGATGCCGAAGTGCTGATGATGCATGCGGCCTCGGTGACCCGTGCATGGCTATATACCTGGGGTGACCGCGAACTCACAGGTGTGTCCCGGGCGCGTTTCGAGGCGCTGGTGGCGGCACGAGCGCTGGGCCATCCCGTGGCGTATCTCATCGGCGAACGCGAGTTCTGGGGGCTACGGCTGCGTGTCGATGAGGCGACCCTGATCCCACGACCCGACACCGAGTGCCTGGTCGAGGCACTGTTGGCGAAGATGCCGTATGGACCAGGGAAAGCGCTGGACCTAGGCACGGGGACCGGTGCCATTGCCCTGGCGCTGGCCTCCGAGCGGCCAACATGGCATGTCACTGGTGTCGACCGGGAAGAGGCCGCTGTGATTATAGCCAAGGATAACGCCCAGCATCTGGGGATCGCCAACGCGACCTTCCTCGTCAGCGACTGGTTTGGCGCGCTGGAGAATGCGACCTTCGACGTGATTGCCGCCAATCCACCCTATATCGCCGAGGATGATCCACATCTCACACAGGGCGATGTGCGCTTCGAGCCGCGTTCGGCGCTGGTGGCGAGGGATGCCGGGCTGGCCGATTTGCATTATTTGGCGATGACGGCGCGTGGGCATCTCGTGGCGGGAGGCTGGCTGGCGCTGGAACATGGCTGGGAGCAGGCATCACGGGTTCGTGAGGCGCTCGCGCAGGCCGGGTATGAGGATGTGTTCAGCGAGACCGACCTCGGGGCACGTGAACGCCTCACGCTAGGGCGAGCGCCATGATGGCGGGT
Source organism: Chromohalobacter canadensis (assembly GCF_029544075.1). GTDB lineage: Bacteria > Pseudomonadota > Gammaproteobacteria > Pseudomonadales > Halomonadaceae > Chromohalobacter > Chromohalobacter canadensis_A. The sequence continues at coordinate 170,554 of NZ_JAJQJH010000005.1, read as the reverse complement.
GCCCGGCATTGATTGCTGTAAACGACACCGCCGGCTGTCTGGAGACGCGGGCTGTGGTTGTGGTAGTAATACGTCTCGCATCGACGGTTGCCCCAGGATAAGCATTACCTGTCATAGGGCCTGGTTGCGGTTTCTCCTGTCATTCATTGTCTCGGAACAACAATATAATGAAAGCCAAGACTCGATCACTCGATCGCATCGATCTCAATATCTTGCGTTGCCTGCAGGACAACGCGCGCATTTCCTATGTCGACCTGGCGTCCCAGGTCGGCTTATCCACTACGCCATGCCTGGAGCGCGTCAAGCGCCTGGAGAAGGCCGGCATCATCCGCGGTTACAAGGCGTTGCTCGACCCCAAGGCGCTCAAGGCCAACTTGCTGGTGTTCGTCGAGATCAGCCTAGAGACCCAGTCGCCAGCGGTATTCGATGAATTTCGCCGGGCCGTGGCCAAGCTACCGCAGATTCAGGAATGTCATCTGGTCTCCGGGCAGTTCGATTACATTCTCAAGTGCCGGATTCCGGAGATGTCCGCTTATCGTCAACTGCTTGGCGATGTCGTGTTGACGCTGCCGGGGGTCAAGGAATCCAAGAGTTACGTGGTCATGGAAGAGGTCAAAGAAGATGTCTCGTTGCATGTGCCCGATACCGAGCAGTTGGACACCTGACGCGCGCATGCCGGGAGGCGTTCTTCACGCGGGAGGCGATGGACTCACATGAAGGAAATGGACGATACTGCGCTACTGCGCTATAGCCGCCAGATCATGCTCGAACAACTCGATGTGGACGGTCAGCAGCGCTTGCTCGAAGGCCATGCGCTGATTGTCGGTGCCGGCGGCCTGGGGTCGCCGGCGGCGCTGTATCTGGCTGCTGCGGGGGTGGGTCGGTTGTCGATCGCTGACGACGATGTCGTCGAGCTTTCCAATCTTCAGCGCCAGATCGCGCATGGTGAGAGCGACATAGGGCATGCCAAGGCGGAATCGGCGGCGGCGGCGGCACGGCGCTTGAATTCCGGCTGCGAGGTAGAGGTCATCGCCTCGCGTCTTGAAGGGGAAGCGCTCGAGCGCGCGATAGCGGCGGCAGATGTGGTGCTCGACTGTACGGATCGCTTTTCCAGTCGCTATGCCATCAATCGTGCCTGTGTCGCCACGCAGACGCCCTTGGTGTCCGGCGCGGCGATTCGCTTCTCGGGACAGCTGGCGGTCTTCGATACGCGTGATGCGGCCTCGCCCTGTTACGCTTGTCTTTACGGCGAGGACAGCGACGATGAAGCGCTACGCTGCGCCGAAAACGGTGTGATTGCCCCTCTGGTGGGAATCATCGGTACCTTTCAGGCGCTCGAGGCACTCAAGTTGCTTGCCGGTGTTGGGCATCCTCATCGCGGGCTGGCGACTTTCGACGCGCTGAGCGGCGAATGGCGGCGCTTCAAGGTGGGACGCGATCCTGCATGCCCCGTTTGCAGCGCGGCTAATCCCGCCTGATGTTGGGGCTTTTCACGTCACTGCGATTGTTTGCCGAATAGGCCGCGTCTCGAGCGGGTGTAAATGACCGAGTCCATACAAACGCCCCAGTTCATTGAGCTGGGGCGTGATGTGTCGGCTACCGATAAAACGCGTCAGAGCTCGAAGGTGGGCAGCTTGCGCGGCACCTTGGCCTTGGTGAGCTTGGCCACCTTGGGTAGGCCGTTTTCGAATGGTGGGAAGTCTTCGCCTTGAATCAGCGGCGAGAGATAACGACGTCCAGCCTCCGTGATGCCAAAGCCGTCCTCGCGAATGTACTCGCGAGGCATGAACTTTTCCTTGTTGGCTACTTCCGCCAGCGGCGTTGCTTCGATACGCCATTCGTAAGGTGTTTCGCTGACGCGCTTGATGGTCGGCATCATGGCGTTCTTGCCATCCAGGGCTAGCTCGACGGCCTTCTGGCCCACGGCATAGGCTTGCTCGACATCGGTCTTGGAAGCCAGGTGACGCGCCGCGCGCTGCAGGTAGTCGGCGACTGCCCAGTGATACTTGTAGCCCAGGTCCTGCTTGACCATACCGGCGAGCGTCGGTGCCACGCCTCCCAATTGACGATGTCCGAAAGCATCGGTATTGCCGGCATCGGCGAGGAAGGTGCCGTCTTCGTAGCGGGCGCCCTCGGAGACGACGATGACACAGTAGCCGTATTTCTTGACGGCCTCGTCGACGCGCTGCATGACCTGGGCACGCTGAAAGGGCAGCTCGGGGAAGATGACCAAATGGGGCGGCTCGCCTTCACCATTGCCTGCCAGCGCGCCGGCCGCGGCGATCCAGCCGGCATGGCGTCCCATGACCTCAAGTACGAAGACTTTGGTGGAAGTGGCGCACATGGAGGCGATATCCAGCGCCGTTTCCTGGGTCGAAGTAGCGATGTACTTGGCCACGCTACCGAAACCGGGAGAGTTGTCGGTGATCGGCAGGTCGTTGTCGACGGTCTTGGGAACATGAATCGCGGTCAGCGGGTATCCCATTTTCTCGGAGAGCTGCGACACCTTGAGGCAGGTGTCGGCGCTATCCCCACCACCATTGTAGAAGAAGTAACGAATATCATGCGCCTTGAATACCTCGATGAGGCGCTCGTATTGCGCGCGGTGCGTCTCGATGTCCTTGAGCTTATAGCGGCAGGAACCGAACGCGCCGCCCGGCGTATGGCGCAGTGCGGCAATCGCCTCGTCGCTTTCCTGGGAAACGTCGATCAGATCCTCGGTCAAGGCGCCGATGATGCCGTTGTGGCCGGCGTAGACCTTGCCGATCTTGTCCGAGTGGCGACGACAGGTTTCGATGACGCCGCAGGCGCTGGCGTTGATGACGGCGGTGACGCCACCGGACTGGGCGTAAAAGGCATTGTGCTGGGCCATGGGACTTATGGTGCTCCTGGGTCTGGGCGCATGAATGAGCGAATGATAGCCGACATTGACCGTCGATGCCTATGCCGCGGCGCTCGGCTGGTGGGCCGCGCGGCGCCATGCTAGGCTCGCCGCATCATGGCAGGAGGCTCAGATGCACGTCCATATTCTAGGGGTTTGCGGTACGTTCATGGGAAGTCTGGCGCGGTTGGCCAAGGCGCTCGGACATCATGTCAGCGGTTCGGATGCCAACGTCTATCCCCCGATGAGCACTCAGCTCGAAGAGGCGGGCATCGCCCTTTGCGAGGGCTATGCCGCCGATAACCTGGCGCCACGTCCCGACCTCGTGATCATTGGCAATGCGCTATCGCGCGGCAACCCCGAGGTGGAGGCGGTCCTCAACGCCAAGTTGCCCTATGTCTCGGGGCCGCAATGGCTGGCCGAGCAGGTGTTGCCGGGCCGGCGCGTGCTGGCGGTGGCGGGTACTCACGGCAAAACCACGACCGCCAGTTTGTTGACGTGGATCCTGGAAGCGAGCGGCCACACCCCAGGCTTCTTGATCGGCGGGGTGCCCCGCAATCTTGGGGTGTCCTCGCGCTTGGGCGATGCCGGCGCGCCCTTCGTGGTCGAAGCCGATGAATACGACACGGCCTTCTTCGACAAGCGTTCCAAGTTCGTCCACTACCGTCCAGATATCGCGGTGCTGGGCAATCTCGAGTTCGATCACGCGGATATCTTTCCCGATCTGGCTGCCATTGAGCGTCAGTTTCATCATCTGGTGCGCACCGTTCCCGGCAATGGCCGGTTGATCGTGGCGGACGAAGAACCGGCGCTCGAGCGGGTGCTGGCGCAAGGTTGCTGGAGTCCCGTTGTGCGTTTTGGTGATACTGACGGCGCGCAATGGAAGTGGCGGCTGGAAAGCGCCGATGGCCGACGCTTCGAGGTGCGTCATGGCGAGAGTTTCGTTCGCGTCGACTGGTCGCTGAGCGGGCGTCACAACGTCGCCAACGCGGTGGCGGCCCTGGCCGCGGCGTCGGCCTGCGGTGTTACGCTCGAGGAAGGTGCGGCGGCGTTGGCACGCTTCGAATCGCCTCGCCGACGTCAGGAAGTGCGCGGTGAGATCGGCGGTATTCAGGTGATCGATGATTTCGCCCACCATCCCACGGCTATCGCCGCCACGCTCGAGGGCCTGGGGGCGGCGACCGACGCGGGGCGGCTGCTGGCGGTAATCGAGCCGCGTTCCAATACGATGCGTCTGGGCAGCATGCGCGAGCGCTTGCCGGAAAGCGTGGCGGCGGCGGATCGCGTCTGGTGGTATCAGCCGCTGGAGGTGACATGGTCGCTGGATGCACTGGCAGCGTCCTGTCCGGTGCCCGCGACGGTGAGCGACGATATGTTGGCCCTGGTCGAGGCCATCGTGACCGAGGCACGCTCGGGTGACCGTATCGTGGTGATGTCGAACGGTGCCTTCGAGGGCATCCACGAGAAATTGCTCGCGGCTCTGGAGGTACGGCATGGCGGATGAAGCGATGTTCGAAGCGCCTGTCACCGTGGCGTTGACGGGAGCTTCCGGGGCACAGTACGGGCTTCGTCTCATCGACTGCCTGGTGGCGGCGCGGCATCAGGTGCTGGTGCTGATTTCCAAGGCTGCGCAGATGGTGATCGCCACCGAAACCGACGTGAGCTTGCCGTCGAACCCCGAGCGTCTGAGTGAGGCGTTGAGAGAGCGAAGCGGTGCCGCGCCGGGGCAGATTCGCTGCTTCGGTCGCGAGGACTGGATGGCGCCCGTGGCCTCTGGGTCGGGTGCGCCCAGTGCCATGGTGATCTGTCCCTGTTCGACGGGAACGCTCTCGGCGGTCGCCACCGGCGCGAGCAACAACCTGATCGAGCGCGCCGCGGACGTGGCGCTCAAGGAACGGCGTCAGCTCATCCTCGTCCCGCGCGAGACGCCGTTCTCGGCCATTCATCTCGAGCACATGCTGACGTTGACCCGGATGGGCGCGGTGATACTCCCTGCGGCCCCCGGGTTCTACCACCGCCCACAGACGCTCGACGACATGATCGACTTCATCGTGGCGCGCATTCTCAATCAACTGGGCATTGCGCATGCTCTGATGCCGCGCTGGGGGGAAGCCACATGATCAGTCTGTCGTTGCTTTCGGTCTTCGTGCCGACGTTTTTCATGGTGTCGTTGACCCCGGGCATGTGCATGACGCTTTCCATGACGCTGGGCATGACGATCGGGGTGCGGCGCGCCTTGTGGATGATGCTCGGCGAGCTGGTGGGCGTTGGCCTGGTGGCGGTCTCGGCGGTGGTCGGGGTCGCCACCTTGATGCTGCGCTACCCGGAAGTGTTCGCCGTGTTCAAGTGGGTCGGCGGTGCCTATCTGATCTATCTCGGTGTCATGATGTGGCGCTCCAAAGGGCGACTGGCGATCCCCGAAGCGAGTGACGCGGTGCCCGATGTGTCGCGGGTCCAGTTGATCGTCCAGGGGTTCGTGACGGCAGTCGCCAACCCCAAGGGCTGGGCATTCTTCATCGCCTTGCTGCCGCCTTTTCTGGAATCCGGCCGTCCGCTGGCCCCCCAGCTAGTCGCGCTGGTCGGTGTGATCCTGACCCTGGAGCTGACCTGTCTGCTAATCTATGCCGGCGGCGGGCGCACGGCCAGCCGCTTCCTGCGCCGCAGCGGCAATGTTCAGTTGCTGAACCGCATTGCCGGCAGCTTGATGGTTGGAGTAGGCGTCTGGCTGGCGCTGGGCTGAGCATTGTTCGCTGCGGATGCTAGGCCTAGACGTAGGGTAGCCAGACAATGCGTGCCACTAGCAACAGCAAGGACGCAACGACCAGAGGTGGCCATGGGCAGGGCGTAAGGGGGACGTGTACGAAGCGCTGATAGCTGAGGCGCGTAATGGCGCACACCACCAGGCCGAGAAGCGCGCCGCCAATCAGATCGCTGACCCAATGCACACCAAGGACAAGGCGTGACAGGGCCATTGGCAGGCATACCAGCGTCGCTCCCCAATATACCCACATTCTCCGTTTTGCGGGCAGTGTCTCGGCCATGAACGCTGCCGCCAGGCCAATCAACACAATACTCGTCGAGGTATGAGCGCTGGGGTAGGAAAATGAGCCCATGAGATAGTCCGGCGTATCGGGGCGAGCACGACCGGCGAGATGTTTGAAGACCAAGTTGGCGAATCCGACGCCCACCAATGCGCTGCTGATATGCAGGAAGGCTGCAATACGCCGCGAAAAAAGCAGCCACACTAGCCATGGCATGGTCAGTGCAATGATGCCCAAGAGATCGCCACTCAGAGCCATGAAAGTGCTGAACTCTCCTAGCCAACTGCCCGATAGGGGTGCCAGTAAGGCCTGAATCTGTCGGTCCATAGGCAACGCAGGTGTGGGGTGCTCGAGCACCCAGAGCGTCCAACCGCACAAAGCGACTAGGCTGGCCACGAGAAGAGCGAGCGATGCCAGCGGTATTTCGTTGCGCGGGTGAGCGGCACCCAGGGCGAGCCATAGGCGTCGTCGGCGCGGCGTCGCGCGGGAAAAGCGGGCCAGGCGCATGTAAACCCAGCCGCCGCGCCCGAGCTGGTGACGAAGCCAGGAAAACCCTATCCCCAGCGTTATCAGCATGAGTCCCAGGGTAACGAGCCATCGTTCGCTGCTTGCAGGCAAGGCGAGGAGTTTGTCCCATGAATGGCCGAGTAGATAGCCGGGTAATAGATAGGCGGGGGCCCAAAGCAAGGCGGAAGCGATATTGACGGCGGCAAAGCGCCATGTCGGCATGTGCAGCATGCCAGCGACCATTGGCACGATGGGACGTACCGGCCCCACGAAGCGACCGATGAGGATGGAGAAATCGCCATAGCGCTTGAAGAAATCGATGCCGCGCGCCAACCATTCAGGGTGGCGGGTGAACGGCCACAGTCGATGCACGCGTTCGCGCTGCGAATAGCCCAGCCAGAAGCTTAGGCCATCACCGAGAGTTGCTCCCGCAAAGGCCGCCGCCAGCAATAACGGCAGGGGGAGGTGCTGATGCCCGGCCAGTGACGCGGCTGCGGTCAGTAGCACGATGCCGGGCACCAGCAGGCCAACCACGGCGAGCGACTCGAGCAGCGCCACCAACAGCACGATCAAGATCAGTAATGTCGGTGAGGGAGAAAATTGGTATAGCCACTCGGTCACGTTCAAGTATCGGGTTCCAGCAAGTTGAATCCACGCCTGATCAGCCGTTGCTCGAAACGTTCGGCGCACTCGTCATCCGACAGGTGACAGATACGAGCCTGGGCCTCGATGGCACCGATTTCGGGGAGCGGAGTTTCCTCGAGCGCATGCGTCAAGCGCTCACGGACGATGAGGGCGCCGGCTTCCCCTGCGTCGGCAAGCAACAGCCAAAAGACGCTATGGCGATGCCGACCCATGGCATCGCCACGTCGAGAGTTGCGTTGTACCACCTGACAGAAAGTCGTCAATAGTGTGTCTTGTGCCGTTTGTCCGAACTGCTCGTTGGCCATATCGAGTTGAGGTAAATGAATGACTAGCGCACTCAGCGATTGGTTCAATACGCGGGCGCGAGCGACCTCGGCGATAAGTCGTTCGCTGAGAGCATCCCGCGATAGCATACCGCTTTGCATATCGAACTGGTCGGTGGTCTTGAGCAGGCGGGTCTGTTGCATGTACCACCCGAGAGGCAATATCGAGATGATGACTAGCGTGAAGTACTGCAGACCGCCCGCGGGCGTCGATAGTACAGAGTTGATCAGGAATAGCCACATGGGCGCGAGCAGCACGTTGAGGAGTAGCGCGGCACCAGGTGGCAATAGCAGCGTAGCGAGTATTGGAGGGACCCCCATCCAAAGTGCACCGGACGCCTCGAGGTAAGGCGCTTCCACGGCAATCGCCAGATAACCACTGATTAACACCAGGTAGGCAGGCAGTCGACGCGCATAAGCATTTTCTGCCATTAGGGCGGCGGTAGACATCATGATCGCCAGGATGGCGATCGGCAGGATGCGCGAGTAATGGCCCATCAGGTAGTGCCAGGCCGTGAGGCTGGCGAGCACCAGCGCCCCGCAGGCATACGCCATGGCGTGCAGGCGTGACGACGAGAGACGCTCAGGCATGGTCGATTGTCTCTTGTCGGCAGTGCAGGCCGCTGGCTTGCACCGAGAGCTCATGGCCCAGCGTAATGGGGTCGAGGTTAGGGACGACGGCCGCGATGCGTATACGGCAGTGCTCTTGCAGCTCGGTCGTGATCGCGTCACGACGTAAGGCGGCGTGTTGCTCGTCCTTTGAAATCAGCAGTACTGCGAAAGTCTGTGCATCCACGCGGTAACAACCCTCGAAGGCGTGGATAAGAGCGGCCAGGCGCTCCTTGAGACGCCGGCGAACCTTGTGGCCGCGTTGATAGGGCCGCATTACGAACAGTTCGGCGTAGACGTTCTCGCGCTGACGCCGCGACCATTCGACGGTCAAGTCCTGACGCAGACGATTGAGTGACCAGAACGAGTCCTCCGGCGTGAGGCGATGGCGACGTTCCAGCTCTTGCCGTAACCGGCTGTGCTCGGTGGCTTTGGCAAGCCCTAATGCCATGAGAGCGGTCAGTAATGCACCGCTTAAAGCGGCTTGCGCCACACCCAGAGGCGCTTGAACGTGCCACCAGCCGAGTGCGGCGGCCACCAGGAGTGCGTAGCGCATGGGCCGGGGTTGTGGTGCGAGCAGTAGGATTGGCCATAGCCATACGCTGATGGCGTACGTCATAGGCGCATGCCAGAGTAGCGCAAGTAAAAGCAAGGCACACAATGGGATCGTCAATGTCCAGGCGCGGCGCGATAAATGACGCCACGCAAGCGTCGCCAATACGATAAGGGCGGCGATGAGGAGACCTTGCGTGATCGGGTCGTTTTCCTGCCAGGCGGTAATGGTCACTAGTCCCGCGCCTAGTAGGAAAAGCCCGGTTAAAGGTGTTTTGTATTTGCTCTGCATGGTGCCGTATAGTGATTCCTTTCCCAGCGGTGCCGGCAGTATAGCCGTTGTGCCTCTGCCGTCATGCTTCGGAAAGCACCGATTATCATATGCTTCCCGGCGGATACCCAGGAGAAAATTGCCCGCATGGCCCTTGAAATTTCCGATTCCGAGATCGCCGACGTCGATGCTTACATGCATGCGATGGGCGTACGGGCGCGTGGTGCGTCACGCGTGCTGGCCCGCGCCACCACTGCGCAAAAGAACCGTGCGTTACTCGCCATGGCGAGTGCCCTGGATGAGGCGCGTGATGCATTGGAAACCGCCAACCACCGCGATCTCGAGGCGGGGCGCAATAACGGCCTTGACGAGGCGCTGCTGGATCGTCTGGCGCTGACTCCGGCACGTATCGACACGATGATCGAGGGCTTGCGTCAAGTGGCTGCCTTGTCCGACCCGATTGGCGAGATTCGTGACATGCGCTATCTACCCTCAGGGCTTCAGGTGGGCAAGATGCGCGTCGCGCTGGGCGTGGTGGGTATCGTCTACGAATCGCGCCCCAACGTCACCGTGGACGCCGCCAGCCTTTGCTTGAAATCAGGCAATGCAACGATCTTGCGCGGTGGCTCCGAGGCGATCCACTCCAACCGAGCCATTGCGGAATGTATCCGGCAGGGACTCAGGGCAGCAGAACTCGACGAGGCCTGCGTGCAAGTCGTGGCGACGACCGACCGTGCGGCGGTCGGCGCATTGATCGCCATGCCGGAGTTCGTCGATGTCATCGTGCCGCGCGGTGGGAAGGGGTTGATCGAGCGCATCTCAAGAGACGCGCGCGTGCCGGTAATCAAGCATCTTGATGGCATCTGCCATGTATATGTCGACCGGGCCGCCGATCCGGCCAAGGCGGTGGCCATCGCCGACAACGCCAAGACCCAGCGCTACTCGCCTTGCAATGCCATGGAAACACTGCTGATGCATGCCGAGGCAGCGCCCCGGGTGCTCCCTGAGTTGGTCGATATCTATCGCCGCAAGGGTGTCGAAATGCGTGCATGCGAACGGACGCGGGCCTGGGTGGCGGACGCCGTTGCCGTGACTGAGGACGATTGGTATAGCGAATACCTCGCACCGATCGTGGCCATTCGCATAGTCGATAACTTGGAAGAAGCGATCACGCACATCAATACTTATGGCTCGCACCATACCGATGCCATTGTTACCGAGAACCTCACCGACGCGCGGCGCTTTCTGACTGAAGTCGACTCCAGCTCTGTCATGGTCAATGCCTCGACGCGTTTCGCCGATGGTTTTGAATATGGGTTAGGGGCGGAGATCGGCATTTCCACCGATAAGCTGCATGCGCGAGGTCCCGTTGGCCTGGAAGGCCTCACCAGCGAGAAATACATCGTATACGGCGATGGCCATGTGCGCAGCTGAGGTCCCGCCGCGCGTCGCGATGCTGGGCGGTACCTTCGATCCCGTGCACGTGGGGCATCTGCGTAGCGCGCTCGAGCTGCGCGAGGCGCTGGCGCTCGATAGCGTGCACATGGTCCCGGCGCGGGTGCCACCGCATCGAGCTACCCCAGGCGTCGATGCCGAGCAGCGCGCGACCATGTTGGCGCTGGGCATCGCTGATACACCGGGGCTTTACGTAGATGATCGCGAGATCCGCCGCGAGGGGCCTTCCTATTCCACCGCGACCCTGGCGTCCTTGCGCGAAGAGCTGGGTACGCAGGCGCGCCTGGTCATGGCGCTGGGGCACGACGCCTATCTGCACTTGGCCGAATGGCACGAGCCGGCGCGTCTGTTCGAGCTCGCGCATGTCGTCGTCATCGATCGTCCCGATCACCAACAGCCGCTTCCGACGGCGCTCGACACGCTGATCGAAGGCCGTGAAGTGGAGAGTGCCGATACGCTGATGCAGTCGCCTGCGGGGGGGCTGCTGCATTTAAGCCTGCCCACGCGCATGGCGATTTCGGCCACGGCGATTCGGGAGCGATTGCAGCGCGGTAAAAGCGTGCGTTATTTGCTACCCGATGCTGTGGAACGCTATCTCCTGGCGCATCGTCTTTATCGATGATGTCGTCATCAATCAATGAAAGGGGCCTGGCGTGTGGTGGCGCTACCCAAAGGCTTTTTAACCTTGCCCCTGGCGGTTTGGTGTCAGCGCGGTAGAATGCGGGCCTTGCCCGAAGGGGTATGACACATGAACGAGGAGCTATGCAGACTGAAGCACTCAAAACGCTGGTAATGGACACGCTCGAGGAACTCAAGGCACGTGACGTTGCCGAACTCGATGTCGCCTCGTTGACCAGCGTCACCGACACCATGATCGTCGCCAGTGGTACATCGAGCCGACACATCGGCGCCCTGGCCGAAAGTGTGGTGGAGAAAGTCAAGGAAGCGGGATGCCGTCCCTTGGGTATCGAGGGTCACCAAGGGAGCGATTGGGTCCTGGTCGATTTGGGCGATCTCGTAATCCACGTCATGCTGCCCGAGACCCGTCAGCTATACGATCTTGAGCGCTTGTGGTCGGATCTACCCAGCGATGGGGTATCCGTTGAGGGGGCGCTTGGCGAGGTGCGTGGATGAAGCTTCGCGTGCTCGCCGTGGGGACTCGCATGCCCGGTTGGGTCACGCAGGGTGTCGATGAATACCTCAAGCGACTGCCGCGTGATTTCAGCGTGGACATCGTCGAGATTGCGCCCGGCAAGCGGGGCAAGAACGCCGATGTGGCCCGTGCGGTTCAGGGCGAAGGCGACGCCATGCTGGCGAAGCTGCGCGATCAGGAGCGTGTAATCGCATTGGATGTCGAGGGTCGAAGTTGGAGCACCGAGCGATTGGCCGCCAACGCCGAACAATGGCGCCAGGAGGGTCGCGACGTGGCGTGCCTGGTGGGTGGGCCGGACGGGCTCGATTCACGTCTATTGGCGCGAGCCGAGCAACGTTGGTCGCTCTCGGCATTGACGTTGCCTCATCCACTGGTACGTATTTTGCTGGCTGAGCAGCTATATCGCGCCTGGACCTTGTTGGCTGGCCATCCCTATCACCGATGATTAACGGGGCTAGATACCTGTTCAGCAGCTACCTTCCACCTTCCCGCCTGTTATCGGGGACCCATGCGTAAACGACGCGACCCAATCAAGGATACCGCTCGAGAAGTCCGTGTATTTCGGTCTCGCTCGCTACTGGCGGCATTACTCGTATTATTGATGGCCGGGGGGTTGGGCGCTCGTCTTTTCTATCTCCAGGTTGTCGAGCATGATGTGTTCACCACGCGTTCCGAGAAGAATCGTGTGCGTGTCGAACCGTTGCCACCGACGCGTGGGCTCATCTACGATCGCCAAGGCCAATTGGTCGCTGAGAACCGCCCAACCTATAACCTGACTATCGTACGGGAGCGGGTCAAGGATATTGATGCCACTCTCGACCGACTGGTCGACATCCTGGGGCTGGACGAAACGCAGGTCGAGGCGTTTCGCAAACGGTCGCGCCAACGTCAAAGACCCTATCAACCGGCATTGTTGATGAGCGGTCTCAACGAACGACAAATCGCACGGTTAGCCGTCAATCGTTACCGGCTCCCAGGAGTCGAGGTCGAAGCACAGTGGCTACGTCATTATCCCAATCCCAAGATCATGTCGCATGTGCTTGGCTATGTCGGGCGAATCAACGAGCAAGAACTGGCCTCGTTGGATAGCGGCAACTATGCGGGCACGCATTATATCGGTAAGACCGGTATCGAGAAGCAGTACGAAAACGCGCTGCATGGGCAGGCTGGCCTGCGTAAGGTGGAAACCAACGCCCGAGGTCGTGTGCTACGCGAGCTTGAGCGTACACCGCCAGAACCGGGCAAGGACTTGACGCTGACCATCGACACGCGACTTCAACAGATGGCTTACGATCTGCTGGATGGGCGGCGCGGTTCCATCGTCGCGATTCAACCTCAGACCGGTGATATTTTAGCGATGGTCTCTGCCCCGGGATTCAATTCCAACGAGTTCGTGACCGGTATTTCCTACAAGGACTATCAGTCGCTGCAAGAGAATCTTGATCTGCCGCTGTTCAACCGGGCCGTGCGCGGCCAGTATCCGATCGGGTCGACCATCAAGCCTTTCGAGGCCTTGGCCGCGCTTCAAAATGGTGTCGTGACGCCCCAAGAAGTCATCTATGACCCAGGATATTACAAGCTGCCCAACGATTCGCGCCACTATCGGAACTGGTTGCGCTGGGGGCATGGCCGTGTCGATCTGGAGCGCGCCCTTGCCGTTTCCAACAACACCTACTTCTACACCATGGCGCATCGCTTGGGCATCGATGCTTTATCCAACTTCATGTACAAGTTCGGGTTTGGGGAGGTCACCTCGTTGGATGTGCAAGGGGCTTCATCGGGGACCGTGCCTTCCCGTGAGTGGAAACGCGAGAAATACGGACAAGTGTGGTATCCCGGGGAAACGCTCTCGGCGGGTATCGGGCAAGGCTACTGGATGGTCACACCATTGCAGCTCGCAACGGCGGAGGCAACGCTGGCCAACCGTGGGGATTGGGTGCGTCCACATTTGGCCAAACGCGTCGGTGAGACCTCGATCGAACCGCCTTTCAAGAACACCAAGCCTGACGTGACGCTCGACAAGGAGGTCTGGTGGGATGACGTGTTCAACGGCATGGAAAAAGTCGTTAGTGGCAGAGAGGGCACTGCACGCCATATCGGTAAAGGACTGAAATACGACATGGCGGGCAAGTCGGGCACGGCCCAGGTGTTTTCTTTGGGGCAAAACCAAAAATACGATGCCGACGAGCTCAAGGAACGTTTGCGTGATCACGCCTTGTTCACGGCGTTCGCGCCTGTGGACGATCCGCAGATAGCCATCGCCGTGATCGTCGAAAACGCCGGGGGCGGTAGTTCACATGCTGCGGGCCTGGCTCGCGCCCTGGCAGACGAGTGGCTCCTGCCCGATGACGAGAACACCCATCAAGCCGAAGAACTCATCAAGGAGGACGTCGAAGTTGAAGGGACTTGAATGGCGTCACTTCAGTCGGTCACCGTCGGATGGCATGGGGCGCAAGCGCTCCCTCTGGTCGCGCCTTCATCTCGACCCTTGGCTGCTTTTGCTGCTGCTGAGCCTAATGGGGGCGGGGCTGGTAGTCTTGTACAGCGCCAGTGGCATGAGTCTTGCCGTTACGCTAGGACAGACGTCGCGTTTCGGTGTGGCCTTGCTGGCCATGTTCGTGATTGCCCAATTTTCGCCAGGTACGTTATGCCGTTGGACCCCCCTCGGCTACTTCATAGGGGTAGCCATGCTCGTGGCGGTGGAAGTGATGGGCGACATGGGGATGGGGGCGCAGCGCTGGCTGGAAATCCCCGGAATAATCCGTTTTCAGCCATCCGAGTTGATGAAACTGGCGGTGCCCATGATGGTGGCGACGTATCTCTATAAGAGACCGCTGCCGCCGAGCATGCGCGACCTGCTGGTCTGTGCCTTGATCATCGGTATGCCGGTGATGCTAATCATGCGTCAGCCTGACCTGGGGACGTCATTGCTGGTGGCCTGCGCGGCAGTGTTCGTCATCTTCCTGGCGGGCCTGTCATGGCGGGTAATCGGCTTGTTGGCGGTGCTCCTTGCATCCGCCTTGCCCCTACTCTGGTTCAATATGCATGAATACCAACGCCAACGCGTATTGACCTTCCTCAATCCCGAAAGTGACCCACTGGGGGCCGGTTGGAATATCATCCAGTCGAAAACGGCCATCGGCAGTGGTGGCGTCTTCGGCAAGGGTTGGGGCTTGGGAACTCAATCTCAGTTGGAGTTTCTTCCCGAGCGTCATACCGACTTCATTGGCGCTGTGCTGGGAGAGGAGTGGGGGTTGATCGGGATGCTGGTCTTCCTGGCCCTCTACGTGCTCATCGTGGGGCGTGGCCTGTTTCTCGCCAATACCGCCCAGGACACCTATGGGCGCCTGGTCGGCGGCAGCATCGTGCTGACATTCTTCATCTATGTCTTCGTCAATATGGGCATGGTCAGCGGCATTTTGCCTGTCGTTGGTGTGCCGTTGCCGCTGGTCAGTTTCGGCGGTACGTCCAGCGTGACCTTGCTGATCGGTTTCGGTATCCTCATGTCCGTTCATACCCACCGACGGTTGTTGCCGCGCTAGGCAGGGCGCGACGCTGAAAGGAGGCAACGACAGCCCAGGGCCAAGGAGTCAGAGCCTGATGAAGTGGAATAATGTGCGGTCCCATTGGCGAGGGTTTGCCCCGGCGGCGGCATTGCTATGCGGGGTAGCCCTGTTTCCCTCGGCGCATGCGGCCGAGGAGTTCGATCCTGCCTCGCACGCTGATATCCGCGAGTGGGTCGATGACGTATCAGGGAGCGGCATTTCTCGCGATGACGTGACCCAGGCATTGCGCCACGCCCGGTTTCGCCAGGACGTGCTGGACGCCATGCAGGGAGCGGCCGAGCGTCGCTTGAGTTGGCATGAATACCGCGACATCTTCGTGCAGCCCAAGCGCATTCAAGAAGGCGTAGCGTTCATTCGTGAGCACCGTGATGCCCTTGCGCGCGCCGAACGAGAATACGGCGTGCCGCCCGCCTACATTGCTGCGATTATCGGTGTCGAGACGCGTTATGGTCAGCACAAGGGGCGTCATCGTGTGCTCGATTCGCTCGCTACGCTTGCTTTTCATCACCCCTCGCGTGGCGAGTTCTTCCGTGGCGAATTGGCGGCGTTTCTTGAAATCACCCTAGATCAAGGGATTTCGCCGGAAGCCCCCAAAGGCTCCTATGCCGGCGCCATGGGTTACCCGCAATTCATCCCGACCAGCTACCGCGCTTATGCCGTCGATTTCGATGACGATGGGCGGCGTGATCTGTGGGACGATCCCGTGGATGCGATCGGCAGCGTGGGCAATTACTTCGCCGAACATGGATGGCGTCGAGGGGCGCCGGTGGTGACGCCCGCCGATGGTCCCGATACGCCTCCGCAAGCGATCGACTTCAACCGCACGCGTGAGCCTTACGTGCGATTGGCGGCGCTTGCCGATGCCGGTATCCACCCACGCGGTGAACTCGACGCGTCGCGTGTCATTCCGCTGTCCCTGGCGCTCGAGTCGAGGGATTATCGCTACGCGTTGGGGCATGAAAATTTTTATGTGATCACGCGTTATAACCACAGTTATCTATACGCAATGGCTGTCACCGAACTCGCAGCAGGTATCCAGGCATCGCTCGACAAGGATGATGCATGAGAATCGGCGGCGTACTTGTGTGTGTATTAATGCTGTTGGTGGCAGGGTGCGCCAGTGATGGCGGCGGTCGTTATGCGCAGCAAGACGATGCTTATCCGGACGCGCCGCCCGATGTGGCGAATGTTCCCGATGCGGTACCCAAGGACGAGCCGCTGGCCAAGAGCGGCAATCGCTCCACCTATGAGGTGTGGGGCGAGACCTATCATGTGCTGTCCGACCCCAGCGGCTATGTGGAAGAAGGCGATGCGTCCTGGTATGGCACCAAGTTCCAGGGTTACGACACTGCGAGCGGGGAAATCTATGACATGTACAAGATGTCGGCGGCGCACCGCACGCTACCGTTGCCGACTTATGTCCGCGTGACCAACCTCGATAATCGGCGCAGTGTCATCGTGCGCGTCAATGATCGTGGCCCATTTCATGGCGATCGTTTGATCGACTTGTCTTACGCCGCCGCGGCACGCTTGGACATCTTGGGAGACGGAACGGGACATGTGCGTGTGGAAGCCATTGACCCCAAGCAATGGGCCGAGCAGCATGAGCCTTCCACCGAGCCAGCCTCCAATGGGGATGTGGCCAAGGCGTCCTCGGGCATACCGGCTCGAGAATCGGCACAGGGGGCCGCGGATGAAGCATCGACCGCCGGGGTGTCCCAGCAAGATCGTGCCACCGAGGGTCAGGACGGCACGGGACAATATGTTCAGGTCGCGGCACTGAGCTCCGCGGCCAGGGCCAAGGCGCTGGAAAAGCGCTTGCAAGGACAGGTATCGCGTCCGGTACGCGTAAGGGAAGAGGCGTCCGTGTATCGTGTTCAGGTAGGGCCTGTGCATGATGCGTCGCATCTTAATTCCATCAAAGCGGAATTACAAACGGCGGGCTTTGATCAGTCGTTTGTCGTTTCCGCTACCGAGTAACCCCGCTTAGCGAGAAAAGTTGTCATGAGAGTGTTCGCCCGATCGTCATTGTTACGCATTGTTTTATTGGTCACGTTAGGTGTCGGTGGTCTCACCCCTGTGGCGCAAGCCGAGGATCCCCCTGCGCCCTCGCCAGTGCCGTCGTCGATGGTACCATCGGCACCGAGCCTGGCGGCGTCTTCCTGGGTGCTGATGGACGCCGATAGCGGCAAGATCCTGGTCGAGCACAATGCCGATAAGGAGTTGCCGCCGGCCAGTCTGACCAAGATGATGACCGCCTATATCGTCGAGCGTGAAATCGACGCCGAGAATATCGATGCCGACGACAAGGTCACGATTAGCGAGAATGCTTGGCGTACCGGTGGTTCGCGGATGTTCCTCAACCCGGGGAGCAAGGTAAGCGTCGACAATTTGCTCAGAGGGGTCGTGATTCAGTCGGGCAACGATGCCAGCGTCGCATTGTCGGAGCATATCGCTGGCAGTGAGGACGCCTTTGCCGATCTCATGAATCAGCAGGCCTCGCGTATGAACCTCCAGCATACGCATTTCATGAACCCCACCGGGCTGCCGCACGATGACCACTACTCATCGGCTCACGACCTGGCGGTCATCGCACAACACATCATCAAGGACTACCCCGAGCACTACGAAGTGTATTCGGAGAAGTACTTCACCTGGAATGATATCCGTCAGCCCAACCGTAATCGCCTGTTGTGGCGCGATCCAAACGTCGATGGCTTGAAGACAGGGCATACCGAGGCGGCAGGCTACTGCCTGGTGGCATCCGCCAAGAAGGACGATATACGCCTAGTGGCCGTGGTGATGGGGACCGATTCTGACGAGGCACGAGCCCAAGAAACTCAGAAACTGTTGAGCTATGGGTTCCGCTTCTTCGAGACACAGCGTCTCTACGAAGCTGGTGCCGTGCTCAACAAGCCGCGTGTCTGGGGTGGCGAGAAGGACGAGCTGCGTCTGGGCGTGGCGGATGACGTGTACTTGACTGTGCCGCGTGGACACAGTGATGAGTTGAACGCTCAGCTCGACATCAAGAAAACCATCGATGCGCCGGTCGAGAAGGGAGAACAGCTTGGCACATTGAAAATCAAGCTAGATGGTGAAGTGCTCGACGAGCGTCCCCTGGTAGCGCTGGAGTCGATCTCCGAAGGTGGCTTCTTCAAGCGCCTTTGGGACAGTGTCCTGCAGTTCGTGAATGGGTTTTTCGACTGATTCACTGTGGTTCGGCTCAAGGGCGAAGCGTTTCGAAAGCTTTGCCCTTGGTCGATACGATAAGGTTGAGTAAAATACTCGGAAATATCATGTCGAGCCCATGTGAGGCCGTTCTTCATGCAACAGACTTCACCAACCGAGCAGGGTGCATCGCCAGAAGCGCCCAAGATCGAGTTTCCCTGTCAGTATCCTATCAAGATCGTCGGTGACGCGGCACCGGACTTCAAGGTCACCGTGGTCGATATCGTCGAGCAACACTCGCCTGGCTTCGATCGTCGCAGCGTGCGCATGGTCGATAGCCGCAATGGCCGCTTTCAATCCGTGCGCGTAGTGATTCACGCCACCGGGCAAGACCAGCTCAATGCACTGTTCCATTCGCTGAAAGCGACGGGGCGTGTGCACATGGTGCTGTAGGTGGCGATGAGCGAAGAGCGCCCACCGGTGCAGTTGCATCGCCTAGGGCGTCGCACCTATGAGCCGGTGTGGCAGGCCATGCGCAAGCTCACCGGTGAGCGTGATGCTACGACGCCCGATCAATTCTGGTTGGTGGAGCATGAGCCGGTGTTTACGCAGGGGCAGGCCGGTAAGCCCGAGCATCTGCTCATGCCTGGCGATATTCCGGTCGTCGCCACCGATCGTGGTGGGCAGGTGACGTATCATGGGCCGGGTCAGGTCGTGCTTTACCCGTTGATCGACGTACGTCGTGCCAAGCTGGGCGTACGGGAGCTCGTATCGGCGCTCGAGAACACGGTGATTGCGTTGCTGGCCGAGTATGGTGTGGAGGCGCATGCGCGCCCTGACGCGCCGGGTGTTTATGTCGGCGAGGCCAAGATTGCCTCGCTCGGCTTGCGTATTCGACGCGGCGCCAGCTTCCATGGCGTCGCGCTCAATGTCGATGGTGACTTATCTCCTTTCCAGCGCATCAATCCCTGCGGCTATGCCGGCATGGCCATGACACGGCTTGCCGATCTGGTCGACGATTGTCCGGATAGCGATACGGTCGCCGTCGAGCTGGCCGAGCGTCTGGCGCGAACGCTAGAGCGAACGCTCGTGCCAGTTGCCACCGTCGGCGCCTGACGCACCGTCGTTCAGCGTCCTTCTACATCGAGCGGCGCGTCCCAATGAAACCGGCCCGCCGTGGACTAAGTCTACGGCGGGCCGGTTTCATTGCATCACTAAGGCTTGAAAAGTGCGGTCTTCAGCCGACGTTGACGACCGCAATGCGGTCGGGATCGGGCGATTGACCAGGCACCTCAGCGGGCTCTGCCAGTCCTAGGTTATTCTTCTCGAACACTCGGTCGGCGCGATAGCTGGAGCGCACCAACGGCCCCGACGGCACTTCCATGAAGCCTTTTGCCAAGCCCTGCTGGCGGTAGTGCTCGAATTCGTCGGGCGTCACCCAGCGTTCCACCGGCAGGTGGTTGCGGGTCGGTTGCAGGTACTGGCCCAGTGTCACGATATCGACGCCAATGGCGCGAAGGTCATCGAAGGTCTCGAGGATCTCTTCTTCGGTTTCGCCGAGCCCCAGCATGATGCTGGTCTTGGTGATCACCTCGGGGCGGTGACGCTTGGCATGCGCCAGCACGTCGAGGGTCTTACGATAACCGGCACGTGGATCGCGCACGCGCTGCGTCAAACGTTCCACGGTCTCGACGTTCTGGGCGAACACTTCCAGGCCGGAATCGACGACTCGCTCGACGGCACTGGATATGCCGTCGAAGTCCGGCGTCAGTGCTTCCACCGCCACCTGAGGTGTGCGCGCTTTGATCGCGCGAATGCAGTCGGCGTAGTGGCCAGCGCCAGCGTCGGGTAGATCGTCGCGGTCCACCGAGGTCAGTACCACATAGCGCAACCCCATCAGCTCCACCGATTCGGCGGTGTTCGCCGGTTCCTCGGGGTCCAGCCAGCCACGCGGGTTACCGGTGTCGACGGCGCAGAAGCGACAGGCCCGGGTGCATACCGACCCCATCAACATGATGGTGGCAGTACCGTTGCTCCAGCACTCTCCCATGTTCGGACAGTGGGACTCGGCACAAACGGTGCTGAGCCGATGCTCCTTCACGTTGCGCTTGACCGCCTCGAAGCGTTCACCGCCGGGCATCTGGACGCGTAACCATGAGGGCTTGCGGCCGCCGACGCCATCGCCTGCGGATTGCTCGCGTGACTTCATGCCATCCTTGATGGCGGCGATGCCCTGGTCGTTGCGGTATTTCTTGCCGCTGGTGACGCGTTGGGTAGGAGTGTCGCTCATAGCGTGAGCCTCTCTGCAAGCCGGCCGACGGCGCCGAAGCGACGCTACCACAGAAAGAGGGGAAGGGCGTCGGTCGACGTTTCCGGGGGGCCTGGCACGTCTGATGATGCGTGAATTGATACATCCAACATACCACAAAAGGCGTAGTGCTGGACAGGTTGGCAATGGCGCTTCAGTGTCAAGGAGAGCAGCCTGGCTGCACGCGATACCATGCCCGGCTGGTGCCGGGCATGTCGTCTTGCACAGGGCTGTGTCGGTTATGGGAATGTCATGCCTCGGGCATGGCACTCAACACCAGCTTGCCCGTGGTATGTCCGGTTTCGAGGCGACGATGGGCTTCCCCGAGATTGGCTGGGGTCAATGGGCCGACGATATCGCTGAGCGTGCTGCGCAGATGACCGGCGTCGAAATGCTCGGCCAGCGTGGCCAGGATCTTGCCCTGGTGAGCGATGTCGGCGCCGTGCAACGGCCGCGCGAACATGAATTCCCAACTGAACGTCACCGCCTTGCCTTGCAGAGCATTGAGATCGACGGTCTTCTGGGTCTCGGCGATGGCCACGATGTGGCCCAAGGGCCGAATGAGCGTGGTCATGTTCTCCCAGTGGTCGCCAATATCATGGCAATTGAAGATGTAGTCGACCTGCTCGTGGCCGGCCTGCTGCATGTTCGACACGAGGTCGTGGTGGTCGACGACCTCATGCGCGCCCATGCGCCGGCACCATTCTACGGACGTATCGCGCGACGCGGTGGCGATGACCTTGATGCCGGTGAGTTGGGAGGCCATTTGCGTCGCGATCGAGCCGACACCGCCAGCGCCGTTGATGATCAGCAGGGTCTGCTCGCGATGGGTGTCTTTGCCCTGTGACAGCTTGAGCTTGTCGAACAGGGCCTCCCAGGCGGTCAGGGAAGTCAACGGCATGGCGGCCGCTTCCTCGGCGCTCACTTTGCTCGGTGCCTTGGCGGCCAGGCGCGCATCGACGAGTTGATATTCGGCGTTGCAGCCGGGGCGCTCGACCTCGCCGGCATAGTACACGCGATCTCCCGGGGCGAAATGCTCGACGTTGGCGCCGACGTGCTCCACCCGGCCCACGGCATCCCAGCCAAGGACGTTGTGCTGGTCGCTGGGAAGGAAGGCGCCCTGGCGAATCTTGGTATCGACCGGATTGACCGACACCGCGTCGATGCGCACGAGAAGGTCCCATTCTCCGGGGCTCGGCATCTCGCGTTCATGGAGCTCGAAAGCGTCCAGGGGCGCTGCCTGAGGCTGGCCGGTGGTGGCGACTACTTGCATGACTGACTCCCTGTAAAAAGTGGAACGTGATGATAATGCCCCTTAGATGAGGGCCTTCCAGGTCGGAGTCAAGTCAAGCGTGGCTGATTCATGGCGTACAGGCGAAGCTGGGGCCGGGTGCGGGCACCAGCGGCGCTTTGAAGTGATCGTTCAGCTCAGGCAACAGCTCGCGGACGAAGCGCAGGAAAAGTTCGGTCACGGGCGTTGGGTAACGATCCTTTGGATGCACGGTGCACCAGGAGCGGCGTAGCGGAAAGCCGGGCAGTGTCGGTGACGCCAGCAGCCCCGAAGCAAGCTCGAGCTGGACCGCCAGGCGTGGCAGCACAGCGACCCCGAGATGCGCCATGACGCCCTGCTTGATCGCCTCGTTGGTGCCAAGCTCCAGGGTATGGCGTAGCGATACCCGCTCGCGAGCGACGAAATCCTCGAACGCCGTGCGTGTCCCTGAACCGGGCTCGCGCATCAGCACGTAATAGCGTGTGAAATCCTCGAGCGTGGGCGAGTCTGCCGTCAACAGCGGATGCCCGGGCCACACCACGGGAATCATTTCATTGTCGAGAATCGGCATAAAGGCGAGATTGGCGTCCTCGGGGACCATGCCCATGATCACGAGGTCGTCGCGGCGCTCGGCGAGACGCTCCAGCGCCTGGCCGCGATTGCAGACGCGCAGGCGCACCTGCACCTCCGGGTAACGGGCACGAAAGCGGGCCAGGATATGGGGCACGACATACTGCGCAGTGCTGACGGCGGCGAGATTGAGTTCGCCTCGGATGGTGCCTGCCAGCTCGGAAAGCTCCATCTGTAGGCTCGAGACCTGACCGAAGATCGACTGTACCGAGGCGGCCAGTGCATCCGCGGCGGGCAGAACATGCAGCGTCTTGCCCGCATACTTGAACAGCGGCTGCTCGAGCGCCTGCTCAAGCTGGCGGATCTGAGCGCTGACGGCGGGCTGTGTGAGGCCGAGCTGTTCGGCCGCCCGCGAATAGGACTGCTGCCGGTGCACGGCCTGGAAAACCTGCAATTGGCGAAAGGTCAGACGATTGAGCAGATTGGGTCGTGACATGACGCCCCCGGCGTAGTCATAAGCTATTACTTATAGCTTGGCAAAAAAATATCAATTTTTCTATTGATCCTTCGGTGGGTAGCGTGAGAGTACGATAAAGACAAGCACTCAGCGACCCAGAGGGCGCCACGATGACACGCTGTGTCAACGCGACGTCCATAACCGGAGGGCAGACGGTGTTCAAGAAACTTCTCATCGCCAATCGTGGCGAAATTGCTGTACGCATTGTACGCGCCTGCGCTGAGATGGGCATCCGCTCGGTGGCGATCTACACCGAGCCCGATCGCTTTGCACTGCACGTCAAGCGCGCCGATGAGGCGCATTTCGTCGGCGAAGATCCGCTGGCGGGCTATCTCGATCCGCGGCGTATCGTTGACCTGGCGCGCGAGACCGGCTGTGACGCGATTCACCCCGGCTACGGCTTCCTCTCGGAAAACGCAGACTTCGCGCGCATCTGCGAGGACGCCGGGTTGGCCTTTGTAGGTCCGGACGCCGAGGTGATCGCGCGGATGGGCGACAAGACGGCGGCGCGCGCGGCCATGCGTGACGCCGGCGTGCCGGTGACGCCGGGCTCGGAGGACAATCTCGAGACTTGCGACGAGGCCTTGTCGCTGGCCGATACCATCGGCTATCCGGTCATGCTCAAGGCCACTTCCGGGGGCGGTGGGCGCGGGATTCGCCGTTGCGACACGCCGGCGCAGCTCGAGCAGGCCTGGGAGCGCGTGATCTCCGAGGCAACCAAGGCGTTCGGCAGTGCCGATGTGTTCATGGAGAAATGCGTCGTCGAGCCGCATCACATCGAGGTGCAGATCCTCGCCGACAGCATTGGCAACGTGATCCATCTCTTCGAGCGGGACTGTTCGATCCAGCGTCGCAATCAGAAGCTCATCGAAATCGCGCCCAGCCCCCAACTGACACCTGAACAACGGGCCTACGTCGGCGAAATGGCGGTCCGTGCGGCCAGTGCGGTGGGCTACGAAAACGCCGGTACCGTGGAGTTCCTCGTCAAGGGCAACGAGGTCTACTTCATGGAAATGAATACCCGCGTGCAAGTCGAGCACACTATTTCCGAAGCGATCACCGGCGTGGATATCGTGCGCGAGCAATTGCGTATCGCTGCAGGGCTAAAGCTCGCCTACCGCCAGGAGGATATACGCCACCACGGCTACGCCATCCAGTTTCGCATCAATGCCGAGGATCCCAAGAACGATTTCCTGCCGTCGTTCGGACGCATCACGCGTTATTACGCCCCCGGGGGGCCAGGGGTACGCACCGATACCGCGATCTACACCGGCTATACGATTCCGCCGTATTTCGACTCCATGTGCCTGAAGTTGATCGTGTGGGGCATGAGTTGGGAAGAAACCCTCGATCGTGGAATTCGCGCCCTCAACGACATGCGTCTGCAGGGGGTCAAGACGACCGCGCCTTACTATCAGGAAATTCTGCGCCACCCCGATTTCCGCAGCGGGCACTTCGATACCGGCTTCGTGCCCAGCCATCCCGAACTGCTCAATTATTCGGTCAAGCGCAATCCCGAGGAAGTCGCTCTAGCGATTGCCGCCGCCATCGCCGCCCACGCCGGTCTATAAGGAGATACCCATCATGAATGCCGTATCATCTTCCCAAGTCAATATCACCGACGTCGTGTTGCGTGACGGCCATCAATCGCTGATCGCCACGCGCCTGCGCACCGAGGACATGTTGCCCGCCTGTGCCAAGCTGGACGCCATCGGCTATCACTCGCTCGAGGTATGGGGCGGGGCAACCTTCGATGCCTGCGTGCGCTTTTTGAAGGAAGACCCATGGGAGCGCCTGCGCGCTTTCAAGGATGCCATGCCCAACACGCCGCTGCAGATGCTGTTGCGTGGCCAGAACTTACTGGGATATCGCCATTATGCCGACGATGTCGTCGAGCGCTTCGTCGCCAAGTCGGCGGATAACGGCGTCGATGTGTTCCGCGTCTTCGATGCGCTCAACGATCTGCGCAACCTGGAAACCGCCATGCGCGCGGTCAAGGCCAGTGGCAAGCACGCTCAGGGCACGATCTGCTATACGGTGAGCCCGGTGCATACCCTGGCGATGTACGTGGACCAGGCCAAGCGGCTAGTCGACATGGGTGCCGACTCGATCGCCATCAAAGACATGGCGGGGCTTTTAACGCCGTATGCCACGGGCGAGCTGGTGGCGGCATTGGTCGAGGCCGTGGACGTGCCGGTCCATCTGCATGCCCACGCCACCTCGGGGCTGGCGCCGATGTGTCATCTCAAGGCCGTGGAAGCGGGGTGCCGGCATATCGACACCTGCATTTCGGCATTCGCCGGCGGTACCAGCCATCCGTCGACGGAAGCCATGGTGGCTGCCTTTCAAGGTACGGACTACGACAGTGGCCTGGATCTCGAAGCGCTCAAGGAGATCGGCGACTATTTCCGCGGCGTACGCCAGAAATACGCCGCCTTTGAAAGCGAGTTCACCCGCGAGGACGTCTCGGTACAGATCAATCAGGTCCCGGGCGGCATGATGTCCAACCTCGCCAATCAGCTCAAGGAACAGAACGCACTGTCCAAGATCCGCGACGTGTTCAACGAAATTCCGCGTGTGCGCGCCGATCTCGGGTACCCGCCCCTGGTGACGCCGACCTCGCAGATCGTTGGGACCCAGGCCGTGATGAACGTGCTTACCGGCGAGCGCTACAAGACCATCACCAACGAGGTGAAGCGCTATCTTCAGGGTGGCTATGGTCATCCGCCAGCACCGGTGGATGACGACGTTCGTCGTCAGGCCATCGGTAATTCCCCAGTGGAAGAAGGGCGCCCCGCCGATCGGCTGAATCCCGAGATGGCGCGTTTGACGAAGGACATCGGCGAATTGGCCGAGGGTGAGGAAGACGTCCTGACCTATGCGATGTTCTCCGAGCTGGGGCGCGATTACCTGCAGGGACGACGAGATGGATCGTTGGTCTCGGAGCCGATTCCCGCTCCCGATGCGGGAGACGCCAGCCGGCCGGTGACCGAAGGTGTGCCCACCGAGTTCGTCATCGACGTGCACGGCGAATCCTACGAAGTGCAAATCACCGGCGTGGGCGGTAATAGTGGTGGCAAGCGCCAGGTTTATCTGACGCTCGATGGCATGCCGGAAGAGGTCGTGTTCGAAGCCAAGGATGCTTTCGTCGGCGGCGAGACCTCGGGCCGTGCGCGCGCCTCGCAGCCTGGTCATGTCACGACATCCATGCCCGGCAATATCGTCGATGTCTTGGTCGCCAAGGGCGATCGTGTCGAAGAAGGCCAGGCAGTCTTGATCACCGAGGCGATGAAGATGGAAACCGAGGTCCAGGCACGGGCCTCGGGCACCGTCGAAGCGGTCCACGTCGTCAAGGGCGACCGCGTGACGCCGGGCGAGGTGCTGATCGAGATCACCTGATCGGAACGTTGCTCATGCCCGTGGCGCCTCGGGATTCGGTGCTGCGGGCCGGGCTTGTTCGAACAAGACGCGAACGCGTTCCAGGCGCTCCTGCACATGCTCGCTTTGCGGCCCGCTGGCGTCGAGGATGTGGGTGATGTGTGCCAAGTGATCATCGACCTGCGTGGCGTCGTCGCGTGCGATGAGTGTGGGAAGCGCCTTGAGTGCCTCGCGCACGTCGAGCTTGAGAATGAAGAACTGCTCACGGACCAGCATCTTGAAGTGTTGAAGGTCCAGGCTCTTGCCGAGTTCCTCGCGCGTGGCCTTGAGGCGCTGGAAATTGCGCTCATCGGTCGTCGGCGCCCCGCCCAGGATGTAGATCAAGGCCCGCACCACCGCTTCGCGTGCTCCACCACTGGCGATGCGTTCCCGCAAGGCGGCTCGTCGCGTACGCAGGAAGTGTTGATGCTCCGGTGCACGCCCGGGGTGGGGGCGAACACGCGCCATGTCCGGGCCGATGCCGGCGAGCGATTGTAGCCAGGGTTGGCCATAGACGTTCAGGAACAGCGCCTCACTGATGCGGTCACGCCATTCGCCATAGGCCTCGAGGTTTTCTTCGATACGGGTGGCTATGCTGCGCTCCCATTGCGTCAGAGGATTGTCCGGCGAAAGCGGTTGGCGCTGGTGACGAATACGCTCGGCCAGCACCGGCACGGTAGACATCAATGGATTGCGGTCGGAGAGTAGCTTGTAGCCCAGCCGAATGGGGTGCAGTCGGCGTAGCCAGCGCCCTGCTTCGGGGGTCATGACGGCTTGTATCCACGGCTGCGTGTATTGTTGATACAGCGCTAGTCCGCTTTCAGACAGACGCGCTACAGTGGCGAAGCGGCGCTCGTCGTCATCGCGTCGTTGCACTAGCGGTTGCAGGTCGTCGACGCCACGCGGGCGAAATTCGAGCAGATAGTCACCATCGGTGGCATCCCCGGTCGCATCGCGTGGCGTGATGGCGGTTTCGTACAAGCCGGGGGGCAGGACGTCGATATAGTCCATGTTGGCGGTAAATTCGGCATGTTCGCGGCGCGAGATGCTGCCCGAGACGAAAATTCCCAGATGCCCGGTCGAGTCGTGTACGCAATACACGATGGTCTGCTCGTTGGCGATGATGTCGTCCACGCCATCGTAGAGATCGGACACCCAGCCGAACGCTTGGGGCGGTGGCGTGATGTTGTCGCCTTGCGAGCAGAACACCACGATAGGCGAGCGGACGTTGCGTAGGTCGATGCGCCGTCCGTCGCGGGTGATCAGTTGGGCAGTGCTCAAACGATTGCCGATGAAGAGGTTGTCGACGATGTACTGTATTTCCTCGGCATTGAGCACGATGTGCCCACCCCACCAGCGCTCGAATTGGAGATAACGCTCGCTTTCGTGATCGACGTCGGCGTAAAGCCGATATTGCTTGCTCCACAGCGTATTGGCGGGGTTGAGGCGTTCGAAGTTCTGCACCAACCAGGCCCCGTCGAAGAGCCCTGCACCCAGGTCACCGGCAAAAGCGGTCAACCAGCTACCGCCGAGCAGGCCCCCGCTATAGCGCATGGGGTAGCGGCCACGCTCGCCGGCCCAATAGGACAGCGGTGCGCCAGCGACGAGAATCGGTCCGAAGGCATCCGGTTCAAGGGCGGCAGCCATCATCAACTGCCAGCCTGCCTGGCAGTTGCCGATCACCACGGGTTTTTCATTGGCCTCGCCATGACGAGCGCCGACCTCGCGTATAAAGGCAATTTCAGCATCGACGACATCTTCGACATGCTGTCCCGGCACCGGAAACGGCAGAAAGCCGATGAAGTAACATGGATGACCGGCGCGCATGGCGACGCCGATCTCGCTATCGGGCTTGAAGCCACCAATGCCGGGCCCATGGCCGGCTCGCGGATCGACGATGACGAAAGGGCGCTGGAACGGGTCGATCGTTATACCGGGCGGGGGCAGGATGCGCATCAATTCGTAGTTGACCGGGCGCGGCAGGTCGCGGCCATCCATGAGCACTTCGGCCTCGAACCCTAGCACGTTGGGTTTAGTCTGCGCCATGTGCTCAAGATACTGGTTGCCACGCTGACGCATGACGTCCCAGTAGAGCACGCTGCGTTCGAAGGTATCCTGCCAGTAGTCCTGGGTGGCGCGAATCAGGCCGAAGGGATCGAGAATGGGGCTGGCGGCTTCCAGCCAAGCGGCGTGCATGGGAAACATGAAGGGCGCTCCTGGTCACGAATTGCTGCACTGCAATATTAAGCGTAACCCGAAAACGCGTATCTGGCATGTGAAATCGACGCATGCCGCCAAGACTAGGCATGCGTCGCGGTGCTTCAAAGTAGCAAGCTATGGGCAGCTTGCCGGCAAAAGGTGCTGATCAATCAATATCGTCGCCAACTTGAATGATCTTCATGGTGTTGGTGCCGCCATGCGCATTCATATGATCGCCGCGTGTCAGGATAACGTGATCGCCCTGTTTGACGATGCCTAGCGAGACGAGGTTATCGACGGCGTGGTTATTGAACTCAGTGGGTTTGAGGCTTTGTGTGTCGAAGGGCAGCGAGACGACCCCGCGATACAATGCCATGCGGCGCTGCGCGATTTCGGTATGCGCCAAGGCCACGATCGGCAGGCCGGAACGAATGCGCGAGGCGATCAATGGCGTATAACCGGTGGCGGTCATGCAGACGATGGCGGAGACCCCGTCGAGATGGTTGGCGGCGTACATGGCCGACAGCGCCACGGTTTCATCGACCCGGGTAAAGCCTTCATGAATACGATGCTGCGATTGCTGTGCGGCACGCTCACGTTCGGCGCCCAGACAGAGGCGCTCCATGGCCTTGATGGTCTCCACGGGATAATCGCCGGCGGCGGTCTCGGCGGAGAGCATGACGGCGTCGGTGCCATCGAGCACTGCATTGGCGACGTCGAAGACCTCGGCGCGGGTCGGTAGCGGCGAGTCGATCATCGACTCCATCATCTGCGTTGCGGTGATCACCACTTTATTAAGACTACGTGCATGCTGGATGATGCGCTTTTGCACGCCGATCAGTTGGGCGTCGCCGATTTCCACGCCAAGGTCGCCACGCGCGACCATGACCGCTTCGCTGGCGCGGATGATGTCATCTAGAGTGTCGTTGTCGGCGACTGCCTCGGCGCGCTCGACCTTGGCGACCAGGCCGATCTCGCTACCCGCTTCGCCGAGCAGGTCGCGGGCCAGGCGCATGTCGTCGCCATGGCGTGGGAAGGACACAGCCAGGTAGTCGACACCGATATCAATAGCGGTCTTGAGATCCTCGCGATCCTTGTCGGTCAGTGCGGCCGCAGACAGGCCGCCGCCTTGCTTGTTGATGCCCTTGTTATTGGAGAGCTTGCCACCCACCTTGACCGTGGTGTGAATAGCCGGGGCGTCAACGCGCTCGACCTGCAGTTCCAGTCGACCATCGTCAAGCAGCAGGACATCGCCCGGGGCAACATCGTCGGCCAGGTCCTGATAATCGCAGCCTACCCGCTGGGCATCGCCGGCATCACGATCAAGGGAAACGTCGATGACGAAGGTCTGGCCTTTCTCGAGCGTGACCGCTTCGTCCTTGAAGCGTGCGATGCGGATCTTGGGGCCTTGTAAGTCGCCCAGCGCGGCGACAGTGCGTCCGACGCGTGCGGCAGCATCGCGTACCGCCTTTAGCCGCCGCCGATGATCGTCCGCGGAGCCGTGGGAGAAGTTGAGTCGTACCACGTCGACGCCCGCGGAGATCATGTCTTCGAGGACCCCGTCGCGGTCGCTGGCCGGGCCCAGGGTCGCGACGATCT
Organism: Chromohalobacter canadensis; assembly: GCF_029544075.1. Taxonomy (GTDB): domain Bacteria; phylum Pseudomonadota; class Gammaproteobacteria; order Pseudomonadales; family Halomonadaceae; genus Chromohalobacter; species Chromohalobacter canadensis_A. The sequence continues at coordinate 140,503 of NZ_JAJQJH010000005.1, read as the reverse complement.
TGGTGCGGCGAATCGGACCGTGAAACGCATTCTGCATGGAATTCTCCTTGGCCTCATGAAAGGTAGTAGCGGCTCTGTGCGAGCCATGTCGTTATTTTACTACATTGTGCCTCATCGTCTCGACAGGTGCGATGACCCCAAGTCGTGAACATTAGATTATCACTTTTTGCATGCTGGGCATGTCCCAAGGTTGGATGACTCTGGAGGTGCTTTCCAGTAGCACTGCCATGGGAAGCATGCCGATTTGGATGCGGGTTTTGCTTGCCGGTGGCAAGGCGTCGCGTCTAGTGTTTTTCAAGCCAGTGGCGTAAAGATCGTCATGGACCTGGCTTGAAGGCCCGCGTTGCGACGGGCTGGCGCGCAACGAGGCGCTAAGGTAGGGTAGGCGCATTTTTCGCCGGGAGAGTTCCCCGGCCACGACATCACTGCCGACGCCCTGACAGGGCGCGTTGGCCATTCGAGCGGAGCGTTATGGGCAAGTCACTGGTCATCGTGGAGTCACCGGCCAAGGCCAAGACGATCAACAAGTATCTCGGCAACGATTTCGTAGTGAAGTCGAGTGTCGGGCACATCCGTGACTTGCCGACAAGTGGCAGCGGCAAGAACGCCACCGATCCAAAGGAGCGAGCCCGCCAGGCAGCGGCGACACGCAAGATGTCGCCTGATGAAAAAGCCACCTATAAAAAGCATAAGCAGTGGACTCAGTTGGTGCGACGCATGGGGATCGATCCCGAGCATGGCTGGGACGCCAACTATGAGATCCTGCCGGGTAAGGAAAAGGTCGTCGCCGAGCTCAAAAAGCACGCCGAGAAGGCCGATGCCGTCTATCTCGCGACCGACTTGGACCGCGAAGGAGAGGCCATCGCTTGGCACCTGCAGGAAACCATTGGTGGCGATGCGTCACGCTATCGTCGCGTGGTCTTCAATGAGATCACCAAGAATGCCATTCAGGAGGCGTTCAAGACGCCCGGCGAACTGGATCTGTCACGCGTCGAGGCGCAACAGGCACGGCGCTTTCTGGATCGTGTCGTAGGTTTCATGCTGTCGCCATTGCTATGGAGCAAGATCGCACGGGGGCTGTCGGCGGGCCGGGTGCAATCGGTGGCGGTGCGCTTGATCGTCGAACGCGAGCGTGAGATTCGCGCCTTCGTTCCCGAGGAGTTCTGGGATGTTCACGCCGATCTCGTGCCTGAGAAGGGCGATGCGGCGCCAGTTCGCTTCGAGGTGGCACGTCATAAAGGCCAGGCGTTTCGCCCCACCTCCGAACAAGAAACGCTAGAGCGAATCGCGCCGTTGCGCGAGGCGGCGCTGGTGATCACCGATCGCGAAACCAAGCCGACACGCTCCAAGCCCAACGCCCCGTTCATTACCTCGACCCTGCAGCAAGCCGCCAGCGGGCGCCTCGGGTTCTCGGTGAAGAAGACCATGACCCTGGCGCAGCGTCTCTATGAGGCAGGTTACATCACCTATATGCGTACCGACTCGACCAACCTGTCGCAAGACGCGGTGGAGAGTGCCCGGGCTTATATCGACGAGCGTTTCGGCCAAGCGTACCTGCCCGAATCGCCCAACCGTTATGCCAGCAAGGAGGGGGCGCAGGAAGCGCACGAGGCGATTCGCCCCACCGAGGTGGCGCAAAACGGCGACGAGCTTGCGGTGGAGCGCGACGCCCAGCGCCTCTATGAGCTTATCTGGCGCCAGTTCGTGGCCTGCCAGATGGTGCCGGCGGAATACTTGGCGACGACGCTTACCGTCGAGGCCGAGGAGTTCGAGCTCAAAGCGCGTGGTCGAGTGCTCAAATTCGACGGTTACACGCGGGTGATGAAGCCGGCAGGCAAGAAGGAAGAGGATCAGGCACTTCCGGATCTCGAGAAAGGGCAATCGATGAGCCTGCAGGCCCTCGATCCTCAGCAGCATTTTACCAAGCCGACGGCGCGTTATACCGAGGCGAGCTTGGTCAAGGAGCTCGAAAAGCGGGGGATCGGGCGGCCTTCCACCTATGCTTCGATCATCTCCACGATTCAGGATCGCGGTTACGTCAAGCTTGAGAGCCGTCGTTTCTATGCCGAGAAGTTGGGTGATATCGTCACCGACCGTTTAGCCGAATCGTTCAGCGACCTGATGGATTACGGCTTCACCGCACGTATGGAAGATCATCTCGACGAGATCGCCACCGGCAACCGGGAATGGCGTGAGCTGCTTGACGCCTTTTACGCCGAGTTCAAGACCAAGCTCGAACATGCCGAGGCCGAAGAGGGCATGCGGCCGAATCAGCCGGTGCCGACGGATATCGACTGCCCCACTTGTGGCCGCAAGATGCAGATTCGCACGGCATCGACCGGTGTCTTCTTGGGATGCTCGGGATACAACCTCCCCCCCAAGGAGCGTTGCAAGACGACCATCGACCTTATCCCCGGTGACGAAGCCGTGGCGTCGGATGCCGATGAGGAGGCCGAAACCGAAGCCTTGCGGGCCAAGCATCGCTGCCCGGAATGTGGTACGGCGATGGATAGTTACCTGATCGACGAGACACGCAAGCTGCATATCTGCGGCAATAGTCCCGATTGCAGCGGGCATGAAATCGAGCAGGGCAAGTTCCGTATCAAGGGATACGACGGTCCGGTCATCGAGTGCGACAAATGCGGTAGCGAGATGCAGCTCAAGTCCGGGCGTTTCGGCAAATACTTCGGCTGCACCAACGAGAACTGCAAGAACACCCGCAAGCTGCTCAAGAGCGGCGAAGTCGCACCCCCCAAGATGGACCCGATCCCCATGCCCGAGTTGGCCTGCCAGAAGGTAGAGGATCATTACGTCTTGCGCGATGGTGCCAGTGGCTTGTTTCTAGCGGCGAGTCAATTTCCCAAGAACCGTGAAACGCGTCCTCCCCTGGTCAAGGAACTCAAGGCGCACCGCGACGAGCTACCCGAGAAGTACCATTTCCTGCTCGATGCGCCGGGGGAAGATCCCGAGGGGCGTGACGCGCAGATTCGTTTTTCACGCAAAACCAAGAGCCAGTACGTGATGAGCGAGCGAGACGGCAAGGCCAGTGGCTGGCGGGCCGAGTTCGAGGACGGAAAGTGGCGGATCGAGGATAAGCGCAAATGACGCCAAGAGGCCGTACCAACCAACTGCTTTATCATGCCCAGTTGTTATTGGACACCGCCTGGGCCGACGACGAGCATACCGATGCTCGGCGTATGGCACATGAAGAAGGCGCTCTGGCCACACTGGAGTTGGCGCTTAACGCGGCGCTGCGAGAGTTGACCGAACACGCGCAACTCTCGCGGCACGATTGGCGCGAGCTGCTGGCCGAACAAGGCCCGGCATTAGCGGGTGTCGTGCAGTTGCGAGAGCTGGCGCGACGAGAAGACAGCTGGCTGGAGCGTTTACTGGCGCGTCTCGAGTCTTTGCATGACGTCGAGGGCGCGTCGCGTCGCCGTGTCGTCGGCTCGAGCATGATCGCCAGCGCCTCGGGGATATCCTTATCCGAGGAGCTCGACGCATGTATCGCGGCGTTCAAGGCTCAGCTGGACGAACTGCGCGAGACCAGCGAGGAGTGGTGACGCCGCCTGCATGCGGTGGTATCCTGCAGGCAATGAAAAGAAACGACCATGGCGTTTGCCTTGGTCGTTTTTTATTGGGACAGACGGGAGAATATAGCGTGTCCGATACCGCGATTCTGGAAATTGTCGAGCTCGCCGATGGCGAAGTCGTGCTTCGGCCTTCCGAAGCCGAGGGTGAGCCATTGGTAAGCATTCGCTTCTCGGAGGAAGCCCTGGACTTATTGCGTCAGAGCCGCTTCGAGGTGGCGCGTCAGATGATCGACCATGCGATCACGCGCACGCGTCTGTGGGAAGGCAATGAGGAAGAGTCGCAGGAGGCTCCGGAAACGGTGCATTGATGCGCTCTGCTTGAGGGCCGATGATAGTGTTGTCGCCATGACGTCCGGCTGCCGATAAGGCGCCGGACGTCAGTATTTATGGCATCATGATTTTCCTTCATGATCACTTGAAAGATATGCAGTGGTCATGGCCCCTATGGCGCGGCAAAGTGAGCGCCCTAATCTTCGAGCCGAGAGTCGAGAAACGCTATGAGCCAGTATCAGCCTCCATTTCGTGCCGACACCGTGGGCAGCCTGTTGCGTAGCGATGAGCTCAAGCAGGCGAGACGCCGTTTACAAGCAGGGGAGAGTGACTACTCGACGCTACGTACCGTTGAAGACGCCGAGATTCGACGTGTCGTCGCCAAGCAGGAAGCGTTGGGCCTCAAGGCGGTTACCGATGGCGAGTTCCGCCGCGCCTGGTGGCATTTCGATTTTCTCGAAGGCCTCAAGGGCGTAGAAGGCTATAGCTCGGATCAAGGGATCCAGTTTCAAGGGCGTCAGACGCAGGCGCGCAGCGTGCGTGTAACCGACAAGCTGGGCTTCGATCCCGAGCACCCGATGCTGGGACACTTCCGCTTCCTGGCGGACACGGTCGACAAGGCGACGCCGAAGATGACGCTGCCGAGCCCCAGCGTGCTCCATTTCCGTGGCGGTCGCCGCAATATCGACAGTAGCGTCTATCCCTCCCTGGATACTTTCTTCGCCGACCTGGCCGACACCTACCGTGACGTGGTCAAGCATTTCTATGCAGCGGGCTGTCGTTACCTTCAGCTCGATGACACGGTTTGGGCATATCTGTGCTCCGAGAAGGAGCTTGCGGCGGCGCGTGAGCGTGGCGAGGACGCCGATCGTCTACAACACATCTATGCTGAGGTACTCAACCACGCGCTGGCCGATCGTCCCGACGATCTGCATGTCAGCCTGCACGTCTGCCGGGGTAACTTTCGCTCGACGTGGATCAGCGAAGGGGGCTATGAACCGGTGGCCGAGACGCTGCTGGGACGCGTCGATGTCGATGCCTACTTCCTCGAATACGACACCGAGCGGGCGGGTGGTTTCGAGCCGCTGCGTTTCCTGCCCGAAGGTCACAAGCAGGCTGTCCTGGGGCTGATCACCAGCAAGAGCGGCGAACTCGAGCCCGCCGATACGGTTAGTGCCCGCATTGCTGAAGCGTCGCGCTACGCGCCGCTTTCCCAGCTTTGTCTGAGCCCGCAGTGCGGCTTTGCCTCGACCGAGGAAGGCAATTTGCTCAGCGAAACGCAGCAGTGGGGTAAACTTCGCCACGTCGTGGATATCGCCAAGGCTGTCTGGCAAGACTGAATTCTGCCGCGCTGGTCTATTATTCGCCCTCGCATGCACGTATGCGGGGGCGTTTTATTAGGTGGGGCTCGCATTGCATGTCAATGAAGACGATGAGGATGGAGCGTTAATCGCTGACTCATCTGCCATGTAACGGTAAGTCATCGCTTCTATAAGGGGAATTATGACGTCTATCGGCGTCGCCGGTGTGTCCATTCGGCGACGAATAGGAATCTCTGGACCCTTTGATCATGGGCAGCGTGGGAAAATTTACCGTTTCTCAGGCAATTGATATTGGCGATATTAGCGGTATTCGTATTATCCTGTGGGCGGTACATGAGGGACCTGATGTATCAGGGCTTCATCACCACACACAGAAAGGTTTTCAAGGAGAACGCAGATGTTGTCCAACAGCAAGAACACGCTCAAGCTTCTGGTCGCCGCTGGCTCTCTGGCCGTGTTGGCAGGTTGTGCCTCTGGCCAGGAACAGATGAAGAGCGATATCGATCAGGCGCAGGCTGACGCGTCTGAAGCCAAGAGCATGTCTCAGCAGGCAATGAATGCTGCCGAGCAAGCTCAGCGTGACGCGCAGGCCGCTCTCGAAGCGACCCAGCGTAACCGTGCCGAGATGGACCGTATGTTCGAGAAGTCCATGCGCAAGTAATGCGTAGGCAGTATAGGGCCGGCGTTTCAACGTCTGGTCCAGGAAAGGGCCCTGCCATTGGTGGGGCCCTTTTCGTTTGCAACTGATGGGGATGACGCCCCCCGGGGCTTTCGGTGTACGCTAACGCCTTGTCACGATCATTCGGAGTGGAACATGAGGCGATGGGCGCGTGCGTTGGTAATGACCTTGAGTGTGTTGTCGTTGGCGGTTTGGAGTGGGGCATGCGCGCTGGCAAACGCCGATGACGAGGTTTGGATCTTGATCGACGATGATGCATCCACGCTGGATATCTATCGCGGCGATACGCGCATCGAACGTTATGAGCCAATAGCGTTGGGGCGGGGAGGCACGGCGCGCGTGCGTGAGCAAGGCAGCAGAATGACGCCTACCGGCGAATTTCACATCAACCGCATCAACCGTGACAGCAAGTTCAATATCTTCCTGGGACTGGATTACCCTAAGCTCGATACTGCACGCGAGGCGATGCAAGCCGGGTTGATGTCGCCGACCGAATACGCCGATTTCCAGGATGCCTATTATCGTGATGGTGCGCCACCGCAAGATACCGTACTGGGCGGTTATATTGGCATTCACGGTTTAGGCGCCAGCGATCCCGATATTCACCGGCGTTTTAACTGGACGGAAGGGTGCGTGGCCGTCACCAACCCTCAGATCGAAGAATTGACGCGTCTGGTCTCGATCGGCACACGCGTCGTGATCCGAGGGGACGACGATGCGCCGATCACGGCCTTACATGACAAGCCTCAGGTCGATTCTAGAATCTCGACTGACTGATAAAGCAGATGCGGCGGCATCGGCAAGGCGTCGTACAGGCTGCCGGGCAGCGGTTCACGCGGTGCCTTTTCTTCTGGCTCGACGTTCAGTGCCACGGCTGCGCCATCGGGAATCAACACCGCGTTCGCTAGGCGCCGGTGATCGATGTCGGTGTCGATATCATGGCGTTCCAAGGTGGCAACGAGCGCTTCATCGGCGTCGAGCACACGCTTGAGCACCGGTGATCGGCGGTCTTCTTCAAGCAAAGGGAAAGACTGTACGTAGAGCGTCTCGTCGCGCCAGCCGAACTTAGTTGGTTCGCTGACCAGGTTCACCTGGGAACCCACTGGGAGCTTGCCGAATAGATGCTCCACATCCTCCGGGAACATGCGAATGCAGCCATGCGTCACGCGCATGCCGACACCTTGCGGACGATTGGTGCCATGGATCAAATACCCGGGAATGCCTAGCCGCATCTTGTACTTGCCTAGCGGATTGTCGGGACCGGGCGGCACTACGTCGGGGAGTTCCCGGCCGTCCTCAGCGTGCTCCTTGATGATTGACTGGGGCGGATACCAGGGCGGGTTTTTCTGCTTGGCGGTAATCCGTGTTTCACCCAGCGGCGTCGACCAATCCATGCGCCCGACGCTGATGGCGTAGGTCTCCACTCGTGCCGGTTCTCCCTCCTTTTGCTCGGGATAATAATAGAGGCGCATTTCGGGGATGTTGATCACGACGCCTTCGTGGTCGACATCGGGCAGAATGAAACGTGTGGGAACCCTGACCTCGGTACCTTCGCCGGGATACCAGACACTGACGCCGGGGTTGGCGCGGCGCATCTCCTCGTAGCCGATCCCATAGTGGCGACCGATATCGAGCAGGGTGTCTTCCTTGTCGGCTTCTATGACGCGTGCTTCGCCGACGATATTGCTTTTCTCGTCGATCTTAAAGCGTGTGACGCGTTGGTTGTGAGGTGTCGCCTCGCTCTGCGGCAAGTTGGCCGCTTCGGGGTCAATCACGGGGCCCGGGGCGGAATCGGCAAGCGCCATCGTGGAGAGAGAGAGCAAAGGGGCCAGCAAGAAAGGCGATAGGCCACGGCAAGTAACCGGCATGGATATGGACTCTTTTTCGTTCAGGCGAGTGGCGGACGCCACGGTCACCTGCATTCTGGCGTATTTTCATGCCGACACAAGCCTTCAGTAGCTTGTGGCGCGCATCCGTGCGTCTGTACGAGCGTCCTGGCAGGGCACCCGCATGGCGGGTGATGCCTGTTACGCTGCTTCTGTCTTGCGGTTGAGTTGCCCGAGTAACTCTTCGAGTAGGGAGAAGCGCTTGTCCTCGTCGCTCATATCGCCTTCGAAACGCAGCGTGTCCGCGCCGTCCAACCGATAGTGCGCTGGGTTTTGCTGGATCATCTGGACCAGTGTCATTGGGTCGACGGCGGTTTGCGTGCCGAAAGTTAGGCGGCCACGCTCGGCGCCGGCTTCAAGGCGCACGATGCCCAGGCGTTCGGCACGCTGGCGTAACCGAGTCTGACGGAAAAGCGTCTTGAGCGGCCCTGGTAGCAGGCCGAAGCGGTCGATCATTTCGACCTGCAATTCCTTGAGTTCGGCTTCATTCTCGGCGTTGGCGATGCGCTTGTACATGATCAGGCGCTGCTGCACGTCGGGCAGGTAATCGCTAGGAATCAATGACGGCAAATTGAGGCTGATTTCCACACCATCGTCCAACGGAGACTCGATATTGGGTGTCTTGCCGCTCTTGATGGCCTTGACCGCGCGATCAAGCATTTGCATGTAAAGGCTGTAGCCGACCGTTTCCATCTGTCCGCTTTGTTCATCGCCCAGCAGTTCGCCGGCGCCGCGAATTTCCATGTCGTGGCTGGCGAGGGTGAAGCCGGCCCCGAGATCCTCCGCCTGGCTGATCGCTTCGAGGCGCTTGAACGCATCCTTGGTCATTGCCTTGGGCGGTGGCGTGAGGAGATAGGCATACGCCTGATGATGGCTGCGACCGACACGCCCCCGGAGCTGGTGCAACTGAGCGAGCCCGAACTTATCGGCACGCTCGATGATGATGGTATTGGCGCTGGGTACGTCGATGCCGGTCTCGATGATAGTCGAGCACACCAGTACATTGAAACGCTTGTGATAGAAGTCCGACATCACGCGTTCCAGCGCACGCTCGGGTAACTGGCCGTGGGCGACGGCCACGCGCGCTTCGGGCACCAGCTCGGCCACGCGCTCGGCAGTGGTTTCGATCGTCTTGACTTCGTTGTGGAGGAAGTAGACTTGGCCACCGCGCAGAATTTCGCGTAGCAGGGCTTCCTTCAGGACGCCTTCGTTGCGCTGCTGCACGAAGGTCTTGACCGATAGGCGGCGTGCCGGAGGCGTGGCGATGATGGAGAGGTCGCGGATGCCGCTCATTGCCATGTTCAAGGTGCGGGGAATCGGCGTCGCGGTGAGCGTGAGAATATCGATCTCGGCCCGCAGGCTCTTGAGTTTTTCCTTCTGCGAGACGCCGAAGCGGTGTTCCTCGTCAATGATCAACAGTCCCATGTTGGGGAGCGACATCGTCTTGGAGAGCAGCTTGTGAGTGCCGATGACGATATCGGCACGGCCTTCGGTGATGCGCTCCAGTGACGCTTGTTGTCCCTTGCCAGCAGTGAAGCGCGAGAGCAGCTCGATCTGGACCGCGGTATCCGCGAAGCGATCGCGAAAATTGTCGTAGTGCTGTTGGGCCAGCAGGGTAGTGGGGACGAGTACTACCACTTGGCGACCGGAATGCACGGCGAGAAAGGCCGCACGCATGGCGACCTCGGTCTTGCCGAAGCCCACGTCGCCACAGACCACGCGGTCCATCGGACGCGGCGCGGTCATGTCGCTGATGACCGCATCGATGGCAGCGTGTTGATCGGGCGTTTCCTCAAAGGGGAAGCTAGCCGTGAAGCGTGCGTATTCCTCGTCGGGAATGTCGCAGGCGAAGCCCTCGCGTGCCTCGCGTCGGGCGTAGGTGTCCAGCAGCTCGGCGGCGGTATCACGTACCTTCTCGGCCGCCTTGCGCTTGGCCTTGTCCCAGGTTTCCGAACCGAGTTTATGCAGCGGAGCCAGTTCATCTGTGGCGCCGGCATAACGCGAGATAAGATGCAGGCTATCCACTGGAACGTAGAGCTTGGCGCCGCCGGCGTATTCCAGTGCCAGAAACTCTGCGGCTTGACCGCCGGCTTCAAGTGTCTCAAGCCCTTGGTAGCGGCCCACGCCGTGGCTCTGGTGGACCACCGGAGAGCCGGGGCGTAATTCCGCGAGGTGGCGTACGGCGAGTTCGTTGTCATCGGTCACCTGACCGCGGCGGCGTGCCTGGCGAACAACATCGCCGTAGAGTTCGGTTTCGGTGATGACGCAGGTCGCAGGACTATCAAGCCATAGCCCTTCATCTAGGCCACCCGAACAAATCGCCAGCGGCGCACTGCCATCCAAGAAGTGTTGCCAGCCATCGGCCACGGCCAGAGGACGCTCCAAAGGGGCGAGGGTTTCTTCCAGTGCTTCGCGGCGCCCACTCGACTCGGCAACCAACAGAACGCGCGGGGCGTCGGGGGCACCGAGAAACGCCTCCAGTTTGGCGAGGGGATGATGACCACGGGCGTGAATAGCTACATCCGGGAGGGGATGCGTGGCCGGTACCTTGGCATGAGGATGCGATTCGTCGTCAATCAGGGCCACGCGCGGGTGCTGCTTGATGGAGGCGAATACCTCGGGCACAGGCACGAAGGCATGTGCCGGCGGCAATAAGGGGCGAGTGGGGTCGACGCCAAGATTGTCGTAACGACTTTCGATGGCGCTCCAGTGATGCTCGGCCGCATCGTGGACGCCGGGCATCAATGCAATGCGCGTATGTGCATTTAGATGCTCGAACAGGCTGGCGGTCTCCTCGAAGAAAAGCGGAAGGTACTGCTCAAGCCCAGGAGACGGAATGCCCTTGAGCGCGTCGTTGTACAGCGGGCATTGGCGCGGGTCGACGTCGAACAATGTCTCGAACCCCTCGCGGAAGCAGGCAATTGCCGAGCGCGACAGCGAATATTCGTGTGCCGGCAGCAGCTCCACGCGCTCGACTTTATCCAAGGAACGCTGAGAGTCGGGATCGAAATGCCGCAAGGTATCGACTTCATCGTCGAACAGATCGATGCGCAGAGGATGATCGCTGCCCATCGGATAAAGATCGATCAAGGCCCCACGAAGCGCATATTCGCCGGGTTCATAAACGGTCTCCACGGCACGGTAGCCAGCCCGCGAGAGGCGTTCCCGGAAGCCTTCCCGATCGAGTTGCATGCCGGTGTGCAATGTCAGCACGCGACCGGCGATGTAGTCGGTGGGCGGGAGCCGTTGCATAAGGGTATTGATGGGTACCACGACGATGCCGCGCGTCCCTTCTTGCAGCTGACGCAGCGTTTTGAGACGTGTCGAGACGATGTCCTGGTGCGGCGAAAAGCTATCGTAGGGCAGCGTTTCCCAGTCGGGGAACGACAAGATGGGATGATCGGCGAAGAATTGCAGCGCGCCTTCGAGCCGTTGAGCGCTGGAGGTATCGGGGGTCACGACCATCAGCGGAGCGTCGTCGGCGAGGCGTGCCAGCGCCAGGGCGCTAGCGGCGGCGTGCGGACGTTGCCAGTAGACAGTGTCACGCATGCCCTGAGGATGCGGCGGATCGAGCGGTGAAAAATACGACATGGTGCGCTTCATTTCTTAGGTCGAGACGATGATAGCAGGCAAAACAAGGATTGGGGGCGATACGCGGGGATTTAAAGCCAGGTCCGTTACCATTCTTGTAGTCAAAAACGGTCGCATAAATCGATGTTCATTGCCTTTTTTTCGCCCTGTAGTCAAGGGCCTATTGGTGTAGTGGAATTACACCGCATGCGACCAAGCAAGCATTGCTAAGGGAGTGAAAGGCTACGGATAATGCATTTTATTTCGTTCCCTGCTGCCGTGACGAGGCCCGCCGTGAGTCAAGAAAAACTCGAGACCTATTTTCAGGATTGGCAAGAAAACGAGGCATTGGCTGAGGAGATGATCCCGCTGTTGGGACGTCTCTACCGGAAGTACAATGTGGTGCCATCCTTGTACGGGCGTTCGTTGATCAACCGCTCGGTCATTCGGATTCTCAAGAACCATCGCTACGTCAAGAAGGTCGAAGGTACCGAGCTCTCGGTGCGCGATACACTGCCGATGGTCAAGGCCATGGCCGAGCTCGAACTAGGGCCGGCGCACATCGATATAGGCAAGCTGGGGGTGGCCTTCAAGCGCTCTGAGGAAGACGACATCAGTGCCTTCCTCGAAACGGAGCTGGCCGATATCGTGGGTCGCCACGCCGATACCGGTATGGGCGGCGAGCCCAAGGATGTCGTGCTTTACGGCTTCGGGCGCATCGGTCGTTTGCTGGCGCGTATCCTGATCGAGAAGGCGGGCGGCGGTAACTTGCTGCGGCTACGTGCCATCGTGGTGCGTGGCGGCGATGATGATCTCGAGAAGCGTGCCAGCCTGTTGCGTCGTGATAGCGTGCACGGGCCGTTCGCCGGCACGATCCGTGTCGATCATGAGAATGAGGCGATCATCGCTAACGGCAATTACATCCAGGTCATCCATGCCGATTCGCCCAGTGAGATCGATTACAATGCGTACGGGATCGACAATGCCCTGGTGGTCGACAACACCGGCAAGTGGCGCGACGAGGAAGGCCTGTCCCAGCACCTGGAGTCGAAGGGTGTGGCCAAGGTGTTACTGACGGCACCGGGCAAGGGCGGCGTCAAGAACATCGTGCATGGCATCAACCATGACGAGATCACCGACGAGGATCGCGTGATTTCCGCCGCCTCCTGCACCACCAACGCCATCGTGCCGGTGCTCAAGGCCGTCAACGACGAGTTCGGCATCGCGCACGGGCATGTCGAAACGGTGCATGCCTACACCAACGATCAAAACCTGATCGACAACTATCACAAGGGCGACCGCCGTGGTCGCAGTGCCGCGCTGAACATGGTGTTGACCGAAACCGGTGCCGCCAAGGCCGTGGCCAAAGCGCTTCCCGAGCTTTCGGGCAAGCTCTCCGGGAATGCCATTCGTGTGCCCACACCCGATGTTTCCATGGCCATTCTCAATCTTACGCTGGACAAGGCTACCGACCGCGAGGCGCTGAACGAGTACCTGCGCGATATGGCCTTGCATTCACGCATGCAAAAGCAGATCGATTACGTCGACTCGCCGGAGGTGGTGTCGTCCGATTTCGTGGGCAATCGCCATGCCGGGATCATCGATGCTCAGGCGACGATCGCCGATGATCGTCAGGTCGTGCTCTATGCGTGGTATGACAACGAATTCGGGTATAGCTGTCAGGTCGTGCGTATCCTGCAGCACATGTCCAACGTGCGTTTTGTGTACTTGCCGCGTGAGGCGCGCTGAGTATTTATTCCTGCCTTTCCCCATCTCCCCAGTGCCCCGATTCCGGGGCGCTGTCGTGTCTCGCATGCGCTATCGTAAGCCCCATACTTCCTAAGGTTATGTAGTCATTCGGGACTTGTCTCTCTATAATGGTGCCCGATTTTGGGGACGGCCCTTGGCCATGGGCCGAAAGAAGCAATCGTCTGATAAGAAAAGAATCCGACTCCCGTGAAGATTGCCCGCGCTGTTCAGCATGCTTCAAAGACGCGTTGCAAGCGTGTGAGCGTTCATGGACCCCTTTCCTTTCGAAACATCAGATCCGACAACTGGGCGAGACTATGATCGAAGTCAAACGAGGCCTGGATCTCCCCATCGCCGGGTCGCCCGAGCAGCGCATATACGATGCGCCGCCCGTGCGGCAGGTGGCGATTCTCGGTACCGACTACGTGGGCATGAAGCCGACGATGGAGGTCCGAGAGGGGGACAAGGTAAAACTGGGCCAGCTACTGTTCACCGACAAGAAGATCCCGGGCGTACGGTTCACGGCACCAGGTGCAGGCGAGGTGGTGGCGATCAACCGGGGCGAGAAGCGACGCCTGCTGTCGGTCGTCATCAAGCTCGATGATCACGAAGAGGCTGTACCTTTCACGGCGCATGGCGCGGACGCGCTGGATCGATTGGAGCGCCAGACGGTCGTCGATCAGCTGGTTGATTCGGGGCTCTGGACCGCATTCAGGACTCGCCCTTATTCTCGCACGCCTGCACCCGATGCCATCCCCGCCGATATTTTCGTTACCGCCATCGATACGCATCCTCTTTCCGCCGACCCCAACGTAGTGATTGGCGAGGACACCGCTGCGTTCGAGCAGGGGCTCAAGGTGCTCAAGCACCTCACACCGGGTCAAGTGTTCGTATGCCATGGGCAAGGCGCCGATTTGCCGGGCCGCGAGCTCGAAGGCGTACGTTTCGAGACCTTTGAAGGTCGGCATCCCGCTGGACTGGTGGGCACCCACATCCATTATCTCTCGCCGGTAAGCCTTGCGCGTCAGGTATGGCATCTCGGCTATCAGGATGTCATTGCTTTCGGCAAGCTGTTTGCCGAAGGACGCCTTGAAACACAGCGCGTAGTGGCCGTCGGCGGTCCGCGCGCCAAGCAGCCGCGCTTGTTGCGGACGCGCCTCGGGGCGAGCAGTAGTGAACTGCTGGAAGGCGAGATCGAATCGCCCGGGGACACTCGTGTGATTTCAGGTTCGGTCTTCGGTGGTGAGATCGCAGAAGGCTCGCGGTGCTTCCTGGGGCGTTTCCATCGCCAGTTCTCGCTGCTCGAAGAGGGCAATAAACGTGCCTTCCTGGGCTGGCTGTCACTCGGGTTGCGGCGTCATTCGGTGATGGGCATCTATGTCTCTCAGTTTCTGGGACTCAATCGGTATTCGCCGAATACGTCCACCAACGGTTCTGAACGTGCCATGGTGCCGGTGGGTGCCTACGAGCGCGTGATGCCGCTGGATATCATGCCGACGCAGCTGCTGCGCTCATTGATTGTGGGCGACATCGAGAGCTCGATGGAACTCGGCTGTCTGGAGCTGGATGAAGAAGATCTCGCGCTTTGTACCTACGTTTGCCCCGGCAAGTACGAGTACGGCCCCATCCTGCGTGATAACCTCACCATGATCGAGAAAGAGGTCTGACGATGGGAATTCGTAATACGCTCGACAAGCTCGAGCCGCATTTTCACCAGGGTGGTAAATACGAGAAGTTCTACGCGCTATACGAAGCGGTCGATACGATCTTCTATACCCCCCCGGACGTGACCAAGAGCACGGCGCATGTGCGTGATGGCATCGACCTCAAGCGCATCATGATCACGGTATGGCTATGTACCTTTCCGGCGATGTTCTTCGGCATGTACAACGCTGGTCTGCAGGCAAACATGGCGATCGGAGACGGCTTTGGTGCGCTGAGCGGATGGCGTGAAGCCATCACCATGGCGCTGGCGGGGAGTCACGACCCCGGCAGTATCTGGGCCAATTTCGTGCTGGGAGCCACATACTTTCTGCCTATCTACCTAGTGACCTTCGTCGTCGGTGGGTTCTGGGAAGTGCTGTTCGCCGTCAAGCGCGGTCATGAGGTCAACGAAGGCTTCTTCGTCACTTCCGTACTTTATGCATTGATCCTGCCGGCAACCATTCCGCTGTGGCAGGTGGCGCTCGGCATTACGTTCGGTGTGGTGATCGGCAAGGAAATCTTCGGCGGCACCGGCAAGAATTTTCTGAACCCGGCGCTGACCGGGCGCGCCTTCTTGTATTTCGCCTATCCGGCGCAGATCTCCGGCGATAGCGTATGGGTCCCTGCCGACGGCTATACCGGCGCCACCGCGCTCTCCACTGCGGCACAAAATGGTATGGGCGCCGTACAACAGGCATATAGCTGGTGGGACGCTTTCCTGGGCTTCATCCCCGGCTCGGTGGGGGAAACCTCGACATTGGCGATCCTCATCGGCGCGGTGGTCTTGCTGATCACGCGTATCGCCTCGTGGCGTATCATGCTGGGCGTATTCGTGGGCATGGCATTGACTGCAATGCTGTTTACCACCATTGGTTCAGATAGCAACCCGATGTTCGGCATGCCGTGGTACTGGCATTTCGTGCTCGGCGGCTTCGCCTTCGGGATGGTATTCATGGCCACTGACCCGGTATCGGCGTCGATGACGGATCGTGGCAAGTTGCTGTTCGGCCTCTTGATCGGGGTGATGACGGTCTTGATTCGCGTGGTCAATCCTGCGTTTCCGGAGGGCATCATGCTGGCGATCCTGTTCGCCAACCTGTTCGCGCCGATGATCGATCACTTCTTCGTGCAGGCCAACATCAAGCGCCGCCAGAAGCGTGATGCCGCGTATTCAACCGCGCCGACCGAGGAGACCACCTGATGGCCAGTAACAATTCCATCAAGAAGACGCTGACGGTCGCACTCGCGCTCTGCATCGTGTGCTCGGTGGTAGTATCGACCGCCGCCGTGGTCTTGCAACCTACCCAGCAGAAGAACCAGGAACTCGACCGCAAGAGCAACATCTTGCAGGTGGCCAATCTCTACGAGCCGGGGATGGACGTCGACGATGCGTTCGATGAGCTGATCACCTCGCGTGTGATCAATCTGGAAACTGGCGAGTACAGTGATCGTTTCGATCCGCAAAGTTACGATCAGTTCGAAGCCGCCAGAGATCCTGCGACATCACGTACCCTGTCAGGTGAAGAGGATAGTGCGGGCATCGGCCGTGAAGAGATGTACTCGACGGTCTATCTGGTGGGCGACAATCCCGATGACCCCGAGCAGATCATCCTGCCGATTCGCGGGCAGGGCCTGTGGGGGCTGATGCGTGGTTTCTTCGCCATTGAAGGCGATGGCAATACCATTATCGGGTTGTCCTACTATTCTCACTCCGAAACACCAGGGCTCGGCGGCGAGGTCGACAACCCTCGCTGGAAGTCGAAGTGGAAAGGTAAGGAGATTTATGCAGAAGATGGCATGAGTCCTGACATCTCCCTGGTCAAGGGCGGCGCCGACAGCAAGTATGAAGTCGATGCCTTGTCGGGGGCGACGCTGACGAGCCGCGGCGTTACCAACATGCTGCATTTCTGGCTGAGCGAGAGTGGCTTCGGCCCCTATCTCGCCCGCTTCCACGGCAATTCCGAAGGAGCGTGAACATGGCTGCTGAGTCCGTAAAAGATGTTGTTCTCTCGCCGGTCTTCAAGAACAATCCGATCGCACTGCAGGTGCTGGGAATTTGTTCGGCACTGGCGGTGACCAACTCCATGAGTGTGTCGTTGGTCATGGGCCTGGCCGTTATCGCGGTCACGGCGTGTTCCAACCTGTTCGTTTCATTGATTCGTCAGCATATTCCCTCGTCGATCCGCATCATCGTGCAGATGACCATCATTGCTTCGTTGGTCATCGTGGTCGATCAGGTGCTCAAGGCGTATGCCTACGAGATGTCCAAGCAGTTGTCGGTCTTCGTTGGGCTGATCATCACTAACTGTATCGTTATGGGCCGTGCTGAGGCCTATGCCATGCAGAACGGCCCCGTCATGAGCTTTCTCGATGGGGTCGGTAACGGCCTGGGCTATGCCGTGATCCTGCTGATCGTCGGCTTCTTCCGTGAGCTTTTCGGTTCCGGCAGCGTCTTCGGCTTCACGGTGCTGACGCCGGTGCAGGACGGTGGCTGGTACGTTCCCAACGGGCTTATGCTGTTGCCGCCCTCGGCATTCTTTGTCATTGGTTTGATCATCTGGGTCCTGCGGAGCATTCGTACCGAGCAGGTCGAAAAAGCCGAGTACCGGATCGTGGCCAACAGCAAGGCCAAGATTAAGGAGTCCGTGTGATGTTCGAGCATTACCTGAGCCTCTTCGTCAAGGCAGTGTTCGTGGAGAACATGGCACTGGCTTTCTTCCTCGGCATGTGTACATTTCTTGCCGTTTCCAAGAAGGTGTCCTCGGCCATCGGGTTGGGGATCGCGGTCGTGGTGGTGCTGACCATCACCGTGCCGGTCAACAACCTGATCCTGACGTATCTATTGAAGGAAGGGGCGCTGACCTGGACGGGCCTTGAAGGCGCCGAAAATATCGACCTGTCGTTCCTGGGACTTTTGAGTTATATCGGTGTCATCGCGGCACTGGTTCAGATCCTTGAGATGTTTCTCGATAAGTTCGTCCCCTCGCTCTATAACGCGTTGGGAGTTTTCCTGCCGTTGATCACGGTGAATTGCGCGATTCTCGGCGCTTCGCTGTTCATGGTCGAACGTAGCTACAACTTCGGCGAATCGGTGATCTACGGTGCCGGGGCTGGCTTCGGCTGGGCGCTGGCGATCGCGGCATTGGCGGGGATTCGTGAAAAGCTCAAGTACAGTGACGTGCCGGCCAGCCTCCAAGGGCTGGGGATTACGTTCATTACCGTCGGACTGATGTCATTGGGCTTCATGTCCTTCTCCGGCATCCAGCTCTAAGCAACGGAAATAGGAAACCGACATGGTTGATACATCCATCATCGTGATCGGCGTCGTCATGTTCACCGTGATCGTGCTCGGTCTGGTGGCCGTGATCCTGACGGCGCGCAGTCGCCTGGTCAGCAGTGGCGACGTCTCCATCGAGATCAACGGCGATCCCGAGAACACCTTGACGACCCAGGCGGGTGGCAAGTTGCTGCAAACGCTGGCTGCCAATGGCATCTTTCTTTCTTCGGCATGCGGTGGCGGCGGCTCTTGCGCCCAGTGCAGATGTCGTGTGGTCGACGGCGGGGGCTCGATTCTGCCCACCGAGGAGTCTCACTTCACCCTGCGTGAGAAGAAGGAAGGCTGGCGGCTGTCGTGTCAGGTGCCGGTCAAGCAGGACATGAAGGTCGAGGTTCCCGAGGAGGTCTTCGGCGTCAAGAAGTGGGAATGCGAGGTTACCGAAAATCCCAACGTCGCCACCTTCATCAAGGAACTCAACTTAAAGCTGCCCGAAGGCGAGGATGTAGCTTTCCGGGCCGGGGGCTATGTCCAGCTGGTGGCGCCACCTTACGACATCAAGTTCTCGGACTTCGATATCGAAGACGAATATCGCGGCGATTGGGACAAGTTCAGTCTCTTCGATATCTCCCACAAGAACGATGAGGAGATCATCCGCGCGTACTCGATGGCTAACTACCCGGATGAAAAGGGTATTCTCAAGTTCAACATCCGTATCGCTACGCCGCCACCCAATACCGGACATCCACCGGGGCTGATGTCGACGTACGCCTTCTCGCTCAAGCCGGGTGACAAGGTAACGGTGATGGGGCCCTTCGGTGAGTTCTTTGCCAAGGACTCCGATGCGGAAATGATCTTCATCGGGGGTGGTGCGGGCATGGCACCCATGCGCAGCCATATCTTCGATCAGCTCAAACGCCTCGAATCGACGCGCAAAATCTCGTTCTGGTACGGTGCCCGCTCCTGGCGTGAGACCTTCTATAATGAAGAATACGACCAGCTGGCGGAGGAGTTCGATAACTTCGAGTGGCACCTCGCGCTTTCCGATCCTTTACCGGAAGACAACTGGGAAGGTGACACCGGCTTCATCCATAACGTGCTTTACGAGAAGTACCTCAAGGATCATCCGGCGCCGGAAGACTGCGAATACTATATGTGCGGCCCGCCCATCATGAATGCGTCCGTCATCAAGATGCTGACTGACATGGGTGTAGAGCCTGAAAACATCATGCTGGACGACTTCGGCGGATGAGACCGGCAACATACGATGCAGGACCGGCCTGGAGAGGGCTGGTCCTGTTTGCATTATTGGTGCTGCTGGTCGGTTGCGATCAACCGCCTCAGGCGCATCGCTTTGAGGGGCCGATCTTCGGGACGGGCTACCATGTGACCGTCTATGGTGATTTCAGCGACAAGCAGCTCGCCTCACTGGAGAATGGGATCAAGGAGTCGCTCGACGAGGTCGACCACCTGATGTCGACCTATAAGTCCGATTCGGAGTTGTCGCGTTTCAATGCCGCGCCGGTGGATGAGCCGTTCGAATTGTCTTCGCCCACGGCGAAGGTGATCAAAGAATCGATCGACATCGGCGATCTTTCGAATGGTGCATTCGATGTCACCATCGGTAGCGCGGTCAACTTGTGGGGCTTCGGTCCCGAGATGCGTCCGGACGAAGTGCCCAGCGATGACGAAATCGCTCAAGCGTTGGACAAAGTCGGCTACCAAGCGCTGAAATTGAATGGCAATCGTTTGACCAAGACCAAGCCGGTGTATGTCGATCTTTCGGGCATCGCCAAGGGGTTCGGGGTCGACCAAGTGGCGGCTCGCCTAGATGCGCTGGGCGTGACGTCTTATCTCGTAGAAGTCGGCGGCGAGATCCGCACGCGGGGTGAGAAGCCGAATGGCGAGCCTTGGCGCATTGCCGTAGAAAAACCGGTTTCTCGAGAACGTAGCGTACAGCGCGTGCTCGAACTCGAAGACGTGGCGGTGGCAACATCGGGAGATTATCGTAATTATTACGAGGAAGACGGTCAGCGTTTTTCGCATACCATCGATCCGCGTACCGGTCGTCCGATTACCCATCATCTCGCTTCGGTGACGGTCGTGGCGGAACGCTGCTCGACAGCGGATGCCGTGGCGACGGCACTTGAGGTGCTGGGACCGAAGAAAGGCATGGCGTTGGCTAACCGCGAGGATATCGCGGCGTATTTCATCGTCAAAACTGATGAGGGCTTCAAAACAGAGCTCAGTGAAGCATTTCATACCTATCTTGCGGATAAGCCGTCCGAAGGGGAAAAGCAATGACACTATGGCTTTTGGTGTTTGCATTGATGCTGTTGCTGCTGGCCGGCATGGCCATCGGCGTCATTCTTGGCCGTAAGCCCATCGCCGGTTCCTGCGGCGGTCTGAATCAGCTGGGGCTGAAGGATGGCTGCGACATCTGCGGCGGCAACGACAAGGTCTGCGAGGAAGAAAGCCAGAAGCGTCGCAAGAGCGCACAGCGCAGCAGTGACGAAAGCCGTGGCGCCGACCTCGGTTACGACGCCGTACGGCGCTGACCGCACGCGTTCATGAATACTGACGTGGAATCGTTGGTTGAGTCCCACGCGCCTGAGGGCGTGTCCCGACATGACGATGCGACAGGTCCGTGATGCGCGGCGCTCATCGCCGCGCTTCGTGCGACTCCTGTGCCGTGACCGGTCTTGCGTTGAGACTTATCGCAGCGGTTCCTCATGCACCAAGAGGAGCAGGCGAACCTAATGGCAGTTCACAATTTTGATGTGGTGGTGATTGGCTCGGGACCCGCCGGGGAGAGTGCGGCCATCAATGCGGCCAAGCACGGCAAGCGCGTGGCCATCGTCGAGAAGCAGCAGGCGGTCGGCGGCAATTGCACGCACTGGGGCACGATTCCCTCCAAGGCGCTGCGTCACCAGGTCAAGCAGATCATGCAGTTCAATACCAACCGCATGTTCCGCGACATCGGCGAACCGCGCTGGTTTTCCTTTCCTCGCGTGCTGGAGCGTTCCAAGGTCACCATCGACCAGCAGGTCGAGATGCGCACGCAGTTCTATTCGCGCAACCGCATCAACCTGTTCTTCGGCGTTGCCCGCTTCCGCGACGAGCACACCCTGACCGTGCGCGACAACCAGGATGGCGTCGAGGAACTCTGCGCCCAGCAGTTCGTCATCGCCACGGGATCGCGGCCGTATCGCCCGGCCGATATCAATTTCCGGCATCCGCGTATCTATTGCTCGGATACCATCCTGGGGCTGTCGCACACGCCGCGCACCTTGATCATCTTCGGGGCCGGGGTCATCGGTTCCGAGTACGCGTCGATCTTCTCGGGTCTGGGGGTCAAGGTCGACCTGATCGACATGCGCGAGCGGCTGTTGTCGTTCCTCGACGACGAGATCAGCGACGCGTTGTCCTATCATCTGCGTCAGAACGGCGTGCTGGTGCGTCACAACGAGGACTACGAGAGCATCGAGGGCGATGAGTCGGGCGTGATCGTCAAGCTCAAGTCGGGCAAGCGGTTGCGCGCCGACGCCTTTCTCTGGGCGAACGGGCGGACCGGCAACACCGACGAGCTGGGGCTGGAAAACATCGGCCTCGAACCCAATGGGCGCGGTCAGCTACAGGTCGATGAGCATTATCGCACCATGGTGCCGCATATCTATGCCGTTGGGGATGTCATCGGTTGGCCGAGTCTGGCCAGCGCTGCCTACGACCAGGGCCGTAGCGCCAGCGATGACTTCCTGGAGGAAGACTTCCGCTTCGTCGAGGACATACCCACTGGCATCTACACGATTCCCGAGATCAGCTCGGTGGGCAAGAACGAGCGTGAGTTGACTGAAGCCAAGGTGCCCTACGAGATAGCGCAGGCGTTCTTCAAGGACACCGCACGTGCGCAGATTACCGGGGACACGGTAGGGATGCTCAAGATCCTTTTTCATCGCGAGACACTCGAGATTCTGGGCATTCACTGCTTCGGCGACCAAGCCTCCGAGATTGTACATATCGGCCAAGCCATCATGCAGCAAAAGGGCGAGGCCAATACTCTGAAATATTTCATCAATACCACCTTCAATTATCCGACCATGGCCGAGGCATATCGCGTTGCCGCGCAAAACGGCCTGAATCGCATATTCTGATATGAGCCGACATGGGCTCGTAGTTCGAGAGCCTTAGGCGTTCGCCGGCATGGTTCGGCATGCAATGAGCCGGCACAAGTGCCGGCTCATTGCGTTGGTACCTATTAGCACAAGGAGGTTTTATGTATCGGGAAGACAAGCAACATAGCGACGAAACGACGTTCACACTGGGGCGCGAGGAATTGGTCATCCACCGCCGTCATGAATTGGCCAGTACCGTGAACGATCTCTTGCTGGGGCTGTGGTTCACGATCGGTAGTGTCTGTTTTTTCTATCAAGGAAGTATCAAGGAAGCGGGTATCTGGTTGTTCGTGTTGGGCAGTTTGCAACTGCTGGTTCGCCCGGTGATTCGTTTGCATCGCCAGATCACACTTAAGCAATTGCCTGCCAGCAGTCAGGAATTCTGAGACAGCTACCGGTAGCGATAGACCCGCAGGCTGGGCAGGAAGGGCGTGTCCTCGAGCTTTGTGTCGGCGCGTTGGGCGCGAGTACGAGTGCTGGGTGGTGTCGCCTTCGGGGTATTGTGCGAAGGCAAGCAACCGTCCTCGCTGGGAATGAATAGAGGCAATGGCAGATTCATGGCACGGCGCATGCGCCCATCCGCGAGCGCTTCGCGAAAGAACAGGTTGGCGCGCATGACGGGGGCCTGGGTTTGTACTTGTGCCAATGGCTCGCCATCGGGGATGTCTGCCAAATGGCGTAGCTGGATGCGAATATGTGGGCTTTCCGTATCCATTTCCAAAAGCCGCCGTTCAGCATCACGCACGCTCAGTCGCTTGATGGAGCGCCCGCTGGTATACCAGGCGAGACGCACGCGCGAAAGCGGGGCGTCCGCCACGGGAAGGTGGCGCCAGCATTGCTTGAGATGCAGACGTGCCAGCCCCTGGCCACGTAGATGATCGTGCAGCGTGGGATGACGAAAGGGCAGCACGGCCTTGATCTCGGGGAGCAAGCTCGGTGCGTCCTGGCGAATCTCGGCGAGTGTCGCCGCGAAGGTTTGCTTGGCGTGATTGATGTCGGCAACGTACGCCAGCAACGTGGAGTCAGCGGCAATCAGGCCGATGTAATTGCGCGTCGCACGACCGTCTTGGCCGTCTTGATACCAGAAGTCGAGCAGTGCATGGCGTAGCCACGCGATATTGAAGGGAATCTCGCCCAGTACCCAGCCCTTCGGGGGCGCGTGTTCGACATGGCCCATGAGCGCCTCGCAGGTTTCGACTACATGATCGAAGTCGTGCTCGAGCCGGGCTAGGAGGTGGTATTGCCGCTCCATTATTATACCGTTATCTAAATTTTAATGACCACATAGTGGCAAGCTTAGCGCGCCTTGGCAAGTATGCCAGGCATTCGATGTCGATCATGGCATATGGCCAGCGCCCGTCCATGGATGGCGGGCCAGTGCGGCCCGCCACTCAACGATCACGGTAACGCTTGGTGAGATCGGCGTAAGCATCGACGCGTCGGTCACGCAGATAGGGCCAGGCCCGCCGCACTCGTTCGCTACGTGTCATGTCGAGTTCGACCAGTAGATGTGTCGTGTCATCGCCGGCCTGGGCCAATATCTCGCCCTGTGGGCCGCAAATGAAACTACCGCCCCAGAAGTCGATGCCCGATGTTACATTCGATGGGTCGGCTTCATGGCCCACGCGATTGGCGACCACCACTGGCAGACCATTGGCCACCCCGTGCGAGCGCTGAATCAACGTCCAGGCGTCCTTTTGCCGTTGCTTCTCGGGATCGTCGTCGGGCGGGTGCCAGCCGATGGCGGTGGGGTAGAGCAGCAGGTCGGCGCCGGCCAAGGCCATCAAGCGTGCAGCTTCTGGATACCACTGGTCCCAACAAACCAAGACGCCGAGTCGGCCGACAGATGTCTCGATAGGCTCGAATCCGGCGTCCTCTTCGGCATCGCCGGGCGTGAAATAGAATTTTTCGTAAAAGCCCGGGTCGTCGGGTATATGCATCTTGCGATAGTGGCCGACACGACCGCGCTGACGATCGAAGACCACGGCCGTGTTGTGATAGAGCCCGGCGGCACGGCGCTCGAAAAGCGAGCCGACGAGTACGATATCGAGTTCGGCGGCGAGAGCGGCCAGATGCTGGGAACTAGGACCGTCTAGCGGTTCGGCGAGATCGAACAGGCGGTCGTCTTCCGTCTGGCAGAAGTAATGCGTGGCATGTAGTTCCTGGAGCAGAATCAACTCGGCGCCTTTCCCTGCCAGTTCACGAATGCCAGCGTCGCTTTCCTGCAGGCTACGGGCCTTGTCGGGCCAGGCTTGTTGCTGAACGAGTCCTACCTTGAGCGTCGAGGACATGGCGTCACTCCTTGTCATTGGCACTGCGATCGTTGGCACTGCTGTCATTGGTCCTGTCGGTGGACGCGGTGAAGAAAGCGCCGCGTGGCAGCTGCATGGTCAGACAGTGGAGGCTGCCATGTTGGCGGATCACGGTACGACAGTCGATGGGAATGATATCGCGTCCGGGGAACGCGCTGGCCAGTGCCGTCAGGGCCACGCCATCGGCGCCATCGGCATAGGTGGGCACGAGAACCGCACCGTTGATGATCAGAAAGTTGGCATAGGTAGCGGGCAGGCGGTGGCCATCATCGGGGTCATAGCATGCGCGGGGCAAGGGCAGGGGAATAAGACGGTAAGGCCCGCCATCGGCGCGCTGAAAGGCCTTGAGTTCGCTTTCCATCTGCGCCAACGCGGTGAAATGAGGGTCGTCAGGGTCCTCGCAGCGCACATACGCGATGGTCTCGGAATCGCAAAACCGGGCCAGAGTGTCGATGTGGCTATCGGTATCGTCACCTTCGAGATAGCCCTGCGTCAGCCATAGGCAACGCTCGATGCCCATATCGTCGCGCAATGCGGATTCGATGTTTTCACGCGTCAGGTGTGGGTTGCGGTTGGGATTGAGCAGGCATGCTTCGGTGAGTAGTAACGTGCCGTCACCATCGCCGTCGATGGCGCCGCCTTCCAAGACTAACTCACGTGCCTCCCGCGGGGCAGCGTAAATGCCGATATCCGAGAGAGCCGCTGTCAAGGCGTTATCGCGCTCGGCGGCGAACTTGCCGCCCCAGCCCGTGAAGCAATAATCGAGTAGCACGACATTACCGTCGCGTTCGATGGCAATCGGCCCATGATCTCGGGTCCAAGTATCGTCCGAAGGGGCCTCGATGAGATGCCATTGCTTGGGATGAATGCCCAAGCGGGAAAAGCGTGAATCGAGGCGTTGGCGTGTTGCGTCATCGGCGACGACAACCAATACGGGCTGGTATCGTGTGATAGCTACGACCAAGGCTTCCAGAGAGGCTTCGATACGCTCGAGCAGGGGCTCCCAATCGCTATCTGCACTGGGCCAAGTGAGTTGAATGGCATCTTGGGGATGCCATTCGGGGAACAGGCGTGGGAGCATTGCGGTCTCCTATGGGATTGAGACACGACGCCGTGGCAGGATCTCGGTGTCATGTCGATGATGACGGCGGCCGCGGCATTTTAGCCTTCGCCGACACGGATGCAAGTATCACCAGGCGCTGCCCATGATGAGGCCATCGAATGATTTTTCGCCGTCATTGGCTCATGCAGGAGCACGCAAAAACACGTACCATGAGCCCGGCTCATACCAAGGAATCGATGTCGATGCTGGATCGCTTGCCGTTTCTTATCGGATTGCGCTATGTACGCGCGAAACGTCGCAACCATTTCATTTCATTCATATCCCTGACGTCCATGCTGGGCTTGATGCTGGGCGTGGCGGTGTTGATCCTCGTCTTGTCGGTCATGAACGGTTTCGATCATGAATTGCGGACACGCATACTGGGCATGGTGCCGCATACCAAGATCGAAGCCCAGGGGGGCATGACCAACTGGAAAACGCTCGCCGAACGCCTGGAGAAGCGTGATCACGTCATCGGCGCGGCGCCCTTCGTTCAACAGCAAGGCATGTTTTCCTCCGAGGGGCGCACCCAGGGAGCCATGGTCAACGGGATCGAGCCGAGCTATGAAAGCAAGGTATCGATCATCGACGAGCACATGACGCGAGGTACGCTAGACGATCTTGCGCCCGGCGAGTGGCATGTGGTGCTGGGTGACTTGTTGGCACGCAACCTTGGCGTGGGCGTGGGGGACCGCGTGACATTACTGGTGCCCGAGGCGTCGATCACGCCGGGGGGCGTCTTCCCGCGCCTTAAGCGTTTCACTGTCAGCGGCATCTTCAAGATAGGCGCCGATCTCGACGCCAACCTGGCCTATGCCAACATCAAGGACATGCAGAAGCTGGGCCGCCTGGGAGATTCGGTCGGTGGCCTGCGTCTGGAGCTTGATGACCTCTTCCAGGCGGGGCCAGTCACCAATGCGATCGTGGACGATCTGGGCAGTGGCTACCGCGGGATCGATTGGACCTATACCCATGGCAATCTGTTTCAGGCGATCCAGATGGAAAAGCGCATGATCGGGTTGTTGCTGATGGTGATCATCGCCGTGGCGGCGTTTAACATCGTCTCCACACTGGTCATGGTGGTGACGGACAAGCACGCCGACATCGCGATCTTGCGGACCATCGGCGCCAAGCCGGGGACCATCATGCGTATCTTCATGGTCCAGGGCATGGCGATCGGCACCATTGGTACCGTCGTGGGTGTGGTGCTCGGCGTGGTGCTGGCATTGTCGGTATCGGACTTGATTGCCTGGTTCGAGGCATTGACGGGTATCCAGTTCCTGGATCCTAATGTCTATTTCATCAGCTACCTGCCCTCACAACTTCAGTGGGGCGACGTGGGCATCATCGCAGGATCGGCTTTCGTGCTGACATTCCTGTCGACGCTGTATCCCGCTTGGCGTGCGGCGCGTATTCAACCGGCCGAGGTATTGCGTTATGAATGAGGAAACCGCGATGGCATCGAATGGCAATTCCACGTTCGCCAACAATGAGATCATGCTGCAGTGCGATGGTTTGACGCGTATTTATCGCGAGGGCCCGCAGGACGTCACCGTGCTTGATGCGCTGGAATTAGAAGTGCGTGCCGGTGAGCGCGTCGCCGTAGTGGGGAGCTCAGGATCAGGCAAGACCACATTGCTCAACCTCTTGGGTGGCCTCGACCGCCCGAGTGCGGGGTATGTGCGGGTTGCCGGTCAGTCGCTGGCCGAAATGGGGGAAGCCGCATTGGGCGGCTTTCGCAATCGCCACATCGGCTTCGTGTATCAGTTCCACCATCTGCTGGCAGAGTTTTCGGCGCTGGAAAATGTCGCCATGCCATTGCTCATTCGCGGGCAAAAAAGGCAGGAGGCGCAGGCAAAGGCGCGTGACATTCTGTCCCGGGTGGGCATGGCAGAGCGTTGCGAGCACAAACCGGGCGAACTCTCGGGCGGGGAGCGGCAACGCGTGGCGATAGCCCGTGCCTTGGTGACTGATCCCAGCCTGGTGCTGATGGACGAGCCGACCGGTAATCTTGATCAGACCACGGCGGGCAATATTCTGTCGCTGATGGATAGTCTTGCCGCACATAGCGCCTGCGCCTTCATCATCGTCACTCACGACACTGGCCTCGCCGCCCACCAAGACCGCGTGATGCGCCTTGATCAGGGGCGCTTGAGCGCGGCCTGAGTAAGAACGTTACGTCTGACGCTGGCGGCGCCGTCGTGCGCGGCGTTTCCAGCTTCGGGCCACCTGCCAACGCCAGATCAGTCGGATGACCAGGTTGCTGAGCAAGCCGACGATGATCGCCACCACGAGCGAGCCCGTCAGCAAGGCGGGCAAGATATCTGCCATTTTCTCGGCAATCCACGCCGTCGACAGCCTGTCGGGCATGTGGCGCGCGGGCGAGTCGAGCAGCCATGCACCGACACGGTAATTAAAGTAGAAAATCACCGGTATGGTGAGTGGGTTGGTCAGCCAGACGAGGCTAACCGACAATGGCAGGTTACAGCGCAGCAGCCAAGCGCCGAAGGCAGCGACGACCATTTGTAAGGGGATCGGTAGTAGCGCAACGAAAAGACCCACCATGAAAGCATTGCCTACGCTACGGCGCGACAGCATCCATAGGGACGGGTCGCCCAGCAGGTGGTGCATGAAACGCAGCGATTTCTGGCGTTTCAGCGTTTCCGGCCGGGGCATGTAACGCTGCAGAAGTCGGCGGGGCATGATCCACGAGCTAGCGAAGTGTCGATTCATTATCCATACAACCCTGGGCTCTCGCTATCGTTGCGCGCGAGCGCGCAGCAGTCGATGATATATCGTCATTAGCTAAGAAAAGGATGGTGAATGAACCTGGGATGGGCGATGCCGCTGGCCCTGGCGGCACTCGCCGGCAGCGTCTGGGGTTGGTGGGGATTGGCCGGTGGTGTCTGCATATGGGGGATGGCTGTCCTGTTGGCTGTGGCACGCGGCCGATGGCGGTGGCTTGCGATGCTCGTCGTGGCGGGGTTATGCGCGTGGCAGGTCACCGAACAGCGCGTCGGCACGTTGCCCGAGGGCTTGTCGCGGCAGGACGTCACGCTTGCCGGTCAGGTGACGCAGATAAGTGAAGGCCAAGGGCTGACACGCATGCGCATCGCGGTCACGCACTGCGTGCCTCAAGAGACCGATTTACCATCATGCGATTCGCTTTCACGGGTGCGATTGTCCTGGTACGACGCGCCGCCCTTGCAGGTCGGTGACCGTTGGCGATGGCGCGTGCGTCTGCGTCCGCCGCAGGGGTTTGCCAATGGTTATGGCTTCGATTACGCGGCCTGGCTATGGCGCGAGGGCATCCAAGCGACGGGGTATGTGCGTGATTCGTCCGTGACACAGCGTTTGAGTGCCGCGTCTTCGAATATGCGCGATGCCGGCTTGGCATTTCTGGATACACAGGGGTTGTCCGAGCTTGCTACTCGCTGGTTGGCGGCGCTTACTCTGGGCGCGAGCGGGCGTCTGACGCAAGACGACTGGGACTTGCTCAACGCGACCGGCACCACGCACCTGATGGTCATATCCGGGTTGCATGTCGGCTTGGTGGCAAGCGTGGCGCTGGTGTTGCTGCGCCTGCTAGCGCGAGGCGTGACACCAGGGCATTGGCGCCTTGCGACTTGGCCATGGTGGTTGGCGGGGGGTGCGACTCTGGCATATGCGGGCATGGCGGGGTTCGAACCGCCTGCGCTACGCGCCACGGTAATGGCCTTGCTGGGACTGTGGGTGGCCAGCGGACGTCACGCCCCCGGGCCCTGGCAGGCTTGGTGGCTGGCCTTGTTAGTGATCGTGGTTAGTGATCCTCTTACGGTGTGGCGCCCCGGGCTGTGGCTATCATTTCTGGCGGTGGGCGTGTTGATCGCTGCATGGCAGGGACGCCCCGCCCCGCGTGGGGTGAAGGGATGGCTATGGGCATTGGGACGCTCGCAATGCTTGCTGGCACCTTTCATGGCCGCCGCCGTGCTGGTCGGTTTCGAGCGGCTGGCGCCGGTAGGGCCGTTGATCAATCTGCTGGCGGTGCCACTGGTCGGCAGTATCATGGTGCCGCTGGGCCTGCTGGGCTGGGCGCTGGCTTGGTCGCCGAGTTTGGCGATGATCCCCTGGGGGATGTTCGATGGACTCGCTCAGGGCGTCTGGAAAGGACTGACGCTGGCTGCCGCATGGTTGCCTGTGTGGTCACCGCCGATATGGGAGACATGGCCGCTGGCGTTGATATTGGCCGCATTGGGCGCGGTATGGCTGATCCCTGGTTTGGTGGGGTATCTACGCCTGTGGGCCTCGGTAAGCCTTTTTGCCCTGGCGTTTACTCTGCGTCCGCCGGGTATTGCACCGGGGCGGGTCGTAGTCACCGTTCACGATGTGGGGCAGGGGCAGTTGGTCGAGCTGCGTAGTGCCACGCAGCATTTACTGTTCGATACCGGGCCGCGCTATGGCTCGGGGTTTACCCCCGCTGAGTCACTATGGCCACCGGGGCGGCACTTCGACGATATCATCGTCAGTCATAGCGATCGCGATCATGCCGGTGGGGTGGGAACGATTGATGAGATGCATCATGTCGCGCGTTGGTGGGGGCCGCCAGATATGTCGGTAGGCATCGCCACACGGGCATGTCGCCGGGGGGTGGGGTGGCGGCGAGATGGCGTCGACTACCGATTTCTATCGCCCGTGGCGGATGACGTAACGCGCTCCGACAATGATCGTTCGTGCGTATTGCAGGTGACGGCTGGCGAGCAGCGCTTGTTGATCATGGGGGACGCGGGGGGCTTCGTCGAAAGGCGCTTGCTTGCAGGGCTCGAATCCCCGTTGACTGTTCTGGTTGCAGGGCATCATGGCAGTCGTACGAGTTCCTCGCAGGTGTTCGTAGCCCGCACCCGGCCGGAGCACGTCATCTTTAGTGCCGGCCGGGACAATGCGCATGGGCATCCGCATCCCGAGGTGGTGCGCCGTTTTCGTCGCGCCGGCAGCTGCTTATGGAATACCGCCACGGACGGTGCGTTGCGTTTCACGCTGGGCGTACCGGCGCCGCGCATGCATCCAGCGCGCCCGCCCGGCGGTGTCGAAGGGGCGTGCATTGGGGTAGAATCCGGCGATTGATACGTGTGTATCGTATTGCCTAATTCAGTAGTTGCCCCTTGAGTGGGGTGAGCAAGCCTCTCAACCAGCGGAGACGCCGTGAGAAACGCTACCAGTTGGTCCCTTTACCGTCGCTTGCTGGGATACGTTAAACCGCATTGGAAGGCATTCATGGCTGCCGTGGTGGGGTACGCTATCTATGCGGCCTCGAGCACCGCGTTGGCGGAGATGATGAAGCGCTTGATCGATGGCATCCAGAATCCCGATGCGGCTTTTCGCCTGATGTTGCCCCTATTCGTGATCGGCATGTTCGCGGCACGGGGCGTGGGGACATTCCTGGGCACCTATTATATGAGCGATGTGGCCCGTAATGTGGTCCATGCGTTGCGCTGCGAAGTGTTCAACCACATGTTGAGCCTGCCGGGGCGTTTTTTCGACATGCACTCCAGCGGCCATCTGCTGTCACGCGTCACTTATCATGTCGAACAGGTGACCGGTGCGGCGACCAACGCCATTACCATCATTCTGCGTGAAGGCCTGTTCGTGATCGGCCTGGTCAGTTACCTCCTCTGGACCAACTGGATGCTGACGTTGATCTTCTTGGCCGTTACACCGTTGATTGGCCTTGTGGTCAGTTACACTAGCAAGCGCTTCCGGCGCTTGTCTCGGCGTATTCAGAACTCGATGGGCGATGTCACCCACGTCGCTTCCGAGGCGCTATCGGGTTATCGTGTGGTACGTACTCACGGCGCCGAAGGCTATGAAAAGGCGCGTTTCGCTAAGGCCAGTGATTACAACCGCGAACAGAGTATGAAGGTGGCGTTGACCAAGGCCGTCAGCACGCCGGTCATCCAGTTATTGGTGGCGCTTTCGCTGGCGGGATTGGTATGGCTGGCGATGTCGCCGGCCTTGATGGCCTCGATGACGCCGGGCGAGTTCGTGGCCTTCATCACCGCTGCGTCGCTGATGGCCAAGCCGGTGCGGCAGCTCACCGAGGTCAATAGCACGATCCAGAAGGGGCTGTCGGCCTCGCAGGAGTTGTTCGGCCTTCTCGAGCAACCGCCCGAAGTCGACGAGGGCACCTATGTGCCGACGCGCATCGACGGACGTGTGCGTTTCGAGGGTGTTCGCTTTCACTATGGCGAGGACCAGGGCGAGGTGCTCAAAGGCATCGATCTGGATATACCCGCTGGAGAGATGGTCGCTATCGTGGGCCGTTCCGGCAGTGGCAAGTCGACCCTGGTGAGCTTGTTGCCACGCTTTTATCGCCCCACTGAGGGACGAGTGATGTTGGATGACGTGGACATCCAGAGCTACTCGCTATCGCCGCTGCGTCAGCGCATCGCGCTGGTCTCCCAGCAGGTAACGCTTTTCAACACTACCATCGGTGCCAATATTGCATACGGACACCCCGAATCCGACCGGGAAGCCGTCGAGCGCGCTGCCCGCGCCGCCTATGCGCATGAGTTCATCGAGCGTTTGCCCAATGGCTATGAAACCGTCGTCGGCGATAACGGGGTGATGCTGTCCGGCGGCCAGCGGCAGCGTCTAGCCATCGCGCGGGCGATTTTCAAGGATGCCCCTGTGCTGGTGCTCGACGAGGCCACCTCGGCGCTGGATACCGAGTCCGAGCGTTATATTCAGCAAGCGTTGGAAACGGTGTGCCGCGGACGCACGACCTTTGTCATTGCTCATCGCTTGTCGACCATCGAGCGTGCCGACCGTATTCTGGTCATGGAGCAGGGCGAGATCATTGAAAGTGGCACGCATACCGAATTGCTGGCGCAGGATGGCGCCTATGCCGCGCTTCACCAACTGCAATTCCAGGAGGCCGAGTGAGTCGCTTGCAGGATGCCTGGTACCGTGACGCGGCCTGGCTCATGCCGTTGCGTCCTTTGGCGGGGCTGTATGCTTCGGCCATGGGGGCGCGACGCAGGGCCTATCAGCGTGGCACGAAGACGGTCTGGGAACCCCCAGTGCCGTTGATCGTGATCGGCAATCTTTCCGTGGGAGGAACCGGCAAATCACCCTTGGTGGCATGGATGGCGCGTTGGCTTACCGAGCGTGGCTGGCGACCGGGTATCGTGTCGCGTGGCTATGGTGGGCACGCACGTCGCTATCCGCTGTACGTGACGCCGGAAACATCGCCTGCGGAAGCAGGTGACGAACCGGTCATGCTCGCGGCGCAGACAGGACTGCCCGTCGCGGTCGACCCCGACCGCCCGCGCGCCGCGCGCAAGCTGGTCGCCGCCGGTTGTGACATCCTGCTGTCCGATGATGGGCTGCAGCATCTGGCCATGGGGCGCGATATCGAACTCGTGGTGGTGGATGGCGCGCGCGGCTTCGGCAATGGTCGCTGTCTGCCCGCGGGACCGCTGCGCGAACCGCTTTCTCGGTTGGAAGACGTGGACGCAGTCATCGGCAATGGCCCCCTGCAGCAGGACTTGCCGGTGCCTCACTACAGCATGCATCTGAAGCCGTCGCGTTGGCGTCATTTGATCGATGACGTTTGCTACCCCATCGAGGGGCGGCCGTTCAATGGGCGCGTGCATGCGCTGGCGGGGATCGGTCATCCATCGCGTTTCTTCGAGACGCTAGCGGGACTGAACGTCGAATTCGATCCTTGTCCGTTGGCCGATCATCATCGTTTCGACGCCGCCGACCTGCAATTTTCCGACAATCGTCCGGTGGTCATGACGGCCAAGGATGCGGTCAAATGTCGTCCTTTCGCGCACGAACGGTGCTGGGTACTGGATGTCGAAGCGCATCCCGATCCGGCGCTGATGACCTGGCTAGAAGGCCGCTTGGCGGCGCTGACCGAGAGGTGAACCATGGATAAGCAAATGCTGGCAATGCTGGTGTGCCCACACTGTCAGGGCAAGCTCAAGTACGACCGCGAGCGCGGTGAGCTCAAGTGTTACTTCGATGGCCTGGCATATCCCGTGGAAGACGAAATCCCGGTGATGCTGGCAGAACAAGCGCGCCGCATGGACGCTGACGAGAAGCTGGCCAAGACCCGTAGCAGCGCCGGAGAAGCACGGGATGACGCGACATGAATGAGGTGGTCGTGGTGATACCGGCGCGCTATGACTCGTCGCGTCTACCGGGCAAGCCCCTGTTGGATATCCACGGCGAGCCCATGATCGCGCGCGTATGGCGACGCGCCTGCCAAAGCGGGGCCACGCGTGTAGTAGTGGCCACCGATGATGAGCGTATCGAGTCGGCCATGCGGCCCTATGAGGCCGAGGTCATGCTGACTGAGCGCGATCATCCCTCCGGTACCGACCGTCTCGCCGAAGTCGCGGTACGCCTTGGCTTGGATGCCGATACCATCGTGGTCAACGTGCAAGGCGATGAGCCGCTCATTCCGGCGTCGCTGATCGACCAGGTGGCACGACGTCTCGCCGACGATGCGAGTGCCTCGATCGCCACTCTGGCGGAGCCCATCGGCAACGTCGAAACCTTGTTCAATCCCAACGTGGTCAAGGTAGTGCGCGATCTATACGGGCGCGCCCTGTATTTTTCCCGGGCGCCGGTGCCCTGGGACCGAGAGGGCTTCGCCCAGCGTCCCGAGCATCTCGAGACCGATGCCTGGCTGCGCCATATCGGGCTCTATGCGTACCGAGCCGGTTTCCTGGCCGAGTATGTGGACTGGCTGCCATCGCCGCTCGAGCAGTTGGAACAGCTCGAGCAATTGCGTGCCATGCATCATGGGCATCGCATTCAGGTGGCGCTGGCCAGCGAAGCCCATCCGGCGGGGGTCGATACGCAGGAGGACCTTGACCGGGTGCGTCGCCTGATCATCGAGGAGGAGAGCGCGACATGATCCGTATTCTCTTCGTGTGTCTGGGCAATATATGCCGCTCGCCCACTGCCGAAGGCATTGTCAGGGCGCGTTTGCATGCGGCAGGCCTCGCGGAGGCCGTGGCGCTCGATTCCTGCGGCACCGGGCGCTGGCATGTGGGGGAGTCGCCCGATCCGCGAGCTCAGGAGGAAGCGCGGGCACGAGGCATCGACATCGCCTCGCTATGCGCGCGCCAGCTCCGTATCGACGACTTCCATGCGTTCGATTACCTGCTGGCCATGGACGCCGACAACCTAGCTCATATGCGACGTATGGCGCCTGCCGACTGTCAGGCGCATCTCGGTCTGCTGCTGGATTTTGCAGGGACCCCCGGACGCTCGGTGCCGGATCCGTATTACGGAGCGGGGGATGGTTTTGCCAATGTGTTCGCCTTGATCGAGCAGGCTGCCGACGGCCTGATCGAGACCTGTCGTCAACGCCTTGAAGTGCAGCGTTCGGAGCCTGGCGATGGCGCTCGCTAAGGCCGCGACACTCGATAATACGCTAGGGTTGCCCTGTCGTGCGGAGCGTTTCATCGTGGCCACCACGCACGACGAGATACGCAATGCGCTGGTCATGGCAGCGGATGATGCGGCGCCGCTCAACATCGTGGGCGGCGCCAGCAATCTGATCTTGGCGCCGCGTCTCTCGGGGGTGACCTTACAGGTGGCGTGTGACGATTGGTGGTGGGAAGAAAGCGACGACCAGACGATTCTCGTATACGTGCAGGCAGGATTGTCCTGGCACGATCTTGTCACGGCATGCGTCGAACGCGGCTGGTGGGGCATCGAAAACCTGGCGTTGATTCCCGGCCATGTCGGCGCCGCACCGATCCAGAATATCGGCGCCTACGGCGTCGAGCTTGCCGACGTGCTGGAGGCGGTCCATGTCACGCACTGTAATGATGGCCGCGAAGCCGTTTTCTCGCGCGATGATTGTGAATTCGCCTACCGCGACAGTATTTTCAAACGCGCCTTGGCGGGGCGTGTCGTGGTAACGCAGGTGGTGCTGAGGCTGTCGCGGAGTCCTTCGCCTCGCTTGGGCTACGGCGATCTCGCCAAGCGTGTCTCGGTGCATCCCGAAGTGCGAGAGATCTTTGATGCTGTGTGTGCCGTAAGACGTGAGAAATTGCCCGATCCCGCCGTGCTGGGCAACGCCGGCAGCTTTTTTACCAACCCTGTGCTCGAGGCGACCCAAGCCGAGCGTCTTCTGCGAGAATATCCTGCGATGCCGCATTTTCCGCAACCGGATGGAAGCGTCAAGCTGGCCGCGGGATGGTTGATCGAGCGTTGTGGCTTCAAAGGGACGCGCTGGGGCGCTTTTGGTGTGCATGAACGCCAGGCCTTGGTGCTGGTGCACTTCGGTGGTGGCGACAGGCAGGAACTGTTGGCACTGGCCGATCATATTGGCGATACAGTCCATCAGGTATTTGGGGTGATGCTGGAGCGAGAGCCGCGCCTGATGGGGTAGCTGGGTCCGCCTGCGTTCGCCCAAGGTGAGCCGACCATAAAAAACGCCTGAAGGATCGCTCCTTCAGGCGTTTTTTTATGTCTGGAAGGCGGCCGACTCGGCCGCCTTGGGGCTTAGGCGTTGTCGTCGCCGCGGAAGAGATTTTCCTGGAGACGATGGCGCTGTTCGCGTGGGTCGTTGTGGGCACGACGACGCTGACGCGGTGTGGCCGATTCCTGGGGCGCTTGCGACGCTACCGTGGTAGTGGCTGCCGGAGCGGATGTTTCCTCGGCGCGAGGTGTGGCTGTCGGTGCCGGAGCCTCGGCCGGGGTCGTAGGTGTTTCCTCGGTGCTGGCCGGTGCGTCGGTTGCGGCCGGCGTTTCAACCTCGGGCGCCGGTGTGGGCGTCGGGGTCGAAGCCGAGCTGACCTCTGCTTCGGCGCTATCCTTGGACGTTGTCGCGGCGATCGTATCGGTAGTAGCGTCGTTATCGTCTTCTATCTGCGAGGACGACGTCACGTCATCGTTGGCCGGCTTGTCATCGCTCGCCTGAGCCGCAAGGGGCTCGGTGGGCGTAGACGGCTCGGATTTCTCGTTCGCGGCCGATGCGTCGCTAGCCTGCGGGGCGTGCTTCTCGGCCGGAGAAGCTGTGCCGCTTTTCTCTGTGAGATCTGCCTCTTTGAGGTCTGCCTCCTTGGGAGCTGCTTCGACGGTCTCGTCGGCATCCTCTGGAGCGGCTTGCGTCGGTGCCTGTGCCGGAGAGTCGTCAGCGGGCGCTTGTGAAGAGCCATCAGCAGGTGCTTGTGAAGAGCCATCAGCAGGTGCTTGTGAAGAGTCGTCAGCGGACGTTTGTGAAGCGTCATCAGTGAGAGCATCTTCCGACGTCGCCTGGGCGGCGGGACGTTCGGTGCTATCCGCTTCAGGCGTCTGCGCTGCTACGTCTTGCGGCGCCTCGGTAGTGCTGCTCTCCACCGGTGCTTCGGTCGGGCGCGATGGCGTTGCCGCATTCTTGCGGGATTTATCCGCTTGGGCGCTATCATCCGTATCCGTGCGCGGCTGCGTCTCGCTGGGCGATGTCGTCGCCTCGGACGTCGTTTCGGTCACGGTGGATGATGCCGTCTCGCTCGGCGTGGCACTCGCTTTGTCTTCTGCCGGCTTGGCGGGCGAGGGCGCGGCGCTGGCGGTTTCACCTTGGACGTCTTGCGCCGGTTCGCTTGCTGCTTCTTGCTGCTGGGCTTGCAGTTTTTCCTGCTCGGCGACGGATTGCGGATTCACGGCATGCTTGCGGCTGCGCCGGCGCGGGTTATTGCGCGTGCGCTTCGGCTTGCTGTCTGCCTTCGGCGTTTCGTCTTGTGCTGGAGAGGCCGTGGCCTTGTCATCGGGCGTCGCTTGTGATGCAGACTCCGACTTGGGCTTATTGGCCTTGGCGTCCTTGTTGTCCGCGCGGGACTTATTGGATTTACCGGCGTTACGCGCTTCGTTGCGACCGTCGTTACGAGTGTCCTGCTTCGCGTTGTCGCCATTACTGGCGTTTTCGCTACGTTCGGCATTGTTCGACTTGCCGGAGCCACGCGAAGGCCGCGAATTACGGTTGGATTGCGAGTTATTGCTCTCCTCGCGACGGCCTTCGTTGCGCGATGCCTGGCGCTCTTGCGATTCCTCGCCATTGCGACGCCGGCGGTTATTATTGCCATTGCGGGCGTTGTTACCAGCGTTGTTGCTATTGCTGGACGCTGTATCGCGGCGCGTATCGTCGGTGTCGCGTGACGTCTGACGCTGCTGCTTGTCGGCGGTTTTCTTGTCGTCAGAACGTCCCGCTTGGTTGTTGCCGTTACGGTTGCGTTGCTGCGAGGAGTCCGTCGTAGACTTGCTGGCCGCGCGCTTGGGCGACTCGGCGCCGGACACGGCACTCTGTGACGAGGCGCCCTGTGACGAGGCGGCGCTGTCATCGCCATTGAGCAGCTTGCCGAGTCCCTTCACCATGCGTGAGAAAAGCCCACCTTCGGGGGCTGTTGCAGGCGTCGTGGCGGCGCTCGATGTAGAGCTCGCTGCGCTCGACTTGTCCTGAGGCTCGGCATCGGTCTGCAGCGAGGTAGGTGCCGGAGCGTTGTGCGCAATGCTCTTGACCGCCGCTTCTGCGCGCTGCACCGGTTTTTCGAGCGCCGGGTCGGGTTCCTGCGTCAGCTCGGTTTCGGTGGCTAATTCGAAGCTCGAACGCTGGCCGTCTTCTTCATTGACTTGATCGTCGCGCAGACGCTGCATGTCGTAATGCGGCGTATCCATGTCAGGGTTGGGCAAGAGCACGACCTGGACGCCTTGCCGCTGCTCGATGTCGTTGAGCACGCTGCGCTTTTCGTTGAGCAGATAGGTTGCCACCGGTACCGGGAGAACCGCGCGAATCTGCGAGCTGCGCTCCTTCATGGCCTCTTCTTCGATGAGGCGCATGATGGACAGCGAGATGGAGCGTACATCGCGGATGGTGCCTTGACCGTTGCAACGCGGGCAGACCACGCCACTGGTTTCGCCGAGCGAGGGCCGCAGGCGCTGGCGCGACATTTCCATCAGACCGAAACGCGAGATGCGTCCGATCTGCACGCGAGCGCGATCGAGCTTGAGTGCATCGCGGACACGGTTTTCCACTTCGCGCTGATTCTTGGCCGGCGTCATGTCGATGAAGTCGATGACCACTAGGCCGCCGATGTCGCGAAGCCG
The DNA here is from genome assembly GCF_029544075.1 of Chromohalobacter canadensis. Taxonomy (GTDB): domain Bacteria; phylum Pseudomonadota; class Gammaproteobacteria; order Pseudomonadales; family Halomonadaceae; genus Chromohalobacter; species Chromohalobacter canadensis_A. Next base: position 101,787 of record NZ_JAJQJH010000005.1, on the reverse strand, counting down.
CAGTTGCCGTGCGATTTCGTCGGAGGCTTCGAGATTGGTCTGTAGCGCAGTTTCCTCGATGTCGCTGCCGCGCGTGGCGCGTGCCGAGTTGATGTCGATGGACACCAGGGCTTCGGTGTGGTCGATGACCACGGCGCCGCCGGAGGGCAGCTTGACTTCACGCTGATAGGCGGTCTCGATCTGCGACTCGATCTGGAAGCGCGAGAACAGCGGAACGTCGTCAGCGTAGAGCTTGATCTTGTTCTGATAGGAGGGCATGACCTGGCGGATAAAATGCAGGGCTTCCTCGTGTACCTCGGGACTGTCGATCAAAACCTCGCCGATATCGTGGCGCAGGTAATCGCGCATGGCGCGGATGATGACGTTGGACTCGCGGTAGATGAGGAAGGGCGCGCTACGCTTGCCGGCCTCCTCGGTAATCGCTTCCCATACCTGCACGAGGTAATCCATGTCCCACTGGAGTTCCTCGGAGGAACGCCCGATCCCGGCGGTGCGCACGATGACGCCCATCTTATCGGGAACGGTGAGCTGGCCCATGGCATCCTTGAGCTGTGCGCGGTCGTCGCCCTCGATGCGCCGCGAGATGCCGCCGGCGCGGGGATTGTTGGGCATCAGTACGAGAAAACGCCCGGCCAGGCTGATGAAGGTGGTCAGCGCGGCGCCTTTGTTGCCGCGTTCTTCCTTATCGACCTGGACGATGACTTCCTGACCTTCCTTGAGGACTTCCTTGATATTGGGACGCCCGGAAGGTTCTTTGGTGAAGTACTCCCGCGAAATTTCCTTGAGCGGGAGGAAACCGTGGCGCTCGGCACCGAAATCGACGAAGGCTGCCTCGAGACTGGGCTCGATACGCGTGATGCGGCCACGGTAGATGTTGGCTTTTTTCTGTTCCCGGGCACCGGATTCGATGTCCAGGTCATACAGGCGTTGTCCATCGACGAGCGCGACGCGCAGCTCTTCGGGCTGTGTCGCATTGATGAGCATTCGTTTCATGCAAGTCTCACTGACTAGGCGTGCCGGTCTAACGACAAGGCGTGGCAACGACGCGTCGAATCGTTTGCTTGCATGCTTGTGCTCAGTGCATGTCGTGACGATGTCTTGGCGACCCAGAGGGTCGTGGACGACAAGACAGGCATACCAACGGTCGTCATCGCCCGGCGGGGACGATGCGCGTGATGATGGCCGCCGAATGCGGTGGACGAGGGGGCCCGCCAGCGCTTCGAGGGGTGTTCAACTTCGTTATCCCGTTCGTATCGATCCTGTCGTATACATCCCTGAACACTGTAAGAGCATGTTGAGTACGCGGCGGAGGCAGGACGTGTCCCGGCGGGAGTGTGCCCGTCCGGCCCTGCGGTCATCCACCAGACAGCTAGCAATAAGTCGATTCGGCGACGCCGGCCCCGGCACGGTGTTTATGTCACCCCGTGTGGTGGCGCAGAACATATCGTGCGCCCCTGGCGGGCATGGCGTTCCAAACGTTTCGTTTCCCCTAGTGTGGCGATGATGTCTTCGCCAGCGGGGATGTCATGTTCTTCGTTCGGGCCTGCGTGTCTGCAAAGCAGGCGCAACTGACGGGCGCTTGATGCCCATTTGAACGAGCCTCGAATATAACAGTAAAGCGATAACGCAGCAATTGGCGTCAAGTCGGTCTCGCTGCGGTAGAATGTTGGCCGGCGTCAAGTGGCGACAATTCGGTGGGGATTCGTAAAGGAGAGGGTGCGCATGGCCGAGGGCCGCGACGTACAGTGGGTGGAAATAAGCGAAGGGCAGGTCGGACAGCGTATCGACAATTTCTTGCGTACGCGGCTCAAGGGGGCGCCCAAATCCTTGATCTACCGCATCGTGCGCAAGGGTGAGATTCGCGTCAACAAGAAGCGGGTAAAGGCGGACTACCGCCTGGTGCTGGGTGATATGGTGCGCATACCGCCGTTACGTCTGGCGCCCGAAGAAGCCGTGCGCGAAGTCAGCGATGGGCTGCGCAATCTTCTGGCGGGCAGCGTGCTGGTCGAGGGCCCTGACTGGTTGGTGCTCAACAAGCCGGCCGGGCTCGCCGTGCATGGTGGCAGTGGTGTGAAGATTGGGTTGATCGAGGCGCTGCGCCAGGTGCGTGACGATCTCGATTTCCTGGAACTGGTACATCGCCTGGATCGTGATACCTCCGGCTGCCTGTTGTTGGCCAAGTCTCGCGAGGCGCTGGTGACCTTGAATCAGTCGCTCAAGGCACATCAGATGGACAAACAGTATCTGGCCTTGGTTCAGGGGCGCTGGCCGACGCGGCGCGAGTTCGTCAGCGCCCGGCTCGATCGCTTCAATGCGGGCAACGGCGAGCGACGTGTGCGTGTCGATAACCAGGGTAAGGTGTCACGCACACGTTTCGCTGTGCGCGAGGCGTTCTCGCGTGTCACGCTGATCGAGGCCGAGCCGGTGACCGGACGCACGCACCAGATTCGCGTGCATGCTGGGCATGCTGGCCATGCACTGTTGGGTGACGACAAGTACGGTACTCGCGAGGGTGCGCGTTTGGCGCGTGAGTTGAAACTCGATCGCTTGTTTTTGCATTCCCATGCCTTGACCTTTCCCGAACCCTCGAGCGGTCGCCCGGTGCATGTCAAGGCACCGTTGGGGGAAACGCTCGAAGCGGTGTTGGCGAGAGCGCGCCGTGCCAATTGATTGGCCAATGGGTCGCGAGGGCGCGGCCTCGAATAACGCCGATGAGGGGAGAGTGGTTTGCGCTATCGTTTAGTGATCTTCGATTGGGATGGCACCTTGATGGATTCCGCGGCGCGAATCGTCGCCTGCATGCAAGCAGCAGCGCACGATATCGGCTGGACACCGCTGTCGGCTGCGGAGGTGCGTGACATTATTGGGCTGGGGCTTCCAGAGGCCATCGCCAAGCTATGTCCGGGCATGGCCGCGGAGCAACGTGAGCTTTTGCGCGAGCGTTACGCGGCACACTTCGTTGCCGCTGAGCGGGAGCCGATGCGCTTCTTTGATGGGGTGGCATCCGGCATGACACGCCTACGCGGCGAGTCGAACCTGCGATTGGCAGTGGCGACCGGCAAGAGCCGCCGTGGTCTGGATCGCATTTTCACGAGCACAGGCAGTGGTGAATGGTTCCACGCTAGCCGTACGGCCGATGAAACGTTGTCCAAGCCGCACCCTCGCATGCTGGAGGAATTGCTGGCCGAGACGGACTTGGCGCCGGAGGAGGCGTTGATGGTCGGGGATACCGAATACGACATGGAAATGGCACGGGCATTGGGTATGGACCGCGTGGCGGTGACCTACGGCGTTCATGCCCGCGAGCGCCTGGCGCGTAGCGAACCTGTGTTGATGGCCGATACGTTCACGGCGCTGATGGATTGGTTGTATGTGGATCACCACGATGATGTACCCGATGCAGGACAGTGCATCGGGCGTCGGAGCGAAATCTCATGAGTGACGATAAACGCGAGGACGCTTGGACGCAGGGCCCCGCTGTCGGGCGCGCGTCGCGCGAACGCAACCAGGCCGACGAGTCTGACGAAGAGGCGATAAGCGACCCCGACCGCTTGCGTGAGCTGCGGCGCCTGCGCGAACAGCGCATGCTCGACCGCTGGATCGACGGCGTGCTCGTCGAGCAGCGGCGTTCACGGCGCTGGAAGCTATTCTTTCGTCTAGTGGTCGTGCTGCTGATTGCGTCGTCGCTAGCGATGACAGCGTATGCGTTATTCTTCACCGATCGCGACATGGCCGGTGGTGTCGGTGCACCCCATCTGGGCGTCGTCGAGGTCGACGGTGTCATCGATGCCGATGGGGAGGCCAGTGCCGAGCGCATCATCGAAGGGCTGCGTGCCGCATGGAAAGCGCCGTCGTCACGGGCGGTGGTGCTGCATATCAATAGCCCCGGTGGCAGCCCAGTGCAATCACAGCGCGTATATGATGAAGTGCGCCGTTTGACGAAAAAAGGCGACAAGCCGGTCGTGGCAGTGATCGAGGATATCGGCGCTAGCGGTGCCTATTACATAGCGTCGGCGGCGGACGATATCTATGCCGCCCCGGCGAGCCTGGTGGGCTCCATCGGCGTCATTTATTCCGGCTTCGGGATGCAGGAGGCCATCGATAAGCTGGGAATCGAGCGCCGGGTCTTTACCGCCGGCGACAACAAGGCGTTTCTCGATCCCTTCTCCCCGATGCGCGATGAGCAGCGAGATTTCTGGCAAGACGTGTTGGACACCACTCACCGTCAATTCATCGAAGACGTCAAGGACGGGCGCGGCGCACGTTTGGCCGACGATCCTAGGCTCTTTTCCGGCCTGGTCTGGACCGGGGAGCAAGCGCTCGACTTGGGGCTGATCGACGGCTTGGAGAGTCTCGATGGGTTGTCTCGGGAGCGCTTCGATGATGTGCAACTGCATGATTATACGCCGGCGCTCGATCCCTTGAGTCGCTTGTCACGTCAGTTGGGGCGTGTCGCGGCCGAGTGGGCTGGGATCTCCAGCAACGCGTCGCCCGTGCGCTATCAGGTGCAATGACGGCCAGGTGCAATACGGCGCCAAGCCGGTATCAGCCCAGTGGGTCGAGACCGGCCTCGCGCAGCATTTCACACAGGCGTATCAGCGGCAGGCCGATCAGGGTGTTGGGGTCACGACCTTCGAGGCGTTCGAAGAGAGTGATGCCCAACCCTTCCATACGAAAGCTGCCGGCACTATCCAGTGGGCGCTCCTTCTCGACGTAACGCTCGATCTGGGTGTCGCTGAGTTCGCGAAATACGACATCGTAACGTTCATGATCGACCCAATGGCGCGCGTGGGCGGTATCGATCAGGGCGATGCCGGTTAGAAAGCGAACATGTCGGCCCGAAAAGCGGCGCAGGTTGGCGCGGGCGGTGGCCATGTCGCCAGGTTTGCCGAGTATCTCACCATCGAACAGGCAGACCTGATCCGAGCCGATGATCAAGTGTTCGGGATATTCGCCGGCGAGTGCCGTGGCCTTGCCTAGTGCGAGGCGATGCACCAGAGCCTGGGGTGATTCGCGAGGGTAAGGGGTTTCATCGATATCCGGCGAGGCCCACGCATAAGGCAGTTCGAGACGGTCGAGAAGCTGGCGGCGCCAACGGGAGCCGGAAGCGAGGACAAGACGAGTCATGGCGTCTCCTGGAAAAAAGATGGCGGGTTGGCGTATCAATTCGCAGTCTGTCGCGTCCAGTCGGTTCTGTACAGTGCGCTTGTTTTGACAGCGTCGGGGCAAGTCCCTATTATTGCGCGCCTATGTTAACCACACGACTCCCCAAGCAGGTCGAGCCTTACAAGCTCGCTGCCAATCGCGAACGTCTCGAAGGGCTAGCGGCGCTTGATGCGATGCAGCGTCTTGGCGAAGAGATCGGCGCGCAGCAGGGTGACTGCGAGGTACGCCTGAGTTTCGATATCGATACGCAAGGGCGGCGCCTCATGGACGGTCATCTCCTGGCGCATGTGCAGGTGCCTTGCAGACGCTGTCTGGAGTTCATGCCGGTGACGCTGGAGAGTCGCTTTCTGTTGGGTCTTGTCACTGATGATAGCCTGGCGGGCGAGTTGCCGAGCGATTACGAACCGGTCTTGGTGGAAAACGAACAGCTGAATCTTCTGCCGGTCGTTGAGGATGAGCTCATCCTCAGCCTGCCGCAGGTGGTTTATCATGACGAGGCGGATTGCGCCGTTTCGCGCGACCAGCTGGAAAGCGGCGCTGATACCGAGGTATCGGAACAGCGTCCTGCAAGCCCTTTCGAGGTGCTGCGTAACTTGAAAGGCAAACTTTGAATCATCGTTGACACTCTGGAGTGTAACCCATGGCAGTTCAAAAAGTCCGCAAGAGCCGTTCCAAGCGTGGCATGCGTCGTAGTCACGATGCGTTGAGCGCACCGACCCTGTCTCAAGACAAGGAAACCGGTACTACGCATCGTCGTCACCACGTGGCGTCCGATGGCTTCTACCGTGGCCGCAAGGTCTTCGACGTTTAAGACGTCGTCGACGCGCACGTGACCGTGCGAATCGCTATCGATGCGATGGGCGGGGACCTGGGTCCCCGCGCCACCGTCATCGGCTCTCTCCAGGCGCTTGCCATGCACTCGAATCTTGAGATTGAGATGCACGGCCCTCGCGACGCTTTGGAGGCCGAGCTAGAGTCCCTTCCCAAACGCCTTTCCGGCTATCGCTCCCGTCTCGTCCTGCAGCACGCGCCGCGTGTCATTTCGCAGGCCATGCGGGTAGCGAATGCTATGCGTGAGGCCAATGGGTCGAGCATGCTCGGTGCCATCGCGAGTGTTCGCGACGGCCAAGCGGATGCCTGCGTCAGTGCGGGGAACACTGGAGCGCTGATGGCGTTGTCAAGGCGTGAATTGGGCACGGTCAAGGGTATTGCCCGGCCCGCCATCAGCACGGCGGTGCCAACTCAGGGCGGCGGGCAGTGTTATCTGCTCGACCTGGGTGCCAACGTCGGTGTCCAGGCTCGTCATTTGGTCGATTTTGCGCGTATGGGCGCGATCATGGCGCGGGTGATCGATGATGTGGCGACACCGCGTGTGGCGCTCTTGAATATTGGTGTTGAAGCCAATAAAGGCGTGCCCAGCGTACGCGAAGCGGATGAGTATCTGCGCCAAGGCGTGGTGTGCCATCGAGATGGTTATGGCTTCGAGTATATCGGCTACCTCGAAGGCGATGGCGTCTTCTCGGGGGCGGCAGATGTCGTGGTGTGCGACGGTTTCGTGGGCAATGCGATCCTGAAAGCCAGCGAGGGTTTGGCGACGATGTTGCTGTCGCGCCTGCAGGAGACGTTCGAGGCGCATCTGACCACGCGCGTGGTACGTGCCATGGCAAGGCCTGCGTTACTTCGTCTCAAGCGGCGGCTCGACCCGGTGCGCTATAATGGCGCGAGTCTGCTGGGGCTGTCGGGTATCATCGTCAAGAGTCATGGCGGGGCAGACGTCAAAGGCTTTGCCTATGCTATTTCACGCGCGGTGCGCGAGGTCGACATGGACTTGCCTTCGCATCTGGCACGGGAGTTGAGCGATGCGGTGCGCCCTGAGCCTTCTATCCTCTCGGTCGACCCCGATAGCGGTCGAGCGGATAGTGGGTTAGCGAGCGATGCTCAACCCGACGACTCCCATCCTCAAAGGTGACTGTCATGACACAATCCCTCGCCCTCGTCTTTCCGGGGCAGGGCTCCCAGCAGGTCGGCATGCTGAGGGAGCTGGCCGAGCGTTACAGCGTCGTGCGGACCACGTTCGACGAAGCGTCCGGTGCGTTAGGTTACGACCTCTGGAAAGTCGTGCAAGAAGGCCCCGAGAGCGCCTTGAACGCTACCGCCTGCACGCAACCTGCGCTGCTGACCTCTAGCGTCGCGATCTGGCGCGTCTGGCAAGAGCTTGAGGGCCCTCGCCCTCTGGTGATGGCGGGGCATAGTCTGGGTGAATACAGCGCCATGGTATGTGCCGGTGTCATCAGCTTTGCGGAAGGCGTGCGCCTGGTGCGTCTGCGCGGTGAGGCGATGCAGGCAGCGGTACCGGAAGGCCGTGGCGCGATGGCGGCGGTGCTGGGTCTCGATGATGCGACGGTCGAGACGGCATGTCGTGAGGCAGCGCAAGGTGAAGTGGTCGCGGCGGTCAACTATAATGCCCCGGGGCAGGTCGTGATTGCGGGCGACAAAGCCGCCGTTGAACGGGCCATTGGCTTGTGCCAGGAAGCTGGCGCCAAGCGGGCCTTGCAACTGCCGGTGTCGGTGCCCTCGCATTGCAACTTGATGCAGCCGGCTGCCGAGCGCCTCGCAGCGGAAATCGATCGACTCGATCTCAGAACGCCACGCTATACGGTGGTACAGAATGTCGATGCGCTTGCGCATGAAGATGTTCAAACGCTCAGTCAGCGTCTCGTCGAGCAGCTTTATCGACCGGTACGTTGGACGGATTGCATCAACGCCATGTATGAACGTGGCGCTCGGGTCTTTGTCGAATGTGGCCCGGGTAAGGTTCTGACCGGACTCAATAAGCGAATTCAACGCCAAGCCAAGGGGCTTGCCGTCAACGACCCCGAATCGCTCGAGAGCGCACTGGAATTGGCGCGTAGCGAAGGGGAGCAGTCTTAGTGATGAATGCGGGAAACCAGATGACAAGCGAACGCAGGATAGCCCTGGTCACCGGTGCCAGTCGTGGCATTGGACAGGCGATCGCCCGTGAGCTGGGCCGTCAAGGACGTGTGGTGATCGGTACTGCCACCAGCCAATCCGGTGCCGACAAGATCGATGCCGATCTAAAGGCGCACGATGTCGAGGGCGCTGGTCGCGTGCTCGACGTCACTGACCAGGCTAGCGTCGAGAGCCTGATCAAAGCGATTGGCGACGAGTTCGGTGCACCGACCATACTGGTCAACAATGCCGGCATTACGCGCGACAATCTGCTGATGCGCATGAAAGAAGACGAATGGGATGCGGTGCTCGACACCAATCTCAAGTCGCTTTATCGCGTCACCAAAGCGTGCGTGCGTGGCATGACCAAGGCGCGTTTCGGGCGTATCGTCAGTATCAGCTCGGTAGTCGCCAGCATGGGCAATCTGGGACAGACCAACTATGCGGCGGCCAAGGCTGGCATGGAAGGGTTTTCTCGTTCCCTGGCGCGTGAAGTCGCCTCGCGTGGCATTACCGTCAATAGTGTCGCGCCGGGTTTCATTGCCACCGACATGACGCAGGCGCTACCCGAGGCCCAGCATGAAGCGTTGTTGGGACAGATTCCGCTGTCGCGTTTGGGTGCTCCCGAGGAAATTGCCGCTGCCGTGGGCTTTCTCACCAGCGACAATGCCGGCTACATTACCGGTGAGACGCTGCAGGTCAACGGCGGCATGAATATGCGTTGACGCTCTCCAAGGCGCTGTTGCGTCGTCTGGGAGCGGTCTATAAACTAGCCGCAGCTTTTCAGAGCTAGCGGATTCGTACCACTAGGAGTAACAAGAGAATGAGCACCATCGAAGAGCGCGTGAAGAAGGTTGTGGCTGAGCGCCTGAACGTCAAGGAAGAAGACATCCAGAACACGTCTTCCTTCACCGAGGATCTCGGCGCCGACTCGCTGGACACTGTCGAGCTGGTGATGGCGCTCGAAGAAGAATTCGACACCGAGATTCCCGACGAAGAAGCCGAGAAGATCACGACCGTTCAGGAAGCGATCGATTACGTCGTCGCTCACCAGTAAGTAGAGCGGTACCGGGTCGCCCGGTTCGACATCGACTCGCGAAGGCCGCTCTGTCATCAGGGCGGCCTTCGTCGTTTGTGCATGCGTGCGGTCTCCATCCCGTCGGTGTTTCGGGTATAATGCGCGCCAAACACGGCACTGCCGTGCCAACTCGCAAGTCTGGAGGAGAGCTGATGCCTCGTAAAAGGGTCGTGGTAACCGGACTGGGTCTGGTGACCCCGGTCGGTAACAATGTCAAGGAAAGCTGGGACAACATCCTGGCGGGCAAGAGTGGCATCGCACCGATCGAACACTTCGACACCACGGGATTCAATACGCGTTTTGGCGGTTCGGTGAAGGACTTCGACATCAGTCCTTACCTGAATCCCAAAGAAGCGCGCAAGATGGATTTGTTCATTCAGTACGGGATCGCGGCGGCGGGTCAGGCCATCGCCGATGCTGGGCTGGAGGGCAATGGCGAGAACGCCGATCGTATCGGTGTGGCGATCGGTTCAGGCATAGGGGGGTTGCCGATGATCGAGCATAACCACAATGCCTTGAATCGCGGTGGACCGCGCAAAATTTCGCCGTTTTTCGTACCCGGATCGATCATCAATATGATCTCCGGCAACCTGGCGATTCAGCATGGCTTTCGTGGCCCCAACATCGCCATTACCACTGCTTGTACCACGGGGACGCACAACATTGGCTATGCGGCGCGCACCATTGCCTATGGCGATGCGGATGCCATGGTCTGCGGGGGAGCCGAAATGGCCACTACACCGCTGGGCTTGGGTGGCTTCTCGTCGGCACGTGCACTATCCACGCGTAATGACGACCCCGCCGCGGCGAGCCGCCCCTGGGACCGCGAACGGGATGGCTTCGTGCTCTCCGATGGTGCGGGGGTACTGGTGCTTGAGGAGTACGAGCATGCCAAGCAGCGTGGCGCGCCCATCTATGCCGAGCTGCTGGGCTTTGGCATGAGCGATGACGCCTACCATATGACCGCGCCCAACGGTCAGGGAGCGGAAATGGCCATGCGCAATGCCGTCAAGGACGCCGCTATCGATGCCGGCGAGTTGGATTACATCAACGCGCACGGGACCTCGACCCAGGCGGGCGATGTCGCCGAGAGCCAGGCCGTGGAGCGCGTCATGGGCGATGCGGCCAAATCCGTAGCGGTCAGCTCCACGAAGTCGATGATCGGTCATCTGCTGGGAGCCGCTGGCGCTGTCGAGGCGATTTTCAGCGTGCTGGCCATCCGCGATAACGTTGCGCCACCCACCATCAACCTCGAAGATCCCGACGAGGGATGCACGCTAGATTATGTGCCCAACGAGGCGCGCGAGATGCCGGTGACGTACAGCTTGTCGAATTCCTTCGGCTTCGGCGGCACCAATGGGTCACTGATCTTCGGCCGCGTTTAGGCGCCATGGCTGACGAGGCAGTGCCGTTCGACGATCGCGGCTTCGCTTATGGGGACGGTCTCTTTGAGACCGTCCTCGTGCGTGATGGCCATCCTTTATTGTGGGATGCGCATCTTAGGCGACTGGCACGCGGTGCCGAGCGGCTGGAAATTCCATTGCCGGATACACAGACCTTGGCGAGCCTGCCGGGGCAGGCGAGGGCTGGCTTGTTCGTGCTCAAGCTGCTCGTGACCCGTGGCAGCGGTGGGCGTGGTTACGCATCTCCCGAATCGCCCACACCGCGTCTGCGTTGGCGGTGTATGCCATTCACGCCACAGTCTGCGTATTGGCGCGATGGCGTACGAGTGCGCCTGTGCCGGCTGCGCGTGGGGCACCAGCCTTTATTGGCAGGCATCAAGCATCTCAATCGCCTCGAGAACGTCATGGCGCGTCGTGAGTGGTGCGATCCCGAGGTTGCCGAGGGGGTGTTGTGCGATCAGTACGATCAGCTCGTCGAGGCGACCAGCATGAACCTGGTGTGGCGGCGGCACGGTATTCTCGAAACCCCCGACCTGAGCGCATGTGGTGTGGAGGGTACGCTGCTGGCGGCGTTGCGCGAGCGCTTGCCGATCCACACGCGCGGAGCTGGGGTCGAGGCGTTGAGGGAAGCCGATGCGGTCTGGGTCCTCAATTCGGTTCAGGGGGTGTGGCCCCTGAGACAGTTGGACGATGCTGACGGTACCTGCCTGAAACGGTGGGAGGTACATACCGCGCATCGGCATCTGCAACAGCATGCCCACCGACTGCTGGGCTATCCCCATGACGCCTTCGATGAGGCGTGAGACAAGGTATCGACATGCGAGTGGTGAAGGTTTTCATAGGGATTGCGGTACTGGCTGGCGTGGCCATGTTGGGGGCCTATCAGTATTGGCAATCCCGCCTGGCGGCTCCGCTGGCTCTCGATGAAACGGCGATTTACGAAGTGCCGCGTGGTGCGGGGTTCTTGCGTGTCATCGGTGAACTCAAAGAGCGCGGCATTATCGACGCTACCTGGCCGTATCGCGTTCTGGCACGGCTCTCGCCCGACGAGGTTAATGGATTGCGTTCCGGCGAGTTCGAACTAGACCCCGGGATGAGCGGCAACGACATGGTGGCGCGGCTTTCCAGCGACAATGTCGTGTCTTATCAGTTTACCATTCCCGAAGGGTGGACGTTCGCGCAGATGCGTCGTGAACTGGATGCCGCTGCCAAGCTAGAACATCGTACTCGAGGCATGAGCGATGACGAGGTCATGGCGGCCTTGGGGCACGAGAGCGAATATCCTGAGGGACGTTTTTTCCCCGATACGTATCGCTACCATAAAGGGATGACGGACCTTGAGGTATTGCGTCGCGCTTACGAGCGTATGGATGCCATTCTGGAAGATGTCTGGGCACAACGGCATGACGACTTGCCCATCGACAGCGCCTACGACGCGCTCATCCTGGCATCGTTGATCGAACGCGAGACGGGCGTGCCGGAAGAACGACGCAAGATTGCCGGCGTCTTCACGCGGCGCCTCGAAAGCGGCATGCGGCTGCAGACCGATCCCACGGTAATTTACGGCATGGGAGACGACTATGATGGCAACATCACGCGTGCCGATCTGCGTCGCGAGACGCCCTATAACACCTATGTGATTGACGGACTACCGCCGACACCGATTGCCATGCCGGGTGCGGGGTCGTTGCAAGCGGCCGTGAACCCGGCTCCTGGGGATGCCTTGTATTTCGTCTCCCAAGGCGATGGCTCGCATCATTTTTCCAGTACGCTGGCCGAGCACAATGCCGCGGTACGCCGTTACATTCTCAATCGCTGAGCGGGGTAGAGCATCGCCATGACGTCAGGACGTTTCATCACCCTCGAAGGGGGTGAAGGAGTAGGAAAGTCCACCAACATGGATTTCGTGTGCGATTGGTTGAGCGCTCGCGGTATCGAAGTGCTACGTACGCGTGAGCCGGGCGGCACTCCACGAGCCGAGGCGATTCGTGCGCTGCTGCTCGACCCCACCCCGCAGGAGCCGCTCGATGACACGGCCGAATTGCTGCTGATGTTCGCGGCCCGTGCCCAGCATCTAGCGGCCAAGATCCGTCCTGCGTTGGCGCGGGGCGTGTGGGTCGTCTGCGACCGTTTTACCGATGCGACCTTCGCCTATCAGGGCGGCGGACGTGGGCTGGACGAGACCCGTATCGCGACACTCGAAGCCTTGGTGCAAGACGATTTGCAACCCGACCTGACGCTGTTACTGGATATGCCGGTCGAGGCCGCCCAGCGCCGTGTCGAACATCGTGGCACCACACGCGACCGCTTCGAGCGCGAACGGCAAAACTTCTTCACTGCCGTGCGTGACAGCTACCTTGCCCGCGCCGCCCAGGCGCCAGCGCGGTTCGCCGTGATCGATGCCGACCGAGAGCTGGATGCAGTCCAGGCGTCGATCGCCGATCACTTGGCAGCGAGAAGCGCGTTATGGTCGTGACGCCACTGCCTTGGCAGCGTGACTTGTGGCAGCGCCTGATTCGCCAACAGGACGCCGGCCGTTTGGCGCATGCGCTATTGATTTCGGGCCCGCATGGGATCGGCAAGCACGACCTTGCCGATGCTCTGGTAGCCCGCACGCTGTGTCATGCACCGGGGGACACCGCCTGTGGCGAGTGCCATGCCTGTCACATGCTGGCGTCGGGATATCATCCTGACTTGCTCGATATCACTCCGGCCGAAAAGCGCCGCCAGATACGCATCGATCCGATTCGGCAGGTCAATGCTTTCGTGTCGCAGACAGCACAACAGGGCGGTTATCGCGTGATTCGCCTATATCCCGCGGAAGCCATGAACGTGGCTGCTTCCAATGCCCTCCTCAAGAGTCTCGAAGAGCCGGGCGCGAAGACACTGTTCGTGCTTCTGGCGGACATTCCTTCGCGCATGCTGCCGACCATTCGTTCACGTTGCCAGCATTGGAGCTTGGGCGTGCCCGAATCGCACAGTGCCCTGGAATGGCTGAACGAACGTTTCGAAGACCCCGAGCAAGCGCGCTTCTGGTTGCGCGTGGCCGGCGGCTTGCCCCAGTTTGCCGTCGAATTGTCCGAGGGGCGCGGCTTGCGCCAGGAGTTGCGTGAGCTCTTCGATGCCTTGGTGCGTGGCGCGGAGCCGGTCGCCGAGGCAGCGCGTCTCGATCCTCAGTCGTTGGACCGCGTGCTGTGGTACGGTATCGTTTGGCTCGAAGACCTGATTCGTTTGGGCGTCTCCGGCGAAGCGCAACACGTGCGCAATCCGGACCTCCTGCCGCTGTATCGCCAGGCAGCCAAGAATGCGCGGGTTCGCGATTGGTTTCGTCTGCTCGACTACGCGCGCGAACAGCGCCGTTTGATCGCCGCCGGGGGCAACCCCAATGCACAATTGGTGCTGGAAGCCTGGTTGGTTCGATGGGCGTCGCTGTTGCGCTCGTGACCGTCGTCGTTGCGCTCGTGACAACGCCATGCTGGGAGGCATAAACATCATGCATGAAGCTAGACGTGTATCCTGACCGAGGAGTACCTGGCGTGGCGCAAAAAGCCTTATCCCTGACGTTCCATGATACGCAGACTCTGCAGGCAGCTTATATGCCCTGGCTGGAACGGGGTGGCATCTTCGTTCCCACGCAGGAGCGTTATGCGCTCGGCGATACGGTGTATCTGTTGGTCACCTTGCCCGAGGGCGCCGAGCGTCTGCCAGTCTCGGGGACGGTCGCCTGGCTGTCGCCGCCGGGTGTCGGTGGGCGGCGCGTTCCGGGGATCGGCGTGCATTTCAGTGACGCCGATCAGCGTGTAAGGGAGCTGATCGAGGCTCAGCTCGAAGGCATCACTGCCACACGCCCCAGCTATACCCTTTAGGCCTCGTCTGAAAAGTGCCTAATGCCATGGGCTGGGCCACAACCTTTTCGACTCATTAGGTACCGCATGTTCGTTGATTCCCACTGCCATCTCGATCGACTCGACCTCACTGCCCATGACGGCAAGCTCGATAGCGCCCTGGACGCCGCCCGCCAACGAGGCGTGCGTCACTTCCTGGCGATTGCCGTCACGCTGGATGGCGTGCCTAACCTGGTCGATATCGCTCGTGCCCATGATGACGTGTCGCTGTCCGCCGGCGTGCACCCGTTGCATCGGGTCGAGCACGAGCCCGATGTGCAAGCCATCGTCGACTGTGCCCAGCGTCATGACGCGGTGGCGATTGGCGAGACCGGGTTGGACTATCATTACGATGAAGTGGCTCACGATGTGCAGCGTCAGCGTTTCGCTCACCACCTGCGCGCCGCGCGTGAACTCGAATTGCCGGTGGTCGTACATACCCGTGACGCCAAGGAAGATACCTTGGCGTTGATTCGTGAGCATACCGATCCCGCGGTGGGAGGCGTCTTGCATTGCTTCACCGAAGACCTCGACATGGCGCGGGAAGCGGTGAGGCTGGGTTTCTACATTTCGCTTTCCGGTATCGTGACCTTCCGTAACGCCACCTCGGTTCACGAACTGGCGCGCCTTGTACCCCTCGACCGGCTATTGATCGAGACCGATAGCCCTTATCTGGCCCCGGTGCCGCATCGTGGCAAGCCCAATGAGCCTCAATGGGTCGTGGAAGTGGCGGAATGCATTGCCGCTGAGCGGGGTATCAGTGTCGACGAAGTCGCGATGCAGACGAGTGCCAATTTCTACCGGTTGTTTCGTGCCGCGCTGCCCGAGGCCCCCGATGACGTACGCGAGGCATTGGCGCAGATGAGCGGTCAGTAACGCCCAGCAGCGAGGAGCGAACATGACACTAGAGTCGTTGACGACGCATCTCGACGCATCCCCCACGGCAGCGTTGCCGCCGGTCGATACCTGGGACCCGCCTTTCTGCGGTGACATGGCGTTGATCATTGCCTCTGATGGCCGCTGGTGGCATGAGGGTACGCCGATTGGGCGCGCACGCTTGGTACGCTTGCTGTCGCGTCTGTTGCGTCGGGAAGCGGATGGCGATTATTACCTGGTTACACCGGTCGAAAAGCTGCGTATCCAGGTTGAGGATCGAGCGTTTTTGATTGCCGATGCCGATTGTCGCGACGGGGTGTGGACGCTGACCACCAACCTCGGCGATAGCGTCACCCTGGGCGCGGAACGCCGCCTCGTGGTCAGCGCAATGCCGGGCGGCGATCCGGTGCCCGAGGTCGCCATTCGCTTCGGATTGTCGGCACGGCTCAACCGCAACGTCTACTATCGCCTGATCGATACCGCCGAGATGCATGAGACACCTAACGGTAGCGAGCTCGGGATATATAGCGACGGCGTCTGGCAGCCCCTTGGTTGGTTACCCGAGGAAATGCCGTGAGCGAGGCGACGCCCGAACAGCGCGCCGTGATCGCGCATATTGAGGGGCATGCGCGCGTGTCGGCGGTTGCCGGTGCCGGCAAGACCACCACGCTCGTGCAGCGCGTCTTGCACCTGCTGGCCAACCGCGTGCCACCGCAGCGGATGTTGGTACTGATGTTCAATCGTGCCGCACGCGAGGACTTCACCCATAAGCTGACCCACGAGGCGGCGGGGCAGCGCCTTCCCGATGTGCGAACCTTTCACTCCATCGGCCATCGCTTGACCCAAACCCTGACGCGCTGGGGGTATCTGTCATCGCGTCAGTTGATCGCCGCCGATTGGCAACGCGAGCGTCTGCTGCGCCAGGCGGTACAGATGAGCCTGGAGCACGCCGACGACAGTCAGCGCCACGCCGCACTGGAGTCTGATCGTCTCGAGGCGCTGGCGCAGTTCTGCGAGCTGGTCAAGGCTGAGATGTGCGCCCCGGAGCTGCTCTACGAACGCCTAGATTTCGGTGATGGTACCCAGCACTTCTGTGAGGCGTATGCGGTCTTCGAGGGATTGCTCGAGGATCACGCCTTGATGACCTACGCCGACCTGCTCTATCGGCCACTACGTTGCCTGGAAACGACGCCCGAGGCTTGCGCCCGTGTGCAGGGGTTTCTCGATCATGTGATCGTCGATGAGTATCAGGACATCAACGAGGTGCAGCAGCGCCTGCTGGCCATTCTTGCAGGTGAGAGTGCACAAGTGATGGCGGTGGGCGATGCTAATCAGTGCATCTACGAGTGGCGCGGGGCGCGCCCCGATGCGATGTTCGAACGTTTTACCGCCTTGTTCGGTACCGCTCACGATTATCCGCTGTCGTATACCTTTCGCCATGGCCATGTGTTGGCGTTGGCGGCCAACCATGCCATTCGCGCCAATCGCCGGCGTCCCGATCAGCTATGTCTGGCCGCGCCTAGCACGCCAGCGACCCGCGCCGACGTGGCAGTGGGCAGCAGTGCGCTGCTCGATGCCCTTCAGCAGTGGCGCGGCGACGGGCGAGCCTTGGGCGAGGCCTGCGTGCTGGTGCGCAGTTGGGCGCTGTCCGTCTCCGTGCAGTTGCAGCTGTTGCGTGCCGGCATTCCGTTCCGGCTCGCGCGTGAGGATCGCTTCGTGTTCCGTCTGCCGCTGGTGCAGGCGCTGGCGGGGTATCTGGCCCTGGCGCGTGATGGGCGCCGCCTGCAGGACCCTGAGCAGCTCAATCTGCTGTTATCGCAGCCAACGGTCTTCGTGCCTCGCGAGACGTTGACCGCCTTGGCGCGCCAACTGGCCCAGACCCAGCAATGGCCTGAGCGGCACGACCCTTTGTTGAATGCGTTGAAGCCCCTTCAGCGGCGCAACCTCAAGCGTCGCTGGCAGTTGCTATGCGAACTGCCACGCATGTCGAATTGGCCGCCGGCCAAGCTGCTTGAACATGTCGTCGAAGCCACCGAGGCGGACAAGGCCCTCAAACGCGCCGCCTCGAGGCGCGCCAAGGCCGAGGATGATGTGCGTCTGCTCGATGTGTTGATCGAACAGGCCGGTGAACTGGCCAACGACCCCGAAGGCTTCATCGCGCTACTAAGTCAACCGGTAGAAGCGCGCGAGGATGGCGTGTTGGTAACCACGGTGCATGGCGCCAAGGGACTCGAATGGCCGATGGTCGCGCTGTGGGGCGCCAACGAGGAAGACTTTCCACACTACACGCGTGAGACGCCTCTGGACGCCGAACGCCTGGAGGAGGAGCGTCGCCTTTATTACGTAGCGATTACCCGGGCGCGCGAGCGTTTGCTGGTCCTGCATGATGGCGGCGATCATCGTCCCAGTCGCTTCCTCGACGAGACCGCCTGGGACGACTGCCATCGCGCTGCCGCCGCGCTCGGCGAGACACCATCTGACACGCTGGCGGTGCGTGCGCCAGAGGTCGTCGGGCGTTATCTCGAACGTTGTGGCCTGAATCTAACCGTCACTCGTGCGTCAGAACCAGTCGCTGAATCAGCGTCTGCGACATGGGCGGTGGGGGAGTGGGTGCGGCATGAGGTCTTCGGCGATGGCGAGATCGTGGTGCTCGAGGGCGACCCCGCCAATCCAGTCATCGAGGTGCGCTTCACCCAGGCGGGGCGCCGGCGGTTGATCGCCGCGCGCGCGCCGCTTGAGCATGTGGCGGAACCAGCGGTGCCGAGCTGAGGTAGGGCCGCTTAGATGCCCCCACTCGTTGGCGAGGACACCCTGGGCATGACTACATGTTGGGGTAGTTGGGACCACCACCGCCTTCCGGCGCCACCCAGGTAATGTTCTGGGACGGATCCTTGATGTCGCAAGTCTTGCAGTGTACGCAGTTCTGGAAGTTGATCTGGAACTTGGGTTCGCCGTCTTCTTCGACGATTTCGTATACCCCTGCGGGACAGTAGCGTTGCGCGGGCTCGGCGTATTCCGGCAAGTTGACGCGTACCGGGATTTCGGGATCGGTGAGCCGCAAGTGGCAGGGTTGATCCTCTTCGTGATTGGTATTGGAGAGGAACACCGACGAAGACTTGTCGAACGAGAGCTTGCCATCCGGCTTGGGATAGTCAAAGGGTGTCACCTCGTTGGCATGGCGCATGCGCGCATGATCGGAGGTGGTGTCGTGCACGGTGGGCAACTTGCCGCCCAGCAGTTGGTCGAGGAAGTTGTAGGCGCCACCCTTGACGGTGCCGTATTTGTGAATCGCCGGTCCGAAGCTGCGGCTTTCGGTCAACTCTGCCCAGGCCCAGCTATTTTGCCATTTCGAGGTGAAGGCGGTCAGCTCCGCGCCACCTTCGTCGCCCGCGACGAAGGCCTCGAACACGGCATCTGCGGCGACCAGGCCGGATTTCATCGCCATGTGGATGCCCTTGATCTTGGCGAAGTTGAGCGTGCCGGCATCGCAGCCGATCAACAGGCCACCGGGAAAGGTCATCTTGGGGAGACTATTGGCGCCGCCCTTGGTGATAGCGCGCGCCCCGTAGGAAACGCGGGAGCCGCCTTCGAGATGTTGCTTGAGCACCGGATGGTGCTTCATGCGCTGAAATTCATCGAAGGGCGAGAGGTATGGGTTGTCGTAAGAAAGATCGACGATCAACCCCACCACGACTTGCTGATTGTCGGCATGGTAGAGAAACCAGCCGCCATGGGTATCGCTGGGCAATGGCCAGCCCGAGCCATGCAAGACGCGTCCGGGCTCGTGCTGATCGGCGGGCACGTCCCAGAGCTCCTTGAAACCCAGGGCATAGTGTTGGGGATCGCGACCTTCGTCGAGGTCGAAGCGCTCGATCAGGCGCTTGCCGAGATGCCCGCGTGCGCCCTCGGCGAACAATGTGTACTTGGCACGCAGTTCCATGCCCGGCATGTGGCCGGATTTTTCACTGCCGTCGGCGGCCACGCCCATGTCTCCGACGAGGATGCCGCGTACCGTGCCATCCTCATCGTGCAAGCTTTCCTGGGCGGCGAACCCGGGAAAAATTTCCACGCCGAGTTCTTCGGCCTGCTCGGCCAGCCAACGACACAGGTTGCCGGCGCTGATGACATAATTGTCATGCGCGCCGCCGGTGTTATGCATGCTCTTGGGCACCAAGGCATTGGGTAGTTTCTGGGCGCTCTCGGCGTCCTTGAGCAGGTAGAGATCATCGCTGAGCACAGGGGTGGTCAACGGCGCGCCACGCGATTCCCAGTCAGGGAAGAGCTCGCGAAGGGCGCGTGTCTCGAGCACGGCACCGGACAGAATATGCGCGCCCACTTCGGAGCCTTTTTCGACTACGCAGACGCTGAGTTCGCGCTGGGCCTCGTGGGCTTGCTGCATCAGGCGACATGCCGCCGAGAGCCCGGATGGGCCGGCGCCGACGATGACGACGTCGAAATCCATGTATTCGCGTTCCACGGCTTGATCTCCTCCATCTTCGCGTTGGGCGGTCGACGCGCCCGAGCATGCACAGTGTCTTTCGAGCAATGGTGCATGGACAAGTCGCGTTTTTCTTGGTTGTATTTTAAAGATTGTATTTTAAACGGCCGTTTGATTCCACCCCGAGTGGCCGGCCCGCATGATGTCATTTTCCATCGAGTTTGTCGTCCGGCACTGCCATGACGGCGCTTCAGGGTTTGACCAGGTTGGACGAGATCACGCAATATTATACAGGGTCGCCGAGTGTGTAACGGGCGACGTTTTTTCGGGACACGCCCCCTATCAAACGCTTGAATGAATTTATTCTAAGGGCATGCCTGCCGGTTCTAACCAAGCGAGGACACCATGAAAGTACTCGTCGCGGTCAAACGCGTCATCGATTATAACGTCAAGATCCGGGTCAAGCCGGATCACTCCGACGTCGATCTCACCAACGTCAAGATGGCCATGAATCCTTTCTGCGAGATCGCCGTGGAAGAAGCGGTGCGCCTCAAGGAAAAAGGGGTGGCCAGCGAGGTGGTTGCCGTAACTATTGGTCCCAAAGCCGCACAGGAGCAGCTGCGCACCGCCCTGGCACTGGGGGCCGATCGCGCGATTCACGTCGAGACCGACGACAAGGTCGAGTCGCTGACCGCCGCGAAGCTTCTCAAGCAGGTCGTTGAGGACGAGCAGCCGGGTCTGACGATTCTCGGCAAGCAATCCATCGACACCGATAACAATCAGACCGGCCAGATGCTGGCCGCCTTGGCAGGCATGGGGCAGGGTACGTTCGCCTCCGAGGTACAGGTTGAGGGCGAGGAGGTCCGCGTGACCCGTGAAATCGACGGCGGCCTGCAGACCGTCGCGCTCAAGCTGCCGGCGGTGATTACCACCGACCTGCGCCTCAACGAGCCGCGCTATGCCAAGCTGCCCGATATCATGAAGGCCAAGAAGAAGCCCATCGACGTCAAGAGCCCCGAGGATATGGGGATTGCCGTGGCGTCCAGCCTGAGTGTGCTCAAGGTGGAATCGCCGGCTGAACGCCAGGGCGGCGCCAAGGTGGCCTCCGTGGATGAACTCGTCGACAAACTCAAGAACGAAGCCAAGGTGATCGCATGAGCATTCTGGTTATCGCCGAACATCATAACGGCCAACTGGCGGAAAGCACCGCCCACGTGGTTGCCGCGGCTCAGGCCATCGGCGGAGACATCGAGATCCTGGTGGCGGGCGAGAGCGTCGCGGGCGTCGCCGAGTCGGCCGCCAAACTGGCCGGTGTCAGCAAGGTAAGGGTCGCCGACGACGGCGTCTACGCGCACCAGCTCGCCGAACCGCTGGCCGAGCTCATCGCCGGGCTCGCTGGCGACTACAGCCATGTGTTGGCCGCCGCGTCCACCCACGGCAAGAACGTGTTGCCGCGTGTCGCCGCGCTCAAGGACGTGGCCGCACTGTCGGAGGTGATCGGTGTGGAAAGCCCCGATACCTTCCTGCGTCCGATCTATGCGGGCAACGCGATTGCCACCGTGCAGTCGAGCGATGTCCTCAAGGTGATTACCGTGCGTACCACGGCCTTCGATGCCGTCGACGCCACGGGAAGCGCCGAGGTCGAGTCAGTCAACGCCACGGTCGAGAACACTCTGTCGCAGTTCGTCGGTGAGGAACTGGCGAGTAGCGATCGTCCTGAACTGGGCAGTGCCCGCGTGGTCGTCTCTGGCGGTCGCGGCATGGGCAACGGAGAGAACTTCAAGCTGCTCGACGGCATCGCCGACAAGCTCGGCGCGGCGATTGGCGCCTCGCGTGCGGCTGTGGACGCCGGCTTCGTGCCCAACGACATGCAGGTCGGCCAGACCGGCAAAATCGTCGCGCCGGAGCTGTACATCGCCGTAGGGATCAGTGGCGCCATCCAGCACCTGGCCGGCATGAAAGATGCCAAGGTCATCGTGGCGATCAACAAGGATGAAGAAGCGCCGATCTTCCAGGTCGCCGATTACGGTCTGGTGGGCGACTTGTTCGAAGTACTTCCCGAACTCGAATCCAAATTGTAAGTCGAAGTCCCAACGCGGCCTGCCGATTGGCTTGGTGCGCGATGTATTGTCAAACCGGCTCACGTGGCCGGTTTTTCTTTCTCATAGCCCATGATTGATAATTGTTCTTGTTTGTATTAGCGTGCTAGCCGTCCTTTCGTCGGCGCTAAGGGCGTCCGACACGATCAAGCAACGGGAGAAAGCGTGGTGCCTAACGACACGCGAAGCCGAACACGGACATGCCGGCGTGCGGCTTGCGCCGGTATGGCGTTATTGATGGGGGTTTCCGCAACGGTCTGTGCACAACAGACGTCATTGCGAGACGCCAGCGCGCAGGCGCAGCAAGAGCAGGCGGCGTTGCAGGACAAGATAGACGCAGCCGACGACGAAACGCGTGAATTGCTGACGCGCTTGCGCGATGCCAGACGCGAAGCCTCGCGCCTCGAGCGCTACAACGACGAGCTTGCCCGCCGTAATCAGGCACAGCAGGCTTTGATCGAGAAGCGCCGCGAGGCCATCGATCAACTCTCGGTGACGCGCGAAGCCTTGCCGGGACAGCTGCGCGATATGGTGTCGCAATTGCGCACCCTGATCGAAGCCGACTTGCCTTTCTTGCGCGAGGAGCGCTTGGCGCGCGTCGAGAGTCTCGATGCGATGCTCGATGACAGCGAAATGAGCGCGGGTGACAAGCTTGATCGCGTTCTCTCTGCCTGGCGCACGGAACTCGACTATGGCCGTGAGATGGATGCCTGGCAAGGTCCGTTGGTGGGCGATGATGATCGTCAAGTCGACTATCTGCGCGTGGGGCGTATTGGGCTTTATTACACCACACCGGATGGCCGTTCGGGTGGCGTCTGGCGTGCCGATGCGCAGGAGTGGCAATCCCTTGAAGACGATGCGCTCGATGAACTGCGTAAAGGGCTGCGTATTGCGCATGACCAGCGGGCGCCGGCATTGCTTGATCTTCCGGTCTCAGTAGCGGTCGAGACGCAATCGGCCGATGACGCGAATTCTCCAGCCGAGGACGAGGAGTCGTCATGAGTACATGGAAGTCTCTGCGGTCCCGGGTATCGGTAGTGGCCCTGATGCTGGTATCTGTGATGGCACTTCCGGGCATTGTGCCTTCGGCGTTGGCCCAGGAGGGCGATTCAAGCCCCTCGCTGGAGCAAATGCTAGAAAGTCTGCGTGCGGATAGTGAGGCTGCCGAGTCGAGAGACCGGGAGCGCTTGAGCGCACTGGTGGACGACCGCACTGCACTGCGCGACGCGGTGGAAGAAGCGGAAGCCGAACGCGATGATGCGCGGCAACGGCGCGATGAACTGGAGGCAACTCAAACACGCCAGCGTGAAGCGCTCGACGATGTCAATCAGCGGCGACGTGATGAAGCGGGCGACCTTGATGGCGTATTCGACGTGGCGCAGGGCGCCATCGGGGAACTGCGCGACGATCTGGGCAATGGCTGGTTGACCGTGGGAACGCGGACGACGCTGCCGGAACGGCTCGACGACGCCGCCATCATCGATACCCAGACACTGGAAAACCTGGGGCGGACGTTTGCCGAGCTGACGGCGGAAACCGGACGCGGTGTGCGCTTCGAAGCGCCCATCGCCGATGCCGAAGGTAACGTCGAGCAGCGTGAGGCGGTGCGTCTGGGCGACTTTCTCGCCTTCAGCGGTGGCAAGCTCCTGACGCGTGATACAGGCAGCCAAGCAGGCGAGGCCGGCCTACGTGTGGTGTCGCATACGCCTGAGGATGCCAGCGATGCACTGCAGGCCTTCCAGCATGGTGAAGGAGAGAAGGTGGTCTTCGACCCCACTCAAGGCAATGTACTCGATGCCCTGGCGCAGCAACCCTCGCTGTGGGAGCGTTTTCAGCAAGGCGGCGCGGTTGGCTATGTCATTG
This sequence comes from Chromohalobacter canadensis, assembly GCF_029544075.1. Classification (GTDB taxonomy): domain Bacteria; phylum Pseudomonadota; class Gammaproteobacteria; order Pseudomonadales; family Halomonadaceae; genus Chromohalobacter; species Chromohalobacter canadensis_A. Next base: position 78,010 of record NZ_JAJQJH010000005.1, on the reverse strand, counting down.
TCGTGCTGGGTATCGCAGGCTTGTTGGTCGCGCTGGCGCAATACGCGTATTTGCTGATGGTCAGTCTGCGTCTGCGTCGCCAGCTTCGTACTCCTGACTCCTTGCGCGGCGATAATCCGCTGGGGCGGGTGCTCGGTCGCTTCGCGGCGCTGGGGCACGATCACGCACCGGAAGCGCTGGAGGCACGCCTCGACGAAGCGCTGCTGGCTGAGAAACCGCGTCTCGAGCGTGGCCAACCCCTGGTCAAGCTCATGGCGGCCGTCGCGCCCTTGCTGGGACTATTGGGGACCGTGACGGGGATGATCGTCACCTTCCAGTCGATCACCGTATTCGGCACCGGCGACCCCCAACTCATGGCCGGCGGGATCAGCCAGGCGTTGGTGACCACCGTGCTGGGCCTGATCGTCGCCGTGCCGCTTCTATTCGTGCATACCGCCTTGAGTAGCCGCAGCCGCGAATTGCTCGGCACGCTCGAGGGACGGGCGAGTGCCGTCCTGGCCGAGCATCTCGAGGCCTCTCACGGGCATACGAGGACGCAGGCCGATGTCCACGCTCGCTGAGCCCATCGTCTGGCTGGTCAAGGCCGGTGGCCCGGTACTGGTGATGATTGCCTTGGTGGCCATGGCGCTTTTCGCCATGGGGCTGGAGCGCGGCTTGTACTGGCAATTCGTGCATAGCCGTCGTCGTCGGGCACTGGTAGCGCGCTGGGTCGCGCGCCGCGATCACGCCAGCTGGAGCGCGTTGACGTTGCGCGAGGTCTGGACGTCGGAACTCATCGGCCAACTGCGGCGCCCTTTACCGTGGCTCAAGCTGCTGGTGGGACTGTGCCCGCTGCTGGGATTGCTGGGGACGGTCACCGGGATGATCCAGGTCTTCGACAGCCTCTCCTTGACCGATGTCAACCAAGCGCGGGCCATGGCCGATGGCGTGGCTCGCGCGACGTTACCGACATTGACCGGCATGGCGGTCGCCGTGGTGGGGCTCTTGTTCACCACCCGTCTAGAACACGTGATTCGGCGCGAGGATCAGCGGCTACATGACCGCATGGCACGTGCCGTGGAGGATGCCAATGCGTAGGCGTCGACTACAGGACGTCAATGACGACGCCCAGGAAATCAACCTCACGCCGATGCTGGATGTGGTTTTCATCATGTTGATCTTCTTCATCGTGACGACCAGCTTCATCAAGGAAAGTGGCGTGGAAATCGATCGTCCCGAATCGTCCTCCGCGACCGCGCGTCCTGAAGCGCAAGTCATGGTGGCGATCACCGCCGAGGACGCCGTATGGGTCGATGGGCAGCCGGTGGATGCGCATCGCGTGGGCAATGAAGTGGCCAGTCTGGTGAGCGACGAAGGTGGCGTCGTGATCCAGGCCGACCGCCAATCGACCACCGGACTTCTCATTGAAGTCATGGATGCCATTCGCGATGCAGGCGTGGAAAACGTCGCCGTGGCGGCGGATCGAGGCGCCGACGGATGAGAGCGATCGCAGGCGCTGTAGGCGGGATCTTGATGGCGTTGGGGCTTTTCTACCTGTTGGCTCTGTTGGTGGCACCGCCGGAAGATAACCGTGAACCGGTCGAGCAGCCGATGTCGATGTCACGTGTCGAGGCGCCCGAGACACAACAGGCGTCGGCGCCGGAAGCGGCTGCGCCGGATGCCCCGACGCCTCCGGCTCAAACGCCGCCGCCTCCGCCGCCCTCGCCAGTGCCCGCGCCCCAGAGTGACAGTTCGCTGACGTTGCCAGAGCCGGAAGCATCGGTGCCTCCTACGCCGGAGGTGCCGGAAGAGTCGTTGCCGGAGCTTGAGGAAATCGAGCCCACGCCTGAACCCGAACCCGAGCCGGCGCCCGAACCTGAACCGGACCCCGATCCCGAACCGCAGCCCGCCCCTGAGCCTGCACAAGAAACGTCATCTGCGGATGCAGCGGCGCAAGGTGACAGCGATGAGGCCGCGGACACCGAAGCCTCGGCGAGCGGCGAAACGAGCGAGCAGGACGCCGAGCAAGTCGGCTCGCCGCAGCCGACCGAGCGCGTGCCGCCGGAATATCCGTCACGGGCACAACGACGTGGCATCGAAGGGTTCGTGGAGGTGAGCTTCACGATCCTGCCCAATGGCCAGGTCGATCGCGATTCCTTGCACGTCACCGATGCCGAGCCGCGTAGCATGTTCGAACGTGCGGCGCTCAAGGCCGTCGCAGATTGGCAGTTTCCGCGAAGCGATCGCCCGCGTGAAGCGCGTCAGCGGCTAGAATTTCGTCTCAAGAGGTAACGCATGCAGTGGCGTCATTGGGGATGTTTAGCGATGCTATGTCTGGGCCTGGGAATGGCCAGCACGAGCGCCAGTGCCGCTGGACCGGCCCTGGCACCGGACATGATTCGGGCGTTGGAGTCGCTGCAGCAGCGCATGCAGGATAACGCCAGCGAGAGTGCCATTGATGACGCCAAGGCGGCCGCTGAGCGGCTAAAAGGCGGTAATCGGGCTGATCGCTGGGCGCGTGCCCTGTTTCTGCAACTAGCGGCCACCGGTGAGGCGCGCCAGGGTCGAGATGCCGACGCGGCGGACCTCTTTCGCCAGGCTCGCCGTATCGACAGTGTCGATGCCGATTCGCGCCAGCGTTGGCTCAATCAAGAGGCACGTTTGCGACTACGCGCGGGGCAGACCTCGCGGGGGGCTCAACTGCTTGAAAGGTGGCTCGAGTATCGCCCGGACGACCGCGATGGCTTGTGGTTGATGGTGCAAGCCCAGGCGACGCAGGAGCAGTGGTCGCAGGCGGCGCAGTGGGTCGACCGCGCGCGTCGCGCGGGCGGCATGGATGCTGATCGACGTCGCTTGGCTGCCAGCGTCTACCAGCACGCCGAGCGTTACGACGCGGCGCTGGGGCTGCTCGATGATCAGCTGCGAAGCGAGAGTGACGATCCCCAGGCCTGGCGACGTGCTGCGGCGCTGGCGCAGCGCATGCAGCAGCCCGGACTGGCAGCAGCGTTATGGGAGGCCGGCTGGCGGCGGGGCGCGCTTGCGGGTGAGGACGATCTCGAACGTCTGATTCGGCTGCATCTGGCTGGCGGGACCCCAGCGCGCGCCGCCGAGCATCTGGAAACGGCATTCGAGAAGGGCACGCTGTCGCGTGACAGCGAGCATCGGCGTCTTCTCGCCGAGGCCTGGACGTCGGCGCGCGCACACCAGAAGGCGCTGTCGGCGTGGCGTGCGTTGGCCGAAGAGACCCAGGCCGCGGAGGATTGGCGCCAGCTCGGCGAGCTGGCCTACGGCTGGGGCGAGTGGTCGACAGCGATAGCAGCGCTTCGCCAAGCCCGTGAGCAGGGGGCCGACCCCGCGCGAACCTGGTTGCTGGAAGGGGTATCGCAACTGGAGTCGTCGGATGAAGAGGCGGCGCGTGAGGCGTTCGAAGCGGCGCGCGATGCCGGTGCGTCGCAGGCCGAAGCCTGGCTGGCATCGCTCGGCGAAGGGAATGCCGGGCAGGCGCCCGACGTTGACGCATCACCGAAGGCGCCGGCGCCCCAGACGCCCTCCGATACGCCGTGATGCCTACCTTCCACGAGCGTGGATGCGTGTTACAAAGCCAGCTGTGCCCATACCGGGGCGTGATCCGAAGGACGTTGGATGCCGCGTAGTTCGTAATCGATGCCTGCGTCTTCCACCCGCTCGCACAGCGTAGGGGTGACCATGATGTAGTCGATGCGCAAGCCGCGCTTGGGCTCGCGCTCGAAGCCCCGCGAACGGTAATCGAACCAGCTGAAGCGATCGTCGACCTCGGGGTAGCGCAGGCGATAGCAATCGCTCAGCCCCCAGTCGGTGAGGCGCGTGAGCCATTCACGCTCGACGGGCTGGAAACTGGTCTTGCCTTCGCGCAGCCAGCGTTTGCGATTGGACTCGCCGATGCCGATGTCGATGTCGGCGGGCGAAATATTGAAGTCCCCCATGACCGCGAGTCGTTCGCTGGGCGTATGCCGCTCTTGCAGCAATGCCGTGAGCCGGGCATAGAAATCACGCTTTTTGGGAAACTTGGTGGGGTGCTCAATATTTTCACCCTGCGGGAAGTAACCGTTGTACACGGTCATGGTCTCGCCGTCGTCACAGCTGACGCGGACGCCGATCAAGCGTCGCTGGGCTTCTTCGCCATCGTCGGGCAGGCCATAATGCACGGCCTCGGGGGGCTGTCGGGTGAGTAACGCGACGCCGTAATGGCCTTTCTGGCCGTGAAAAGCGACGTGATAGCCGAGCGCCTCGACGGCCTCGCGCGGGAACTCGCTGTCCTGCACCTTGGTTTCCTGGAGACCGATGATATCGGGACGATGCGCCTCGATGAGTGCCTCCAATTGGTGGAGGCGGGCACGGATCCCGTTGATGTTGAAGGAGACCAGGCGCATCAGCGATCACCCCGCGAATCGTCGTCGCGTGTCGGCGTGCCATGCACGTCGAGGGTCGGCGCCTGCTGTTGGCGTGCCAGGCGACGAGCGGCCTGCAGTTTGCGTTGCTGACGTTTCTTCTGCACATAGCGCGGCGACGATTTGACCTGATCGGGGTTATCATGGCGCCATTTACGGAAGTCCTTGCGGCGCCCGGTGCGAATCGTCACTTTGTTGGCGATCGAACGCGTTTTTTTGCTGCGTGTCATGTCGTGACCCTGTGTCGTATTGACTTGAGGACCATTCTACCAGTCGCGCTGCCGGGCGACATCCGTGCTTGAGCGCGATGCCCGCGCGATGCTCGGCAATGACTGATACAATGCTCGCTTGCGTCGTGATCCAGCTTGGCTGTCGCGATGGCCGTGGCGCGCCCCGGAAAGGCGGACAAGCGCGCTGGATTCATGCATTTGCGTACGAATATGGACAGACATAGAAGCCTATGAGTGAGTCGGATAAAACCCCAGCACCGGCCCAGAACCGCAAGCCCAAGCGTCGGCGTCGCAAGCCGCGCCGGTCGCAGTCCCAGTGGGACGTCAAACAGTTCCAGGTGACACCGGTAGCGGGCAAGTGGCGTTTTCACGATTTCGATCTTCCCGTGCCGCTGATGCGCGCGATTCACGCCCTGGGATTCGAATACTGCACGCCAATCCAGGCGGAAGCCTTGACGCATACGCTGCTTGGTGGCGATGTGGTCGGCAAGGCGCAGACGGGTACCGGCAAGACCGCCGCTTTCCTGATTTCGATTCTGGCGTATTTCCTGGAAGAGAAGGCCCCTGACGGCCAGAAGCCCGGTGCACCGCGTGCGTTGATCATTGCGCCGACGCGTGAACTGGCGCTGCAGATCGAGAAAGACGCCAAGGCACTGGCGCGCTTCACATCACTCAATGTGGCCAGCGTCGTCGGCGGCATGGACTATCAGAAGCAGCGCGATCAGTTGTCGCGCAAGCTCGATCTGCTCGTCGCGACGCCGGGGCGTCTGCTCGACTTCCACGAAAAGCGCGATGTCGATTTGACGCAAACCGAGGTGCTGGTCCTCGATGAAGCGGACCGTATGCTGTCAATGGGCTTCATCCCCGACGTCAAGCGCATCATCCAACATACGCCCAAGTCCGAAGAGCGCCAGACCTTCCTGTTCTCGGCGACGTTCAGTCCGGACATTCTCAACTTGGCCAGACAGTGGACGCATGGCGCCACGCACGTCGAGATCGAGGCCAGCCTCGAGAATGCCGCCAACATCGATCAGCGTGTCTATCTGGTGGGGGACAGCGACAAGCAACGCCTACTGATCAACTTGCTCAACCAAGAGAGCATGGAGCGCGTAATCGTGTTCGGTAACCGCCGTGATCTGGTCCGTAATCTCGACTCGAGCTTGCGTGACGCCGGCATCAATGTGGCGATGCTTTCCGGGGATGTTCCCCAAAAGGCACGTATCGAAACGCTCGATCGTTTCCGCAACGGCGAGGTGGATGTGCTGGTCGCCACCGACGTAGCAGGGCGTGGCATTCATATCGACGATGTCAGCCATGTGGTGAATTACACCCTGCCGGAAGATCCCGAGGATTACGTTCACCGTATCGGCCGCACGGGCCGTGCCGGTGCCGAGGGCGTGTCGATCAGTTTCGTCGGCGAAGAAGATGCGTTTGCGCTGCCGGGAATCGAGTCCTACATCGACGCCAAGCTGCCTTGTCAGCATCCTCCCGAAGGGCTGCTCTAACCCTTGGCGGAAACGGCATCCCAGGCGCTCGATCCCGAGCTCAAGGCGACCATTCAGGCGGCCTACCGGCAGGTGCTCGAGGGGCTCGAGCTGACGCCGCGTTACGGTCAGCGCCTGATGATCGCCGAGATCGCGCGGACCTTGGGTGGCATCGAGGCAGATGACGCGGGGCGACGTCTCTCCAACGAGCATGTCTGCGTGCTGGAAGCGGGGACCGGCACTGGCAAGACGCTGGCCTATCTGCTTGCCGCGCTGCCCATCGCCCAGGCGCGTAGTAAGCGCCTGGTGATCTCCACCGCCACGGTGGCGCTACAAGAGCAGGTACTGCATCACGATCTGCCGGCCCTCAAGGCGCATAGCGGCCTCGATTTCGAATACGCCCTGGCCAAAGGCCGGGGGCGCTACCTGTGCGTGGCGCGACTCGATCAGGCCCTGGAAGGTGGAGAAGACAATCCCACGCTGTCGCTTTTCGAAGAGGCGATGACGTCCCGCGACGGCGACGACTTCCAGGCCCTGGCGCACGAGATGGCCGAGGCCTACTCGGCAGGGCGCTGGGAAGGGGATCGCGATAGCTGGCCGACGGGGATCGACGATGCCGATTGGCGCCGCCTGACCATCGATCATCGCCAGTGCACCAATCGTCGCTGTGGTCACTTCGGCGCCTGCGCCTTCTTTCGTGCCCGCCGTGGGCTCGATCAGGCCGATATCATCGTCGCCAACCACGATCTCGTGCTGGCGGATCTTTCCTTGGGGGGCGGGTTGGTATTGCCATCGCCCAAGGAGTGCATCTACGTCTTCGATGAAGGGCACCATCTGCCTGATAAGGCTCTCGACCACTTTTATCACCGATTGCCGGTCAACGGTACGCTACGCTGGCTGCGCACGCTGAAGAAGTCGCTGACCGAGCTCAATACCGCGCTGGCCGTGCAGCCGACCCTGGCTCGCTTGTTGTCGAGCTTGCCGGAAGCCATCGCCGCGCTGGAACCGCGCCTCGGCGAGGCGTTCGCCATGGGGCATAGCATCGCCGAGTTGGAACACGGGCTGCCTGAAGAAGCCAGTGATGCCGTGCATCACCGCTTCTCCATGGGGCGGGTGCCCGAGGCACTTTCCGAGCAGGCCGGGGCGATGGTCACGGCCTTCGCCGAGTTGTCGCGTACGCTCGAGAGCATGGCCGATATCCTGCGCGAGAGCCTCGATCCGGAAAAAGCCACGGGGCTGCCTCGCGAGCAGGCCGAGGCCTGGCTGCCGTTGATCGCTTTGCTGCACGGCCGTGCCCTGGAAGCGCATGCCTTGTGGCAAGCGTTGGCCACGGCGGACCCCGAGGATGGTGTACCGCAAGCACGTTGGCTCACCTTCGAGCGTGTCGCCGGCGAGGCGGAATTGACGTTTTCGGCAAGCCCCGTCTCGGCCGCCGAGACCTTGGCCCGGCATTTGTGGGGCACATGCTATGGCGCGGTAGTGACCTCGGCGACGCTGACCGCGCTCAATCGCTTCGAGCGTTTGCAAGAGCGCGCCGGGCTTGCCAATCGCTATCGCTATCAACGCCTGCCCAGCCCTTTCGATTATTCGCGAGCGGTGCTTAGCGTGCCGCCGGAAGCCGTCGACCCCAGCAATCGCGAAGCCCACGAGCGTGCGCTGATCGATTTCACCCAAGCGCTGGGCGAGCGTGAAGCCGTGCTCATGCTGTTTTCGTCACGCAAGCAGATGCGCGCCGTACTCGATGCGTTGCCAGAAGCGGTGCGTCAGCGGGTGCTAGCGCAGAATCACCTGCCCAAGCGTGAATTGCTGCAACGCCATCGCGCGCGTGTCGACGCCGGGGAGGGCAGTATCATCTTTGGGTTGGCGAGTTTCGCCGAGGGGATCGATCTGCCGGGTGAGTATCTCACTCATGTGGTGATCACCCGCCTGCCGTTCTCGGTGCCCGATGACCCGGTGGGAGCGACCTTGGCGGAGTGGATCGAGAGTCGTGGCGGCAATCCGTTCATGCGCATTTCGGTGCCGGATGCCTCGATTCGTCTGGTCCAGGCCTGCGGTCGATTGATTCGCAAGGAAGCCGATCAGGGACGCATCACATTACTCGACCGCCGTGTCCTGACGCGCCGTTACGGACGGGCGCTGCTCGATTCCTTGCCGCCTTTCCGGCGCGAAATAGACGGTATGGCGCAATAAGGCGCTTTTTAGACAGGGCTTAGGCACTGTTCGGACAGCCTGTTTCGAGCAATGCCTAGCTCTCAAGCGATAGTCAGTGAGCTGACCCCGCCAGTGAAGCGGGGTCGTGGGGAGAGCCTTACTCGCCGCGCTGGCGCTGGGTCAGCACCGGCTTCAACTTCTCGTTCATCTCACGCATGGCCGTTTCGGTCGTCGGCCAGTCGATGCAGGCGTCGGTAATTGAAACGCCGTACTGCAACTGCGAGCGATCCTCGGGAATCTTCTGGTTGCCCCAGCCGATGTGCGACTCGACCATCAGTCCCATGATAGAGGTGTTGCCCTCGAGGATCTGGTTGGCGATGTTATCCATCACCAAGGGTTGCAAGGACGGATCCTTGTTGGAATTGGCGTGCGAGCAGTCGACCATGATGTTCGGTATCACGCCTGCATTACGCAGTTCCTTGTCGGCGAGGGTAACGCTGACGCTGTCGTAATTGGGCTTGCCGTTACCGCCGCGCAGCACGATATGGCCGTAGGGGTTGCCGCGCGTGCGAATGACGGCAACCTGTCCGCCTTGGTCGATACCCAGGAAATTGTGCGGGTGGGCAACGGACTTGAGCGCGTTGACGGCGACATCGAGACTGCCATCGGTACCGTTCTTGAAGCCGACCGGCGACGACAGGCCGGACGCCATCTCGCGGTGTGTCTGGGACTCGGTGGTGCGTGCTCCAATGGCCGACCAACTGATGCAATCTTGCAAATACTGCGGCGAGATGGGATCGAGCGCCTCGGTGGCCAGTGGTAGGCCCATTTCGGCGAGTTCCACCAGAAGGCGCCGGGCGGTGCGCAGCCCTTCCTGAATGTCGAAGGTGTCGTCGAGGTGCGGGTCGTTGATCAGCCCCTTCCAGCCGACGGTGGTGCGTGGCTTCTCGAAATACACGCGCATCACGACGTACAGGCTATCGCTCACCTCGTCGGCTAGCTGGCGCAGGCGGCGGGCATAATCGCGTGCCGCGTCCACATCGTGAATCGAGCAGGGGCCGATGACGACGACGAGACGCGGGTCGTCGCCGTCGAGAATCCGTTGAACGGTTCGGCGACCTTCGAGTACCGTGCGCTCCGCCTCCTCGGAAAGGGGAATTTCACGCTTGAGCGCTTCGGGTGTGACCAGTACGTCCTGGGAAAGGACGTTAATGTTATTGACCTGCTGTTCTGACATTCCGCTACCTGTAGATATGTGTCGCGAAGGGCATCGGTTTCGCTTGCAAAGAAGCGCTACTATCGCTTGTCGGCGCCGGGAAAATCAATGTCATGGCCGAACTTCTCGCCATGATGGCGGTCAATGCTCGGATGCCATCAGCGCATCCGCCGCTTTATCGTCTTGATGGGGCGGGCAGAAAAAGGAACACTAGGCACTACTTAAGTTAAGCAAGTGGATCGGCCACATGACCCTAGGTCTTCGCCCAATTTCGTCTATTACTTTGATTATTCAGCGCCCCGTGGGCTCGACTGGAACATGATGACCACACAGCAGATACGATCTTCCTGCGCTGGCGCCGTTGTCGGCGCTTCGCTTTATAGTGCCTCCGGCATGGGGGAGAAATGAATGGGCACTAGGGAAACCGACCACCAGCTCGTCGAGCGTGCCCAGAAGGGAGACACCCGGGCTTTCGACCTTCTGGTCAAAAAGTACCAGCACAAGATTCTCGGCTTGATTGGGCGTTATGTGAATGATCCCGCCGAGGTGCAGGATGTCGCTCAAGAAGCCTTCATCAAGGCGTATCGCGCCTTGAGCAAGTTTCGCTCCGATAGTGCCTTTTATACGTGGATGTATCGCATCGCCATCAACACCGCCAAGAATCATCTCGTTTCTCGCGGGCGAAGACCGCCGGGCAGCGACATGGATATCGCGGATGCCGAGGTGCTCGATCATAGCGGTCGTCTTTCCGATATTGAGACCCCTGAAGCCGCCATGCAGCGCGATCAGCTCGAGGCGGTGGTGTTCGAGGCCATCGAGAACTTGCCGGAAGATCTACGCACCGCGATTACCTTGCGCGAGATGGACGGTCTCGCCTATGAAGATATCGCCAATATCATGCAGTGTCCGGTGGGTACGGTGCGCTCGCGCATCTTCAGGGCGCGTGAAGCGGTGGATAAAGCCATCGAGCCGATGCTCAACGCACCGCGTCAAGCCGATGCCACGGTCGAGTGATCAAGGCGGGTGATAAAAAAGTGTCGCTCGACGCATGCAAAATTGAACTGTCCGGCGCCTTTGACGTCTCAACGGGTACCAGTGGAATGAGTGGGCGCTACCGCGTCAGGTGGGCAAGGCGCTCGTGCAAGATATCAAGAAAAGGTGTTGCCACACGTGAAACGCTGCGTAGCGCCCAGTAGACGATGGGCATTCGTCTTCTCGAATGTGAGGGTGTAGGTATGAATCAGAACGTGCGAGAGTCCTTGTCCGCACTGATGGATAACGAGGGCGACGAGCTTGAGGTACGCCGTGTCATGAGGTCGTTGCAAGACGCGCCTGAAGACGCCGAAACATGGCGGCGTTATCACTTGGCGCGCAGCATGATGCAGCGTGATCGTGGTGTGGATGTCAGTGCGGATCTTTCCGCCGGTATAATGGCACGCCTTGCGGACGAACCTGGGTCGCAGGAAGCGGTGACATCCGGCTCGCGTCGTGCGGTGCCGCTTTCCTTCGCAGGAAGTGCCGCCGTCGCGGCGGCGGTGTCGCTGATGGTCATTACTGGCGTTCAGGTATATAACGCCAATTCGCCAAGCGGTGTCCCCGGTGAAGGTGCCGAGTTCGCCAGCGGTAACGCCTCTTCCGGCGAGACGCCTCCCTCCGAGGGCGGCGCCAGTATGCAGCCAGCCTCGCTGCAGAGCGCGCCCTCGGGAGGCGGTATTGGTGCCAGGCTAGCGAGTTTCGGCGGTGACGACACTGGGTTCTTTACTTCGTCGCCCGGGACGAATCCGGTATTTCCCAGCCTCGCGCCTTCGGGCCCCGGCGGCGCCATGGAAGCCAGCATGGATGCGTCGCTCTTTTCCGACTCCCCGCGTCAGACATCACGCAGCGACTATGAACAGTCGCGCCTTCTGCAAGCGTACTTGAACCAGCAGCAGTCCGGTGATGTGGGCGAGGCTTGGATGTCGTCTTCTCGCGCATTCGATGGTTCGGGTACCGAGGTGTCGAGTCAGCGTTAAGCCCATGCTGTCTGTCGTCTAAGTGTGACGATTCCCTCGATTCCGCGCCAAGGCGCGTCACCTACTGCCAGGGGGCGCGCCTTTTGTCGTTTTATGCTTTGTCGATGCGCTGCGCTTTGTGGCAGGGCTGGGGATGTCTGGCAGGACCAGGGCCGCGTATTGAACGCGTTGCGTTGAACTAATTACGTTGTTCAGTGAACTCTTGTCCCGTTAGTGTATCAATGGAGTTGGCGATGCTAGATTTCTTAGCCGCCAACCCATGGTAAGCCGGTAATGCGCACCGGCTCATTGTCGATGTGACTCCTCGTTTTGGCTAACGAGTTCACGCTTTTCATCAGGAGTCTTTTATGCAACGTCTCTCTCGCTATTTCACCCCTTTGTTCCTGGCGTTGGTTACGTTATGCGCCGCGCAGTTCGCGCAGGCACGCGAATTGCCGGACTTCACTCAATTGGTCGAAGACGCTGCGCCGGGTGTCGTCAACATTTCCACTACCAGCACGGTCAATACACGGGCCATGCAGGGCTCGCCATTCGGTGAACAGGGCGTTCCCGATATCTTTCGCCACTTCTTCGGCGATCAGATGCCGCCCATGACGCCGGGGGCACCCGGTCAGGGTACTCAAGAGCGCCATTCATTGGGGTCGGGATTCGTGATCAGTCATGACGGCTATATCATGACCAACGCCCATGTGGTGGACGGTGCCGACGAGATCGTGGTTCGACTCAACGATCGTCGTGAGCTCGAGGCCACTCTGGTGGGCGCCGACAAGAAAACCGACGTTGCCGTACTCAAGGTCGACGCCGACGATTTGCCGACACTCGACATGGGGGACTCCGACGAGCTGCAGGTCGGCGAGTGGGTCGCCGCCATCGGCTCGCCCTTCGGGTTCGATCACTCGGTGACCTCGGGTATCGTCAGCGCCATCAACCGCACCCTGCCGATTGACGCCTATGTCCCCTTCATCCAGACCGACGTAGCGATCAATCCGGGTAATTCCGGCGGCCCCTTGTTCAATCTCGATGGCGAGGTCGTGGGTATCAACTCCCAGATCTACACCCGTAGTGGTGGCTTCATGGGCGTTTCCTTCGCCATTCCGATCAACGTGGCAATGGACATCGCCGATCAGTTGAAAGATTCCGGGCACGTCAGCCGCGGTTGGCTCGGAGTGGTGATCCAGCCCGTGTCGAGAGACCTGGCAGAATCCTTCGGTCTTGATGACACGCGCGGTGCGTTGATTGCCGACGTCACTGATGACAGCCCCGCCAGCGAGGCTGGACTCCAGGCCGGCGATGTCGTGCTCTCGGTCGACGACGCAGAAGTCAAAGACTCCAGTGCCTTGCCGCGACTAGTAGGCCGCGTGTCGCCTGGCGATGAAGTGACGCTGAGCATTCTGCGTAACGGCGAGCCACAGAAGGTTGATGTCACCGTGGGCAATTGGCCGAAAGAGGGCAAGATGACGTCAGGCCAACAGCATCAGAAAAACGACAACCAAGAGCGTCTGGGCGTCGCGGTTAGCGACCTGGACGATCAGATGCGTCGTCAGTTGGACGTCGATAATGGTGTCATGGTGCGTCAGGTCGACCCACGCGGTGCCGCGGCGGCTGCGGGGATTTCGTCTGGCGACGTCATCATCAGTTTCGATGGCACCATCATCGAAGATACCGATGCACTGCTAGAAGCGGTTAAGAATGCGCCCACTGACCGCGCCATTCCAGTGCGTATCGCCCGGGATGGACAGTCGCTGTTCGTCGCGCTGCGGCTTGAATCCGCCGATGATTGACGCAGTGACAATGTACCTAGACTAGGCATCGAGGCCCCGCTCCGTCGGGGCCTCGTCATGTCGATCGAACGCCCTCGCTGTCCATGGAGGGTGCTTGCCGGTACAATGCCTTTCAATTGAATTGTCCATCGGTCCGCGTACTCTCGCCTAGCAAGCTGCCTAGCTTGACCGGATCGTGTTTCTGACTCAGGTAGGACTTGATGAGCCGCGACGAAAATAACGCAACGCTTCCACTCATTCGCAATTTTTCCATCATTGCCCACATTGACCACGGCAAGTCGACGCTTTCCGACCGCATCATCCAGATCTGCGGTGGTTTGACGGAGCGCGAGACGAAGGAGCAGGTGCTCGACTCGATGGATCTCGAGCGTGAGCGAGGCATCACCATCAAGGCTCAGTCCGTGACGCTGGACTACAAGGCCGAGGATGGTCAGGTCTATCAGCTCAACTTCATCGATACGCCGGGCCACGTCGACTTTTCCTACGAAGTGTCGCGCTCGCTTTATGCCTGCGAGGGCGCGTTGTTGGTGGTCGATGCGGCGCAAGGCGTCGAAGCGCAATCGGTGGCCAATTGCTACACGGCGGTGGAGCAAGGGCTCGAAGTCTTGCCGGTCCTCAACAAGATCGATCTGCCCCAGGCCGATCCTGACCGCGTGGCCCACGAGGTGGAAGAAATCATCGGTATCGATGCCACCGATGCCTGCCAGGTCTCTGCGAAGAGTGGCCTGGGCATGGAAGCCTTGCTCGAGCGTCTGGTGCGTGACGTGCCACCGCCCAAAGGAGACCCCGAGGCGCCGTTGCAGGCGTTGATCGTCGATTCGTGGTTCGACAACTATCTGGGCGTGATTTCCCTGGTGCGCCTCTTCGACGGCACGATCAAGAAGGGGGACAAGATCCGCATGAAGTCCACCGAGCGGGCCTGGGAGGTCAGCGAAGTCGGTATCTTCACGCCCAAGCGCAAGCAAACCGGCGTCCTGCGTGCCGGTGAAGTCGGTTTCGTCGTGGCAGGCATCAAGGACATCCACGGCGCGCCGGTAGGGGACACCATCGTGCATGCCAAAGGGGGTGACGACGTCGCGCGCCTGCCCGGGTTCCAGAAGGTCAAGCCCCAAGTCTATGCGGGCATGTTTCCCGTCAGCTCCGACGATTACGAAGACTTCCGCGATGCGTTGGAGAAGCTGGCCCTCAACGATGCGTCGTTGGGCTACGAGCCGGAGAATTCCGATGCATTAGGCTTCGGTTTCCGCGTCGGCTTCCTCGGCACCTTGCACATGGAGATCATCCAGGAACGTCTCGAGCGTGAGTACGACCTGGACCTCTTGACCACGGCGCCGACGGTCATCTACGAGCTGGTCATGAAGGACGGTGAGATACGTTACGTGTCCAATCCGTCCAAATTGCCGGACATGGCCGACATCGAAGAGATGCGTGAGCCCATCGTGCGTGCCAGCATTCTGGTACCGCAGGAATACGTCGGCAATGTCATCACCGAGTGCGAGCAGCGTCGTGGGACACAGCTCGACATGCTGTTCCTGGGCAGTCAGATTCAGCTCACCTACGAATTGCCGATGAGCGAAGTGGTGATGGACTTCTTCGACCGCTTGAAGTCGATCTCCAAAGGCTATGCGTCACTCGAATACAACTTCGAGCGTTTCGAAGCCGCCAATCTCGTGCGTCTCGACGTATTGATCAACGGTGACCGCGTCGACGCGCTCGCCACCATCGTGCACCGCGATCATGCCCATCCGCGTGGGCGCGCGTTGGTGGAAAAGATGAAAGAGCTGATTCCGCGACAAATGTTCGATGTCGCTATCCAGGCGACGTTGGGCGGTCAGGTCGTATCGCGCTCGACCGTCAAGGCATTGCGCAAGAACGTGACTGCCAAGTGTTACGGCGGCGACGTGACCCGCAAGCGGAAGTTGCTCGAAAAGCAAAAGGCAGGCAAAAAGCGCATGAAGCAGGTAGGTAAAGTGGAAATTCCCCAGGATGCCTTCCTCGCCGTCCTCAAGATGAATGATTAGGAATCAAAGCCATGGATTTTACGTTGTTGCTGGTGTTGGCCGTCGCCATCACCGGCGTTGTCTGGCTGGTTGATATCGTATGGTGGCGGCGAGCCCGCCGCGCTCGTCTGGAAAAAGCCGAATCGCAAGTCGACGGTGGGCTGGACACCGCCACGCGGGACAAGTTGGGCAAGGAACCCTGGGCGGTGGATTATGCGCGTTCCTTCTTCCCCGTGCTGCTGATCGTGTTGGTGCTGCGGAGTTTCGTGGTCGAGCCATTTCAGATTCCCTCCGGCTCGATGCGTCCGACACTCAAGGTCGGAGATTTCATCCTGGTCAACAAGTTCACCTACGGGCTGCGGCTACCCGTCATCAACACCGAGGTCGTCGATTTCGGCGAACCCGAGCGTGGCGATGTCATGGTATTCCGCTTCCCTGATGATCCCTCAGTCGATTTCATCAAGCGTGTTATCGGCTTGCCGGGGGACCGCATTCGCTATGAAGACAAGCAGCTTTACGTCAACGATGAGCCGGTCGGCAAATCGGTGATGGACGACGACATCAAGGCAGCGCCTGGCGAGCAACAGTTCGAGGAGCAATTGGATGGCGTGGCGCACGCCATTTATAACAATCCCGACGATCCCGGTCCGCAAATGCCCGAGGTCGTGGTGCCGGACGGCCATTATTTCATGATGGGCGACAACCGGGATCATTCCAACGATAGCCGCTACTGGGGCTTCGTACCGGAAGAAAATATCGTGGGCAAGGCATTCGCGGTGTGGATGCACTGGGATAGCGGCTTGCCGAGTTTCTCTAGTGTCAGAGTCATCGAATGAACCATACTCTTGAATGACTCATACTGGGGGAGAGCCATGCTCTCCGCCGCTTCACCCAGAACAGATGAAAAAGGCAGTGTCGTGAGTAGCCCTTTGCACACCCTCAGTAAACGAATCGGTTACCAGTTTCGTGATACCGCGCGGCTTGAGTTGGCGGTGACCCATCGTAGCTATGGAGGTAAGAATAACGAGCGCCTGGAATTTTTGGGTGACTCCATCGTCAACTTCGTGATCGGCGAAGCGCTTTTCCAGCGCTTTCCCCAAGCGCGAGAAGGTCAGTTGTCGCGTTTGCGCGCGCGCTTGGTGAAAGGGCAGACCCTGGCCGAGCTGGCGCGCGAGTTCGAGTTGGGCGAATGCCTGCGACTCGGCTCCGGCGAGATGAAAAGCGGTGGTTACCGGCGTGACTCGATTCTCGCCGATGGCGTAGAAGCGCTGATCGGTGCCATCTATCTCGATGCGGGCATGGACGTCGCCAAGGCGCGGGTGCTGTCATGGTACGCAACGCGCCTGGAAGCGCTCGATCTACAGGACAACCAGAAAGACCCCAAGACGCGCCTGCAGGAATTTTTGCAATCTCGGCAATCGGCGTTACCGCGCTATGAAGTGGTCTCGGTCGAAGGCGAAGCGCACGCGCAGGTCTTTACCATCGAGTGTCATGTAGAGATGCTTGAGGATCATATGCTGGGCGTCGGCTCCAGCCGTCGCCACGCCGAACAGCAAGCCGCCGAAAAGGCGCTGGAAATACTCGAACCTTCCCAGAGCAGACACGCATGACGCAACACTGTGGTTTCGTGGCCATCGTTGGCCGCCCCAATGTCGGTAAATCGACACTGATGAACCGGATTCTCGGGCAGAAGGTCTCGATCACCTCGCGGCGTCCGCAAACGACGCGTCACCAGGTGATGGGCATCAAGACCGAGGAAGACACCCAGTTCATCTACGTCGACACACCGGGTATGCACATTCAGTCGCGGGATCGTAACAAGGCGATCAACCGCTTCATGAATCAGGCAGCCACGCACGCCCTGCGTGATATCGACTGCGTGATCTTCATCGTCGACCGCACCAAGTGGACCGAGGAAGACGACGTGGTGCTCGAGAAGCTCAGCAACGTGCCGGCACCGGTGATTCTAGCCGTCAACAAGGTCGACTGGCTCGAGGACAAGAGCAGTCTGCTGCCGTGGCTGGATAGCATCAGCAAGAAGCGCGAGTTCGCGGCCGTAGTGCCTCTCTCGGCCAAGAACGGCACCAACGTGCCTGAGCTTGAAGCCGAAGTCGCCCAGCGCTTGCCGGAAAGCGTGCATTACTTCTCCGAGGATCAGGTCACTAACAAGAGTCAGCGTTTCCTGGCTGCCGAGTTGGTGCGCGAGAAGGTCATGCGCCAGCTCGGCGACGAACTGCCGTATCAGATGACCGTCGAGATCGAGGAATTCAAGGATGATGGCAAGACGTTGCACATCAGTGCCTTGATTCTGGTCGAGCGCCAGGGGCAGAAGAAGATTCTGATCGGCGATCAGGGCGAGCGGATCAAGAACATCGGCCGCGAGGCCCGTCTGGAAATGGAACGGGCTTTCGATGCCAAGGTGATGCTCAACCTGTGGGTGAAGGTCAAGCGAGGGTGGTCCGACGATGATCGCGCCCTGAAGAGCTTGGGTTACGATCTCGACTGATGGCGCTTGCCAAGGCGCATGGATGCCGCGATGACGCCTGAACCGGCCTTTTTACTGCACAAACGTCCCTACCGTGAGACCAGCGCCATCGTCGAATTGCTGACGCTCACACAGGGGCGAGTGCGTGCCGTAGCCCAAGGCGTGCAACGTGGTGGCAGCAAGGCGCGCGGGATTCTGCAGCCATATTCCCCCTTGCACGTCACCTGGAGCGGGAATGGCGAGCTCAAGCGTTTGCGACTGCTCGAAAGCCAGGGCAGTACGGCCCTGCTGGCCGGCGAAGGGTTACTGTGCGGGTTTTACGCCAACGAGCTCATGACGCGGGTATTGCCGCTGGAGTATCCGGTGGGCGAGGTGTTTTCGCATTACGCGCTGACGCTCGAAGCCTTGCCATCGCCGGCCAAGCGAGCGGGAGCGTTGAGACGCCTGGAAATTACCCTCCTGGAGAGCCTCGACATGGCACCGCGTTTCGTCGATGAGCACGATGCCCCGCTGGACGCCTATACGCATTATCTGTATCACGCCGAGCGTCATTGCTTTCGCGCCGTCGCCCCCGGACAGGGAGGCATCGACGGTCGCAGCCTCAAGTGGTTGGCGCGGGGTGACTGGGAGGCGCCAGGCCTGGCAGGTGTTGCCAAGCATGTCACGCGTTCGGCATTGGCGCCCTTATTGGGCGAGCGCCCCTTGCGCTCGCGAGAGTTGATGCGGCGACTGGCCGAGCGTCGACGCACCTCCTGACGACCATTTCATCCTCTTATTATTCCAACTTCTTATTGAAAGGACATCGCCATGCATCCGCCACGTATCCTATTGGGCGTCAATATTGATCATATCGCCACGCTGCGTCAGGCGCGGGGGACACGCTATCCGGATCCCGTGCAGGCCGCCATGCTGGCCGAAGAAGCCGGCGCTGATGGCATTACCCTGCATCTGCGTGAGGATCGCCGCCATATTCAGGAGCGCGACGTGCGCGTGCTTGCCGAAACGCTGGCCACGCGCATGAACCTGGAAATGGCTGTGACCGAGGAGATGATCACCTTTGCCGAGGCGTTACGTCCCGCCAACGTTTGCCTGGTGCCCGAGCAGCGCGAAGAACTCACCACCGAAGGCGGGCTCGATGTCGTGGGCGCTTGCGAGCGCGTGGGTGAGGCCTGCCGGCGTCTGGCCGCGGTGAACTGCGAGGTGTCGTTGTTCATCGATCCTGAGCCCGCTCAGATCCAGGCCGCGTTCGAGCTGGGCGCGCCGACCGTCGAGCTGCATACCGGGGCATATGCCGAGGCCAGTGGCGAAGCACAGCGTATCGAGTACCAGCGCCTGGTGGCGGCGGCCGAGATGGCGTTCGAGCTGGGGCTGACGGTCAACGCCGGTCACGGACTGCATTACCACAACGTCGAGGCGATTGCCGCGATCCCCGGCATTCACGAATTGAATATCGGGCATGCCATTATCGCGCGAGCGCTGTTCGTGGGCCTCAAAGAGGCCGTGGCGGACATGAAGCGCCTCGCTATTGCCGGGCAGGAAGCCGGGGTCATGGCACAGCTCGATGCCCACGAGCACGGTCATGAGCATGAGGACGACCACGATCATGACGATAACGGCGAGTGTGGCGGCGATTGATCCTGCGTTCCTCAGGCCTCGGTCTGCCAGTTCTGGGCCTGCCACTCGCGTAGCCGCGTGATTGCGGTCTGAAGCGTAGCGTAGAGTCCCTGGCAGGCTTCGAGCCCCTGGGCCTTGAGGCGGGTTTCCAGCGTCTCCGCCAACAAGGCCAATTGTGGCACGCCGCAGTAGCGACAGGCGCCATTGAGGCGGTGGATCTGCTCATGGAAAGCCTCAGCGTCCTGGGCAACCCAAGCGGTGTGAATCGACTGTTCGGATTCATCCAAATGCTCGAAAAGCAGGGTGAGCATGTCGTGTGCCAGTGCTTCGCGCCCTCCGGCCATGCGCATGCCAAGCTGCATGTCGACCACCGGTAATTCGTCTCCAGCGGTCTCGTCCTGGACTTCTTGCGTCGGTGCCTGGTCGGGTGATGGCGAGGGCAGCGCCTTGGGGCGAGAGTCGTAAGTGGAATGGACGGCCTCGCCCAGGTAGCGCTTGAGCAGGGTATCCAGCGCCGACTCGCGGATCGGCTTGATCAAACAATCGCTCATGCCATCGCGTAGCAACTGCTGGCGTTCCTCTTCGAGAGCGTGCGCAGTTAGCGCCACGATGGGACGCCGCTGCCAGTCGTCATCAAGCGCGCGGAGCGCTTTCATGGTGTCCACGCCGTTCATGCCGGGCATCTGGATGTCCATCAATACCAGTGATATGGACTCCCCATGCGCCATAGCCAGCGCTTCCTCGCCGCTGCCCGCGAGTAGCGGCGTCAAGCCGCGGTCCTGCAACAGCTCCTTGACCAGCAAGCGGTTGGAAGGCGTGTCATCGACCACCAGCACCTTGCCGGCCGGCGTGGATGATGACGCCTCCACCGTGGCGCGCGCCGTCTCGCCTTCGCTCGTCAGCAAGGCGTTGATGGCATTACCCAGCCCGCGTCGCGAGACCGGCTTGGTGGTGATGTCGCCGCCGTGGGGAAGCGTCAGGTCGGGAAGCTCGAAGGGATCGGCATTAACCAGCAGTAGTCCCGGGCATGCGCAATGATCCAACACCTCATGCCAGGCAGTGAGTTCTCTGGGGCGCAGGTCGTCCTGGGTCAGCCCCAGCACCAATAGATCGATCTCTGGCGGTGAGTTCGTGCAGGCGTCCCGCGAGGGCAGCGACACGACGCGGGCATCCCAGCGCTCGAGCAGATGCGTGAAGGCTCGCCGACTCGCGGAGTGGGCTTCGAACAAGCCGACGCGATAGCCACCCAGGTTCAATTCGGGAAGGCGCTCGCGCTGTTGCGTGGCGATCAGCGTCAACGAAAACGTGAAGGTCGTGCCTTCGCCGCTTTCGCTTTCCACGTCGATCTCACCGCCCATCTGCTCCACCAAGCGCTTGCTGATCATCAGCCCCAACCCGGTGCCGCCGTATTTGCGCGAGCGGCTGGCATCGCCTTGGCTGAAGGCCTGAAAAAGTCGCTCACGACTCGCCAGGTCGAGGCCGATCCCGGTGTCACGGACGCTGATGCGCAGCTTGGTGCTGGTGGCATTGAGGTCATCGAGCATGACACGGACGATGATCTCGCCGCGCTCGGTAAACTTGACGGCGTTGTTGACCAGGTTGGTGAGCACCTGCTTGATGCGCAATGGATCGCCGAGCAGTTGGTCGGGCACATCATCGTAGACCAGGCCCAGCAGGTGCAGGCTCTTGCGCTGCGCGTTGGGAGCCTGTAGGCCAAGCACTTCGTCGACCAAGGCCACCATGTCCACCGGCACGGTTTCCAGCTCGAGCTTACCGGCCTCGATCTTGGAGAAATCCAGCACATCGCTGATCAGCGAAAGCAGGTTATCCGAGGCGGTTTGTACCTGTTCGAGCCATTCGCGCTGGCGACTGTCCAGGGCGCTGCGTCCGAGAAGTTGGCAAAACCCGATTATGCCGTTGAGTGGCGTGCGAATTTCATGGCTTATGTTGGCTAGAAACTGGGACTTGATGCGGTTGGCTTCCAACGCGCGGCGGTGGGCCATGTCGAGTTCGATGTTCTTGACCTCGATGGTTTCCATCGACTCGCGCAGGTCGAAGGTCGTCTGGTCGATTTGTGCCTGGGTATCCTCGCGCAGGCGCATCATGTGATCGCCCAGGGCATTGATCTGGTGCCCCAGTGTGGTCAGTTCACGCGCGCCACGAGGCGAAAGACGGGCGCTGTAATCGCCGCCGTTGAGGCGTTCGAGCAGGTCGACCTGCTGTTGCAACGGCCTGGTCAGACGGCGGCTCAGCGGGTAGGCAAGCAGGAACAGCAGCAGGCCTAGCACCAATCCGGCCATGCCGTGGCCGGCTAGCTGGCGATAAAAGGCTAGCGTCAGCGCCGTAGTACCCAGATCGACATCGAGCCAGTAAGCCGTGGTCGCATCCGCCGCATCCTGGTCCGTGTTGACCGTGCCCAAGGGTTGCAGCCAGCGCCAGCGTTGCGCGTGCTCCTGCAATGTACTCTGGGCCGGCATCGGATGGTCGGGGGCGTGCTGCGTTTCGCCGAGGCTGAGCACGGCCTCGCCATCGCCGTCGCGAATGCTGACGGCGTCGACCTCATCGATATCCAGCAGGCGTTGGGCTAGCTGGCGAAGATGTTCGTCACGCGCTTCATCGAGTGCCAGCGTGAAGGCCGGCGCCAGCGTCGTGGTGACATCGGCGATGCGTGTGATGAGCGCCTCACGCGCCTCCTGCCGTTCGGCATAGATGTCATACGTCCCATAGGCGATTCCCACGCTCAGTGGCAAACCCAGCAATAAAAGCAGCAAGCGCAGCCTTAGTGACATTCCGACCGCTCCCTTCGTGTTCCCCATCGGCAGTATGCCACACTCAGCGGGTTCGCCTGTCGCCGACGGGCCGTCCCGGATATAATTGGACGCATCGAATAACCGACGAATGCGTTCCGAAGCGACGCGTATCGCAAAGGATGAACCATGCAATTTCCCACTCTCGCGGATGTGGTTGGCCACACGCCGTTGGTCCGTTTGACCCGGCTGCACGCAGGGCGTAACAACACGTTATTGGCCAAGCTCGAGGGCAACAACCCGGCAGGCTCGGTCAAGGACCGTCCGGCACTCTCGATGCTCGGAGAAGCCGAGGCGCGCGGTGAGATCAGTCCCGGCGACACCTTGATCGAGGCGACCTCGGGCAACACCGGCATCGCGCTTGCCATGGCGGCGACGATCAAGGGGTATCGCATGACCTTGATCATGCCCGAGAGCGCTTCCAGCGAGCGCAAGCAGGCGATGGCCGCTTATGGCGCGACGTTGATCGAGGTCAGCAAGGACGCGGGCATGGAAGGTGCACGCGACCTGGCTGACGAGATGATCGCACGTGGCGAGGGTAAGCCGCTCAACCAGTTCGCCAATACCGATAATCCCTTGTCGCATTACCGCACCACCGGGCCGGAGCTCTGGGAGCAGACCGGTGGGGAAATCACCCATTTCGTCAGCTCGATGGGCACCACCGGCACCATCATGGGTGTCTCGCAGTATCTCAAGGAACGCCGCGACGACATTCAGATTGTCGGCCTGCAACCCGCCGATGGCGCCAGTATCGCCGGCATTCGACGCTGGCCGCATGAGTACTTGCCGCGCATTTTCGATGCCTCGCGGGTCGACGTCACGTTGGATATCGGCCAGCAGGAAGCCGAGGAGCATATGCGGTTGCTCGCCCGCGAAGAAGGCATTCTGGCGGGGGTCTCCTCCGGCGGCGCGCTGGCGGGAGCGTTGCGGATCGCCGAGCAGGTGGAAAACGCGGTGATCGTGTTCATCGTCTGCGATCGTGGCGACCGTTACCTGTCCACCGGCCTTTTCGCCCCGGAGCGCTAAGATGGCGATGCTGGGCAAACGGCGCCCACCGCGCGCCGCCACGGGTCGAGTGCGTCGGGAAAGCGGGGCACATGCGCCACCCCGTGGCGAGGCGGCAGATACGTTGACCATCGAGCGCTTGGCGCATGATGGGCGCGGCGTGGCACGCGACCCGCATGGCAAGACGGTGTTCGTCGATCAGGCGCTCCCCGGCGAGCGTGTGCGCATCGCTGTGCATCGTCAGCGCAAGCGCTTCGACGAGGCGCATGTCGTCGAGTGTCTCGAACCTTCCCCACAGCGGGTGACACCGCCTTGCATGTATTACGGGCGTTGCGGCGGTTGTGACTTGCAGCACTTGGCACTCGAGGAGCAGCGCACCCATAAGCAGCGTACGCTCGAAGAATTGTTCACGCGTCAGGGGCTCGACCTCCCCGCGATGCAACGCTTGGTCGGCGAGGGGCTGGGCTATCGGCGTCGTGCGCGCCTGGGCGTCAAATGCGATGCCGAGGGAACGCCGCATCTCGGGTTTCGCGCCCGGGGCAGTGAACACTTGGTCGACATCGATCACTGCATGGTGCTCGAGCCCATACTGGCGGACTTGATCGCCCCGCTGCGCGAATGCCTGACCACGCTGGAGGCGCCGCGACGCGTCGGTCACATCGAACTGCTCGCCACGGCCGAAGGCGCCTGTGTGGTGATACGTCAGTTGCGCGATGTCCCCGGGGACGAAACCCGCTGGCAACGTTTCGCCGCCGAACGCGACATCATGCTGATCTGGCAGGTGGGGCGCGAGTCGCCCACGCGGCGCTGGCTGCATGCGCCGTTTGGCGAGACGCTGCACGTCACGCTGGCATTGGACGATACCACCCTGCAACTGGGGTGTGCGCCGGGCGATTTCCTGCAGATCAACGCCGAGGTCAATGCCCAGTTGGTGCGTACGGCGCTACGCTGGCTTGCACCACGAGGGCACGAGCGGGTGCTCGATCTGTTCGCCGGTGTGGGCAACTTCACCCTGGCGCTATCGCCCCATGTGGCCGCGATCAGCGGCATCGAAGGCAGTCCGGCGATGGTCGAGCGCCTTGCCGACAACGCGCGTGGCGCCGGTTTGCACCATGTCGAGGCACATCAGGCCGATCTAGCCACACGCATGCCCGATGTCGACGATGTCGATTGGGTCGTGCTCGATCCGCCGCGTGGCGGTGCCGAGGCGCTGTGTCGGGGGCTTGTCGAGCATCCGGTGGAAAAAGTGCTGTATATCTCGTGCGATCCCGCCGCGCTGGCGCGGGATACGGCACATCTTGTGCAAGGTGGCTACCGCATCGAACGTGCCGCGGTCGTCGATATGTTCCCGCACACCGCGCATTTGGAGTCCATGCTGTTACTGACCCGCGCGTCATCGCGCGGTCGGTCCATGTCCGCAGAAAGGGAAGATCATGGTCAAGGTCCGTGAAGACCAACCGTTGACGCCGGGCGGCGAGGTCGATATCGCATTGTGGTTGAAGCGCCTCCAGGATGATGTCGTGCTGCGCGATACCGAGGAGATGCGCCAGGCCTGCGAACTTGCTCGGCATCTGGCCTATAACGCCGAGAAACCTCACCACAACTGGGCCGAACCGGCCTCTAGCTTCCGCACCGGTCTGGAAATGGCCGATATTCTCGGCGAACTTAAGCTCGATCAGTCGATTCTCGAGGCGGCGGTACTGTACCGCGTGGTACGCGAGGGGTTGATCACGCTGGAGGCCATCGAGAAGCGCTTCGGCGCGGAAGTGGCTTCGCTGATCGACGGCGTGTTGCACATGGCAGCGATCAGCCAACTGCAGGCGCCGCGTCAGGGGTTATCGCAGCACAATCAGCAGGAAAACCTGCGCAAGATGCTGGTGGCGATGGTCGACGACGTACGCGTGGCCTTGATCAAGATTGCCGAACGTACCTGTGCGCTGCGCATGGTGCGCGACGCGCCGCGCGACAAGCGTCTGCGGGTGGCGCGCGAGGTCTTCGATATCTACGCGCCGCTGGCACACCGCCTGGGTATCGGGCAGCTCAAGTGGGAGCTCGAGGACCTGTCGTTCCGCTATCTGCAAGAGAGCGACTATAAGGCCATCGCCAAGCAGCTGGCCGAGAAACGCCTCGACCGCGACCGCTATATCCATGACGTGGTGGAAACCATCAAGGGACTGCTCGATCAGCAAGGCATCAAGCAATACGATGTCGACGGCCGTGCCAAGCATATCTACTCGATCTGGCGCAAAATGCAGCGCAAGCACATCGACTTCTCGCAGGTCTACGACGTGCGCGCGGTGCGCATTCTGGTGCCGGAAGTCGCCGACTGCTACACCGCGCTGGGCATCGTGCATTCGAGCTGGCATCACGTGCCGCATGAATTCGACGATTACATCGCCAACCCCAAGCGCAATGGCTACCAATCGCTGCACACGGCGGTGATCGGCCCCGAGAACAAGGTGCTGGAGATCCAGATCCGTACCTTCTCCATGCATGAGGAGGCCGAGCTCGGTGTCTGTGCCCACTGGCGTTACAAGGGGCACGATGTCGACTCGAAAAGCCGTAGCTACGAGGAGAAGATCGCCTGGCTGCGCCAGGTGCTCGAATGGCAGGAGGAAGTCGGCGAGCTGGGCGACCTGCGCGAGGGCCTTTCCAGCGACGTGGCGCCGGATCGTATCTACGTCTTCACCCCGGATGGCCATGTCATCGACATGCCCAAGATCGCCACGCCCATCGACTTCGCCTACCGCGTGCATACCGAGGTTGGTCATCTGTGTCGGGGCGCCAAGGTCGATGGCCGCATCGTACCGTTGACGTATCAGCTCGAGACCGGGCAGCAGGTCGAGATTCTCACCGCCACCAAGGGCGGGCCGAGCCGCGACTGGCTCAATCCCAACCTGGGTTTCGTCAAGACCTCGCGGGCGCGGGCCAAGATCCAGGCATGGTTCAAGTACCAGGCGCGCAGTCAGAACATCGAGGAAGGTCGCACCCTGTTCGAGAAGGCGTTTCGGCGCTTGGACATCGAGGGCGTAGATTTCGACGCCTTGGCGCAAGCCGTCAATTACCAGACGGTCGACGACATGTATGCCGCTATCGGCGGCGGTGACCTGCGCATCGGACAGGTGTTGCACCAGGCGCAGCAACTTTTCGGCGATACCGACGATCAGGAGCAGCTCGATCGCCTGTTGGCCAAGCCCGGTCGCTCGTCCAAAGCGGCGGTGGACGACATCACCGTGCTGGGCGTCGGTAATCTCAAGACCTCGATGGCCAATTGCTGCCACCCGGTACCCGGCGATCAGATCGTCGGCTATATCACCCAAGGGCGTGGTGTGACCATCCATCGCCAGGATTGCCCCAATATCCTGCAATTACGTGCCGAGGAGCCGCGCCGCATCGTCGATGTCGAGTGGGGCAATGCCAGCGCTCAGTACCCGGTGGATATCGAGATCGAAGCCTGGGACCGTTCGGGATTGCTGCGCGATGTCACGCATATTCTCACCAGTGATCGCATCAATGTGCTGTCGGTCAATACGCTGACCGATAAGCACGATAACCTGGCGCGTATGAAGATCACCCTGGAAGTCGATGGCCTCGAGGCCTTGGAGCGCATCTTTTCGCGAATTCAGCAGCTCCCCAACGTCATCGACGTCAAGCGGCTGCGCAGTGGAGGAGGCAAGACGGCATGAGTGAGGCATCCGCGCGTTACGGGCTCGACGATCTTTTGAGGTTGATGGCGGTGTTGCGGGACAGCGAGCAAGGTTGTCCCTGGGACGTCAAGCAGGACTGGGATAGCATCGTCCCTCACACTCTGGAAGAGGCCTACGAGGTGGCCGATGCCATCGAGCGGCGTGCCTTCGACGAGCTGCCCGGCGAGTTGGGCGACCTGCTCTTCCAGGTGGTGTATTACAGCCAGTTCGCGCGAGAAGAAGGGCGCTTCGATTTTCACGATGTCGTCGATGTGCTGACCGCCAAGATGGTGGCGCGCCATCCGCATGTTTTCCCCGAGGGAACGCTCGAATCGCGGCGTCCGGTCGGTGTGTCGGCCGATGAAGTGGAGACGGCTGGCGTCAAGACGCGTTGGGAAGCGCTCAAGGCACAGGAGCGCGAGACGCGTCAGGCGGTGTCGGTGCTCGATGACGTGCCGCGAACGCTGCCCGCCTTGTCGCGTGGCGCTAAGCTTTCCAAGCGTGCCGCGCGGATCGGCTTCGACTGGCCCGACGCTCAAGGCGTGTACGACAAGATCCGCGAGGAATTGGCAGAGGTCGAGGAAGCCGCGGATCATCAAGATGCCGATCATGTACGCGAGGAAATCGGCGACCTGCTGTTCGCCGTCACCAACCTGGCAAGGCGCTTCGATGTCGATCCCGAGCGCGCGCTGCGCGAAGCCAATGGCAAGTTCGAGCGCCGCTTTCGTCATGTCGAAAGTGCGCTGGCGGAGCGGGGCGATTCCCTCGAGGCCTCCTCCCTCGACGAAATGGAGCGTCACTGGCAAGCCGCCAAGCGCCGCGAAACCTCTGTGTGCTGAGAGAGAACATCCGTTGTGGGTGTCGGCGTGCCCGGGTAATGTAGTCAAGACAACAACTTGCCATGTCGGTCACTGCGGTGACCGGCACATCCACCACGGAGGGCATCATGAGTCACGACTTGCATGAATCGCTGCGCGACAACGTCCGCATCCTCGGCGATAGCCTAGGGCGCACCATCGCCGATGACCTGGGCGATGGCTTCGTCGATAAGATCGAGACCATTCGCAGCCTGGCCAAGCAAGGGCGCCAGGAAGACAGCGAAGGCCGCCGTGAATTGATCGAATATCTGCGCGCGCTGCCCGAGCAAGATTTGCTGCCGGTGACGCGTGCCTTCAACCAGTTTCTCAATTTCTCCAATATCGCCGAGCAGCATTACCGCGCGCGTTTTCGTCGTGTCGAAGACTACAAGCCCGGCACCCAGCCCGATCTCGGCGAGCTGTTCGGGCGCATTCGAAGCGCCGGGCATGCGCCGCGCAAGCTGGTCGAAACACTGGCCGCCATGCGCGTAGAACTGGTGCTGACTGCGCATCCCACCGAGGTCATCCGGCGCACTCTCATCCGCAAGTACGACGCCATAGACGAGTGCCTGAGCACCATGGAAGGCGCTACCGAACGTGAGGAAATCGCCGACCGCGCCCGCGGGCGGCTCGAGGAATTGATCGGCCAAGCCTGGCACACCGACGAGATTCGCCACGAACGGCCGACCCCGGTGGACGAAGCCAAATGGGGCTTCGCGGTGATCGAGAATTCACTGTGGCAGGCGGTGCCCGATTTCCACCGCGAGCTCGACGATCTCTTGTTGGCCTCCGCCGGTGAACGCTTACCGCTGGACGCCGCGCCGTTGCGTTTCGCATCGTGGATGGGCGGCGACCGCGACGGCAATCCCAACGTCACCGGGCGGGTCACCGAGGAGGTCCTGCTGCTGGGCCGCTGGATGGCCGCCGATCTCTACGCGCGTGACCTGTTGCGTCTCAAGTCGGAACTCTCGATGTGGAAGGCCAACGGCGCGTTGCGTGCCGAGGTTGGCAGTGACCCCGAGCCGTATCGCGCCTTGCTCAAGCGTTTGTTGGCACGGGTAGAGGCGACGCGCGATTGGGCCAAGGCGCGTCTCGACGGGCGCCCCTTCGACACCGATATCCCGATCATCGAAACGCGCGATCAGCTCTATGCGCCGCTGTTGTCCTGCTATCGCTCGTTGTGCGACATGGGCCTGGATACCATCGCCAATGGTAGCCTGCTGGATACCCTGCGGCGCGTGGCGGTGTTCGGTGTCTCGCTGACCAAACTGGATATCCGCCAGGAATCCAGCCGTCATGCCCAGGTCTTCGACGAGCTCAGTGAATGCCTGGGCCTGGGCCGTTACCGCGAGTGGGATGAAGAGCAGCGACAGGCGTTCCTGCTCGAAGAACTGGAATCGCCACGTCCGTTGATCCCCCGGCGCTGGGACTGCTCGGCGGAAACCCGCGAGGTCATTGACACCTTCCGGGTCATCGCCCGCGAACACCGCGAGGCGCTGGGTACTTATGTCATCTCCATGGCGGGGCAGCCGTCCGATGTGCTGGCGGTAGCGCTGTTGATGAAGGAAGTCGGTGGCGACATGCATCTCCCTATCGCGCCGCTGTTCGAGACCCTCGACGACCTCAATCGCGCTGGTGATGTCATCGCGCGATTGTTGTCGTTGCCCGGTTATCGACGCATGGCCGGCGATGGCCAGGAAGTCATGATCGGCTATTCGGACTCGGCCAAGGACGCCGGCCAGTTGGCTGCTGCCTGGGCACAGTACCGCGCCCAGGAGCAATTGGTCGGCATCTGCCGCGAGCACGGCGTCGCGTTGACGCTATTCCATGGGCGTGGCGGTACCGTGGGGCGTGGCGGCGGTCCGGCGCATGCGGCGATTCTCTCGCAGCCGCCGGGCTCGGTGAATGGCAGCCTGCGTGTCACCGAGCAGGGTGAAATGATCCGCTTCAAGTTCGGTCAGCCGGATATCGCCCTGCGTTCCATGGAAATCTATGCCTGTGCGGTGCTCGAAGCCACGCTGCTGCCGCCGCCCGATCCCGAACCGGTGTGGCGCGAGGAAATGGACCGGCTGTCCGATATCGCGCATCGTGCCTATGTCGGCGTGGTGCGCGAGGATCCCGATTTCGTGCCGTATTTCCGCTCGGTGACGCCGGAAAGTGCGCTCGGCCGTCTGCCGCTGGGGTCGCGTCCCGCGAAGCGTCGCCAGGAGGGCGGCGTAGAATCGTTGCGCGCGATTCCCTGGATCTTTGCCTGGACCCAGACCCGGCTGATGCTGCCGGCCTGGCTGGGCAGTGGCGAAGCCTTCGCCACGCGTCTCGCCGAACCAGACGGCCGCGAGCGCTTGCGCGACATGCGCGCACGTTGGCCGTTCTTCGGCACCTATCTGGATATGCTCGAGATGCTGCTGGCCAAGGCCGACCCCGACATTGCCGCCTATTATGAGCGCCGCCTGGTCGACGAGCCGGCGCTGCAAGCCTTGGGCAAATCGCTGCGCCAGCGCTTGTCACATCTGGAAACGGCGCTGCTGGATATCCTCGATCAAGATGAACTGCTCGAGCACACGCCGTTGATTCGCCAAGCCATCGAGGTCCGAAACCCCTATATCGATCCCTTGCATGGCCTACAGGCGGAACTCTTGCAGCGTAACCGTGATGCCGACGGCGCGATCAGCCCCGAGCTGTCACGGGCGCTGATGGTGACCATGGCGGGGATTGCCGCCGGACTGCGCAATACCGGCTAATCACGCTTGGCGGGCGTGAGCAGCGCCCGGGTCAGCATTCCGCCGACGAGGCCCCAGAACGCGGCGCCGACACCTAGTAGCGTCACCCCCGAGGCGGTGATGAGAAAGGTGACCAGCGCCGCATCGCGCTGGGTTGCGTCGTACAGGGCGTTATGCAGGCTACCGCCGATGGTGGTCAATAGCGCCAGCCCCGCGATGGCCAATACCAAAGGGCCGGGCAGGGCGGCAAACAACGTGCCGATGGAGCCGCCGAAGACGCCCGCTAGCAAGTAGAACGCCCCCGCGCAAGCGGCGGCCATGTAGCGCCGTCCAGGGTCGGGATGCGCCTCGGGTCCCATGCAGATGGCGGCGGTGATCGCCGCCAGGCAGATCGAGAAGCCGCCCAGTGGCGCCAATATCAGCGTCGCCAACCCGGTGCAGGCGATCAGCGGCGACAGCGGTGGCGTATAACCGGCCGCTCGCAGGGTCGCCACGCCTGGCGCGTTCTGAGACGCCATGCTGACCACGAACAGCGGAATGCCCACGCCGATCAGCGATGACAGCGTGAAGCTCGGCGCGATGGGTTCGGGCATGTCGATGGCCAGCGTGACACGTGTCGTGTCGATGCCGCCTTGCAGCCCGGCGACGGCCAACCCCGCCAGGAGGACACCGAGCACCGCGTAGCGGGGGCAATAGCGTCGCCCTAGCAGATAAGCGATGCACATGGCGCCCACCAGGGTGAGATTATCCTCGAGGGAAGCGAAGGCTTCTAGCCCGAAGCGCAGCAACACCCCGCCTAGCATGGCAGCGGCAAGGGCGTGCGGAATGCGCTCCATGAGCCGCGCGAAGATCCCCGTGACTCCGCATATCACCATCAGCGCGCCCGAGAACAGGAATACGCCAATGGCCTCGGCAAGTGTGTAGTCACCCAGACTCGTCGCTAGTAACGCCGCGCCGGGGGTCGACCAGGCAGTCAGCACTGGCACGCGATAGTAAAGCGACAACCCCAGCGAAGTGACGCCCATGCCCAGCCCCAGGGTGCTTAGCCAGCCGCCGATCTGCGCGGGACTGGCGCCAGCGGCCTCGGCGGCCTGAAAGACGATCACCGCTGAACTGGCGTAGCTCACCAGCACGGCCACGAACCCCGCCACGATAGCCGAGACGGAAAGATCGCGTAGGAAAAAAGGCTGACGCATGGTGGCTCCTTGCCCAGGCGGTCGGCTGATTTTGGCGTGTTGTGCGTTATAACGCACGATAGCAGCGCCGACGTTGACGTACAATTAATCTGCAGTGCATTGATCCACGGTGTAGTCATTTCAGGGAAGGTCATTGGAGAGCAGGGATATGCAGGAACCGACACCGCACATTGCCGCGACACTCAAGACGCTGCGCGCCGCGCAAGGCTGGAGCCTGGATCGGGCATCTCGCGCCACGGGGGTCAGCAAGGCGATGCTGGGGCAGATCGAACGTGGTGAGTCGAGCCCCACCGTGGCGACGTTATGGAAAATCTCAGGTGGATTCCGAGTGTCGTTCTCGCTGTTCTTCGAACAGGCTTCGGTTGAGGGTGGCCCCCCGAACAACGCCGCCACGGCGGTACTGGAAGACGCCGCTGCCGGCATGACGGTGACCCCGCTCTTCGCCTTCGACCCGGCCCTGCGCTTCGAGATGTTCTTGATCGAGCTGGCACCGGGCGCGTGTAGCGAGTCATCGCCCCACGAGCGTGGCGTGGTCGAGCACGTCGTGGTACTCGAAGGCGTGCTGGATTTGGGCCTCGATGGGACGTGGGACACGCTCGGCACTGGCGAGGCACGCCGTTTTGCCGCCGACCGCGAGCATGGCTATCGCAACCCTGGCGATCATGCGGTGCGCTTTCACGACATCATTCATTACCCGCAGGTTTAGCCTCGGGCCGGTATTTCTCCAGCAGCGCCCAGAGGATGGCGGCGCTGTGCGCATCCGGATAGCCGTCATGGCGTGTGGGGCGGAAGTGCATCTGAAAGGCGCGCAAGGTATCTCGCGTTAGCGCGTCGAAGCGGCCGGTGACACGGACGGGATAGCCGTACACCGCCAGTGCGCGCTGCCATTGGATGAGCGAGGGCGGCGATGTCATGAAGCGCCTCTGGTAGGCCATGACGCGCTCCGTCTCCGGCCAGGCTCCGATGCCCGCGCGATACAGGCGATACCAAGGGAAGCGCGGGCCGGGGTCGATCTTGCGCTGTGGGGCAATATCGGCGTGTCCCACGACATCCACCGGGTCGATATCGTGGCGCTCGATTATATCGCGCGCCAGGGCAATGAGCGTGTCGATCTGTCGCGCGGGGTAGGGTGTCCAGGTACGTCCACGGGGCGTGTCGCGTGGCCCTCGGTTGACGATCTCGATGCCGATGGAAGTGTCATTGAGGTTTGAACGCGAACCCCAGGCGCTAGCACCGGCATGCCAGGCGCGTCGCGATTCATCGACTAGTTGATAAATTCTCGGCGTCGCCTCGCGTGTCACTAAATAGTGTGAGCTCACGCGTGGCCCGGTCAACGTGCGTAGCGAACGCTGTGCATCGCTGTCGGTGTAATGCAGCACTAAATGGCGCACGCGGCTGCTCTGGGCGCTGGACTGATAACGGTGATCGACTCGATAGCCGTCTCGTGACTCCAACATCGGCGTACCACTGCACGCCGTCAGCGCGAGCAAGCAGACAACGATAAGCCAGGTCATCGGTAGGCAGGGCATCGGTAGGCAGGGCAGGGGGAGCCGCCATCGCGCTTGGGACGAATGTAAGCGTGGCGTTGGCATGGCGGCGTCTCCGGCGTTGACGTTACAAGGCGGCATACCAGTGGACGATCAGTATGCCCAGGGTGAGCGTCAACGAGAAGCTCAGCATGGTGCCCAGCAGGACGTATTCGGTGAGCTTGCGGTCGCGGTCCTCGCGCAGATCGCCGAAGCGCAATACCGACTTAGCGGCCAGCAGGAAGCCGATGGGCACAAGCTGGTCGGCCAGCACGAAGGTCAGTACCAGAAACCGCTCGAGCATGCCGATACGCGCGCCCGCGTCGGCGAGCGTACCGCTGTTGTCCACGCCATGGCTCCAACGACGCATGATCAGGGCGATGAGAATCGAGAATGGCCGCATGACGATTAGATACGCCAAGGCCACCAGCAGGGTCCGAGGATGCAATAGCCACGCGACAGCGTGGCCGAGCCAAGCGCCGTCACCGACCAACCATGCCCATACGATGACGAGCACGGCGACATGCAGGGCCTGGTCGGCGACGAAGTAACGCACGTGCTCGGCCGGGGCGTGGCTCTTGAAAGCATCGATGACGAGATGTGTGACGGCGATGAAAACCGCCCCCAGCAAAGCGATGGCAAGGGGTTGAGAGTAGATGAATACCAGCCAGGCCAACGCGCCATGCACGCCGGCGTGCAAGTAAAGGGCACGGGAACGCTGGCGACGAGCGTTCTTGTCGCGAACCCAAGCAGCGCTCTGGAGCAGAAAGTCACCGGCCAGGTGCGCGATCAGCAACATCAATAGCGTGGTCAAGGGAGAACCGATCATCGTGGAGCCTCCATGATGGCCGTGATGCGCTGACTGACATGCGTGAGATATTCCTCGATCAGCGGCCAACGCGCGGCGTGCAAACGTTGATGGATAGTCGACTGCGCACGTCCGAGGCGTTTGGCCAAGGCCTGTTGGGTTTCGGCATGCTGCAGTCGCCAGTACATCACTTCGGCGGCGTTATGGGTCCAGCCCTGGATGATGGCATCGGCGAAACGCGTCAATAGGGCCAAGGCGTCATTAGGCTCGGGCAATGACAGTGCAAAGCGCGTATCGCCCCCGCTCAAGGCATCCAAGGCTTGGCCAGAGCGCACGTAAACCTCGCCATTGGCCGAGGCGAAACGCTCCGTTTCGGGTAAGTGCCCCAGGCCGACGGCCACTGCGATGCGTGCGTCCCAGGTCTCGCGTCGAGAAGGGGAGTGCCGTATTAACGCAGCACGGGCCAGTACGGCGGCCGTCATGGCTTGCGCGGGCGAGCGCAAGGCGACTTGAAAGCCATCGCCTCGGTAGCGGTCCACGCGTGCTCCGTATTGCGATTCGAGGAGCCCTAATGTGCTCTCGAGCGCTTGATCGAGCCGCGTGTGGTCATTGATGCGGCGTGACCCGACAATGTCGCCGGTCAGTACGCCGAGGGGAGTTTCACTCATGCTTTATCGCCTTTTAATACGATACATGGCAATAATAGTATAATAAATCGATAAGTCTAGCTGATCGCAAAATAACCGGATTATGGAGCTAGGCGTAATATCTTTTGGCTGTAATTATATACAGTATTTTAGGCATGCCAACCCCGCAAGTACCAACGTGTCGGTAGAACGAAGGGGATGGTTAAAGTGCTTGTTGCCCTAGCGGTTCTGGCCGGGCGCTATCAGGTATGGGGCTCAAGCACCTCGGAGGGGGGCGAGAGCATACGCGCCTGGGTAGTATTGCGGCCCTGGGCCTTGCAGGCATACAGGGCTTCATCGGCGCAGGCGACCATTCTATCGATATCCGCGCTGACCCCAGGCGGGCTCGTGATGACACCCACGCTGACGGTGACGACCTCAGCACTGGGAGAGTACGCGTGCGGGATGCCCATCGCCTGAATCATGCCACGCATGGCATCGGCCAAGCGCCAGGCCTCTTGACTAGGGGTGTCGATGAGTAAGACGAGAAACTCCTCACCTCCCAAGCGAACGACGATATCCGTTTCACGACGGAAAGTATCGCGCAATACGCCAGAGATCTGCACCAGACACTCGTCGCCGGCTGGATGACCGTAGTAGTCGTTATAAGGTTTGAAATGGTCGACGTCCATCATCAGCACTGACACCGTACAGTCGAGACGCCGCGTCAGCGGTAGGGCGACATCGAGACGATTTTCCAGCATGCGGCGATTGCCCAGTTTCGTGAGCGGATCGATGAGCGATTGTTCCAGCAACTGGGCATTGTGTGCCTTGAGGTCCTCGACCAAGTGTTGAAACTGGCGTGCCAGCTCGCCGACTTCATCGCGGCGTTCGGTGAGGTAGGTCGTCATCATGAGGTGGGTATTGTCACCTTCATGCAGTCGACGCGCATGCTCCGCGAGCCGCCGCATGGGGTGTAAAAGGTCCCTTTCGATTCTCAGTAACACCCAGCCTGCTGTCAGTGATATCAGCAATAGCAGCGCAATAGCCTGTATGTACCAAGGCCAGTGGGACTCACCGATACCCCAGCCAAGCAAGCCGGTGGTCACGCACGCCAGCACACTCAGGCGTACCCACTGTCTCTTGAAGGTAAGTGGTTGTTTTCCCTGCGTCGATATTATAGACATTAGTTCTATGCCGTTTTTTTATGAAGCGGTCAGTCTAGACAGCTACTCAATGTAAATAAAGGTATCTTATAAGTAAATTAAAATTAAATTTCATGAGTTGATTTAGGTCATTTTGAACACGTGTTTGATCATTAGCGGTATATCAAATGTGATATTGAAGTTATGTTTTACTTTTAAAGTATCGGTTCAATCGTGTGGTACAGAAGGAAGGCGCGGGGCGGGCACGAGACAAGGCATGCGCACCATGCTCGGCCCGACGTGGCGTGGAGCAGAGCGCATAACATAAAAAGCCCCGCTCCTGGGGAGCGGGGCAAAACGTCAGCTAGTCAAGTAAAGGTCTTAGAAGTTGAGACCGAAGTTGGTCTGCAGACTGGTGTGCCAGTTGCCGTCGGTCGGCGAGCCGAAGTAGCCGAGTGCGTTCTTGTTGGAAACAACACTGAACCAGGCGTAATACGGGCCGGCTGTGACTTTCATGCCCAGGTCGTTGAGCATCGGGTCATCGACATTCTCGCCGAAGCCGCCCTCGGCTGGCGTATAGTCGCCGTTCGGGCTGATATAGCTGAAGTCGTTATAGAAGTAGAGGTTATCGATGTCACCCCAGTTGACGTTCATGCTGTAGCCCACGCTGGCGGAATACATCTGGCCTTCGGCGGGAATCAGGTAATTGAAATTGAATGCACCGACCTGAATCACATCGTCGGAAATACCGCTTTCCGAGGTGCCGGGGTTCTCGGCATCATATTCGTAGGCGGTCGCCTGC
Source organism: Chromohalobacter canadensis (assembly GCF_029544075.1). Taxonomy (GTDB): domain Bacteria; phylum Pseudomonadota; class Gammaproteobacteria; order Pseudomonadales; family Halomonadaceae; genus Chromohalobacter; species Chromohalobacter canadensis_A. Next base: position 41,453 of record NZ_JAJQJH010000005.1, on the reverse strand, counting down.
AGTTGTGTGAGCCAGGAGCCGTAGCTGCCGTTCAAGCCCACGGCGGCCTGCCAATTGCTGCCGCTTTCATTGGTCTGGTTATTGTAGAGTTGACCGCCCTTGGCCGAGAAGTTGATCTCGGTGGTGTAGTCGGTGCCCTGACCGAAGGTGTAGGCGACACGGCCGGCGAGCTGATTTTCTTCGGTATTACCCTGGTTGCCACGCGCAGCATTGGGATCGTCTTCATCTAGAACGCCTTGGCTATTTACACCAACGGCGTCGGAGGTGCCGCCGATGGCGTTGGCGCCGTAATGCTCGTTGCTATCACCCAACTGGTCGCTCTTGAAAAAGGCCAGCGAGGTATCCCAGGCGCCCTGGCTATGATCCCACTTGATACCGGCGTTCTGGTTGTCATTGAAGCCGGCGAGATACGGCAGGTTGCCATACCAACCCAGGTAGCCGTAATCCATGTTGCCGAACGGCGTCTGGACCAGGCCCACCTTGACGGTGTCGTTGTCGCTGGCCTGATAGCCCATCCAGCCCTTCTTGAGGAACTGGTAGCCATCGTAGAAGCGATATTCGAACGAATATAAGAAGTCGCCGTGCTGACCGTCGACGCCGAGGGTGAACTTACCGAAGTTCATGTCGCCGCCAGTGTCCTTGTCGACCTGGTCCCAGTCGTTATAAACGCCTTTCATCTGAAGGGTACCGCTGAACTGCGAGTTCTGGATCGACTCGATCAGTGAGCGGTTTTCCTCGGCGAGGTCACGCGTTTGCGCGGTATCCTGGCTGCTGTCGGCGGTCGTGGTCGACTGCTGAGCGTCGAGTTGCTGCTCCATACGCTCGACTTGCGCGCGTAGTGCATCCAACTGGCGCTGCATGGCCTCGGTGTCTTGTTGTGCCAATGCCGGCGCAGCAAAAGCCAGTGTGCCGGTAACGCCCATGGCGAGGCCGGCTGCCTTGAATGATAGTTGTGCCACTTTTTTTCTCCGTTTCCTGCTTAGGGTCGTGAGTCGTCGGATGGGCTGGGTAGCCCTTGCGAACTGACGCCAGGGAAACGCTGAATCGCTTGCTCTAGATGAGCACACAACGCCATGCCATGCACGAAGACGCGCCCCAGAAAACGAGGACGGTTCCCATGCTTCGCGAGCCATGCGTTGGATATGATTCAGGCGTTCCCTTGATTGCCTTTATTTTCGTTATGAGCAGCATCATACCTAAATCTTGCCGTTACATAAATAGGTGTTATGGAATGGCAGGGGATTCCCCGTATGAGCGCTTATGAAGGGCCCTAAAAGCATTTCGCAGGGGGGCAAACGATCGTGAGATGACGCTGAGCGCTCGATTGACGATAATGCCTCACCAACCCACGCCTGATGAACAGAAGGGCGAGTGTGGTGAGGAAGCAAGCAGACAACATGGACAAGGAGAACGAGATGCGCCAAGTCTGGCTAATGGCGATTCTAGTAGGCGGTATCGGAGCAAGCGTGTCGGCGTGCAGTTACACGCCCGCGCGTATCGACCCCGAGCCCGTTGTTGAAGTCGGTGATGGACACCATGACCACGATGAGCGACATGAACATGGGCATGGCGGTGATTTCTGTCCGCCCGGACAAGCCAAGAAAGGCAACTGCTGAAGCGCGATGTATTGTGGGCGGCCATCTAAAGCTCGTTATAACAGCTCCCGTGTGATCGTTTCGTGGTGACCGTTTCCAGCATCATAAAAACGCCATGGTCGGTTATCCCGACCATGGCGTAAGATTCCGCGCTCCCTTGGCGTCTTCCTGACGCACCGGCACTTTACCGGTTCCCGTGAGCCTCCTAGCTCAGCATGCTTCCTTAACGCGCTTAACGACAGTGTCCCTTGTCTGACGAGCAATGGCCTGCTGAGCCATGCATCGCCACTGCCTGTTGTACCCAGTCTCTGTGACAATGTCGCGTCACGGATGTGACGTTTACATGGTCACTTTTTGATGGCCGCTTCTGATGGCCGCTTCTAATAGTCACTTCTGTTAGTATTTCGCACTTTTGATACACACACTCAACGGGAACACGGCAATGAATGCGGTTATTTTGGCCGTTCTGGTCATGGTGGGGCTCGCATTGGCGCGAGTATCGGTAGTGTTTGCGCTTATCGTGGGCGCCTTGGTGGGCGGTTTGGTCGGCGGTCTGGGACTCGAGGATACGCTGGCCGCGTTTAACGATGGCGTGGGAGGCGGCGCCAAGGTAGCGTTGGCCTACGCAACGCTAGGGGCGTTCGCAGTGGCGATTTCACGCTCAGGACTTCCCGACTTATTGGCTCAGCGGTTGATTCGTCTGCTCGGCCACGAAGCGTCATATAAACGCCAGTCGGTGGTGAAATACATCCTGCTCGTGGCGTTGCTATTAGTAGCGATTTCCTCGCAGAACCTGATTCCCGTGCATATTGCCTTCATTCCCATTCTGGTCCCGCCGCTGCTCAAGATCATGAATCCCCTGCGTCTGGATCGACGCATGGTGGCCTGCGTGCTGACCTTCGGCCTAACGGCGCCTTATATGTTGTTACCGGTCGGCTTCGGGGCGATCTTCCTCAACGATATTCTGTTGGCCAATATCAACTCGGCGGGCGAGGCCGTGGGGCTCGAGGTAACGCGTGGCATGGTACCGCTAGCCATGGGCATTCCCGTTGCCGGCATGGCACTGGGACTTCTGGTGGCTATTTTTTATTCCTACCGCAAACCGCGTGATTATGAAGCGCGCGATGTCGTGACGAGTAACATCCCGCATCGTTCCAGTGAGGTCAGTCTCCATACTCGTGGATTGGTAATGGCCGTCGTGGCCATCGTCTCCGCCTTATCGATTCAATTGTATAGCGGCTCGATGATTATGGGCGGGCTCGTTGGCTTCGCCCTATTGTCGCTGGGCGGCATCTTCAAATGGCGTGAAGCCGATGACCTCTTCACCAGCGGCATGCGCATGATGGCACTTATTGGCTTCATCATGATTACGGCGGCGGGGTTTGCCTCGGTCATGCAAGCGACGGGCGAGATCGACACACTGGTCGAAAACGCCTTCGCCATTATCGGCGACCATCAAGGGCTTGCCGCGTTGATCATGCTGTTAGTTGGTTTGTTTATTACGCTGGGGATTGGCTCGTCGTTTTCGACGATTCCCATTATTGCCGCGATCTACGTACCGCTCGCCATACAGTTCGGCTTCTCACCCATGGCGACGGTGGCCCTGGTGGGTACCGCCGCCGCGCTGGGCGATGCTGGCTCGCCGGCCTCTGATTCGACGCTGGGGCCGACCTCGGGACTCAACGTCGATCGCCAACATGACCACATCTGGGACTCGGTCGTCCCCACCTTTTTACATTACAACATCCCGCTCATCGTCTTCGGCTGGCTGGCGGCAATGTGGCTTTAAATGGGGGCATTGCTTTGAAAGTGAGACATGCTAATGTCGATCCGCTTGCTTGAAAGCGAATTAACGGCAACTCGGAAAGGCGAAGGTTGCGATAGGTAAATAAAAAATAAGATGGGGCTTGGCAATAAGCGAATAAATGGCGATAATATGGACACATCCCAACTGTCTAGAGGTAAAGAATGTCTCTGTTGAGCGAGTACATGAAAAAGGAACAGCTGCTAAAGCAACTCAGCGAAGAGTTGCAGCAGCTGGAACAGGACCAGCGCCTGACATCTGAGCTGGAATTCAAGGAAAAGCTCGAAACCTTGATGAAAGAGTACGATAAGACGCCTGCTGCCGTTATCGAACTGCTTGATCCGAAGCCTGCTTCTCGCTCTGCGTCGTCGTCTCAGGCGAGCACCGGCGGGCGCCGCAAGCGCAAGCTGAAGATCTACAAGAACCCCAACACCGGTGAAGTGGTGGAAACTCGGGGCGGTAACCAGAAGACGCTCAAGGCGTGGAAAGACCAACACGGCAACGATACCGTCGAGTCTTGGTTGGTACGCGTCGAGGACTAAGCGTCCTTTGAGGACAAGCGCTTTCCAGCGAAAGTGGTTGAGTCCTCCTCAGGTACATTGTACGGAAAAGGCTGATGCTCGAGCATCAGCCTTTTTTATTTGCCATGTACTGGGCTAATGAATCGTCAAAAGCGGTACGCCCAGTTCGAACCTCTCCCGCGCATGCGGTGATGAGGTTTCCCACCACGTCACCATGACTGGCTCGCCACTCAACCATTCATTATGTGTCGGTAACCACTCATAAAGTAGGTAAGCAAGCGCGCCGACGATATTCTCCCGCCCCGTTACACACATCTTGACCTGTCGTTGGGCAGAAAGGTGAACCTGCCGGAATCCCATCGCCGGTGGAGCCATGCAGTTGCCTTCGACCTTGAAGCCGAAGTCGATACGTACCCTGCCCGCGGGGGTGATATTAGGGTCATCGTGATATATCCAGGTGCGCGCGACCTCGCACCCCTTCAAGTGATGCCGCCATCGTTGTGCGTAGTAGCGCCACAAGGCGGGTTGCTCCCTCATCGACACATCGCCGTAATGGCGAGTCAAGAAACAGCGAGCTTCTTTTCGCATTTCAATTGTCAGCGTCTCAGGTGCACGACGAGGAATCTCGTCGCGCAAGCGATCATGGAAGCGGCGTCGATAGTCGCTGGGCGAAACGCCGAAGTAGCCATGGAAAGCGCGCGTGAAGATGGCATGACTGCGATACCCGCAACTAATGGCGACATCCAGTACCTGCATCGGCGTACGACATAGCAGCAGGGCCGCGCGTTCCAGCCGTAGCGAGTCGCGGTAACGGCCGGGCGAGATACCGAAGCAGCGGTTGAAATTACGTCGTATCTGCGCCTCCGAATACCCTAGGTACTTAGCGAGATCACGGATTGAAGGGCTATCGCCTGACCGCTCATGCAGCCATATCTCGGCAGCTCGCATGGCATTGAGGCTGGTTGATAACGATGTCTCATACGCTGCCATACATGGTTCCCCTTGGTTTTTTGGCGGACTTATTTGTAAGTCATCGCCGACGAAGTCTGTAAATGTTGAGAAGATGACCGGAATTGCAAAGCCGGAAAGGATGAGATCCCTAATATGCGAAACAGGTAAATGATAGTACGAAAACCAAGAAAAGAGGATACGTATTTTAGAATATTTATTTATGTAACCTATAATTTATGTGTGGTATTGGCGACATGTTACGTGACGTTGATCCTGGCCTTTTTATGTGTAAAGGCAGGATTTCCATGTCATTTTTACTTTTTATTTTGAATATTTGTACAATAAACAGTGAGTTAAGGTGTCTATCGTTATCCGCGTATAAAGAAAGAATATAGAATAGAAACCAGATTTTTGTTGATTTTTTAGAGATAGGCTGCGTGGTTGATGCGGGGTTTTTACACGCCGTAAGGGATGAGGTGGCTGTTGGAAGAGCGTAAAAGAAAGCGGATTCGCCGACCACTATACGTAAAACCATAGGCAGTAAACGATAATTAATGGAGGTCGAGATGCTTGGGGAACTCAAGGTACCGGCAATGACCACGATCGTACTGGCACTGGTCCTGAGCGGCTGCAGTGGCAGTTCATCCGAGTCTCAGCCCATGGACGGTGGTGGTGGAAGCGGTCCCGATATGGGCGACAACAATGGGGGTAATAACGGCGGTGGCGATGGTAATAACGGCGGCGGCGGCGACGGTAATAACGGGGGCGACGGTGACGACTCGACTGCGGTCGAAGACGTCGTTTCCGATACTGGCGATTCCACGACGGGCGTCGGCGATACCGTCATCGGCGCGGGGGAGGCCATCTCGCAGTCCGATGTCGGCGGAGCGGGTTTCGTCACCGATGGCGCCGGCAATGCCGTTGTCGATGTCGGGGAAGGCGTCAATAGTCTGAGCACGGGGTTACGTGATGGGCTCGGCAATCTGAGCGAAAACGATAATGCGCTGGGTACCACGCTAGGTGGCGCGACATCGACCGTGGGAGAAGTCGGTGAAGCGGTCTCGTCGGCTAGCACTATCGTGACTGGCTTGAACACCCTGCCGGTCGTCGGTCAGCTCGACGATAAAACCAATCTGGTCTCGGGCGCCGGCGACACGGTCAATCAACTGGGAGTTGCGGTGACCTCGACGGCGGGCTCGCTGACGTCTTCCTTGACGGCGGAAGATGGTCATCTCAGCGGGCTAACCACTGAAGTCACGGGCGTTGTACGGCCATTGGTCACCAATCTCGAAGGCACCACGCAAACGCTGGGCGATGGGCTTGGCGTCGGCCAACCCGTTGACGGTCTACTGACATCGGTCGGTGGTGTGGTCACTCAGCTTGGCGGCCGTGTCGGCGAGCGTTCCGAAGCACTAGGCGGCCTTGGCGGAACCCTTCAAGGCGTCGGCAATGCCGTGGCTGACCTGGGTGGCGTGGCCACTAATGGTGAAGGTAGCAACGGTGGTCTGCTGAGCGGCCTCACCGGCGGCGAAGGCGGTTTGCTCGGTGGCGTGACGGGCGGCAATGCCGACGGTGAAAGCGGCGGCCTGCTCAGCGGCTTGACTGGCGGCGAAGGCGGTCTGCTTGGCGGCGTCACAGGTGGCGGAGAAGACGGCAATAGCCAAGGCCTGGTCGGCGGGCTCGTCGGTGGTCTGACTGATACTACCGGCGGCTTGACCGGTGGCGGTTCGAGCGACGGCGACGACAGCGGTAACAAAGGTCTCGTCGGCGGCTTGGTCGGCGGTGTGACCGACTCCGTCTCCGGTGTGACCGGGGGCTTGAGCGGCAGCACCGAGTCGGGGAATGGCGATAGCGATCAAGCCCGCGAGCGCAAAGGCCTGCTCGGCAACCTGCTAGGCGGGGGCTTGTTGGGCAACCGTTAATTTCCGGCACTGCTATCAGCACTAAAAGCAAACGTAGGCAAGGTGCCCCGCACCGTGACGAGAGTCGCCACTGAACATAACGAGCGGCTCCGACAAGAGACACCACAGGGAAGCCACAATATGCCGTCATTGTTGCGTCTTCATCATGACGAACGCCGTCGCCCGCTGTCTGAATCGCTACTGGGCTGCCTCGCCATCGCCTTGGTTGGTCACAGTGGTTCGCTCATGGCCGACGATGTCGTCCCTTCGTTCATCGATGAGCGCTCGCCGACCGCCACGCGCGAGCAACAAGAGCAGCAGGAACGCCAGCGCACGCTGGACCTCAACGTACAGCAACCCGCCTCGGCACCGGGCGTATCGGAGAATGCCCGCGTCAATGTCCGGCATATCAATATCCGGGGCGGCTCGGTGTTCGAGCTCGATGAACTGGCCGCGCCACTCGAGCCCTTGGTAGGCGAGACGGTCACCGTCGGCCAAATCAACCAAGCCGTGAAGCGCATCACCGCGCGTTACCAGAAAGCCGGCTACCCGATCTCCTATGCCTACCTGCCGGCGGACAACTTCGCCAACGGCAATGTCCAAGTCGTCGTGGTCGAGGGCTACATCGCCCGGGCCGAGCTGGATATCGACAACGATGCCGTGGCCGCACGCGTCCAGCGCCTGATCGAGCGCATGGCCGAGGAACGTCCCCTGCGGCGAGAGCGTTTCGAGCGTTACACCGCCTTGATCGAGCGGATCCCCGGCGCCAGCCTCTCGGTCAACGTACCGCTACCGCGCACCGTCAATGGTGCCACCACCGTGCGTGTCGAGGCCCGCGATATAAAGCGCGTCGACGCCGGCCTTTCCGTCGATTACGACGACGAGGACGATACCCAGGCGTTGGCCAATATCGCCACCCAGGGCAACACACGGCATGCCGAACGCCTCTCGTTGGCCGGCTTGCTCCCCGTGGAAGGCGATGACGAATACCTCGCCGCTGAATACAGCCAGGCACTCGGTAGCGACGGCCTGCGTCTCAAGCTCTCGGCGACGCATTTCGACGGTGACGATGCCACCGACACACAGTTACTCGGCGTGCCCATCGAAGCGCGGGAAAGCAAGGAACGCTACCGCTATCGCGCCGGACTCGAATACCCCATCGAATTGTCCCGCAAGACACTATGGGAAGTCGGCGGCGCCCTCGAATACCTCGATGAAGACACCCAATATCGCTATACCAGCGACAACGATGAACTGCTGCGCGCCAATGAAACGCTGCGCTACGGCACCGCCGAGCTCAACACGCGTTATCGCCGGGTCAGCGATGGCCGTCTCTGGGAGATCAGTGGCGACGTGCGTCAGGGGATCGAAGTCGGCGGCAGCAAGAACGAGTTGAATATCGAGACGCTGGGCACCTCCCAAAGTGACGACGCCCCGCTGCGTTACACGCGCCTGGGGCTACAGGGGCGTTGGGTAGAAGCACTAGGCGAGCGTTGGCGTCTCACCACCCGCGCGGACGGCTTCTGGGCGGAAGACAGCCTACCCGTCCCCGAACGCGGCAACTACGGCGGTATGCGCTTCGGGCGCGGTTATCCCGATGGCCAGGCCGAAGGGGACTACGGCTATGCCGGCGAGATAGAGCTGCGTTTTCTACAAGCCGTGCCCTGGGGCTGGGTCAGCCGGCTCGAACCCTACCTGGTCGTGGACGGTGCGCGCACGCGTTTCCACGACAACGACATCGAATACAACCTCGCCTCGGCAGCCTTCGGGCTCGAATTCACCGACAGCCGTTACTACCGCCTGGGCGTGGAATACGCGCGTCCCATCGCCGAGGAAGACCTGGATACCGATAACCGCGACGGGCGCATCAACGCACGCGTCTCCTGGCAGTTCGATGGCGGCTAGTAGCTGAAAGGGAAGGCAGAAAAGGGAAGAAGGAAGGCATCACTTATCACAACACGCGGGGAAACATCATGCGTATCTCACTGATCGATAAGTTCACCAACCTCACGCAACGCATCGCGGCACGCAGTCACGCCGCTAAGCCACTTAACCAGGCGCGTTTCAAGCACCAGCAGGGCGCCACGGCGATCGAATACGCGATTATTGCCGGCGTCGTAGCGGTGGTAATTATTGCGGTTTTCACTGGTACCGATGGATTGGAAGACATATTCGGAGGCGTTTTTGAAAAGATTTCAGGAGTTTTGAGCGATAGCACAGATGGTGAAAGTGGGGGCGATTAAAAAAATGTCCCCCAAAACCCTCAAGATCGTCGCGGTACTGCTGGTGATCCTAGCCCTGGGGCTGGGCTTCACTGGCTGGCGCTTGACCCAGCAGGCGGCGGCGCCACCGGTGACCGAGTCCGCGGTCGAGTCGGCCACCGAGACGCCGGCGAGACAGCATCCGGCAGTCGTGGCCACGCGTGATTTGAGCGAAGGCACCGAACTTGGCAGCGACGTCGTGACGGACGCCGCCACGCAAGCGCCGATGCTGGCAGTGGTCGATTTCCCCAATGCCTTGCCACAAAGCTTCGCCGAGCGCGAGGCCCTGGAAGGGCGTGTGCTGACGCGTCCGGTGGAGGCCGGCGAGGTGATCCGCGAGGACGATTTTGCCCTGGGCAGCGTGCTGGCCAGTCAGGTGCCGGCGGGATACCGCGCCCTGGCTATCGGCGTCGACGATGTCATCGGTGGTGGCGGCTTCATTGAACCCGGTGACCGGGTCGACGTGCTGTTTCAGGCCCAGGCCGCGCAGTCCGGCGACCGACGTCAGACCTTGGCGCGTCGCTTGCTCGACGACGTGCTGGTGCTCGGTTATGGCCAAAATCTGCAAGGTGGAGCCGATGACGACGACGAGAACAGCGACCGACGCGGGGCGCGTACCGCCGTCGTCGCGGTGCCCGAGGCACAAGCGCCCAAACTGCTGCTGGCCGAAAGCACCGGCCGCCTGCGGCTGGCGGTGGTCGGTAGTCGTGAGCGAATCGACCGGCTAATGGCCGATCTCGTCACAGCGCCGGATGGCGGCGGCATGGTGGTGGGCCTGTCGCGGAGCACGAGTGAACGGCCCAGCGAGACGCCCAGCGACGGCGAAGACGAACTCGCGCCGGCCATCACCTATGCCGATATCGCCGCCGCCGACGATACCCAACAGCCAGAGGCACCGCGTCGCACAAACGAAGAAGCAAGTGGCCATCGCGTCGTGCAATTCGTCGGAGGGGAGCGGCGTGTGACCGAAACGCAGCGCTAGAAAAGGCTTTAAAGCCGTCGATACGACAACGATAAGCGCGGCCGCAAGCATAAAAACGATAACCGCCGCGCCACGGAAATGCTGCGCGATATGTAGGCAGTGTTTCTCCAACGCAGGGAAGAAGGAAACCACCATGTCCGAGACCGTCACCTCGACCGTTGGACGGCGCTCAATGTACGGGTTATTGGGCGCCTTGATGCTGCTTTTATCGTCTTCGGGCATCGCCCAGCAAGGCGAACGCACGCTGCGCCTGGATATCAGCGACCAGCAGCGTCTGACGTTCGACCGGCCTGTGGCGCGTACGGCACTAGGCGATGGCGATATTGCCAGCGCCCAGGTGTTGGATGCCCGTCAAATCATGGTCACCGGGCTGGAATCGGGAACGACCTCGCTAAGCGTGTGGCGCAACGGCCGTGACGAGCCTCAGGATTACCTTGTTACGGTGCGTCCACGCGGCGCGCGGGGTATGGAATCCGAATACACGCTGGCCGACGGCACCGATACGCCGACGCTTTCGGGCGAGAGCGAATCTCTGGCGCGTCACGATCAGGCCCGCAGTCGCCTCGGCGATCAGAACGTGGTCGACGCCACGCGCCAAAGTGGCCCGGTTCAGGTGCAGACCGATATTCGCGTGGTCGAGGTCAATCGTAGCAAGCTGCAATCCGCCGGCTTTTTCTTCGGCAAGAACAACGGCGGCAACACCTTGGCCGGCGTCGGTAGCAGCGGTGCGCTGGGCGGCGCCGAGGCCGTGGGCGACAGCTTCAGCGAGGGCTTTTCCTTCCTCACCGGCTCCGGTTTCCAGACCGGCGAGGGCGGCTACAACATCGTGGCCGGTAATGCCGACGACAGCATGCTCGGCGTGATCAGCGCCTTACGTAGCAACGGCTTCGCCTACACCCTCGCCGAGCCCAGCCTGGTCACTCTCTCGGGGCAAAGCGCCTCCTTCCTCGCCGGCGGCGAATTTCCCTTCCCGATCAGCAACGACGATGGCGACGTGCGCATCGACTTCAAGCAATTCGGCGTGCGCCTGCAGCTCACGCCCACCGTGCTGGATAACGACAGCATCATGCTCAAGGTCGCGCCCGAGGTCAGCGAGCTCGACTTCACCCAAGGCGTGCAAGCCAGCGGCGTCGCCGTGCCCGCGCTCAACGTGCGGCGCACCGATACCAGCGTGCAGCTCGGCGACGGCGAGAGCCTGATCATCAGCGGGCTGGTCAGCAACAGCACCAGGCAGACCGTGGACAAGCTCCCCGGCCTTGGCGACCTGCCGATCATCGGGGCGTTTTTCCGCTCCACGCGTTTCGAGACCGAGAACAAGGAACTGGTGATGGTCGTCACGCCGCACCTCGTCTCGCCCATGGCCGCAGATTCACCGCGTCCGGACCTGCCTGGTGAGGCATTGCGACGCTACGACCCCTCGTATCTGGAACTGCTGTTCGACCCGCAGGACGCCGAAAGCCTCGAGCGTCTAGGGAACGTCGGCTTCGGCGACTGAGTGGAGGAAAACCATGGCACTGCCACGTTTTGGACAACGTCACCTGCACGTCGTCGCCGACCCCGACGACCCGGCCTTCAAGTCGGAGCTGCACCGCAGCGTCATCGAGCGCTTCGAAGACGAAGGCATGGAGCTCGACGCCGAACCCAGCGTGCTTTTCACGCGCCTGGAGGATAGCGTGCGCGACTGGTTGGCCGAGCGCGGCGAGTTCATCCCCGACGACGCCATGCAAACGGTACTGCAATCGCTGTATCACGAAATGACCGGCTACGGCCCGCTGCAGCCGTTGTTACGCGATGACGGCATCACCGACATTCTCATCAACGGGCCGCGTCACGTCTTCGCCGAACGCGAGGGCAAACTCGAGCGCGTTTCCCAGCAGTTTCTCAACGATGCGCATGTGTTGCGCGTAGTGCGCCGCATGCTGGCCCCGCTGGGGCGGCGGCTCGATGAATCCAGCCCCATGGTGGATGCGCGCCTGGAAGATGGCTCGCGCGTCAACGCCATCATTCCGCCGTTGGCGCTGGACGGCCCCTGTGTCTCGATCCGCAAGTTTCGCCATGACGCCATGAGCGCACTGGCGCTGGTCGAACGCGACGCCTTGCCCGCCGCGCTGCTCAGCGAGCTGGAGCAAGCCGTGGAGCGGCGTCGCAACATCCTCATCAGTGGCGCCACCGGCTCGGGCAAGACCACGTTGCTTAACGCCCTGAGCCAATCGATCCCGCCGCACGAGCGCGTCGTCACCATCGAGGACGCCGCCGAGCTTCAACTGCGCAACAACCATATCGTGCGTCTCGAGACGCGTCCGGCCAACAGCGAGGGCGAAGGCGAGATCAGCGCGCGGCAATTGGTGCGCAACTCTCTTCGCATGCGCCCCGACCGGGTGATTCTCGGCGAGAGTCGCGGCGATGAAGTCCTCGATGTGCTGCAGGCCATGAACACCGGCCACCTGGGCTCGATGAGCACGGTACACGCCAACGCGGCGGCGGATGCCCTGGTGCGCCTGCAGATGATGGTGCGCCTGTCGGGCTTCCAAGGCTCGGACACCCTGATCAACCGCATCATCGCCACGGCGCTGGATCTGGTGGTGCACGTCACGCGTGACGTCAACGGCCACCGCCATGTGCTCGAAGTCCAACGCGTCGTCGGGTTCGATAGCGACACTATCCAACTCGAGACGTTGTATCACCGCCACGAAGCGCCCTGGACCCAACTCGCCAGCGCGAGGGTACAGGCATGACGTTTTGGTCAAGCACGAGTCTGTGGTGGTGGATCGCGATGGTCTTGCTGCTGGCCGCCGCTGGGTTGGTATGGACCAGTGCGCGGGCAGCGTCGATGCCGCGCGAGGCGAGTACGCCACGCCGCCAGCGGCGACGCATCGCGCCCAGCGAGTCGTTGCTCGATTGGTCGCTCGACTACCTATTGCGTGCCGGCATTCAGCTGACGCCGCGCCGCCTGGTGATCACCGTCGCCCTGGTGCTGGGCGTACTCGCGGTGATGCTGATACTGCTCGATCAACGCTGGAGCCTCTACTTACTGGCGGGCGTGCTGTTGGGCGGCAACCTGCTATTGAGTTGGCGGGCGAGGCGCCTGCGTTCGCGTCTGCGGGCCCAGTTGCCGGGGTATCTCGAACAACTGCTGCGCGAGCTCTCCGTCGGCGCCAGTCCGGAAAGCGCCTTCAAGCGTCAGATCGCGCGCAGCGCGCCGCCGCTTCGCAACATGCTCGAACGGGTCTGGGCGCGTCGCGAACTAGGGCTCGAACTGCACGAAGGACTGGTTCGCGAGAGCACGCTGCTCAAGCTCAACGAATTGGCGCTGCTGGCGACCGCGCTGGAGGTCAATCAACGCCATGGCGGCAGCCTGCGCGACATCCTGAGCAGCTTCGTCACGCTTTTGCGCCAGCAAGAGCGCGGACGCCGCGAGCTCAAGGCGCTCACTGGTGAAACTCGCTTTACCGCCATGGTACTGGCCGTCATCCCGGTGTTGATCGGCGGCTACATCCTGCTCACCAATCCCGATTTCCTGAGCACCATGTGGCACAGAGCGGACGGTCGCGCGGCGCTATGGCTCGCACTGGGGCTCGAATTGAGCGGCTGCTTCGTGATGTGGCGAATGCTCAAGTCGATTTAAGTAAGGAGGGCGCATGGGCGCAATTCTGCTGTTACTGGCCAGTGGCGCAACATTGATGATTGCCGCCGGAGTTTGTTGGGTCGTGGCGCAGCGCAGCCTGGAACGCCAACCCCCGCAGGCGCCGGATGCCTGGCGCCAGACCGAGTCGTTCTTGCTGCGCAGTGGCAGTGCGTGGCGCATGCATCGGCGCCGACATGCGCGCAGCGCCGAGATAGCCATCGTCCTGCGTCAGGCGGGCTTCATCGGCTCGCGGGCCCAGGCACAACTGCTGGGCGTGCTTGGCACGCTGGCGGCCTGCGCCTGGCTGGTGGGCGCCGCATGGGGCTGGGAGCAGGGTCGGGGCATCTGGGGCAGCCTGTTGCTGGGCATCGCTGCGAGCGCGCTGACCGGCGTGCTGTGCTGGGCGTGGATCAAGAATCGCCGCCGCCGGCGGACTCGTGCCCTGGACGAGGAAGTCGCCCTGGTGCTGCAGGTTACGCGGATGCTTTGGGAGGCTGGCATGACGCTGGAAAGCGTACTGCAAGGCCTGATCCACAACCTGCAAGGCACCGCACCGGAAAGCGTGCGCGAACTGCGCAGCGTGACCCACAAGATCGAAGCCGGCCAAGTCCGCGAGGACGCCCTGGAAGAAGTCGCCGATGTTCAGGCCAGTGAGGGCCTAGGCGACCTTCTCAAGTTGCTGGCACAAGTCTCGTCCAGTGGGGGCGGCGCGCGGGAATCGCTGCGCACGCTGAGCGATTTGTTGCGCGATCGGCGCCGTACGCGCCTGCAAGAAGCCGTCACTCGGCTCTCGGGCAAGATGTCGCTGGTCATGATGGTGTTTCTGTTTCCGGCCCTGCTGATCGTGCTGGCCGGGCCCGCGGTACTCAATCTCGCCGGTGCGCTGGCGACTCTGGGAGGTTAATGATGTCGCATGCAATGTCGTCTGGAGGATGGCAGGCCCTCGTTGGCATCGTCTGCCTGACCGCACTGGGCGGATGCGCCAGCTCGTCGACGCCGAATACCGCCTGGACTCAGCCCCAAGGTGCACAGAGCGCATCGAGTCGCTTGGCAGCGCCCCAGCAGGACGAGGGCGATACCCGGCGTGGCGCCTGCGGCGAGGAAATGACGGCCACCACCGGCATGCAGATCTCGCTGATCCGCCAGATGCTCAATGATGACAAGCCGCGTGCCGCGCTGGCGCATCTCGATGATCTGTCGCTGGACGCAGATCGCTCGTTGGCCGAACCGCGCCTGCTGCGCGGCGAAGCGCTGCGCAAGACGGGCAAGCGCGACAGGGCCGACGAGGTCTACGACACGCTCACCGACACCTGCCTGGCCGCCGACGCCTGGCGTGGCATCGCACGCAACCAGGCCGCGCGGGGAGAGTTGGAAACCGCGTTGGATTCGATGCGGCGTGCGCGCGAGGCGCGTCCCATCGACGCTGCCATTCGCAATGACCTGGGCTATCTGCGCCTGTTGGAAGGCCAGCCCCGGCGAGCGGAAGACGAATTCCTCACCGCTCTGGAACTGAGCCCCGGCTACTCGCGTGCCGCGCGCAACCTGGTCATGGCGCTCTATGCCCAGAACAACGACCGGCAAGCGGAAGGCGTCGCCCAGCGGTACGGAATCGATCAGGAAGACATGGCGTTGTTGCGCCAGACCCGCCTGGCGAAGGTCGAACAGACGGCTACCTCATCGAATTCCACTATTGATACCACCTCGGCATCCACACCCAGCGGCGCTGGCGCGTCGGCGATCACCCATACCCCTATGGAAATGCCAGCCGACTCTGGCGAGCTCGAAATCATCCGGCAATGACGGCGTCTCGCGCCGACGTCGACCGACAGGAGACTTAAATGCCCATCACCACATTGATGACCCCAGATGCACGAGGCCGCGATCAGGGCAAGTGTCTCGGCCGTCTCGCCATGAGTGCGCTCGTCGGTTTGGCGCTGGTCGTGCTGGCGAGCGGCCAACACGCTCACGCCCAGCAAGATACTCGCAACGTCGAAACGACGCGTACGCACGATCTGTCGGGGCATCCCGGCCAGGCGACGCAACGCCTGCTGGAATGGCAGCGCAGCGGACGCGGCGCCTCATCTCACCGTCAGGAACTTGCAGGCCCCGTGCAATCGGCCATCTGGCAGCGCTACGTGGAAAGCTTCGCGCACGAGATCCCCGAGCAGTACATCGACACCCAAGAGTTTGGTAACGAGTGACCATGATGCGTAACGCATCGCCTGTTTCGTGCGGCACCCAGCGCGGCGCCATCGGCCTGCTCGCCATGGGCGTGCTGGGGCTGGTGATTCTGTGCCTGGTACTGGCGTTGGATGTCGGGCGGCTTTATTACGAAAAAGCCAAGCTTCAGAAGCAAGCCGATACCGCCGCCATGGAAGCCGCGGCGGCCTTGGCCAAACCGCCAGACGAAGGCGACGACGCATCGCTCACGATGCTGCAACGCGGCACGGTCGGGATTAATGAAAAAGGGGTCAACGTCTTCACCGCCAGTGATGAGGCGAGCAGCGATGCCGTCAGAGTGACGGTGAGCGAGACGGTACCGACTAGCCTGATCGCCAATATCGAACGGCTGTTCTCCAATTCGGAAGTCGAGGAGACAAGCACGCTGAGCGCCTCGGCCGTGGCACGACGTACCCCGGTTGCTGCCATGGCGTTGGGCACGCAGCTTCTGTCCGTCGACGGTGACAAGGCCTTGTTGGAGCCCGTGCTCTCGGCGCTGGGAGCGAAGAATCTAGACCTCGATCTGGTGGGCTACGAAGGCCTGGCGCAAACCCAGGTGACCCTGCTGGAGCTGGCGCGCGAGTTACCGGGCGTCGGCGTCGACTTATCCGCCGCCAGTATCGATGAAGTCCTCAATGCGACGGTTACGGTCAGTGAATTGGCACAAGCCAGCCTCAACATCCTGCGCAGTGGCGGCAATGACGACGCGCTCGTGGGCATGCAATCCGTCAATGGCGCCATCGGCCTGAGAGACGTGATATCCGCGCTGAATAATTTCACCGGTGGGCTCTCCGGGAATGCGCGGGATGTCTCCGTTCCTCTGGGGGACCTTTTGGCGGTGGATCTCGAATCCCCCCAGCGGGAGAGCGCCTTGTTCGCCGGTATCGGAGTCGGCAATTTGCTCAGCGGCGCATTGCTGGCAGCGAACCAGCAAAGCGGCATTCACATCGACAACCTGGATGCCAACATCGGCGAGTTGGCCGTATTGACCTTTGATCTCAATATTATCGAGCCGCCGCAAATTGCCGTGGGGCCGGTAGGGTGCGAGGCGTACGCAGGCAGTGAATGCAATGAATGGCGTAGCGAAGCGAAAACGGCACAGCTGGAGCTAGATCTAGAAACCGCGGTCGACGTGATCGGCCTGGTAAGGCTGGATGTGGGTCTGGATCTCGATGCCGCCTCGGCGAGAGGCGGTATCGAATTCGTCGTCCCCCAGGGCGATCAGCAATACGACGTGGGCGTCGGCGCTCGGTCGGCGCTGTTGACGAGTACCTTTGACGTCGAACTCAGTTTGTTGAAGTTCGCCGATCTACTGACACTGCGTCTTGAGCAGAACCAGGAGAACCAAACCGTTGCCTCCGGCGATCCTCCTAATGACACGCTGGAGGCTTGGCCCACGAACACGACGCTGCGTTTTGGCGAGGGTATCGGCGGTGTCTCGGGGCTGCTGGGACCGTTGCTTGCAAAGTCGAATATCGAGTTATCACTGCTCGACGATGGAGACGAGCAGTGTAGTGGCCTTCTTGGCTGCCTAGGTCAAGGCATCGAAGATCTGGTTAACGAGACGCTAGGTTCCGTCGGCGACTTGCTGTCGGCGCTGACGGTGGGGCTCGACGATGTGCTCGATACCGTGCTGGCGCCCCTTATCGATCCGCTTCTGAATGGTCTGGGACTGAGCCTCAATGGCGTGGACGCCGAAGTGCTCGGTGTCGGGTACGGCAAAGTCGAACTGATCCGTGTGGGAGATCCCGATGCCTAAGGAAGCGCTGAATAAATCGAGTCGCTTCAAGTACACGCCACGCAGTCGTCAAAACGGTGTCGCAGCCATCGAGTTCGCCATCGTCTTCCCGGTGTTCTTCTTGGTTCTCTATGCCTTGATCGGCTACGCCTTCGTGTTTCTGATTCAAAGTGGCTTGCAGAACCTGGCAAGCGAGACCGCTCGCCAGGCCGCGACGATTAGCACGACGCTGGTAGATGGAAGCGAGGACGACCGCGTTGAAAAGCTTGAAGATCGACTCACTGAGCTAGGCTTAATTCAAACGGAGGGAGGTGACGCAGGAGAAGATGGAAGACAAGATGGCAGGGGCTGGCTCGCTCGCTTCAACACCCGGTTTTGCGAGGACGCCGCTCCCACATTCGATGAAGGAATGTTAACCATATGCTTGCAAGCTGATTTTCCGCTTCCTGTCTTGAATCTATTTGGCATCAGTATCCCAGGCACGCCAGATCCCTTGAAAACGACTGCCAGCATCTTCCTCGACTGAATGACATTAGAGACGTCGGTGACATCAGAGACGTCACCGACGTCTACGCTAAGTAGTAATTCGGGGAAAAGGATGGCGGGTTTCATCTCGACGGCAGGAGGCCGAACGCATGGGAAAGGGCATCAACAAGGTCGGGCCTTGGCTATGGTATCTCCTTGTATTGGCTATCTTGCCTCTGGATAGGGCAGGGGCGGCCGAGGATGATGCGTCGGTGCCGCCTGCGACCGCGTCCAGCGCCATGATCGTGGTGCCCAGCCAGCTTGCACTGCAAAGTGACGCCGCCCTGCTGAGCGATGTACGCGAGTCGCTCACCCGCCGCGTGGGCAAGGACAATCTCAGCATCGAGGTGCTCGGCGCCGACCGCTTCCCACGCGAGACGATGCTGCGACGCTGGCGCGAGACCATGACACATCGCCAGGCCGAGCTCGGCTACGTGCTACTCATGCATGATGCCGCCGTGCGGGCCTATCGCCATCTTTTTATCTCGTCTGAGAACGCTTCCAACTCGCCCGAGAACGCTTCCAGCTCGCCTGAAAATGCGACCGTCGTGGCCTATGACGTACGCGACGGTGAGCTTCGCGACTGGTTGAATGCGCAGGAGATCGTGCATATCGGGCTCGACACCTATGCCGAACGCAGCATGCGCTGGGCACTGGAGGCACGTCGCCCTCAGGAAGGCCCGCTGGCGCTGTGGTACGCCCAGAATGAGAGCCGCGACGCGTTAGCGGCCAGCGCACGCCGGGTGAATTCGCCCCGGCTCAGCGATGCCTGGCTGGCGTTGGCTTCGCCCGATGAAAGCGTGCTGACACGTTTTCGCGCACGTCGCCAACAACAAGGTGAACCGCTGCAAGCCTACCTCTCGGCGCCCTTCACGCAGGATAACCTGGCGCGCGTTCAAGCCTTGGCCGCAGAGGGCTGGCAATTCTGGTGTTACCAGCGCGAGTGGCTCAATCACGGCTGTCTGGGCGGTGTCTTCCCGGTACCCTCGCATATGGCCGATAGCCTGATCGATGCCTTGCTCATGCCCCAAGGCGCACGGGCGCAAAGTGGAGCAGTACTGAAAAATGAGCTGGCACTAGGAGGCACGCGCTTAGTCTCCGCGACTCCCAGCGTGCTGTATAGCGCTCGGGACCAGCTCACGGAAAGCGCGCGAGAAGGCGTGAACTGGCTCGAAGTGCCCGACGCGGTCGTTTCCCAACATCAATGGACCTGGTGGGTCTTCGCCCTGGCGTCGGCCGCGCTGGTCATGGCGGGCCTTGCCATCTGGCTGGCGTGGTGGCGCGAGCGCAAGCAGCGTCTGAAGCGCCAAACTCTGCGCAACGACCGTGTGACCGATCTGCCGGGGCGCGTACTCCTCGAACGACACTTGCAACGCTTTATGGACGATGCCTACGCCGTCTCGCTTTATTATCTAGCGTTCGATGCCTTGCGCCATCTGCGCGCTCAGTTCGGGGTCGAATGCGCCGACCTGGCGGCTCAGGGCATCGCCGAGCGCCTGCGCAATACCTGCGGCGGCGTGTGCTATCCGGCGCGTCTCTCGGACGATGTCTTCGTGGTCATGGCCTCCGGAGCGCAAAACCCCCTGGACATGGCTGCGCGTTATCAGGAAATGCTCCACTCGCCTATCGAGGTTCATGGTGTGCCGCATCGGCTCGAACCACGCATTGGGGTTGCCGTATCGCCCGAGCACGGCAGGACGCCCATGGCGCTGTTACAAGCCGCACAGGATGCCGCTGATCAGGTGCTAGCCAGCGCCGGGGCCGAGCCGCAGCTATTCGAGCTCGACCTGCTCAAGACATCCGAGCGTCGGCGTTTCCTGGCGGAGACGTTGGCCGATGCCCTGGAGCAGGAGGCGCCGTTCTTCGAGCTGTATCTACAACCCCAATATCGTCTCGCTAATCGGCAACTGGCGGGCGCCGAGGCCTTGATTCGTTGGCAGCACGACACCTTCGGCACTATCTCGCCCAGTGAATTCATTCCTGTGGCCGAAGCTAGCCACCAGATCGTGCCGCTAGACGAAAAAGTGTTCGACACCATGCTCGCCTGGTTGGCGCGTCACGAACTGCCGCATACGCAGAGCCTGGTATGGGCGGTCAATCTGTCGATACGGCATTTCGACGACCACCGATTCACCGACTGGCTGCTGGAACGCTGCCAGTATTACGGCGTTCCCCCGCAATGTATCGAGCTCGAGGTCACCGAGCACGTCGCCACGCAGGACCTTAGCCAAGTGCGTCAAGTCATGCGCACCTTGCGTCTGCACGGCTTTGGGCTGGTATTGGATGACTTCGGAGCCGGCTATACTTCGCTGCGTTTTTTAAAGGAATTGCCGTTCACCAAGGTTAAGCTCGATAAAGTCTATATCGACACCATCGCCGAGGATGAGCGCAGCCAATTGCTGGTTAAAGGCATTATCGATCTGGCGCGGGGACTAGGCTTGACTGTCGTTGCCGAAGGGATAGAAACTCAGGAACAGATGGATGTCTTGCGCGGGTTGGGTTGTCCCATTGGTCAGGGCTACCTGCTAGGGCGACCTAGACCCGTCGAATCTTTCCTGTGGCGGCTGTCACAGCGTCAAGAAACGTTGCCAGCGCGTTCCGCGCGCACGCGCTAGATTGTGCGGTAGCCCGGTGAGCGCTGAGCATATAAAAATCGCAGGGATTGAACTTCGCAGATTTGGCATCATCTATAGTGCTGGGCCGAGTCAACGCTAAGCGATTCAGACATCGCCTATTCAGAGAGACCGTTTTTCCCGCGTTACCTATCCGCGTGACTCGTTGCCGTACGTGAGCGTCTCCGGTACACCTTACCGAAGCCGTGCTATTACGCTTTTGAACCGTTATATCGTGATTTCAATATTTCCATGAAAAACAATCGTCAAGCCTCGTCACGCCATATGGATGAGCGTGAAAAGCTCCGCAAGTTTCGTGAACTCGATGACGCCTTCGCCACGGCTCTCAAGGAGCTCGATGGCGGCGGGGCAAGCAATGAAGATGCCGCGCCCCAAGAGCCACCGTTCGAGGAACGCCTTCGGGCATTGATGCAGGAATACGGTCAATCCAGCCAAAGCGTCGCCACGCTGATGCGCACCATCGTCGAGCTAGGTCACTCGTCACGCGGGGCGCAGTGACATATCGCTCGGGGCGCGCCACTGGCGCGCTGTGAAGATACGACGAGAAAGTGTTGACAGCGACCCCATAAAGGTCCAAAGTGCGTTCAGTAGGTTAGCAAGTGGCATACCGTCAGTAGTAATCGATGTCTTCGAGAGCCTGGTGTATCGCTAATTTGTTTTACCCACTGCAACTCGGGTAAATACCCGGCAATTGAAAGCGCAATGCGTGTAAAGGATATCGAAAATGGCAACTGGTACAGTTAAGTGGTTCAACGACGCTAAAGGTTTCGGCTTTATTTCTCCGGACGACGGCGGCGACGACCTCTTTGCCCACTTCTCCGAAATTCAGGCTGAAGGCTTCAAGTCTCTGCAGGACGGTCAAAAGGTCTCTTTTGACGTCACTCAGGGCAAGAAAGGCCTTCAGGCGTCTAACATCAAGCCCGAGTAACTTCGCGTTTGATTCGAAGCTGCAAAGCTTCGCATAACAGGGCCCGCCTCGGCGGGCCCTGTTGCGTTTGGGGCAAGCAACCCTAAACGCTTTCTGCTATCCATACGCTTTGCGCCGCCCATTCGCTCCGGGCTATTCGGCCATGGTGGGGGGGCGATCAACGGCTGCTCGGCAGTGCTTCCAGCCACCGACGAATACGCTTTTGATGCCAGCGACGCGATAGGCGCTGCGTATCGAACGAAGTTGGCACGATCAGGCAATCATTATCCTCCTCGTTAGGATCGAGCTCGCTCTTCTCGAGCATGAAGCTCCGGTACGCGCCCAGCGGGCGATTCTCGCTACCATAGATCGCGATCAGTCGGATCTCCAGCATCCTCAACTTTTCACCTTCGAGGGTCAGCGTGTTCCGGTCGATATCCAGCGCGTTCCCGTCGGTGACGTGATCGATGATTTCTCTGAACGAGCACACCTGATGGTAGTCACCCGAGGCGAGTGGACCTTGGCGCGTGGCATGCTGCTCGCCACGGCCCTCTCCGCTATCGTCAGACCGCGTGTAATCGGTCAAGTCGCAGTTATATGTGTTTTTGGATGTGTGCAATACCCCCATAACATTCGTGACGAAGATCGCCTCAGAGCTCATGTTGCTGATCAGGCACATGCCATCCGGCGACTTGCTGCGGCCACGGTTGATGAGGATGCGCGGCCGCCGCTGTCGCGCAAAGCCCAGGTAAAGGAGCTGCGCGTAGAACAGCCACACGCCCAAGGTGCAGAAACTCGCGATCGCGCTCAGCGCACCGCTATTATTGTTGAGCCACTCGAGCATTCCTTGCTCTCCTTATAGATGGTAAGCAAACGGTATTGCTTGGAAAAAGAAAAACGCTGCCTGACAGTATCGTCCGGCAGCGTTCGACTGTAGCGAGTCTAGCAAAAAGCCACTGACTACGCTGAATAGGTGGTGCTGGCTACGCTGAATAGGTGGCGCTGGTCTTCCTGACCACGAACCGCGTCCTGGCGGGCGCCTAACTCGGGATCGCTCGTCACAAACGATGACTGCGACCTTTGTGGCCGCCTTATATGCCGGCCTGTGTCGTTCGGGTCAGGTGGTGCTATGAGGCTAAGCGCTTTCATGCACTCAGAGCAAAAGAAAATTCGTAACGTATTTAACACCGATATTTAGTATTGTTAATGAGATGTAAGAACACGCAAGAAGGCTGCATCTTAACGTAATAAATGGAGTCGGGTTAAAAAGTGTTATGAACACAGCCTTTGCCTCCAATCTGCGCGAGGTCAACGGGGCGCTGGGCGATCTCGGCACCTTGCTGCCGTTGATGCTGGGGAGCATCGCCATCGGTGGGCTAGCGCCCGTGCCGGTAGTGCTGGGATTTGCCGTCTTTTATCTAGGCACGGCGTTGTACTATCGTCTGCCCATCCCCGTGCAGCCCATGAAGGCCGTGGCGGCCGTCATATTGACGGCGGGCATGTCGCCGCTGGAACTGGCCATCGCCGGGGCAACGATCGGCGTGGTTTTATTGATCCTGGGGCTGACCGGCTGGATCGCGCGCCTCAACCGCTTGATCCCGCAATCCGTATTGGCCGGGCTGCAACTGGGGTTGGGGGCGCTGTTGGCCTTGACCAGCCTCACGCTGATGGCCGAGCAAGCCTGGATAGGCATTGCCACGCTCAGCGTGCTGTTGATAGCGATGCGCTTTCCGCGCTGGCCCTCCGTGGTGCTCGCGTTATTGACGGCCTGGGGGCTGGGGCATTTTCAGGCCGCGAGCGCGCCACTCATCGACACCGGCACCGCGTGGTTTCCCGCGCTGGCGAGCTGGCCGGACATGCAAAGCATCGAACGTGCCATGTCGATGCTGGTGTTGCCGCAACTCTCATTGACCGTCACCAACGCCATCGTATTGACCACGCTCGTCGCCGGCGATTACTTCGGAGAGCGCGCCACGCATGTCACGCCAGCGCGTTTGTCGATCTC
Organism: Chromohalobacter canadensis; assembly: GCF_029544075.1. Taxonomy (GTDB): domain Bacteria; phylum Pseudomonadota; class Gammaproteobacteria; order Pseudomonadales; family Halomonadaceae; genus Chromohalobacter; species Chromohalobacter canadensis_A. Next base: position 17,785 of record NZ_JAJQJH010000005.1, on the reverse strand, counting down.
CACTGGACTAGCGAATCTCGTCCTCACGCCGATGGGGGCCTTGCCGATGTGTCACGGCGCCGGAGGCCTGGCCGCACATTACCGCTTCGGCGCACGCACCGGTACCGCGCCACTACTACTGGGAGGCTTATTGCTGGCCGTGGCATGTTTGCCACCGCAGTGGGGGCTGGGGTTGCTTGCGGGTATTCCCAGTGCGGGATTGGGCGCCTTGCTGCTCGTCGCCGCTTGGCAGCTTGCCATCACCAAGCGACTGTTCGACAGCAAGCCCTCATGCTGGCCGGTGATCGCCGCGACCGCCGCGGTGACGGTCGCGCTGGATCCTTTCTGGGGGCTCATCGCCGGCGGCATCGCCGAAGGCGTGCGGATCAGTTGGTGTCGCCATCGTCACGCTTGAGGCGCTTCACCCAGCGCTGCTTGGCGTAGCGGCGCAGGTTCTCGACGTTGTCCGTCTCATCGACGATGTCTTGGCCGAGGATCGTCTCGATGACATCCTCCAGCGTGATCAAGCCCACCCAGGTGCCATGCTCGTCGTACACCACGCGCATGTGGCCGTGGTCCTTGAGCATTGCGGTGAAGACATGCTCGACGTTATCCGTCTCGTGCAGCGCCTCGATAGGGTGCATTAGTGCCTTCATGGTCTGCTCATCCTCGGCGTGATAAGTATCCGCCTTATGGATGTAGCCAATCGCCTGTTCACCGCCGTCCATCACCGGAAAGCGCGTGAACTGCATCTTGCCGAACTGTTCGTCGAACTCCGCGACGCTGAGATCCGGCGGCACTGAAACGCACACCGTGCGCGGCGTCATCACGCTTTTCACGCGGATCTCGTGCAGATTGAGGATATTGACGATAGCCCGCGTTTCGTCGCTATCCAGCGCCTTCTCGTCCAGGCCGATGCGCGCCAGCGCCTTGATCTCCCCACGCATGTCGACATCGTGCTCCGACTTGCCGATACGGTTGGTGATCCGCTCGGAAAGCCAGATGAACGGCGTCAGAACAAAGATCATCACCCGCAGAATCGGCGGCAGCAGCGGGGCGAGGGCACGCCAGTAGCTCGCACCGATGGTCTTGGGAATGATCTCCGAAACGACCAGGATCGCCAGCGTCATCACCGCCGAGGCAATCGCCACGTGGGAATCGCCGAAGACCACCGCCACCTGCGCGCCCACGCCCGTCGCGCCCACGGTATGCGCGATGGTATTAAGCGTGAGGATCGCCGCCAGCGGACGGTCGATGTTGGACTTCAACCTGGAAAGGGAAGCATGCAGCTTCGGGCGATCATCCTTCAACTGCGCAATGTAACTCGGGGTCAGCGACAGCAGCGCCGCCTCGAGGATGGAACACAGAAATGAAAACCCGATGGAAAGCAGGGCAAAGGCCGCAAGGAGGACCATGAAGACTCTTGGTTGAGAATGGAGCGCTCATTTATCCAGTCCCGAAGAAGGCTGTCAATCCATGCGTGAGGCGTTTTTCAACGATCCATAAGGAGAGGACGGTATGGGGGAGAGCGGAGAGCTGACTGCGTTTGCCGCCATGGCTAAATATGATTATTATACACACAATAATGCGGTGAATTGTGTGGTTAGTGGAGGCCTGATATGGCGACGTTACTAGAACGACCCGAAGAGGCGGTCTCTGCAACCGCCATGGCACGCAACTTCAGCACCCGGCTCAAGGAAATCTCTTCCAGACAGACTGAACGGCTGGTGATCTTCAAGGACAACCAGCCGGCAGCGGTGCTGATGAACGTCCAGGCCTACCAGGATCTCGTCGATGAACTCGAAGACCTGCGTATCGAAGCAGTAGCTCGGGACCGGCTAGCCAGCTATCAAGCCGATCAGGCCATCGCCCATGACGACATGCGTGCGCTCTTTGATCGGTCGAGTGAGTCGTGACTTGGCGCGTCATTTACCACCCAGACGTACAGCAAGACCTGACGCGACTGGGCTCGGCCGCTGCAACACGTATTCTGGATGTCATTGAAGCGCGAATCCGCGATGGCGAGCCAGAAAAGCTCGGGAAGCCGCTGCGAGGGACGCTAGCAGGTTGCCGGAGAATTCGTACTGGCAATACGCGCATCGTGTACAAGGTGGATGGAGAGGCCATCCAAGTGCTGATCGTGGCGGTCGGGGCGCGGCGAGATGAAGAGGTTTATAAACTCGCTGACCGACGGATTTGATATCCTCTCCGCCCAGCAACCGTGCCGACCTGCAACCGTCTCAACCCGCTATTCCGGATACCCGAATCAATATGACCGATTTTATTACCGATTCCACGCGCAATCGCCTTATCGAGGGCGTTCACGTCGCCGGCCAGGAGATCATGGCGATCTACCGTCGCGACTTCGCCATCGAAGAAAAGGCCGACGCCAGCCCGCTCACCGAGGCGGACATGGCCTCGCACCACGCCCTGGTCGGACTGCTGGAAGCCATTACCCCCAAGGTGCCGATTCTCTCCGAAGAATCCGCCGAGATCCGCTACGAGACTCGCCAAACATGGCAGCGTTACTGGTTGATCGACCCACTGGATGGCACCAAGGAATTCATCAGCCACAATGGTGAGTTCACGCTCAATGTCGCCCTGGTGGAAGACGGCGTGCCGGTGTTCGGCATCGTCCACGCGCCCGCGCTCGAAAGCGGCCCCGCGACCTGGTGGGGCCAGCACGGGCAGGGCGCCTGTAAGCGCGAGAACGGCGGTGACGACCAACCGATTCACGCCCGCGCATTGCCCGATCCCCAGGCCGAACCCTGGAAGATCATCGGCAGCCGCCGCCATGGCGCCGAAATCTTCGAAGCCTTCTGCCAGCGCCTGCCCGCGCATGAATGCGTCTCCATGGGCAGCTCGTTGAAGCTGTGCCTAGTCGCCGAAGGCAATGCCGATCTCTATCCGCGCCTCGCCCCCACCTCTGAATGGGACACCGCCGCCGCCCAGGCCGTCGTCACCGCCGCCGGTGGCCAAGTGCTCAATGTCGAGACCCTTGAACCGCTGCGCTGCAACCAGCAAGACAGCGTGCTCAACCCATTCTTCATCGTCTGCGGTCAGCGCGACCAACGCTGGGAAAACGCCCTGCGCGAGAGCGTCGCCTGACGAGGGGCAGAAGCTATGGCGCCTTGGCATCAGGCGTTGAAGCGTTTGGGGACATGTCTGGGCATTTTTATGTTCATAAGCGGAATGGCGCGACTTTTCCAGGCCGCACGCCCTGAAGCACAAGACCACGAGCAAGGAGCTGGTCGAGTCGTACATGAAGCTCCACAAGATTAAGCCGGGGATCACCGGGTGGGCTCAGGTTAATGGCTTTCGTGGCGGGACGGCTTCCATCGAGAAAATGGAAAAGCGGGTCGAGCACGATTTGTGGTACATCGACAACTGGTCGCTGTGGCTAGATCTGCGCATCATCGGCTTGGCGATCCTGCATGACTTCATACACAAGAATGCGTATTGAAGCGTCGTGTTGCATGCAGGCTGACGGGCACATTGGTATATTCACGAGCCGCTGACTTTGTCAGCGGCTTTTTCATGGAAGGCCCACATGATGTGGTCATGTCATGGCATGGCATGGCGCGTCACGGGGCTTGGTCGGCTGTTTTGGGGGGTGGAATGTTGCGTTTTCGCCTGTGGGAGCCTAGCTGTATCGGGCGGCGGTCTCCCGGTGTTCTTGTGGTCGTGGGGGTTGCGACCCTGTTGCTGTATGGACTGTTGCGCGTGCTGTGGCCTGGTGTTGGCAGTCTGGCGGGGACCGCTACGGCGTTATTGGGGTTGATTGCCGTCCTGACATGGGGGAAGGGCATACGCGGAACCGCGCCCTTGTGGCTGCTGCTGCTGTCGGTTGCCGTGCAGGTGCTGTCATGGGGGCTGGGGTATCTCCATCATCCCGAGTGGGTGTCGAGTAACCCGGAGGTCGACCGTCTGGCCAAGCTGTTCATCTTCATTGGCGTTGCCTGGTGGCTGGGCGGAAGCTCTCGCAACACGCTGCTGGTATGGGGATTGGCGGTTATCGGCTACCTCGTTGCCTCTTTCGTGGTCGGTGGCCTCGATGAATGGCGCAAAGGCTTGGAAGGCATGAGAACCGGCTTTGGCATACGCAATAACCAACACGGCTCGATGCTGTTTGGGGTGGCCTTGCTGGGGCTTGCGATCTTTGGCCGCCGTATCATGACAAGCGGCACGCGCTGGGTGCCGTGGCGCTGCGTGGGCTGGGCGCTGGCGCTGGGCATTTGCGTGGTTGCCATTGCCATCGGGCAGACGCGCGCGGTATGGCTGGCTCTGGCCGCTTCCCTCTCTGTGGCCGTGTTGCTTGTGCTGTTGTGGGCTAATGCGCGAGGCCTTGGCCGGCGCATGGTGCGCCCCCTCTTGGGCGGCCTCGCCGTGGGGCTGGTGCTCATCATGCTGGGGGGCGTATTCTTCGGGGACACGCTGAGCGAGCGCTTGGAAACGGAGTCCGGCGTCGTGGCGGAGTTGCTGCAGGGCGATCTGGAGTCGGTGCCCTATAGCAGCATCGGCATTCGTATTCATACCTGGGTGGCCGCGGGCGAATGGATCGCCGAGCGCCCTCTGGTCGGTTGGGGCGGCGAAGGGCGTGGCCTGGTGATCGACCATACGTCCTGGTTACCGGAGTCTGTGAAGGCGAACTTCGGCCATCTGCACAACTTTTTCCTGGAAGTCTGGGTGGCATATGGCTTGCTGGGGCTCGGTGTCATCGCGGCGCTGGCGTTCTGGATCGGCCGGGGCACCTGGCTGGCGTGGCGCACGGGTGTCATGCCGAACGACATGGCGCTGTTCGGGGCGGCGTTCTTCGTGTATTGGATGATCGTCAATCAGTTCGAATCCTATAACTCGTTTTGGACGGGGGTGTACGTGCATAACCTCATCGTGGGGGGGCTGGTCACGCATATTTGGCGCTGGCAGTTGGAAAGCGGCCGGCGGGTGCTGGCCTGGCCGGCGCGACGGAGCACGTAATGCGCACATTAGTGGTCGTGCGCTCCCTGAAGATGGGGGGCATGGAACGGGTGGCGGTCAATCTGGCCGATGCGTTTGCCGAGGCGGGGCACGAGAGTCATTTGGTGGCGCTGCGGCGAGTGGAGGATCCGTTGACCTCTTCCCACACCGGCGTGCGACAGCATCAGCTAGCGCTGAACCGCTGGACCCGGCTGACCGTCGTCGGGTTGCTCGCGGAGTTAGTGGCGCGCTGGTTGCTGAACCCCCTTCTTAAGCGGGCACTGTTCCTGGGTACGGGGCTGATGGGCGGCGTGGTGTTCCGTCTGTGGCTCAAGCGCTTTGAGCGTCGCTATGGTCGAGTGGATCGCATCGTCTTTCGGGGGATCGGCACCTTCGAACTCGTGTGGACGTTTCGCGATGAGCGCGCCTGCTACGTGCTGGAAAACATCTTCCATGCCAAGGGGCCTTGCTGGCGCCGGCGCTTGTTCGCGCGCTGCCTGTATCAGGGGCGGGAATTGGTAGCGGTCTCCCAGGGCGTGGCGGAAAGCGTCAAAAAGGCGATGCCCTTTTGGCGATTCGAGCCTGCTAGCTTACGGGTCATCCCCAATCCGTGCCCGATTCCGGCGATACGCGAGGCCATGCAGGAGTCCGAGCCGGATCTACCGGCGGGGCCGTATATCGTCAACGTGGCACGCTTGGTGCCCGCCAAGGATCACGCCTTGCTGCTGCGCGCCTATGCGCGCTCGGGCGTAACCTTGCCGCTGGTGCTGGTCGGGGACGGCCGGGAGCGCGAGCGCCTCGAGGCCCTGGCGGGGGAGCTGGGTATCGCCGAGCGGGTGGTCTTCGCGGGGCAGCGGCAGAACCCGTACCCGTGGATGCATCACGCGCGACTGTTCGTGCTCAGCTCGCGTTTCGAGGGTATGGGCATCGTGCTGTTCGAGGCACTGGCCTGCGGTACGCCGGTGCTGAGCGTGGATTGCCCCGGCGGCATTCGCAGCATTCTCAAGGGCGGGCTCGAGGACAGTGTCGTTCCCCATGACGAGGAAAGCCTGGCGCGCGGCTTGCAAGCCGCGTTGGAGGGGGAGACGCCGCCGGTGCAGGAGTCGTGGCTGGATGACTTCAAGCCCGAGACGGTGGCCGCACGCTTCATGCATAGACCCGATGCGGATTAAGCGTTTTTTTCGACATTATATAAGACATTATTACTACGCTCCTCATGCGTTAATTGCTATCATGCTAACTATTAAGACAGCATGATGCATATAACGAGGCACGACGCATGGAACATGGGCAACCGTATCTTATCTGCCGTTTGCCGCGACGGCATAAGCGAAGCGCATCTTCTTTTCTCACGGTTAGGCTGGGAGGTGGGGCATGAAGTCTTTGCTACTTGGTGAGCATCGGTTGCCCACCCCGCCCGCAGGCGACCCCGCCTTCGCCCCCTTGGAAGACCCCCGCATGTACTGGCCGGTACAGCGGGCGCGCTTGGCAAAAACGGTGAGGGAGGTCGCTCAATCCCTGGGCGTGCCCGTAGAGTGTGGTTTGCTTCGCTTGTGGCAATATAATCTGCCGGGTGCCGCTTGGGTCGAGCATATTGGTTTACCGCGCCGTGCCGTTGAATTAACGCTTGGCGATCAGTTGATCTTGCACGTGAACCCGAATGACTTGGTTCGCGCTACTCACTGGCAAGGCTGGCCCCATAAGTATCGCCCGAATTCCTCGGCGTTCATTTGGGATGGTGAGTGGGATCTACGGCGCGGCGATCTGCGCCAGGGTTCTCGAGCGCGTTTCATTGCGGATATCGATGCCCATCGTGACGATCTCTCGCAGTCGGAAGCCTTCGCCAAGTACATGGCACGCTTGAAGGCCGGCAAGCCCTGGTCGTCGCATCAGCAAGGTATCCTGCTGGATAGCGAGGCCCGCATACTGACCTTCCTGCGCGTCTACCTGAGTTTTATGGACGACATGGCCGTGCGAGGCTTCGACTCCACACGTGGGAAAGACATGCTGGGCGTGGCTGTCACACGTGAAGGGCGGCTTCTCAAGATCAACCGGGGCCTGCATCGCTTGGCCATGGCGCAGCATATCGGCTTGCCTTCCGTGCCGGTACTCGTCAAGGCCGTGCATCGAGAGTGGTGGCAGCGCGTGACCCAGGGCGCCCGCGGCAAGCATGCCTTGGAGCTAGTGAAGGAGAGCCTTGCCAACTGTACCCCTGAAACAACGGTTTCCTAGCGATATGAGTCGATTAACACTGCCGGTTACTGAATATCGAGTCGAAACATGCAGATCAATACGATAACCCTCCCTGAGAGCATGGCCTTGGAAAGACTCTCGAGCCTCCGCAGTAGCCTGGAAGAGGACGAGAAGCCCTTTTTCGATGCCAAGACGGTCTTTTACGACGTGTTCGTCGATAAGCAGGCCGGTTGCCTGGTGGCCGTGGGACCACCGGCGCTGAACCTGGAAAGCTACCTGCAGCGGCTCGTGCTTCGCGTCAATGGCACCGCCACCCGGTTTCAACTTCACGAGTATGGCGAGTACAAGCTGTCGATCCTGAAGGCGTCCATTCCCGAGGGCGACGAGTACGATGTCGCGTTCGCGTTTCCGGATTTCACACAGACGTTCAAGTTGACGGCCCTCGATCTACCAGAGCGTAAGCGTGTGCTGGCTGCCATCTCGAAGAACAACGATATCGGGTGGATAACGTATTGGGTCGACTTCTACAAAAGCCGCTACGGCGTCGAGGATGTCTACCTTTACGACAACGGCAGCGACAACGTCGTCGAGCTGGAGCAGTCCCTGGCGGGCAAGGCCCATGTCATTCGCTGGAACTTTCCCTTCGGCCCATCTGGCAAGACGGTGAACATGTTCGCCCAGGTCGGGGCGCTCAATCACTGCCTGCACCGTTTCGCCAAACATGGCGTGCTGTTCAATTTCGATATCGACGAGTTGCTGACCGCGGATCGTGCGGCTATCGATGTGCGTTTGCGGAAGAAAGGCCTCGTCTATTTCAACAGCTTTCTCGTGCCGTACCGGGACCCCGGCAAGGCGCGATTCACGCACGCGGACTTCCTTTACCGCTCGCCGAAGGTGAAGGAGACCGCGCGCAAGTTCGTGTGCCGGGCGGATGCCGTCGATGTGATTTCCTACCACAACACCTGGTCGTGGTGGCGGGTCCCGCTCGTGAACAAGCTGCGTCGCAACAAGCCGGAGAAACTACTGTTGGAGGGTGGGTACTTCCTGCACTTCATGGGCATCAGCAACAAGCAGGAGCCCGGGATTCAGCGGTTCAAGGAAGAGTCGGTGGAAGGCCTCGTGTATGATGACGCGCATGTCATGACGCCGCAGACGGCGCGCGTGGGAAGCAGAAACAAGACAACAGCATGAAGCGTTACTCTCTTGTGTACCCGAAAGCAGACCCGGCGTCGAGGATGTATCCGTGGCATTGCTCGGATTGAAGGCGCAATATATTATGTCATGCATTAGAATTGTTTGATTTTATAGGAATGCTGGGATTTCTTGATGAGCGTGATGATTCAGCCGGTTGTTATACCTAATAGGGTTGATATAGAAAGAGCCCCAAACGGTAAAGATCGTGTTTCCGAAGAGGAATTACGGTTTTTTGATAAGAAAACCGTTTTTTATGACCTCTTCACGGATCCAGCCAAAGAAGATGTCTTGGTCGGCCTTGGGCCACCACTCCTTAACCTTGCGTCTCGCCTTGATGGGATGAGGCTGGTTGTCGATGGTAAAAAGGTCCCGTATAAATGGCGTGACCACTCGGAACTCAAGCAGTCGGTTTTGAAGGCAAGGCTGCCTGTGCGTCATTCTTGGCATGGCGCCATGGCTGTCGAATTGCAATTTAACGAGTTCTCGGTGACGGTGGATGTTGGGGAGCGTGGAGCGCAAGGCAGGAAGGTCTTAGCCGCGATATCCAAGGACAACAAGGTGTCATGGGTCTCTGAGTGGGTGGATCATTACAGAGAGAATTTTGATATCGATGATGTGTTCGTCTATGACAACGGCAGTCGCAATCGAGGCGAGTTGAAAGAGGCCTTGAAAGGGCGAGCGCACGTCGTGGATTGGGATTTCCCGTACGGACCGCCGGGGAAGACCCATAATAAATTCGCTCAGGCTGGAGCGTTGAATCACTGCCTGACTCGCTATGCAAGACGTGGGATTCTTTATAATTTCGATATCGACGAGCTCTTGATATCCAATAAAGAGAAGCTTGCGTCTGAACTGGCTGGCAAAGGGGTGGTCTATTTCAATAGCTATAATGTGCCGTTCGTGAAGCCGGCAAGTGAGAATTATACCCACAAGGATTTTGTGTACCGCTTTCCGGAGCTCAAGACGACGGCGAGAAAGTTCGTTTGCAAGGAAGACAAGGTGGATGTCATCTCGCAGCACGCCACATGGAAGCGATCTTCCATTTTTCTGGGCGGCCGGATGAGGCGCAACAAGCCAGATACTTGCGTCAGTCCATCCTCGTATTTTTTGCATTTCTTGGGTATCACCACGAATTGGCAGCCACGTTTGAACAAGCTCGAAGAAGTGGGCACGGAGGGGCTGGTGCAAGACGAAAGTCATATCCCTATGATGCCGGGGCCGAAGCATGAAGGAACGGAAGCCATGGCGAAGGGGCTGGCCGGTGAGCGGTGACCACACGTCGTTTCTATTCGTATCCGACCACCTGGGTGGTGGCGGTGCGCCGATCTCGATCCTGAACCTGGCCAGGGCGCTGGCAGGGCGCGGCCATGACGTCACCATCGCCGTGCTCAGCGACAAGGTATGGCATGACATACCCGAAGGCGTGACGGTCAAGACGCTTCCCTTCCAGTATGCGAACGCCTGGCAAAAGCTGCGGCGCTTTCGCTTGCACGCCGAGAAACTCGATGCCTGGTTGCGTGACGAGGCGAGAAGCTACGACGTCATCATCGCGAACCTGTATTACGCGCACCGGGTCGTCACCGAGTCCTCGCTGGCGGCGCGGGCGTGGCTGTGCATTCGCACCGACCCCACGGAGGCCTTACTGGGCAAGCGTGGCTCACGGGCCAAGGCGGTACGCAAGATCCGCAAGCTCTACGGCGGCCGGCGGGTCATCGCCATTTCCCACGGTATCCTGGCATCGCTGGATGCCCACGGAGCGACGCCGGCTCATGGCGAGGTGATTCACAACATCATCGACGCGGATGACATCGAGCGTCGCATGTACCAGGACGTCGAGGTGAGCGACTATATCGTTAGCGTGGGGCGCCTGGGGCTGCGGCAGAAGCGCTACGACCGCCTGCTGCGCGCCTACAAGGCGAGCGGCATCGCCCAGAAGCTGGTCTTCGTCGGCGAGGGGGAATTGGAAAACGCCCAGGCGCTGGTCCGTGAGCTGGGGCTCGAGTCGCGCGTGATGTTCCTCGGCCAGAAGGCCAATCCTTATCCCTACATTCGCCACGCCGACCTGCTGGTACTGGCCTCCGACTACGAGGGCTTCGGCCGTGTGATCGCGGAGTCGCTGATCTGCGGCACGCCGGTGGTGAGTACCGATTGCCCCTCGGGGCCGCGGGATATCCTGACGGGGGAGCTGGCGAATTATCTGGTGGCCTGCGACGACGAAGCCGCCCTGGCCGAGAAGATCGCCAGCGCCGTCGCGGCACCGCCACGTATCGACCCGAGCCATTACCGGGGCTTCTCACCTAGCGCCATCGCCGAACGCTACGAGGCGCTGCCATGAGTTTCTTATAACGCGCGATGAGGCGCGATGCGTCGCCATGAGTCCCAGTAGGTCATGATCGAAAAAGCCCCGAACCGGGGCTTTTTTGATTTTACGGCGTCTAATGCTTGTTGCGCCCTAGGGCTGCGCGCACGTATTTCGAGATGCCACGCAACAACTGCTTGTGGTCCCCGGTCTTGAAGGCGTACTTCACGGTGTCGGCGAGCAGCGCGAAGGGGATGCGGCAGCCGTTCTTGAACAGGACCTCGAGCTGCTTGTAGCGACGCACCGACAGCAACCGTTCCCGTTCCGCAGGGGGCAACTGGCGACGAAGTTCGGCTTCTTCTTCGTCGATGATCGCGTAGATGCGGTCGATCTCGTCGCATGCGAACCGCTTCTTGGAGAGCCGGAAGCCAGGGTGTACCCGATAATTGAAGAGGGGCTGCGGTATCGAGCCGATGGCGGCGCCGTGACTGAGCGCTCGTGTCACCAGCATGAGATCTTCGCGGTAGGCCAGCGATTCGTTGAAGCCGCCTATGCGCTGGAAGAATGCCCGCTCGATCATGATGGTGGGCGCATGCGGGGAGGGATCGCCGAAGAGCACATCCTGGGCGCATGTCAGGGGTGGCTGGATGGCACTCGCCGGTTGCGTCTCGCCGTCCGTGTCGAACCGGTCGAAGGAGCAGATGCTGATGTTCAGCTTGTGGTCCAGCATGTGCTGCAACTGATGAGCGACCTTGTGCTCGTAATACAGATCATCATCGTCCAGAAAGGTGACGTACTCGCCCCGGGCCAGCTCGACGCCCCGGTTGCGCGTCGCGGAGACGCCGACATTGGCGGGGTTCGCCGAGTAGCGCACGTTGGGCCCCAGAAAGGGGGCGACCTGCTCGTGCGTCGCCAACTGGTTTGCGGAGCCTTCGCCGTTGTCGTCGACCAGTATCGTCTCGACCCGGGGATGCGTCTGAGCGATGACGCTGCGCAGTGCCGCCTCGATGAAATGGGAGCGCCCATGCATGGGAATGATAACGGAGACAAGCGGCACATCGGTCATAGTAGAGGGCGGGGGTCATAGGGAAAGCGGGTCGGTGATGTCGGTGTGAAGCCGGATGGTAGCATGGCGGCTTCTCCGGTTTGTATGACGCCTGCCATTTTTCCGCCGGCCCGGCCAGCGCCTCCGGACAAGCACCGCCAGCCTCATCGCCACGACGCCTTATCTCTACGACGGGCCTCTCAGCCCCGAATCATCGGCGATGTACGCCCCCAGAATTTTGTAACGACAGCGATAGCTATATAGGGTGTGTGTTCATTGCGTGTCGAACGTCGATGCCGGCGATGGGGCTCGGCGCCTCGACAACGCCTGACAATCTGACACACAACTTCAATATTATGGGGTGATCGAATTGAGCAACCAGCTACTGACCGGGCGCAGCTCCCTGATGTTCAGCACGGCACTGGCCGCTTTGTTTCTGGCAGCGCCTTCCTTGTCGGCCAGTGAGGCCGAGCAGGAAGAGTCGACCAACAAGAGCGGGCCGGAAACCATCGCCAACCAGTTCGTGTTCGGCTCCGGCGAGGAGTGTCCTCATGAGCCATACTGCCTGCCCGCGCTCGAGGAAGAGTACGGCTTGCACTTCGCCGACTTCGTGGTCACCGACCCCGGTGGGCCGCGCACGCGAGAGGCGCTCTTGAACGGAGACATCCAGATCGGCGTGCTCTTCACCACCAATGGGTATCTTGCCACTGACCGCTTCGTCCTGCTGGAGGACGATCGTAACGCCCAGCCGGCGGAAAACGTCATTCCGGTGGCCCATCAGTCCATCGGCGACGCCTACCCCGAGCTCGGTGAGGTGCTCAATCCGCTCAGCGCCGCCCTGACGACCCCGGAACTTACCGAGATGAATCGACGCTTCGCGCTCGACGGGGTGGAGGCGGAAACCATCGCCCGGGAGTGGCTTAAGGAACATGGAGCGTCCGCGCCTTCGGAGAGTGCGCCGAAAAAAGAGGGCCCCACCATCGTGGTCGGCTCCGGTAACTTCGCCGAGAGCATCATCCTGGCGGAAATGTATCGCCAGGCGCTCGACCAGGCGGGATACCCCACCCGGCATCGCCAGGAAATCGGCAACCGCGCCACCTATCTGCCCCTGCTCGAAAGTGGCGAGATCGACCTGTTCCCGGAATACACCGGCAGCTTGGGTGGTTGGCTGAACACGCTCGCCGACACGAGCGGACAACCCCTGTCGGCATTGCTGCCCGAACGCGACCTGGTGGGCTTCGAGCCAGCGCCTGCGGAAGATAAGAACGGCTTCGTGGTCACCGCCGAGACCGCGCAGCGCTACGATCTCGAAAAGATCAGCGATCTGGCGAAGCCCGCTCCCTGAAGTTTGCTTCTTGGAGTTTGCTTCCTGAAGCTTGCATGATGGAAACGCTGAACGTGAACGGCCCCTTTCGGGGCCGTTGTTGTTTGTGGCCGGGGCATGAGCGCGCCCATGCTGGGATGGCGAGGCTTTTCATCTTCCGGTTGGTGCGCTTTGGCGTCACGATAGGGCGTTGTGCAAAGCGAAATGGGGCTCGGCATTGATGTTTAAACGTATTCTGGTGGTGTGTACGGGCAATATCTGTCGTAGCCCGGTGGCGGCGGCGCTGTTACAGCGGCAGTACCCTGATCGGATGATCGCTACGGCGGGCCTTGGCGCGCGCGTGGGAGAGGGCGTCGAGACGCATTCCCGCGCATTGGCGGAGGTCGAAAAGCCGGAGCTCGCCAATGCGCTCAAGGCGCATAAGGCACGCCAGATCGATGAAACGATGCTGCGCGAAGCGGACTTGGTCTTGGTAATGACGGAACGCCAACGCCGCGCGGTGGGGGAGCTGTTACCCTCGGCGTTCGGCAAGACCATGCTGTTCGGGCGTTGGCTGGCCAACCCTGAGATTTCCGACCCCTACGGCAAGAGCGATGAAGCGTTCACGCACGTGCATCGGCAATTGGTCAACGCGGCCGAGGCGTGGGCGGGGAAGTTGTAGGTTGGTATTGAGAAATTATACGTATTGAACAGTGCAGTGACGCGTAAATGCTGACGGCCCCTTTTGGGGCCGTTTGCGTTTGTGAGGCAAGCTTGTCGCTGCGTTAGCCGTCGGCCATGAGGTCGTCGTCGAGTTCGAAGGCGGTAAGGGTGCCAATGGCGTCGTTTTTGCGGTTGCCGTACCCGGTCAGCGAGGCTTGCGGTGGACGCTGGAGGGTGCGTATCGCAGGGGTATCGGTGGCCTGGCCGGTGTTTTCGAAGGTGCAGTCGCGGAAGGTCAGGTAGTTGCTCTCATTGGCCATGAAGACCCCGGGCGCGGCATCGAGGGTGATCATGTAGCCGTGCTGGGCGAGGTCTTTCTTGAAACGGCACCGCTCGAAGCGCACTACATGCCGTGAATTGCGTTTGTCGCTGTTGTGCAGGTAGAGATGCCCGCCGCCGGGAGTGAAGTCGAACTGGCAGTGGCGGTAACGGTGATGCTGCGTGGTGTCGAAGATATCGAAGCGTGGCACACCGTCGCCGAGCCGGCAGGCGTCTACGTCGAGCGCGTTGAAGGCTTTGACCCAGCCAGAGGGGATCTCGCAGTCGTGCAGGCTGATGTGCTCGGCCGGCACATGAAAGAGCCGTGCCCGCGTAGCGCTCAGCGTGAAGTTGCGCAGGTGTGATTGGCCGATGAGCTTGAAGCCTACGGCGGCGGGCTCGTCGGTGTCGCCATATCGACTCTGGAAGTTGGCGAGATGCAGCTCGCCTTTGAAGTTACCTGCGGCAACGACCGACGCGTAGCTGGCCCTGATGCTCTCATAGCGGCGCGGATGGAAAGTTTGCCAGGTTTCGTCGATATCGCGGATATCGATATGTCCATCGCCTCTGAGCAATAGGGAGCTGCTACTGCGTTGGGCACCGCGTAGCACCGTGGTGAAGCGCTGGCCAGTGAGATGGCTGGCTGCGAGATCCATTTCGATACAAAGCCCCCTGTCGACATCGCGTGACAAGCAGTCGTCGACAATATGACGCACGGGTGTGACATTTAGGTCTTTGAGGTAAAAGCCGATGTTGGTGGTCTCGGCGATGCAGCCACGCACCGTAAAATGCCCAATACCCAGCGACGGGACGCGTCCGGTGGTGGCGACGAAGCCAGAATGCGTCGTATCGCGTGAGCGACAATTGATGAAGCGTACCTCGTCGCTATGTTCGGCCCAGTAACCGGTGTTGAATTCGGCGTTACCGTAATCGACGCTAGCGTGATGGCCGTTTTCGGCGAGGCAGTCGATGAAGTCGATGCGCTCGCTGAGCATGTACGCCGGGCTACTGCCATAGGTGTCGGAGACGAAGCCGATGCGCGTGAAATCACGTGCTTGGCAGCGTTCGACGAGGCCATCGCGGGAGTCGGCGATGAAGAAACCGTCCCCAGAGTTACCGCGTGCATGCTCAGCAACGACATCGCGAAGCACGAAATTTCGTGCTCCAACGCGGATACAGGCGAGAGGGGAACGGCGGCAGATGACGTCGTGGACGGTGACGTCTTGGCCAATGAGGTCCAGGGGTAGACAGCCGGTAAAGGCGTCGTAGTTGGAGACGCTCCAGCGCTCGGGATCGTCGCTGACATTACCATCCAGGGTCATGCCAGAGAGAGTGGTGCCATCATCAACCTCAACCAGTGCACCGTAAGTGTCGCTGGTATAACGAATGGTTGTTCGATTGATGCCTGCCCCGTTCACGCGGATGCCCTTGAAGCGTAACCCTGTACCCGAAGAGGCGAAATCACCCTCGGGAAAGACGACATCGCGCTGCTGGGCGTTGGCGGATTTGGCAAGTTGCCTTAAGGCGAGATACTGGTCGCTGCCATCCCCGCGCGCGCCGAACATGCCGGGCGTGAGCGTGTCGTCGAGGCGTCTTAGAAAGCGTCCGTCGGCTTGGTCATGGGCACGAAAACAGGTGCCGCCGTCGGCCTCGCGTCGCTCATGGACGTACCAGACGAAGCTCCCTCCACCGAGTGTTTCCCCCGCATGGTAACCGACAACCTGAATACGTTGCCCATCTTGAAGGCGGGCAACGTCCAGTGCCTGCATATCGGCGATGGAGTCGACATGCAGCGTCTCTGCTCCCTCCTGCGTTGTTTTTCCCTCTTTGTCTCTTTTTTCCATATCTGCCGCGTGTTTTTCCATGCCGGCCGTGTGAGTCGGCAATAGACCGGAGGCGGTCAGTACAGCGCCACCCTGGAGTAGTCGAGCCAAGAGTCGTCTTCTCGAAGTATTCATTTTCCCCTCCGAAATAATTGCCTAGCATAGCTTGAATTTTGTTGGGTGATGAGGTGAGAGTTTTCCTTACTGGAGGTGTATTTTTATCATTTTAATTACCTTCCAATGTTCATGGTGAGCGCAAGTAGAGTGCGCAATGAGTAGCGTTAATCTTATTGTATGGATCCTTTTGGTGTCGATTTGCTATGGCGGTGTAAGTGTAAAGTGCGACTGGGTTTTGACGTACGATTTTGGCGCTTCTGCGCATGAATAATATAGGGTTCCTTAATCACTAAAACCGTCTAGCTGCATAGAAGAACAATTCGTAACTTGTTTGGCGAAAACCCGGTTTTTATGCGCCTTTGAACGGGCGATACGGGACACTGGAAAGGTGGCGTCAATCATGTTCAATAAGCATAAAGTGTTCGAGCAACTGGAGCGTTCGGCGTGGGGAGGGAGTGAGTCGGTAGTGCCGAGCGGCAAGGCATTCGATACGCGTTATGAGCGTCGCCACTCACGTTGGTACGAGCAGTGCCTGATGGGCATGCCGTTCCACTTCGTCGTGGGGCTGCCGGCGGTCTTGATGGTGCCGCTACTGATGATGCACGGCGGAGGCTTCTGGCGTGACATGGCCCCGGAACTTGCCATCACGTTATGGGCGGTGGGTGCGGCGTTTCTAGTGACGCTGTTCGTTTTGCACCGCATGACACGTTTTCCCGGTACGCAGGCGTCGATGTATGTCGTGCCGCTGGTCAGTGTGGTGTTCGCGGCGACTTGGGCACTGTTACTCGGCGCCGAGCGTTTTGATGAGGGCGTGTTGTGGGGCGGTTACGCCGCAAGCCTACTGTGGTTTTTCCTCGGCTACGCGTGGGTGCAGCGGTTTAGGCGTCCGCGGTTTGCTGTGGTGCCGTTGGGCGAGGCGCGTCACCTGGTCGAGACCGAGGGGAGCGGGTTGTATCGACTCGAAGTGCCGCGCCTGGGGGCGCAGCGTATCGACGGTATCGTCGCGGATCTGCGTAGCGACGCATTCAACCAAGAGTGGGTGCGCTTTCTGGCCAAGTGCACGCTGAACGGCATTCCGGTGTATCAGATCAGGCAGATCGACGAGTCGCGTACCGGACGCGTCAGGCTCGAGCACCTGGCGGATACGGAGCTGACTTCGTTGTTGCCGTCGCCGCTTTATAGCACTTGCAAGCGCGGCCTGGATTTGTGCGGTGCCTTGCTGCTGTTGCCGCTGCTGGCGCCCATCATGCTGGCCACGGCCTGGGCCATTCGCCATGACAGTCCCGGCCCGGCGATGTTCGTGCAATGGCGCATGGGCCATCGCGGGATGCCGTTTCGTATCTACAAGTTCCGCAGTATGTATAGCGAAGGCGAGGGAAAGGGGTTTACGTCCGGCGAGGACGATCCACGTATCACGCCCGTGGGCAAGGTCATTCGCAAGTACCGCCTGGATGAGCTGCCGCAGCTACTCAATGTGCTCAAAGGGGACATGAGCTTCATTGGCCCGCGCCCGGAGTCCATGAATCTCTCGCAGTGGTACGAGAAGGATGTGCCGTTTTTCAGTTACCGCCATGTCGTCAAGCCGGGAATTTCAGGCTGGGCTCAGGTCGAGCAGGGCTACGCGGCGGAAGTCGATGGCATGACCGTCAAACTGCAGTACGACTTCTATTACATCAAGCATTTCTCGCTGTGGCTCGACGTGCTGATTCTACTGCGCACCCTGAAGACGGTCACGACTGGGTTTGGGGCGCGCTGAGGCGTGCTCTCGTTGAATTGAGTCATTGTGTGTCGCCCCTGTCTGAGTACGGGGGTGTTTTATTCCTGAATTCAACCAATAAGCGCAGCACCTGCGGTATCCAGGGCGCCGGAGTATTCCCCCAGAAACACCTGTGCCG
>NZ_JAJQJH010000004.1 GCF_029544075.1 Chromohalobacter canadensis | reverse complement strand
TAGCGCCGATGGTAGTGTGGGGCTTCCCCATGCGAGAGTAGGTCATCGTCAGGCATTTCTTCTAAAACCCCAGCTTCATTCGAAGCTGGGGTTTTGTCGTTTATAAAGCCCGAAAAAGCGCTGCAATATCGGCTGCCAGCGTGAAAACTTTAGCCGTTCGAATGCCGGGAGTCGCGGGCGTTTTTATCGCTATTCTCCCTCCCTAATATGCTAGAGGTTTGCTAGGGTGGGACACAGACATCAGCAGACGTAAGCTTGCGATGAAACGCATCTAAAAGGGGAAGAGGCGGTATGGCTTCCATCTCGTCATTGGGCGTTGGCTCCGGCCTTGATCTCAACGGGCTGCTTGATCAACTTCAAGAGGCCGAGCAAGAAAAGCTCGTGCCTATCCAGCAACAGCAGGTCGAGCAAAAAACGCAAATATCGGCTTATGGCCAGTTGCAGAGTTCCTTGTCGGAAGTGCAGTCTTCAGCAAGTGATCTCAATGATCCCGAGCTCTTCAATAGTGTGACCAGCAACGTTGAAGGTGAAAGCGCGGAAGCGGCTGCTACGCCCGATGCGCCGCCGGGGCGTTACGATGTGAACGTCCAGCAATTGGCCACGGCGTCGAGCATTGCCACCCAAGGCGTCGATGAAGAAACGGTGCTCAATGCCGATACCGAGGCGAGCCTCGATGTCACGCTGAACGATGGTACGGCACAGAACATTAAGGTCGAGGCGGATAGCACTCTGAGCGATGTGCGTGACGCCATCAACGCAAGCGATGCAGGGGTTTCGGCCTCGGTCGTGTTCGATGGGTCGCAGAGTCGGCTGGCAATCGCTTCCGAATCCACGGGAGCGGAAGCCGGTATCGATAGCGTCGCCTTCAATGGTCTCGATGGGTTGGCGCTGGATACCGCGACGGAAATCCAGGGCCAGGATGCCCAGCTGGACGTCAATGGCGTCGCTATCACGAGTGACAGCAATCAGGTCGAAGAGGCCATTCAGGGCACGACGCTGAGCCTGACCGATACTGGTGAATCCACGGTGACAGTGGCGCGTGACGACGAGTCGATCCGCGGCGCTATCACAGGGTTCGTCGACAGTTACAACGATATGAAATCGACCACTGCCGATCTCACCAGTTTCAGCTCCGAAGATGGTGAGACGCAAGCCGGCGACTTGCTCGGTGACAGCACGACGCGCATGGCGGAGTCCCGCCTGCGGAGTACGATGACCGAAAGCGTCGGTGAAGGCGGTCTACAAACGCTGGAAGATGTCGGTATTTCGATGAACGTCGATGGCGAGCTGGAAGTCGACGATGAACAACTCGATGAGGCGCTCTCGACACAGCCCGGCGCGGTTCAAACACTGTTCTCGGGGACCGATGAATCGGCGGGTATTGCGGGAAGAGTCGAGGAAGAGCTGGATACCATGCTAGGTGAGAACGGCATGGTGGAGGGAGCCGTGACCGGTGCCGAGAACCAGATGGACCGTCTCGAGGAACGCTATTCTTCGATGGAAGACAGCATCGCAACCACAGTGGATCGCTATCGGACCCAGTTCCAGGAACTCGACAGCATGGTGGCTGAAATGAATCAAACGAGCAGCTATCTCACACAGCAACTGTCGGCGATGTAATGACCGGCCGCCGTGACGCCTGTCATGATCGACGCCCGCCTCGTGCGGGCGTCTTGCTGTGTGGCCCCTGCTTCGTTAGCGACATATGGCCTCGAGTGCTTCCACGAGGCTCGTCATTTCATCATCCGTGCCGATGCTGATGCGCAAAAAGTCGCTCAGCGCTTCCTTGTTGAAGTGGCGCACTAGAATGCCCCGTTCACGCAAGCCTTCGAAGAGCATACTCCCCTGATAAGCATCGTGCCGTACGAACAGGAAATTGGTCTGTGAGGGTAATACCTCGAAGCCAAGCGTTTCGAGTTGGCGCCGCGTCCACTCGCGCGTTGTGATGACGCGTTCGCGGCAGGCATCGAAGTAGGCCTGATCCTGCAGCGCGGCGATGCCCGCTTCGATGGTGATGCTATCGATAGGGAAGGAATTGAAGGAGTCTTTGACGCGCTCCAGCCCCTCGATCAGTTCTCGCGAGCCGATCGCAAAGCCCAGGCGTAGTCCTGCCAGGCTTCGTGATTTGGAGAACGTTCCCGTCACCAGCAAGTTCGAGAAACGCTCGATCAGAGGGATCGCGCTTTCGCCTCCGAAGTCCACATAGGCTTCATCGACCAGTACCACGCTCTCGGTATTACGCTCCAGCAAGGCAGCGATCGCCTCGCGCGGGTGCCCGTGGCCGGTCGGTGCGTTGGGATTGGCGAAGACGATGCCGCCATTGCCGGTATCGAAGGCCGTCAGTGGCACGCGCCACTGGTCGTCCAGTGCCACGCTTCGGTAGGTCACATCGTAGAGCTTGCAGTAGACCGGATAGAAGCTATAGGAAATCGCCGGCATCAGCAGCGGCTGTGTCTGGCGAAAGAACGCCTGGAAAGCCAGTGCCAGAACCTCGTCGGAGCCGTTGCCGACGAATACCTGCTCGGTCGCAACGCCGTATTCCCCGGCCAGTGCCTCGCGAAGCGCTGTGGCGCTAGGGTCCGGGTAAAGGCGCAGGTGAGCGGCCGGAAAATCGCGTAGCGTCTGCTCAACGCCGGGCGCGGGCGGATAGGGATTCTCGTTGGTATTGAGTTTGATAAGACGCTCGCGCGGTTGCTCTCCCGGCACATAAGGAGTGAGCTCACGCACGGCGGGACTCCAGAACTTGCTCATGGAAGCTCGCACAGGCAGTGATGAGGTAGGTGTCCATGGTGACGCGACGCCCGGACGCGCGCAAGTTGTGCCGCGTCTCGTATGTCGACGACAGAGAATGCCAGCATGCCCTTGATTAGTTTACTAACGACCTCATCTTTTGCATATCGTGATGATTACCAAGAGTTCTACAGGAGGCGACATGGCTTACGATTCACTGCTTTCACCGCTCACCATGGGCAAGCTGACGCTCCCTAATCGAGTGCTGATGGCACCGCTGACTCGCGCTCGCACGCCGGATATGGTGCCCAAGGCGCTGCAGCAAACCTATTATGCGCAGCGCGCTGATGCCGGCCTGATCATCAGCGAGGCGACGAACATTTCTCCCACTGCGCGTGGCTATGTCTATACGCCGGGCATTTATACCGATGAGCAGGAAGCCGGTTGGCGTGGCGTCGTGGACAGCGTGCATCGTGCCGGCGGGCGAATCGCCTTGCAGCTATGGCATGTGGGCCGGATCTCGCATCACAAGATCCAGCCGGGTGGCCAGCCGCCGGTGGCGCCGAGCGCACTACAAGCAGAAGGCGCCAACTGCTTTCTCGAGTTCGATGACGGCAGCTCGGGCCAGCACCCGACCAGCACCCCAAGAGCCTTGGAAACCAACGAGATTCCTGCGCTGATCGACGACTATCGCCAGGCCGCCAAGCGTGCCAAACGCGCGGGTTTCGATATGGTCGAGGTGCACGCCGCCAATGCATACCTGCTGCAACAGTTCATGGCGACCGGCTCGAATAAGCGTACCGACCGCTATGGCGGAAACCTGGTCAACCGGGCGCGCCTGGTCCTGGAAGTCGTCGATGCCGTCAGTGAGGTCATGGGCGCCGATCGAGTCGGGATTCGTATCTCGCCGTTCATCGAGATCTTCGGCCTGAGCGACGACGAATCGGAGGCAATGGCCTTCTATCTGGCCGAGCAATTGACGCGTCGCGGCATTGCCTACTTGCATGTCAACGAGCCCGACTGGACTGGCGAAGGGCCGCAGTTGACCGACGACTTCCGTCGCGAGTTGCGCAAGCGCTTCCCGGGAACGCTGATCTACTGCGGGCACTACACCGCCGAGCGCACTGAAGCGTTGATTCGCGATGGTCTGGGTGATGGCGCTGCCTTCGGGCGTCCGTATATCGCCAACCCTGACCTCGTCGAACGCTTCCGTCGCGAGAGCACGCTCAATGAACCTGACCCGGCAACGTTCTATGGCGGTGGTACCGAGGGCTACACGGACTATTCGACATTATCATGAGGTCTAAGCCTGCAAAGGGTGTCCGATAGCGTCACATGACGCTATGCTGTCACCCACGGGGCCGCGGGAGCGGCCCAGGACCCATTGGTTAGGAGGACTATCATGCAGATCAGGACGTTGCTCGCCGGTTCCGCCATGCTCGCCGTACTTGCCGGTTGTGCCACAGGCACTTCGCAGCAAGGCCAGCCTGGTGCGTCGGAGCAAGCCGAACAGCCGACCGTCTATAGCGGTACCTTGCCATGCCGCAGCTGCGACGGTATCGATCTTGAAGTGCAACTGATGGGTGATGAGGATGCGACTGCGGATGAGCGCACCTTCGAGTTGCAAGCCGAATATCGCAATCATCCGGAAAATCCGCCGGCCGAAGAATACGACGGCCAGTGGGAAGTCATTGATGGCGCCGCGGAAGACCCCGAGGCGACTGTCTACGAGCTGACGCCCGAGGGCGAAGGTCAGATCTATTACTTCCAAAAGCTCGACGCCAACACGCTGGAGCTGATCGACCCGCAACTGCGTCGCTTCGAGAACGGCGAGACGCTGCGTCTACAACGCCAGCAATAAGCGCGTTCTCGTATCACCGAAAAGGCGGCCACGGGCCGCCTTTTGCATGTTCGGCCCTTTCGTGGGGTATATACCCGGGCGAGGCGATGCCGGGCGCAATGATAGAATGCCGGTGATCAGCAAGGAGCGACGACATGGCCAAGGCGAAAAGCGCCTTCGTGTGCACCGAATGCGGTGCCGAATACAATAAATGGCAAGGGCAGTGTTCGAGCTGCCGCGAGTGGAATACGCTCAGCGAAGTGCGCCTGGGCAGTGCTCGGCCACATGCGCAGTCACCGTCGACGACGGGGCGGAGCGGCTATGCGGGGTTGGTCTCGCGCGACGTGGTCGACCTGGGCGAGGTCGACCTCACCGAAGTGCCGCGCTTCTCTTCCTCCTTCGGCGAGTTCGATCGCGTACTGGGCGGCGGTCTCGTCCCGGGCTCGGCGGTGCTGTTGGGGGGCAATCCCGGCGCCGGCAAGTCGACGTTGCTGCTGCAGACCGCCTGCAAACTGGCCCAGTCGCACAAGGTGGTATACGTCACCGGAGAGGAGTCGCTCTCCCAGGTAGCGATGCGTGCGCATCGGCTGCAACTGCCAGTCAAGGGGCTCAACATGCTCGCCGAGACCAGCATCGAAACGGTGCTTGCGGTCGCCGAGCGTGAAAAGCCCGCCGTGCTGATCATCGACTCGATCCAGACCATGCACCTGGAGGATATCAGCTCGGCACCCGGCGGCGTGGCACAAGTGCGCGAGTCGTCGGCGGCGTTGACGCGTTTCGCCAAGCAGTCGAACACCGTGCTGATGCTGGTGGGGCACGTCACCAAGGACGGTACGCTGGCCGGTCCCAAGGTGCTGGAGCACATGATCGATGCGTCGTTGCTGCTCGAAGGTGGGGCGGACTCGCGATTCCGCACCCTGCGCGGGCAAAAGAATCGCTTCGGCGCGGTCAACGAGCTGGGCGTGTTTGCGATGCTCGAACACGGCCTCAAGGAGGTCAAGAATCCCAGCGCCATCTTCTTGTCGCGCGCCGAGGAACAAGCGCCCGGCAGCCTGGTGATGGTGGTCTGGGAAGGCACGCGGCCGATTCTCGTCGAGGTTCAGGCATTACTCGACGATTCGGCCTTGGGCAACCCACGGCGCGTCGCCGTGGGTCTCGATCAGAATCGCCTGGCGATGCTGCTGGCCGTGCTGCACAAGCATGGTGGCTTGTTTACCGGCGATCAGGATGTCTTCCTCAATGTGGTCGGCGGCGTCAAGGTGCTCGAAACCAGCGCTGACCTGGCCGTATTGCTGGCCGTCGTCTCCAGTCTGCAGAACCGCAACTTGCCACGTGAACTGGTGGCCTTCGGCGAAGTGGGGCTGTCGGGCGAGATTCGCCCCGTGCCCAGTGGCCAAGAGCGTATCGTCGAGGCTGCCAAACACGGCTTTACACGCGCCATCGTGCCGCGTGCCAACGCCCCCCGGCAGGCGCCCGAGGGCATGGAAGTGATCGCCGTCGATAAACTCGGCGATGCCCTGGAAGCCCTGTAAACGCTGGCGCGCCGGTGATGTAGAATGGAGTGAACGATTGCCAAGGAGTGCCCAATGAGTGCCATTCGCCTGACGCAATACAGCCACGGCGCTGGCTGTGGCTGCAAGATCGCCCCCGACGTGCTGGACAGCATCCTCTCCAAGGCGGGCCCCGGTGCCACCGACAAACGCTTGATCGTGGGCAATCAGGGCCGCGAGGACGCCGCCGTCTACGACCTCGGTGACGGTCGCGGCCTTATCTCGACGACCGACTTCTTCATGCCCATCGTCGACGACCCCTTCGACTTCGGGCGCATCGCCGCCATCAACGCCATCAGCGATGTCTATGCCATGGGTGGCACGCCGATCATGGCACTGGGCATTCTCGGCTGGCCGCTCGACAAGCTGGCCGCCGAAATCGCCGGCGACGTGGTAGGCGGCGCACAGTCGATCTGCCGTGAGCTGGGTCTGGCCTTGGCCGGCGGACACTCCATCGACGCCCCCGAGCCGATCTTCGGCCTGGCAGTGAATGGCCTGGTCGATCTCGAGCACCTCAAGCTCAACAGCAACGCCAAGGCAGGCGACTTGCTGTACCTCACCAAGCCGCTGGGAGTGGGGCTGCTGACCACGGCCGAGAAGCATGGTTGGCTGGAATCCGGTCACCAGGGGCTGGCGCGCCGAACGATGCTGAAGGCCAACCGGATCGGGATCGAGTTGGCCAAGGTCCAGGGCGTGCATGCCATGACCGATGTCACCGGCTTTGGCTTGGCCGGGCACCTAAGCGAGGTCTGCCAGGCGAGCGGACTCAAGGCGCGAATCGACTTCGCCAAGCTGCCCAGACTCGCCGAGGCTGAAGCATACCGGCGGCGCGGGGCGGTGCCTGGTGGCACGCAGCGCAACCGTCAGGCCCTGGGCGAGGCCTTGCCCGATATGGATGCGGCGCATTGGCAGTGGTTGTGCGATCCCCAGACCTCGGGTGGCCTGCTGCTCAGCGTCGACCCCGCCTGGGCGGACGACGTCGAGCGTATCGGCCGTCAACACGGCCTCACGTTGGAAGCCTTCGGTGAGATGCGCCCCGCGAGTGGCGCCAGTGTGATCGAGGTGCGTGGGTGAGCCTACCGCAAATCGCGCCCGGTCTGGCGTTGCTCGAGCGCCCGCTGATCGATGTTCGTGCCCCGGTGGAATTCGCTCAGGGCGCATTGCCGGGTGCCGTCAACCTGCCGTTGATGGACGATGCCGAGCGCCAGGCGGTGGGGATTCGCTATAAAGAAGCCGGTCAGGCCGCCGCCATCGAGTTGGGCACGCAATTGGTGGATGGCGCCCTCAAACGGCGTCGTGTGGCGGCGTGGCAAGCGTTTGCCGAGCGTCATCCCCAGGCACTGATCTATTGCTTCCGGGGCGGGCTGCGTTCGCAAATCGCGCAGCAGTGGCTGCAGGAGGCGGGCATCACCCTGCCGCGTATCCAAGGCGGCTGGAAAGCCATGCGACAGTGCCTGAGCGCCGAGATTGCCTCGGCGGCAACACGGCCGACGCTAGTCGTGGCCGGCCTCACCGGTAGCGCCAAGACCGAGTTGATTCAACGCCTCGACACGGGGGTCGATCTCGAGGGCCATGCCCGGCACAAGGGCTCGGCATTCGGTCGACATCCCTTGCAAGGGCCGTCGCAGATCGATTTCGAACATTCGCTGGGCGTGGCGCTATCACGGATGCCGCTTGGCTGCGTGGTAGAGGATGAGTCACGCATGATCGGGCGGCTGGATATTCCCTTGCCCTTCTGGCGGACCATGGAAGCGGCGCCGCGCATTCGCGTGGAAATGCCGCTGGACTGGCGCCTCGAACAGATCCGCAAGGACTATATCGAGACCCTGTGGCAGACCTATCGTGACCACTATGGCGAGTGGCTGGGCTGGGCACTGATGCGCAAGCAGCTTTCCAGCGCGCTCAAGCGCGTGCGTAAACGTCTAGGCAGTGCGCGTTTCCAGCGTCTGCAACGCTTGCAGGCGCTGGCTTTCCGCGAACACCAGCGGGGCAATGCTCAGGCGCACGAAGCCTGGCTCGCACCGCTGATGCTCGAATACTACGATCCCATGTATCGCTATCAGCTCGAGCAGTCGTCTCACGAGGCGCTGCATATCGGCGATTGGGAGAGTTGCCTGGCGTTCGCGCGCGACTGGTCGGCGTCGCTGGGGCGCTGATCGTTCACCTGTCTCGCGCTTTGTCTCTTGTGGACTAAGGACGGCGGGCGTGACGCAACCAGTCGAGCATGACGCGGTCGAGCAAGGCGGCGAGGCGGTCGAAACGCCGCGGCTCCTCCATGACCGTCTCGCGGGATTGCAGGTAAGCGCCGTCGGTGGCCGCGAGCCGCTCGTCGAATGCCGCAAGTTGATCGTAAAGGACACTGACCGAGGTAGCAGTGGCCTCCAGGTGACATTGCAGTGCCACCACGCGGCCGCCGTCCCAAGCGAAGCCTTGCAACGGGCTGGCGGTACTGCCGCCCAGAGGCAAGGCCTCGTCGGGTAAGCCAAAGACATCGTGGTGCCAAGTGAATGCCTCGAAGCGCTCGGGCAGGTCGAAGGGGCTCTCGTCGGCCAAGGTGATAGTCTGCCAGCCGCGCTCGGCATAGGTACCTCGGGAGACGATGGCGCCCAGCGCCTCGGCGATCAACTGCGCACCGAGACCGACGCCGAGCAGCGGCTTGCCGCTCTTGAGCATACGCGCGATCAATTTGCGCTCGCGCTGGAGCCACGTCGGTGGCGCGTCCTCGTGGAGCCCGAACGGTGCGTCGAGCACGATCAAGGCATCGAAGTTGTCGAAACGCGGCGGTGCCTCGTCCGCATATAAATGGCAGGTATTATGGCTGTGGCCCATGCCCGTCAGCCAATCGGCGAAGCGCGCCGGGCCGAGGTAATCCGCGTGCTGAAGAAAGTAGATATGCATGATGCGCCCATGATGATAAAGCCGCCCCCACGCAGCAAGTGGGGTCGTCGAGGAGAGCTAGCATGCCGCGAGCCGAGGTGCTTGAACAGATTTATACTATCGTCGCCCAGATCCCCGAGGGTCGAGTGACAACGTATGGGCGCATCGCGAATATGACCGATGGCGCCACGGCGCGCATGGTGGGTAGTGCCATGCGTCACCTGCCTAGCGGCCACGGGCTGCCCTGGCACCGCGTCATCAATGCCAGCCGACGCGTGACCGAGCATACTGGTGCCGTGCGCCAGCATGAAAAACTGCGCGCCGAGGGCGTCGTGTTCGATGCCCGTGGGCGTGTTCTCCAAGACATACTCTGGCCCTGACGCATCCCCTGAGGAGTAATGATATGACAGCGTCTGCCGACGGCTTCCATGCTCGTTTGGATCAATTGCCCGCGCGCGCTCGGCTGGCCTTCATGGCGGCCTTGATAGAGCGTATGAGCCCCAACTACGCGCTATATGCTCAGATGAGCGGCGCCGGTGACGCGAAGGTGCTGCGCAACGTGCTTGATCTAGCGTGGGAAGCGCTGGCCGTTAAAGATGCGGCGATAGACTTCGACAAGCAGGCTGAAAAACTCGCCGAGCAGGAGCCGCCGGAAACCGACGATAGCTTCGGCGCGCGTCGGGCAATTGAAGTGGTCATGGCCTTGGCGGCATTGCTTGACGCCTTGCGCAGCGAAGCACCCGAATCGCCGCGTGATGTGAGCCGCCTGTCTCGTGATGGTGTGCATGCCTACATTGAGATGACCGACGGCGCGGACGATGACGCTGAGCGGCTGGCGGCACGTGTGCGTGAGCATCCGTTGATGGACGACGAGCACGGCTTCCAGGAAGCGGTGCTCGAGCACGTCGAGGCGCCGCTGACGCGTGACGCACTCAAGTCGCTGCGGCGCCTGGGGCGTAACGAGGGCGTGAGTAATCTGGGACTCAGCGCCGAGGGATAAGAGACGCGCGCTATAAGCGCATCTCGATGCCGTGTTCGGCCATGTAGCGTTTGGCGTCGGGGATGGTGTACTCACCGAAGTGGAAGATACTGGCGGCGAGTACGGCATCCGCCCCGCCTTCCTTGACGCCCGCGACCAGATGATCGAGATGGCCGACACCGCCGGAGGCGATGATCGGGACGCTGACGGCATCGGCGATGGCGCGGGTCACGCCCAGGTCGAAACCGGCCTTGGTGCCGTCGCGGTCCATGCTGGTCAGCAGCAATTCTCCCGCACCGAGTTCGACCATCTTGCATGCCCATTCCACAGCATCGAGCCCGGTGGGCTTGCGTCCGCCGTGGGTGAAGATCTCCCAGCGCGGCGGCTCGCCCTCTTCGGAGACCCGCTTGGCATCAATGGCGACAACGATGCATTGGCTCCCGAAACGCTCGGCCGCTTCGTGAACGAAGTCGGGGTTGGTCACTGCGGCAGTGTTGATCGACACCTTGTCGGCGCCGGCATTGAGCATGGTGCGGATGTCGTCGCAGGTGCGAATGCCACCGCCCACCGTCAACGGAATGAAGACCTCCCCGGCGATGCGTTCGACCATTTCCACCGTGGTGCCACGATCCTCGTGGCTGGCGGTGATGTCGAGGAAGGTGATCTCGTCGGCGCCTTGCTGGTTGTAGCGCTTGGCGACCTCGACCGGGTCGCCGGCGTCACGGATGCCGACGAAATTGACGCCCTTGACCACGCGGCCGGCATCGACGTCGAGACAGGGGATGATGCGCTTGGCGAGTGCCATGATCAGCTTCTCCGTGTGGCTGGCGCGGCGTCGCACAGGCGTTGGGCCTCGGCGACGTCGAGCTTGCCTTCGTAGATGGCACGTCCGGTGATGGCGCCGAGGATGCCTTCGTGCTCTACCTCGAGCAGTTCCTCGATGTCGCCCAGATGGGTGACGCCGCCGGAGGCGATCACCGGGAGGCCGCCCTCGCGTGCCAGTTCGGCGGTGGCCGCGATATTGACGCCCTGCATCATGCCGTCGCGGGCGATATCCGTGTACACGATCGAGGTCACGCCATCGTCGGCGAAGCGCTTGGCCAGATCCACGGCCTTGAGCGTCGAGACCTCAGCCCAGCCATCGGTGGCGACATAACCGTCGCGGGCGTCGAGCCCCACGATTACGCGGCCCGGAAAGGCGCGGCACATCTCGGTGACGAAAGCCGGGTCTTTGACGGCTTGGGTGCCGATGATGACGTAAGACACGCCGGCCTCAAGATACGCCTCGATGGTCGCGGCGGTACGAATGCCCCCTCCGATCTGGATTGGCAGCTCGGGGTAGGCGCGGGCGATGGCGGTCACCGCCTCGGCGTTCACTGGCTGGCCTTCGAAGGCACCGTTGAGATCCACCAGATGCAAACGGCGGGCCCCGGTCTCGACCCAGCGCGCGGCCATGGCCACCGGATCGTCACCGTAGGTGGTCGAGTCGTCCATACGCCCCTGCTTGAGGCGGACGCACTGGCCGTCCTTGAGATCGATGGCGGGAATCACCAGCATGACGTGTCCTCTCGGTATACGTGTGGTGCCGCCGTCGAAGGGCGGCATGTCCGGCCTGAACGCTTAGGGTGTCCAGGTGACGAAATTTTCGAGCAAGCGTAACCCATCGCGTGCGCTTTTCTCAGGGTGGAACTGCACGGCGAAGACCGGGCCGCGGCCGGTGGCGACATGCGCGGTATGCCCGCCATATTCGGTGGTGCCGAAGATGTCGCTGTCTTCTTGTGCCTCGACGTAGTAGCTGTGCACGAAATAAAAGCGTGCATCGTCCTCGATGCCCGCCCAGAGCGGGTGCGTGTGGTGCTGCGTAACTCGGTTCCAACCCATGTGGGGCACTTTCAGGCGTTGGTTCTGGGCGTCGCGTAGATCACGCCCGAAGTGACGCACGCGCCCTGGCAGATGGCCCAGGCACGCCACGCCGCCGTTTTCCTCGCTTTCTTCCATCAGCATCTGTTGGCCGACACAGATGCCGAGTAACGGCTTGGCCTGGGCACGCAGTACTTCCTGCACCAGGCCCTGCAGCTCGTTGCGCTGCAATTCGCCCATACAGTCACGAATCGCGCCCTGGCCGGGCAGCACCAGGCGGCTGGCACCACGAATGCTGCGCGAATCGTCAGTGATGACCACGTTTTCATGCGTGACGTGCTCCAGCGCCTTGGCGACGGAGTGAAGGTTACCCATACCGTAATCGATGACCGCAATCGTCATGCTCGCTCCTTAGCGCGTCGTGAGAGCCTCACAGGCTGCCTTTGGTGGAGGGCATCCGCCCGGTCATGCGAGGATCGGGTTCCACCGCCATGCGCAGTGCGCGGCCAAAAGCCTTGAAGATGGTTTCCGCCTGATGGTGGGCGTTGAAGCCTTTGAGATTGTCGATGTGCAGCGTTACTTGGGCGTGATTGACGAAGCCCTGAAAGAACTCCCAGAACAGCTGCGTGTCGAATCGGCCGATGTTCGCGCGTGTGAATTCGACATCCATGCTCAGGCCTGGGCGACCCGAGAAGTCTACCACGACGCGGGAGAGAGCCTCGTCAAGCGGCACGTAGGCATGGCCATAACGCCGGATACCGCGCTTGTCGCCGATGGCCTGGGCGAAGGCCTGCCCTAGGGTGATGCCTAGATCCTCGACGGTATGGTGATCGTCGATGTGCAAATCGCCTTGAGCATTGATCTCCAGGTCGATCAAGCCGTGGCGCGCCACCTGATCGAGCATATGATCGAGGAATGCGACGCCCGTTTCGGATTGGAAATGGCCCTCGCCGTCGAGGTTGATACGCACCTGGATCTGGGTCTCGTGGGTGTCGCGGGACACGGTGGCGACGCGCTCGGCCATAGGGGATCTCCAGCACTTCGGACGTGAACGGGGCGCGCGATGAAGGCGTGGATGCGCAAGGCTCGCGGCGCCATGGAACGGTCATTATAGAGAATCGTCCCGGCCATCCGCTACAATGCCGGGAGTTCAGGGGCGATTCCCGCGTCCCTCCACCCATGCTCAAGAGCCCGTAACAAGGCCAGGGAGATCGTCCAAGGAGAGCAGGCATGCCGGTGACCTTGCAGGAAATCGATCACGCCAAATGGGAAAAGGATGCCCAAGTGGCGCAGGATCTCGCGCGCATCTACCGCGATGCCCCCGTCGAGCGTCTGCCTGCGCCCGTCGAGCGCTTCATCGACGATCACTTCTCCCAGGGTGGTGTGTTCTGCTGCGCGTTATTTAACGCGCGCCGACTGGGAGCGGTCGCCGTGCGTCGCGAAACTCGCGTATGGTGGTTGTCACATTTCTGCGTACGTGCCGAAACCCGTCACCGCGGAGTCGGCTCACGGTTATTGATGCTGATTGCCGAACGCGCGCAAGGCGAAGCCTGTACGCCGCGCGTTCCCACCACAGTGCTGATGATGGGGGATCAACTGTTGTTGGCCCGGCTTGGCTATCATCCCGCCGCCGACGGAACGTACTATGAATTTCATCCATTAGCGTCACAGGGAGGGCGCCAATGAGAGCGCTGCTGAGAGCATTGCTGGCGGTGGTCGGGGTGTTGGCCTTGATCGTGGTCGGCGCCGTGGTTTACATCACCACGTTCTTCGATCCCAACGACCTCAAGCCCCGGCTTGTCGAGGCGGTGCGCGATCAAAGTGGGCTGGAGCTTAACTTGGACGGCCCCTTGTCCTGGTCCTTCTATCCACGTCTGGGCTTCAGCGTCGAGCAGGCCGAGGCTTGGCTGCCCGAGCAGTCACACGATGACTCGGCCTTCGCGGCGTTCGACCGTGCTGAGGTCAGTGTGGCGTTCGCGCCGCTGCTCTCCGGCGAGGTGGCCGTGGAAGGGCTGACGTTGGATGGCATGCGCCTCAATCTCGAGCGCAACGCCGAAGGTCGCGGCAATTGGGAAGTTCTGCTCGATCGCATGGAGCGCGGTGGTGACCAGGCCGAGGAAGCCTTGGCACCGGCATCGGCAGGGCCGGGGCTGAATCAGAACCCCGATAGCTTGCCCGTGGCGCTGGATATCGCGAGTGTCCAAGTGCGCGACAGTCGCGTGCATTATCAGGATGCTCAGCGCGATCTGGATCTGACGCTCTCCAATCTCAGCCTGGATGGCAGCAACGTCAATCCCGACGCGGCCTTTCCACTGCAGATGGCGTTCGATCTCGACAGCAAGGCGCCTGAACTGACCAGTGAGGTGAAGTTCAAGAGCCGTGTACGCCTGGGACTGCGCGATGGACGCTATGAACTCAACAACGTGACGCTGGAAACCAGCACGCAGTGGCCGGCACTTTCCGATCAGGCACAGGGCATCAATCTGCAAGTCGGTCACCTGCTGGCCGAGACCCAAGCGCAGCACTACCGTCTCGATGACGCCAAGCTCGACACACGTCTTCACCATCCCGCCGTGAAGGGCAAGCCACTCGGGTTGAGTCTTGGCTTCGATGGCGAAGCCGATCTCGATGCCCAAACCGCCCAGTTGCGTGACATCGCCTTGAGCGGCGATGACGATCTGAATGTGACGGGGACACTGAGCTTTACCGAACTGCTCGGGACACCCCAGTACACCGGACAGCTCAAACTGGCACCGCTGTCGCTGCGAGATTGGCTCAAGCGTTTCGACGCCCTGCCCGAGACCGGCGACGACAAGGCGCTAAGCGAACTGGCCATGACCAGCCCCGTGCATGGCGATCTCCAGCGCATCAATTTCTCGAACCTCAGCCTGTTGCTCGATGGTGAAACGCTGACCGGGGAATTGGGCGCCGGTTTCGATGGCCAGTGGTTGAGCTTCGATCTCCAGGGCGAACGTCTCGATCTGGATGCCTACCTGCCGCCCGCGGAGAAGAATGGCAAGGAAGCGGGCGATGGCGATGACGAAAGTACGGCGAGTGTCGTCGAAACGCTGGGCGTCTCGTCGGCATATGCCGCCGCCGAGAGTGCTGGCTTGCTACCTACCGAGTGGCTCTCCAACTTGACGTTGGATGGCAAGCTGAATGTGGACACGGTGATCCTCAAGGGCATGACGCTCCAGGACGTAGCGCTGCGCGTAAAGGGGGATGACGGGCGTCAGCGTCTGGAGTCCCTGTCGGCCAAGCTCTACGATGGCACGCTCAACGCCCAGGGTAGCTTGGATCTCCGTCAATCACCTCTGCGCCTGGCCATGACTCAGTCGCTCTCCGGTGTGCAGGTCGCACCGCTGTATAAAGATATCAACGACGCGGAATCGCCCTTGCGTGGCCGGCTCAACCTGGAAAGCGATGTCACCTCGCAGACCAATCAGCTCGAATCGCTCAAGCGTCATCTCAACGGTACGGCCTCGCTACGCATCGACGATGGCGCGATGCTCGACGTCAATGTCTCGCGCCAACTATGTACCGCCGCCGCGATTCTGGATGGCGAGCAGTCGGATCGCGAATGGAGCGATGACACGCCCTTCGACACGCTGTCGGCGAGCTTTGATATCACCGATGGCGTGGCTCGCAACGACGATCTCGAGGTGCGCATTCCAGGCATCGAGATGACCGGTGCGGGCATGTTCAATATTCCTACTGAGCGTTTCGATTACGATCTCAAGGCGCGCTTCATCGATACTGCCGATCAGAGTGCCTGTCGGGTGACCTCGCGTCTGCAGCAGGTAAGCCTGCCAGTGCATTGTGAAGGGCAACTCGGCGGAGAGCCGGGTGAATGGTGTCGCTTCGATCGCGAGGCCTTCCAGGACACGCTGGGAGAGCTGGCCAAAGACAAGGCCAAGCGCGAAGCCGGCGAAAAGCTAGGGGAAGCGCTGGAAGACGAGCTCGATAGCGACACCGCGCGCAAGATCGACGAAACGTTGGGAGAAGGCTCCGCCAAGGAACTTGGAGACAAGTTGCGTGGTCTATTCAAGTGAGCAAAGCCCAAAGCCAGTCCCTGCGCCGACATCTGTCGGCGCTTTTTTTAGCATGTCCATGACCACTCATCCCCATGATCTGACGGCGTCGCCGCCGGCTGGACGATAACGCGCATGCAAGAAATTCCGCTCACCGCCGACACCTTTCGTCGGCGGGTCTTCGAATGGTTCGACGTTCACGGTCGCAAGACACTGCCCTGGCAATTCAACAAGACGCCCTACCGCATCTGGGTGTCGGAGATCATGCTGCAGCAGACCCAGGTCGCCACGGTGATTCCCTACTATCAGCGTTTCATGGAACGCTTTCCCGATGTCGCTGCCCTGGCGCGAGCGCCACAAGACGAGGTGCTGCACCTCTGGACGGGGCTGGGGTATTACGCGCGTGCCCGTAACCTGCACAAGGCGGCCCAGGTGGTGGTCGAGGAACATGGCGGCGAGTTTCCGATGGACAGCGTCGAGGCGCTTGCCGCGCTGCCTGGCATCGGACGTTCCACGGCTGGCGCGATCATCAGCATCAGCACCGGCCGGCGCGCGCCGATCCTAGATGGCAACGTCAAGCGTGTGCTGACCCGTCTGCACGCCGTGGAAGGCTGGCCCGGCCGTCCTGCCGTGGAGCGTGAGCTATGGGCGTTGGCGGAGCGTTACACGCCGGAAGAACGCCTGGCCGACTATACCCAGGCGATGATGGATCTGGGGGCGACGCTTTGTACGCGAAGCAAGCCAGCGTGCCTACTATGCCCCTTCGAGGATGTCTGCGTGGCGCATGTGCGTAGCGAAGAAACGCGCTTCCCTGAATCCAAACCGCGCAAAGCACTGCCTGAGCGCGCCACACGGATGCTGGTGTTGC
Source organism: Chromohalobacter canadensis (assembly GCF_029544075.1). Lineage (GTDB taxonomy): Bacteria > Pseudomonadota > Gammaproteobacteria > Pseudomonadales > Halomonadaceae > Chromohalobacter > Chromohalobacter canadensis_A. The sequence goes on along the minus strand of NZ_JAJQJH010000004.1, from coordinate 199,184 downwards.
GTGACCCCCTGGGACGCGTCTTCCTCCAGCAGCGCCCGGCCAGCGGCCTGTGGGGCGGCCTGTGGAGCCTGCCTCAGTTCGATGACGAGCAAGCGCTACGCATCTGGCTCGATCAGCGCTTCCCCCACGCAAAGCGCGAGACGGATGGCGAGGCGTTCACACATACCTTCAGCCATTTTCGTTTGAAGATCACACCCTCGCCAGTGCGCCTGGACGAGCTGCCTTCCGAGGTCGGCGAGGCAGGGACGCTATGGTACGACGCCAAGGCGCCCGCTAGTGTAGGATTGGCGGCGCCGGTCAAGACACTACTCAATCGAGATGTTTCGTGATGTTGTGTCATGACGAACCGCAATACGTTAGGAGTAAGCGCCATGAGTCAGACTGTCTTTTGCCGTAAATACCAACAGGAGCTCGAGGCCCTGCCGTTTCCGCCGCTACCCGGTGCAAAGGGGCAGGAGATCCAGCAGACGGTTTCCAAGCAAGCCTGGGACGAGTGGCAGGCGCTACAGACCCGTTTGATCAACGAAAAGCACCTCAGCCTGCTGGACCCCGAAGCGCGTACCTATCTGATGGAACAGATGGAGCGCTTCCTCGACAACCGGGATACCGACCAGGCCGAAGGCTACGTGCCCCCGAGCGAATAGAGCGGGTTCGGTGGTCAGCATCTTTTTGAATTAAAAGGCTTGACCCGCACCGAAGAATTCGGTTTAATGCGTCCCCGTTGGAAGGGCCAGATAGCTCAGTCGGTAGAGCAGTGGATTGAAAATCCTCGTGTCGGCGGTTCGATTCCGTCTCTGGCCACCAATTTGCTGGGGTATAGCCAAGTGGTAAGGCACCGGTTTTTGGTATCGGCATTCGCAGGTTCGAGTCCTGCTACCCCAGCCATCGCTAACGGCTTTGTGTTATGCCGACATAGCTCAGTTGGTAGAGCAACTGACTTGTAATCAGTAGGTCCCGGGTTCGACTCCTGGTGTCGGCACCATAGCTTAGCGACTGATTCTAAAGGCTTTTTTAGCCTTGAAAAAAACCGCCTCTCAGGGCGGTTTTTTTGTATGTGTCCACATTTCGCCCATAGCGCTCGAATGTTCCGGTGTGAAGCCGAGCATCCATGTGCCAGCCCATTACCATCAGGCTGTGTTCTGCCTGCCATTGCGAACCCACCAGTACGATGGGGCCGGTTTCCAGATGACAGCGGCATTGATCGAGGGGGAAGTCGGTCTTGCGTGGTGTCATACCTTCTCCTTGCACGATGGCACTCCGACTAAAATAGACCATTGCGGCAGAGAAAGGCGTTGGCAGGGCCCAGACACAAGTAAGCCCGGCCGAAGCCGGGCGTGGACGTTGCGTCACTGCATTGTCCTGTCGAGCTCCTTGCGACTTCCCACACATCCTTGTGCGCGATACTTAAGCATCGAAGTCGTATCCCTGCTCGACGGAACCTACGGTGTCATAGAGAGCAGGCGGCTGGATTGATTTGGGTTAAATACCCGACAATTTTACTCGGGCTTTATCCACCAAGTTTTCACGAAATGACGCAAATGCTGACTCATTGTGTCGGCATTGGCTTACTCAAAAGACATCGAATATAGGTAAGCAATGCGTATCTAATGTGTTATGTTTTGTAATCGTGAGCCATGGACGGTGAGGAAGCTTCAAGGACGTCGCGATTCCATCACGTAGTGGCTCACACTGCGTACGACGTTTTAGCCCTTCCATGGCGGAGGGCTTTTTTCTGTCTGGAAGGTGGTGAACCGGGGTTGCCTGCTCTTTTCCTGCCTCTGAAAGAAACAGACCCATGCACGGGGCATGGGTCTGTTTTGACGCCTTTACTGTGCGGGGCCGATTTTGCCCCGGCGGAAAGCATTTAACGCTTCATGAGGGCATCCAGAGCGGCGTTCAGCGTAGCGCTGGGACGCATGACCTGGCTGGTCAGGTCATAATCGGGATGGTAGTAGCCGTTGATTTCTACCGGCTTGCCTTGCACCTCGGTGAGTTCTTTGACGACCTTGTCTTCGTCGGCTTCGAGCGATTTAGCCAACTCGCTGAACTGCTCCTTCAACTCGGCGTCTTCGTCCTGAGAGGCGAGTGCCTGGGCCCAGTAGAGCGAGAGGTAGAAGTGGCTGCCGCGGTTGTCGATTTCGCCGATCTTGCGTGACGGCGACTTGTTGCTGTTGAGGAATTCACCGGTGGCTTGATCCAGCGTCTTGGCGAGAACCTTGGCCTTGGCGTTGTCGTACGCCTTGGCGAGATGCTCGAGCGACGCGGCCAGAGCAAGGAATTCACCCAGCGAGTCCCAGCGCAGGTGGTTCTGCTCCAGAAGCTGTTCGACGTGCTTGGGCGCGCTGCCGCCAGCGCCGGTCTCGAACAGGCCGCCACCCTGCATCAGCGGGACGATGGAGAGCATCTTGGCGCTGGTACCGAGCTCCATGATCGGGAATAGGTCGGTCAGGTAGTCGCGCAGCACGTTGCCGGTGACGGAGATGGTGTCTTCGCCCTTGCGGGTGCGTTCCAGCGAGAAGCGCATGGCGTCTTCCGGCGCCATGATCCGGATATCCAGACCGCTGGTATCGTGATCCTTGAGGTAGGTTTCGACCTTCTCGATCAGCTTCGCATCATGCGCGCGATTGGCGTCCAGCCAGAAGATGGCGGGGGTGGCGCTATCGCGGGCACGCGTGACGGCAAGCTTGACCCAATCCTGAATCGGCGCGTCCTTGGTCTGGCACATGCGCCAGATGTCGCCAGCTTCCACGTCGTGGCTGAACAGCTGATGACCGTTCTCGTCGGTGACGACCACGGTGCCGTCGGCTGAAATCTGGAACGTCTTGTCGTGAGAGCCGTACTCTTCGGCCTTCTGCGCCATCAGGCCGACGTTGGGCACGCTGCCCATGGTCGTCGGATCGAAGGCGCCGTTCTTTTTGCAGTCGTCGATGGTGACCTGATAGATGCCGGCGTAGCAGCGATCCGGGATCACGGCCTTGGCATCATGCAGCGCATCGTCGGCGCCCCACATCTTGCCGGAGTCGCGAATCATCGCCGGCATGGAAGCGTCGATGATCACATCAGAGGGCACGTGCAGGTTGGTGATGCCTTTGTGCGAGTTGACCATCGCCATCGGCGGACGCTCTTTATAGAGGGCGTCGATGTCGCTCGTGATCGCTTCCTGCTGCTCGCTGGGTAGCGACTGGATGGCGCTGTAGAGATCGCCGATGCCGCTGTTGGGGCTGAAACCGGCCAGCTTGAGGGCGTCGGCATGTTTCTCGAGCACATCCTTGTAAAATTCCTCGACCACAATGCCGAACATGATCGGGTCGGAGACCTTCATCATGGTGGCCTTCAGGTGCAACGAGAACAGCACGCCGCGCTTCTTGGCATCCTTGATCTCGCTGTCGATGAAGTTGCGCAGGCGGCGGCTGCTCATGCACGCGGCGTCGACGACTTCGCCTTCCTGAACCGCCAGGCCTTCCTTGAGGACGCTGGTGGTGCCGTCTTTCTGCTTGAGTTCGATCTTGAGCTTGCCGGCCTTTTCGATGGTGGCGGATTGCTCGCTGCCATAGAAATCGCCTTCGCTCATATGCGCGACATGCGACTGAGAGTCGGCGCTCCATTCGCCCATACGGTGCGGATACTTGCGAACGTAGTTCTTGACCGACTGCGGTGCGCGGCGGTCGGAGTTACCTTCACGCAGAACCGGGTTGACCGCGCTGCCCTTGGCCTTGTCGAAAGCGGCCTTGATAGCCTTCTCTTCGTCGTTTTTCGGCTCGTCCGGATAATCCGGCAGCGGGTAGCCTTGGCTCTGCAATTCCTTGATCGCGGCCTTGAGCTGCGGGCCGGAAGCGCTGATGTTGGGCAGCTTGATGATGTTGGCTTCTGGCGTCTTGGCCAGTTCGCCGAGCTCGGCCAGGTCGTCGCTGATGCGCTGCTCGTCGCTCAGCAGATCCGGGAACTGCGCGAGGATGCGGCCGGCCAGCGAGATATCGCGGGTCTCGACGCTGACGCCGGCCGTGCTCGTGTAAGCGGCGATGATCGGAAGCAGGGAATGGGTCGCCAGCGCGGGGGCTTCATCAGTGAGCGTATAGATGATCTTCGGCGTGTTGGACATTTGGATATTGACCTCTCTTGTCACAGCGGTTGCACGAATCTTCAGCAGTGCGGGTTGGCTGGGGGCGATACAAGTGCTTGCCGGCGATCTTGGGCAGCCCCGCTCGTGCGGCGATGATGCCGTCCCCGCGAAAGCGCTTGGATCATCATGCAGATGGTGAATTCGGTTGGCCCGTCATGGTGCCGGCGACCCAGCGGTCGTGCCAGATTATACCAGTGCAGTGTTTGTTGCGCATATACACTGTCGACAATCTTGTGATCAGAAGGCAAGCGCTTGTCGAGCCTGGCGACCGCTGCGAGACTCGCGGGCGTTGCGTCATGATAGTCGGGCATGGCCGGAAAGAGGGAGGCGATATGACATTTCTGATCGGCGTGGGCATACCATTGCTGGTGCTGGTAGGCGTCTGGTGGGGCGCACGGATAGCGCTCAAGCATCTTGTCGCGCGGGACCAGGCGACACGAGAGCGCATGGCCTGGGCCATCGCGGCGGTCGTTGCGGCCCTGATTGCGATGTACCTCTGGCTGCTGCTGACCATGCCGGTCCTGCCTGACTAGCACCGGCCCTCGTGGATTGAGTGGGGGGCGTGGAGTGAGTGGCAGGGCCTTGTCGAGCGATGCCATCCTGACTATCATCATGCGCCATCGCCGGTGTAGCTCAGTCGGAAGAGCAACGCACTCGTAATGCGTAGGTCGGTGGTTCGAGTCCACTCACCGGCACCAAAAAAATCATATAAAACGGCAACTTAGCGAGTCATCGCGGTGGCCGTTTCTCGTTGTCGCTCGTTTAGGTTCCATACAGGTTCCAAGCGTCAGAAAGTCGCCAATGGCGCCAGCCTTGCTGGTCACTAACCTGGATTCGCCGACTGTGCATGAAGGCTTGCGGATTCTGCGGATTTGCGGATAACCCCCGCCTGCACTGGCTGGACTCACTGCGGCGTGGGGATGGGACGCTCCATCCCACCCGTGCAGACATGGCGGGTGCCGGTCCATGTGCCTTGGTCCATCAAAAACAGAAGCGGACGAGGTGTGATTTTCTCAATATGATGCGCGGGGCTCGGGTCCTATCAGGAAGGCAAGGGCTGATTTTTCAATTTCGCGGGTATAAAAATCTGATTGAAGCGGCGGTGTCCCTGCTCTTATCCGCAGAGAGATGCGGCATCCCCTTATCCCACGGTCTTCAGGATGTACGCGCTGCGGATTCTGCGGATGTGCGGATAACTCCGCCAGCAGAAGGGGGGTGATTCACCCCATCCTTTGCAGTGCTGCCGGATTACTGAAGGTGCGGAGCCCCCACTTTGGGGGTGCCTGACATCGTAGGCTCGTTGCGGATAGCTTGCGGATGACTGCGGATATGAGGCGGGATACGAAAAGGCGGGGCCGTCCTGCGGCCCCGCGGTGGTTGCGTTGTCCGATTTTTGGATGTCGGATAGTGGAATCCTGCTAGCTTCCAGCGCGTGGCTTAGACCCCGAGACCTTCACTCGTTACCTCGAGGGAGCGCTCTACGCGGAAGTCATTGAGTACGTCACGTCGCGCGTGGCGATGCAGGAAGGGCAGTTGCACAGTCAGCACAGCCTTGCCGTAGTGGGCTTTCGGGTCTGCTTCCTCAAGATCCTGATAGATCCGATCCAGGTCAGCCAGGTCTTCGCTCAGGCTCGTGAGCTTCTCGACCAGGGCGGTCTCTCTCGCTGCCAGGTCGGCCTGACGAACACGATTCAAGGCAGTGCGATAGACGGCCTTCACGGTAGTCAGGTGGCTCTCGGCGTCTTCCAACTTGCGTTGCAATCCACGGCGAGCCGCCTCGAGCTTGCGATGCTCCTCCCGCTCCTTTTCCAGTGTTGTGGCTGCCTTACTGGCGCCCGCTTTCGCGGCTTTTACTTCACTGCCGTCCGCCTCTCCGATTGCGGCCAGGGCTTCGGCTTCGTCCAGGCGCTCGGAGGCCGTGCGCTCGGCGTCCTGGGCCAGCCTCAACGGCCCGTCGTCCCGCTCCACGTTCCGCAAGGCAACGGCGATACGATCGCGCTCCTCTTCTGCGGCGTCAGCCTCACGGCGTAGATCGTCCAGTGTGGAGGCGCTTGCCTTCGGTGCCTGCTCTTCCAGATCCTCGACCTCCGCTTGGATCGCCTTACGTGCGCTATTTAGGCGTTCCAGAGTTACGGTGGCGTCGTCGAACATGGCGCCAAGCTCCTGGATGCGCTCCATACGACTAGCGGCATATTCATACCGGGCATTCATCTTGCGGTCGGTGGTGGCCATGATCCGTTTCAGTAAGGGAACGAGCCGCCCCGCCTCTTCCCTGATCGTTTCCGGGGTCTCGTCACCCTGGAACGTGTAATGGTAGGTATTGGCCGATAGGTGCTGGCTGCCGTTGGCTTCCCGGACAACATGGTCGAGTCCGTTCCGCGCTCGGTCTCGGGCCTCACGGGCCTCCCCGATGCCTTCGATCTTGGTCAGCTCATCCCGCTTGGTGTTCATGGCCTCGTGCCATTCTTGCCAGGTTGCAAATGTCTTGCGCTTCGTCGTGTTGCTCATGAGAAGGGTTCCTCTATGGTTTGCCGGGGCGTCCGGCGTGTCGGCATTATGCCGTTGCGATTTCGGCACCATCGGCAGGTCTAAGCCGCTCAACCATGCGGTCTGTAGCCCGGTGCTGCTGACGACCTACCATTGCCGAAAATTTGGCGAATTCCGCGGTCTGCAGTCCCCGTGGCGGGTTGGGACATTCCACGGAAGGACCCGCGATTTACCTACCGAATCAGTGCCAGCAGGGTGCGATTGGCAGCGGCACGGCCTGCGTTCTCCTGCTTCACGGGGTTGGGCTCTGCATCGGCTGCCTTGCGCCAGGTGTCCACGTATCGCTTGGCCGTGCGCTCTGCTGCCTTTGGCGGAAGGGTGCGCATCCGGCGACAGATGAACGTCCTATCCTCCGCCAGCAGCGGGCAGCGTTCGGCTATCCAGGCGATCCATGGCACGCGGTCGCCGATAGCCCCACGCAAGGGCGCCCTGGCGGTTGCGTCTCCGAGCAAGGCCATCGCCCGCCTATTGGCTTCATCCAGGTCATTGGTGGAGGCGAGCGCATCATCCACCGCGGTGATCAGGTCCGCACGGGTCGCCCGATCCATCGGTGCCAACACGTCGCGCAAGCGATGAGCCAGCCTTGCATCGACGGCTCGGCCCGCATCCGCCAGGCCGGTGATGGTCGCCTCGATCTCACTAATAGGCGCTGGGGGCTGCGGATATTGCGGTTTTGCGGATGGGCCGCTATCACTGGACTGGGCCGGCGCGGATGAGTGGCGAACGGCGGTGGGCGGGCTGTCTGCGTCGGCCGCGCCTTCTTCCCATATCTGGCGTCCCAGCTCCATCAGATCCATTGCCGGTCGCGGCTGGTCGGGGTTACCACCTCGTTGGGTATCCCCGCTCTCCCATAGGCGACGGCCGGTTTCCATCAGGTCGATCATGATTGAGCCTCCCTAACTCTCCAGCCTGTCGGCTTGCCGTTTTGGTTGCTGCTGGCAATCTGCACGTGCCCCGTGTCGACCAGGAAGGACAGCAGGGCTCGAGCCTTGGACGCGCTCCGGTACTCGCTACTAAGGCGTTTGAAGTCGCGGGCATGCAGCTCCCCACCGTGTCCTTTGATCCACTCCAGTAGGTCACGTGCCTGTAGCTCCTGTGTATCCTGGCGTGCCTCTGCGGTACGGATGGCCATCGACTCGAGGTAATACGCCATCAGGCGCCCAGCACGTTCGATGTGCTGCGGTGTGGGATTCGTCTCACCCTCCACAACTGCCAGTACTGTGGCGATGCGAGCCGCGTTGTCGGCGGCTTTGCTGGCGAATGCCTGTACGTCACGAAAGCGCCCCTCGGGACTGAGCTGCCACTCGATGCTGTCGTGAAGGCGTGCCCAGCTCTCGAAGGCTGCACCATCGATACTGGCGAGCCGGGGGGATAGGGCGCCGTTCTCGTCGGTATGCAAAGGCTCACGAATCAGGCTGGCCAGCGTTTCCCAATAGCGGAGGATCGCTGGATCATGATGGGGGCCGCTCTTGGGATCTCGCCCCTTGAGGAGCCGGCTTCCCACTAGGCTGGTTTCCTGCACAATAAGGAATCGTGCCAGGAAGCCTTGGCCCTGCAGCATTGGGTCGCCCAGCACCTTGGCGGCGACCACAGGCTGCACCATCAGGTGAGCCGATAGCCGGCGTCCGGACAGAAAACCGGACTCCCCTGCAGTGCCTCGGGTCCGAGTGATTGGCGAGCCATCCCACAGCTTGGAGACCATCGCCACCGTGCGGCCTCGACTTTCCTCGCTCATGCCGTGCCCGCCGAAGAATCCCACGCCTTCATCACTGAACAGGCCGGCGCTCGGGTAGCTGTGTTGCAAGTGGCGATAGATACCCTCGGCCGTGGGTTCGGCAAAGGTCATGCTCGGCGTTGCTGGCGGCTGTGGCTCTTGCCCGTCGATCTCCGCCAGCTGTTCTTGGAGAAAGGTTTGCTCTGCCTCCTTCATGGGCTGGCGACCCTTGGGCTTGCTGGCGTTGACAACAGACTCGCGGCGCATCTCCCACGCCTCACGGGCGGCCTTATAGCTCGCTATCGCCTCGGGGTGGTCCTTGCGCTTCTCCGCCTCCAGGTCACGAATGGGGGCCAGTGCCAGGCCATCCAGACTCGACTTGCGTTCACCACTTCCGGCGACAGTCATGCAGAATAGCGAGACGGGGCCGCGACCTATTGAGCCGCGAGCGACATCGACTTGCCCTTGTACTGCCAGTGCTGCGGCCGCCAGCACGGACTGGCCAGCCATACCTGGCGGAGTCTGGACGTGATAAGCCAAGCGCTCGGCCGCCTCGCCCAATACCGGCCCCAGCGCTTCGATGGGGAATTCGGGCGGCTGCTCCCGCTGCGCCAGAGGAATCGGGTTAAGCTCGAGTACACTCCCGCGCTCGACGGGCTGCCCCAGCTGTTGCTTTACGGCGGCGTTACTCATGCGACGCCCTCCCGGGGAGCCTGGCAGCGTGCCAGGTCGTTGAAGTCGGTGCAGGCACAATCGGCGCATGGGAAGCGCGGCCATGTCAGGTCGGCACGGAGGGCGGTCGCTATCTCCCTGGCAGCGGTGATGCCTGGGTTACCTTCGGTACCGCGATCGTTATCGGCGGCGACGGTGATGGCCACCTCGGACGGTAGGCGCTGGCGCAAGGCGTGTCCCACGGCCGCCAGGTTGTTGGCGGTCATCGCAGCGACTGCGGGGCATCCGGTGGCCACGTGCAATGCTGCGGCCGTGGCCCAGCCTTCGCAGAGGTAGAGGCGTGAAGTGGCCGCCAGCCGGCCGATGATGGTCGCGCTGCCTTTGAGGCGGGCCCGGAATATGAAGCGTTTTCCGCCGTCCGGGCCGATTCGCTGCAGGTTGACCAGCTGGCCCTCGGCATACAGCGGTACCAGCAAGTTGCTACCGTGTTGGCGTAGGCCATAGGGTGCCACTTGCTTGGTCACCAGGTAGGCGTGGCCACGATCGGCAGGGCTCGCACTTGCCCACAATCGGCGGGCACGCTTGGCGGCGTGAGCCTGTTCGCGCTGTCGCTGGGCTGCGCGAGCTTGGCGGGCCCTCCGCGCTGCCTGGCGGGCCTGCTCGGCGGCGATGGGGTCATGCTCGCCCGCCAGCGTTACGGTGTGCTGTTCGCCGGTATGCCAGAAGCCATAGATCGCAATCTCATGGGTAGGACAGACATACCATCCCGACAGATTGCCCCGGCGCTTATCAGGCGCATCGAAGCGGTGAATGTCGCCATCGGCGATGACGGATAATCCGGCAACACCTTGGGTCGCCAGGACATCGACCAATGCGGTTTCGATGCTATGATGACCATGTGTGGGGAGCACACAGCGTGGTACTGGCGCCCGGCCCTTGTGGTCGGGCGTTCTCGATTCAATGCTCATGGCGTTGCCCTCCCGCAGGCAGGGAGTCGCGTTCCACGACATCCCGGAAGGGTTACCAAAATGTGGTAACCCCTGGGGGTGAGCACTCCGCGCACTCCCGGATATCATTGAGGCGTCGGCTGGCAGTGCAGGCACTCAAGGGCGCGATTTCAAATCCGACCCTGTGTGGTGAGTTCCTCATTGTTTCGCCTCCCGATTACGTTCGGCCTCGATCCTCTCGAGCGATGCATGGCGGTCGGTGGCGAAGTTCTCCATGTGCTCACCCAGCAGGCAGGCGGCTTCCATTAGCCCATCGCGGACCCCTTGGTTAATCTCTTCGCTCTCGCAGGCGTGGGCCTCGCTCAGTGCGCGTAGGGCAACGCTCAGGCGACTGGCCTCGTAAACGAATTCACCGGTCAGCTGCTTGGCAATTGTCAGGTCATCGCTCATGACTGGCCCTCCTGCTCGGCGTGGCCCAGCTGGTCAATGAAATTCGCCAGATCCGTGGATTGATCGCTGAGGGCTAGTAGAGCCTCGAACAGATTTCCTCGGGTAACGGGATCCAGCGGACCGCGTTCGTCTTCGCGGCCTTCCTGACGCTGGGTGTCGTCCTGAATCAGCACGGTAGTAACGCCCGCCAGCGCGGATCCGATCCGCTCGGCTTTGTCGGCGCGGTGCTTGATAGCGGTAGGGGTGACATTGACCTTTTTCATGACGCCACCTCCTGGCCTTCCAGGCGGCGGGCCTTGTCCATGTGGGAGTTGTAACGTTTCAGGCGGGTGCTGGCGCTGGAATCAGCGAACAGCGCAGCGCGGGCCATCGCTCGATGTGCGGCGGCGCGTGCAGATGCAGTACGGGTAGGGGATAGGCATGGTGCCATGGGTGACGCTCCTAGAGTTGTGGAGTCGTCCCCGGCTGCGGCCAAGCAGCTGATGGGGGCGACTGTACGCGGGTTGGCCGACCGGCACTCTAGGAAACCGGCACACCGTGAGGTGTCCCACGCACAGCCGCCATAACGCATGGCAGGCACAAAAAAAGCGCCCGTCATGGTGGTGGCGCTCGTGCGCCTAGAGAGATTCGACCGGCCAAGGTCGGTCACGGAATTTGCCGCAACGCCTGCAGCATATCGAGCCGGAGTGAGGTAGGCAAGCATTAGGCGACCCTCCCTGCCTCGGCGGTGCTCCTGTAGGTATCACCATCGGCCAGCCAGTCGAGCACGTCCTTGAGGCGGTAACGAACGCTGCGGCCACGCTTCACGAAACGCGGGGCCGGGCGGCCGAGTAGACTACCGGTGGTGCGTGCCTTGCGGGCGGTGGCTGGCTGGGCGGGGATCAGGCCAGGGAATACAGCAGCCTCGGGCAGTTCGATCAAGGTTGGATCGAAACCGCCGTGGTAGCGGGTCAGGGCATTGGCGAGAATGTCGCCGGGATCTTGCGTCTTGATGGGCATCGAAGCGTCTCCATGTTGATGGTTGACGCTTCAAGGGTTACGGATCAGGCAGGCGGCGTAATGGTCAGTTTTCGCCGGTTTCTGACCAATAGCGTGGCCAAACCTCCTCCCTCAATTGTCTGATACGGTCTGAGTAGTAGGCACGCTTTACAACTGACGCTGACATGCTAAAGCGCTCGCCTGCTTGTTCAAATAAGTTTTCATCTACAGGGTTGGCTTTTGGGTCGTCCATATGCATTGAGTAAGCGGACCATGCGGCTCGCTCACGCAGCCATCTGCGACGGTCAATCTGTCGCTTTGGTGTTAGGGGTAGCCCCTCGGCCTCTCCGATATATACTCCCTCCCTATTAGCCCATGATTCCACTGCGCATATAAGTGACTCCATGTGCTCATCTTCTAACGGCCATCCGGTTATTCGCCAGTTGACCAACGCCCGCATGGCTGTCAACAGGTCAGCTAGCTCTGCGTTTTCATGCTCTGCATCGGTTCGCTCGCTTAACTTCGAATCCTCGTTTTGGTCGAGCACAGCCTTATCGTCGCGAAAATGGTAAGGGGTTCCCTTCTCCTCAAAGTGGAAACGAGACAATATGCCTTCTTTTGCTAGACGAGAAATATGAATTGCGCGTTCAATATTGAATTTCGGGTAAACGGGGCCACGCGCTTCATCAAGTGTCACGCTGCACATAACAACGCGGGCAGCATCTACGCGGTTTGAGCACTGGGGTTCAACATCCTGGGTCTTCAGCTTGTCGCTGCTCATGTGATTGGCCAGTCGGTAAAGAACACTATCTAGGTCGGCTGTTATGGCCCACAGCTCGTCATCCATGGGGCGTCTCCTATTGCTGGCGCTGGGTATGAGCCGGCCTCTTGGGCCGGATGGTGAGCGGTTGCCACGGAGTGGCCGGTCGCTTATCCGCAGTTGTCCGCACGTTATCCGCAACGAGCTTGGCCGGTGCTGGCGGGTTTATCCGCAAACCCGCAAAATCCGCAGGCGAGTGGCCACGATGTCTCGCATCAAGCATCGGCTACCACCTTGAAGGGGCCACCAGCATCCTCATCGCTTCTATCCGCCGCCTCGGCCGGCGCCCTGGGCACTGCCTTGGCGAATGCTTCAACCACGTCGCGAGTGTGATCGGGGCGCAGGTGAGCGTAGTGGGTGATCGTCGTCTGAATATCTGAATGTGCCATCAGCTTGGAAACGGTCAGTAGATCGGCGCCAGCCATCACCAATTGGCTGGCGAAGTTGTGCCGCAGGCTGTACAGGTGCAGATCTTGAGGCAGGCCGGCGAGCTGACGAACAGCGGCCCAAGGCTTTTGCATCGCGGTCGCGCTCATACGCTCGCCATGCTTGCCAGACGGAAAGACCAGGCCGGTCTTCGGCTCACCCTGCTGCTGGTGCCAGGTCTTGAGCACGTCCACGGCCTCAGTGGACAGCGGGAAAGTCTGGGGCTCGGACCGGTGGTGAGCGGTCTTCTCTATCGTTTTGCGCACGGTGCGGAAGGCCAGGTTCACGTGGTCCCAGCGCAGGCCGAACAGGTCGCCCGGTCGGAAGCCGGTGTAGTACATGGTCAGAATCCAGGGCGCGACGTGATCCACGTAGGCGACGCCATCCAGGTCGGGAAGATACGTCTTCCCATGGGCGCGGCTATTTCGGCGCTGGGCGCGCTTGGCCTCTTGGTACGCCTCTAGGCCCGCAAATAGTGCCTTCACTTCCTCGGCTTCTAGATGACGGCGCTGTGCCCCCTGCTCTGCCAGATCCTCTTCGCTCATGGCCGGCCGTTGCAGCTTGACGCCTTTCAGCGGGTGGACCGGTATAACCTTGCGCTCGGCCGCATGCGCCAGCAGGCCGCACAGAGCGTCATAGGAGCGCTTCAGCGTGCCAAAGGCGCGGGGCTTGACTGGTGGCTCTCCCTTAGTCTTTGGTGCTTTGGGAATCTCTTGCTCGGCCTGCCATCGCTCGACATCGGCGCGGCTCAGGCTGCCCATGGGCTTGTCGAGCCAGTCGGCAAAGTCTTTCTCGATGCGCCGAAGATTGGCGACACCGTCCTTCTTCCGATTCTGGTAGGCGGTATAGGGGCCAGCCAGGTAGGCACCAAGCGTCTGCTGCTGCTGGCGCTTCTCTTCGGCCTTGGTTTCTTCCAGAACGGCACGCGGGTCGCCGCCTTGTGCCACGATATCCAGCACTTCGCCAACATCCTTGCGGGCTTTGGCGGCCGTCATGTTGCCGACTCCATAGCGGCCAAGGGTCAGCACGCGGCGCTTGCCGGATAGGTTGTAGTAGGACACTCGCAGCGATAGGCCGCGCTTTCCGGCTCGGACGTGGTAGCCGGCTGCATCGCTATCCCACACCTCGTCACCTTCGGGCAGCTCCTTGGCGAGACGTTCCAGCGACCGTGTCGTAAGCCGTTCTGTCTTTGTGGTCATACCCTTGGCCTCAGTTTCTAGGTTCCAAATAGGTTCCATGGGCAGGATAAAACGGGCTAACACTGGCAACAAGCAGAAAACGTTAATTCAATATTAAGTATTTGTTTTTATTGATACTAATGGTGATTATTGTTTTTTGCGTTTTCTTCTGAAAGATGGAGTTAATGCACTCGTAATGCGTAGGTCGGTGGTTCGAGTCCACTCACCGGCACCAACCAGCTACCTGCAGACCGCCGCCACGATGTGTACGGGCGGCGGTCTTGCGTTCCCGCCCCATGTGCTCGGTATTTCATGCCTGATCCTCTGGCATCATGCTCCGTTTCTCTGAAGTTAGCGCCCTAGCTTTGCGGCTATCCGACGCTTCTCCTAACGTTAAGGTTGGCCGAACCGCCTGACACGGTTTTCGGCCCGCAGCTATTTTACGTCGGTGGGCGTGCACCGATGCCCGGTAATCGCTCGCCGAAGACGGCCCCCAGCCCCTGGCTGGCGAATGGTGAGGATACGACATGGATGACCGCGAACGTCTCGAGGCCGAGGTCTCGTATTATGATCCCACGCGACAACCGGCATCGCCGTCGCGGCGCCACTTCCTGAAGACTGCGGGCGCTTCCGGGTTGGCGGTGGCTGCGGCGCCGGCGTTGTCGTCGGTGAGCTACGCCGGCTCGCCGGACGATCCCGATACGCAGACTGACGCGCCCCCCGCCGAGGGCAAGCAACGTATCACGTTGGTCGTCAACGGCCAGCGCCAGCAGCTGGACGTGGCACCCAACGTCATCCTGCTCGATGCGCTGCGTCACGGTCTGCAATTGACCGGCACCAAGAAGGGCTGCGACCACGGCCAGTGCGGCGCCTGCACGATCCTGGTCAACGGCACGTCCATCAATTCCTGCTTGAGCCTCGCCGTGACCCACGACGGCGACGAAATCACGACCGTCGAAGGTCTCGAAAAGGACGGCCAGCAGCATCCGTTGCAGCAGGCGTTTCTCAAGCATGACGCCTATCAGTGCGGTTACTGTACGGCGGGTCAGATGATGAGCGCGCTGGCAGTCCTGCAGGATGACGACATCGGTACCCGCGATGCCGACGTGCGCGAGGCGATGAGCGGCAATATCTGCCGTTGCGGCGCCTACAAGAACATCGTCGCGGCGATTCAGTCCGCCCGGAGCGCCGTGAAGGGAGGCAAGGCATGAGACATTTCGATTACGCCCGCGCCGAAAGCCCGCAACAAGCAGTCGCGGCGCATGGCAGCGATCGCGATGCCGCCTTTCTGGCAGGCGGCACCACGCTGCTGGACCTGGTCAAGCTCGACGTGATGCAGCCGCAGAAGGTGATCGACATCAACGGCGTCGATCTCGATACCATCGAGCGCCTCGACGACGGTCGGTTGCGCATCGGCGCGATGGTGACCAATACCGCGCTGGCGCGGGACGAACGCGTGGTCGAGGATTATGCCGTGCTGTCCCAGGCCCTGCTGGCGGGCGCCTCGACACAACTGCGCAACAAGGCCACCACCGGCGGCAATATCATGCAGCGGGTACGCTGCCCCTATTTCCGCGATGGCGTCTCCGCCTGCAACAAGCGCGAACCCGGTAGCGGTTGTGCCGCTATCGAGGGTGTCAATCGCACCGTCCACGCCGTGCTCGGCACCAGCGACAATTGCATCGCGACGCATCCCTCGGACATGTGCGTGGCAATGGCGGCGATCGGCGCCACGGTCGAGGTTCAGGGGCCGGAAGGCACGCGCGAGATCGACTTCGGCGATTTCCACTTGCTACCCGGTGACACGCCGGCCCGCGAGCATGCGCTCGAGCCGGGCGAGTTGATCACCCATGTCGTACTCGACGCACCGATCGACGGCGGCCGGTCTGCCTACCTCAAGCTGCGTGATCGCCAGTCGTATCAGTTCGCCCTCGCGTCCAGCGCGGTGATCGTGCGTATGGACGGCAACACCATTACGGATGCCCGGGTGGCTATGGGCGGTGTCGGCACCAAGCCGTGGCGGGCGCCGGAAGTGGAAGCGGCGCTCAAGGGCAAGACCGCCAGCGAAGCGCTCTTTACGGATGCTGCCAAGCTGGCCTTCGAGAATGCCACGGCCTATTCCCAGAACGGTTACAAGATTCCGCTCGGCCAGCAGGCCATCGTGCGTAATCTCACCGATCTGACCGCTGCCTGAATCGCCCGCGAGGAGAATGGAACATGAGCGACACGGATACGAAAGAACCCATTATCGGCGCGGGCGTGCCGCGCATCGACGGCCCCGACAAGCTCGCCGGCCGCGCCAACTATGCCGCCGACAACCTGCCGCCCAACATGGCATACGGCTATGGCGTGTTCAGTACCATCGCCAAGGGCAAGGTGACACGAATCAAGGTCGATGAGGCGAAGCGGATGCCGGGCGTCATCGATATTTTCCATCATGGGCATTTCCCGTCGCTGTACCGGACGCCGTCGAGCTTCGTGCAGGGCAACAAGGTGGAAGAAACCCGGCTGCCGTTCGAGGACGAGCGTGTGTACTACGAGGGCCAGTTCGTGGCGCTGGTGGTGGCCGACAGCTTCGAGAACGCGCGGGCCGCCGCGCGCCACGTCGAGGTCGAATACGCCCCCGAATCGGCCGTCGCCAACCTTGCCCAGGGCCTCGAGGACAACGGCACGCAGGCGGGTGGCGGTCACGCGCGTGGCGATGCCGCCTCGGCCTTCGACAGCGCCGACACGACCATCGACGTCACTTACCACACGCCGGTGGAAACCCATAATCCGATGGAGATGCATGCCTCGGTGGCGTACTGGGACGCGCAGGGCAACCTGACCATCTATGACGCCTCGCAAGGGGTCGTGGTCGAGCGCAATGCGCTGTCCAAGATCTTCGCCATTGCGCCCGAGCGCATCACGGTACATGCGCCGTATATCGGCTCGGGCTTCGGTAGCAAGTTGTGGACCTGGCCGCATGCGATTGCCACGGCGGCGGTTTCGCGTGAACTGGGCCGCCCGGTGCAGCTCGTCGTGCCACGTCAACAGATGTTCACCACCACCGGGCACCGTCCCGAAACCCGCCAGCGCATGCGCCTGGCGACCGACGGCAACGGCAAGTTGGTGTCGCTGCGTCACGAGGCGATCAACACCACGTCGTTCACCGATCAGTACGTGGAAACCTGCGGCAGCGTGACCAAAAGCCTCTACAGCTGTCCCGATCTG
The DNA here is from genome assembly GCF_029544075.1 of Chromohalobacter canadensis. GTDB lineage: Bacteria > Pseudomonadota > Gammaproteobacteria > Pseudomonadales > Halomonadaceae > Chromohalobacter > Chromohalobacter canadensis_A. Next base: position 182,119 of record NZ_JAJQJH010000004.1, on the reverse strand, counting down.
ACGGTGAGCCATGCCACGACGCAGGTGAATCGCGGCACGCCGACCTCGATGCGTGCGCCAGGTGCGGCGCCGGGCCTGTTCGCGCTGGAATCCGCCATCGACGAGATGGCGCTGGCGGCGGGCGTTGATCCGGTGCAGTTCCGGCTCGACAACTATGCCGAGCGTGACGAAAGCCAGGATCTGGATTTCTCCAGCAACCACATCGTCGAGGCCACGAAACAAGCCGCCGAGCGCTTCGGGTGGCACGAACGCAATCCGCAGATCGGCAGCATGCGCGAGGGTCGTGAGATCGTCGGCTACGGCATGGCGGCCTGCAATTGGGAAGCGCTGAAGCGACCCTGCGATGCACGCGTGTCGCTGCGTGCCGATGGCACCGCCTTTGCCTCCTGCGCGACACAGGACATCGGTACCGGCACCTACACTATCGTGGCGCAGGCGGTGAGCGATGTGACCGGTATTCCAGTCGACCGCATCACCGTCAAGCTGGGCGACTCTTCCTACCCGGACGGACCGATCTCCGGGGGCTCCTGGGCCACGGCGACGACCCTGCCGGCCATCGCCGGCGCGGCGCGCAATGCCCTCGACGAGCTGAAGCGCTACGCCACCGGCAGCAACGGTATTTTCGCCGAGGCCAGCGCGGACGATCTGAGTGTGGCCGATGGTGCTCTGCGTTATGACGGCAAGCAGGCGAGTTTTGCCGAGGTCCTCGATGCCGCGCGTTACGGCAGCGCCGATGGCGAAGCGCATACCGAGGCCGCTGACTCGAAATACTCCTATCGCTCCTTCGGTGCCCATTTCGTCGAGGTACGTTGGGACCCGGGCATCTCGCACCTGCGTGTATCGCGCGTGGTCAGTGCCATCGATGTAGGCAAGGTGATCAACGAAACCACGGCGCGTAATCAGGTCGAGGGCGCCGTCGTCATGGGCGTGGGCATGGGGCTTTTCGAAGCCACCGAGTACGACGAGCGCAACGGCCGCCCTGTGAACAACGACTACGCCGAGTACGTGGTCCCGGTACACGCCGACCAACCGGAGATCGACGTCATCCTGCTCGATTATCCGGACCTGGCGTTCAACGAGTACGGCGCGCGGGGTATCGGCGAGATCGGCATCACCGGGCTTGCCGCCGCCATCGGCAATGCGGTGCACCATGCCACCGGCAAGCGCATTCGCGAACTGCCGATCACCCTCGACAAGCTGATGGACGACGTGCCCCAGGCGCAAAGCGCCTGAGGCGCGTCGGCTGATCTCAGCGCCTCGCGCCGCCGCCAGTTGGCGTCGCGAGGTGTCGCAGGTCAGCGGGCGTATCGATGTCCAGCAGGATGCCGGGGTCATCGACCTCGATTTCTTGGTAGCGTTCGGGGTGCTGGTGGATGAGTTGCCGCGCCCCGCTATCCCCGTCCAGGCGCGTGAGCGCCGGCCAGAAATCGCGTCCGAACAGCACCGGGTGGCCGGCAAGACCGGCATGCCGGGGGCGAATTATGTGTGCGGTATCGGCCATGTGCTGCAAGCGGTGCAGCGTGTCGGCGCGAATGGCGGGCATGTCGCCGAGCAGTATTGCGGCTGCCTGAACGTCGGCGAGTGACGGGTCCCCTGCGAGCGTCGCGAAGGCCTCGGCCAGGCTGGTGCCCAGCCCGCGCTCGGCGTGTGCGACACCTATCACGGGCGCGTGCTCGGCCAGGCCGAGGTGCGCCGGCGTCTCGGTGTCGCGCAGCACCACGCGACAGTGAGTGAAGGCCTCGATCGCACGCGCGAAGGAGGCGTTCAGTAGCGTCTCGCCCCCTGCCAGCAGGGCGCGGCGCTTGTCCTGCTCTCCGAAACGCCGCGAGCTTCCGGCGGCCATGATCACGGCGACCACGCGCTCACTCACGGTAACCACGCGCTTACAGGGCATCGCGTGCCTTGCCGCGTCGCACGCGTACGATATCGGCCATCACCGCCAGCGCGATTTCGGCCGGTGTCTTGCTCCCGAGAGCCAAGCCGATGGGCATGTGCAGACGTGCGATCTCTTCCTCGCTGAGCCCGCCGGTGCGTGCCAGGCGCTCGGCACGGGCCGTCGAGGTGCGTTGCGAGCCCATGACCCCGATGTAGAACGCCGGCGTGCGCACGGCCTCGATCATGGTCAGGTCATCCAGGCGCGGATCGTGGGTCAGGGCGACGATGGCCGTTGCCGCGTGGCTCGCGCCCGAGGCAATGAAGGCGCTGGGCAGCTCGCGTCGCGTGCGTACCCCGGGAAGCGCCACGTCTTCCCATGCCTCTTCGCGCGGGTCGCAGACGATGACCTCGAAGCCCAGCGAGCGCGCGAACTCGGCGCAAGCGATCGAGACCGGCGAGAGACCGGCCACGATCAAGCGCGCCACCGGTCCCAGGCGCATTTGGGCTTGGCACTCATCAAGCGTTACCCGCGGGCCTTCGTTGTCGTCATTGGCAAGCGTTGCGAACCCAGTGGCGAGATCGACCTCGCGAATGGTCGGGCGCTGTCCACGCAGGACGTCGTACAAGGCCTCGAGATGCGAGACATTTTCACGCGTCGGCGGCAGTCGCTCGATCAGTACATCGAGAATGCCATCGCAGGGCAGCGTCACCGACGGTCCGTCGCCGTAGCGCAGCGTGGTGATCGGCGCCCCGAAGGCGCCCTGGGTCAGGCGCTCGAGGAAATCCTCCTCGATGCAGCCGCCCGACAAGGAACCTGCATGGCGGCCGTCCCCGCGCGCGACGAATAGCGAGCCCGGCTCACGGGGCGACGAGCCGAACGTCGCCAACACCGTGCACAGCCAGACCGTTTCACCGTCGCGGGCCCAATCAAGCGCTCGCTCGATGACCTGCAAATCCAAGTGTTGCATGCTCAGTACGCTCACCCATTATCGTGTTGCCTCGCGCCGGAGCGTCGTCGACGACTGACCGGTGCTTCGAGGCATTCGTGTCATGGGGCCACTATATCGCGCATGAAGTGCCATGTGGGGATTGACCTGCCGGCTAACCGGGCAACAGGCGCCGCCGCTTGGAAGCGACCGGCCGCGCGCCGGGAAAACGGTGCTCGATGACGCGCATCACGCTGGTGAGCACCAGGGTCAGAGCGAGATAGATACCGGCGATGAGCAAGAGCGGCTCATACACCAGGAAGGTTTCGTCGCGCACCATGTTGGCGGCCTTGAGCAGGTCCATCAGCGCGATGGTCGAGACCAGCGGCACCGACTTGAGCAGCAGGATCAACTCGCCGGTCAGCGTGGGCAGGCACATCTGGATGGCGCGCGGCAGCCACAGCCGATAGAGAATCTGCCAGCGACTCAGGCCGAAGGCGCGTCCTGCGGCCAGCTCCCCCTCGGGCACGCTCAATAGCGCGCCGCGCAGCACCTCGCCCGTGTAGGCGCCGACGCTCAGCGTGAAGGTCAGCGCGCCATAGAAGAACGGGTCCCGCAGCAACGGCCATATCAGACTCTCGCGCAGGCCGGGAATTTCCGGCAGCAGGCGCCCGACCCCGTCGTAGAAAAAGAACAGTTGCACGAGCAAGGGCGTGCCACGTACCACCGTGGTCACACCGGTGACCAGCATCGCCAGCGGACGGGGACCGCGCAGGCGGGTCACGGCGAACACCACCGCCAGCGCGAAACCGCAGACGGCCGACACGGCGACCAGCCACAAGGTGTTGACGAAGCCGGTCCACAGGGCCTTTTGATAGAACGGATCGGTCAGCCAGGAAAAGTCCATGGCAGGGATACTCCTCGATACGGGCTAGTCGATGTCGACTAGGTGCTGGGCTGGCCGCGCCGGACGTAGCGCTCCGCGCGGGCGAACAAGGCGTTGGAGCCCAGCGTCATGACCAGATACAGCGCGCCGGCGAACGCGTAGAACAGGGCATAGTCGCGCGTGCTGGCGGCCGCCTGCTGGGCGGTGAAGAACAGCTCCTCGAAACCGATCACGCTGATCAACGCGGTGTCCTTGACCAGGATCAGCCACAGGTTGGACATCCCGGGCAGGGCGTTGGGCAGCATGGCGGGCAGCACGATGCGGTGAAAACGGGTCGGGCGCGAAAAGCCGTAGGCATCGGCGGCTTCCAGCTGCCCGCGCGGTATCGCCTGGATGGCGCCGCGGAAGACTTCGGTCATGTAGGCGCCCTGCACGAAGGCGAGCACGCCCACGGCGGTGACGAAACCGCTGATCTCGATGTGCGTATCGCCGCCGAATTCGGCGAGTAAGGCGTTGAGTGCCTGGCTGCCGGCGTAATACAGCAGGATGATCAACAGTAATTCGGGAATGGCGCGCACCAGAGTGGAGTACGCCGTCCCCAGGGCGCGCAGGGGGCGCCAGGGGCTGAGCCGGGCCGTGGCCCCGATGAGCCCCAGACCGAGCCCGATGGCATAAGCCAGCAAGGCGATTTCCAGGGTTACCAGGGCGCCTTGCAGGATCGGGCCGAGCCATTCCAGCAGGCCATCGGTAGGATCGCTTGGCATGGTCGAATCTCGCAGTGTCGGAACGGGACCGGCCGGGTAGACCCGGCCGGAGGATCACGAGGCGGATCAACCGCCGCAGATATCGGTACCGAAGTACTGCTGGGAGAGCTCGGCGCAGCGGCCGTTGTCGAGCACGCTGGCGATCGCGGCGTTGAGCTTGTCGCGCAGGGCGTCGTCTTCCTGGCGCAGACCGATGCCCACACCGTCGCCGAAGGCATCGTCACGCGGCGCGATGGCGCGGATCTCGAAGTCCTGCGCTGAGTCGCGCTCGACGAATTCCGTCATCGCGATCTCGTCGGCAAGGATGGCATCGACGCGTCCGGCGAGCAGGTCGCGGTTGGCTTGTTCCTGCTGATCGTAGACGTTGAGCTCGACCCCAGTGTCGGCCAGCGAGCGGCGTGCGAAGGTGGCATTGGTGGTCGACCCCTGAACCCCTAGGATCTTGCCGTCCAGATCCTCGGGGATTTGCATGTCGTTGGCCTTGGCGGTGACGTACGCCGAGGGCGTGAAGTAGTACGGATCGCTGAAGGCGATGACCCGCTTGCGCTTCTCGGTGATCGACAGCGAATTCATGATCATGTCGATCTTGCCGCTGTTGAGGGCAGGGAAGATCCCGCTCCAGCCCGTCGGGGTGATTTCACAGGCGGCGTCCATCTGCGCGCAGATTTCCTGGCCCAGTTCGACTTCGAAGCCGGTCCAGCTACCGTCGGCATCCTTGTAGGTGAACGGCGGGTAGGGCTCCGCGGAGATGCCGATCTTGAGCGGTTCGTCCGCCATCGCCGAGGTGGCACCCAGGGCCAGCAAGACAATGCCCGTGGCCTGCATCAAGGTCGCTTTCAGTTGCTTGATCATCATGGTTCCCCATCGTTGTTGTATCGGGCCGGTGCGGCCCGGGGTGATATGGCACCTTGGGTGGCGCCACGTGAAAGGCTCAGGCCACGCTCGAGACGAACTGGCGGCAGCGTTCGCTGGTCGCGTTCTTGAAGACATGATGCGGCGTGCCGATTTCCTCGACGCAGCCTTGGTGCAAGAACGCCACCTGGTGCGAGACGTCGCGCGCGAAGCCCATCTCGTGCGTGACCAACAGCATGGTGCGGCCTTCCTCGGCGAGGCTTTGTATGACCGCGAGCACATCGCCGACGAGCTCCGGGTCGAGTGCCGAGGTGGGTTCGTCGAACAGCAGCACACGTGGCTCCATGGCCAGGGCCCGGGCGATGGCTACACGCTGTTGCTGCCCACCGGAGAGATAGGCGGGATACTGATCGCGCTTGTCGCTCATGCCGACCCGCGCCAGGTAATGCTCACCGAGTGACGTGGCCTCGCGCTTGTTCAAGCCGCGCACGCGCATGGGGGCCTCGATGACGTTGCCGAGCACGCTCAAATGTGGCCATAGATTGAATTGCTGAAAGACCATGCTGACCTGCATGCGCAGGCGCTGCAGTTGGCGCCGGTCGGGCCGGTGGCGGCGAGCGTGCGAGAAGGCCAGCGACTCGCTGGCAATGGTCAGATCGCCGCTGTCGGGGGTTTCGAGAAGGTTCATGCAGCGCAGCAAGGTACTCTTGCCGGAGCCGCTGGAGCCGATGATCGAGGCCACGTGGCCCTCGCGCACGTCGAGCGAGACGTCCTTGATGACCTCTAGCTCGGCGTAGCGCTTGACCAGGTGGCGGGCCTCGATGGCCAGGTTATTGTGATTAGCCATACCCCTCCTGCAGTGAGTGGAAAGATGGCGGCCCGGGTGTCGTCACCGGGCCGCGCGTGCGGTCATGCCTCGGCCGTCGTGCGGCACTCGGCGGCGCAGCGCGCCAGGCGCCGACAGGCCTCGCGCAGGCGTTCGGCGTCCACCGTCAAGCTCAAGCGCACGAAGCCGGATGCCGACGGGCCGAAGGCATCCCCCGCGAGTACCGAGACGCCCTGGGTATCGAGCAAGCGGTCGGCAAAGGCCTGTGCCGACAGCCCGGTGCGGCGAATGTCGACCATCATGAACATGCCGGCCGCGGGGCGCAGCGCCTCGACGGTATCGTCGTCGACGAGGGCCTCAAGCACGCTGTCACGGCGCGTACGGTAGGTGCGACGCATCTCGTCGAGCGCTGCAGGCGGGTGGGCCAGGGCCTCGCAGGCGGCATCCTGGATGAAGTCGGGGCTGCCGTAGAGCATGCACAGCGCCAGGTGGGTCAGGTGCTGGATCAAGGGCGCTGGCCCGATCACCCAGCCCAGACGCCAGCCGGTCATGGCATGCGATTTGGACAGGCTGCTGACGATGGCGGTGCGCTCACGCATGCCGGGGAGGCTATCCGGCGAGAGATGTTCGCCATCGTGGATCAACTCGGCATAGACCTCGTCGGAGAGCAGCCACAGGTCGTGCTCGCGGCATAACGCGGCCAGCGCCGCCCAGTGGTCGCGACTCAGCACCTGGCCGGTGGGGTTGTGCGGGCTGTTGAGCAGCAGCGCTCGGGTGCGCGGCGTGACCGCGGCGGCAAACTCCTCGGGATCGGGCTGAAAGTCGTTCGCTGCACGCAATGGCACGCGCACCAGGGTCGCCCCCGCGGCTTGCAGCGCCGCTTCGTAGGTCACGTACATCGGCTCGGGCACGATCACTTCGTCGCCGGGATCGAGCACGCATTGAGCCACCGCATACAGGCCGCACTGCGCGCCGGCCATGACCGCGACATTATCGGCCTGTGTCTCCGGCGCGCCGCCGGTTTGGCGGTGCTGGTGCGCGATCAACTCACGTAGCCGCGCCTTGCCCTGTACATCGGCATAGTGCGTGGCGCCGGCGCGCAAGCTATCGACCGCGCTATCGACGATCGGCGTCGGCGTGGCGAAATCCGGATCGCCCACCGAGAGGATGATCACGTCATCGCCCTCGGCCTGACGCGCCAGGGCGCGGTAGTGGATGTCCCAAGCGGCGGCACCTTCGCCGGCGATGCGCTGGGTCAGTCGGGAATAGTGCATGCAGCTTCCTCGTTAGCGTCGTCGGTACGGTTATAGGCTAGCCTTGACCGCTTCCAGGCCCGGTTCGCCGGCACGCGTGGTGACGCCTTCGAGGAACTCGGCCAACTCGTCAGGATGGTTTTGCAGCCACTCGTGGGCCACCGTCTTGAGCTCGCGCTCTTCCAGGCCGTATTCGCGAATGAAATCGCTTTGTTGCTCGGCGGTCAGCACGAATTGGTCGAGCAGCCGCATGAGGTTGGGGTTGGCCTCGCTGAAGGGCTTGGCGACGATGGTGCGCACGTCGCTGCGGCCCTGGTTCTCGCCATAGATGCCTGCGGGATCGTCGAGGATATGCATGTCGAATTCCGGCACCATCCAGTGCGGCGTCCAGCCGTAGAAGGCGACCCAGCGCTTCTCGTCGTAGGCGCTGCGCACGGCGCTGAGCATTCCTGGTGTCGAGGACTCCAGCAATTCCCAGTCGCCCAGGCCGTAGGTGTCGTTGCGTTTGGCGTCGTTGATGAAGTCGCTGACCGTCGAGCCCGACTCGATGGAATAGTAGCGGCCCTCGAAACGTTCGCGATTCTCGGGGTCGTCGAGCTGCTCGGCGCTGGTCACGCCGGCCTCATACACGTAGCCGGGGACCGCGAAGCCCATGCGCGCGCCGGTGACGTTGTTGCCCAGGTCGACGATGCTGCCGTCGTCCATCGCGGCGTCGAAGCTTTCCTGCTGGGCGGGGAGCCAGCCGGCGAGAAAAACGTCGCTGTCGCCGGTTTGCAAGGTCTTGTAGCCCACCGTGCTGCTGAGCTCCTGGCGCTCGTTGGTATAGCCTAGCGGGGCTAGGATCTGCGCCATGATTTCGGTCTTGACCGTGACGCCGGGCCACGGCGGAGCGACGAAGGAGACCTGAGTGGCCTCGTCGGTAGCGGCATTGGCGTGAGCTACCAAAGGCAGCAGGGCAAGGGCGGCCATCAGCCGCGTGGTGGTGCGTCGCATGATCTCTCCTGGTAAATACGATGAATTCAAGCGGACCATTGGTGGGCCTCGACGTCGATCAGAGTGGGGCCCGGTGCCTGGCGCGAGGCCTGCAGCGCCTGGTGCAGCGCGGCGGGCGTCGAGACCCGCACGCCGTAACAGTCGAGCGACTTGGCCAGTGTCACGAAGTCCGGTGCGGGCAGGTCGACGCCGAGACGCGGAACGTCCTGGGCGTCCATGTAACGACGAATCTCGCCATAGCCGGCGTTATTCCAGATCACGATCGCCAGGGGAACGCCGCTATCGCGCGCGGTGGCAAGTTCGCCGAGGGTGAACATCAGCCCGCCGTCTCCGACCAGCGCGATCACCGGTCGCTCGGGCACGCCCAGGGCCGCGCCTAGTGCAGCGGGCAGGCCGTAGCCGAGCGTGCCGTAGCCGGTGGCGGAATTGAACCAACGGCGTGGTGCGGGCATCTCGGCGATGAAATTACCGGCATACACCGGGCCGGTGGAATCGCCGACGATGGTGGCGTTGGGCAACGCCTCGCGCAGGGTGTCGAGGAAGGCGGCGTAGGGCGCGACATCCTCGGCGTCACGCAGTGCCAGCGCCGCCCGGGTGTCGGCGACGCGGGCGGCGCCCTCGCGCGTGGCCTGATGGGGCAGGCGTTCGAGCAATCCCAGGGCCACTTCTCCGACGTCGGCCAGCAGGGCGAGGTCGGTGGCGTGGTTGCGCGCCAGCTGCTGGGCATCGATGTCCACGCGGATCAGCCGGCCATCGAGCCGAAAGCCACCATCGAAGGTCAGGTCGTAGTCAGTCTCACCGAGTTCGGTGCCCAGCGCCAGCACCACATCGGCGTGGCGGGCGAGTTCGCGGCCGGCGGGGAGGCTCGCGCAGGCGCCGAGGTCGAGCGGGTGATCGCATCCCAGCACGCCCTTGGCGTTGATGGTGGTCATGGCGGGAGCGTCGAGGCGTTCGACCAGGGTGCGTACCGCGTCGCCGGCAGCGACGCAGCCGCCCCCCAGCAGCACCAGAGGACGTTCGGCGTCGGCGAGCCAGTCGGCGGCCCAGGCCAGTGCGGCATCGGGAGCCGTCGGCGGAAAGACCTCGGCGATGCGCGGCCGGGTCTCGGGCGCGGGCAAGGCCATCACGTCGAGCGGGATTTCGATGTGCACGGGGCCGGGGCGGGCGCTCTTGAAAACGGCAAAGGCGCGTCCCAGCACCTCGGGCAGGGCCTCGGGCGTCTGCAGGGTATGGCTGAACACGCTGACCCCCGACAGGGTGTGTTGCTGATCGGGCAGTTCGTGCAGGCGGCCCTGGCCACGACCTAGGGTGTCGCGCCGATTGACGCTGGAAATCACCAGCATGGGGACCGAATCGGCGAGCGCCTGGCCCATGGCGGTGGCGATGTTGGTCATGCCCGGGCCGCTGATGATGAAGCAGGCGGCCGGCTTGCCGGTAGCGCGAGCGTAACCGTCGGCCATGAAACCGGCCCCTTGCTCGTGGCGCGGCGTCACGTGCTTGAGGCCGCTGTCGGGCAGGCCGCGATAAAGCTCGACGGTATGCACGCCGGGGATGCCGAAGACGGTCTCGATACCATGAGCGACGAGCAGGTCGAGCAAGCGTTGGGCGCAATTGCTCATACCGAGCCCTCGACACTGGGAGTTTCGCCAAACGGCGGACGTGACATGACACGCTCGACCATGGGCATGAAATCCTCGAGGGGGCGGGTGGGGTAGTTGGGGTCGAAGGCACACTGGTCCCACTCATCGCAGAAGCGCACGGTGCGCGCGTAGGCGGGATGATCGCGATAGGCCTCGCGAGCGTGAGGATCCAAGCCATAGAAGGCGCGGTAGTGGTAGCCCTGAAACAGCTCGTGATGACGAATCATCCACACATTGAGCGGGTCGATGAACGGTTCGAGAATCGCCGCGGCAATTTCCGCATGATTGGCGGGGGCCAGGTCATCGCCGATGTCATGGAGCAGGGCGCAGACCACGGTTTCCTCGTCGGCACCGGCCTCCAGCGCGCGGGTGGCGGTTTGCAGGCAATGCTCGTAGCGGTCGACGGGGTAGCCGTGGGTATCCCCCTTGAGGCGCAACAGGTGTTCGAGCACGCGTCGGCTGGCATCGTTCTGGTAGCGCTGAAAATGCGCGTCGATCAATGCCCAGTCGTCTTGCGTGCTTTCATCGAAACGAGTGAAGGTCGCCTGATTCATGGGGTGACTCCTTGAGCGGTATGCGATGCGCCGTGCTGCGCGTTCTCGGCGAGCTGGGCGCCGAGAACGCGTCGCCGACTGGCGGTGCTGTCGCGGTCGACATAGCCCTGACGCAGGTGACGCACGCCCCCCTCGAGCTGGTACGCGGTGCGGCCGTGCAGCAGCCGATAGTTGTCCATGATCAGCATGTCGCCTGGACCGAGCTTGAGATGCACGGTCAGCGCCTCGTCGGTGATCAAGCGATAGAAGCGTTGACGCGCGGCGTAGTAACGCTCAAGCAGCGCCGCGTCGTGGGCCGCGATGCGTTCGGTGCGGTTGGAGTAGCGCACGCGCGCCAGTCGCCCTTGGCTATCGAGTTCGATCAGCGGACCTTCGCTTTCCAGGTCGGTGGTGGCGTCGGTATAGCGAAACTGCGTCGAGAGACGCGCCAGGCAGTCGAAATCTTCGGGCGCTTCGGCCTTGAGACGCTGCGCCGCCATGAAGCCGTCGGTGAGCGTGCTGTCGCCCCCGGCGGCGGCGTTGCTCAGACAATGCAGCCAGATGTAGCCGGGAATCGGATCACGATAGGGATTGTCGGTGTGCGGCTCGAGCCCGCGTTGCGTCATGGTCAGATCGTATGCGTTGGCCACCGATTTGACGTCGGCGATGCCACCCCAGTTGGTGCGGCGCAGCGGGCCGATGCGGTCGATCAACGGCTGCATGCCGTCCTCCTCGCAGGGCACGCCGCTGACCTTGACGAAGCCGTAGCGGTGCAAGTCTTCGAGCATCGCCAGCAGGGCGCCGTCGTCCTCGAGCGCCGCGTCGAAGGTGGCTTGAGGCAACGTTTCGAGCTCGGCGTCCCATAAGCTGAGCCCGGACGCGATGTCGGCATTGTCGGGCGCTGCGTCGTCGAGCAATTCATCTAGCGCGTAGGCGGTAACGTGACCATCGCTGAAGCACACGTGCAGGGTCTGCGCGTCGAAACTCGCCGATTCGACGTGCAATGTCAGTGGCAGTTGGGAGGCCTCGATCAAGCGCTGCCCGGTGCGGGTATCGAGCGTGGTCGCGTCCGGCGCTCGCTCACGTAGCCAGAGGGCGGCGAATTCATGCCGCTGGCCGGCGGCGTGCAGAATGAGACGGCGCCCTGCGTCCTGGAGTTCGACGTCGGCGGAAATGGACATGAACGATGCTCTCCACTGCTGGCATGGGGTCGACTGCCCGGCGTATGTGCCAAGGCGTTTCCCTACCCTAGGCGGATTGATCGAACGAGATTTGCACTAATTCGCCATTTAATAGACGCTTTTAGCCATGAGCGAGCATACCCGAACCGATTGGCCCTATCCCCGTCCCGAGCAACCCCCGGTTCCCAAGCCCGGCGACGCGGCGCATACCGTGAACGTCTGGCTGGTACCCAACTTCTCGATGCTGACGCTTTTTTGCCTGCTCGAGCCGTTACGCGTGGCCAACCGCTTTGGTCGCGAGCTGTTCGCTTGGCGGTTGCTCTCGGCGGATGGCGAAGCGGTCGTGGCCAGCAACGGTGTGCGCATCGAGGTCGAGGGTGCTCTGGCAGAGCACGCCCTCGGCGATTTGCTGATGGTGATCTCCTCGTACGAGGCAGAAGTCAGCGTGACCGGCGCCGAGCGCGCGGTGCTGCGGCACGTTGCGGCGCATGGTGGGCGTGTCGGCGGGCTCGATACCGGGCCTTTCATTCTCGCCCGGGCGGGCTTGCTCGACCAGCATCGCGTGGCGCTGCATTGGGAGAGCGTACCGGCCTTCCGTGCGGAGTTTCCGCATATTAGCGTCAGCGAAGCGCGCTTCGAATTCGCCGGGCAGCGCTTGACCGGCTCTGGCGGCTCGGCGGGCATCGACATGATGCTGCAATGGATCGAACACGATTACGGACCGGCGCTGGCCAATGCCGTAGGACGTCAACTGGTGCACCAGCGCGTTTCCGAGGAGGAGGCCTGGAAGGCCGGCGCGGCGCGTACCTTGGAGGATTTGCCGCGCAGCGTGGTCCGCGCGCTGGCGGTGATGGAAACCCACCTCGACCAGGTCTTGTCGATCCCCGAGATATGTCGCCTGATCGGCCAGTCCCAGCGTCAGTTGACGCGCCTGTTCATGGCACATTTCGGAGAAACCCCCAAGCAGTGCTACCTGGGCATGCGCCTCGACTATGCACGCCGTCTGCTTGCCGATAGTCGTTGCCGGGTGACCGAGGCCGCTCTGACCAGCGGTTTCGTGCATTTGGCACACTTCTCACGCGTCTACCAGGCACGTTTCGGTGAGCGGCCCAGCGCGACGGCTGAGAGAGGTACCGTGTAGAGAGGCACCGTGTGAAGCGCCGGCGGTCGCGTTAGACTCGAATCTTCGCGCCACGGCGCTTTTTTGATTGCCAAGGAGTCTGCATGCCCACCCCGGCCCAACCGTTCGTGACCCGTCTGGCCGATGGCGGTGTCTTTCCCCATATGCTGGGCAAGATCGTCTGCGTGGGGCGCAACTACGCCGAGCACGCTCGCGAACTCGATAACCCGGTGCCCAGCGCACCGCTGTTGTTCATCAAGCCTGCCACCAGCGCGGTGCCCATGGCACACGACATCGCCGAGCAATTCACGCGTGGCGAGGTGCATTTCGAAACCGAGCTGGCGCTACTGATCGGCAAGCGTCTGAGTGCGGCGAGTGCTGAATCCGCGCAGCAAGCGGTCGCAGGCCTCGGGCTGGCGCTTGATTTGACGCTGCGCGACGTGCAGTCGCAATTGAAGGAAAAGGGGCATCCGTGGGAAGTTGCCAAGGCATTCGACGGCGCTTGCCCGCTGTCGACGTTCGTGGCGTTGGATGAGGTGCCCGATTGGGCGACGTTGCGCTTCACGCTGGATATCGACGGCGAGCGCCGTCAAACCGGCGAGACGCGCGACATGCTGTTCGCCATTCCTGAGCTATTGGCCGAGATGTCGCAACATTTCACGCTACAGCCCGGCGATGTGGTGCTCACCGGCACGCCGGCCGGCGTGGGGCCGTTACCCCGCAATGCCCAGCTGTCGCTGAGTAGCTCGTTTGGGCTGGAGGCATCCACGCAGACGCGCTGAAAGGCGAACGGTGTCACATCCGCTCACTCCAGATAGGTGTAACCTTCCAGGCCAGCGGCGAGATCGCGCATGAAGTCGTCGCGCTGGGCATCGCTCAGTGCGCTGTCCTGGAGCTGGCGCGATAGGCGCTGGCTGAGTTCGTCGGCGTCGAAGTTCACGTAACGCAGCACGTCGGCGACGGTATCGCCCTGCTGGTGATTGCTGAGTCGCCATTGGCCGTTAGCGTCCAGCGTGGCGTCCACGGCGTCGGTGTCGCCGAACAGGTTGTGCAGATCGCCGAGGATTTCCTGATAGGCGCCGACCAGAAATAGCCCCAGCAGCTTGTCCTCGCCGTCCTGCCATTCGGGTAGCGGGAGCGTCGCTTCCAGCCCCTGACCGTCGACATAGCAGTCGATGCGCCCGTCGCTATCGCAGGTGATGTCCTGGATCACGCCACGCCGCGTGGGCGGGCGGTCGAGCCCGGTGAGCGGCAGCACCGGGAATACCTGGTCGATGCCCCACACATCGGGCACCGACTGGAACAGCGAGAAGTTGACGAACAACTTGTCGGCGAGCTTCTCGGCGAGTTCATCGGCGATTTCGCGATGGGCGCGGTTGCGTGGGTCGAGCTGTGCGCTCAGGCGCCGGCAGGCAGCGAAGTAGACCGTCTCGCCCTCGGCACGCGCATCGAGGCTCGCCAGGCCCAGCACGAAGCGGTCCTGCAGTTCGCCGATGGCCTGCACCAGGTCATGATAGGCTTCGGCGAGACCGCGCGGTTCCTGCGTGGTGTCCAGCTTGGCGTGCACGCGCCACAATTCGTCGAGCTCGGCATCGCCGCCGAGGCGTTGCGTGGGCGCTTCCTCGCTCAAGCGTTCCTCGCCGATGACGTTGGTAATCAGCACCGCGTGATGTGCGGTCAGGGCGCGCCCCGATTCGGAAATCAGATGCGGATGCGGTAAGCCTTCAGCGTCGCAGACCTGACGGAAGGCCCACACCACGTTGCTGGCATATTCATGCATCGAATAGTTGATCGAGCAGAAACTCCGCGAACGGGTGCCTTCGTAGTCGATGCCCAGGCCACCGCCGACATCGACGGTATCCACCGGGGCGCCCAGGGCGCGCAGGCTTTGATAGACGCGGGCGCATTCACGCAGGCCGCGCTGGATGTCGCGGATGTTGGCGATCTGCGAGCCGAGATGGAAATGCACCAGCTGCAGGCTGGCCAGCGCATCGGCATTGCGCAGGCGTTCGACCACGTCGAGGATCTGGCTGGCGGTGAGCCCGAATTTGGACTTCTCGCCGCCCGAGTTCTGCCACTTGCCCTTGCCCACCGAGGCTAGCCGTGCGCGTAGGCCGATGCGCGGCGTGACCTGCAGGCGCGCGGCTTCCTCGAGAATCAGGGTGAGTTCGGAATGCTTCTCGACCACCAGGTAGACGCGATGGCCGAGCTTCTCGCCCATCAGCGCCAGGCGCACGTATTCGCGGTCCTTGTAGCCGTTGCAGACGATCAGCGAGGGGCCGTCGCCGGAGAGCGCTAGCACCGCGAGCAGTTCCGGCTTGCTGCCGGCCTCGAGGCCGACCCGCCCATGGCCGCGTGCCTGGGTGGCGAGCATTTCTTCCACTACGCGGCGTTGCTGATTGACCTTGATGGGATACACGGCGGTGTAGCCGCCGGTATAGGTTTCATCCTGCATGGCGTTATCGAAAGCGGCGCACAGCTGCTCGACGCGGTCATGCAGGATGTCGGTGAAACGCACCAGCACCGGCAGACGCAATCCCGCGCGGCGCAACTCGTCGACCAGGGCGTTGAGTGGCAGGGCGGGGCCGTCGGTGTTGCCGCCCAGCGGGCACACGACGGCATGACCGGCGTCGTCGACGTCGAAGTAGCCGCTGCCCCACTGATCGATGTTGTAGGTGCGGCGGGCCTGTTCGGCGGGCGAGGTCATGGCGCACTCCTGGACGGGCCGGCGCGGCCCAGTGAACGAACGGGCTGGCATTATGCCGCTCGCATGCAGGGCTGCAAAGAGTCGCCGGCGCGTTCATCGCAGAATAAACAGCACACCGAGAGTGGCGGCACTGGCCATGCCGAGATGCGTGAGTGCCTCACCGAATGCGGCATCCCGGCGCTCGGAAGCGCCTGTGCGCTGCATGGCGTCACCCAGTAGCGCGCTGCAAAGGCCGAAGGTGAGTATCAGGGCGGGCATCGTGCCTTGGGATTGCCAAGCCAGAGCCGTGAGTGCCAGGGCCAGCGACGCGCAGCCGAAGCGCAGGTAGCGATGCTGGGTGGCAGAGATGATGCGAAGGGGGCGTACGGTCGTGACGACGTGCGTGAAGGTGGGCATAGGAAGCTCCCGTCCAGGGCGAAGCGTCGTGCTCCGCCGTCGATGACGTTTCCAGCCTATGCCGCGTTTCTTAAAGAAGTCTTACAGCGTGTGTGACGGAGCCGGATTGGCGGATGGCAAGGGCGGGGCGCCGTGCTCGAGGCGCTTTAAGAGCATATGGCGGTACTGGCTGGGGTCCTTGGGCGTGAGGTCGTGCGCGGGCGGGTCGACGTAGACGACCAGCAGTCGCGAGAGCCAGTAGCGTAATGCCGTCATGCGCAGCATCACCGGCCACAGCGTCTGCTCGGTTTCGGTCAGCGGACGGCGCGCCTGGTAGGCGCCGAGGAGCGCCGTGTAGCGGGCTTCGTCGAAACGGCCGTCGGCAGCGCTGGCCCAGTCGTTGACGACGATGGCCAGGTCGAAGAGCAAATCGCCGGTGCAGCCATTGTAGAAGTCGATGATGCCACCCAGCCGGTCGCCGTCGAAGAGGGTGTTGTCGCGAAACAGGTCGCCGTGGATCGCACCCTGGGGAAGCGATGGGGCATCGCCGAAAATGCCTTGATAAGCGTCGATCTCCTCGCCCATCAAGCGCTGATCGGCCTCGGACAGGTAGCTCATGACCTTGTGCTGCGCGCTGGATAGCCAGTGCAGGTCACGGGGGTTGGGGCGCTGGCCTTCGAAGCGCTGCGAGACCTTGTGCATGCGCCCCAGGGCATCGCCGAGTTCGCGGCACTGGGCGAGCGTCGGTGATTCGGGATGACGCCCCGGAAGGCGCGGGAACAGCAGCGCCGGACGCTCGGCGAGCTCTTGTAGAGCGATGCCATCACGATCGTGAACGGGGCCTGCTACGGGTAACCGGTGTTCGTCGAAATAGTCGAGCAACGCCACGAAGAAAGGCAGCTCGTCGCTTTCGCCCTGCTCGAACAGGGTGAGCACGAAGCGCCCTTGGTCGGTTGTGACGAAGAAGGTGGAGTTCTCCGTACCACTGGGCACGCCTTCCAGTGTGGTCAACGTGCCGATAGCGAAACGCTTGAGAAAGCGTTCGACCTGGGTCTCGGTCAAAGGAGTGAATACGGCCATGTGTCTCTCGCCCGGGGTGCCAATCGCGCATTGTAGCGGCTTGTCGCGGGCAGTCCTACCGCCATGCGTGAGGTCGTTGATATGCGGCAGGCAACATCATTCGCCGCCGGTGACCCAGTCGGGCACCTCGACGCGAGTGGTATCGCGGCGCTCGAAGTTGCCGTCGCCGTCGTCGTCGATCAGGAAGTAGCTGGCACCTTGCCGGGGTACGATCTCGATGGCATAGAGCTCGCCGTTGACGCGGTATTCCTTGAGTGTGCGGTTGTCGTCCTGGCGCACGGTGATGTCCGGGGACGGCTGCGCGACGGCAAGCGAGGCGCTGGCGCCGATAATGAGTCCGAGCCCCAGACCAAGAACAATAGGTAGACGCTGCATGACGATCTCCTCGGCTGGCGGGGCAAACACGGGGGTATTGCGCCTTGAGCCCATGAGGTAATGAAAGGCCATTATCCCACATCATGCGGGTTCGGCGCATGTTAAGAGGGTTTCGCCTGACGCTGCGCAATGCCTTGCGTATCATGGCAGCATCGCGAATTTCCAATGGATGCTGATGCCATGGCCAACACGCCCCCCATCGTTCTCGTCGACGGCTCGTCGTACTTGTATCGGGCTTTTCACGCCTTGCCGCCGCTGACCACGTCCAAAGGCAATCCCACCGGCGCGGTGAAGGGCGTGCTCAACATGCTCAAGAGCCTGCTCAAGCAGTATCCCGACAGCCCCATGGCGGTGGTCTTCGACGCCAAGGGCAAGACCTTCCGCGACGAGATCTATGCCGAGTACAAGGCGCACCGACCGCCGATGCCCGACGATCTGAGGCCTCAGGTCGAACCGTTGCACGAGTGCATTCGTGCGCTGGGCCTGCCCCTTTTGTGCATCGAGGGCGTCGAAGCCGATGACGTGATCGGCACCTTGGCGCGGCATGCCACCGAGGCGGGGCGTGATGCGGTGATTTCCACCGGCGACAAGGATATGGCGCAGCTCGTCAACGCGCACATCACGCTGGTCAACACCATGAAGGGCGAGACGCTCGACGTGGCCGGTGTCGAGTCCAAGTTCGGAATTCCGCCGTCGCTGATCATCGACTACCTGGCGTTGATGGGCGACAAGGTCGATAACATTCCTGGCGTACCGGGTGTCGGCGAGAAGACCGCACTCGGCCTGCTGCAAGGCATGCAAGGGGGGCTGGACACCCTCTACGCCGATCTCGAACGTATCAAGACGCTGGACTTTCGCGGCGCCAAGACGCTGGGCAAGAAGCTCGACGCCAATCGCGATCAGGCCTTCCTGTCCTATCAACTGGCGACGATCAAGACCGATTGCGAGCTACCGGTGGGTCTCGACGATCTGGATATCGCGCACCCTGACCGCGAGGCGCTCAAGGCGCTTTATACCGAGCTGGAATTCAAGAACTGGCTGAACGAGCTGCTCGAAGGGCGTGATGAGGGCGTCGACGATGTGCGCTCGGGCGATGCGGTGGACGCAACGCAGGGCCCTGTGGCGTGCACTGCCGAGGCGACTGCGCGCACGGATCACGTCATCGTCACCCGCGAGGACTTCGATGCCTGGCTCGCGCGCCTGAGCGAGGCGGATATCTTCTGCTTCGATCTGGAAACCACCAGCCTCAATTACATGGAAGCCCAGATCGTCGGCATCGGCCTGGCGCTGGAAGCCGGCGAGGCCGCTTATATCCCGGTGGCGCACAGCTATCTCGATGCGCCCGACCAACTCGATCGCGACACGGTGCTGGCCGCGCTCAAGCCGTTGTGGGAAGACGCCGCCAAGGCCAAGATCGGCCAGAACCTCAAGTACGATATTTCCGTGCTGGCACGTTACGACATCGAGGTCGCAGGGCGGCTCGAGGACACCATGCTGGCGTCCTATGTGCTCAACGCCACGGCGACGCGTCACGACATGGACTCGCTGGCACTCAAGTACCTCGGCGAGAAGACCATCACTTTCGAGGAGATCGCCGGCAAGGGGGCCAAGCAACTGACCTTCGATCAGGTCGCACTCGAAGAAGCCGCGCCTTATGCTTGCGAAGATGTCGACATTACCCTGCGCCTGCACCGTGAGTTGCGCCCACGCGTGGACGGCGAAGGCCGCCTGGCGGCGGTGCTGGATGAGATCGAGCTGCCGTTGATACCGGTGCTCTCGCACATGGAACGCAACGGCGTGGCGTTGGACGCCGAGCGTCTGCACACCCAGAGTCGCGCGCTAGACAAGCGTCTGCGGGAATTGGAAGCGCGTGCGTATGAGCTGGCCGGGCGTGAGTTCAATCTCGGCTCGCCCAAGCAACTCGGCGAAATTCTCTTCGATGAATTGAAGATCCCGGTGATCAAGAAGACGCCCAAGGGCGCGCCGAGCACTGCTGAGGCGGTGTTGGAAGAGCTGGCGCTGGATTATCCGTTGCCCAAGGTGATCATCGAACATCGCGGCTTCGCCAAGTTGAAATCGACCTACACCGACAAGCTGCCGCAGTTGGTCAATGCCACTACACGGCGGCTGCATACCAGCTACCACCAGGCCGTGACGGCCACCGGGCGTCTGTCGTCGTCTGACCCCAACCTTCAGAACATTCCCATCCGTACCGAAGAAGGCCGCAAGATCCGCCAGGCCTTCGTCGCGCGCCCCGGCTACCGCATCGTCGCTGCCGACTATTCGCAGATCGAGCTGCGCATCATGGCGCACCTTTCCGGCGACAAGGGGCTGCTCGAGGCTTTCGCCGAGGGGCGCGACATCCACACCGCCACTGCGGCGGAAGTGTTCGGCGTGTCGCTCGATGCCGTCAGCGGTGAGCAACGGCGCAGCGCCAAGGCCATCAACTTCGGTCTGATCTACGGCATGAGCGCTTGGGGCCTGGGGCGTCAGCTGCATATCGAACGCAATCAGGCACAGACCTACATCGATCGCTACTTCGATCGTTACCCCGGCGTGGCGCGCTTCATGGAACGCATTCGTGCCCAGGCCGCCGATGACGGTTACGTCGAGACGGTTTTCGGCCGTCGTCTCTATCTGCCCGAGATCAATGCCCAGAACCGCACCCGGCGCCAAGCCGCCGAGCGCACCGCCATCAACGCGCCGATGCAGGGC
Organism: Chromohalobacter canadensis; assembly: GCF_029544075.1. Taxonomy (GTDB): domain Bacteria; phylum Pseudomonadota; class Gammaproteobacteria; order Pseudomonadales; family Halomonadaceae; genus Chromohalobacter; species Chromohalobacter canadensis_A. Next base: position 162,018 of record NZ_JAJQJH010000004.1, on the reverse strand, counting down.
ACCGCCGCCGATATCATCAAACTGGCGATGATCGACGTCGACCGCTGGCTACGCGAGGGCGACTTCGACGCCTGGATGGTAATGCAGGTCCACGACGAACTCGTCTTCGAGGTCAAGGAGGCCCAGGTCGACGCCTTCACCGACGCCGTTCGTCAACGGATGGAAGACGCCGCCAAGCTCGACGTGCCGCTGACCGTCGAAGCCAACGCCGGCGACAACTGGGACGAAGCGCATTGAGGACGGGCCCACGGCGATGCCGGGGCCCGGTGACGGCAGGTCGCGGCGCGGGTCTCAACGCCAGCCGACGCGATCGAAGATGCGGATGGCCTCGGGGTTGTGTTCGCCCAGGGCGTTGATATTGAGTGCGTCTCGCTTGAAGTCGCCCCATGTCGCGAGCGTGCCGTCGACCCCGATGCCGTCGACGACGGGGAACTCGTGATTGCCGGCGGCGAACAGGCGCTGGGCCTCGTCGGAAGCGAGGAACTCCAGGAAGCGGATGGCGTTGTCCCGATTGGGCGCGTCCGCCACCACGCCGGCGCCGCCGACGTTGACATGGGCGCCGCGTCCGTCCTGGTTGGGTAGCAGGATTTCGACGCTCTCGGCGGCCTCACGGTCACTGGCGTCATCGGATTCGAGCAAGCGCACGTAATAGTAGTGATTGGCGACGGCGATATCGCATTCGCCGCTGGCCACGCCGCGAATCTGATCGGTATCGCCGCCCTCGGGATCGCGCGCCATGTTGTCGACGACGCCCTGGGCCCAGGCCTCGGCGTCGTCCATGCCGTGGTGGGCGATCATCGAGGCGAGCAGGGACTGGTTGTAGATGTTGTTCGACGAGCGAATGCAGATATCGCCCTCGAAACGCGGGTCGGCGAGATCTTCGTAGCGCTTCAGGTTCGCCGGATCGACATCGTCGGGATCGTAGAAGATCGCTCGCACGCGCTGGCTGAAGCCGAACCACTTGCCTTCCGGATGACGCATGGCGTCGGGTAGGCGCTCGTCTAGCACGTTGGAGTCGATGCTCTGGAAAACGTCTGCTTGTTCGGCGCGCCAGAGCCGTCCCGCGTCGACGGTCAGCATGATGTCCGCGGGGCTGGCGGCGCCCTCGCGGCGGATCCGTTCGATGAGCTGGTCCGAATCCCCTTCGAGTATGTTGACGTCGATGCCGGTTTTCTCGGTAAAGGCGTCGTAGAGCGTCTGGTCGGAATCGTAATGGCGTGCGGAGTAGATGTTGACCTCTTCGGCCAAGGCGTCCCCGGCGAAGATGGCGCCGGCGATCAGGGCAGTGGCCGGTAAGGCGAGTGGACGTTGCGGCATGCGATATCCCCTTGTGGTATGATTAGTAATGATAATAAGTCGTATTAACGAGTGTATTGAAGCCCAGTCGGCTGGTGGCGTCAATTCACTGTGTTTAATCACCGTTTAACGGCATGCGGTGGCCGGTGGCGTCAGCCCCATGGGTTGCCGATCGCCTCATCGCTTGCCGTCCCTGGGCCCTTGACCATGAATCAACCGTTCAATGCCTCCCGCACATGCACGGCCGCGTCGGTTTCTCCTCGTCTGGACGTGCGCCGGTTGCGCCATCGTTATGCCGAGCATGTCGCCGTGGAAGAGGTCAGTCTCGAGGTGATGCCGGGCGAAGTGGTGTGCCTGCTGGGGCCGTCGGGCTGCGGCAAGACAACGGTGTTGCGCCTCGTGGCCGGTCTCGAACGTTTGCAGCATGGCGAACTCTACCTGGGAGGCGAGGCGCTCAGTACGTCCGGTGGCCGTCATGTGCCTCCCGAGAAGCGCAGCGTCGGCCTGGCGTTTCAGGAAGCGGCGCTGTTTCCTCACCTCAGTGTGCTGGACAACGTCGCCTTCGGCCTGGATGGCCTGCCGGCGTCACAGCGGCGCGCCCGCGCCCGCCACTGGCTTGATCAGCTGGGCATGGCGGCCCGCGCCGAAAGCTATCCGCACCAGTTGTCGGGCGGACAGCAGCAGCGCGTGGCCCTGGCCCGCGCCCTGGCGCCCTCGCCGCAGCTGATGCTGCTGGACGAGCCGTTCTCCAGTCTCGATGCGCGCCTGCGCGAACAGATTCGCGACGATACCCTGCATGCGCTCAAGCAGGGAGAAGCCGGGACGCTGCTGGTGACGCACGACCCCGAGGAGGCGATGTTCATGGCGGATCGCATCGCCCTGATGCGCGAGGGGCGCGTGGTGCAGTGGGGGACGCCCTATCAGTTGTACTGCCAGCCGCAGGACCCTTTCGTGGTGACGTTTTTCGGTGCCGTCAACGAGTGGTCAGGCGACGTCCGCAACGCTGCCGTGGCGACACCGGCGGGTACGGTGGCGGCGCCGACGCTTGCCGAGGGCGCGCGGGCGCGCGTGATGATTCGCCCGGAGGCGATTCGTGTGACGCCGCTCGCTCACGCCGCCAGCGCGGTGGAGACGTCTGCGCCCCGGCAGGCCCGTGTGGTCATGGCCAAGCTCCTGGGGCGCAGCAGCCTGCTGCACCTGGCCGCAGCCGATGGCGGGGGTGGCGAGGTGCATCTGCACGCTCAGGTGCCCGGCGTTTTCCTGCCGGATGTCGGCACGTCGCTGGCCTTGGAACTGGATGCTTCACAGTGCTTCGTGTTTCCCGCCTGAGGCCCCGGGGCGCGCGTGGCGAATCGCTCGACTGAGCAGGATGACGGGAATGACGCCGACCAGGACGATGGCCAACGATGACGAGGCGGCCTCCGCCAGGCGCTCGTCGGCGGCCAGGTTGTGCGCGCGCACCGCCAGGGTGTCGAAATCGAAGGGGCGCAGGATCACCGTCGCGGGCAATTCCTTCATGACATCGACGAAGACCAGCAGCAGGGCCGCCCACAGGCTGCCTCTCATGAGTGGGGTATGAACGCGTCGGAGGGTGCCGCCGGCGGTCTGGCCCAGCGTGCGGGATGCCGCGTCCATGCCGGGGGTGACCTTGGCCAGGCTCGCTTCCACGGTATTGAACGATACCGCCAGAAAGCGCACGACATAGGCATATATCAAGACGAAGGCCGTCCCGCTCAGTATCAGGCCGATCTCAATGCCGAGCTGACCGTTCAACCAGGCATAGAGGTGGCGGTCGACCCAGGTGAGAGGGATCAGAATCCCCACGGCGACGACCGAGCCGGGTACGGCATAGCCCATGGCGGCGATGCGTGTGGCCGTCCGGGTGGTGCGGCCGGGATGCAGGCGCACGCCATAGCTGAGCACGAGCGCGAGACCCACGGCGACCAGTGCCGCGAGTGCCGCGAGCATGAGGCTGTTGCCGGCGTAGTCTAGGAAGCGGGCGCCTAGAACGTCATCGCCCGTATCCAGGGCGAGGTCGGCGAGAATGGCGCCGGGCAGCACGAAGCCGATGCCGATGGGCAAGGCACAGGCGAGGCAGGCGCCCCCGGCATGCCAGCCGCGGAGGGTGAACTCCGGCAATTGGCGATAGCGGCCGGTGGTGTGGAAGTATCGACGGCGGCCGCGCGAGAGGCGTTCCAGGGCGACCACGATGATCACGAAGGCCAGCAGGCAGGCGGCCAGTTGCGCGGCGGCGACGGGTTCGCCCATGCCGAACCAGGTGCGATAGATCCCCGTGGTGAAGGTGTCCACGCCGAAGTACTGCACCGCGCCGAACTCGTTGAGCGTTTCCATCAATACCAGAGAGACGCCGCCGATGATCGCCGGTCGCGCCAGTGGTACGGCGACCGTCGTGAACAGTCGCCAGGGACCACGCCCCAGCGTGCGCCCCACATCCAGCACGCAGGCCGACTGTTCGAGGAATGCCGCGCGGGTGAGCAGGTAGACGTAGGGGTAGAGCACCAGGGTGATCAGCAGCGTGGCGCCGCCCAGCGAGCGGATATTGGGAAAGACGTAGTCCCCGTGGTCCCAGCCGAAGAGCGCGCGCAGTTCGCTTTGCAGGGGGCCGGCGTACTGCAGGAAGTCGGTATAGGCGTAGGCGATGACGTAAGTGGGCACGGCCAGGGGCAACAGCAGCGCCCACTCGAAGACGCGGCGGCCCGGAAAGCGGCACATGGCGATCAGCCAGGCGGTGCCGGTTCCGATGACGGTCGTGCCGATGCCGACGCCCAGCGCCAGCCAGAGGGTGTTGGTGAGGTACCCGGTGAGCACGGTGTCCGCGAGATGCGCCCAGATCGCCCGCGAAGGGATCAGCACGTGCACGAGGACCGTGATGACCGGCAGGGCCACGCTCAGTGCAACGCCAAGCGTCACCAGGCTCCAGGGGTCGACATGCCGACGGTGTCGGGAACGGAAGAAGAAGGCCGGTCGGCTACCGAAGAGTGGCATGTCACGTTCCTTTGGCGGGCGGCGATGAGATGCGGGTGAGACGCGCTGGCAACTGCGAATGCTATCATCTTCGCCGTATAGCGACATCGCCCATCGGGCGCGGAGGCGTCGTTTCGTCGGTGTGTCCTCAAGCGTCGTGGGGGCAAATTAGTGTATCCTACTCGCCCCTGTAGACCGTCCGGTGAACGCGAGTTATGAAAATCAAGAAGCGACTTTATACGGCGCTGGCATTGGTCGTGTTGGTGCTGGCGGCCCTCGCTTGGGGGATACATTGGTGGCAGACCGGCCGCTTCTTCGAAGAGACCGATAACGCTTACGTGCATGCCGACAGTGTGGCGGTGCGCGCCGAGGTCAGCGGGCGTGTCGACGAGGTCGCAGTGTCCGACAACCAGCGCGTCGAGGCCGGCGATATTCTGGTGAAGCTCGACCCCAGCGATGCCAAGTCTCAACTTGCCCAAGCCCAGGCGGCGTTGGCCGTGGCCCAAGCCAACGCTGTCAGTGCCGATCGCCAAGTCGAGCAGCAACGTGCGTCGATCGACGAAGCCAAGGCCCAGGTGACGTCGGCGCAGGCGGATCTCGAGCAGGCACGCTTGCATCTCGAACGCTCGAAGCGCCTGGCCGAGAAGAACTATGCTTCTCAGCAAGAGTATCAGGACGACCAAGCGGCGGTTCAGGTTGCGGAAGCGACGCTCGCGGCGCGGCGTGCCACGTTGTCGTCGTCACGCAAGCAGCTCGACGTGCTCGAGGCCGAAAGCGACAGTGCCAAGGCCAACATCGAGTCCGCCCGGGCCGATGTCGATAACGCTCGCCACCAACTCGACAAGACGCGTCTGACGGCGCCGGTGGATGGCGTGATCGGCAACAAGACGGTCGAGGTCGGCACGCTGGCCCAGCCGTCGTTGACCTTGATGCAATTGGTGCCGATTCGCTCGGCCTACGTCATTGCCAATTACAAGGAAACCCAGACCGCACGCATGCGGCCGGGGCAGTCGGTGTCGTTGCACGTCGATGCCTATCCCGATACCGAGTTCGAGGGCGTCGTCGATAGCTTGGCGCCTGCCACGGGCTCGCGCTTCAGTCTGTTGCCACAAGATAACGCCACCGGCAACTTCAACAAGATCGTCCAGCGAGTGCCGGTGCGTATTCGCGTGACGGGGCCGGATGATGCCCTGGAGCGCTTGCGCGATGGCCTCTCGGTGGTGCCGTCGGTGGATACGCGCGACCTCGACCCCGAGGGCGACGACTAAATGGCCGAGGCGACCGCAACCGACTCGTCGGGCCCGCAGGAAGCCCCGTCACGACGCACCCAACTGGCCTTCGTGGCGGCGGTGTTCGGTATGTTCATGGCGATTCTGGATATCCAGATCGTCGCCAGTTCCCTCAACGAGATCCAGGCCGGCGTTTCGGCCAGCGCCGATGAAATCTCTTGGGTTCAGACCTCTTATCTGATCGCCGAGATCATCATGATTCCGCTGTCGGGCATGCTGACGCGGATTCTGTCCACCCGAGTCGCGCTCGTGACCTCGTGCCTGGGCTTCACGCTGGCGAGCCTCGGCTGCGCCATGGCGAATTCCATCGAATCGCTGATCGTGCTGCGCGCCATTCAAGGCTTCATGGGCGGGGCGATGATCCCTATCGCCTATGCCATTAGCTTCAGTGTCTTTCCGCGGCGCATGATGGGAACGGTGCAGGGTGTGATGGGCCTGGTGGCGACTCTGGCCCCGTCGATCGGGCCCACCGTGGGCGGTTACATCACCGAGTTCGCGAGCTGGCATTGGCTGTTTCTCGCCAATCTCGTGCCTGGCGTGCTGGTCTCGCTGGCGGTGTGGCGGTTGCTGGATATCGACCGTCCCGACCATCGGGCGCTGCGCCATCTCGATCTCATCGGCCTGGCGCTTTTGGCCCTGTTTCTAGGCACGCTGGAGTTTTCGCTGGAAGAAGGCCCTGGCGATGACTGGTTCGCCAGCCGTACGATCCTCATCGCCGCCATCGTCTGCGCGCTCACCTCGGTGGGGTTCTTCTGGCGCGCTCTACGCCACCGTCATCCCATCGTCGACTTGCGTGCCTTCGTCAATCTCAACTTCGCCGTGGGGGCGTGGCTAGGGTTCGTGGTGGGGATCGGCTTGTATGGCCTTGTGTATCTGCTGCCGCTGTTTCTGGGTAACGTGCGTGGCTATTCGGCCTTACAGATCGGCGAGGTCATGATCGTGACCGGGGTGGCGATGTTTTTGACCGCGCCGCTAGTGGGGCGTGCCTCGGACAAGGTCGACCTGCGTGCCTTGCTGTTGCTGGGTATGCTGTTGACCGGTATCGGTACGGTAATGAATGCCAACCTGACCGCCGAATCGGGCTTCGACACGTTCTTCTGGCCGCAGGTGGTGCGCGGCGTGGGATTGGTGATGTGCTTGATCCCGACCTCGCGCATTGCTTTCGGCACCTTGCCGCCGAGCGAGGTCGGCAATGCCAGCGGTCTGTTCAACGTGATGCGCAATCTTGGTGGGGCGGTGGGCCTGGCGCTGCTGGATACGATTCGCGACTGGCGGGAGGACTACCACTGGAATCAGTTGATCCCCGCCATCGATCAAGGCCGCGAGGTGGTCAACGCGACCCAGGCGCAGTATCAGCAGCTGCTGGCGTCGACCGGCGACCCACAGACGGCCTCGGTCGAGATGATGGCGCGGACCCTGCTCGAGCAGAGCATGGTCATGGCCTACAACGATATTTTCCTGTGGCTGGGCGCGCTATACCTGTTGGTGGCGCCGTTGATTCTGCTACTGAAAAAGCCCCAGCACGCTTGATTCATGGACCAACGGCCGGGGCAGTAGTCGTTCAGCAAAGCAGTCGTTCAGTAATGTGGAGGAATCTCGTCGCTAGGCGTCGGGGCGTCATCGTCGCTCATATGATCGACGCTTTGACGCAGGTTCCTCAGGCGTTCGCGTAGCATGTCATTGGTGCGTTCTAGCTGGACCACGCGGCGGTCCTGTGCGGCCAGGGCACGGTCGAGCGTGTCCAGCCAGTCTTCCTGATAGGCGAGCCGGGACTCCAGTGCGTCGAGGCGGTCGCGCGTGGTGTCCTCGGTCATGCTAGAATCCTTCGACGGCGTGTCACCGTTCATTTCTGGCACCTTATGCAATGCGTTCAAAAGCATTGTGTTCAAAAGTTGTGTTCATCACGTTGCGTAGTTACTGCGCAACTCATGTCGGCTCTTTACGCGCTCAGGCGCCAAGGAGCATTTCCATCGGACAACAAGAGATATCGAGGTCCATGAATCGTAAGATATTCCTACGTTGTAGTCTCATCAGTGTCCTGTTGGCCATTCCTTCTCCACTGTTGATCGCACTGTTCGTGACGCTGACCGGCAGCGTACTGGAGTTTTCCTTGCTGCTGGAGGCCGATGGCATCGCCATCGCCTATAGTGCCACGGCCTTGGCCGTGTTCGTGCTGCTGTTGCTGGGAACGCTGAGCACGCAAGCCCTGGCCCCGCAGTCGCGGCAGCTGGCGCATCTCGCCGAGTTGGAGAACGACGACCGCGAGATTGGCGAAGTGAAGTGGTTCAATGTCAACAAAGGGTACGGTTTCATCACCCGCGATAGCGGCGAGGACGTGTTCGTGCATTTTCGTGCCATCCGTGGCAAGGGACATCGCACGCTCGCGGAAGGTCAGAAGGTCCGCTACCACGTCATCGAGAACGAACGTGGCCTGCAGGCCGATGATGTGACCGTGATTTCCTGACCGCAGATCCTGCCACGCAGGCATGATAACGCCCCGTCCGGTTGCATCGGACGGGGCGTTTCACGTGGGGGACTACGTGCTGTCATTAGGCGGCGGGGCATCCACATCGGCCCGCGCCTCTGCCTCGACGAACACGCGTTTGACCATGCTTTCTTCGGCTTTGATCGCGCGGTCCAGATCGGCAATGGCACGCTCGATGCGTTCGGCGGGCAATCCCCGCTGAAAGCGGATGCTCAAGGTAACGAGGATGAAATCCGGCCCCATGTGCATGGTCAGTACTTCGTTGACCGCTTCCACGCCATCGGCTTGGCCGGCCAACTGGCGAATGGCCTCGACCACGTGACGGTTGGCGCTTTCGCCGATCAAAAGCCCCTTGGTCTCGGCGGCCAGCCAGATCGCCGTGCCGCCCAGGACAAAGCCGATGACTACCGAGGCGATACCGTCGAAAATCGGATTGCCGGTCGCTTGGCTCAACCATATGCCCACCAGGGCGACGATCAAGCCAAGTAGCGCGGCGGAATCCTCGAACACCACCACGAACATCGAAGGGTCCTTGCCACGCCGCACGGCCTGCACATAGCTCCACTTGCCCTTGGTCTTGCGGAATGCATTCAGTGCGAAGGCCCATGAGGCGCCTTCGAAAAGAATGCCCAGTCCCAGCACGATATAATTGACCAGGGGCGACGTCATCGGCTCGGGATGCAGAATGTGCTGGATCCCTTCGTAGATCGATACGCCCGCACCCACGGCGAAGATCAGGATGGCGACCACGAAGCTCCAGAAGTAGACCTCCTTGCCATGGCCGAAGGGGAACTGTTCGCTGGGCGGGCGGCTGGCACGTTTCATGCCGAGCAGCAAAAGCACCTGATTGCCGGTGTCGACCACCGAGTGAATGCCCTCGGAGAGCATTGCCGAACTACCGGTGAATGCGGCCGCCACGAACTTGGTGATCGCGATCAGCAGGTTACCGCCCATGGCGGCATAGATGACCGGTTTGGATTCCGCCATGAAAGAGCGTCCTTGTCGGGTATGTGCTGGGGCACGAAGCGGGCAACGTGCAGCGTCGTCTATTGTCCCGAGTCTGGCCAGTCGATAGCGCCTTCCTCGCCGTCCGCGCGGACGCGCCAGAAGCGGTCCGGCTCGTCGCCGGGCTGCCAACCACCCAACGAGCAACGTACCTCGCAGCCAAGTGCCCGCGCGGCATCACGTGCGCAGTCCACATCGCGCGGCCAGGGGGTATGCGGACTGTCGAACCACAGACTGGCGAAACCATCGGCGGCCTGGGTCACCAACAGGATTGGCACCTCGCTGTCGGCATGGCGTGCTCGTGCCTGCCATTGGGCCTTGCCGCGCTTGACCAGCGTGGGCGGTTCGTCGAAGTGCCCGGCGAGCCAGCGTTGCACGGTCTCGATGTCGGCGTCGGCCAGGTAGATCTCGATGTCGGGGTAGCGCTCCACGGCGGACCTCAGGTAAGCAAGCGTTGCATGATGGTCGTATAGAGACGGCTTAGCGTCTCCAGGTCGGCGGCGCGTATGCGTTCGTCGACCTTGTGTATCGTGGCGTTGGTCGGGCCCAGCTCGATGACTTGCGCGCCCAGCGTGGCGACGAATCGGCCATCCGAGGTGCCACCGCCGGTCGACAGCTGCGGCCGATAGCCGAGCATGTCTTCCACGCTGGCCACGGTGGCATCGACCAGGGCGCCCCCGGTGGTGAGGAAGGGGTCACCGTTGAGCGTCCAGTCGAGCGTGTAGTCGAGCGCAAAATCATCCAGGATCTCGGCGGTGCGCGTCTTCAACGCCTCGGCGGTGACCTCCGTGGAGAAGCGGAAATTGAAGACCACTTCCAGTTGACCGGGAATCACGTTGGTCGCCCCTGTACCGGCCTGGAGGTTGGATATCTGGAAGCTGGTCGCGGGGAAGAAGTCGTTGCCGGTATCCCAATGCTCGGCGGCCAGCGCGGCTAATGCCGGGATCGCCTCGTGCACGGGATTGCGTGCCAGATGCGGGTAGGCGACATGGCCCTGGACGCCCTTGACGCGCAGCACGCCACCCAGCGAACCGCGGCGCCCATTCTTTAAGGTATCGCCCACGCGTTCGCTGGACGAGGGTTCGCCGACGATGCAGTAATCCGGGGCGATGCCGCGTTCACGCAAGTGCTCGACCACCGCTCGGGTCCCGTGAACGGCGGGGCCTTCCTCGTCGGCGGTGATCAGAAAGCCGATGCGACCGGGGTGCGCCGGGTGCGCGGCAAGGAAGGCTTCCACGGCGGTGATCATCGCCGCCAGGCTGCCTTTCATGTCCGCCGCGCCACGTCCGCAAAGCATGCCTGTGGCGTCGATGCACGGCTCGAAGGGCGGATATTCCCAGTCGCTTTCGGGGCCGGTGGGTACTACATCGGTATGCCCGGCGAACATCAGCATGGGGCCGCTATCGCCGCGGGTGGCCCAGAAGTTGTCGACCTCGCCGATACGCAAGCGTTCGACATGAAATCCCAGCTGCTCCAGACGCGCGATCATCAGCGCCTGGCAACCGGCGTCGTCCGGGGTCACCGAACGACGACGCAGCAACTCGAAGGCCAGCGCCAGGGTCGGCGAAGCTGGCGTGGTGCGATCAGTTGTGGGCATGCAGTGCCTCGTTGAGCGCCACGGCACTCTTGTTGGTCAGGCACTCGATGCGGCCGTTTTGCGAGTTGCGACGCAGCAGCAGATCGCTCTGGTTGGCCAGATCTCGACCGCTGACGGTCTGCACCAGCTCGCCCTGATCGTCGAGCACGGCGATCTTGGCACCGGCAGTGACGTAAAGACCGGCCTCCACCGTGCAGCGGTCGCCCAGCGGGATGCCGATGCCGGCGTTGGCGCCGATCAGGCAACCCTCACCGATGGAGATGATGATGTTGCCGCCGCCCGAGAGGGTGCCCATGGTCGAGCAGCCACCGCCGAGATCCGAATCCTTGCCGATCACCACACCGGCGGAAATACGTCCCTCGACCATGCCCGGGCCTTCGGTGCCGGCATTGAAGTTGCAGAAGCCTTCATGCATGACCGTAGTGCCCTCGCCGAGGTAAGCGCCCAGGCGCACGCGAGCGGTGTCACCGATGCGCACGCCTTTGGGCACTACGTAATCGGCCATCTTGGGGAACTTGTCGACGCAGTCGACCGTGAGCGGGCGGCCTTCGAGGCGCGCCTTGAGGCGCCGTGCGCCAATTTCGTCGACATCGATGGGACCCTCGTTGGTCCAGGCGATGTTCTTGAGCAGGCCGAACATGCCGTCGAGCTTGATGCCGTGAGGCTTGACCAGCCGATGCGAGAGTAGGTGCAGCTTGAGGTAGACCTCGGGCACGCTGGCCGGCGCATTATCTTCGTCGAGGAAGACGGCGACGAGCGGCCGCTGGCCAGCGGCGAAGGCGTCGGCCAATTCGGCTTGTTCGGTACCGCCGGCCTGATGCAGTGCCTCGGCGAGCGCCTGGCAGTGCTCGGGCAAGAAGCTGACCACGGCGTTGCCTGCCGGCGCGTTCAGCGCCTTGCGCGCCGCTGCGACCATGGCGTCATCGGGGTTGAGCAGCGGCGTCGGGTAGTAGACGTCCAACCACTCACCTTGGGTGTTCTGGTGGCCGATTCCGAGAGCGAAGCTCAGCATGGGAAGTCCTCGAAGGTTTGATGAAAAAGGTCAGTGATACGTGTAATGCCGGTAGGCGTTAGGCCGCCTGAAGAGCGCGATAGGCGTCGGCCTTGAAGCCCACCAGGAAATGATCCGGCGTTTCCAGCACGGGGCGCTTGAGCAGCGTCGGATGCGCCAGCAACAACGCGCGGGCCCGATCGGCGTCAAGATCGCGCTTGTCAGCGTCGTCCAATCCGCGCCAGGTGGTGCTGCGCGTGTTGAGGAGCGTGCTCCAGTCGCTGCGGGCCAGGAAAGCATCGAGGCGCGCGGCGTCGAGGCCGTCCTCGCGCAGGTCATGATAACGATACGCGATGCCCAGGTCGTCGAGTGTGCGGCGTGCCTTGCGGCAGGTGTCGCAGGTCTTGATGCCGTAGAGCGTAACCATGACGGCCTCCTCATGAGTGGTTGTAGTGTGGCGCGATGGATCAGGCGCGGCGCTCGATGAAGCGTCGGATGCGCTGTGCCGCTTCGATGGTGGCGTCGAGCTCGGCGACCAGCGCCAGGCGCACGCGCCCCGCACCGGGGTTGCTGTGGGCACCGTCACGCGACATGTAGCGCCCAGGCAGCACGGTGACGTGTTCCTCGGCAAACAGGTCGCGGGCGAAGGCTTCATCGTTGCCGCCGGGCACCGCCGGCCACAGATAGAAGCTAGCGCGCGGCGTGGGGAAATCCATCACCGGTGCCAGAATCTTTCCCACCGCGCTGAATTTTTCGCGATAGGCATCGCGGTTGGCCTGCACGTGCGCTTCGTCCTCCCAGGCGACGATCGAGGCATGCTGGGTGGTCAGCGGCATCGCGCAGCCGTGATAGGTGCGATAGCGCTTGAAGGGGTCGATCAACTCGGCATCGCCAGCCACGAAGCCCGAACGCAACCCAGGCAGGTTGGAGCGCTTGGACAGCGAATGAAACACCAGACAGCGGCGGTAGTCGTCGCGTCCCAGCGAGCGGCAGGCCTCGAGCAGCCCCGGCGGCGGTGCACTTTCGTCGAGATAGAGCTCGGAATAGCATTCGTCGGAGGCGATGAGGAAGTCGTGTTCGTCGGCCAGGGCGATCAGTTTTTGATACTCGGCCAGCGGCGTGACGGCACCGGTGGGGTTGCCCGGTGAACAGACGAAGACCAATTGCACGTCGCGCCAGGTAGCGGCGGGTACGACGTCGAGATCGGGCAGGCAGCCGTTTTCTGGGGCGCAATCGAGATACAGCGGCGCGCCGCCGGCCAATAAGGTCGCGCCTTCGTAGATCTGATAAAACGGGTTGGGCATCGCCACCTTGGCGGGGCGCGTGCGATCCAGTGTGGCTTGGACGAAGGCGAAGATCGCCTCGCGGGTGCCGGTGACCGGCAGCACGTGGCGCTCGGGGTCGAGCGAGCCGGGTGTCAGCGCGTAACGTTGCGTCGCCCACCGGGCGATGGCGTCGCGCAATTCGGGCAGCCCCGCCGTGGCCGGATAGCGCGCGACCTCGCCCTCAAAGCGACGCAGTGCCTCGAGCACGGCCGCCGGCGGCGCATGACGCGGCTCGCCGATGGACAGCGCGATGGGCGATAGCGCGGGCGGCGTTACCTCGGCCTTGAGGGCGGCAAGCTTCTCGAAGGGATACGGCTTGAGGGCGTCGAGATCGGGATTCATCGGTAATCCAGCAGCGAGTCCGGCGTCGCGGACATGGCGTTATTATGAAGGCGCGCGGCGCCATCGGGAGGGCCCGATTATAGGCAAGCCGGCCAAGGGCCTCAAATGAGGCTGGTTCAGACGTCGAGCGTCTCGCACAGACTTTCGCGTAGCTGCGACTGGCGCTCGGGGTCGGTGAGTGGCTCGCCAGTTTTATCGGTGATGAAGAATACGTCCTCGACGCGTTCGCCCAGGGTGGCGATCTTGGCTGCCGAGAGGGCGATGTTCTGCTCCATGAAGATACGTCCCACGCGGGCCAGCAGGCCAGGGCGGTCGGGGGCAATGAGCTCGACGATGGTACGGGCGTTGGCTTCGTCTTGTTCGATCGTTACCCGGGTGGGTACCTTGAAGTGCTTGAGCTGGCGCGAGGTGTGGCGTGTGACGATACGCGGATAGTCGGCCGGGTCGTCGAGCTCTTCCACCAGATGGTGGCGGATTTCCTCGAGGCGCTGCGGGTCGCGAATCGGTTCGCCTTCGTCGTCGAGCACGATGAAGGTGTTGAGCGTCCAGTCATTGCTTGACGTGGCGATGCGCGCGTCATGGATCGACAGTCCTAGCTGCTCCATGGCGGCGGCGGTGGCAGCGAACAGGTCGTTGACCGAGCGGGTATGGATGAACACCTTGGTGCCGCCCTCGGCCATGTCCTCGGTGGGCGCGTTGGCGAGGATCAGCGGCAGCTCCGAGGGCTGGTGCTCGAGGATTCCTTGAGTCTGCCAGATGATCTCGCTGGGCGCGTACTGCAGGAAATAATCGTCGCCGAAAGACGCCCACAAGGCGTCTGCGCTGGCGGTATCGATGCCCACCGTGCCGAGCAGGCCACGGGCTTCTTCGCGTGACTCACGGGCCCATTCGTCGCGGTCGATGGCATGGTCGAGGCCACGCCGTAGGGCGCGCTTGGTTTCGGTATGCAACTGACGCAGCAAGGCGGCGCGCCAGCCGTTCCACAACGAAGGATTGGTGGCGGTGATGTCGGCCACGGTGAGCACGTATAGGTAATCGAGGTGGACCTCGTCACGCATCGCCAACGCGAATTCATGAATGACGTCGGGGTCGGAAATATCGCGTTTCTGGGCGGTCTTGGACATCAGCAGGTGATGTTCGACCAGCCAAGCTACGAGGCGCGTATCGCGCGCCGAGAGGCCATGACGCTCACAGAAGGCGGTGGCATCGATGGCCCCGAGTTGGGAATGATCGCCACCGCGCCCCTTGCCGATATCGTGATAGAGCCCGGCGATCCATAGCAGTTCGAGCTTGGGTAATTGATGCACCAGGGTCGCGGCGACGGGGAAGTCCTCGTGACCTTCGGGTTCGCGGAAGCGTTGCACGAACTTCAGCAGGCGCAATGTGTGGGCGTCGACGGTATAGAGGTGGAACAGGTCGTGCTGCATCAGTCCCACGGCCTGACCGAACTCGGGCAGGTACTTGCCGAGGATGCCGTAACGGTTCATGCGCCGCAGTTGGCGCGGAATGTTGCCTCCGCTACGCAGCAGTTCCATGAATAGGCTCTGGTGGCGCAGGTCGTCGCGAAAGCTCTCGTCAATCAAGTGGCGATGATCGCGGATCAGACGAATGGTCTCGGCACGTACACCCTCGATCTCGGGATGCTGAGCCATCAACAAGAAGAGCTCGAGCAAGGCGCCGGGGCGGTGGCGAAATACGTTGGCGTGTCGCACCTGGATATAGCCGCCGCGAATCTCGAAGCGCGCGTTGAGGGGGGTGATATCCGGCGTCTCGTGGGCGCGCAGGATGACCTCGTCGAAATGCTGAAGCAGCATGTCATTGAGTCCCGCCAGTGCGGTGACATGGCGGTAGTAGCGCTTCATGAATTGTTCGACGGCGAGACGCTCTGGCGTGTTTCGATAGCCGAACAGCTCGGCGATGGCGCGCTGATGGTCGAACAACAGGCGGTCTTCGGCCCGGCCGTTGAGCATGTGCAGCGCATAGCGCACCTGCCACAAGAAGGACTGGCCCTGGCTGAGAATGCGCAACTCGGCGTCGTTCATGAAGCCCTGGGCGACGACGTCCTCGTAGCGCAACTCACCGAAGTGGCGCTTGGCCACCCAGCCGATCATCTGGATGTCGCGTAGCCCACCTGGCGAGCTCTTGATGTTGGGCTCGAGGTGGTACTCGGAGTTGTTGTAGCGGTAGTGTCGGGCGATCTGCTCCTGCCACTTGGCCTCGAAGAAAGCATCGCTTGGCCACATCGCTTCGTTGGAGAGGCGCCCGCGCATCGTTTCGCGTAGGTGCTCGGGGCCGGCGAGCGTGCGTGATTCCAGTAGGTTGGTGATGACCGTGAGGTCCGCACGCGCCTCGCGCTCGCAATCGGCCAGTGAGCGCACGCTATGGCCGATTTCCAGGCCGATGTCCCACAAGAAGGTGATGAAACCGGTCAACCCCTCGCGGTAGGGGGTATCGTCATCGTGTTCGAGCAGCAGCAACAAGTCGATGTCGGAATGCGGGTGCAGCTCGCCGCGACCATAACCGCCGACGGCAAGCAGGGCGATGCCATCGTCGGGCCAGTCATAGCGCTCCCAGGCGATGCCCAGCAGCTGGTCCAGGCACCAGGCACGGCCATGGACCAGGTCGCGAATGTCGCTGCCGGCATGAAAGCGTGCGTCCAGGCGCGCTTGCAACTCGCGTAGCGCGTCCTTGAACACGACGATCGGCGTGCGACTGGCGGCTAGCGCTTCGCGGAAGGCGGACGCATCGAACAGCGTCTCGTCGGGCACGAAGCGATAGTGATGAAGCAGCATTCGCGTGGCACTCCTGTTCGCGCGTTACGTCGGGTGACCGGTTGAACGGTGGCACTTACGCCTCGAGGAAGCTGAGGTCCTCGTCACTGCGCGCGGTGAGTACCTCGACGCCGGTCGCGGTGACCAGCAGCGTGTGTTCCCACTGGGCCGATAGGCTTTTGTCCTTGGTCACTGCCGTCCAGCCGTCGCGCAGTACCTTGGTGCGATAGTCGCCGACGTTGATCATGGGCTCGATGGTAAAGCACATGCCTTCGGCCAGCGCGATATCGGCATTGGGTTCGTAACCGTCGTAATGCAAGAACTGCGGGTCTTCGTGGAAGCCGGCGCCGATGCCGTGGCCGCAGAAATCGCGCACCACCGAATAGCCGTTGCTTTCGGCATGCTGCTGGATCGTGCGCGCCAGTTCGGAGAGATGTACGCCAGGGCGCACCTGGGCGATGCTCTTGTACAGGCATTCTTGGGTAATGCGGGCCAGGCGGCCGCCCTGGATGCTGTCGCCGACCACGAACATCATGCTGGAATCGCCGTGATAGCCATCGGCGGTCTTGACCGTGATGTCCAGATTCATGATATCGCCCTTTTTGAGCTTCTTGGCGAAATCCGGCATGCCATGGCAGACGACATGATTGATCGAGGTGCAGGTGGCGTAAGGAAAGCCATGATAGTTGAGCGGCGCGGGCGTGGAGCCCAGCTCGTCCACGATGTATTCGTGGCACAGCCGGTCGATCTCGCCGGTGGTCACGCCGGCCACCACGTGGGGCGTGATCATTTCCAGTACCGAAGCGGCCTGGCGGCCGGCTTCGCGCATTTTTTCGATTTCGTCGGCGGTTTTGATAGGAATGTTCATGCGATCTCGAATTCGGAGGGTTCGGGTCTGGCGTCGGGGTGGCTCCTGGCCTATAGTCTCGGCGCCCAGGCTGGCGCGAGACGCAGCACATGCGCGCAGTCACCAAGCGCGGCAACCGGGAGCGACTTCATCTTGGAATCGATCTATGGTATAAAGCCGCGCGCCTTACTGCAATCGCCGCCTAGCGCGTTCGGCTCGGCCGAGACATTGGTGCGGTGAGGCTAGTAGGTGAAATGATAACGCCTTGAAAACACACATGCACCGTCACATGGTCCCGGGTGCCGGGGCGACATTTGTGTCGTCGTGGTCGGATCCATGGGGTGTATGGAGGCCTAACCCGATTCAGGAGTCATCCATGGCACAAGTCAATATGCGTGACCTGCTCAAGGCAGGCGCTCACTTCGGTCACCAGACCCGTTACTGGAATCCGAAGATGAGCAAATACATCTTCGGTGCACGCAACAAGATCCACATCATCAACCTCGAGCACACGCTGCCGGCGCTGAACGACGCGCTCGCCGTCGTCGAGAAGATGGTGGCTTCCAACAACAAGGTCTTGTTCGTCGGCACCAAGCGTGCGGCCAGCAAGATCGTCAAGGAAGAGGCCCGTCGTGCTGGTCAGCCGTTCGTCAACCATCGCTGGTTGGGCGGCATGCTGACGAACTTCAAGACCATTCGCGTGTCGATCAAGCGTCTGCGCGAGCTTGAAGCCATGCACGAAGATGGCACGTTCGAGAAGCTGACCAAGAAAGAAGTCCTGATGGCGACCCGCGAGCAAGACAAGCTCGAGCGTAGCGTCGGTGGTATCAAGGACATGGGCGGTCTTCCGGACGCGCTGTTCGTGATCGACGTCGATCACGAGCGCATCGCGATCAACGAAGCCAACAAGTTGGGCATCCCGGTCATCGGTGTGGTCGATACCAACTCCAATCCGGACGGTGTCGACTACGTGATCCCGGGGAACGACGACTCCATTCGCGCCCTTCAGATCTACACTCAGGCCGTCGCCGACGCCTGTGTGCAGGCCAAGGGCAACAGCGCTAGCGAGTTCGTCGAAGTGACGGATGAGGCAAGCGAAGCGAACGAAGCCGCCGCCGAGTAATGGTGGTGGGTCCGTGCTGACGCTCGCACGCGAGCGATGAGACACTAGGCAGCCCGTGAAGGCGGCGCGGCACGGACTAAAAGGGGGCTATAAGCCCCCTTTTCACCGTCCGGATGCAAGGGCGGTGAACCCTGAAGGAATTCTTCATTCAAAGGAGATGCTGGTCGCGCGTCGCGCGTGCGCGTGCATGTCACGCCAAGTCACGCTCAAACCGTGCCGACGACGAGGCAGCGTTTCCACCAGACGTCGAACCACATTCAGAGGTATTTACCATGGCAGCTATCAGCGCATCTCTGGTCAAGGAACTGCGCGAGCGCACCGGTCTCGGCATGATGGAGTGCAAGAAAGCTCTGACCGAAGCCGACGGTGACATCGAAACCGCCATCGAAAATCTGCGCAAGAACTCCGGCCTTAAAGCGGCCAAGAAAGCCGATCGTACGGCAGCCGAAGGGGCCGTGGTGACGCGTGTCGCCGACGACGGTTCTTACGGTGTGATGCTCGAGGTCAACTCCGAGACCGATTTTGTGGCGCGCGATGATAACTTCACCGCTTTCGCCGACCAAGTCATCGCCAAGGTGTTCGAAACCAAGAGCGAAGACGTGGCGAGCCTGATGGAAGGTGGGCTGGAAGACGCGCGTCAACAGCTGGTGCAGAAGATCGGCGAAAACATCAGCGTGCGTCGCGCGGTTGTCGTCGACGCCCCGGAAGGTGGTGTCGTAGGTGCCTATGTGCACGGTAGCCGTATCGGCGTGCTGACCGTTCTCAGCGCCGGCAACGCCGACGTGGCCAAGGATATTGCCATGCACGTGGCGGCGATCAACCCGAGTGCTGCGCATCCGGAAGACATGCCTCAGGCAGAGCTGGACAGCGAAAAGGCGATCATCCTGGCGCAGCCGGATATGGCCGGCAAGCCGGCGGAAATCGCCGAGAAGATGGTTCAGGGGCGCCTGAAGAAGTACTTGGCCGAAAATAGCCTGACTCAGCAGCCTTTCGTCAAGGATCCCAATCAGACCGTGGCCGAATATGTGAAGGCTGCGGGTGGCGAAGTGGTCAGCTTCACCCGCTTCGAAGTGGGCGAAGGCATCGAGAAGGAAGAAGTCGACTTCGCTCAGGAAGTCATGGATCAGGCGCGTCGCAGCTAAGCTGCCATGTGCCTGTGCTGTCGTTGGCGTGCGCGGTTGCGCACGCCTTCGCGTATCCGGCCGTTGCCTGGCCGAGCCGTTCCTACCCACGCCGATACAGTCCGCTGAGACGAGGAGAGTCCGAATGTCTGTTCCCACCGATCGTAACGCCGCTTCCCAAGAGCGTAACGAGAAGTCGAAGTACAAGCGCATTCTGTTGAAACTGTCCGGCGAAGCCCTGACGGGCGAGCACGAGTTCGGAATCGATCCCAAGGTGCTCGATCGCATGGCGCTGGAAATCGGCCAGTTGGTCGGGATCGGGGTCCAGGTGGGGATCGTGGTCGGCGGCGGCAATTTGTTCCGTGGGGCGGCGCTACACGCGGCGGGCATGGAGCGTGTCACCGGCGATCACATGGGGATGCTGGCGACTGTCATGAACGCCTTGGCGATGCGTGACGCCCTGGAGCGTTCCAATATTCGCTCGCGGGTAATGTCGGCGATTCCCATGAGCGGCGTCGTCGAGCATTACGACCGGCGTACCGCCATCCGTTACCTGACTTCGGGGGACGTGGTGATTTTCTCTGCGGGGACCGGTAACCCGTTCTTTACTACCGACTCGGCGGCTTGCCTGCGCGGCATCGAGATCGATGCCAATGTAGTGCTTAAGGCCACCAAGGTGGATGGTGTTTACAATAAGGATCCGGTCAAGCACAGCGATGCCGCCAAGTACGAACGTCTCTCTTACGACGACGTGCTCGATCAGAAGCTTGGTGTGATGGATTTGACCGCTATCTGCTTGGTGCGGGACCATGACATGCCGGTGCGCGTGTTCGATATGACCAAGCCGGGGGCCTTGCTCAACCTCGTGGTTGGGGGCAAGGAAGGAACGCTGGTAGATAGAGGCTGAAAAAGTGATCAACGATATCAAGAAAGACGCCGACGCGCGCATGAAGAAAAGCGTCGAGGCGCTGAACGCCAATTTCCACAAAATCCGTACTGGGCGCGCGCATCCCAGCCTGCTGGATGCGGTGCACGTGAATTACTACGGCGCTGACATGCCGCTTAATCAGGTGGCGAGCGTCAATGTGGAAGACGCGCGAACTCTGGCGGTCGTGCCGTGGGAAAAGAGCATGGTGCCTAAGGTCGAGAAAGCCATCATGACTTCCGATCTGGGCCTCAACCCCGCCGCTGCGGGTAACGTGATTCGCGTGCCTTTGCCACCACTGACCGAGGAAACGCGCCGCAATTATATCAAGCAGGCGCGTGGCGAGGCGGAAAACGCGCGCGTCGCGATCCGCAACGTGCGGCGTGATGCCAACGGTGACCTCAAGGCACTCCTCAAGGAGAAAGAGATCACCGAAGACGATGAACATCACGCCATCGATGAGATCCAGAAGATGACCGACAAGTATGTCGCCGAAATCGACAAGCTTCTGGAAACCAAGGAACACGACCTCCTGCAGGTCTGAGAGGTGACCGTCGGGACGTCGCTCCCGTCGATCTCCATGATACGGGATCCCATGACCTCACAGCCGTTTTCTCCCTCCCGTGCGGGCGAACTGCCGCGCCACGTGGCGGTCATCATGGACGGTAACAATCGCTGGGCGCGTGCGCGTGGACTGTCTGGCATCCGTGGACACCGTGCGGGTGTCGAGTCGGTGCGCGCGGTGATTCGTCGCGCTGCCGAGCGAGGCATCGACACGCTGACCTTGTTCGCCTTCTCCAGTGAGAACTGGAAACGCCCTGCCTCCGAGGTTGATGCATTGATGGAGCTCTTCCTTATTGCGCTCAAGCGCGAGGTGAAGAAGCTCCATGGTCACGGCATTCGCCTATCGGTGATCGGCCAGCGCGAAGAGTTTTCCACGTCCATCCAGCAATACATCGAACGTGCCGAGGCCATGACTCGCGACAATCAGGGCCTTCATCTGGTGGTCGCTGCCAATTATGGTGGCCGCTGGGATATTACCAGTGCCACGCGACGGTTAGCGCAGCGGGTCTCGGACGGGGAGTTGTCGCCCGACGCCATCGACGAGGAAACGCTAGGGGCCGAGATCAGCCTGGCCGACGAAGCCCCGGTCGACTTGTGCATCCGCACCAGCGGTGAGCAGCGGATTTCCAACTTCTTGTTGTGGCAACTGGCCTACGCGGAATTCTATTTTACCCCTGAGCTGTGGCCGGACTTCGGTGCCGAGGCGTTTGATGCTGCGCTGGACGCCTATAAAGAACGCCAACGCCGTTTTGGCATGTCCCAAGAACAAGTCGAGGCGCATGGTGCTTAGGCAACGTATCCTCACGGCGCTGGTCCTGGCGCCATTGGCACTGCTCGGCTTGTTTGGGCTCACCGGTCTTCCTTTTGCCTTGTTCACGGGCGTGATCGTGCTGATTGGTGCCTGGGAGTGGGCCAACCTGGCTGGTTACGAGCGCCAGATGCCGCGTTTTGTCTTCGCAGCCTCATGCGCCGTGGCGATGCTTCTTCTATGGCTGAGCGGTGCTGTGCATCAGCCCTGGCCGTTGTGGCTGGGAATGCTGGGTTGGCTGGCCAACCTCTATTGGGTCGTTAGTTATCCCCAGCAACACGCGCAATGGCAAGGTCGCGCGGTGCGCCTGGGCATGGGCTTGTGGGTGCTGCTACCGTGCTGGATCGGTTTCGTGCAATTGCGCGGCGATGGCGCGGAGTGGCTGCTGTTCGTGCTTTTACTGGTCTGGGTGGCGGATATCGGTGCTTACTTCGCGGGTCGTGCGTTCGGGCGCCGCAAGCTGGCTATACACGTTAGCCCCGGGAAGTCCTGGGAAGGTGTTTATGGCGGTATGGTGGCGGTGGCAGTCCTGGCCCTGATCTTCGCGCAGTGGCAGGAAGAGGCTGGCAGTAACGCATTGTGGCTGATGATTCTGGCGCTGCCAGTGGTGTTGATATCGGTGCTGGGCGATTTGTTCGAAAGCATGCTCAAGCGCCAACGCGGCTTGAAAGATTCAAGCCACCTGCTGCCTGGACATGGCGGTGTGCTCGATCGCATCGACAGCTTGACCGCCGCGATTCCGCTTTTCGTATTGTTGCGCCCATGGTTGGGCTGAGGTGACACATGGAATATGCCGATTGTGCTCGGATACAACGTGTGACCGTGCTTGGAGCCACCGGCTCCATCGGCAAGAGCACCCTCGATGTCATTGCCCGCCACCCCCAGCGTTATCGGCTGCATGCCTTGACCGCCTACCGTTCGCGCGAAACGCTGCGCGATCAATGCTTGGTTCATCGCCCTGAGGTCGCGGTGCTCGGCGAGGAGCGCGACGCCGCCTGGTTACGCGATGCTCTCACTGAGGCCGGTATCAACACCCAAGTGCGCGCTGGCGAGGCGGCGCTATCGGAGGTTGCCGGGAGCGCCGACAGCGATGTGGTAATGGCCGCCATCATGGGGGCGGCCGGCTTGATGCCAACGTTGGCTGCGGTGCGTGCCGGCAAGCGCGTGCTGCTTGCCAACAAGGAAGCCCTGGTAATGTCCGGCGCGCTGTTCATGGAGGCCGTCGAACGTCATGGCGCGGTATTGTTGCCCATCGATTCTGAACATAATGCCATTTATCAGTGTCTACCCACCGAGCACCGTGGTGGGTTGGCACGCCAAGGCGTGACCCAGTTGTTGTTGACCGCTTCCGGGGGGCCCTTTCGTGACTGGTCCCAGGCGCAACTGAAGGCAGTAACGCCGGAGCAGGCGTGTGCGCATCCCAACTGGTCGATGGGCCGTAAGATCTCGGTGGATAGCGCCACTCTGATGAACAAAGGGCTCGAGCTGATCGAGGCATGCTGGTTGTTCGATGCGCAGCCCGAACAGGTTCAGGTCGTGGTGCATCCGCAAAGCGTCGTTCACTCCATGGCCGCCTATAGTGACGGCTCGGTGATAGCGCAGCTGGGCAATCCCGATATGCGTACGCCGATCGCCTATGGGCTGGCCTGGCCCGAGCGCATCGATGCTGGCGTGGCGCCGCTGGATTTGTTTCAGGTGGCGCGGCTCGATTTCGAAGCGCCCGATGAAGCACGCTTCCCTTGTCTGCGTCTCGCTCGTGAGGCGATGGCGGCGGGCGGTACTGCCCCGGCGACGCTTAATGCCGCCAATGAAGTGGCGGTGGAGGCGTTTCTCGACACGCGGCTAGGGTTCGAGGATATTCCACGTCTCGTGGCGGCGGTCTGCGAGGCTTGTGAGGTACATTCGGCGCATGAGTTAAGTGCGGTGCTGGCCGCAGACGAAGCGGCGCGGCACGAGGCCGAACGGCAATTGACGCGGTTCACGTCATGATGCGCGGGCTTGGCAAGCCGCAGGAAGGAGGGCGACCCCCATGGGCGTGATTGAGAATCTGCTGGCGGTTATCGTGGTGCTGGGGCTGTTGATCACCTTCCACGAGTACGGACATTTTTGGGTTGCGCGGCGTTGTGGCGTCAAGGTGCTGCGTTTCTCGGTAGGGTTCGGCAAGCCGTTATGGTCGCGCGTCGACCGCCATGGCACGGAGTTCGCCGTGGCTGCGATACCGCTGGGTGGCTACGTCAAGATGCTCGACGAGCGTGAGGGCCCGGTGGCGCCGGAAGAGCAAGCGCAGGCATTCAATCGCAAAAGTGTCTGGGCGCGCATTGCCATCGTCTCCGCCGGCCCTGCAGCCAACTTCCTGCTCGCTTTCGTCGCCTATTGGGCGCTGTTCGTCTATGGCACCACCACGGTAGCGCCGGTGATCGGCGATATTGCCGCAGACTCGCCGGCCGCCCGTGGCGGCTTGCAGTCCGGGCAGGAAATCGTGGCCGTCGAGGGTGAGCGCACGCCTTCCTGGGGGGAGGTCAATCTCAAGTTGGTGGCGGCTATCGGCGTCAATGGCGAGCTTGAGATCACGACGCGTGAATCCGAGACGGCCTCGCCGGAACGCCATCAAGTGCCCGTCAGCGATTGGTTGGTACGCCAGGATCCGCCACGCCCCTTGGCCACGTTGGGGGTGACGCCGTGGCGTCCCGAGCTGCCCGCCGTGTTGGGAGAGGTGTTGAACGACGGGCGTGCCCAGCAAGCCGGGCTGCAGAGGGGCGATCGCATCGTCAGTGTCGATGGTGTCGCCGTCGAGGATTGGATGGCATTCGTAGAACGTGTGCGTGATAACCCCGGTAAGACGCTTGCCCTGCGAGTCGAGCGTGACGGTGAGCGCCGCGACGTGATGTTGACGCCGGCCACGCGTGAGCAGGAAGACGGCACAGCGATGGGTTACATCGGCGTCGGGGTGCAAGCCACCGAGTGGCCCGAGCGTTATCGTCGCGAGATACGCTATGGGCCGCTGGATGCCGTCGGTGAAGCGGTGAGCAAGACCGGCGAGATGAGCTTGCTCACACTGGATTCGATCCGCAAGATGCTGGTAGGGCTGATCTCACCCTCCAATCTGTCGGGTCCGGTGACGATTGCACGCATCGCGGGTGATTCCGCGCGTAATGGCGTGGAAAGCTTCATCAGCTTCCTGGCCTATTTATCGATTAGCCTGGGGGTTCTCAATCTCTTGCCGATTCCCGTGCTCGACGGCGGTCACTTGGTTTATTACCTGATCGAAGCGGTGCGGGGGCGTCCGGTGCCCGAGGCGGTACAAGCCTTTGGGTTGCGCATCGGTGTCGCCTTGGTGGGCTCATTGATGTTGATGGCGTTGTATTTCGATTTGATGCGTCTGTAGAGGCGTCGTGGTGGAGCGGCTCGCCAGCGAGCTTTAATGTGGGCCGTTAATGGCATGTCGTAAGCGGTCGTCGGCCGTAAGGATGAGCGACCCGGGTGTCACTGCGAGGCGGGGTACGACCTTGCCAGTCACCCAGGGAAATGTATAAGGTGCCTGTTCCATGAGCGGGCGGACTCGAGAAAAGCGAATCGACTGCATGAAGATCAAGACCATCGGATTGGCGGCGCTGCTGCTGACCGCGACTCCCGCGGCACTGGCGGCCCCCTTCGAGATTTCAGATATTCGCGTGGAAGGGCTGCAGCGCGTATCGCCGGCATCGGTGTTCAATGCCTTTCCAGTCAGTGCGCGCGACCAGGTCGATGACCGCGAATTGGCCGAGGCGTCGCAGGAACTGTTCGATACGGGCCTATTCGACGACATTGAGCTTTCTCGTGATGGCGATGTATTAATCGTCAATGTGGTCGAGCGTCCCACCATCGCCAGCATCGAGCTCAACGGCAACTCTCAGGTGGCCGATGAGGATCTTCGCAAGGGGATGACCGAGGCCGGGCTCGATGAAGGCCAGGTATTGCAGCGTTCGACACTCGATGAGGTCCAGCGCGAGCTCGAGCGGCTTTATCAATCTCAAGGCCGTTATAGCGCCAATATCGAGACCAGCGTCGAGGAACTCGACAACAACCGCGTCGAAGTCCATATCGACATCAACGAGGGTGCGGTCGCCAAGATTCACCAGATCAACTTCGTCGGCAATCAAGACTTCGACGATGACACCCTGCGTGACTTGTTCGCGCTAGAAGACAAGCCGGGATGGTTCTTTGGCTGGTTTTCCGACGATGAATATTCTCGCGACAAGCTCTCGGGCGATCTTGAGACGCTACGCTCCTTCTACCTAGATCGCGGCTACGTCAACTTCGACATCAGCTCTTCCCAAGTGTCGATCAGCCCCGACAAGTCCGACATCTTCATC
Organism: Chromohalobacter canadensis; assembly: GCF_029544075.1. Taxonomy (GTDB): domain Bacteria; phylum Pseudomonadota; class Gammaproteobacteria; order Pseudomonadales; family Halomonadaceae; genus Chromohalobacter; species Chromohalobacter canadensis_A. Next base: position 136,192 of record NZ_JAJQJH010000004.1, on the reverse strand, counting down.
ACTATCAATGTTGATGAAGGCAAGCGCTACAAGCTTGATGAAATTCGCTTTGCGGGCGACCTCAAGATAGGCGAAAGCGAAGCGCGTGAGCTGGTGACCGCTGAGTCCGGCGAGTATTACTCGGAAAGCGCGATGACCGAGTCCGCTGAGGCCTTGCGCAAGCGTCTCGGCGCCGAAGGGTTCGCGTTCGCGGAGATCAACAGCGTGCCCGAGGTCGATGCCGACGGCGATACCGTGGATGTGACTTTCCAGGTCAACCCGGGGCGGCGAGCCTATGTGCGGCGCATCAATTTCGAGGGCAATACCACGACTCAGGACGAAGTGCTGCGTCGCGAGATGACCCAGATGGAGGGGGCACCGGCTTCCACCGATCAGATCAGCCAGTCCCGCGAACGCTTGCAGCGTCTGGGCTTCTTCCGCTCGGTCGATGTCGAAACGCGCCCCGTCGCTGATGAGCCCGACCAGCTCGACGTGACCTACAACGTCGAGGAGCAGCCGTCCGGGTCGGTCTCGGCGAGCTTGGGTTACTCGCAAAGCGCCGGGGTCATCTATGGTGCGTCGCTGTCTCAGAGCAACTTCTTGGGCACCGGCAATCGCGTCAACGTCAATGCACAGAAAGGCGATTATTTCACCAATCTCAACTTCGGCTATACCGATCCCTACTGGACGTTGGACGGTATCTCGCGTGGCTATAATGTCTATTATCGCGAGACCAATTACGAAGACTTCGATGATATTTCGACCTATTCCTCGGATGCCATCGGGGGGAGCGTCAATTTCGGGTATCCGATCAATGACCTGTCGCGCCTCAACTTCGGTGTCGGCGTCGAGGACCTATCGCTCGAGACCTATCGCGATACCCCCTTGGAAATCGTTCAGTACACGGAGGACGAGGGTGAGGACTTCATGAACTACAAGCTCACCGCCAGCTGGACGCGCAACAATCTCAATCGCGGCATCATGCCCACCGACGGCAGCTATCAGAAACTGTCGCTGGAGGCAGCGGTGCCGGGAAGCGATACGCAGTACTACAAGACGCGCTACGAAGGCCAGAAGCTGTTCGAATTCCGTCCTGAGTGGTCACTGAAATTCAGCACCAATGTTGGCTATGCGGACACCGTCGGTGATGATGCTTACCCGTTCTACGAGAACTTCTATGCGGGTGGCCTGGGATCGGTACGCGGCTTCTCCAGCAATACGTTGGGGCCGAATACTACGCCGCGTAATGACGGGGACGATGACACCCTAGGGGGTAACGTGCTCGTCGAAGGTTCGGCCGAGTTGATCTACCCATTCCCCTGGGTCGAGGACCGTCGCTCGCTGCAGACCAGCGTGTTCTTCGATGCGGGCAACACGTATCTAACCGATTGCTACGATGTGCCTGAGGGTACAACTTCTAGCTGTAGCAGTGGCGTGGATATGGGGGACTTGCGCTATAGCGTCGGGCTGGGGCTTTCCTGGTTGACTCCGGTGGGGCCGTTGACCTTTAGTGTTGCCAAGCCGCTCAGCGACGAAGAAGACGACGATACCCAGGTCTTTCAATTCTCGCTGGGTCAGACCTTCTAAAGCAGGCTGATGCAGCGTAATGCGCCAGGTGCGGCGGTGTGGCCGCCGCACCGAGTGACCATAATGAATCAAGGAGAGGGTGTGATGCGCAAATTGACGGGTGCCCTATGTCTTGGGGTGATGAGCGTGCTGTCCATGCCGGCCATGGCGAACGAGGTTGGCGTTATCGATTGGCGTCAGGCGTTGCTGGATTCGGATGCCGCCCAGCGCTCGATGAACGAGCTCAAGAATCAGATCGGCGACAAGAAGCAGCGCGCCGAATCACTCAGCCAAGAATTGCAGCAGTTGCAACAGAAGCTTCAGCAAGATGGCGCGGTGATGTCCGATGCTGAGCGCAAAAGCGCTCAGCAGGAACTGCGTACCAAAGGGTCTGAGTTCCAGCAGTTGCGTCAGCAGATTCAGAGCATGCAGCAGAAAAAGGAACAGTCCTTCATGCAGTCGGCCAAGCCCAAGCTCGATCGCGCCATCGAACAGGTCGTCGAGCGGCATGACCTGGACCTCGTGGTGGATCGTGATGCGGTGGTATATTCAGAGGATGGCCTCGACGTCACCGAGGAAGTCACTCGCATCTTTAACTCGCTCAACTGAGCCCATGGGGCGCTCCCGGCGCCCGTGGTTAGCGGTTCCAAGCGCACATGAAGACCCTTACTCCTTGCGCCTTCACGCTCGGTGAACTGGCCGAACGTCTCAAGGCCCGCTTGGTCGGCGATAGCGATCATCGTGTCACCGGCCTGGCTACTTTGCTTGATGCGGGCCCGGACGATATTACGTTCCTGGCCAACAAGACCTATCTCAAATACTTGCCTGAAACGAGCGCGGCTGCCGTGCTGGTACATCCCGCGTATGGCGCTGAGGTGCCTTGCGCGCGACTCGAACTCGACAACCCTTATCTCGGTTACGCCGAGCTATCCAGGCTGTTCGACCCGCTGGCGGGGCAGGCGCCGGAAGGTGTTCATCCCAGTGCGGTGGTCGCCGAGAGCGTGCATCTTGGGGACCGAGTCTCGGTCGGCCCACAGTGTGTGATCGAAGCCGGCGCGGTCATCGGTGATGGCTGCGTGATCGGCGCTGGTAGTATCATCGGCGCTCACAGCGAAATCGGCGCCGACTCTCGCCTGCATGCTAATGTCACTGTTTATCACGGCGTGAGTGTCGGGCGGCGCGCCATCCTGCACAGCGGTTGTGTGGTGGGTGCCGATGGCTTCGGTTTCGCGCATGATGGCCAGGGCTGGCACAAGATCGCGCAGTTGGGGGGCGTCATCGTGGGTGACGACGTCGAAATCGGTAGCTGCTCAAGCATTGACCGCGGCGCCCTGGGAGACACGTTGATCGGCAATGACGTCAAGATCGACAGCCAGGTGCAGATCGCGCATAACGTGCAGGTCGGCGATCATAGCGCCCTGGCGGGGTGCGTGGGTATCGCGGGTTCGACCCGCGTTGGACGCCACTGCATGCTGGGTGGCGGCGTGGGTCTCTCGGGACACCTGACGATTTGCGATGGCGTTCAGGTCACCGGTATGAGTCTTGTCACCAACTCCATCCACGAGCCCGGGGTGTATTCCTCAGGGACAGGCGCCATGCCCAATGGCTTGTGGCGCAAGAACGCGGTGCGCTTCAAGCAGCTCGACGATCTCGCCAAGCGTCTGGCGCGTCTGGAACGGGATGCCTCGGGCGCCGCCCAAGGCTGATAGCTGCTAGCGAGTCGGACCTGTATAATCCCTGCCCATCCAGATAGGCGGAGTACTCCGTCCTCGTGTGCCTGCCCCTCATGGCAGGCACTTCGTTATTTCAGAGGTTGTATCGATGGTAATGGACATCAACGAGATCCGTGAGTATCTACCGCATCGTTATCCGTTCTTGCTGGTGGATCGCGTCATGGAGATCACGGTCGGCGAGTCGATCGTCGCCAACAAGAATGTCAGCATCAACGAGCCATTTTTCAATGGGCATTTCCCGCATCATCCCATCATGCCCGGCGTGTTGATCATCGAGGCCATGGCTCAGGCATGCGGCATCCTAGGTTTCAAGACCGTCAACAAGATGCCCGCCGACGGTTATGTCTATTATCTTGTAGGAAGCGATAACGTGCGCTTCAAGCGTCCGGTAATGCCGGGCGATCAACTGCGCTTGGAAGCCAACGTCATCAAGGGCAAGCGCGGGATCTGGAAGTTCGCCTGTCGTGCTACGGTCGACGGCGAGCTAGCCTGCGAAGCTGAGATCATCTGTGCCGAGAGGAAAGTCGCTTGATTCATCCCACCGCCATCGTCGACCCCAGTGCGCGTGTATCTGACGACGTCGACATCGGCCCGTTCTGCGTGGTTGGCCCCGAAGTGGAAATCGGGGACGGCACGGTGATCGGTCCGCACGTGGTGCTCAAGGGGCCCACGCGCCTGGGGAAGCGCAATCGGATCTTCCAGTTCGCTTCCGTCGGCGAGGACTGTCAGGACAAGAAGTATGCCGGAGAACCCACTCGCCTGGAGATGGGCGACGACAACGTCGTGCGCGAAGGCGTTACCCTGCATCGCGGTACAGTGCAGGACAAAGAAGCAACCGTCATCGGCTCGCGCAATCTTTTCATGGCCTACGCGCATGTCGGGCACGACTGCGTGATCGGCGATGATTGCATCCTTGCCAACCAGGCGACCTTGGCCGGACATGTCACCATCGGCGATCACGCTATCCTCGGTGGTCTCTCGGCGATCCATCAGTTTTGCCATATCGGTACTCATGCCATGTGTGGTGGCGGGTCGATCATCACCAAGGATGTCCCGGCCTATGTCATCGTCAATGGCAACCCGGCGCAGACGCATGGGCTCAACCTGGTGGGACTCAAGCGTCGTGGCTTCTCGCGCGAGGCCCTGCGAGCGCTGGGAGAGGCTTACCGCACCGTCTATCGCCAGGGGCTGACCATGGAACAAGCGCTGGAGCGTCTCGAAAACGATTTCGAAGGCCCCGAAATCGCGACGTTCCTGGCGTCGCTGAAGGATTCCCAGCGCGGCATCACGCGCTGAACGAGGCACGTCATGCGTATTTACCTGGTCGCAGGAGAGCTGTCGGGCGATATCCTCGGCGCCGGCTTGATGCAGGCGCTTAAGCGTCGCCATCCCGACGCCGAGTTTCGCGGTATCGGCGGCCCACGCATGCTCGCCGAAGGTCTGCACTCGCTGTATCCGCTGGAGACGCTGTCGATCATGGGGCTGGTCGAGGTGCTCAAGCATCTGCCGGGACTGATCAAGGTCCGCCGTCACCTGCGGCGTGACGCCCTGGCCTGGGAGCCGGACGCGATGATCGGCATCGATGCGCCCGACTTCAACCTAGGACTCGAACGCCAATTGCGCGTCGCCGGCATCCCCACCGCGCATTACGTCAGTCCCTCGGTCTGGGCGTGGCGTCAGGGACGGGTGAAGAGCATTGCCCAGTCGGTCGATGCCATGCTCACTTTCCTGCCCTTCGAAGCGGCTTTTTACGCGCGCCATGACGTGCCGGTGGCTTTCGTCGGGCATCCGTTGGCCGATGAACTGCCGCTGGTCAACGATCGCCAGGCGGCACGTTCGGCACTGGGATTATCGCCCACAGCACCCTTGCTGGCGTTATTGCCGGGTTCACGCAGCAACGAAATTCGCTTTTTAGGGCCTACGTTTCTGGATAGCGTCGCCTGGCTGCGCGAACGCATCCCCGACCTGCAAGTGATCGTGCCGGCGGCGTCCCCGGCACGTCGCGAAGAACTCGAGGCGCTGCTGGCCAATCATCCGGCCCGCGATATCGTCGTCCTGTGCGATGGCGAGTCGCGTCAGGCGATGACCGCCGCCGATGCGGTGCTGCTCGCGTCCGGGACTGCGGCGCTCGAGGCCATGCTCTGTCATCGTCCCATGGTGGTGGCCTACAAGATGGCGCCGGCCACGCACTGGCTGGCCAAGCGCATGGTCAAGACCGACTGGATCTCGCTACCCAACCTGATCGCCCAGGAGGCGCTGGTGCCTGAGCTGGTACAGGACGCCGCCAGTCATGAGGCGATCGGTGCGGCGCTGCTCGAATGGCTCGACGACGACGCTAAGCGCCAGGCGATGGAGACGCGTTTTGCCGACTTGCACGCCACGCTCCAACGTGGCGCCAGTGAGCGCGCCGCCGAGGCCATCGACGGTCTGATTACGCATGGTCGCTTGCCGTTACAGGAGAAGAATGCATGACGGGGCTACCACCGTTGGTGATCGATTATCAGGGCACGTGTCTGGCGGGTGTCGATGAAGTGGGGCGCGGCCCCTTGGTGGGTAGCGTGGTGGCGGCCGCGGTGATTCTTGACCCGGCGCGTCCCATCGAGGGGCTGGCCGACTCCAAGACTCTTAGCGAAAAGCGCCGCCTCGTATTGGCCGAGGCCATTCGCCAACACGCGACGGCCTTCGCAATAGGCGAAGCGTCGCCCGCCGAGATCGACACTCACAACATCTACCACGCGACGCATCTTGCCATGCGGCGAGCCATCGATGCCCTGCCGGTGGCCGCGGAATATCTGCTGGTGGACGGCAATCGGATGCCGGGGCATCATGTGCCGGGACAATGCGCGGTCAAGGGTGACCAGCGCCATGTGGCCATCGGCGCAGCCTCGATTCTGGCCAAGGTGACGCGCGACGCTCAGATGTTCGCGCTGCACGAGTGCTATCCCGAGTATGGGTTTGCGCGCCACAAGGGCTATCCTACCCGTGAGCACTGCGAAGCGCTCGAGCGCTTGGGGCCGCTCGATGAGCATCGCCGCTCGTTTGCGCCGGTCAAGAAGTTGCTGCCGGTGTAGCGCCACATCACGCTGTTACCCAATTCATTCAGGAAGGTGTCGCCCGGGCGGCATCGTCCGTTTCGTCTCAAGAGCTCGTCATGACTACGCCTTTCGTTCATCTGCGCGTGCACAGTGAATACTCCCTGGTCGATGGCCTGGTGCGCTTGAAGCCGCTGATCGAGGCGACGGCCGAGGGCGGCATGCCCGCCGTGGCCGTGACCGACGATTCCAATCTGTTCGGTCTGGTCAAGGCCTATAAAGGCGCCCAAGGCGCGGGACTCAAGCCGATCATCGGCGCCGATCTGTGGATGGAGAACCCTCACGACGAGGCACACCCCTATCGCTTGACGCTCCTGGCGATGGACAACGACGGCTACCGTCACCTGACCGAACTGATCTCGCAAGGCTGGAGCGAGGGGCAGCAGCGCGGCCAGGGCATCCTCAAGAAGGAATGGATCTTCGCCCGAAGCGCGGGGCTGATCGCCTTGTCCGGTGCCCGCGAGGGGGAGATCGGGCGTCATCTTCTGACCGAACACGGCCAGGCGGCACGGGAAATGTGCGATGCCTGGAATGCCGCCTTCCCCGGACGGTTTTATCTGGAGCTCCAGCGCACCGGACGCGAACACGATGAGGAGTGTCTGCATCTGTCGGTGGCGCTGGCGGCCGACACCCAGACGCCGGTGGTGGCGACCAATGACGTTCGTTTCCTGACCCGCGAGGGGTTCTGGGCCCACGAAACGCGGGTGGCGATCGGCGAGGGCAAGGCGCTCGACGATCCACGGCGCGAACGCCGTTACAGCGAAGAGCAGTACCTGAAGAGCCCGCAGGAAATGGCCGAGCTATTCTCGGACCTGCCCGAGGCGCTGGAAAACAGCGTGATGATCGCTGCGCGCTGCAACGTCGACGTGCCGCTGGGGGAAATCTTCCTGCCCGAGTACCCGGTGCCTGACGGCATGAGCATGGAGAGCTTCTTCCGCAAGATTTCCCATGACGGCCTCACCGAGCGACTCGATAAGCTGTTCTCCGGCGAGAACCCGATCTACCCCGGGCGCGATCTCAGCGAGCACGAACAGTCCTACCGCGAGCGGCTCGACTTCGAGCTCAATATCATCCTCGAGATGGGCTTCCCAGGGTATTTCCTGATCGTCATGGACTTCATCCAGTGGGCCAAGGACAACGATATCCCGGTGGGGCCGGGGCGTGGTTCCGGGGCCGGTTCGCTGGTCGCCTATGCGCTCAAGATCACCGACCTGGATCCGCTCGAGTACGATCTGCTGTTCGAACGTTTCCTCAATCCGGAACGCGTGTCGATGCCTGACTTCGACGTCGACTTCTGCATGGAAAAGCGCGACCGAGTCATCGAATACGTGGCGAGCCGTTACGGGCGTGATGCCGTCTCGCAGATCGTGACTTTCGGCACCATGGCCGCCAAGGCCGTGGTCCGCGACGTGGCCCGTGCCCAGGGCAAGCCGTATTCGATGGGTGACAAGCTGTCCAAGCTGATCCCCTTCGAGGTCGGCATGACCCTGGCCAAGGCCATCGAGCAGGAGCCGGCGCTCAAGGAGTATCTGGACAACGACGAGGAATCCCAGGAAATCTGGGACATGGCGCTCCAGCTCGAGGGCATCACGCGCGGCACCGGCAAGCACGCCGGTGGGGTGGTGATTGCGCCTACCAAACTGACCGATTTCTCGCCGCTGCTGTGCGATGAGGACGGCAGCGGCCTGGTGGTGCAGTACGACAAGAACGACATCGAGGAAGCCGGGCTGGTCAAGTTCGACTTCCTGGGGCTGCGCACGCTGACCATCATCGACTGGGCGTTGGAGATGGTCGATACGGTGCGCGCCCGCGAAGGCCAAGGGCCGCTGGACATCGCCTCGATCCCGCTCGATGACGTGCCTACCTTCGATATGCTCAAGAAGGCAGAGACCACGGCGGTCTTCCAGCTCGAATCGCGCGGCATGAAGGAACTGATCAAGCGCCTGCAGCCCGACTCGCTGGAAGACATGATCGCTCTGGTGGCGCTGTTCCGTCCGGGGCCCCTGCAATCCGGCATGGTCGATGACTTCATCAACCGCAAACATGGCCGAGCCGAGGTCGCCTATCCGCACCCGGACTACCAGCACGAGCTGCTCAAACCAGTGCTGGGTCCCACCTATGGCATCATCCTCTATCAGGAGCAGGTGATGCAGATCGCCCAGGTGATAGCGGGTTATAGCCTGGGTCAGGCGGATATGCTGCGGCGTGCCATGGGCAAGAAGAAGCCCGAGGAGATGGCCAAGCAGCGCGCTGGTTTCATGGAGGGCTGCGCCGCCAACGGCATCGACAAGGACCTGGCCGGTAACCTCTTCGATCTGGTGGAGAAATTCGCAGGTTACGGGTTCAACAAGTCGCACTCGGCAGCCTACGGCCTGGTCTCGTACCAGACGGCGTGGCTCAAGGCGCATTATCCCGCGCCTTTCATGGCGGCGGTGCTGTCCACCGAGATGGACAACCTCGACAAGGTCGTGCCGCTGATCGAGGAATGCCGCAAGCAGGGGCTGACGGTCACGCCGCCGGACGTCAACATCGGCAGCTACAAGTTCACCGTCGATGAGCAAAACCGTGTCGTCTATGGCTTGGGCGCGATTCGCGGCGTCGGTGAAGGGCCCATCGGTGCGATCGTCGAGGCGCGCGAGGCCGACGGCGCCTTCAGCGATCTGTTTGACTTCTGCCGCCGTGTCGACGCCAAGCGTCTCAACAAGCGTACGCTGGAGGCTTTGATCCGCTCCGGCGCGCTGGACAACCTGGGGCCGACCCGGGCGGTGTTGATGGCGTCGCTGGACGCCGCACTCAAGGCGGCGTCTCAGAGCAACGCCAATGCCAGCGCAGGGATGATCGACATGTTCGGCGATGCTTTCGTCGAACCGGAAAGCGGCGATGTCTACGCCGATTATCACCATGCCCGCGAGTGGGCCGACAAGGAGCGCCTAGCCGGCGAGAAGGACACCTTGGGCCTCTATCTGACCGGCCACCCCATCGACGAGTACGAAAACGAACTCAAGCGCTTCGTGTCGACGCGCATCGTCGATCTGAAACCTCAGCGTGGCGAATCTCAGCGTGTCGCGGGGCTGGTAGTGGCCATGCGGACCATGAAATCCAAGCGCGGCGACACCATGGCTTTTATCACCCTGGACGACCGTACTGGGCGTATCGAGGCTTCGTTGTTCGGCGAGATGTACGAGCAGATGCGTGGCAAGCTTGGCGCCGATGACGTCTTGATCATCGAAGGCGAAGTGAGCACCGACGATTATTCGGGTGGCCTGCGCCTGCGTGGCAAGGAAGTGACGCCGATGGTCGATGCGCGCACGCGCTATGGCGAGGCCGTGGAGCTCGCGGTGGACGGCGCGCGTCTCAATGGACGTTTCGCGCGCAACTTGCAAGATAGCCTGACGCGGTGGCGCGATCCCCAGGGTTTGCCGGTGCGCGTGCGTTACCGTAATCCCCAGGCCAGCGGCGTGCTGGAACTGGGTGAACCCTGGCGGGTGTCGCCCAGTGACGACCTACTCATCGCCCTGCGCGAGGTGGAGGGTCAGGAAGCGGTTACGTTGCGTTATCGTGGGTGATGCCGTCATCGCTGGCGATGGTGCTGGCGCGCGGTGTCTTGCGTGATGCGTTCAGGGTGCGATAATGCCGGTTTACGGCCGGTTGGCGCCATGCCCTGTCCGTCACAGCGTCGCCTCGTGCGACATCGGACGTGCGGCCCCGGGCTGCCCAAGACCACAAAGTAGACGTTCTATGAATCCCAACTACCTGGACTTTGAACAGCCGATCGCCGAGCTGGAAGCCAAGATCGACGAGCTACGCCTGGTCGGTAATGACAGCCGTATCAGCTTGAGCGACGAAATCGGCAAGCTTGAAGACAAGAATCGCAAGCTCACCGAATCGATTTTTCGCGATCTTAGCGCCTGGCAGGTATCGCAGCTCTCGCGTCATCCTCAGCGTCCTTACACGCTGGATTACCTCGACAGTCTCTTTGAGGACTTCGACGAGCTGCATGGCGATCGTCACTTCGCCGATGACGCTGCCATCGTGGGCGGCGTGGCGCGCCTCGACGACAAACCGGTGATGGTCATCGGTCATCAGAAAGGGCGTGACGTCAAGGAGAAGGTGCGGCGCAACTTCGGTATGCCGCGCCCGGAAGGCTATCGCAAAGCGTGCCGGCTGATGGAAATGGCCGAGCGCTTCAAGATGCCGGTATTGACCTTCATCGATACCCCTGGCGCTTATCCGGGGATCGACGCCGAGGAGCGCGGCCAGAGCGAGGCCATCGCCTACAATCTGGCGGTCATGTCGCGCCTCAAGACGCCGATCATCTCCACCGTCGTGGGCGAGGGCGGCTCCGGCGGGGCGCTAGCGATCGGTGTCTGCGATGAGCTACAGATGCTGCAGTATTCGACCTATGCGGTGATCTCCCCGGAAGGCTGCGCCTCGATTCTGTGGAAGAGTGCCGAAAAGGCCTCCGAGGCGGCACAAGCGATGGGTATCACTGCCGAGCGCCTCAAGGAGCTGGGCTTCGTCGATACCTTGATCAAGGAGCCGCTGGGGGGCGCGCACCGCAACCCCCAGAAGATGGCCGATAGCATCAAGGACGCCCTCGGCGCCAGCCTCGAGCGGCTGGAAGCCATGGAGACGGATGACCTGCTGTCGCGTCGCTATGATCGTCTGATGAGCTATGGCGCGCCCCAATAACGCAGGGCCGACCCCCGAAGCCCTTGTCGATGACGCCCTGGCGATGACCTCGCCGGGGCGTCGTGTTTGGGTGGCTCTCTCCGGTGGGCTGGATTCTTCGCTGCTGCTGACACTCGCGGTGGCCGCCTGCCGTCGTCACCCACGGCCGCTTTACGCGTTACACGTCAATCATGGCCTGCAGGATGCCGCTGCCGCGTTCGAAGACCATGCGCGATGGTTGTGCGGGCGTCTCGGGGTGCCATTGTTCATAGAGCGCGCCACGGTTGAGCGCGGCGCACGGGGCCTCGAGGCCCACGCCCGCGACGCCCGCCTGGCGGCGTTCGCCCGACGTGTCACAGCGGGGGACACCCTGCTGCTGGCCCAGCATGCCGACGATCAGGCCGAAGGCCTGTTGCTGGCGGGCTTGCGCGGTAGTGGTTTGCGCGGCATGGCCGGCATGCCCGAGAGCCGAGAGTGGCAGGGGCGTTTCATGGTCCGGCCATGGCTTTCCGTGACGCGGGCGGTGCTGGAGCGCGAGGCCGAGACACGTGGCTTGCGTTGGATCGATGACCCGAGCAACGCCGACGAACGTTTCGATCGCAACTATCTGCGGCATACCGTCATGCCAGCGCTGGCGTCACGCTGGCCGGGTGCGGCGACATCGCTGGCACGCACTGCCGAGCAACTGGGCGAGAGCGATGCGCTATTGGAGGAACTGGCTGGGGAAACCTTACAGTCGCTGGGTGGCGACGCCGCCTGCTTGCCATTGGCGGATGTCCTGGCGCTCTCCCGCCCCCGTCAGCGGCTTCTCGTGCGCCATGCTTGTCGGCAACTCTCTCTGCCTACGCCGCCGCGCGCGCGCCTCGAAAGCTTGCTCGATCAATTACAGGCCCGCGGCGACGCACAGGTCCATGTCGCCTGGCCGGGTGGAGAGGCCAGGCGCTGGCGAGGATATCTTTATCTGTTGGCGCCGCTCGAGCCTATCGACGTCGACTGGAAGGCCGAGTGGGATGGCTGCGCCCCCCTGGAAACGCCGCTGGGCCCGGTGGCGTGGCAACTGATTCCCGGCCCTCCGCGTCGTGTCCGCCTTACGCTGGGCAGGCGTCGGGGCGGCGAGACGCTGCGCGTGGCGGGACGCGGTCGGCGCGACGTCAAACGACTCCTGCAGGAAGCCGGAATACCGCCCTGGCAGCGTGAACGCGTATGGCTGGCCTGGGAGGGCGAGACCTTGGTCGGGGTGCTGGGCATCGCCGCCGCCGAAGGCTGGCGGCTGCGGGCGATGCCCGATGACGCTGATTCGTCTAGGCGTCGATAACCAGCGAAAAGCCGGCATTGCGTTGATAACGGGCTTCCTGATCAAGATCGGCCATCAACAGAGGTTGGTCGCTGGCCTGATCGAGATACACGTATAGGGTCTCGCCATCGGCATCGAGGTGGACGTCGAGGACGGGCGCCTCAGGGCGCGAATGATTGAGGGCTACCGCCAGGCGCAGCAGTCGCGCCAGCCGTGCATAGGTGGATCGCGTGGCGGCGGGGAGGGTATCGAGTTCCTTGGTGGGAAACTTGCGTCGATGGGCGCGTACCAGGAAGGCCAGGGACTGTTGCTCGGGACGCGAAAAGCCGGCCAGGTCGGAGTTTTCCAGCAGATAGGCGCCGTGGCGGTGAAACTGGCTGTGTGAAATTGCCAGGCCGATTTCGTGCAGCTCGGCGGCCCAGGACAGAAACTGGCGCTGCTCCTGGCTCAGGGGCCAGACGTCGGCGACATGCGCGCATAGGTGCTCGGCGGTGGTGCGTACGTTGCTGGCCTGACGCATGTCGACGTCGAAGCGTCGGCGCAGCGTGAGCAGCGCTGACGCGCGGGAATCCTCGGCGGTATTGCGGCCGAGGAGATCGTAGAGCACGCCATCGCGCAGGGCGCCTTCCGAGTAGCGCATACGCTCGAGCTCGAAGGCCTCGAAGATGGCGCACAGAATCGCTACGCCGGCCGGAAACACTCGGGCTCGGTCGCTTTTCAGCCCCGTCATGCTCACCTTGTCGAGCCGTTTGCACTTGACCAATCGACGCCGCAGAGCCATGAGCCCCTGTCGGGTCACGATGCTCTCCGGGCCGTCGCCATAGGCGGCTTGTACGGCGGCGATGGCTTTGATGGTGCCGCTCGAGCCGACGGGATCCTGCCAGCCGAGCGCCTGATAGGGGCGTCGAATGTTGGCGAGTTCCGAGAGTGCGGCGAGTTCGGCATCGCGAAAGCGGCGCTCGGTGATCGTGCCGTCGTGGAAGAAACGCTGCGTATAGGCCACGCAGCCCATGTGCAGGCTTTCCAGGGCCAGCGGTTCGAAGCGTTCGCCGATGATGAATTCGGTGGAGCCGCCGCCGATGTCGACGATGAGCCGGCGGCCGTGGACCTCGGCCAGGGCATGCGCGGCGCCAAGGTAGATCAGGCGCGCCTCCTCGCGGCCGGCGATGATCTCGATAGGGTGGCCGATCAGGGCTTCGGCTCGGTCGATCAGCGTCTGGCGGTTGTGTGCCGCGCGCAGCGCATTGGTGCCGACGATGCGCACGTCACCGGCGTCGAGGTCGCTCAGATAGGGAGCGAAACGCTCCAGGCAGGCGAGGGCACGCTCCATGGCAGCTTCGTCGAGGATATCCTCGTCGTCGAGACCGGCGGCCAGTTGTACTTTCTCCCCCTGCTTGGCGACCACCTGCAGGTCGCCGCCGACTTGATTGGCGACCAGCAGGTGGAAGCTGTTCGAGCCTAGATCGATGGCGGCAAGACGTCGTGGCGCCGGGTGGCGGCTGCTCATGCGAGAATCCTTTTCACAGAAGTATGGCAAGGTTGCGGGGGCGCCCGAAGCTTGTCAATTGTCGCCATGCGGCGTCCAATGGGGAATGATGAATTGGCCGGAAATTCAGGAGGCGGTGTATGTCCGAGCGGCTTTTCGAGGTGACGGACGACACGTTCGAGGCTCGCGTGCTGGAAGCAGCCACGCCCACCCTGGTGGCCTTCGTGGCGTCCTGGTGCGGTCCCTGCGTCGAATTGCGTCCGCGGCTATCCGCCTTGGCCAGCGCGCGCGAGACAACGTTGCAGGTCGCGCTGTGTGATGTCGATCTCAATACTGCCATGGCGCATAAATACGGTGTGCGCGGCATGCCGACCCTGGCGTTGTTTACCGACGCGGGGCTGGATACTACGCGCGTGGGGGCATTGTCCGCTGCGCAACTCGAGACATGGCTCGATCACCAGCTCGTGAATTGAGGCCATGCCATGGAGATGGCCTATCCCGTTAAGATACGGCGTTGCGGCCCGGCATCACGCATGAGACACGCATGAGAAAAGTGGGCTTGCGTTTGGCTGGCGCCTTGACTACCATCGAGACGTTCGCCTGTTCCGAATGCTTCCTGACCGTTCACGCGGCATTGCCGTCGCGGTCCTCCAAGTCGTCAGATCGCCCCAAGTATTCTTGTCTTCGCCAAGCCTTCCGATCAGGAGCTGGGCATGGCGCCAGGCGACGCGAACCGAATCTCTTAATACCGTTTTTCGCCAATCCCTCGCGCGGCGATGCCTTGAGGCATGAATGCGATGAGTGGAACGGATTTCCTGGGGCCCTCTGAACGCACCGCGCGGCGCACAACCGCCTCCTGTCTTTTGTCCGGCAATCCCATTGCCTCGCCGACACGAGCAATCTCTGACGAAACCGATGAATCTTACCGAACTCAAGCAAAAAACCGTTCCCGAACTGCTGGATATTGCCCGGGAAATGGGCATCGACAATCTGGCACGTTCGCGTAAACAAGACATCATCTTCGCCATTCTCAAGAAGCATGCGAAAAGTGGTGAAGACATTTATGGCGATGGTGTGCTGGAAATCCTGCAGGATGGCTTCGGCTTTCTTCGCAGTGCCGACAGCTCCTATCTGGCCGGCCCCGATGACATCTATGTCTCGCCGTCGCAGATCCGTCGCTTCAACCTGCGCAAGGGCGATAGCATCGCCGGCAAGATCCGACCGCCGAAGGAAGGGGAGCGTTATTTCGCGCTGCTCAAGGTCAGTCAGATCAACTTCGACCGGCCCGAAAACGCCAAGCACAAGATCCTGTTCGAGAACCTGACGCCGCTGTTCCCGCAGGAACGCATGGTGATGGAGGTCGGTAATGGCTCGACGGAGGATCTAACCTCGCGGGTAATCGATCTTACGTCGCCCATCGGCAAGGGCCAGCGTGGTCTGATCGTATCGCCGCCCAAGGCGGGCAAGACGCTGATGCTGCAGAACATTGCGACGTCGATCACGCGTAACAATCCCGAATGCCATCTGATCGTGCTACTGATCGATGAACGTCCCGAAGAGGTCACCGAGATGTCGCGCACCGTGCGTGGCGAGGTGGTGGCCTCGACCTTCGACGAGCCGCCCGCGCGCCACGTCCAGGTTGCCGAGATGGTCATCGAGAAGGCCAAGCGTCTGGTCGAGCACAAGAAGGACGTGGTCATCCTGCTCGATTCCATCACCCGCTTGGCGCGTGCTTACAACACCGTGGTGCCGTCTTCGGGCAAGGTCTTGACCGGTGGGGTAGACGCCCACGCACTGGAGAAGCCCAAGCGTTTCTTTGGCGCGGCGCGCAACATCGAGGAAGGTGGCAGCCTGACGATCATCGCCACGGCGCTGGTGGATACCGGTTCCAAGATGGATGAAGTTATCTTCGAGGAGTTCAAGGGCACCGGCAACATGGAGGCGCACCTCGACCGCAAGCTGGCCGAGAAGCGGGTCTACCCGGCGCTCAATATCCGTCGCAGTGGCACGCGCCGCGAGGACCTTATCGCCTCCGAGGAAGAGATGCAGCGCATGTGGATTCTGCGCAAGCTACTCAACCCCATGGATGATATCGCGGCGACGGAATTTCTGCTCGATCGCTTGAAGGATACCAAGACTAACTTGGAATTCTTCGAGGCCATGAAAAGGCGTTGATTCTGGCCTGCTGCGCTCGGCAACACGGCGTTGAACTCCGGTTCGCCATGCTCATGTACTAAAGTACACTCCGCTAGCTCGCCGGAGTTCGCCTTGTTTTGCCTTCGTTCGCTGCGGCCAACTCTCAACGCTTGATAATATGCTGAGGCGAGTGGCGCCCAGGGATGGAGTCATAGCGCCTTCGGAAGGCCTGTCTCGGCTGACGCGTGCAAGATAGCGCCGGGCTGAAGGCCGATGGGCGGTCAATGAAAGGGCGGCATGTTATGCTGCCCTTTTCGCGTTTTGGCACGGAAAACCACATGAAGTATCGGGACTTGCGCGATTTTATCGCGGCGCTGGAGGAACGTGGTGAGCTCCAGCGAATCACGGCGGAGGTCGATCCCTATCTGGAGATCACCGAGATCTGTGATCGCACGCTGCGCGCGGGCGGGCCGGCGCTCTTGTTCGAGAACGTCAAAGGTCACGCCATGCCTTTGCTGGGCAATCTTTTCGGGACGCCGGAGCGTGTCGCGCTGGGCATGGGCCAGGATTCAATCGCTGCACTGCGTGAGGTCGGCGAACTGCTGGCGTTTCTCAAGGAGCCGGAACCGCCCAAGGGCTTCCGCGATGCCTGGGAAAAGCTGCCGATCTTCAAGCAGGTGATGAGCATGGGGCCCAAGACGCTGCGCAAGGCGCCATGCCAGGAAGTGATCCGCGAAGGCGACGATGTCGATCTCGACCAGCTGCCGATCCAGCATTGCTGGCCGGGCGATGTGGCGCCGCTGGTGACCTGGTCTTTGGTGGTGACCAAAGGGCCCCACAAGGAGCGCCAGAATCTGGGCATCTATCGCCAGCAGAAACTGGGCAAGAATCGTCTGATCATGCGTTGGCTGTCGCATCGCGGTGGAGCGCTTGATTTCCAGGAATGGCAGCAAGCGCACCCTGGCGAACCGTTCCCGGTGGCGGTGGCGTTGGGCGCCGACCCGGCGACCATTCTCGGCGCCGTAACGCCGGTGCCGGACAGTCTTTCCGAATACGCCTTCGCCGGTTTGCTGCGCGGTTCACGCACCGAACTGGTCAAGTGCGGCCATGCCGATCTCGAGGTGCCGGCCTCCAGCGAAATCGTGCTCGAGGGCTACCTCTACCCCGACGATACGGCACCGGAAGGCCCTTATGGCGATCACACCGGCTACTACAATGAGGTCGAAACCTTCCCGGTCTTCACCGTGGAACGCATCACCCACCGCCGCGATCCGATCTATCATTCCACCTATACGGGACGGCCACCGGATGAGCCCGCCATTCTGGGCCTGGCGCTCAACGAAGTGTTCGTGCCAATCCTGCGCAAGCAGTTTCCCGAGATCATCGATTTTTACCTGCCGCCGGAAGGCTGTTCCTACCGCATGGCGGTAGTGACCATGAAAAAGCAGTATCCGGGCCACGCCAAGCGCGTGATGATGGGCGTCTGGAGTTTCTTGCGCCAGTTCATGTACACCAAGTTCGTGATCGTGCTTGATGATGATGTCGACGCGCGCAACTGGGAAGACGTGATCTGGGCAATCACCACGCGCATGGATCCGGCGCGCGATACGGTCATGGTCGAGAATACGCCCATCGACTATCTCGATTTCGCCTCGCCGGTGGCGGGCCTGGGATCGAAGATGGGATTCGATGCCACCACCAAATGGTCGGGCGAAACCGACCGCGAGTGGGGCACGCCCATCGTCATGGACGATGCCGTCAAAAGGCGTGTCGACGCGCGCTGGGAGGAATACGGTATCACTACGCCACCACCGGCCCCCCGCCATTCGCCCCAGAGCGACGAACGAGGACACGAATGACGCCTAAGACGCTGACCTGCCATGTCGAATCGGTCGAGGACCTGACGGCCGACGTATTTCGCGTCCATTTGGCGGGACGCCGCGAGGCCATCGCGCATGCCCCCGGCCAGTATCTGGAACTCAAGCTCGACGAGGAGATCTGGGTGCCGTTTTCCATCGCCAACGCCCATGTCGACGATGGCATCATCGAGTTGCATGTCCAGCACTGGCCGGAACGCAGCAACTCGGCACGTCTGCGCGAGATGCTCGTGCAGTCCGCCCAGTTGACGGTGCGCCTGCCCAATGGTGGCTGCGTGTTGGATACCCACAGTCGGCGGCCGCTGACGCTGATCGCGGCGGGCACGGGGTTCGCCCAGATGAAGGCCATCGTCGAGGCGGCCCTGGCCAACGAGCACCCGGGCCCGATTAGGCTGTGGTGGGCGGTCAAGCATCCACGGGATCTGTATCTGGAAAGCCTGGCGCTGCAATGGGTCGCCGAGCATACGCATGTCGAGGTGCACACCGTCAGCGAAGAGAGCGATCCCAGCCTGAGCACGCCACCGGGCGTGACGCGCCACGTCGGGCGTATCGACACGGTCCTCGCCGAGGCGCTGGGTGATGTTTCCGGTGAGGATGTCTATCTCTCCGGTTCGCCGGGCATGGTCTACGCTTGCATCGATACACTGGTGCCGCTGGGGCTCGATCCTGAGCGGGTCTTCTCGGATGTCTTTGCCTATGCGCCGCGCGTGCCGTTGATTCCACTGTCTGGCGATCGCCGCTTGGAGGATGACGCATGAGCCAATCGCCAATTCTCGTCACCGGTGGCGCCCAGCGCTTGGGACGGCATTGCGTCGAGCGCCTGCTCGACGACGGCCAGCCGGTGATCATGACCTATCGTCGCGAGCGCGAGGCGTTGGACGTCTTGCGTCGGCGTGGCGCCGTGACCCTGCAGGCGGACTTCGCGAGCGAGGCGGGCATCCTCGACTTCATCACCCGCCTAAAGGCACAGACGTCGTCGCTTCGCGCCATCGTCCACAATGCCAGCGACTGGGCGCCGGACAGCCTTGACGACGATGCCGGCGCCAATTTCGAACGCCTGTTTCGCGTGCACATGCAGGCTCCGTACTTGATTAACCTGCATGCCCGCGAACTACTCGATGCCTGCCAAGAACCGCAGCGCGACATCATCCACATGACCGATTACGTCAGTCAGAAGGGATCGCGCAAGCATGCCGCCTATGCGGCGACCAAGGCAGGGTTGGACAATCTGACCCTGTCGTTTGCCGCCATGTACGCGCCGAGTATCCAGGTCAACGCCATCGCGCCGGCCCTGGTCATGCTCAATGACGATGACGACGAAGCTTATGTCGAGAAGGCCAAGGCCAAGTCTTTGATGGCCAAGGTGCCGGGGCCGGGCGTCATCTATCAGACACTGCGTTACCTGCTCGACAACGATTTCGTGACCGGAGCGATCCTGCCCGTCGACGGCGGGCGTCACTTGCGTTGAGGGGCATCGATCGGCGTGCACTTGCCAAATGGCAACAGCCGTGTAGGATGAGAGCATGTTTTGGAGTCAACCCATGTCGATAGCATCAGTCACCGCAAGCATGCATTCCCTGCCGATTCGGTCAGCGGGAGACGCCGTGCGCGCGTTCTTTGGCTTTAGCTATTGGTATTGGTTTAGCCCCGGCGTGCCCGGCGGTAGGGTCACATGACCTGATACGCCGCGAGGCACGCCCCACCCCGGGTTGCCTCCAGCGTCTTAGAACCCCCGGTCGGCAACCCGACCGGGGGTTTTTGCGTTTAATCCACCCCTTTTTTGACGAATGACACGGGAGCGAAACATGTTCGAGATCGGCGGCGCATGGCAGAACACGCAGGCACTATATTATTGGCGATTTAGCGACGTCCGGTCGGCCTTAGCTGCCACCTCCGACCGTGAACCGCTGGGTGGCGTCCGCCGAACACGAAGTTCCGCTGTCCACTCATGATGGACAGCCTAGACAAGAGACTCGACATGAACGCACCTTTGACGATGCCCCAACGCCCCGATGTTGCCACGGCACCCTCTCATCAGCCCTTGCCCACGCCGGGTGAACTCAAGCAGCGCCTGCCGCTGGAAGGCGCCCTCAAGGAGCAGATCGAACGCCAGCGTGGCGAAATTCAGGCCATTCTCGACGGGCGCGACGACCGCCTGCTGGTGGTGGTGGGCCCCTGCTCGATCCACGATCCGCGCGCGGCGCTGGAATACGCCGAAAAGCTCAGCGAACTCGCCACGCGCCTCGACGACCGTCTGCTGATGGTCATGCGTGTATATGTCGAAAAGCCGCGTACCACCGTAGGTTGGAAGGGCCTCGCCTATGATCCGCACCTGGATGGGAGTGACGATATGGCGCAAGGCCTCGAGGTCTCGCGGCGCTTGATGCGTGACATCGCCGCCCTGGGCATGCCCGTGGCCACCGAATTGTTGCAGCCGATGGCCGCGCCGTACCTGGAAGACCTGCTCAGTTGGGTGGCCATCGGCGCGCGCACCACCGAGTCGCAAATCCACCGTGAGTTGGCCAGTGGCCTGCGTGCTGCGGTGGGCTTCAAGAACGGTACCGACGGCAGCGTCGATGTCGCCGTTGCTGCGATGCAGTCCGCTGCGCACCCGCACCGTCATTTCGCTCTTGACGATGCCGGCCGTCCGGCGATGCGCGAGACCGACGGCAATTCGCATACCCACGTGGTGCTGCGTGGCGGGCATGGCAAGCCCAACTACGATGCGGATTCGGTTCGTGCCTGTCGCCGTGAGCTGCAGAACGCGGGCATCACGCCGCGTCTGATGGTCGACTGCAGCCATGCCAATTCGCGCAAAGACCACCGCCGCCAGACCGAAGTCATGCTCGATGTTCTCGAGCAGCGCCTGGCCGGCGATCGCGATTTGGTCGGCGTGATGCTGGAAAGCCACCTGCACGAAGGTAAGCAGCCACTGCAGCCGGGTGCCCTGCGTTATGGCGTCTCCGTCACCGATGCCTGCCTGGGTTGGGAAGGCACCGAGCACCTGCTGACATTGGCTGCCGAGCGGTTGCGTGACGCATGTGCCTGAGCGGTGTTTCATGGCACTGTCATATCGGCGGTTCAGGATATGACCTCACAGCATGTTCCGACACGACGGAGTGTCGGTCGAACGCCGTGAGGAGAGACCATGAGCAAGCAAATCGAGACCCAACAAAACTTCAACTGCAGCGATAACGAACCGTTCTCGTCGGTACTGGCGCGCCATGTTTCTCGGCGTGACATCATGCGGGGTGGCCTGAGCCTGGCCGCCTTGGGCATGTTGGGCGGCATCGGAGGACTCAATCTCGCCAATGCTCAGGAAAGCGGTACCGGCAAGACGCCGCTGGCGCTGGCGTTCGAGTCGCTGCGTGGCTCGCGTACCGATGCCGTGGTGGTGCCCGAGGGCTACACCGCTCAGGTGCTGATTCCCTGGGGCACGCCGCTGGAGGATCAGGCGTCGGCTTGGCATCGCGAGCAAGAGATGACCGCCGAGGCACAGGCGCGCAGCGTGGGTATGCATCACGATGGCATGCATGCTTTCCCTTTGAGCGAGCAACATGCCTCGCGCGACTTCCTGCTCGCCCTCAACAACGAGTACATCGACCAGGACGCGCTCTGGGCGCCGCGTGGCGGGCCGACGAATCCCGACAGTGGTCAGCGTCCGGCCGACGAGGTGCGTACCGAGATCAATGCTCATGGCGTCACCATCGTGCGGGTGCGCAAGCAGGCGGAAGGCGGCTGGTCGCATGTGGCCGGTGACGCCCACAATCGCCGATTCACCAGCGCGACGCCGATGGACTTGGCAGGCCCCGTGGCCGGTAGCGAGTACGTCAGAACCCGTTACTCCCCGTATGGCACGCGCACGCGAGGCACCAACAACAACTGTGCCAATGGCTTCACGCCCTGGGGCACCTACCTGACCTGCGAAGAGAACTGGCCCGAGGTCTTCGTCAATCGCGGCGAGTTGAATATCGATGATGCGCGCCTGGGGCTGCCCACCGAACGCGGCCGCTATGGTTGGGAGACCGCCGCCGGCGTCGACGGTGAGCGCGATGACGAGTTCGCGCGTTTCGATGTCACACCGCATGGTGAGGGGCCACGGGATGATTATCGCAACGAGACGCGGACCTTCGGCTATATCGTGGAGATCGATCCATACAATGGCCAATCCCGTGCGGTGAAGCGCACCGCGCTGGGACGCTTTCGACACGAGGGCTGCTGGCCGGGCAAGTTGGTCGCCGGTGAGCCGGTGGTCTTCTATTCCGGGCATGATGCCCGCAACGAGTACATCTACAAGTTCGTGTCCGACGCCAAGTGGGACCCGGCAGATGCCAACCGTCCCGGCGAGGCGTATGACCGCCTGGCATTGGGTGCCAAGTACATGGATCGAGGGACCCTCTACGTTGCCCGTTTTGATGCCGATGGTGGCGGGGAATGGCTGGCACTCGAGCCGGACACGCGCGTGGCGGACGGTCGCACACTGGCTGCGGCCTTGTCGCTGGCGGAAAGCGATCGCGCAGGCGTCATTGTACATACCTGCGATGCGGCCGACCTGCTCGGCGCGACACCGATGGACCGCCCCGAATGGGGAACCGTCGACCCGAGCTCCGGCGAGGTCTACATGACGTTGACCAACAATTCCCAGCGCACCGCCGCTGAGACGGAGCCGACCTTCACCAATGAAGGCGACAGCGTCGATGCGGCGGGCGTGGGTTATGCCACGGCCCCCACCAATGCCGCCAATCCGCGCGCCGCCAACGAGGCGGGGCAGGTGATCCGCTGGCGGGAGCGTGGCGATGACGCCACACGTTTCGACTGGGAGGTGTTCGTGTTCGGCGCCGCCGCGGACGATGCCGACAACCTGTCGGGGCTGACCGAGCGCAACCAGTTCGCCAGCCCCGATGGCCTGTGGTACGACGATCGTGGCGACGGCCAGGGCATTCTGTGGATCGAGACCGACAACGGTTATGACGGTGTTGCCGAGCAGACCAACGACCAGGTACTGGCGGTCGTGCCGGGTGCCTTATCACATGCTAGCGGTCAGGCCTCGGTGGTGGGCGCCGGCAACCAGCAGCAACTCAAGCGGTTCGCGGTTGGCCCCAATGGCTGCGAGGTGACAGGAATCTTTGCTACGCCCGACAAGACCGCGCTGTTCATCAACATTCAGCACCCCGGCAATTGGCCGGCGGACGCCGATGCCGCGACACAGGATGCCACGCACGTCACTTCCGGCAGCGTGCGTCCGCGGGCGGCCACGGTGGTGATCCAGAAAGCCGATGGTGGCCAGATCGGGGTATAACTGAAAGCTGGAAGAGCGGCGCTACGCGGCTGGAAGCTGGAAGAAAAGACGCCTCCGTAGCTTGAACTTGCTACGGAGGCGTTTTGGTTTAGGCTGCCTTCGAGCTTCGAGCTTCGAGCTTCGAGCTTCGAGCTTCGAGCTTCGAGCTTAGGGTTTGACGGCGTAGGCGTAGAGCAAGGTTTCCTGGGCGCTGATCGGTTCTGCCTCGCCTGCATCGAGGAGGCGATAGCGGCCGTCGGTCTGCAGCTCCCAGCTCTGGCAGTTATCGACCATGTAGGTGGCCAGGTCCTTGCGCACGCGCTGGGCGAGTTTCTTGTCGAGCAGCGGGAAGCAGGTCTCCACGCGGCGGAACATGTTGCGTTCCATGAAGTCCGCGCTGGAGCACCAGGTTTCAGGTTTACCGCCATTGTGGAAATGGAACACGCGGGTATGTTCCAGGAAGCGACCGATGATCGAGCGTACCCGGATATTGTCGGAAATCCCTTCGACCCCGGGGCGCAGGCAGCACATGCCGCGAATGATCAGGTCACATTGCACGCCGGCACGCGAGGCACGATAAAGGGCACGAATCAGCTGCGGCTCGGTCAACGAATTGCACTTGATGATCAGCTGCGCCTTGTGGCCTTTTTCGGCGTGCCGTGCCTCGCGGTCGATCATCGACACTAGGCGGTCGTGCAGTACGAACGGCGCGTGCAGAAGCGTATCGATCTGACGTGGCTTGCCCATCCCCGAAAGTTGCTGGAAGACTTTGTGAACGTCTTCGCAAAGCGTCTCATTGGCGGTAAGAAGACTGTAGTCGGTGTACAGTTTGGCAGTCTTGGAATGATAGTTGCCGGTACCCAAATGCGCGTAGTAGCGCAATGCACCACGTTCACGGCGGACCATGTGGAGCATCTTGGCATGAGTCTTATAGGCCATGACGCCGTAGATGACGATGGCACCGGCTTCCTGGAGACGCGAGGCCAGCGCGAGGTTGTCGGCCTCGTCGAAGCGTGCCCGCAGCTCGATGACCACGGTGACTTCCTTGCCGTTGCGTGCGGCATCGACCAGGGCGCTGACGATGGGTGAATCGGCGCCGGTTCGGTACAGGGTCTGCTTGATCGCTAGTACGTCCGGGTCGCTGGCGGCCTCCTGGAGCCAGTCCTCGATCAGTGCAAACGACTGGAAGGGATGGTGCAGCAGAATATCGTTCTGGGCGATCTGCGAGAACAGGCTGACATCGCTCTTGACCTGACGTGGCAATCCCGGCGTGAAGGTGCGATATAAAAGGTCAGGGCGGTCGACGTCGCTGAGTACCGACATCAGCCGGGTCAGGTTGACCGGGCCGGATACGCGGTAGAGATCCGCCGCCTCGAGTTCGAACTGGGTAAGCAGGAAGCGCGACAGCCGGTCGGGGCAATTATCGGCCACCTCGAGGCGCACCCCGCTGCCGTAGCGCCGTGCCAGTAGCTCACCGCGCAAGGCCGAGGCCAAGTCCGAGACGTCCTCGGGGTCGACGGCCAGATCGGCGTTGCGCGTCAGGCGGAACTGGTAGCAACCGCGTACCTGCATGCCGGGAAACACTTCCTGAGCGTGGGCGTGGATCATCGACGACAGGAAGACGTATTCAGTATAACCGGCTTCGCATAGTGCTTCGGGTAGGCGCATCAAGCGTGGCAGCGAGCGCGGTGCGGGCAGGATGGCCATACCGCCTTCGCGGCCGAAGGCATCGGTACCTTCGAGCTCGACGATGAAGTTCAAGCTCTTGTTGACCAGGCGTGGAAAAGGATGCGAAGGGTCCAGGCCGATGGGGCTGATCACCGGCATGATCTCCTCGGCGAAATACTCGCGCACCCAGTCGGCCTGGGCCTCGGTCCACTGCGTACGGCGGCGAAAACGTAAGCCTTGCTCCTCGAGGGCGGGGATCAAGGTCTCGTTGAGAATGCGATACTGCCGCTCGACCTGTTCGTGGGCGATGCGCGATATCTCTGTCAGCACCTGGCGGGGTGGCATCCCGTCGGCGCCGCTTTCCTCACGGGCAAGGGCGATCTGATGCTTGAGGCCAGCCACACGAATCTCGAAGAACTCATCCAGGTTGGAAGAGAAGATCAGCAGGAACATCAGTCGGTTGAGCAGTGGATGCGAGGGATCCAGGGATTGCTCGAGTACGCGGATATTGAACTGCAGATGCGAGAGTTCGCGGTTGAAATACAGCGCTGGATCGTCAAGTTCGGCCTCGGGAAACGGCGCGGGCTTGGCGTGAATCCCCGTGCGCGTGCGGTTGACGCGAAGTGGGGGTGTTTCACCGGCCTCCTGAGAGGTTGCATTGTCGCTACCGAGGGGAACATCGGAAGAGCGCGCATCGTCCATCATGAGCTCCCTGTCGTCGCTGGTGACCAACCGCTGCCCGGGAAGCATGACACCCGTCTGTGACAGGAGTGTGACAGTAACGCCCGGGCGTCTTCAGTATACGCATGAAATAGGGCGCGATGCGTGCCAACCAACGGTGTGGACGGACCAAGCGTGGCCGGTTTGTCGGATATCAGCTTTCGTGGGGCGTCTCGTCATCGACGTCATGCCGGCGACGCGGGACTAGGCGACCGAAGAGGATGCCGACCTCGAACAGCAGCCACATGGGGATGGCGAGCAGGCTTTGGGAGACTACGTCCGGGGGCGTCATCATCATGCCGACCACGAAGCAGCCGACGACCACGTAAGGACGTTTCTTGCCGAGACTCTCGACGCTGGTCGCGCCGGTCCAGATCAGCAAGAAAGTGGCGATGGGAATCTCGAAAGCCGCACCGAAAGCGAAGAACAGCTTAAGCACGAAATTGAGGTACTGATTGATGTCGGTCATTACCGTGACGTTCTCCGGCCCGGTGTGGACGAAGAAGTCGAACAGCAGGGGGAAGACCGCAAAATAGGCGAAAGCCACGCCGCCGTAGAACAGCAGGATACTCGAGGCGAGCAGGGGAAATGCCAACGTCTTCTCGTGCCGGTAGAGGCCCGGTGCGATGAATGCCCAGGCCTGGTAGAGCACGAAGGGAACGGCGATGAACAAGGCCGTGAACAGCGTCAGCTTGAAAGGCGCCAGGAACGGCGAGGCCACTTCGGTGGCGATCATCTGCGAGCCTTCGGGCAAGAGCGCCATCAGCGGCTCGGCGACGAAGCTATAGATGTCGTTGGAAAAGGCGTAAAGCGCGGCGAAGATGATCACGATCACCGCCACCGCCTTGACCAGCCGCGAACGCAGCTCGATCAGGTGTTCTATCAAGGGCGTCTGGGCGTGCTCCTCCGGTTCGCGGGGCGGTGTATCGCTCATGGGGCGTTGGAGTCCTTGGCGGATGAGGCGTCGGGTGTCTCGCGGGAGGCGGCGGGACGCGCCGCCGGGGCGTCATCATCCGCTCTAGACGCCGCCGGACCCCGGCGTGATCCAGCGTGATGCGTATCGGTGTCGTCGGCGTGGCGTTCGACACCATCGCGGACCTTATGCAGGCCGGCATCGAGCTTACGTTGTTGCTCGTTGAGCTTCTGGCGCAGCTCTTCGGCTTCCAACTGTGCGTTGATTTCGCGCTGCATGCCCGACACCGTGCGCTTGATCTTGCCGATCCACAGGCCTACGGTGCGCGCCGCCTTGGGCAGGCGCTCCGGCCCCAGCACCAACAGGGCCACGACACCGATGAGCATCAGTTCGAGAAAGCCCATATCGAACATGTTGGTTACTTCCGCTCAGAGGTGTCGTCGGCCTTGGACGATTGCGAGGCTTTCGATTGCGTGTCGAGTGTCTCGTCGTTCGCCTCATGCTCGACACGCTGCTGCGCCGTGTCCTCGTCGTTGTGCGCTTTTTTCTGTTCCTCTTCGCCGACTGCGCTCTTGAATCCCTTGACGGCGCCCCCGAGATCGCTGCCCAGGTTGCGCAGCTTCTTGGTGCCGAAGATCAGGATGACGATGCCGAGAACGATCAGCAGTTGCCAGATACTGATTCCACCTAACATGGAAGCTCTCCTTCATGCTCGGGTACGGCCGAGCCGATTAGCGTGATTGTCGTGCCGCCTTCTCGTCCAGGCCGGAGACGCCGAAGCGACGGGCCAGCTCATCCAGCACGGCTTGGTGATCGATGTCCAGATGCGACAGCATCACCAGGCTATGAAACCACAGGTCGGCCGTTTCGGCGACTACTGCTTGACGTGTCGCGTCGTCGCCGTGCTCGGCATCCTTGGCGGCCAGCAGAGTCTCGGTGGCTTCCTCGCCGACTTTCTCCAAAATCTTGTTGAGTCCCTTGGCGTGCAGCTTGGCGACATAGGAACTTTCGGGATCGGCGTGACGGCGTGCGGCCAAGACGTCCGCGAGCTGGGCAAGCGTATCACTCATGATGTGACGGTCTCGTTATCGTATGGCGATGGGTGGATAGTAAGCAAGATGGCGCGTGACACGGTGGTACGTCAACGCCAGGCGATGAGTGCCAGTCCCAATGCGGCGGCGACCAACACCGGCCAGGGCTGGCTGTGCGCCCATTCCCAGAGGGGTTGCCAGGCCAGTGCCACGGTGATCAGCAAGGCACCGAAACGCAGTCGCCGCGCACGCGTACCGGCACCGCGCAAGCGCTGCTGCAAGACATTGAGCACCTCGGTTTGTTGGCGCTGCTGGCGGTGGCTGTCTTCGCTGCGGGCGAGGGCCTGATGCGCCAGCACCGGCAGCTCGGGCAATTGCCGCGAGAGTTCCGGGGCGTGCTTGGTCAGGGCGTCCCAGAAGCCGCGTGGCCCGGCGCGCTCCTTCATCCACTGCTCTAGGTAAGGCTTGGCGGTGCTCCACAAATCCAGGTCCGGGTAGAGCTGACGGCCGAGTCCTTCGATGTTGAGCAGTGTTTTCTGCAATAGCACCAGTTGCGGCTGGACTTCCATGTTGAAGCGTCGCGCGGTCTGGAACAGCCCCAGCAGCACCTGGCCGAAGGAAATGTCCTTGAGCGGTTTCTCGAGGATCGGCTCGCAGACCGCGCGAATGGCGGCGGCGAATTCATTGGCGCGGGTATCCTCTCCGACCCAGCCTGATTCGATATGCAGCACGGCGACTTCGTAGTAGTCCTGGCGGAAGAAGGCGAGGAGGTTACGGGCCAGGTAATCCTGATCCTCGCGGGTCAAGCTGCCGACGATTCCGCAGTCGATGGCGATATACTGCGGATCGTGCGGGTTGTCAGCGGACACGAAGATATTGCCGGGGTGCATGTCGGCATGGAAGAAATTATCGCGAAACACCTGGGTGAAGAAGATTTCCACGCCGCGCTCGGCGAGTCGGCGCAAGTCGATGCCGGCTGCTTGCAAGGCATCCATGTCGGCCACTGGCATGCCATGGATACGTTCCTGGACCATCACCTGCTTGCGTGTCAGCGACCAGTGAATCGCTGGCACGTAAAGGAGCGGCGAATCGCGGAAGTTACGCTTGAGCTGCGAGGTGTTGGCCGCTTCCTTGTGCAGGTCCAGCTCATCGAAAAGCGTGGATTCGTAGTCGGCCACGACCTCGACGGGGCGTAGTCGCTTGGCTTCGGGGACACGTTTGAGCAGGTGCGCGAAGGTATACAGCAGGCCAATGTCCTTGCGCATCACGCCATCGATGTTGGGACGGATGATCTTGACCACCACATCTTCGCCGCTGTGCAAGCGTGCGCCGTGGACCTGGGCGATGGAGGCCGAGGCGAGTGGCTCGCGTGTAAATTCGGCGAAAGCGGCATCGATGTCCATGCCGAGCTCTTCCTCGACCAGCGCGCGGGCCTGCTCGCCGGGAAACGGCGGTACCTGATCCTGTAGACGCTTTAGTTCGTCGGCGATATCCGGCGGTAGAAGGTCTCGGCGGGTAGAGAGCATCTGCCCGAACTTGACGAAGATCGGTCCTAGAGCTTCGAGCGCCAGGCGTAGGCGCTTGCCTCGGGTGTGTGGGCCGGTGGGTAGCAAGCGCAGAGGCGAGAGCTTCATCGCTACGCGCAGTATGCCGGGGAGGCGCTCTGCGGGGATCAGGGTGTCGAGGCGGAAACGCGCAATCACCCAGGCGATACGAAACAGCCGCAAACTCACGACGCGTGCTCCTCCTGTCGGCGACGTTCGATTTTGCGAACCAGCCGGTCCAGGCGTGCCTCGAGTCGGTCGGTGGCCAGGCCCAGTTGCGTCAGGTGCTCGCGAGCGATGTCCCATTGCGTGCGACTGGGGAGCAGTCGTGCTTCCTCGGTCAGATATTCATGCACGTCGCGTTGTAATTCGCCACGCGTGCGCAGGCCAAAGCGGTTCAGACGTCGCAAGCCTTGCGACAGGCTATGCGCGGGCATGTCGCCTAGCCAATGCGCCAGTTCGGCTTCCCAGTCGATCTCCAGATCGCTGAGCAACTGACTGGCGCGTTCCAGTACATGGGTGCGGCCGCGCACCGAGAGCCGTCCGGCGAACATCAGCGCCTCGACACGCTCGCCACCAAGCAGCGCGCCCAGGGTCTCGGCGTCCAGTTCGGCGACCACATCGCTATCGGCCTCGTCGGGGTCGTGCTGGGCGAGCAGGGTGATGCCGTGGATGTCGAAATGCACCAACGCCGCCAGTGCCGGGCGTTCCAGACGTAGCGATATGCGCTGTCCGGCGAGCTGCGACAATCGCGAGGGCGAGGCGGGGTCGTGTGCAAGGAGCCCGTTGACCAGCGTTTCAGCGCTGGCCAGCAGGGTAGTGAACATCACCGGCATGACGGCCTCATAGTTTGATGCCACGGTGCAGGGCGACGACGCCCCCGGTCATGTTGGTGTACTCGACACGTTCGAGCCCGGCGTCTTCCATCATCGCCTTGAGGGTTTCCTGGTCGGGATGCATGCGGATCGATTCGGCCAGGTAGCGATAACTCTCGCCGTCCTGGGCGACCCATTCGCCCATGCGTGGCAAGACGCGGAAGGAATATTCGTCGTAGAAGCGCGACAGCGCGGCACTCGCCGGCTTGGAAAACTCCAGTACCAGCAGACGGCCGCCGGGCTTGAGTACGCGCGCCATGGAGCGCAGCGCGGCCTCCTTGTCGGTGACGTTGCGCAGGCCGAAGGCGATGGTGATGCAGTCGAAGCTGTTGTCGGCGAAGGGCAGCGCTTCGGCATTGGCCTGCACGTATTCGACATTGTCGCCGACACCGTTGTCGAGCAGCTTGTCGCGGCCCACACGCAGCATCGAGGCGTTGATGTCGGCGAGGACCACGCGACCGCGGGGACCGACCAGGCGCGAGAACTTGAGGGCCAAGTCGCCGGTGCCGCCAGCGATGTCGAGCACGTGATGACCGGGGCGCACACCGGCACGCTCTAGCGTCAGGCGTTTCCAGAGGCGATGCACGCCAAACGACATAAGATCGTTCATGACGTCATAGCGGGCGGCGACCGAATGGAAGACTTGCGCCACCCGGTCGGCTTTCTCCTCGACCGGAACTTCCTGATAACCGAAGTGGGTCGTGCGCTTGTCCATGACCTTTCCTTGGGCAGGCGTGGGGTGCCCGCGCGGTGCGTGGAAGTGGGGCTGCATTGTAACGTCGCCCCCGGCATTTGTCGCCACGCCGGGGCGTCTTATAACTCCTT
The DNA here is from genome assembly GCF_029544075.1 of Chromohalobacter canadensis. Lineage (GTDB taxonomy): Bacteria > Pseudomonadota > Gammaproteobacteria > Pseudomonadales > Halomonadaceae > Chromohalobacter > Chromohalobacter canadensis_A. The sequence continues at coordinate 105,504 of NZ_JAJQJH010000004.1, read as the reverse complement.
GATGGTGATGGTGGAAGGCTCGCGAGAGGCACCGGCCTCCTCGAGGCGGCGCAGGTAATCGGCCCACCATTGCTCTTGATGGAGGGCCATTTCATGGAGGTAGTCCCAGCTGTACAGGCCGCTGTCGTGGCCGTCATCGAAGTGCAGCTTGAGGGCATAACGTCCGGCCTGGGTGATGTTCTTGAGGCCGACATCCTTCTTGCCAACCTGCAGGACAGCGGTGTCCGGGCCGTGGCCGCGAACCTCGGCGGAGGGCGAAAATACGCGCAACAGCTCCGTCGGCAAACGGTAGGACGTACCATCGGCATAGCCGAGTTCGAGCTCGCGGGCTTGCTGATGGTAATGGATACGCGTGGGAACGGGAGCGGACATGGGCACCTCCGGTGAGCTTCAAGCTGGCATGGTGCAGCTTTGCGACTGATGCATGAAGAAAACGCTTAACTCAAGCGTGGAGAGCAGCATGCTGATTGTCGAGCTTCGAGCTTCGAGCTTCGAGCTTCGAGCTTCGAGCGGCTTGTGGCCCGAAGCCCGAAGCACACGTCTTAGAGAATGTAGCGGGACAGATCTTCGTCGGTGGCCAGTTCGCCGAGTTGCTCGTCGACATAGGCGGCATCGATGGTCAGCGGGCTTGCCATGTCGCCTCCCTGGAAGGACGGCTCCTCGAGCAGGCGCTCCATCACCGTGTGCAGGCGCCGGGCGCCGATGTTTTCGGTGCCTTCGTTGACCTGCCAGGCGATCTCGGCGATGCGTGTGATGCCTTCATCGGTGAAGTTCACTTCCAGACCATCGGTGGCCAGCAGCGCCTGGTATTGCCGGGTCAGTGCTGCGGACGGCTCGGTGAGGATGCGCTTGAAGTCATCCGGCGTCAGCGCTTGCAGCTCGACGCGGATCGGCAGACGCCCCTGCAATTCAGGGATCAGGTCCGATGGCTTGGAGAGGTGGAACGCCCCCGAAGCGATGAACAGGATATGGTCAGTGTTGACCATGCCGTGCTTGGTGGACACCGTCGACCCCTCGATCAGCGGCAGCAAGTCGCGCTGCACGCCTTCGCGGGAGACATCGCCGCCGCTGCCCGAGTCACCGCGCTTGGCGACCTTGTCGATCTCGTCGAGGAAGACGATGCCGTTCTGCTCTACTGCTTCGATAGCGCGGTTCTTGATCTGCTCTTCGTTGACGAGCTTGGCGGCTTCTTCGTCGTGCAGCAGGCGCCGGGCTTCTTCGACGGTCACGCGGCGCGACTCAGACTTCTGCTTGCCCATGTTGGAGAACATGCTTTGCAGCTGGCTAGTCATTTCTTCCATGCCCGGCGGCGCGGAGATATCGAAGTTGCCACCCTGAGGCGTGACCTCGATGTCGATCTCCTTGTCGTCGAGCTGGCCTTCGCGCAGCTTCTTGCGGAAGGTCTGGCGCGTCGAGGAGTCGTCGCGGGCATGGTCGTACTCGCTGCCGCGCGGCCGGGGTAGAAGCGCGTCGAGAATGCGTTCCTCGGTGGCGTCCTCGGCCTTGTGAGCGACTTCTTCCTTGGCCTGCTCGCGGACCATCTTCATGGCCATTTCGACCAGATCGCGGACGATCGACTCTACATCGCGGCCGACATAGCCCACCTCGGTAAACTTGGTCGCCTCGATCTTGATGAACGGCGCCCCGGCCAGCTTGGCCAGGCGACGGGCGATTTCGGTCTTGCCGACCCCGGTAGGGCCAATCATCAGGATGTTCTTGGGCACCACCTCGCCGCGCAGGCTATCGTCGAGCTGCATGCGACGCCAGCGGTTGCGCAGGGCGATGGCCACCGAGCGCTTGGCTTCCTGCTGGCCGATGATGTACTGATCCAGTGCGTGGACGATCTCGCGGGGAGTCATCTGTGTCATGACGGAGCCCTATGCTGCCCGGGAGCGGTGAGCGTGGCTCACAGCTCCTCGAGGGTGATGTTTTGATTGGTGAAAACGCAGATATCGCCAGCGATTTCGAGCGACTTCTCGGTGATGGCACGCGCGTCGAGCTCGGTGTTCTCGAGTAGTGCGCGTGCGGAGGCTTGGGCGTAGTGGCCGCCGGAGCCGATGGCGATGATGCCGCGTTCGGGCTCGACGACATCGCCGTTACCGGTGAGGATCAGCGAGGCGTTCTTGTCGGCCACGGCCAGCATCGCTTCCAGGCGCCGCAGGGCGCGGTCGGTGCGCCATTCCTTGGAAAGCTCGACGGCGGCTTTGACCAGATGCCCTTGGTACTTGTCCAACTGGGCCTCGAAGCGCTCGAACAGGGTGAAGGCGTCGGCCGTGCCGCCGGCGAAACCGGCCAGCACCTTGCCATGGTGAATGCGGCGTACCTTGCTGGCGTTGCCCTTCATCACCGTGTTGCCGAGCGAAACCTGACCGTCGCCGGCGAGGGCGACATGTTCGCCGCGACGTACGGATACGATCGTGGTCATGGATGGGAACTCCTTGTGGGGTGTCGGGCACCCGATGACTTGATTGCCGAGGCACCCGTGGCCCCAGGCGATAAAACAAAAACGGTGGCGACGAATGCCATGATGCTCACGGTAATGCGGGCGGCCGGCGGGGAAATCAAGCCGCCCGGACGCCCTTCAGTTCTGGAGTTTGATCAGCAGTGGCTCGATGCCTTGCGTCACCATCAGGTCCTGGGCGCGCGATAGCTCGCGAGTGTCCTCGTAGGGGCCGACCTGCACGCGGTGCCAGGTTTCGTCGTTGGAGGTCTGCACTTCGGTGATGTTGGCGAGCAGGCCGAAGTCCTGCAGCCGGCTTGCGAGACGCTCGGCATCGGCAACCTTGCGAAACGAGGCCGCCTGCAGCATGTACTTGAGTCCATCGGCGGAAGGATCGGCCACCACCTCGTCGGCACGGTCGTCGCTCGTGTCCGCCGAACTCTCACCGCTGCTACTGGGCACCGCCGAGGTGTTATCCACCTTGGGCGCGATGACCTCCGATTCCGGTAACAAGGTATAGAACTCGAAGGTCGGCATGCGCGACTCGGAGGTATCCTCGTTGGAGGTGCCGCTCGGTGAGGCGCCATCGCCTGTGCTGCCCGTCGAATCGCTGCCGGACGAGGCACTGTTGGAGGGCTTGGGCATTACCGTAGCAACCGGCGACGGGGCCGACTGCTGGAGGTATTGGGCGAGCACGAAGCCAGCGATCAAGCCGGCCACGCCCCATAGCCACCCCGGAAGGCCTGCGCGCGAAGACTTGGTCTGGCGCTTGCGGCTGGTGGCGCCGCGTGACGCGGCGCGGGAGTTGCCTTTTCCTTGCTGGGCAGGGCGACGAGCCATGCTTACATCTCCTCGGGTGCGCTGACGCCCATCAGGTCGAGGCCGTTGCGCAGCACCTGGCGCGTGGCCAAGCCCAGTGCCAGCCGGGCATTGCGCAATTCATCGTCGTCGACCATGACTTTGACCGCGTTGTAGCAGGTGTGGAAATCGGAGGCCAGGTCCATCAGGTACTGGGCGACCTGCTGTGGCTCGCGGGTCTGGGCAGCCCGTTCGACGACCTCCGGGTAGCGTGCCAGGCGATTCATCAGATCCTTTTCCTGCTCGGTGTCGAGCCGACTCAGGTGCTGCATACCCAGCGCATGATCGAACGCCTTGGCGTCGGATTCGGCGCGGCGCATCATGCTGCACACGCGTGCATGGGCATACTGGATGTAGTAGACCGGGTTGTCGTTGGACTGCGAGCGGGCGAGGTCGATATCGAACGTCAACTGCGAATCGGCACGCCGTGCGGCGAGGAAGAAACGGGTGGCGTCGCGGCCCACTTCATCGATGAGATCGCGCAGGGTCACGTAGCTGCCGGCACGCTTGGAGAGCTTGACCTCGACCCCGGAACGGGTGACCAGCACCATCTGATGCAGCACGTAGTCCGGCCAGCCTTGCGGGATGCCGGTTTCCAGCGCCTGTAGGCCGGCCCGCACCCGGGTGACCGTGGAGTGGTGATCGGCGCCTTGCTCGTTGATCACGGTGGTGAAGCCGCGCTGCCACTTGTCGAGGTGGTAGGCGACGTCCGGCAGGAAATAGGTATAGCCGCCATCTTTCTTGCGCATCACCCGGTCCTTGTCGTCACCGAAATCGGTGGTGCGTAGCCAGGTGGCGCCGTCCTCTTCATAAGTATGACCGCCGTCGACGAGTGCTTTCACCGTGGCGTCGACCTTGCCGTCGTTGTACAGCGAGGACTCCAGGAAGTAGACATCGAATGCGACACCGAACGCCTTGAGGTCGAGATCCTGCTCGCGACGCAGGTAGGCGACGGCGAAGTCCTGGATGGCATCGAGATCCTTGGCATCGCTTTTGCCGGTGACTTCTCGATCATCGGCGGTAATCGTCTCACCGGCCAGATACGCCTTGGCGACATCGGCAATGTAGGCGCCGCGATAGCCGTTTTCGGGCCACTCGGCGGCCTCCGGCGTGAGGCCCTGAACGCGAGCCTGGACCGACAGCGCGAGGTTCTGGATCTGGGCACCGGCGTCGTTGTAGTAGAACTCGCGGGTGACATCGAAGCCAGTGGCTTCCAGCAGCCGGCACAGGCAGTCGCCGATGGCGGCGCCACGCCCATGGCCGACGTGTAGCGGCCCGGTGGGGTTGGCGGAGACGAACTCTACCTGCACCTGCTGGCCCTGGCCGCTCAGGCTGCGCCCGTAGGTATCGCCGGCATCCAGAATGCTGGGCACGACCTGGGCGACGGCGTCGGTGGCGGCGAAGAAGTTGATGAAGCCGGGGCCGGCGATGTCGACCTGGCGTATGGCGCCGTTTTCCGGCAGCGCCGCGACCAGTGCCTCGGCCAGCTCGCGTGGCTTGCGTCCGGCCGGCTTGGCCAGGGTCAGCGCGAGGTTGCTCGCGTAGTCGCCATGGGCCTTGTCCTTGGTCGGTTCGACCTTGATGGCAAGCGGAGTGTCTTGGGGAAGAATGCCTTGCTGCTTGAGCTGCGTACCGGCCGCGTCGAGCAGTTCGATGATGGTGTCTTTCATGGAATTCCGATGTCCTGTGTCTGGCGCGCGACAGGCCGGCGAGCGCCAGGCTGCGCTAAGAGCGTTAGGTCGCCTATTATCGGCGATTGGCCGACGCCTTTAAACCCAGCGACGCGATGTGTCTTTCGTTGCCGTTCGTGGTGGCTGATATGAGCGGTGGCTCCCTGTCAACTCAGCGTTTGTGGGTCGACATCCAGCGAGGCGCGTACGCGCCGACTATCGGGGTGATTGTCCAGCCACTGCACGAGCCAGGCGCACGCACGGTGCAGGGCGCTGCGGCGCGTGTCGGAGAGCATCAGCTGCATGTGATAGCGATTCTGGCGCCGCTCCATGGGCGCCGGCACCGGCCCCAGGCAGGTGACCGAGGTGTCCTGCGTATTGAGCCATTCGCGCAACGCCTCGGCGGCGGCGGTGGCGAATTCGGTGACGTGTCCCTCGCGTGCGGCTTCGAAACGGGCCAGCGCCAGATGACGATAGGGTGGTAGGCCGGCCAGGCGCCGTTCTTCCAGCAGTTGGCTGGCGAGCGCTTCATAGCCGCTGTCGGCGAGCAGGCGCAGATTGGGGTCGTCGGGGTGTAGGGTTTGGACCAGCACGCGTCCGGGATGCTCGGCACGGCCGGCGCGACCGGCGACTTGCACCAGCAGTTGGGCACTGTGCTCGAGGGCGCGGAAGTCGCTGGCGTAGAGACCGGCGTCGGCGTTGACGACGACCACCAGCGTGACATGTGGCAAGTGATGGCCCTTGGCGAGCATCTGGGTGCCGACCAGCAAGCTGGGTTCGCCGCGTCGAATCTCGCGCAGGATATCCTCGAAAGCTTGCTTGCGCCGGGTGCTGTCGCGGTCGATACGATGCACGGGCGTCTCGGGGAATAGTGCGGCCAGCGTTTCCTCGGTGCGTTCGGTGCCGCTGCCCAGTGGGCGCAGGTCGCCACTGTCGCATTCCGGACAGGCATCGGGCAGCGGACGGTGAAAGTCGCAATGATGGCAGACCAGTTCCTGAGGTTGGCGATGCAACGTCATGCGGGCATCGCAATGCGGGCACTCGACCAGCCAGCCGCACGCATGGCACGCCAGGGTGGGAGCGAAACCGCGCCGGTTGATGAAGACCAGTACCTGATTGCCCGCGTTCAGGGTCTGCCGAATTGCTTCGATGGCGGGGGCGATCAAACCGCCCTGGCGGTGGCGTCCGCGTAGGTCGATCAGCTCCAGGCGTGCCGGGGCGTGCCGGTTGGCGCGTTGCGTTAGACGCAGATGGCGGTAGCGGCCGCTGCGTGCCTGAGCGAGCGTCTCCAGCGCCGGTGTGGCGCTGCCCAGTACGATGGGGATGTTCTCGCGATGCGCGCGCGCGATGGCCAGGTCACGGGCGTGGTAGCGGAGGCCTTCCTGTTGCTTGAAGGAGCCGTCGTGTTCCTCGTCGATGACGATTACCCCGGCAGCGGACAGGGGGGTAAAGACCGCCGAACGCGTACCGATGACGATCGGGGCTCGGCCGGTACGCGCGGCATCCCAGGCATCCAGGCGTTCGAGATCGGTGAGTCCCGAATGCAGGGCGACCACCGGGACCCGGAAGCGTTGGCGGAAGCGGGTCAGCGTTTGCGGTGTCAAGCCGATCTCCGGTACCAGCACCAACGCCTGACGGCCTCGCGCAAGCACCGCCTCGATGAGTTGTAGATAGACTTCGGTCTTGCCGCTGCCGGTAACGCCATGCAGCAGGCACGGGTGGTAGCGCTCGAGGCCTTCGTGAATCTCGGCGAGGACGCCTGCCTGTTCGCGGGTTAGCGGCAGTGAGGGTTCGGCGAGCCGCGAGCCGGATTCTTCCTCGGTGGCCGTCAGGCGTTCTTCGTGGCACTCGACGAGATGCTTGGCCTGCAGGCCTTCGAGCTGCGCGCGGGTGAAGCCTTGCGCGGTAATCGCGCGCGTCATCAAACCACGTGGGTGCTGGTGCAGCATCGCCAGCAGTTCGGCTTGGCGAGGTGCGCGCTCGAGCGGGCCGGTATCGCCGTCGCGCGCGATCCAGCGCTCCTGATGGCGCGCCTGCAATGGCCGCCCCTGGCGCAAGGCGACAGGCAGTGCCTGGGCGATGGTGTCGCCCAGCGGGTGTTGATAGTAGCGCGCGGTGAAGCGACACAACCACCACCAGTCGTCGGGCAAGGGGGCATCGTCGAGACACGCCAGTACGGACTTGAGTTGTGCGTCCGGTACGTCGCTGCGTTCGGGGCACTCGACCACCACGCCGATGAGCTGGCGACGTCCGAACGGCACCTTGACGCGAAGCCCAGGGCGCCAGCCACAAGCGGGAACCTCTCGGCAGGGGCGATAGTCGAAGAGGCGTCGCAAGGGCGTGGGCAGGGCGACCCTGAGTAGGCGCGGCGTATGGTCGGTGCTCGACAAGAGTCCTCCGAAAGGGCGGTGGCACATGGCGTTGCAGGCGCCACGCGTCTTTTCAGCGATATCACGGCACTGCTATAATGCGCGGCCCTTCGGTTGTGGGCCAAGGCGAGTATCGTCGGGGTCGCATGCCGAATCAATCGGTTGCATCTTTATCAACCCGTGTGCGGTGCCTGGCATCGACCAGGTGGCGGCGCACCATAGCGTGAGGCAGCAAAATGAAACAAGCGATCCATCCCGAATACAAGAAGGTCTCCGCCACGTGTTCCTGTGGCGCGACTTTCGAGCTGGGCTCCACATCCAAAGACGATTTCTACCTGGATGTCTGCTCGCAGTGCCACCCGTTCTATACCGGTAAGCAGAAGCAGGCGACTACTGGTGGACGCGTCGAGCGCTTCAACAAGCGTTTCGGTGCGGCGCTCAAGCGCGACTGAGCCAAGCAAGAACCGCTACGTCGGCGATGTGCCGGCGTTCGAGAAAACCCGCCGGATATGGCGGGTTTTTTTATTTGTGAAAGTCGAAAACGGCGCTCCGATAAGGTTTGTTTTATGCCTGATTTGTCAGGCATAAGTTTCAACAAATGGCTGGTAATTGCTTCAAACGGTCGCTTAAAAGTCTTTAATGTCGCGAACTTGGCGTAAGTTGTTTGGCGGAATTTTTTTCTATATTCTGGCGATCATGCCTCCATGCAGACGATTGGAAAAAAGCTCATGAGTGACGAAAAAAGACAAGCAGCGCTGGATTATCACGCCAAGCCGATTCCCGGCAAGTTATCCGTCGAGCTGACCAAGCCCACCGAGACATCGAAACATCTGGCCTTGGCGTATAGCCCCGGGGTGGCCGAGCCGTGTCGCGAGATCGCCAAGGACGTGGAAAATGCCTATCTGTATACCGGCAAGGGCAACCTGGTGGCCGTGGTCTCCGACGGCAGTGCGATCCTAGGTCTGGGCAATCTGGGCCCCTTGGCCAGCAAGCCGGTCATGGAAGGCAAAGGCGTGCTGTTCAAGCGCTTTGCCGGCATCAATTCTGTGGACATCGAAGTCGATGCCGAGAGTCCGCAGGCCTTCATCGATACTGTGGCACGCATCGCTGACACCTGGGGCGGCATCAATCTCGAGGATATAAAAGCGCCGGAGTGCTTCGAGATCGAGCAAGCGTTGATCGAGCAGTGCAATATTCCGGTCTTCCACGATGATCAGCACGGCACGGCCATCGTCACGGCCGCGGGGCTGCTCAATGCCCTGGATATCGCCGGCAAGCGCCTCGAAGATGCCAAGATCGTCTGTCTGGGCGCGGGCGCGGCGGCCATCGCCTGCATGAAGCTGCTGGTCTCGTGTGGTGCACGCGCCGAGAATATCTTCATGCTCGATCGCAAGGGGGTGGTACATAGCGAGCGTGACGATCTCAACCAGTACAAGGCGATGTTCGCCACCGAGACGTCGCGGCGTACGCTGGATGATGCCATCGAGGGAGCCGACGTCTTCGTGGGGCTGTCCGGGCCTAATCTACTCAAGCCCGAGCAGCTCGAGCGCATGGCGGCGAGTCCAGTGGTTTTTGCATGCTCCAATCCCGACCCCGAGATTCATCCGGACGTGGCCAACGAGACCCGCGACGATGTGATCATGGCCACCGGGCGTTCCGATTACCCCAACCAGGTCAATAACGTACTGGGCTTTCCCTTCATCTTTCGAGGGGCACTGGATGTTCGCGCCACGCGTATCAATGAAGAAATGAAAGTGGCGGCCGTGCATGCTTTGAAGGACCTGGCGCGGGAGCCGGTGACTCGCGAGGTACTGGATGGCTACGGCATTGAGTCACTGGAGTTCGGGCGCGGTTACATCATTCCCACACCGCTGGATTCGCGGCTTCTGGACCGCGTCGCTTCGGCGGTGGCGCAAGCTGCGGTAGATAGCGGCGTGGCGCGTAAGCCCTATCCGGCACATTATCCGTTGACCAGCATCAAGGATGTTTACGGGCCGCTATAGTTGCACGCCGAACAGACATGATACCTAAGGGCCGCTCCCGGAGCGGCCCTTTTTGGTTGTGGGGAAGGAGTGCATTACCAGCTGTAGAGCAGTGACATCGAGGTAGTGCGGTCAGTGTTGGCTTCGGCGCCGTCGGGCGGATTCGTGTTGTTCTTGACCTCAAAGGACATCTTGAGCGCCAGATGCGAATTGAGCTGGGATGTCAACGACGAAATCGAGCGCGTCGTGGTGTTGGGCGCGGCCGCTTCGACGGAAATTGCCTGCTCGAAGTAGGCGCCCTCCGAGATGTTCCAGCGATAGTCCAGAGCGGCGTAGGCCAGGCCGAGGTCATCTTCCTTGCCGTCCTCGTAGGCATCATGCCGGTAGCCTGGGCCGAATTCCGTGGACAGTGTGTGCGTCGGCCCGTCGAGCCACTGGCGGCCATAGCCGCCGATGGTGGTGAACTGGTACTCGTAACCGCTGAAACGGTCCTTTTCCCAGCGCCCGAAACCGAATAGATAGTGGGGGCCTTCCAGCTCATAACGCTCGCGGCCGCCCAATAGGTACTGTTCGGTACTGGTTTCATCGTTTTCCTGAACGCTGCGTGTCTCGCCGCGCAGCGTGTGTGTATGGCGTCCCGTCAGCCAGGTGAGGCGGCCCTTGGCGAGCAGCGTCCGACTGTTGCTGTTCCCGGAGAGGTGTGTATAGCCCAGCTCGGCCTCACCGCTCATCTTGGGGGCGTCGTCCTGCGGTGCAGGCGGTGCGTAGAACAAGTCGGCATGCACCGGGAGTGCGCCACCGAGCAGCATAACGAGCAATAACCATCGCGAGTCTCGCGACACGAGCATGGTGGACTCCCTTTCAAAAACGGTTCTCGGTCAGTGGTGTGGGAGCTGGCGCGCTCATGGGGTGGCCGTCGGGGCCACCCATGGGTAGTCGACTAGAAAATGGCATCGTAAGTGCCGGTTCCTTGGGAGCCGCTTCTATCTTCAAGTTCGGGTTGGATCGAACGCGGCTTGTAGTCGGGCAGATTGTCCTTGCGGAAGATTTCCTGCATGCCGCCCGGTTGATCGTTGTGCAGGCGCAGCCCGGTCTCGGGATCGATGCGGACTTTGACGATATCGTCGGGGCGCGAGGGCATGCTTTCGGGCTGGCCTCGAAGCGCCTCACCCATGAACGACTTCCAGATCGGCAAGGCGGCTTGTGAGCCGTATTCACCGGTCGTGGAATTATCGTCCTTGCCGACCCAGACGGTGGCCACCAGCTCATCGTTGAAGCCTGAGAACCAGGCGTCACGTTGATCGTTGGTGGTGCCGGTCTTGCCGACGATATCGGGACGATTGAGGTCGAGTGCGCCGCGCCCCGTGCCCTTCTCGATGACGTCACGCATCATGTCGCGGATGATGTACATCTCTTCGGGCGTGGCCACGCGCTCGGCGATACGACGGGTTTCGCCGTCGAGTGCGACGGTCTTCTGATCGGGGGCGCACTCCCGGCATGCCACCACGGGGTTGGCTTCTTCGACCAGTTCGTTCTGGCTGCCATGGGTGACCGACTGGATATACCATGGCGCGACCTTGAAGCCGCCATTGGCCAAGACGGAGTAGGCATTGGCCATTTCCAGCGGCGTCAGCGATGCGCTGCCCAAGGCGAGCGATAGGCCATGTGGCAGCCGACCCTTGGCGAAGCCGAAGTTCGTCAGGAATTCCAGCGTGTTATCCAGGCCTAGCGACTGCAGCACGCGAATCGTGACCAGGTTGCGTGACTGGTAGAGACCAACGCGCAACCGCGTGGGGCCGCGGAATTCGCCCTCGGCATTTTCGGGGCGCCAGTCGCCGCCGACATCGGACATGACCACGGGGGCATCGTTGATGATCGTGGCGGCGTTCATTCCGTTGTGCAGCGCGGCGAGATAGATGAAGGGCTTGAAGATCGAGCCCGCTTGGCGCTGCGCCTGGATGGCACGGTTGAACTTGCTCGACGAGAAGCTGAAGCCGCCCTGAAGGCCACGAATGGCGCCGGTTTTAGGATCCATGATGACGATCGCGGCCTGGGCGCCCGGCACCTGGGAGAGGCGCCAGTCGCCATCCTCGGTGCGCATGACGCGAATCAGGTCGCCACGCTGGGCGATGGCCTCGGCGTTGGCCGGTGTTTCGCCGCGCCATTCGGCGCTGTGGTACGTACGCGCCCAGTCAAGCCCATCCCAGTCGAGCGTTACTACGCCATCGTCACGCGTCAAGACACGCATCTGGCGGCCATCGGTGTCCACCACGATGCCGGGCTCGAGGGGGCCGTGCCGGGGAGTGCGATCGAGCATTTTGACCCAGTTGCTGACATCCCCGTCAATTCCCTCGACCGACTCCTCGCTGCTCTTGGCGGCCTGGCGTGCGGTCTCCATTACCTCGGGTGATTCGGACAGCTCTTCCTCGAGCCCTTGGGAATCCGTGCGCTCCTGGGCTTCCACCAGGCTCGAGGGAATATCGGTTTCCTCCGGGCCGCGCCAGCCATGACGGGTGTCGTACTCGATCAGTCCGTTCACGAGGGCGCTTCGCGCGAAGGTCTGCAGGCGACTGTCGATGGTCGTCTTGATCTGGTAATTGTCGGTATAAGCGTCGTCGCCGAAGCGTTCCATGGCATATTGGCGTGCCATTTCGGCGATATACGGCGCGTTGACTTCGTATTGTGAACGCGGCCGATGTGCGGTGATCGGCGCCTTGACGGCGGCCTGGTACTGAATCGGATCAATGAAGCCGAGTTCGCGCATGCGCAGCAATACCCAGTTGCGGCGAATCAATGAGCGCTCAGGGTTGTTCAGGGGGTTGAGCGCCGACGGGGCCTTGGGCAGGCCGGCGAGCATGGCCAGTTGCGGTAAGTCGAGCTCCGCAAGCGGCTTGTCGTAATAACTCTTGGCGGCGGCGCCGAGACCGTAGGCGCCATTTCCCAGGTAGATCTTGTTGACGTAGAGCTCGAGGATGTCCTGCTTGCTGAGCACCTGTTCCATTTGCAGGGACAGCAAGATTTCGCGGATCTTACGCGTAAAGGTTTGATCCAGCGTGAGCAGGTAGTTGCGGGCCACCTGCATGGTGATGGTACTACCCCCCGACTGGATGTTGCCGCTGGTGGCAAGCTCCATCGCCGCGCGTGCGAGCCCCTTGGGGTCGATGCCGGGATGTTCGAAGAAGCTGGCATCCTCGGCGGCCAGCAGGGCGTCGATGTAGGATTGGGGGATATCGTCGTAGCTCACCGGCATGCGGCGTTGCTCACCGAACTCGCCGATTAGCTTGTCGTCACGCGTGTAAACGCGTAGCGGTGTCTGCAGTTCGAAGCCCTGCAGTTGACGAACGTCGGGCAAGCCCGGCGCGAAATAGATACCGGCGCCGATGATGGCCAGTACGCAGCCCAGCCCTAAAGACACAATTAGCCATAGGATGGACGTTAACAAGCGTTTGAAAAGCTTCATGAAAAGGCGTTTTCCGTCGTCTCGGGTGGCGGTCTGGCCGCAATGAATGGTGCAATCCGTTGCCATCGGCATTATAAGAACGCAGCCGCATAGGGGCTAGCGTTGATGCAAATCGACTGTCACGGCAGTATGCATAATGTAACCTTACGCAATGTGGCGTGCCTCATACGATAGTGTGGCATGCTGATAATAAAGCGGCTTGCCCCGGCACAGGGGCAGCGGGTTGGCTCGACGAACGATAATACCGAGCGCCACGCCACGCCGAAGAATATCGCAGGGGTATGACAGTGTGGCGGTTTAAAAAGTCCCAGCAAGGCCTGGTAGGGGTGGATATTACCTCGGCCACCGTCAAATTGATCGAGCTTGATCGCGCGGGGGCGGGCCAACGTATCGCCAGCTACGCCGTGCGCCCATTGCGTGAAGGTGCGGTAGTTGAACGGCGTATCCGCGATCTCGACGAGGTGGCCGCAACGTTGACACGAGCGGTCGAGCATGCGCGTCCGCATTCACGGCGCGCGGTGGCGGCAGTTCCCGCCAGCGCCACGATCACCAAGACGCTGACCTATCCGGTGACGCTCAGCGACGATGAAATCGAGGCTCGCATTCAGCTCGAGTCCGAGCGTCACATCCCGTTTCCGCTCAATGAGGTGGCCTTCGATTTCCAGCGCCTGGGGCTCAACGCACGCTATCCCGACCAGCAAGATGTCTTGTTGGTGGCGTGTCGTTTGCAGGACGTCGATCATCTCGCCGACGTCCTTCGCCGTGCCGGCCTCGAACCCGCCGCAGTCGATGTCGAGTCCTTCGCCATGGAACGTGCGGCCAGTGAGCTGTTGCGTGACGAAACGCCGTCCGACCAGACGGGAGAGTGTGCCGCGCTGGTCGATATCGGCGCCAATATGAACGCCTTCCATGTGCTCATCGATGGGCGCATCGCCTATACCCGTGACAACGTGCTGGGCGGTCGCCACTTGACCGAGGAGATCCGCAAGCGCTATGGCCTGAGCCTCGAAGAGGCGGGGTTGGCCAAGAAGCGCGGCGGTTTGCCCGAGGATTACGAGCATGAGGTGGTGATGCCATTCATCGACATGCTGATCCAGCAAATCGGCCGCTCGCTTCAGCTTTATCATACCTCGGGAAAGCCCCGTGATATCCAACGCCTGATCCTGGCGGGTGGCTCGAGTGTCATCCCGGGGCTGCGTGAACGACTCGCCGCGCAAAGCGGGTTGGATGTGGTGATGGCCAATCCGTTCGAGCGCATGCGGGTGGCGTCGCGTGTTGACGTTCAGGCGCTCGCCAGCGATGCGCCGGCGATGCTCACCGCGTGTGGTCTGGCGATGAGGGGGCGGCGATGAGTATCGAAATCAACCTGTTGCCGTGGCGTGAAGCGCATCGGCAGCGGCGCACGCGGCGCTTTTATATGGCTCTGGTGGGCGTGGTCGTGTTGGCGTTGCTGTGTGCCTTGGGGGTGTCGCGTTGGTATCAAGCGGGGATCGATGCCGAACGTGGTCGTCTGGCCCTGATCGAGCGTCGTATGGAGGTGCTCGAAAAGGACATCGACACGGTCAAGGACTATCGCGAATTGCGGGGGCGAATGCTCGAACAGATCGGCCTGATTCGTGAGCTGCAATTCAGCCGTCCACAGACGGTGCGTATCTTCGATCAGTTGGCGGCCACGCTGGTCGATGGCGTGCATTACGATCGCTTGGTGCGGGAAGGTGATCGACTCGAGCTCAGTGGCCTGGCGCGCTCCAATCGGCATGTGTCCGAGCTGTTGCGGCAGCTCGATGCCTCGCCTGTGTTCGGCACGCCGGTTCTTTCCGACGTACAGTCGGACGGCGGTGATGCGACGCTGAAGCGTTTCAATCTCAGTGTCGAGGCGCGTGCGCCTCGCCGTGATGCCGAGGAGGCGCCATGAGTCTGCGCTCACAGTGGCGACAGTTGCGCGAGGTCGAGTGGCGCGACCTGGATCTCAAGGAAGCCGGTACCTGGCCGGCTTTGCTGCAGGCGCTGTGTTTGGTGGCGCTGTTTCTGACCGTCTTCTGGGTGGCCCAGTGGTACGTCGCCGCACCGCGTCATGAAACCCTGGACAGCTTGCAGGGGCGCGAGGGCGAACTGCTCCAGGAGTACGAAACGCGCGCTTACCAGGCGGCTAATCTCGAGCAGATGCGCATGCAGATGGCGGAGCTCGACACACGCATGCAGGCATTGCTGAAAATGCTGCCCGCCGACACAGAGGTTCCGGCGCTGCTGGATGACATCAGTGATGCGGCGCAGGACCATCGACTCG
Organism: Chromohalobacter canadensis; assembly: GCF_029544075.1. Classification (GTDB taxonomy): domain Bacteria; phylum Pseudomonadota; class Gammaproteobacteria; order Pseudomonadales; family Halomonadaceae; genus Chromohalobacter; species Chromohalobacter canadensis_A. The sequence goes on along the minus strand of NZ_JAJQJH010000004.1, from coordinate 90,438 downwards.
CCATCGAATCGATCCGGCTGCGCTCGCCAGTGCCGCAAGACTTCTACATCGAGCAGCCCTTCGATATCCAGGTACGAGGCGATTATCACGACATTGCCGCCTTTCTGGCCAGCGTGGCGGCGCTGCCGCGTATCGTGACCCTGCATGACTTCTCGCTGTCGCCGGTGGGCGATGGCGATACATTGCGTTTGTCGATACTGGCACGTACCTACAGCTATCGCGAAGGCGCCGACCCCAAGGCCGAGGGGCGTGACGATGACTGAATGGCTGACGATTTCTCGGCGGTGGTGTGTCCTGCTTGCGGGGCTGGCCGGGATGGTGCTGCTGGGCGGTTGTCGCGATGCCGAGATGACCGCCCTGGATGCGCACCTGAATGCCCTGCGCCAGCAGCCGGAGGGCAACATCGAGTCGCTTCCCCCTGCGCCGGTGTATCGCACGGCGCATTATTCACAGGCCCAGCAGCGTAGCCCGTTCCGTGCCGAACGCCGAGCGCAGGAAGGCGCCGCGACATTGTCGCAGGATGACGGCCCCGACCGTCAGCGTCCGCGTGAGCCCCTGGAGCGCTTTCCGCTGGAACAGCTCGAACTGGTGGGAACCTTGACGGTGGGCGGGCAGCCGTCGGCCTTGATCCGCGCGCCTGATGGCAACGTCTACCGTCTTTTCGAAGGCCATTATCTGGGGCCCGATTTCGGACGTGTCACGGCGATTCAGGACGCGGGCGTCGAGCTGGTCGAGCGGGTGCGTGATGGCGGCGCCTGGCGTCAGCGGCGGCGTACTCTGGAATTCAATGATTCATCGCAAGCCGCCGAATGATGGCGGTACGTACAGGCAGGAGAACCACATGATGCGAACGCTGCGCGAATGGCTGATGAGTGGGCTCTGCCTCGTGGGGCTGGTCGTCTGTGCCCAGGGACAGGCGGCGACGTTGACATCGCTCGAGTTCGCCCAGCGCGGGGATGGTGGAATCGATGCGCTGCTGGCATTCGATGGCCCCGCTCCTGAGCCGCATAGCTACCGAAGCGATTCGCCGGCGCAGATCGTCGTCGACCTGCCGGAAACGACAAATCAGATCGAGCAGCGCCGTTTCGGTATCGATCGTGATGGGTTGCGCGAGGTCAGCGTGGCCGAGACGGGGGAGCGGACGCGTCTGGTATTCGGTCTCGACGAGCCTTTGCCCTATTCGACTCAGCGTCAGGGGCAGCGCCTTCGCGTGCACTTGGGAGGGGATGCCGCTGAGCGCTCCACCGCGTTGACGCGCATTCGCGATCTTGACTTCCGGCGTGGCGATAACGGCGGAGGGCGCTTGGTGGTCACGCTCGACCGCGGTGGCGTGACGCCTGACACGGACACCGAGGGTAATACCTTGACGGTAACGTTGCCCGGTGTCCGGCTGCCCGAAGAGTTGAACAGTATTCTCGATGTAAGCGATTTCGATACGCCAGTGTCGCGTATCGTGCCACAGGGTGGCGATGAAGACGTGACATTGAGCTTTGACAATCGCGAGGCTTTTCAGCACCTGGTTACGCAGCGCGGCGATCAGCTGATCGTGGAGGTCCAGCCGCGCGATGATGATGCGCGCGCGTCAGAAGGTGACACGCAGGAGTATGACGGTGAGCCGGTCAGCCTCAACTTCCAGAACATACAAGTGCGCGAAGTGCTGTCGGTGCTTTCCGACTTCAGTGGGGTCAATATCGTCGCCAGCGATAGCGTCCAGGGCAGCGTGACGCTCAATCTCACGCAGGTGCCTTGGGATCAGGCGCTCGATTTGATCCTCAAGAGCCACGGCCTCGCCAGCCGTCGCGAGGGAGATGTGATCGTGGTCGCGCCCGCCGATGAGCTAGCGCAGATGGAGCGCCAGACGCTGGAGAATCGCGCCCAGTCCCAACAGTTGGCCCCGCTGAAGACCGAATACGTGCAGGTGCGTTACGCCAAGGCCACCGATCTCGCCACGATGCTGCGTGGCAGCGAAGGGTTCGGTTTGCTCTCCGAGCGTGGCCGCGTGACGGTCGATGAGCGGACCAATACCTTGCTGGTGCGTGATACGCCCGAGCAACTGGCGGGTATCCGTGACATGCTCGACAAACTCGATGTGCCGGTGCGCCAGGTGCAGATCGAAGCACGTATCGTCATCGCCCGTGACACCGCCTCCCAGGAGTTGGGCGTCAACTGGGGCGTCTCGCAAAGCCAGGGTGTTACCTTCGATGAAGATGGTGTGGGAAGCGTGGTCGATCGCAACCCCAGCGGTGCTAATCGTGGCTCCGCGGGTCTATCCGTCGACCTAGGCGATGGCGATGGCAGCGGCTCGGCATTCAGCTTCGGCTATCTTTCCGGCGATGTGCTGCTCGATCTGGAGCTGCGCGCCCTGGAAAGCGAAGGCAAGAGTCAGACCATTTCCCAGCCCAAGATCATCACCGCCAACCAGAAGAAGGCGGTGATCAAGCAGGGTCAGGAAATTCCCTACCAAGAGTCGACATCGTCCGGGGCGACCAACGTGGAGTTCAAGGAAGCCGTGCTGTCGCTCGAAGCCACGCCGCAGATCACTCCCGATGGGAGTATCGTCATGGACTTGCTGATCAATAACGACACCGTCTCCGATACCAGCTACGGTGATGGCGCCCCGGCGATCGATACCAATTCCATCGAGACCCAGGTGCTGGTCAACGATGGCGAAACGGTGGTGCTGGGCGGCATACTGACGTCTGAGCAATTGCGCAATCTCTACAAGACGCCGCTGCTCGGTGATTTGCCGTTCATCGGTTCGTTGTTCCGCTATACCCAGGAATCCAACGAAAAGGTAGAATTGTTGATCTTCATTACCCCCAAGATCATCGGAGACGAACAGGCGAATCGCTGATGCAGGGTCTGCCCACGATCATTCTCGTCGGCCCTATGGGCGCGGGGAAAAGCACCATCGGACGCCTGTTGGCAGCCGAGTTGAAGCGCGAGTTCTTCGATAGCGATCACGAAATCGAAGCGCGCTGCGGTGCCAATATTGCCTGGATTTTCGATGTCGAGGGCGAGCGTGGCTTTCGTGATCGTGAAACCCTCATGCTACGGGAATTGGCCGGCCGCGAGGCTATCGTCCTCGCCACTGGCGGCGGCGCGGTGATGCGCGAGGATAACCGCCAGGCGCTGCGCGAGCGTGGCACGGTGGTGTATTTGGCGACCTCGGTCGAACAACAGATTCGGCGCACGGCCCGCGATCGTAATCGCCCATTGTTACGTCAAGGCAATCCCGAGCAGGTGCTGCGCGATCTATTCGCCAAGCGTGACCCGCTTTACCGCGCCACCGCCGACCTGACGGTACGCACCGACCGGCGCGGTCCCAAGGCGGTGGTCAACGAGATCATTCGCCGCACCAAGCGTTTGTCCGATCCACTCGATCTAAAGGCTTGATCATGACCGCTTCGTCTGCATTGCCGTATCAACGTCTGCATGTCGAACTCGACGCCCGACGCTATCCCATCCATGTCGGACCGGGGTTGCTCGACGCTCCGGACATGCTGGTGCCGTACCTGGCCGGGCGTCAGGTGATGATCGTCACCAACGAGACGGTGGCGCCGCTGTATCTCGAGCGCCTCAAGCGCACGCTGAGCGGTGACGATCGTGACGTTCGCGAGGTGATCCTGCCCGATGGCGAACATACCAAGACGCTGGCCAGTGTCGAGCGCATCTGGGATGCACTGCTGGCGGCGGGCTTCAATCGTCGTTGCACGCTAGTGGCGCTCGGCGGGGGCGTGATCGGTGACATGGCTGGCTACGCAGCGGCGTGCTATCAGCGCGGTGTGGCCTTCATACAGGTGCCGACTACCTTGCTGTCGCAGGTGGATTCCTCGGTGGGTGGCAAGACCGGTGTCAATCATCCGCGTGGCAAGAACATGATCGGCGCTTTCTGGCAGCCGCGTGCGGTATTGATCGACACCGATACGTTGGCCACTCTGCCGGGTCGAGAGCTCTCTGCGGGGCTCGCTGAGGTCATCAAATATGGCCTGATACAGGATGCCGACTTCCTCGCCTGGCTGGAAGCGCGCATGACAGCGCTACGGGCGCTTGATGCCGAAGCGCTCACTGAGGCGATTCTACGAAGCTGCGCGATCAAGGCCGAGATCGTCGCTGCCGACGAAACCGAGCAAGGGCAGCGGGCGCTGCTCAACCTGGGGCATACTTTCGGACACGCCATCGAAGCGCACCAGGGCTATGGCAACTGGCTGCATGGCGAAGCCGTGGGCACGGGAATGGCAATGGCCGTCGAGCTCTCGCAGCGTCTCGGCTGGCTCGAGGCCGTCGAGGTGGCGCGTGTCGAAGCTCTCATCGCCCACGCCGGCCTGCCGGTGGCAGCTCCCGTCGCAATGAGTGTCGAGGACTTTCTTGCCACCATGAGACTGGACAAGAAAAACATCGACGCACGATTGCGCCTGGTGCTGCTGACGCGGCTGGGTGAGGCTTGTATTCACGACGCGACGCCGCCTGACATGCTCGATGCGCTGCTCGCGGATTTCCCCCGCCGCTGATTGCGCTCGGTCTCGCCTGGCCCCGACATGACGCCTGCCGCTCCGGCAGGCGTTTTTGGTTGCGTCGCAGTCCCCGTCTGCGGGTTTGTGCGCTGGCGGATTTCGCGCGACAATATTTCCGTATCGGCATGCCTCATGCAGAATCGGCATGAGGCGAGGCTGGTATTTAGACTCAAGTCCCATGTTTCGAGCTTTATGCGTTCAAGCGTTTCTAGCGCGTTGACATGTAAGGGGTTTTAGCGAGATTTTGCGGCTACCCCGCGATTTTGCGTGGCTTTGAGGCGGTGCGGCAGGTAGTAGAATTGCTTGAGAGGGGGGCAGAGGCTATGCTGGTCGACCTTTTTCACGCCCGATGCGTCATCGCATGACGTGCTTTTCGACCTTCAAAAAATAAAAGATAACCGGAAAGCATAACACGATTATTTCTGGACACAAGTTTCAAAATTTTGTGAGGCACGCCCATGATGAGAGGCCTTCACCAGCCTGGCGAGTTCCGTGATAACTGCGGTTTCGGTTTGATCGCCCACATGGAAGGGCAGGCGAGTCATGACCTGCTCAAGACCGCGATCGAATCCCTGACCTGCATGACCCACCGTGGCGGTATCGCCGCCGACGGTAAGACCGGCGATGGCTGCGGTCTGCTGTTCAAGATGCCCTCCGAGTTCATGCGAGCCGTGGCCCGCGAGGAGTTGGCGGTCGAGCTTGGCGAGCGCTTCGCCGTGGGGAGTGTATTTCTGCCCGATGACGATGCCCGCGAAGCGCAGGCCCGTGAGGTGCTCGACGAACAACTGCATGCGCGAGGGTTGCGTGTGAGTGGTTGGCGCGACGTGCCCACTGATTCTTCGGTCTGTGGTCCCATGGCGCTGGAGTGCCTGCCCCGGATCCGCCAGGTTTTCGTCGAAGCGGATGACGAGCGCGACACCCAGGCGTTCAATGTCGACTTGTTCATGGCGCGGCGCTATGCCGAGCAAGCGCTCAAGCACGAAGACGACTTCTATATCTGTTCGCTATCCAGCGAGGTAGTGTCCTACAAGGGGCTGATGATGCCCGCGGACCTGCCGACCTTTTATCGCGACCTGGGCGATGAGCGTCTGCACACGGCGATCTGCGTGTTTCACCAGCGCTTTTCCACCAATACCGCACCGCGCTGGCCCTTGGCGCAGCCCTTTCGGTTCATGGCCCACAACGGCGAGATCAATACCATCGAGGCCAACCGTGGCTGGGCCAACGCGCGTAAGGAAAACTTCCTGTCGCCGTTGTTGCCGGAAATCACCGAGCTCGATGAGATCGTCAACACCTCGGGCTCCGACTCCTCCAGCATGGATAACATGCTCGAGGTGTTGCTGACCGGGGGCATGGATCTTTACAACGCCGTGCGCATGATGGTGCCGCCGGCGTGGCAGAACGTCGAAACCATGGATGGCGACCTGCGCGCCTTCTACGAATACAACTCCATGCACATGGAGCCGTGGGACGGCCCCGCTGGTCTGGTGATGACCGATGGCCGCCATGCGGTGTGCATGCTCGACCGTAACGGACTGCGCCCGGCGCGCTGGGTGATCACCGAGAACGGCTATATCACCTTGTCCTCCGAGATCGGTGTTTACGACTACAAACCCGAGGACGTCGTTGCCAAGGGTCGCGTAGGCCCGGGCCAGATCCTCGCTGTAGACACCCAAACGGGCGAAGTCCTGCACACGCCGGATGTCGACGAGCGTCTGCGCTCGGCGTACCCCTATCGTCGCTGGCTGAAGCAGCATGCGCATTACCTGGAGTCCGCGTTGACCGAACTGGCGCGATTCCAGCCCATGGCCGGCAACGAACTCAACGTCTACCAGAAGATGTTCCAGGTGACGTTCGAAGAGCGCGATCAGCTGTTGCGTCCGCTGGCCGAAGGCGGTCAGGAGGCGGTGGGCTCGATGGGCGACGACACGCCGATGGCGGTGCTGTCGCGTCATGGACGCTTGCTGACCGATTACTTCCGGCAGAAGTTTGCACAGGTCACCAACCCGGCCATCGACCCGCTGCGCGAAGCGATCGTGATGTCGCTGGAAACCTGCTGCGGCGCCGAGTTGAATGTCTTCGAGGCGACACCCGAGCACGCGCATCGCTTGATCCTGACCACGCCGGTGCTCTCGCCGCGCAAGTTCACCGCCTTGGTGACTCAGGAGGATCCGGCATTCGCCAGCCATAAGCTGAGCCTGAGTTACGACCCTGAGCGCGATACGCTCAAGCAGGCGTTGCTCGCCCTGTGTCAACGGGCCGAGGACGCGATTCGCGAGGGCAAGGTGATTCTGGTGCTCTCGGATGCCGACCTGGAACGCGGCAAGTTGCCGATTCATGCCGTGCTGGCGGTGGGGGCGATCCACCATCATCTGGGCCGCAAGGCGTTGCGGCCACGCGTCAACCTGGCGGTCGAGACCGGCTATGCCCGCGACGCTCATCAGATGGCGGTGCTCTTCGGCGTGGGGGCCACGGCGGTGTATCCGTATCTGGCCTACCAGGTCATGGCGGACATGCATAACACCGGCGAGTTGACCGGCAATCCGGCGGATGCCCGCGAAAATTACCGCAAGGGCCTGCAGAAAGGGCTCTACAAGATTCTCTCCAAGATGGGGATCTCGACGCTGGCATCCTACCGTGGTTCGCAGCTGTTCGAAGCGGTGGGGCTGTCCTCCGAAGTCATGGACATGTGCTTCACTGGTATGGCGTCGCGCATCGAAGGAGCCGGCTTCGCCGAGCTGCAACTGCAGCAGGAGCTGCGGGCCCGCGAGGCGTGGATCCCGCGCAAGGGCATCCACCAGGGCGGTCTGGTGAAGTACGTGCATGATCATGAATACCACGCCTACAACCCCGACGTGGTCATGCAGTTGCAGAGCGCGGTGCAAAGCGGTGACTACGCCAAGTGGAAGCAGTTCGCACAGACTGTCAACGAGCGTTCGGTTGCCACCATCCGCGACCTGCTCACCCTCAAGCCGGCCCCCGAGCCGTTGCCGCTCGACGAGGTCGAGCCGGTCGAGAACCTGCTGCCGCGCTTCGATAGCGCCGGCATGTCGCTGGGCGCGCTGTCACCTGAAGCCCATGAGGCGATGGCGCAGGCCATGAACGAGACCGGCGGGCGCTCCAACTCCGGCGAAGGCGGCGAGGATCCGGCGCGCTACGGGACCATTCGCTCCTCGAAGATCAAGCAGATCGCCTCCGGGCGCTTCGGTGTGACGCCGGCCTATCTGGTCAATGCCGAGGTGCTGCAGATCAAGGTCGCCCAGGGCGCCAAGCCCGGCGAGGGTGGGCAGTTGCCCGGCGGCAAGGTCAACGAACTGATCGCTCGGCTGCGCTACGCGGTGCCTGGGGTGACGCTGATCTCGCCGCCGCCGCATCACGATATCTACTCCATCGAGGATCTGGCGCAGTTGATCTTCGATTTGAAGCAGGTCAATCCGGACGCCCAGGTGTCGGTGAAACTGGTTTCCGAGCCCGGCATCGGTACCATCGCCACCGGCGTGGCCAAGGCCTACGCCGACTTGATCACCGTCTCCGGCTACGACGGCGGCACCGCGGCGAGCCCGCTGACCTCGATCAAGCATGCCGGCAGCCCGTGGGAACTGGGCCTGCCCGAAGTGCATCAGGCCCTGCGCATCAACAGTCTGCGCGACAAGATTCGCCTGCAGACCGATGGCGGCCTCAAGACCGGGCTCGACGTGGTCAAGGCGGCGATTCTCGGCGCCGAGAGTTTCGGCTTCGGCACTGCGCCGATGGTGGCGCTGGGTTGCAAGTATCTGCGCATCTGCCACCTCAACAACTGCGCCACCGGCGTCGCGACCCAGCACCAGCACCTGCGTGACGAGCATTTCCGCGGCACCGTGGACATGGTCAAGCACTACTTCCGCTTCATTGCCGAGGAAGTGCGTGAGCTGATGGCGTTGCTCGGCGTGCGCCAGCTGACCGATTTGATCGGTCGCACCGACTTGCTCGAGATCCTCGAGGGCGAGACGGCGTCGCAGCGCAAGCTCGACTTGATGCCGTTGTTGCAGAACGATCACGTGCCCGAGGGGGCGCCGCAGTTCTGCCAGGTCGGTCGCAACGAGCCGCACGACCCCGGCGCCAAGAACCAAGAGGTGCTGGAGGCCTTGTTGCCCGCCATCGACGCTAAATCGGGCGGTGAGTTCAGTTTCCGGATCACCAACTGTGACCGTAGCGTGGGCGCTCGGACATCCGGTGAAATCGCCAAGCGCTACGGCGAAGCGGGGCTCGAAGAGGCGCCGATCACCGTGCGTTTCACCGGCGTGGCCGGGCAGAGTTTCGGCGTGTGGAACGCGCGCGGGTTGCAGCTCTACCTCGAAGGTGACGCCAACGATTATGTCGGCAAGGGCATGAACGGTGGCAAGGTGGTCATCGTGCCGCCACGCGAGAGCCGCTTCGAAAGCCACAAGACGGCGATCATCGGCAATACCTGCCTTTACGGCGCGACCGGCGGCAAGCTGTTCGCGGCGGGCACAGCAGGCGAGCGCTTCGCGGTACGCAACTCCGGGGTGCACGCGGTCATCGAGGGGGCTGGCGATCACTGCTGCGAATACATGACCGGTGGCCTGGTCGCCGTGCTAGGCGAAACCGGCATCAACTTCGGGGCGGGCATGACCGGCGGGTTCGCTTACGTGATTGACGAGGACCGCACCTTCGTCGACAAGTACAACCACGAGTTGGTCGAGATTCATCGTATCAATACCGAGGTCATGGAAGCCTACCGGCGCCACCTGAGGGAAATACTCGAGGAATACGTTGCTGAAACCGGCTCCGTGCGGGGCCAGGCGATCCTCGAGGATTTCTCCGACTTCATCCGGCATTTCTGGCTGGTGAAGCCCAAGGCAGCAAGCCTTAACGGCCTGCTGGCCCAGTCCCGGCGTCAGCCGGAATAAGAGCCGTCGGCGGCCCGAGTAGCGTCTGCTACTCGCTGCATAATAGGAGAAGACGATCATGGCAAACCGTCTGAATAACGATTTCCAGTTCATCGATGTCGGCCGGCAGGATCCCGAGAAAAAGGATGCGCGCGCCCGAGCGCGCGAGTTCGCCGAGATCTACGAGCCTTACAAGCCCAGCGAGGCGGCCAGCCAGGCGCATCGTTGTCTGCATTGCGGCAATCCGTATTGCGAGTGGAAGTGCCCGGTTCACAATTACATTCCCAACTGGTTGAAGCTGGTCAGCGAGGGCAACATCCTCGAGGCGGCGGAGATGTCGCATCGCACCAACTCGCTACCCGAGGTGTGTGGTCGCGTGTGCCCGCAGGATCGTCTCTGCGAGGGTGACTGCACGCTGAACGACGGATTCGGTGCGGTGACCATCGGCTCGGTGGAGAAGTACATCACCGATACGGCCTTCGCCATGGGCTGGCGGCCGGATATGTCCAAGGTCGAGTGGACCGACAAGCGGGTCGCGGTGATTGGTGCCGGCCCGGCGGGGTTGGGCTGTGCCGATATCCTGGTGCGTAACGGCGTGAAGCCGGTAGTGTTCGACAAACATCCCGAAATCGGTGGGCTGCTGACCTTCGGCATTCCCGAGTTCAAACTCGAGAAAAATGTCATGAAGCGTCGCCGCGCGGTGTTCGAGGAAATGGGCGTCGAATTCCGCCTGGGGGTGGAAATTGGCGGCGATGTGTCTCATGAGGCACTGCTCGACGAATTCGATGCCGTGTTCATGGGCATGGGCACCTACAAGTACATGGAAGGCGGTTTCCCCGGCGAGGACTTATCCGGGGTCCACAAGGCGCTGGATTTCCTGGTCGCCAATGTCAATCACTGCCTGGGCTTCGAGAAGGACCCTGACGATTACGTATCGCTCGAGGGCCAGCGCGTGGTGGTGTTGGGGGGCGGCGATACGGCAATGGACTGTAACCGGACCTCGATTCGTCAGGGGGCGGCCAGCGTGACCTGCGCCTACCGCCGTGACGAGGACAACATGCCGGGGTCGCGCAAGGAAGTCGCCAACGCCCGCGAGGAAGGCGTGGAGTTTTTGTTCAACCGCCAGCCGGTGGCCATCGTCGGCGAGGACAAGGTCGAGGGCGTCAAGCTGGTGCGCACGCGTCTCGGTGAACCGGATGCCAATGGGCGTCAGCGTCCCGAGGTGGTTCCGGGGTCGGAAGAAGTGTTCGCCGCCGATGCGGTGATCATCGCCTTCGGTTTCCAGCCCAACCCTGCCGATTGGTTCGACACGGTGGGCATCGACCTCGACGAGCGCGGGCGCGTCAAGGCGCCGGCACAGGGCGGCTTTGCCTTTCAGACGAGTCATGAAAAGGTCTTCGCCGGTGGCGATATGGTGCGTGGCTCCGACCTGGTGGTCACCGCCGTCTATGAAGGCCGTCAGGCGGGTGAGGGCATCCTCGACTACCTCGGCGTCTGAGTCTCGGCGGCGGGCCATGGAGGCCTGATCCGGTATCGGGTGGGAGCGAATTTATTCGCGATGGAGTTGGCTCCGTCGGGAACAAGTTCCCTTCCACTAGGCTGCGGGCTACGAGAAGGGCGGAGTCATCGTCCTGCCCGCAGCTCGAAGCTCAAATTGAGCGTTCTGGGCGAATCTGCTATTCTGGCGTCCCATCCAGGCCCGGTTCTCTCCACGGCCTTCAGACCACGTTTCGACAGGTTTTCCATGACGCGATATATCTTCGTGACCGGCGGTGTTGTGTCCTCACTCGGGAAGGGCATCGCCTCCGCCTCCCTCGCGGCGATCCTCGAGGCGCGCGGCCTCAAGGTCACCATCCTCAAGCTGGACCCGTACATCAATGTCGATCCCGGCACGATGAGCCCGTTCCAGCACGGCGAGGTGTTCGTCACCGAAGATGGCGCCGAAACCGACCTCGACCTGGGGCATTACGAGCGCTTCATCCGTACCAAGATGACCCAGAGCAACAACTTCACCACCGGGCGTGTCTACGAGCACGTGCTGCGCAAGGAGCGCCGCGGCGATTATCTGGGCGGGACCGTGCAGGTGATTCCGCATATCACCGACGAGATCAAGCGCCGGGTCTATGAAGGCGGTGATGGGTTCGATGTCGCGCTGGTGGAAATCGGCGGCACGGTGGGCGATATCGAATCGCTGCCGTTTCTCGAGGCGACGCGTCAGATCCGTAGCGAGAAGGGCGCCAGCCAGGCACTCTTCATGCATCTCACGCTGGTGCCCTACATCAAGACCGCTGGCGAGACCAAGACCAAGCCGACCCAGCACAGCGTCAAGGAACTGCGCTCCATCGGCATCCAGCCGGATATCCTCATCTGTCGCAGCGAAGTCGAGCTCGAGGAAAGTGAGCGGCGCAAGATCGCGTTGTTCACCAACGTCGAGGAGCGCGCGGTGGTGCCGCTGCAGGATGCCGATACCATCTATCGCATCCCGCTGATGCTGCATGAGCATGGCCTGGACGACATCATCTGCGACAAGCTGCGCCTCGAGGCCGACGAAGTCGATCTCGGCGAATGGGTGCACGTTCTGGATGCCAAGCTGAACCCGCTCAAGTCAGTCAATATCGCCATGGTCGGCAAGTACATGGAGTTGCTCGACGCCTACAAATCGCTCAACGAGGCGTTGATCCATGCCGGCATTCAAGGGCGGGTCAAGGTCAATATCGACTATATCGACTCCGAAGATATCGAGCGTCACGGTACCGAACGCCTCGCCGGCAAGGATGCAATTCTGGTGCCCGGTGGCTTCGGCGAGCGTGGCGTAGAAGGCAAGATCGCCACCGCCCGTTATGCCCGCGAAAACAAAGTGCCGTACCTGGGCATCTGCTTGGGCATGCAGGTAGCGGTCATCGAGTATGCGCGCCATGTCGCGGGTTGGGCGGATGCCAACTCCACCGAATTTACCCATGACACGCAGCATCCGGTGGTGGGGCTGATTACCGAGTGGGTCAATCCCGAGGGCAAGATCGAGCTGCGCGATGCGGCTTCCGACCTGGGCGGCACCATGCGGCTCGGCGGCCAGGTGTGCCACCTCAAGTCGGGCACGCGGGCACACGCGGCCTATGGCCTGGAGGACATCACCGAGCGCCACCGTCATCGCTTCGAGGTCAACAACCAGTTCGTCGAGGCCCTGGAAGACGCCGGCCTGGTGATTTCTGGCAAGAGCGCCGACCACTCCCTGGTCGAGATGATCGAGCTGTCTGATCACCCTTGGTACGTGGCGTGCCAGTTCCACCCGGAGTTCACCTCCACCCCGCGCGATGGACATCCGCTGTTCTCCGGCTTCATCAATGCCGCGCTGGAGTACAAGGCTGCGGTCGCGCGGGCGCGTGCACAACAGCAGAACTGAGGAAGCACTATGGCCGAGACATCCAAACAGATTGAGTTTGCCGGCCTCAAGGCCGGCAATTCATTGCCGCTGACGCTGTTCGGCGGCATGAACGTGCTCGAGTCCCGCGAGATGGCCCTGGAAGTCGCCGAGGCCTATGTCGAGGTGACGCAGCGCCTGGGCATGCCCTATGTCTTCAAGTCGAGCTTCGACAAGGCCAACCGCAGCTCGATCCACTCGTATCGTGGCCCGGGCCTGGAAAAAGGCCTCGAGTGGCTGGCCGAGATCAAGTCGCGCTTTGGTGTGCCTGTGATCACCGACGTACACGAGCCTTGGCAGGCCAAGCCGGTGGCCGAAGTGGCGGATGTCATCCAGTTGCCGGCCTTCCTGGCCCGCCAGACCGATCTGGTGGTGGCGTTGGCCGAGACCGGCGCGGCGATCAACATCAAGAAGCCGCAGTTCATCGCCCCGCATGAGATGCGTCATATCATTCGCAAGTGCGAGGAAGCCGGCAATTCGCGGCTGATACTCTGCGAGCGCGGCTCCAGCTTTGGCTACAACAACCTGGTGGTCGATATGCTGGGCTTCGGGGAAATGAAGCAGACCGGATACCCGGTGTTCTTCGACGTCACCCATGCGCTGCAGCAACCCGGGGGCCGCGCCGACAGCGCCGACGGGCGTCGTGCGCAGGTCGCCGAGCTGGCGCGTGCGGGTGTCGCAGTGGGGCTGGCGGGGCTGTTTCTCGAAGCGCATCCCGACCCTGACAACGCCAAGTGCGATGGCCCTTGTGCCTTGCCCTTGAACCGCCTCGAAGGCTTCTTGAGCCAACTCAAGTCGATCGACGACATGGTCAAGGGTTTCGCGCCCCTGGAAATCGACTGAGACAACGACGCATGCGATAGTCGAGTACACGACGAGCGGAGCCGCCCGTAGCGGTCAACGCGACCGCTACCCTCTCGATATGCTGAAACGACCCATCGTTAACACGAGGATGACTCGCAATGGCTGAGATCAAAGATATCCACGCTCTCGAGGTGTTGGACTCCCGCGGCAATCCAACCGTTCAGGCCGATGTAGTGCTGGCGAGTGGCGTGCGTGGCACGGCTTGCGCGCCGAGCGGCGCCTCCACCGGCTCGCGCGAGGCGCTGGAGCTGCGCGACGGAGACAAGTCGCGCTACCTGGGCAAGGGCGTGCTCAAGGCGGTCGAGGCCGTCAACGGCAAGATTCGCGATGCCCTGGTGGGTAAGGACGCGCTCGATCAGCGCGGTCTGGATAATGCCATGCTCGAACTGGATGGCACCGACAACAAGGGCAGCCTCGGCGCCAACGCCATCCTCGCCGTGTCGCTCGCCGCGGCCAAGGCTGCCGCCATCGAGAAGGGCGTGCCGCTCTACGCACACATCGCCGAGCTGTACGGCCAGCCGGGTCAGTTCCGTATGCCTGTGCCGATGATGAATATCCTCAATGGTGGCGAGCATGCCGACAACAACGTCGACATTCAGGAATTCATGATTCAGCCGGTTGGTGCGCCCGACTTCCGTGAAGCGCTGCGGATGGGCGCCGAGATCTTCCATACCCTGAAGAAGGTGCTCGCCGCGCGCGGTCTGTCGACCTCGGTGGGCGACGAGGGCGGTTTCGCCCCCAACCTGGCATCCAACGCCGAGGCGTTGGCGGTGATCCAGGAGGCCGTGGAAAAGGCCGGCTACACCATGGGTAAGGACGTAACCTTGGCGTTGGACTGCGCCTCCTCGGAGTTCTATCAGGACGGGCAGTACAACCTCTCGGGCGAGGGCAAGTCCTACGACGCGACAGGCTTCGTCGACTATCTCGCAGCACTGTGCGATCAGTACCCGATCGTCTCCATCGAGGATGGCATGGACGAGTCCGATTGGGCAGGCTGGAAAGCCCTGACCGACAAGCTGGGCGATAAGATCCAACTGGTGGGCGACGATTTGTTCGTCACCAACACGCGGATCCTCAAGCGTGGCATCGACGAACACATCGGTAACTCCATCCTGATCAAGTTCAACCAGATCGGCTCGCTTTCCGAGACGCTGGATGCCATCAAGATGGCACAGGATGCCGGTTTCACGGCGGTCATTTCGCACCGCAGTGGTGAGACCGAGGACACCACTATCGCTGATCTGGCCGTGGGTACGTCCGCCGGTCAGATCAAGACCGGTTCGCTGTGCCGCAGCGATCGCGTGGCCAAGTACAACCGCTTGCTGGTCATCGAGCAGGCTTTGGCGGGACAAGCTGCCTACCCGGGCCTGGCTGCGATCAAGGGCCAGGATTGACGCCGGACGCAAAGCGTAGTCTATGACATCCCGGATGTAGCATTCACGGCGGCCTTCAGGGCCGCCGTGGGTGTTTTGGGAGTAAGTATTATCTCCATTTCTTGTAAGAGATTTCCTACAAAAAATGCCCTCAATGTGTGATAAACCGCAATGCTTGGTGCGATAGATACGCTTTCTTTTGTCTTATTTCTTTGTTTTTAAAGATATTTTTTGTTGGGCGGTGTCTGGCTGCAGGAAAGCAGCGGTCAAATGACCCGCTTGTTGCGACGGGAAGGTTGGGTAACAATGCTGTGGCACAGGATGAGCAAAGGCATTGCTTACCTGGAGGCAGATTGGGATGCAGCAAGGTGCGCCTGTCGTGGAGGGAGCCCATGGCAGGCATGGAGCGCACCTCGGGAGTCGAGCGGAGGGAGCCGCTCAGGGATGAATGGGATGCAGCGGCCTTCGGGCCGCTTTTTTTTGTCTTGCCTTTGCCTTTCGACCAAAAAAAGCCGACCTCATCGAAAGGTCGGCGTTGCGTGGCGCGCTGAGGATATTGGCGATCAGCGTCAGCGTTCGAGGTATTGCAGCTTGTCGGCGCTGCCGTCCCACTGCTCCGCCTCGGGCAGAGGATCCTTCTTCTCGCTGATGTTGGGCCAAATCTCGGAAAGCTCGGCATTGAGCTCGGTGAATTCCTTCTGATCATCCGGAAGCTCATCCTCCGAATATATCGCTTCGGCCGGACATTCGGGCTCGCATAGCGCGCAGTCGATACACTCATCGGGGTGAATCACCAGGAAATTGGGCCCTTCGTAGAAGCAGTCCACGGGACAGACTTCGACGCAGTCGGTGTATTTGCAGCGAATGCAGTTTTCGGTGACGACGAATGTCATGAGGATCTCCTGAATCTCGGTCGCGGCAGCGCCCAAGGGTGACAGTACGGTTATAAACGGGCGGCGATTTATAATGGCATATTCTAATGGCGCCACATTTTAGTCGCGCCCCTGGCGCGTGGGCAAGCGGGCACCATAAACGTTTTGGAATGGCCTCATAGCCAAACGCACCTTCAGCATTGTTCACGCCACTCATAGAGCAAGGCCATGGCTTGGCGTGGAGAAAGGTCATCAAGGTCGAGCTTTTCCAAGGCCTCGACGACCGGATGCGGCGCACTGGCGAAAAGATCTGCTTGTTGCGGTTTGGGCGTGCCCCCCTCGTGTATTCCGCCACGAGTGCCGGCTTGATGGACTTCCTGTTGCTCCAGGGTGGCGAGCTTCTCGCGTGCCCGTGCTACTACGCGTGGCGGCACGCCAGCTAGCTGTGCGACCTGCAGGCCGTAGCTCTGGCTTGCGGGCCCTTCCTCGACACGGTGCATGAAGACGATGCCGTCCTGATGTTCGGCGGCCGTCAGGTGCACGTTAGCCACGCCGTCGTAGGGTTCCGTCAACGCGGTCATTTCGAAGTAGTGCGTGGCAAAGAGCGTGAAGGCGCGCCGTTCGACCAGGTGCTCGGCACTGGCCCAGGCCAATGAGAGGCCGTCGAAGGTGCTGGTGCCGCGTCCGATCTCGTCCATCAGCACCAGGCTGTGTTCGGTGGCGTTATGCAGGATGGTCGCGGTTTCGGTCATCTCCACCATGAAGGTCGACCGGCCACCGGCCAGATCGTCGCTGGAGCCGATACGCGTGAAGATACGATCCACGGGCCCGATTTCGGCATCGTCGGCGGGCACGCAGCTGCCAGTATGCGCGAGCAGAGCGATCAAGGCCGCCTGGCGCATATAGGTAGACTTCCCGCCCATGTTGGGCCCGGTGATGACCAGTAAGCGCCGCGTTTCGTCGAGCATCAGATCGTTGGGCACGAACGGGTGGTCGCTGACGTGCTCGACCACGGGATGGCGCCCGCCACGAATGCGTAGGCCGGGCTGATCGCTCAGACGGGGGCGTACGAAATCCAGCGCCAGGGCGCGTTCGGCGAAACATGCCAGCACGTCGAGGGTCGCCAGGGCGCGTGCCGTGCCCTGGAGTGTTTGAAGATCGACGTTGAGCGTTTCCAGCAAGCCGTCGTAGAGCAGCTTTTCGCGGGCCAGTGAGCGCGACTTGGCCGACAGTGCCTTGTCCTCGAACTCCTTGAGCTCGGGGATGATGAAGCGTTCGGCATTTTTCAGCGTCTGGCGACGAATGTATTCGGCCGGCGCTTCTCGGGCCTGGGCACGCGGAATTTCGATGAAGTAACCGTGGACGCGGTTGTAGCCGACCTTGAGGCTGGCGAGGCCGGTGCGTTCGCGCTCGCGAGTCTCGAGCTCGACCAAGTAGTCGCCGGCATGTTCGGCCAGGCCACGGTATTCGTCGAGTTCCTCGTCGAAACCTGTGGCGATGACTCCGCCGTCGCGGATCACCACGGGCGGGTTGTCGACCAGCGCCTGAGTCAGCGTCTCGGCCAGTTCGGGGTACGGCTGGATATGGCGCTTGAGCTCGTCGATGGCCGTGCCGTCGTCGAGCTCCGCTAGATCGTTCTCCAGCGCAGGTAGGGCATTGAGTGCATCGCGCAGGCGTGCCAGGTCGCGCGGCCGGGCGCTGTATAGGGCCACACGAGCGAGGATACGCTCGATGTCACCGATCGCCTTGAGCGGCTCGCGCAGGGCCGTATAACGGTCGTCGTCGATGAGACTCTGTACTGCTGCCTGACGCGCCTGGACCTGGACGGTGTCGCGCAGCGGCCGGTTTAGCCAGCGCTTCAATTGACGCGAGCCCATGGCCGTGGCGGTGGTGTCCAACACGCTGGCCAGCGTGTTCTCGAAGCCGCCGCCGAGGTTGATGTCGATCTCGAGATTGCGACGGCTGGCGGCGTCGATCACTACCGCCTCGTCGCGGGTTTCCACTGCGATCCCGGTGACGTGGGGCAGTCGTGAACGTTGGGTGTCGCGGGCGTAGTCGATGAGCACGCCAGCGGCGGTCAGCGCGGTGGTGAGATGCGCGCAGCCGAAGCCACGCAAGTCGGCTACGCCGAATTGATCGCACAGCAAGCGCTGAGCGCTCTCCAGATCGAACAGCCAGTCGCCCTGGCGGCGAAAGCCGGGACGTTCGGCGAGAGCAGGTGGCAACGAGAGGCTCTCCGCGGCGAGCAACTCGGCGGGGTCGAGGCGCTGGATCTCGGACAGCAGGTCGCTTTCGCCGTCCACCTCGAGCACGCTGAAATGGCCACTTGAAAGCTCTAGCCAAGCCATGCCCCAGCGTTCGCCCTGAGGATGCACGGCAAGCACGAGGTTGTCGCGGCGCGCGTCGAGCAAGGCTTCGTCGTGCAGGGTGCCGGGCGTGACGATACGCACGACCTGACGATCCACGGGACCCTTGGCCGTGCTGGGGTCGCTCATCTGCTCGCAGATGGCCACCGATTCCCCAGATTTGACCAGCCGCGCCAGATAACCCTCGGCGCTATGATACGGCACGCCGGCCATGGGAATCGGCTTGCCCGCCGATTGGCCGCGCTGGGTCAGGGTGATGTCGAGCAGTTGCGCGGCGCGCTTGGCGTCTTCATAGAACAGTTCGTAGAAATCGCCCATGCGATAGAAGAGCAGCACCTCGGGATGCTCGCGCTTGATCTTCAGGTACTGGACCATCATCGGGGTATGCTGGGCAGAGGCCTGGCTCATGCGAATCCTTGTCGTGCCGGTGGCTAATGTTGCCAAATGTGGGATAAGGCGCCGCAGTGCTGGAAGAGTCTGCAAACGTTCGCCAAAGCCTCTATTCTACGCATTCAGGTGGGCGGCGTCAGTGGCATGCCGCTTAAGATGGCAATCGGGAGACACTACATGGCGGTGACGCTGACAGCATGGCAAGCCTTTTCGCTCGAGGCATTAGCCGAGCGCCTGGGGCGTGCCTGTCTCGCGGCGAATGCCAGCGTGACGGTGGCGGAGTCCTGCACCGGCGGCGGCGTGGCCAGTGCCATTACCGAAATCGCTGGCAGTTCCGACTATTTCGAGACCGGCTACGTGACCTACGCTAATAATGCCAAGCAGCGCCTACTTGGGGTGCGTGACGTGACCCTTGCCCAGCATGGAGCGGTCAGTGCCGAGACTGTGCGCGAGATGGTGGCGGGTGCATGTCGCGACAGTGGTGCCACGCTGGGGGTGGCGATCAGCGGGGTCGCGGGCCCCGGCGGCGGCAGTGCGGACAAGCCTGTGGGCACGGTCTGGTTCGCCTGGGGCGATGCGCGAGCGCAAGAGAGCGAGTGCCATCATTTGCCGGGTACGCGTGACGTCGTACGTGGCCAGGCGGTACGCGTGGCGCTGATCGGCCTGATCGACAGGCTTGAGAAAATGGTATCGCCAGCGTGATATCGGATAGGAAACAGAGGTAGGCGGCGAGGAATTTTTTCGTCATACTACTGTCTAGTCATACAGTATTTTGCGGTCGGCGATGACATGGGTCAGCGCCGCCGTGCGAGCTTCGACGTCCTTCGATAGGAGACCTTCATGGCACAGGACGACAACCGTTCCAAGGCGCTTAACGCAGCGCTTTCCCAGATCGAGCGCCAGTTCGGCAAGGGCGCCGTGATGCGTCTTGGCGATACGCCGCGCGTAGCGACGCCGGCCATATCCACCGGGTCGCTGGGGTTGGATATCGCGCTTGGTGTGGGCGGTTTACCGCTGGGTCGCGTGGTCGAGATCTTCGGCCCCGAGTCCTCGGGCAAGACCACCATGACGCTCTCGGTGATCGCCCAGGCACAGAAACAAGGTAAGACCTGTGCGTTCATTGATGCCGAGCATGCCTTGGATCCGACGTACGCTGAAAAACTGGGCATTAATCTTGACGATTTGCTGGTCTCGCAGCCAGATACTGGTGAGCAGGCGCTGGAAATCTGCGACATGTTGGTACGTTCCGGCGGCGTCGACGTCATCGTCGTCGATTCGGTTGCAGCCTTGACGCCGCGTGCCGAGATCGAGGGCGAGATGGGGGATTCCCACGTTGGCCTGCAAGCCAGGTTGATGTCGCAGGCACTGCGCAAGGTGACCGGCAACATCAAGAACGCCAATTGCATGGTGATGTTCGTCAACCAGATCCGCATGAAGATCGGTGTAATGTTCGGTAGCCCCGAAACCACTACCGGCGGCAACGCATTGAAGTTCTACTCCAGTGTGCGTCTCGACATCCGGCGGACCGGCTCGGTCAAGCAGGGCGACGAGGTGACCGGCAACGAAACCCGCGTCAAGGTTGTCAAGAACAAGGTGGCGCCGCCGTTCCGCCAGGCCGAGTTTCAGATCCTCTATGGCAAGGGTATCTACCATGCTGGCGAAGTCATCGATCTCGGGGTACAGCAAGGCTTGGTAGATAAAGCGGGTGCCTGGTATAGCTACCAGGGAAGCAAGATTGGCCAGGGTAAGGCCAACGCTGCACAGTTCCTGGAAGATAACCCGGCGATCATGGAAGAGATCGAAAACGAGATTCGCGCGCGGTTGCTCTCCACGCCCAAGGCGGAAGACGACAAGGCGGAGGAAGGTGCGAGCGAAGGCAAGGAAGATAAGGCCGCTGCGACCCAGGACGATGGCAACCTGTTGTAACCATGGATAAGCAAGAGACGACACCTCGCGACGATGCCATCCGCCTGCTGGCGCGTCGCGACTACTCGCGGGCTGAGCTGGTGTCGCGGCTGACGACGCGAGGGCATGAGCGCGCCGACATCGCGTTAACGTTGGATGGTCTGGCGGAGGAGGGCTTGCAGTCCGATGCCCGCTTCGCCGAGCAGTTCGTGCGTTCGCGTTTGTCTCGTGGCCAAGGGGAAATGAAGATTCGCGCCGAGTTGAGCTCACGTGGCGTCACCGATGAGATGGCGCAGGAGGCGCTCGAAAGCGAGGCTCCCGATTGGCACCACCTGGCGTGTGAGGCATTGGCCAAACGCTTCGATTCACCCGGCCGCGAGCCGCGAGAACGCGCCAAGCGCGAGCGCTTCCTGGCCTCGCGCGGGTTCGCTTTCGATCAGGTGCGCCATGCCATGGCGCATGCCTGGGAGAGTCCTCGATAGAAACGCACGCCATGTGCGCCCCTTCCTGCTGGCGTTTCGGCACCTCTTTAGTCCCCCGCCGAACGCGTTATACTAGTGCGCCTTGCGATGGTTCGAAGCGACTCCTTTTCCGTCATTCGTCGACTTTCGCGTTTCTCGCCCACCGCTTGTCCGGTCGGGCCGCGCGTGCCCGCAGCGCCTAACGCACACCGCCACGGAATTTCTATGAAAAGCGCAGACATCAGACAAGCCTTTCTGACGTTCTTCGAGGAGCACGGCCATACCATCGTGCCGTCGAGCTCGCTCGTGCCCGGCAACGATCCGACGTTGCTGTTCACCAATGCCGGCATGGTGCCGTTTAAGGACGTGTTCCTGGGACGCGATCCGCGCCCCTATGTACGCGCCACCTCCGCGCAGCGTTGTGTGCGTGCCGGGGGTAAGCACAACGATCTGGATAACGTCGGCTATACCGCGCGCCACCATACGTTCTTCGAAATGTTGGGCAATTTCAGCTTCGGCGATTATTTCAAGCGCGATGCGATCGGCTTCGCGTGGTCGTTTTTGACCGAACGGCTGGGTTTGCCCGCCGACAAGCTGTGGGTCACCGTCCACGTCAGTGACGATGAGGCCGAGCGTATCTGGAAGGATGAGATCGGTATCGATCCGGCGCGCTTCTCCAAGCTCGACGAGGACAACTTCTGGCAGATGGGCGACACCGGCCCCTGCGGCCCGTCCTCGGAGATTTTCTTCGATCATGGGCCCGAGGTCGCAGGTGGCCCACCGGGTAGCCCCGATGAGGACGGTGATCGATACATCGAGATCTGGAACCTAGTGTTCATGCAGTTCGATCGCGACAGCGGCGGAACGCTGAACCCACTGCCCAAGCCGTCTATCGATACCGGCATGGGGCTGGAGCGTGTCGCCGCGGTGCTGCAAGGCGTGCATTCCAACTATGAGATCGACCTGTTTCAGAATCTGCTCGATGCCTCGGCAGAGGCTACGGGGTACGCGGATACTAGCGCGCCGTCGCTGCGCGTGATCGCCGATCATATCCGTTCCTGCGCCTTCTTGATTACTGACGACGTATTGCCGTCCAACGAAGGGCGCGGTTATGTGCTGCGGCGTATCATTCGCCGCGCCATCCGTCACGGCCATAAGCTCGGTACGCGCGAGCCTTTTTTCCACAAGCTGGTTGCGGCGTTGGATGCCGAGATGGGCGATGCCTATCCGGAGCTGCGCAAGACACGCGTTCAGATCGAGAAGGTGCTGCTCAAGGAAGAAGAGCAGTTCGCACGCACGCTGGATCACGGTATGGGGCTGCTGACGGAGGCGCTGGACACGCTCGAGGGCGACGTGCTGCCGGGCGAGACCGTCTTCAAGCTTTACGATACCTATGGTTTTCCGTTCGATTTGACGGCGGATGTCTGCCGCGAGCGTGGCGTGACGCCGGACGAGGTCGGCTTTCATCGTGAGCTCGAAGCACAGCGCGAGCGCGCCCGTGCGGCCAGTCAATTCGGTGCCGATTACACGGCGGCTCTGGAGCTCGAGGGCGAAACGGCCTTCACCGGCTATGACCGCCTGGAAGACGAGGCCCGTGTCACCGCCCTGGTGGATCACGAGGGCAATGCACTGACGGCGTTAGAAGCCGGTCAGCAGGGCGTCGTGGTACTGGATCGTACGCCGTTCTATGGTGAATCGGGCGGGCAGGCCGGCGATACCGGTTACCTGAATGCCAGCGGCATGCGTTTCCAGGTGACTGACACTCAGAAGCAGGGCGGGCATCATCTGCATCATGGCGTGCTCGTCGAGGGCCGGCTCGACGTTGGTGAGAACGTCACACCACAGGTCGATGCCAGCCTGCGCGCGGCGACCATGCGCAATCATTCGGCGACGCACCTGTTGCACGAAGCGCTCAAGCAAGTGCTGGGCGAGCACGTACAGCAGAAGGGCTCGTTGGTGACGGCGGAGCGCCTGCGCTTCGACTTCAGCCACTTCGAGGCAATGACGCCGGCTCAACTCGATGAGGTCGAGCGCATCGTCAATGCGCAGGTTCTGGCCAACGCCGACACGCGTACCGAGCAAATGACGCTCGACGAGGCTAAAGCTAAAGGCGCCGCAGCGCTCTTTGAGGCCAAGTACGCCGATAATGTACGTGTGCTGACCATTGGTGCCGATGACTTCTCCATCGAGCTGTGTGGCGGCACACACGTGGCGCGTAGCGGCGATATCGGTTGCTTCCACATTCTCAGCGAGATGGGGGTCGCCGCGGGCGTGCGACGCGTCGAAGCCGTCACCGGTGAAGGTGCTCTGGCGTATTTCCGCGACCAGGAAGCCAAGGTCACGCGTGTCGCTGAGCAGCTCAAGGCCAAACCCGAACAGATGGAGTCACGTCTCGAGGCGACGCTCGAGCGCAATCGCAGCCTGGAGAAGGAGCTCGAGCGGCTCAAGGCCAAGTTGGCGAGTGCCGCGAGTGGCGACATGCTGGCCGAGGTACACGAGGTGGCGGGCGTTAAATTGCTCGCCAAGCAGGTCGAGGGCGTCGGTGGCAAGGAGCTGCGCGGCCTGCTCGATCAACTCAAAAACAAGCTGGGCTCAGGGATCATCGTGCTGGGCGTGGCCGGTGACGAAAAAGTCAGCCTGATCGCCGGTGTGACCGATGACCTGACCGCGCGCCTCAAGGCTGGCGACCTGGTCAAGCATGTTGCCGAGCAGGTCGGCGGCAAAGGTGGTGGTCGCGCTGATATGGCGCAGGCGGGAGGATCGCGGCCGCAGGCGTTGCCTGATGCCTTGGCGAGTGTGCCGAGTTGGGTCGAGGCTCGGCTCGGCGAGTGAGATCGTGAAGAGGGTCGTGCGCATGGCGCCGGCCCTTTTCTTCATTCATGCTTGGGAAAACCACCACGGATAGGCAGCTATGGCGCTATACGTACAGAAGTTCGGGGGGACCTCGGTGGGCTCGGTGGAGCGCATCAAGGCCGTCGCCGAAAAAGTGAAGCGATTCCGCGACGAAGGCCATCAGGTGGTCGTCGTGGTGTCGGCAATGAGCGGGGAAACCAATCGGCTGATCGATCTGGCCAGTCAGATCAATGATGAGCCCACGCCGCGCGAGATGGATATGCTGGTGTCCACCGGCGAGCAGGTCACCAGCTCGCTGCTGGCCATGGCCTTGCATAAGCTGGATGTGGCGGCGACGTCCTATACCGGCGGCCAGGTCGGCATCCAGACCGACAGTGCCCACACCAAGGCGCGTATCCAGCGTATCGAGACCGATGATATCCAGGCCGACCTCGACGACGGCCAAGTCGTGGTCGTGGCCGGTTTTCAGGGTGTCGACGACGAAGGCAACATCACCACGCTAGGGCGCGGCGGTTCCGATACCACCGGCGTGGCTCTGGCCGCGGCGCTCAAGGCCGATGAATGCCAGATCTACACCGATGTGGATGGCGTTTATACCACCGATCCGCGAGTCTGCTCCAAGGCACAACGCCTGTCCTCCATCACCGTCGAGGAAATGCTCGAGCTGGCTAGCCTTGGCTCCAAGGTATTGCAGATTCGCGCCGTCGAGTTTGCAGGTAAATACAACGTACCGCTGCGTGTGCTGTCCAGCTTCGAGGACGGCCCCGGTACCCTGATCGTCGCTGAAGAAGAAGAGGCCACCATGGAAGAACCGCTGATCTCCGGTATTGCCTTCACCTCCAGTGAAGCCAAGCTGACGTTGCTCAACACCCCCGATGTGCCGGGCGTGGCGTCCAAGATCCTGGGGCCCATTGCCGATGCCAACATCGAAATCGACATGATCGTGCAGAACGTGGCCCCGGCCGGTGACTACACCGACTTCACGTTCACCGTGGCCAAAAGCGATTTCAAACAGACGCACAGCATCCTGCAGGATCAGGTGATCCCGGCGTTGGGCGGTGGCGAACTGCGTGGCGACGAGAATATCGCCAAGGTCTCGCTGGTCGGTGTGGGCATGCGCTCGCATGCCGGTGTGGCGTCCAAGATGTTCCGTGTGCTGGCCGAGGAGAACATCAACATTCGTATGGTCTCCACCTCGGAAATCAAGATTTCAGTGGTTATCGATGAGAAGCAGATGGAGCTGGCCGTGCGCGCGCTGCACACTGCTTTCGGTCTCGATAAAGACAGTATACAAGGCGAATAAGCAAAGAAACTTGGCCTTCCTGGCCCATCGGCTTCTACGCTGAGGGTAGCGTCAGGACGACGCTGGAAGGCCAGATGCGGCCTTTCATTCAGCGCATCCGTGGATGCAAAGCACGCGCCATTGGCTCTCGGGGCCTGTATGACGCATAATTCGCCCTCGTACTGTCGCTTGGCGGTGCATGCATCCCGTTGGAAGAAAGCCTGAGAAGGAGATCAGACATGCTCATCCTGACCCGTCGCGTCGGTGAAACACTAATGATCGGCGACGACATCACTGTTACGGTCCTAGGAGTGAAAGGCAATCAGGTCCGTATCGGTGTCAATGCGCCCAAGGACGTAGCCGTACATCGCGAAGAGATCTACCAGCGTATTCAGCGCGAGAAGACCGATAGCGAAGACGGCGGTTCAAACGTTTGAAGTGACGCATGCGTGGGACCGTCTGGGCTGGTGAAGTCGTCCCCTTTATCGGCTCGGGCTTTTGGATCAGGCATGCTTCTGGATTGAGCAGTTTGGACATGCACGCAGTACGGCAAGCGAGTTTCCCGCCAGGCAAGCAGTGACGGTGTGGGTTGATATTAAAAGATTTTCAATCCGCTCTAGACAAGACCCCAGTATAATCGGTAACATGCGCGCCGTGTTGATGAGGGAGAGATGGCCGAGTGGCTGAAGGCGCTCCCCTGCTAAGGGAGTATGGGGTTTGTAGCCCCATCGAGGGTTCGAATCCCTCTCTCTCCGCCACATCAACCGGATGCATCGCATCGAAGTATTGCGCCCGTAGCTCAGCTGGATAGAGTACCTGACTACGAATCAGGTGGTCGGAGGTTCGAATCCTCCCGGGCGCACCACTTTAAACAGCGCGAGTAAGTCGCGTGATGATGCATATGCGAGAGCCATTGCTCTCGATATAACGCGAAACACGGCAGAGCAGGTCGTGCGTTGTGTGAAGCGCCCGTAGCTCAGCTGGATAGAGTACCTGACTACGAATCAGGTGGTCGGAGGTTCGAATCCTCCCGGGCGCACCAAATATCAAGCCCGTCCCTCCGGGGGCGGGCTTTTTCGTCTTTGTCAACGCCCCCTTCCTTGACGGCGAGACCTGTGATGCAGGTAAGCAGTCGTTTCTGGCACGCCTTGCGTGCCATTTTTTTATCTTCTATTCCTTGGTCAGTCGCCTGACTTGACGCGGTAGTCGCCTTCAAGCACCTGAGAGGCGTGTGTGGCGTCTCGCGCCGGGGATTCCTGGCCAGCATTGCCGCCAGCCGGGCGCGCATGGTCGGCGCGAAACGCTTCGGCGCGTTTCTTCATGCGGTGGCGCAAGAAGGGCAGCATCGCCCAGCCGATGATCAAGAAGAACAGGCCAAGCAGGGTGCCGACGATCATCATGGCACCGAACAATAACCAAGTGGCGAACAGCTTGAGCCCGCCGGCGCCCTGTGAGGGAGAGGGACGCGCCTGACGCGTCCGTTCTCGCCATTGCTGTGCCGCCTGCCAAGCGGCATTTTGCTGTCGATTAGTCATGTTCCACTCCGGTGACCGTTAGGTCATTGCGCTCAAGGCGAATGTCGATCTCACTATTCTGGGCGTCGTAGCCTTCTATATCCACATGCCCTCTTTCATCGACATCCAATTCGGCAAAGCGTTTCATACCGGCGCCCTGAGCATTGCTCAGGGCCTGATGCAGTTCGTCACTGGTCAGGCTCCAGTTGGGGATGGTGTCCTTATGACGTTTCTCGTGCACTAGGCTGCCATCCTCGACCAGCATATCGATATCGAGTTGCCAGCCATCGTCACGCCAGCCTTCCACCTCAAGACGGCTACCGTCATCGATAGCGACTTCATCGTAATGGGTGAAGCCATAGGCATTGGCATCGTTGAGCAGTGACTCGAGCTTGCTTGGTGACAGGCCGCCTTCATCGGCGAGTGCGGCGGTGGATAACCCGCCCGTGAGGACCATCGGCATCATCAGCATATGCATCGTCTTCATGGTTCACTCCTGGCTTTCGCCTCAAGGTTGGTATGACATACCGCGACTGCGGATAGGGATACGCTAACGCCGTCTACCTTGCAGTCACCTGAAAACGATGTTCATCTTTCGTTCATGTGTCCGGGTGTTGGCATGCATGGCGGAGATCATGCCCCTGGCGTGGTAGGGCTGGTACGGAGTACTAGCCCGCAAGTATTCATGCTGCATTCATGTCGGCTGAGGCAGACTCGTATCCATGAAACGCTTCAATCGCTGTATCAAAGCGCTGATGCTGGTGGCGGTGGGCATCATGGCCTGCCAGTCACTGGTCGCGGCTGACGATGACGAATGGCGCTCACTGCACCGCGAGGTGGAAGAGGGGCGTGTGGTGGCACTGCCCAAGGTGCTCGACTGGCTCGAGCACCATTATATCGGTCAAGTGCTAGAGGTAGAGCTCGAGCGCGACGATGGCATGCCGCGCTACGAAATCGACATGATTGGTCCGCAGGGGCAGGTAGTGGAATTCGAATTCGATGCCACGAGCGGGGAAATGATTGGTATCGAAGGGGTCAATATCGATGGGATGGCACGTCAATGAAGGTGTTGCTGGTCGAGGATGATACCGCGCTGGCACAGGCGCTCGGCGAGGCGCTCGGAGAAGCGGGGCTGTTGTGGGAACATGCCGAGACTGGCCACGCGGCCGATTATCTCGTGCGCGTCGAATCCTATGACGCCGTGATACTCGATCTGGGGCTCCCCGATGGTGACGGTACGCGCTGGCTAGCGGCCTGGCGCGAGGATGGAATCGACTTGCCGGTATTAGTGCTCACGGCCCGCGAACGCTGGTCGGATAAGGCGGCAGGCTTTTCCGCCGGGGCCGACGATTACGTCACCAAGCCCTTCGAGACGGCAGAAGTCCTGTTCCGTCTGCGCGCCCTGGTACGACGCAGCCACGGGCATGCACATCCGATCCTCAAGCTCGGCGAGCTGGCACTGGATACGCATACCGGCAGTGTCACCCTGGCAGGCCGTCCGATCACGCTGACGGCCCAGGAATCGCGCCTGCTGGCGTATCTGCTGCATGCCGCCCCGCGAATCGTGACCCGCACCGAGCTTTCAGAGCATGTCTATGACCGGGACCACGAGCCCGACTCCAACGTCATCGATGTCCAGATCAGCCGCCTGCGTCGCAAGCTGGGCAACCAGCGCATCGAGACCCTGCGCGGCCAGGGCTATCGCCTGGTGGCCCTCGAGGAGACGCCATGAGGCGACGCGCCTGGCAACAGCGCATCGCGCGTACCTCGATCCGGGCTCGGTTGCTGATCGCCTCGCTGTTGCTGGTCATGGTCGCGTTGCCACTGGCCGGCACCGGCCTGGCCTATAACTTCCGCGATGCCGTCACCACTGCCTTCGACGACCGCCTCGAGTCATTGCTCAACGTACTGCTGGCCGGGGCGCAGCTCGATCCCCAGAGCAATGAACTGCGCATGACGCGTTCTCTGGGCGATCCACGCTTCGAGCGCGTCTACTCGGGCTGGTACTGGCAGGTGGCAGGCGAAGGGCAGGCACTGACGTCGCGCTCGCTATGGGACCAGCGCCTGCCGACCGACGACATCCAGGGCCTGGCGGTCTCCGAAGTCGATGGGCCGCGCGGCAATCGCTTGCGGGTCATGGAACGCGACATCCGCTTGCCGGGGCATGCCGGGACGCTGCATGTCAGCGTCGCTGCTTCCCGCGAGGAGCTGGATCGCGAGGTGGCGCGTTTCGAGTGGTTGTTGGGCCTGTCGCTGCTGGCCCTGGGGGCCCTGTTGCTGGTTGGCCTGGCGGTGCAGATCCGCTGGGGACTGGCGCCGCTGCGGCGCATGCACGCCAACTTGCGGGCCGTGGAGTCCGGAGACGCCGAGAGTCTGGAGACGCGTTTTCTGCCCGACGAACTGGCACGTCTGGCAGGTGCCATGAACGGTGTGCTGGAACGCGATCGACGGCTGATCGAACGTGGCCGACATGCCGCCGGCAATCTGGCGCATGCCCTCAAGACCCCGGTCAGCGTGCTGACGACGCTGGCGGAGCGTTTTCCCGACGAGACGCGTGACCGCGTGCAGGGCGAGCTCGGACGCATCGACGATGCCGTGCGCCACCATCTGGCGCGTGCCTCGGCGACGGGGGGCGGCGTGCTGGTCGGCAAGATCGATGTCGGGAAAACCCTCGCCCCGGTGCTCGATGGCCTGACCCGGATGGGGGAGCGGCGCGGGGTTCGGCTGGACGCCGAGCTGGCGGCCGACCTCAGTGTGCGCATGGATGCCCAGGACCTTCAGGAACTGGTCGGCAACCTGCTCGAGAATGCCCTGCGCTGGGCGTCGTCGCAGGTCTCGCTGCGTTTCTATCCACAGGGCGCGGGCGTCGTGCTGGTGATCGAAGACGACGGGCCGGGGATGAGCGAGGCCCAGCGTGAGGCTGCCCTGGCACGCGGCGCGCGTCTCGACGAACGGCGCTCCGGCTCCGGCCTGGGGCTGGCGATCGTCGAGGATTTGATGACCCTCTACGGCGGCCGTCTGCAGCTCGCCGAGTCTACGCTGGGCGGACTGGCGGCGCGTGCCTGGTTACCGTCCTCGCCGGTGGCGCCGAGTGTCGCCGAGTCGTGATCGCGGTGCCACCGTCCATCGTCTCAGTTGTACGGTGCGTGCGCGGTTGCGATGATGCCCGGCATTGGCGTTCGACAGACGTGATGTTCAAGTACGTGGTCGTCCGGTAACGGGCCTCCCAGCAGGAGTAGCGGCGATGGATAAATACGAACTCAAGCGCGAGCAGGCGGCGCGCGCGGCCTGGCTCTCCTACGTCGGTGGGCGCACGCAGGACGATATCGCCCGCCTGCTGGGCGTCTCGCGGCCCGGGGTCCAGCGCTTGCTGGCCCTGGCGCGTCAGGAAGGGCTGGTCAAGGTGCATGTCGATCATCCCATCTCCCAGTGCATGGCCATGGGCGAGGCGATTCTCACGCACTTCGGATTGGATTTCTGCGATGTGGTGCCCAGCGACCCCGAGCTGCCGGAAAGCAGTCCGCGCTTTCTCGCCCAGGCCGGCGCCGAACGGCTGGCGAGCCTTCTCGATCGTCAAGCGCCCCTGACGCTGTCGCTGGGCACCGGGCGTTCGGTGCGTGCCACCGTGGAAGCCCTGAGTCGCCTGGATCGCTCGCAGCATCGTATCGTCTCGCTGGTGGGCAATGTCGCCCGCGACGGTTCCGCCAACCGCTACGACGGGGTGATGGTCCTGGCCGACAAGACCGGGGCGGAGCGCTTCCTGCTGCCCGCACCGGTAGTGGCCGCCTCGGTGGAAGAGAAGGAAGCGTTGCTTGCCCAGCAGCTGGTGCAGGCGGTGTTTCATATCGCCCGCGAGGCCGAAACCGGGGTCATCGGCATCGGCCGCATCGATCCGCGCGCGACCCTGTTCCAGGATCATTTCATCAGCGAGGCCGAACTCAACGAGCTGCTCGAGGCCGGTGCGGTGGGGGAACTGCTCGGCTGGCCGCTGGATATCCAGGGACGGCTCATCGACTGTCCGATCACGCGCCGCATCACCAGCCTGCCGCTCTCGGCACTGGGCGGGCAGCCGCTGATGGGCCTGGCGGGCGGGCACGACAAGGGGCCGGCCATCCTGAGCGCCCTGCGAGGCGGCTGGCTCAAGGGACTTGTGACGGACGAAGCGGCGGCTCGCTATATCGTGTCCGCATTGGGGGCTTAGGCCAAAGTCTAAGCGTGAGGGGTTTGCTTTTTTTGGCGCTGCAAATGATCATTTGAATACTCGATGAGTAGATTGATCAAAACAAATTCAATGATCTTCTCCCAGGAGCTCGCCATGCGCCTTACCTACGCTCTACCCCTGGCCGGAGCCGCGACACTGGCTTCGTTCGCCGCTCACGCCGAGACCATCACCGTGGCCACGGTGAACAACAACGACATGATCATCATGCAGGGCCTGACCGACGAATTCGAAAAGGCCCACCCGGACATCGACCTGGAATGGGTGGTGCTCGAGGAAAACGTGTTGCGTCAGCGTCTGACCACCGACATCGCCACCGACGGCGGCCAGTTCGATGTCATGACCATCGGGACGTACGAGGTGCCGATCTGGGCCAAGCAGGATTGGCTGGTCGAGCTCGACGACCTGCCCGAGAGCTACAACGAGCAGGATCTGCTCAAGCCGATCCGCGACGGCCTGAGCCAGGACGGTTCGCTCTACGCGCTGCCGTTCTACGGTGAAAGCTCGATGATGTACTACCGCACCGACCTGTTCGAGCAGGCCGGCATCGAGATGCCCGAACAGCCGACCTGGGAGCAGGTCGAGGACTGGGCGAGCCAGATCAACGATCCCGACAACGGCGTGTATGGCATCTGCCTGCGCGGCAAGCCGGGCTGGGGCGAGAACATGGCGTTCGTCAGCACCCTGGTCAATACCTTCGGCGGTCGCTGGTTCGACGAGGAATGGCATCCGGAAATCAACTCGCCGGAGTGGAAGGAAGCGGTCGGTTTCTATGTCGACCTGATGAACAACTATGGCCCGCCGGGGGCGACCTCCAACGGCTTCAACGAGAATCAGGCGCTGTTCTCCAGCGGCAAGTGCGGCATGTGGGTCGATGCCACGTCCGCTGCCGGACGTCTCTACAATCCCGACGAGTCGCAGGTCGCCGACAAGCTCGGCTTCGCCCCGGCGCCGATCGCCGAGACCCCGAAGGGCGCCAACTGGCTGTGGTCGTGGACGCTGGCGATTCCCGCCTCGTCGGATGCCAAGGACGCCGCCAGGACCTTCATTACCTGGGCGACCTCGCAGGACTACATCGAGCTGGTAGGGGAAACCGAAGGCTGGACCAGTGTGCCGCCGGGCACCCGTGAGTCCACCTACGAGAATCCCAAGTACCAGGAAGCTGCGCCGTTCGCCGACTTCGTGCTCAACGCCATCCAGACCGCCGATCCCACCGATTCGACGCTCAAGCCGAGTCCCTACATCGGCGTGCAGACCGTCAACATCCCCGAGTTCCAGGCGGTAGGCACCCAGGTGGGACAGATGATCGGGGCTGCACTTGCCGGTCAACAGTCCGTCGATGCCGCGCTCGACCAGGCCCAGCGTTCGGTCGATCGCACCATGCGCCAGGCGGGATACTACGACTAAGCGATAGCCTCCCGCCGCGGCCGGATCGTCATGATCCGGCCGCCTTTTCCGACCTGTTTCCTTCAATGGGGCATTCCCATGCGCGAGAGAACGTCCGGACGAACCGTCGGCGGCTTCCGCAACGTGTTCCTGCAGGGACCGGCGGTGACGTTGCTGCTGCTGTGGATGCTGGTGCCACTGGGCATGACCCTGTGGTTCTCCTTCCAGCGCTATAACCTGATCAATCCCATGATTTCCGGTTTCGCCGGCTGGGATAACTATACCTATCTGCTCACCGATCCGGCCTTGTGGACTGCGATGGGCAACACCCTGCTGCTGGTCGGCTGGGTGCTGGCGATCAGCGTGATCGGCGGCACGCTGCTGGCGGTGCTCTTCCAGCAGGAGTTCTTCGGTCGCGGCATCGCCCGCCTGCTGGTGATCGCGCCGTTCTTCGTCATGCCCACGGTCGGCGCCCTGGTGTGGAAGAACATGCTGATGCACCCGGTCAACGGCGTGTTCGCCTGGCTGAGCGGCCTGCTCGGGCTGCCGGTGATCGACTGGTTCTCGTCGATGCCGCTGGCGTCGATCATCATCATCGTCGCCTGGCAGTGGATGCCGTTCGCCTTGCTGATCCTGCTCACCGCCATCCAGTCCCTGGACGATGACCAGGTCGAAGCGGCGCGCATGGACGGTGCCGGACCGCTGGCGATCTTCTGGTTCATCACCCTGCCGCACCTGAAGCGGGCGATCAGCGTGGTGATCATGATCGAGATGATCTTCCTGCTGACGATTTTCGCCGAGATATTCGTCACCACCTCGGGCGGCCCGGGGCTGGCCTCGACCAATCTGGCCTATTTCATCTATATCCGCGCGTTGCTGGACTTCGACGTGGGCGGCGCCTCGGCCGGCGGTGTCATCGCCATCATCCTGGCCAACATCGTGGCGATCTTCTTGATCCGCACCGTGGCCAAGAATCTCGAGACCTGAGGCGAGGAGCACTGCATGAATCCTACGATGACCAAGAAACTGCTGCTCACGCTGCTCGCCTGGGGCATCGCGTTGATCGTGTTCTTTCCGATCTTCTGGATGGTGCTGACCGGCTTCAAGACCGAAGGCGAGGCCGTGGCGACACCGCCGAGCCTGTTCTTCGAGCCGACCCTGGCGGGCTATCACGAAGTCATGGCGCGTGCCGACTACTTGAAGTTCGCCCTGAACAGCATCGTGATCTCGTTCGGCTCGACCCTGCTGGCGCTGATCGTGGCGATTCCCTCGGCCTATTCGATGGCCTTCCTGCCGACCAAGCGCACCCGCGGCACGTTGCTGTGGATGCTGTCCACCAAGATGCTGCCGCCGGTCGGCGTGCTGATGCCGGTGTACCTGCTGTTCCGCGACATGGGCCTGCTCGACTCCCAGCTCGGTCTGACCATCGTCTACATGCTGATGAACCTGCCGATCGTGGTGTGGATGCTGTACACCTTCTTCAAGGACATTCCCAAGGACATCCTCGAAGCAGGACGCATGGACGGCGCCGGCACCCTGCAGGAAGTGCTCTACCTGCTGTTGCCGCTGACCCTGCCGGGGATCGCGTCCACCGGATTGCTGTCGGTCATCCTGAGCTGGAACGAGGCGTTCTGGAGCCTCAACCTGACGACCTCGGATGCCGCCCCGCTGACCGCTTTCATCGCTTCCTTCTCGAGTCCCGAAGGGCTGTTCTGGGCCAAGTTGTCCGCCGCCTCGACGCTGGCCATCGCGCCGATTCTGATCTTCGGCTGGTTGACCCAGAAGCAGATGGTTCGTGGTCTCACCTTCGGCGCCGTCAAATAAGGAATTCCGCCATGGCAACGCTACAACTCAACAACATCGTCAAGGACTTCGGCGGCACCCAGGTCATCAAGGGCGTCGACCTCGAGGTCAAGGACCGCGAATTCGTGGTCTTCGTCGGCCCCTCGGGCTGCGGCAAGTCGACCCTGATGCGGATGATCGCCGGGCTCGAGAGCACCACCAGCGGCGAGATCGCTATCGACGGCCAGCGCGTCAACGAGGTCGGGCCCGCCGACCGCGGCCTGGCGATGGTCTTCCAGAGCTACGCGCTCTACCCGCACATGACCGTCGAGGACAACATGGGCTTCAGCCTGCGCCTGGCCAAGGTGCCCAAGGCCGAGCGCCGCGAGAAGGTCCTCGCCGCCGCACGCATCCTGCAGCTCGAGCCCCTGCTCGACCGCAAGCCCCGCGCGCTGTCCGGCGGCCAGCGTCAGCGCGTGGCGATCGGACGGGCGATCGTGCGCAACCCCAGCATCTTCCTGTTCGACGAACCGCTGTCGAACCTGGACGCGGCGCTGCGCGTGCAGATGCGCATCGAGCTGGCCCGGCTCCACGAGGAGCTCGACGCGACGATGATCTACGTCACCCACGACCAGATCGAGGCCATGACCATGGCCGACAAGATCGTCGTGCTGCAGGACGGCGTGGTCGAGCAGATCGGCTCGCCGATGGAGCTCTACCACCACCCGCGCAACCGCTTCGTGGCCGGCTTCATCGGCTCGCCGAAGATGAACTTCCTGGAGGTCGAGGTGCGCGGTGCCGACGCCGAGGGGGTCGACGTGGCGCTGCCCGGCGGCGACTGCCGGGTGCCGGTCGCGGGCGACGGCGTCAGCGCCGGCGATACGCTGACGCTGGGCATCCGTCCCGAGCACCTGGTGCTCGACGAGGCGGGGCCGCTGACGGGCCGGATCCAGGTCATCGAACGTCTCGGCGGCGTCACCTCGCTGTATCTCGAGCACGGCGACAGCGAGTGGATTCTGGTCGCCGACGGCAACGTCGCGCATCGCGTGCACGACGAGGTGCGCTTCACCTTCGACCCGGCCTGCGCGCACCTTTTCACTGCCGATGGCCTGGCCCTGGCGCACCTGACGCGCCACCCGCTGGCCGATATCGACCGCAAGGAAAATCGCGCCTCTTCGGCATCGGACGGCCGCTGATGAAGTCGCCCATGGAGGTGCTGATCTTCGACTGCGACGGCGTGCTGGTGGACAGCGAAGCCATCGCCGAGACGGTGCTGCGCGAGCGACTGGCGGCCTGGCTGCCTGACCTGGCGATCGGTGATGAATTGCGCCGGGCACTGGGCATGACTACCCAGGCGATTCTCGATCATCTGGCTGCCCGCAGCGCGCATGCCTTGCCCGATGACGCCCTCGAACGCATCGACACGGCGATCGAGGCGCGATTGGCCGAGGAGCTCGAGGCCATGGCCGGCGTGGCGGCTGCCATCGAGGCCCTCGATCTGCCGCTGGCGATCGTCTCCAACAGCCGCCGCCGTCGCGTCGTCGCCTCGCTGGCCAACACCGGGCTCGATGCGCAACTCGGCAAGGCGCCGCTGTTCACCGCCGAGCAGGTCGCGCACCCCAAGCCGGCGCCTGATGTCTATCGCCTGGCGGCGTCGCATCTCGGTGTCGCGCCTGCCGCCTGCCTCGTTATCGAGGACAGTGTCTCGGGGACCCGGGCGGCCTGTGCCGCCGGCATGACGGTGATCGGTTTCACCGGCGCCAGTCATGTCGAGCCCGGCCATGCACAACGGCTGCGCGACGCCGGCGCCTGGCAGGTGCTCACGCACATGGC
Organism: Chromohalobacter canadensis; assembly: GCF_029544075.1. Classification (GTDB taxonomy): domain Bacteria; phylum Pseudomonadota; class Gammaproteobacteria; order Pseudomonadales; family Halomonadaceae; genus Chromohalobacter; species Chromohalobacter canadensis_A. Next base: position 54,517 of record NZ_JAJQJH010000004.1, on the reverse strand, counting down.
GGCGCTTGGCGAGCTGGTACAGCGCTGGCGCGGCGAGCGTCACGCCGTGCGCTGAAGACCGCCGGGGGGATATGGCCGACGGCCCGAAGCTGGCGCTTCATCATGACTTCACTCGAACAAGGAACCACAGCGATGAAACTCGACAAGCGAACGGCAGTGGTGACCGGCGGCGCGCGCGGGATCGGCCTGGCGATCGTCAAGGGCTATCTGCGGGAAGGGGCGCGCGTGGCGATCGCCGATATCGACACCGACGCCGCCGAGCAGGCGGTCGCCGAGATTCGGGCCGAGGTCGACGAGGCGCCGGTGATGGCGGTGCGGCTCGACGTGGCCGACGCCGACTCGCGCCAGGCGATGATCGCGGCCGTCGAGGCGCGTTTCGGCGGTATCGACATCCTCGTCAACAATGCGGCGGTATTCGACATGGCCCCGGTGCTCGAGGTCAGCGAGGCCAGCTATGACCGGCAATTCGGCATCAACGTCAAGGGGACCTTCTTCACCCTGCAGGCGGTGGCGGCGCATATGGTCGAGCGCGGCCAGGGCGGCAAGATCATCAACATGGCCTCCCAGGCCGGGCGCCGCGGCGAGCCCCTGGTCAGCATGTACTGCGCCTCCAAGGCCGCGGTGATCAGCCTCACCCAGTCCTGCGGCCTCGCCCTGATCAAGCACCGCATCAACGTCAACGGCATCGCCCCCGGGGTGGTCGACACCCCCATGTGGGACGAGGTCGATGCCTTGTTCGCGCGCTACGAGAACCGCCCGGCCGGCGAGAAGAAGCGCCTGGTCGGCGAGGCGGTGCCCTATGGTCGCATGGGGCGTCCCGAGGATCATGTCGGTGCGGCGGTGTTCCTGGCTTCCGCCGACAGCGACTACGTGGTGGCACAGACGCTGAACGTCGATGGCGGCAACTGGATGAGCTGATCATGAGCGCAGAACTGCCTCACTTCGATATCGTCACCGCCGGCGAGCTGCTCGCCGAATTCGTCGCCGAGCGACCCGGCCAGCGTTTCGACGTGCCGGGACGTTTCCAGGGGCCGTTTCCCAGCGGTGCGCCGGCGATCTTCGCCTCCCAGGCGGCGCGCATGGGGGCGCGGGTCGCCTATGCCGGCTGCGTGGGCAGCGATGGCTTCGGCGACCTGATCCTGGATCGGCTGACCGCCGACGGGATCGATACCGCTGCGGTGGGGCGCGATGCCGAGTATCCCACCGGCACCGCCTTCGTGCGTTATCGCGACGACGGCGACCGCGACTTCATCTTCAACCTGACGCACAGCGCAGCGGCGCGTCTCGACGTCGACGATGCCGGGCTCGAACGACTGGCGGATTGCCGGTATCTGCATGTGATGGGCTCGTCGCTGTCTTCACCCGCGGCCATCGCACTGATCGATCGGCTGGCTACACGGGTTCGCGCGCGTGGTGGCCGGATCAGTTTCGACCCCAATATTCGTGCCGAATTGATGGCCGACCCGGCGACCCGGGCGGCGGTGCTGACGCGCATCGACGATTGCGATGTCTTCCTGCCCAGCGAAGCGGACCTTGCCTGGCTCAGCCATGGCGAGCCGGAGGCCGAGACCGTGGCGAGACTGCTCGACGAACGGCGCATGTCGCTGGTGGTGCTCAAGCGTGCCGCGCGCGGCAGCGAGGCCTTCACGTCGGGTCACGCGCCCCGACGCGTGGCGGCGTATCCCGTCGATGAGCGCGACCCCACCGGAGCCGGCGACTGTTTCGGAGGCGCCCTGATGGCCGCGCTGGCGGCGGGCGAGCCGCTCGAGCGTGCCCTGCAGCTGGCCAGCGCCGCCGGTGCCCACGCGGTGACGCGTGTCGGTCCCATGGAGGGGTGCAGCGACCGCGCCACCCTCGACGCCCTGATTGCATCCCACGGAGGTGCCCGATGAGCGATCATCTGCTCGACCCTATCGTCACGGCCAACCGCGAAGGCAGCCGACGCGGCATCTACTCGGTATGCTCGGCGCATCCGCTGGTGCTCGAGGCGGCGTTTCACCAGGCACTCGAGGATGGCTCGCCGCTGCTGATCGAGGCGACCTGCAACCAGGTCAATCAGGAGGGCGGCTATACCGGCCAGACGCCGGCCGACTTCCGTGATCGGGTCGCGGCGATCGCCGAGGAATGCGGGTTCGATGCCGGGCGCTTGATTCTGGGCGGGGATCATCTGGGCCCCTCGCCGTGGCAGGATCAGCCCGCCGAGACGGCGATGGCCAAGGCCGAGGCACTGGTCGCGGCCTACGCCGCAGCGGGCTTCACCAAGCTGCACCTGGACGCCAGCATGCCTTGCGCCGACGATCCGGCGGCACTCGATGACGCGCAGGTCGCGGCACGTGCCGCGCGGCTATGCCATGCCGCGGAGCAGGCCGTCGGCGATCGCTGCGGCGAGCTGCGCTACGTGATCGGCACCGAAGTGCCCACCCCGGGCGGTGCCCACGAACACCTCGACGGCGTGGCGGTGACCACCACCGACGACCTGGCACGTACCCTCGCCACTCATCGCGACGTGTTCGAGACTCAAGGGCTGGCGGATGCCTGGGCCCGGGTGCGCGGCGTGGTCGTCCAGCCAGGGGTCGAGTTCGGTCACAGCGAGGTGGTCGACTTCGTGCCGGACGAGGCGCGCGCGTTGAGCCGCGCCATCGCCGCCTGGCCGAACATCGTCTTCGAGGCGCACTCCACCGATTATCAGACGCCCGCCGCCTATGCCGAGCTGGTGGCCGGCCACTTCGCGATTCTCAAGGTCGGGCCGGCGCTGACCTTTGCGTTGCGCGAGGCGTTGTTCGCGCTCGAGGCCATCGCCACCGAGGCGCCGGGCATCGACGCACCGCCGCTCGGTGCCAGTCTCGAACAGGCGATGCGTGACGACCCCCGCTACTGGCAGGCCTATTACGAGGGCGATGCCGAACAGCAACGCTTCGCGCGTCGCTACAGCCTGAGCGATCGGATCCGTTATTACTGGACGCGGCCGGAGGTGGCGGCGAACGTCGAGGCGCTGTTCGACACGCTGAGCCGCCGACCGATGCCACCGACCCTGATCAGCCAATATCTGCCCGACGGCTATCGGGCGGTTTGCGAGGGGCGCCTGGCGGCCGAGCCTCGCGCGCTGGTGCGCCAGCACATCCAGCAGGTGCTCGCGGCCTATGCCCGGGCCTGCCTGCCCGAATCACGTTGAACGGCGGGAGCGAGGCGATGCGTCAACTGCACTTCGATTTCAGCGGTAGCGTGGTGTTGATCACCGGGGCGGCCAACGGCATCGGCAAACAGCTCGCCGAGCGGTTCGCGGCAGGCGGCGCCCATCTGGTGCTGGCCGACCGCAGCGAGGCGGTCGAGGCGGTCGCCCGGGCACTCGGCGACACCCACCTGGCCGCGGTGCTCGATGTCAGCGAGGAAGATGCCGTCGAGGCGATGGTCACGCAGGCCATCGAGCGCTTCGGCCACATCGACGTGCTGGTCAACAATGCCGGCATCGGCCCGCTGGCGCCCGCCGAGTCGATGGAGGCCACGCTCTGGGATGCCACCCAGGCGGTCAACCTGCGCGGCGTGTTCCTGTGTTGTCGCGCGGTGGGACGGCGCATGCGCGAGCGCGGCTACGGACGCATCGTCAATCTTGCCTCGCAGGCGGCCAGCGTCGGCCTGGAAGGGCACCTGGCCTACTGTGCCAGCAAGTCCGGCGTGCTGGGGCTGACGCGTACCCTGGCGCTGGAATGGGGGCCGTACGGAGTGACCGCCAACGCGGTGTCGCCGACGGTGGTCGACACCGAATTGGGACGCTACGGCTGGGCCGGGGAGAAGGGCGAGCGCATGAAGGCGCTGATTCCCACCCGGCGTTTCGCCACCCCCGACGAGATCGCCGACAGCATATTGTTCCTGGCTGCCCGCGAGTCGGCGATGATCAACGGCGCCGACCTGCGGGTGGACGGCGGTTATACCGCGTGCTGACGAGGGACGGGAGCCATGACGGACACCTTTGCCAACGCCGATGACGCGCTCATGATGACGCCGACGCTCGAGGCCATGGCCGAGCGGTTGCTGACGCATGCCTCGCCGGAGCGTCGCACCCTGGTGGCCATCGCCGGCCCGCCGGCGGCGGGCAAGTCGACGCTCACCCAGCGGCTCTGCGAGCGGCTCAATGTCCTGCAGCCGGGTGTGGCGGCCATCGTCCCCATGGACGGGTATCACTTCGACAACGCGGTGCTCGCGCCCCAGGGCCGGCTGGACATCAAGGGCGCGCCGGAAACCTTCGATGTCGCGGGGCTGCTGAGCGACCTGACACGTCTGCGTCGCGACGACGGCGCGGTGGCCGTACCGGTGTTCGATCGCCCGCTCGACCTGGCACGCGCCGGCGGCCGCCTGATCCTGCCCGAGCATCGCCTGGTGCTGGTCGAGGGCAATTACCTGTTGCTGGACGCTCCGCCCTGGCGCGAGCTGCAAGCCTTGTTCGACCTGTCGGTGTTCATCGACGTGCCCGATAGCGTGCTGGTCGAGCGTCTGCTGTGCCGCTGGCGAGACATGGGGCAGGACCCGGCCGGCGCGCGGGCACGCACCCATGACAAGGACATGCTCAACGCACGGTTGGTCAACGATCGCTCGGCGGCGCCGGACTGGCGCTGGCAATTTCACGCTGCTATTCGACACTCGCTCGGCCCCAAGGAGTCTTCCCATGACTGAACTGACCAACGCTACCCTGGCGCGTCTCGACGCCGCCGTCGCCACGCCGAGCTATGACCGCTCGCAGCTCACCCCGGGCATCGTCCATATCGGCGTGGGCGGATTTCATCGCGCTCATCAGGCGATGTATCTCGATGCGCTGATGAATCGGGGCGAGGCGCTCGACTGGGCCATCGTCGGGGTCGGTGTCATGCCCGGCGATACGCGCATGCGCGATGCCCTGGCCGCACAGGATCATCTCTACACGCTGGTGGTCAAGCACCCCGATGGCCGCTACGAGCCGCGGGTGATCGGCTCGCTCATCGATTACCTCTTCGCGCCCGACGATCCCGAGGCGGTCATCGAGGCCATGAGCGATCCCGCGATTCGCATCGTCTCCCTGACGGTCACCGAAGGGGGCTACAACATCGACCCCGCCAACGGCGAATACGATCTCGCGACCCCCGACGTGCGCCATGACCTGGCCTCGCCTCAGGCGCCACGTACGACCTTCGGGCTGGTCATCGCGGCGCTCCAGCGGCGGCGCGAACGGGGCATCGCACCGTTCACGGTGATGTCGTGCGACAACATCGAAGGCAATGGCGATGTCGCCCGCAAGATGTTCACCGCCCACGCCCGGGCCCTGGACGCCGAATTGGGCGCCTGGTTGGAAGCCGAGGTCAGCTTCCCCAACGCCATGGTCGATCGCATCACGCCGGTGACGACCCCGGCCGATTGCCAGGCGCTGGCGGAACGCTTCGGGGTGGAGGACCAGTGGCCGGTGGTCTGCGAACCGTTCACCCAATGGGTGCTCGAGGACCATTTCGCGCTCGGCCGCCCGCCCTACGAATGGGTCGGCGTGCAGATGGTCGAGGATGTCGTGCCCTATGAACTGATGAAACTGCGCCTGCTCAACGCCAGCCATCAGGCGTTGACCTACTTCGGCTATCTCGCCGGCTACCGCTATGCCCACGAAGTGTGCCAGGACCCGCTGTTCGTCGAGTTCCTGCTCGATTACATGCGACTCGAGGCCACGCCGACGCTATCACCGGTACCGGGCGTCGATCTGGCCGACTACCGGCAGACACTGATCGAGCGTTTCGCCAACCCCGAGATCAAGGACACCCTGGCACGTCTATGTGCCGAGAGTTCCGACCGCATCCCCAAATGGTTGCTGCCGGTGATTCGCGAGCAGCTCGCGCGCGGTGGCGATATTCACCGCAGTGCCGCCGTGGTCGCCAGTTGGGCGCGTTACGCCGAGGGCGTCGACGAGCAGGGCGAACCCATCGAGGTGGTCGACCGGCTCAAGGAGCGCTTGATGACGGTCGCCGGCGACAATCGCAACTACCCAGCAGCGTTCATTGAACAGCACGCCTTGTTCGGCGACCTGGCGAAAGAGACACGTTTCCGCGACGCTTATCTTCAGGCGCTTGCCTCCTTGCATGCAGATGGAGCACGCGCGACATTGCATGCCTTGGTCGAGGGTCGTATGTCGTAACGTGGCCAAAGGTCAGATACTCGATACCCCGTCATAGTCGGGGAATGCGCTGCAGCCGAAGGAGAGAGCATGTACGTTGGCGTGGATTGTGGAACGCAGAGCACTAAGGTCGTGATGGTGGATATCGAGCATGCGGCGATTCTGGGAGAGGCGAGTCGTCCGCATCATTTGATCGAAGGCGATAACGGCAAGCGTGAACAGGACGTGAGTGAGTGGATCGCAGCCTTGACCGAGGCGTTCCATGAGGCGGTGAGCGAGGCCGGGATCCAGGCGCGCGACATTCGCGCCATCGGTGTCTCGGGACAGCAGCACGGCATGGTCGCGCTGGACGTGGACGGGCAACCGCTGCATCCCGCGAAATTGTGGTGCGATACCGAAACGGCGCTTCACAACGAGGCGTTGATCGAGCGCTTGGGCGGTCGAGAAGGCTGCCTGGACAAGCTGGGGTTGGTGCTTCAAACCGGCTATACGGCCTCGAAAGTCGCCTGGTTGCGCGATACGCATCCAGATGCCTACCGACGTATCGCCACGTTGCTGTTACCCCATGATTACCTGAACTTCTGGCTGACCGGCGAGCGCGTTGCCGAGTGCGGCGATGCCTCCGGCACCGGATACTTCGATACCCGCACGCGTAGCTGGCGTCATGATGTGTTCCAAATCATGGCGCCCGAACTCTCGCCGGAGGCGGTGCTGCCGCGTTTGGTCGACTCTCACGCCCCAGTGGGCACGGTACGCCCTGAAGTTGCGCGCCTGCTGGGCCTCGGCGATGACGTACTGGTGTCCAGTGGCGGCGGCGACAATATGATGGCGGCGATCGGTACCGGCAACATCGCGCCCGGCATGGTTACCCTGAGCCTGGGCACCTCGGGGACCGTGTACGCTCATTCGTCCGAACCGATGGAGGCCGAGGACGCCCAGGTCGCCAATTTCTGCGCCAGCCACGGGGGCTGGCTACCGCTTATCTGCACCATGAACGTGACCTCGGCGACGACCAAGGTCCGTGAGCTGTTCGGTTTCGATCTGGTGACCTTCGGAGAACGAGTGGCCAGAGCGCCGCTGGGCGCCGAGGGCGTCATGGCCTTGCCGTTCTTCAATGGCGAGCGTGTGCCGGCACTGCCGCACGCCACCGCCAGCTTCGAGGGCATGACGAGCCTCAACACGACCGCGGACAATCTCTGTCGCGCGGTAGTCGAAGGGACGACGTTCGGGCTACGCTATGGGTTCGAACGCTTGGGCGAGCTGGCATCGCAGGCTAGCCAGGTCCGTCTGGTCGGCGGTGGCGCCAAGAGTGCCGTCTGGCGCCAAATCGTCGCTGATGTGCTGGATGTCGACGTGATCTGTCCACGTATTACCGAAGCTGCCGCTCTGGGCGGGGCGATTCAGGCTGCCTGGTGCGATACCCAGACGCGTGGGCGGGGCGAGTCACTGGCGGCACTGACCGAGCGTCTCGTCGAGGTGGATCTCGACACCCTCACCCGCCCGCGTGGCGAACCGGTGCGCCGTTATCAGGAACTTTACCAGCGTTACCGTCAGGCGCTGGCCGAACGCTACGACGTCGCGCCATGAGACGCGACCCATGACCCTTTTCGTTACAGGACATTTGCCATGACGCAACTCGAGGCTCTCAAGCAACTTTCGATGGTGGTCGCCGATACCGGCGATCTCGAGGCGATCAAGCGCTATCAGCCGCACGATGCCACGACCAATCCTTCACTGATCCTCAAGGCTTTCGAGCTGCCCGGCTATCAAACGTTGATCGACGAGACGCTAGCGCAGGTCAAGACTGATATCGCCGATCCCCAAGCCCGTGTCGACGAAGCGGTGGATCGTTTATCCGTCGCCATTGGTAGCGAGATCACGCAACTGATTCCGGGGCGCGTGTCCACGGAAGTGGCTGCCAAGCTGTCCTTCGATCGCGAGGCGAGCATCAAGAAGGCGCATCGTCTCATCGAGCTTTACGAGCAGCACGGGGTCGGTCGTGAACGCGTGCTGATCAAGCTGGCCTCCACTTGGGAGGGCATCCGCGCTGCCGAACAGCTCGAGAAAGAAGGCATTCAGTGCAACCTGACGCTGTTGTTCTCCAAGGCGCAGGCCCGTGCCTGTTTCGACGCCGGGGTGTATCTCATCTCGCCCTTCGTGGGCCGCGTCACCGACTGGTACAAGCAGAAAACCGGGCAGGAGTACGCGCCGGAGGAAGATCCGGGCGTGGTGTTCGTGCGTGAGGTATGCGATATCGCCAGCCGTTATCGTTACGACACGGTGGTCATGGGCGCCAGCTTCCGCACCCAGGGCCAAATCCTGGGCTTGGCTGGCTGCAACCGCCTGACCATTTCACCGGCGCTGCTTGAGGAGCTCGAGAGCCAGGAAGGCGACATCGAACGCAAGATCAGCGATGTCGGGGACGCCAGCGAGCGCCTCGCGCCAATCGATGAAGCCGAGTTCCGCTGGGGGCTCAATCAGGATGCCATGGCGACCGAGAAGCTCGCCGAAGGCATTCGCCGTTTCGCCGACGACCAGGCGACTCTCGAAGAGAAGCTCGCCGCGCGCCTGGGGTGACGCGCCATCGTGCTGCATGAACGCAAGAAGGCCGGCGAATGCCGGCCTTCTTGCATTTCATAGGCATGGCGGCGATGCGGTGGATGGTTGGGCCATGAGGTCGATCCGCATGGTCGTCTCAGCTGTTTGCAGTACGGCGGTCAACGCTTGGGGCGCGGGCCGATGCAGTAATACTGGGTTTCCAGATATTCCTCCATGCCGGCATGGGCGCCTTCGCGGCCCAGTCCCGACTGCTTTACGCCGCCGAAAGGGACGTGTGGCCCGGTGATGTCCATGGTATTCACCCCGACCATGCCAAACTCCAGCTCGCGCAGGAACTTGCGGATACGGGCATCGTCATGAGTGTAAACGTATGAAGCGAGACCGTAGATAGTGTCGTTGGCGGCCGAGATGACTTCATCGTCGTCATCGAAGGCACGGATGGTTGCCACCGGGGCGAACGCCTCCTCGACGGAGACACGCATGTCGGTCGTGAAGTCGGCCACCAGCGTGGGCATGAAAAAATGGGCGCCGGGGGCCTCGCCTTGATCGCGACCGATGATGCGCGCTCCTTTGTTTCTTGCATCGTCGACCAGCGCGTGGGCTTCATCGACCGCGTCGCGATTGATCAGCGGCCCGATCTCGTTGTCTTCATCGAAGCCGTTACCCACGCCCATGGCATTCATGCGTTCGGCGAAGCGCTTGATGAAGTCTTCGTAGAGGGAGCGGTGCACGTAGATCCGGTTGGCGGCGACGCAGTCCTGACCGCTGGTCTGGAACTTGGCTGCGATCGCCCCGTCGACGGCGGTCTCCAGGTCGACATCGTCGCAGACGATGAACGGTGCGTTGCCGCCGAGTTCCATCGCCGTGCACTTGACCGTATCCGCACTCTGACGCAAGAGCTGTCGACCTACTTGGGTGGAGCCGGTGAACGATAGGGCGCGCACGCGATCATCGGCGCATACTTTTTCGGAGAAGCGCTTGCCAGCGCAGGTCAGTACATTGAACTCGCCATTCGTCAACCCGGCGCGCTCGGCCAATACAGCCAGGGCCAGGGCACTGAATGGGGTCTGACTGGCAGGGTTGACCAGCGTGGTGCAGCCTGCCGCCAGGGCGGCCCCGACCTTGCGCGTGATCATCGCCAGCGGGAAGTTCCACGGCGTGATGATGGCGGCCACGCCCACCGGTTGGCGGGTCGTGCCAAGCGCAAATGCGGGGTCCTCTGGAGGTATGGTCTCGCCGGTGCCGCGGCGCGCCTCCTCGGCGAACCAGCGCAAGAAACTCGCAGCATAGTCGACTTCGCCATGCGCTTCCGCGAGCGGTTTGCCTTGTTCCAGGGTCATCAGCCGGGCAAGCGCTTCGGCATGCTCGTGCATGCCTTCGTACCACGCCAGCAGTTTGTCGGCGCGCTCGACACATGACGTGCTGCGCCATGCCATGAAGGCGCGCGACGCCGTGTCGATCGCCTCTTCGATATGGGTGGACTGCAGTTCCGGCACATGGCCTATCACCTGTTCGGTAGCCGGGTCACTGACTGCCTGACGGCCATTATCGGGGGCATCGATCCAGCGGCCACCGACAAAGGCTTGCTCACGTATCAGTGCTTTTTCATCGCCTTCCATAAGCAATACTCCTGAAAAAGACATGCGCTAACGATCATGACGCTACGCTCATGAGTGGCGCATACTCAAGCGCCATCATGTATTGCTATCGTTACAAGTGAACGCTTGGGTAACCAATGCGGCAACCGAGTGCACAGTACTTTTAGATGATGGCGTGGGAACGGTTTACGGTGAGGAGAGGCCGGCGAATGCCGGCCTTTTGCGTCTGCACGAATGGCTGGTGAGACTCAGCCTTTCCAGACATCGGCGAGAATTTCGTAGGAACGACGGCGATCCTCGTGGTCGTAGAAATCACCGTTGATCATCAGTTCGTCGGCTTGGGTGTGCGCGAGCAGGTTCTCGAGTTCATCGCGGATCGTATCGGGGCCGCCGACGATGGCGGCGCCGAGGTTCTGACTGACCATGGCGCGTTCCTGCGGCGACCAGTCGAGTGCTTCGACGGGCGGCAGGGTGCGCGTGCTCTTGCCGCGAATCAGGTTGAGAAACTTCTGTTGCTGGGTAGTGGCCAAATACTGCGCGTGCGCATCGCTGTCGGCGGCGACCAGTGGAATGCCCAGCATCACATAAGGCGCGTCCAGCACCTCGGAGGGCTGGAATAGTTGCCGATAGAGCTGGATGGCCTCGAGCATGTAGCCCGGCGCGAACTGCCCTGCGAAAGCGAACGGCAGGCCGAGCTGTGCGGCGAGGCGCGCGCTGAAATCGCTGGAGCCCAGCAACCAGAGCGGTACATGCGTACCCTGGCCGGGGATCGCCTTGACGCGCTGATCGGGCAGGGCCTCGCCCAGATAGCCGCGTAGCTCGGCCAAGCGGTCGGGGAAGTCATTCACGCCAGCGCGTGGGTTGCGGCGCATGGCCTGCATGGTCACGCCATCGGAGCCAGGTGCGCGTCCCAGGCCGAGATCGATACGGCCCGGGTAGAGCGTTTCCAGCGTTCCAAATTGCTCGGCGACTACCAGCGGCGGATGGTTGGGCAGCATGATACCGCCCGATCCCACGCGAATGCGTTGAGTCTTGCCGGCGACATGGCCGATGAGCAAAGACGTGGCGGCGCTAGCGATACCGTCGATGTTGTGATGCTCGGCCAGCCAATAGCGGTTGTAGCCCAGAGTGTCGGTGAGCTGGGCGAGATCGACCGTGCATTCGAACGTCTCGGCGGCGGTACCGTCATGCGAGATCGGCGCGAGATCGAGTACGGACAGCGGAATTTGCGAAAGTCGGCTCATGATGGCCCCTTGGATAGGATAACGTTAGCGTCCTCAATATTTCTTTTTGTGGGGGTGGCGAGGACATAACTCAAGGTTCGGCGAAGCGTTCATGCAAGGTGCATTCATGGCATGAATTGAAGCCAGAGCCAGGAGCTGAACAGCACGATGCCCAGCACGCCGATGGGGCGTGCATGGCGCCGCCACAAGGACAATGCCGCGTCGCCGGCGAGATGCACCAGCAAGGCGAGGCCGAAATAACGCACGCCACGTGCCAGCAAGGCTGCCAACAGGAAAAACGGAAAGGGGTAACCACTGGAACCGGCGGCGAGCATGGCGATCTGGAAGGGAATGGGAATGATGCCCACCGCAAGCACCGCCAGGAAGCCGTCGTTGGCCATGCGTGTCTGAAAGGCGTTATAGGCGTCCTGACCACCGAACAAAGGGATGAGTGTCGTTCCCCAGGTGTTCAACGCCCATGCACCCAGTGCGTAACCGATGCAGGCGGCGGCCAGGTTGCCTGCCAGCGCGACGCTTGCCAGGCGCCATTTGCGACGCGGCTGGGCCAGCATCCAGGGAATCAGGATGGTCTCGATAGGAATCGGAACCAGGAGGGTTTCCAGCACCGAGGCGAAAAACAAAAGCGACAAGGCGTGCCGTGAATGCGAGAGACGCTCAAGCCAAGCGGTGGCGGACGCCAGGCGGGTCGGTGACGGCATAACAGGCTCTTCAATCTTTAATAAGGTTTAATGGTTTATTTGCTTAAATATAAAAAACGGTTATGGTCGTGCGGCTTTGGTTCGGCCATCGTTGTCGTTTGGTCTCATGTGCCTGGCTTTGGTTCCATGGGTCATTGCAGGCATGCCGAGCTCGGTGATAAGAACCCGGTAGGTGCAATGAGGCACCGTATCGTCGGAGACTAAGAGGATAGCTGCATGGCCAATATTGGAAGGCAATACGTATTTATCGTCTCCGCCCTGATCGTTGCGGTTCTGGTCGCCATTGGTGCGGCCTTTCCCGAGGGCTTCGGTGAGGCGGCATCGACGGCATTATCAACCATTTCACACTATTTTGGGTGGTTCTACCTGTTCTCGGTCTTCGGGTTCGTGGTGTTCCTGCTGACGTTGGCCTTCAGCAAGTACGGCAAGATCCGTCTGGGCCCGCAGGATTGCTCACCTTCCTACAGCTTCTTCTCGTGGATCAGCATGCTACTGGCGGCGGGGTTTGGCGTAGGGTTGGTGTTCTACGGCATGGCCGAGCCAATGACACACTTTCTCGAACCGCCTTACGGTGACATGGAAGGCGGCACCGAGGAAGCGGCACGCTATGCCATTCAATACAGCTTCTTCAATTGGGGCATCCATCAGTGGGCGGCGTTCTCGGTGGTTGGCTTGATCATCGCCTATTATCAGTTCCGCAAGGGGCAGGCGGGGCTGGTGTCCAACGTGCTTTCGAGCATGACGGCCAAGCGTCCCAAGTTGCGCAAGGTGGGACCAGCACTGGATGTGTTCGCCGTGGTCGCGACCGTGATGGGGGTGGCGACCTCCATCGGCCTTGCAGTGTTGCAGATCAACGGTGGTCTACACGAAGTATTCGGTGTCGAGGAAGGCATCAAGTGGCAATTCATCATCATGGGCGCCATGTTCCTGTGTTATATGGCGTCCACTTGGTCGGGGTTGGACAAGGGGATCAAGCGTCTCTCCAATCTCAACATGGCGCTGTGCTTCGCGCTGATGTTCTACGTGTTGTTCACCGGGCCGACCGTGGCCATTCTCGAAACCATCACCCTGGGCATCGGTGATTACCTGCAAAACATCGTGGGGATGAGCCTGCGTATCGCGCCGTATAGCGATAACACTTGGGCGAGCAACTGGACGATTTTCTACTGGGCTTGGGTCATCGCCTGGTCGCCGTTCGTGGGCACCTTCGTGGCGCGTGTCTCGCGCGGGCGGACCATCAAGGAATACGTGTTCGGCGTCTTGTTCGTTCCGCCGCTGTTGGCCTGCCTGTGGATCGGCGTCTTCGGCGGTGCGGCGCTCAACATGGAGCTCACCGGCGATGTCGGGTTGGCCTCGGCAACGGCTGACAATATCACCGTGGCGCTGTTCCAAATGTTCAACTTGATGCCATTCTCCAACGTGCTGTCTGTCGTGGCGCTGTTTTTGATCTTCATCTTCCTGGTGACGTCCGCAGACTCAGCGACGTATATCGTCTCGCAGATGACCGACGGAGGCTCGCTGAACCCACCCTTGGTGAAGCGGATTATATGGGGCGTGTTGATCGCCGCGATTTGTCTCACCTTGCTGGTTGCAGGGGGCTTGAACGGGCTGCAATCCGCTGCGGTGCTGGCGGCATTGCCATTTACCTTCATTCTCTATGGCATGATTATCGTCTTGATCAAGGAGTTGCGGGCGGACCGCAAGGCAATGCTGACCTCGCTCTACCATCGTCACGGTGAGACCCCGGTGGGCGCCGATGCCTTCGAGGCGGAAACGCTGGCAGAGGCCGAGCGTTATCGTCGCGCCCCAAATGTGGTCAACCGGCGTATCAATACGCGTGAAGGCGGGTAATGCCTCACATGACGACATGTGTCACGCCCGGCTTCGGCCGGGCGTTTTGCGTTGGCGCTAGTGGAAACGCGCGCTACCCCTTATGGTAAGCAATATTGCATGCACGGGAGTGAGAAATGCGCCAAGTGGCCAAAGCAGGCAGGCGGCAACGCCAAGGTGCCACTCGCCGCCGGAGAGGAGGCCCAGTGCGCCCCCAAGGCGGCCTCGATGATTGGCTGAATCGACTGGTGAGCATCGCCGTGCTCACCGCGTTGATCGTAGGCGTATTGGCATTGCTGGTCACCTTGTTGTGGGGCTGATTACGTTGGCCGTGGCGAGACTCTCCAAAGCCCGAAGCAGCGTGCGAAGACCCAGATCCCCATCCCCCAGGCACCATTGACCAGGAAGCCGATGGGGAACCCCGCGAGGTTGAGGCCGCGTCCCTTGAGCGGAAAGACGATGAACAGCGCCACGAGTGTCAAGGCGATACCGCCGAACAACACGCTTTTCCACCACAGTCCGGTCGTGATGTGGCAACGCGTGAATACCCACAGCATGACGATCCCCCATACACCGCCCCAGAAGCTCGCCGACAGCCACTGAGGAACGCTCAGGGGGGGTACGGCTGTCGTGCCATAGGGCGCAAACGGCACGATGGCGTAGGCGTGCAACAATCCCGCCATGGGCTGATGGAAGCACAGCACGGCGAAGAAGCCAGCGATGAAGGCAAGTGGAATCCAGCGTGGCATGACGGTTCTCCTTTCAAGTCGAGGGTGCGTACAGTATCGGTTAAATTCACATGCCTCACAGGGTGATCGTCATATGACCGCTGGGTTCTCTACACTGTAGGTTTTGCACCAGGCCGGGAGCGCCATGAAGCCGTCGCTTGCTTTCCTCGCGTTGAGTTTCGCCTTGATTGCTGCTGGCATCGCCCTGGAGAAGGGCGCCTGGACAGTTCCCCGGGCATGGAATCCCTTCCAGCCCTTGCATCTTGACGATCCGTTGACCCTAGTCACGCAATGGAAGTTGCGCCAGCTCAAGGGGGATCGCGAGGCATGCCGCGATGTTCTCGACTCCGCGCCTGCCGGTACGCTGAATTACACGCCGCTGGAGGATTACACCCCCGTTGCCGACTGCCCACTTAAAAACGTGGTACGCGTGCGCCATGCCGGCGTCGATTTCAATGCCAACTTCGTGGCCAGCTGTCCGCTGGCGGTGGCCTGGTCGCTGTTCGAGCGTCAACGTTTGCAACCGGCCGCGCGGGAGATTTTTGGTGAGCCGGTGGCGTCGGTACGTCACTTGGGGAGCTTCGCGTGCCGCAATATCTATCATCGCGACAACGCCCGCCGCAGCGACCATGCCACTGCGGAAGCGCTCGATGTGTCGGCTTTTCGGCTAGCGGACGGGCGCCGTGTGTCCGTGCTCGACGACTGGGCGGGTGATGATGATGCGGCTAATTTCCTGCATCGTGTACGCGATGGTGCCTGTGAAGTGTTCGGGACTACCCTAGGGCCGGACTACAATGCTGCGCATGCCAATCATTTCCATTTTGGCATGCGCGGCATCTCACTGTGTCGATAATGGTGTCTTGTAAGGGGCGCCGTTCGTCCTATGCGCACCACCTCATGGATGTGCCAAACTGAGGAACGTCATCTTCTTCGCCACGGACTACCAGGAGGCAGCCGCATGCGCATCGACGTGCAGGACATCATCGACGGTGAAGCTATTCCCGAACGCTTTGCGTTCGCCATTCCCGATCCCGAGCAGCACCTTCGTTTCAGTGACAATCGCAACCCGCGTGTTCGTTGGCACGATGTGCCCGCCGGGACGCGTAGCCTCGCGTTGTTGGTGGTCGATACGGATGCACCCACGGACCCTACTGACGTCAACCAGGAAGGGCGCAGCGTACCGGCCGACCTGCCTCGCGCCGATTTCTACCACTGGGTATTGATCGACATTCCGGCGGAAGTGAGCGGCATCGACGAAGGCGAAGATGCCGACGGTGTCGTGCCCATGGGCAAGGCGCCGGGCGACACCGGCAAGGGCGTACGCGGTATCAACAGCTACACGGATTTTTTCGCCGACGACGAACAACTCGAAGGTATCTACGGGGGATACGATGGGCCATGTCCGCCGTGGAACGATGCCTTGATACACCGTTATCACTTTACCGTCTATGCGTTGGATGTCGCCTCGCTGGGCCTGCAAGGCGAGTTTACCGGTGATGAAGTCCTCGAAGCCATGCAAGGGCATATCATCGAAAAAGCCAGCATGATGGGTACTTACACGCTCAACCCCGAGCTTGCACGTTAAGCTCGTTCACAAAGGTGGCTCATGGAATGAGGTATATACGTACGGGATGGTGGCTGGTCTTGGTGGGACTGGCGTTGAGCGGCTGCGAGATGCTGCCGACAGGTGGTCCGACGCAGCCCGTCGATATCGAGGAAGCCGGCGAAGGCACGCCGGCGGGCGCCGTCGAACGTCAGGTCGCGTTTCCTGCCGAGGAATACGCCAAGCTGGATAAGCATGGTTCAGCCGTCGTCAAAGGGCGGCTGCGTTACATGTCCTCATCCGCCGGCACGCTGGTGGGCAAAAACGAAACCGTGTCGATCGCACCGGCTACGCGCTATTCCGCCGAGGCTGCCGAAGCCGCGCTGGCAGGGAAGCGCATCGAGCCTGCGGACCCACGTGCCCGTGAGTATACGCATTACGCCAAGACCAACGACAACGGATATTTCGAGGCTACCGGTATCCCTGCGGGAGTGTTCTATGTGGCCGGAAGCGTGCGCCTGCCGGACGGTTCGCGCAGCCCGCTGATCCTGAAGCAAATCGAGGTCGGCGTCGGTCAGACGCGTGAGGTCGACCTGAGCCGCTGACGCGCGATGTATGGGATCAATGACAAACGCCCTGCCAACCGGCAGGGCGTTCATGGTTCGTTCCTTGCCCACGCAAGGGCGAGGCGTGCCCCGATCACTGACGTCAGCTCGAGTGCGTGGGTGTCTTCTTGTAGTGCCCGGGCACCGTAACCCGCTCGCCATTGGGCAGATCGCGGACATAGGTAGGAACGTAGACACGTTTGATGACACTCTTGGCTTCCGCCATGATCAAGTCTCCTGTGAATTCGACGCCTTCACGCTACGCCGGTTGCGGATTGGAATCAATCCCATCGCCGGGGTGGCATGGTGTGTCCGAGCGCCGGGCCGTTTGCCCGAAGCGGGCATGGAACCAGTCGTCGCCGAGCGAGGGAGTCATGAAACCATTCAAGTCGCGTGCCCTGGAGTACCTCGATGCTGCTGTTCATCATGGGTCTCTCCGGCGTGCCGCCGCTCACCTCGGGGTCAATCCCTCGGCGCTGAGCCGTCAACTGCGCGCCCTGGAAGAAGAATTGGGCACACCGTTGCTGGTGCGGACGTCGCGTGTCGCGCTGACGCCGGCAGGAGAGCTGGTGCTGCAGCATTACCGGGACCAGCGTGCCGCCGAACGTGCCACGCTTTCGCGTTTGCAGGCCTTGCAGAATCTGGAGCGCGGCGAGGTGCGCATCGCCGTGGGCGAGGGGTTCATCGCCGATCTGATCTCGGCGCCGCTGCAGAACTTCCTTGCCACCTATCCGGGGCTGGAGATCGAAGTCAGCATGGCGGGACTGACCGAGGCAATCATGCTGGTCAAGGAAGATGCCGTGGATCTGGCCCTGCTGTATGCGCCTCCCGATGATCCGCACCTGGTCTCGCATATCGACAGGCGACAGCCGCTCGACCTGATCATGCCGGCCGAGCATCCCCTGGCGCGTTCACCGACACCGCTGCCGCTTGCGGATATTGCCGACCATCCGCTGGCGTTGATCGACGGCCACACCGGCATGGGCCAACTGGTCGATATGGCGCTTTATGCGGCACATCTGTCCTACCGGCCGAGGATGAAGACCAATTCAGTCTCGGTTCTCAAGAATTTTGTGCGTTCGGGCTTGGGCGTGACGTTCATGCCGGAGCTCACGGTGCTCGAAGAGATCCATGAGGGCAGTATCGTGGCGCGCGAGGTCGATGCCAGCGTGCTGCGTGATGCCAGGGCGCGAATCGTCACCCGGGCGGAACGGCCGTTGACGATCGCGGCGCAGGCCTTCATCAAGCACTTGCGCCGCAGCATGCGCTTTTTCAGCGCCGATGCGCCGCGGGTTCTGGACACGCAGACGTTGCCTTGAAAGCAACACTGAATCGCTTGAAAGGTCAACAACGCAACGGCTAGCGTTGGCATGTCGTCGTGGTTCGACACCGATCCCTCTCGACTCTGCATAACAACAAGGAGACATCCATGCGTATCCTCACCCCGCGCAACGTCCTGCTGGCCGCCGTCACGACCGGCATGATGGCCACCGTGAGCCTGGCCAATGCGGCGACCACCCTCAATCTGAGCTACAACGGTCCCCCCGATACCGACAAGAATGCCGTGCACCTCTTTGCCAGCAACCTCAAGCGACTGGTAGAGGAGAAGACCGATGGCGACATTCAGCTCAAGCTTTACCCCAACTCCATGCTCGGCGAAGAGCAGGAACGCATGGAGCAGGTCATCAATACCCCGAGCTTGAACATTGCATCGTTCGCCGGCCTGTCGCCGATCGTGCCGGAGATTTATGTCAGCGCGATTCCCTTCTTGTTCGAGAACTATGAAGCCGCCCACCAGTTCTTCGATGAGGGCGATTACTGGAACAAGGTCGAGGATACTCTCGAGGAGCGCACCGGCGCCGAGTTGCTCGGTGTCATTGAGGAAGGCGGCTTCCTCGACTTCACCAACTCGAAGCGTCCCATCAGCAGTCCGGAGGATTTTGAGGGCCTGCGCTTTCGTGCCATGGACCCCAGCCAGGTGGCGCTTTACGAGGCCTTTGGTGCCTCCGGCACGCCGATCCCCTGGACCGATACCTACATGGCGCTCAAGACCAACGTCGCCGATGGTCAGATGAACCCGCCGATGTACATCATCATGGGCAGTCTCTACGAGGTGCAGAAGTATCTGACACTGGCCAATGTGCAGTATTCGGACCAGTTCTTGATTGCCAACGGCGAATGGTACGACGACCTTTCCGAAGAAAACCGCCAAGCGATCGAGGCGGCTGTCCAGGAAGCCAGCGAGCTCAACCGAGAAGATGTCGAGAAGCGGGTCGACGAGCGCATCCAGTTCCTGGCCGACCAGGGCATGGAAGTCATCGAGCCCACCGAGGAAGAGCTTGCTGCCTTCCGCGAGAAGGGGCAGCCGGCCTATATCGAGTGGCTGACGGACGAGCAGGGCATTGACCGGGCATGGATCGAAATGGCCCTCGAAGATGCTGGGCAGAGTGACCTGCTCGCCAACTGAGGTTTTCTTCCTTCACTTCCTTGAGGCGCGTGTCGCGATCGGCAGGTAGTCGGTCGCGACACGCAGGATCATCATGTATCGAGATACCTTGCTGAGACTATTGGGGCGGGTGACCACGGCGCTCGGTGGTCTGGCCCTGCTCGTGACCCTGGTCGATATCCTCTACGGTGTCGTGGCCCGCTATGTCGTCGGCCAGGCGCCGATCTGGAGCGATGAACTGGCCCGCTACTGCCTGATCGCCTCGGCGCTGTTGATCGCCGGCAACGTCTGGGTGCGCGGCGAGCACATGCGCGTGGCACTGCTCGAGCGCCGGCTGGGCGCGGCGGCCCGGCGCGTGCTGCTGGCCTACCAGTGGCTGCTGACCCTGGCCCTTGCGCTGGCGATGACCTGGTGGAGTTGGCAATATGCCTTGTCGGTCAGCTACTTCACCTCGCAGGGGCTGGGCATCAGCCGCAGCATTCCCATGATGGCCATGCCGCTGGGCTTCGGTCTGCTCGCCTTGCAGGTGCTGCTCCATGGACCGCGTTCGCTGCCTCGGCCCGGTGTCGATGACACCGGCCCGACCGAGGAGGCGGCATCATGATGGTCGCCGCGATGTTCGCAACCTTGCTGGCCAATACCTTATTGGGTATTCCACTTTTCTTGACGCTGATCGTGACCGCTCTGGTGGGCTTCGTTTTCGTCGATCCAGGCATGATTGCGCGCATGATGCCGCAACAGTTCTTCGGTGGCCTCAATAGTTTTTCGCTGATGGCGATCCCGTTGTTCATTCTCGCTGGTAATCTGATGAATGCCTGTGGGATGACCGAGCGTTTGATGCGCGTCGCGCGCCTGTTGGTGGGGCATCTGCGGGGCGGTATCGGACATGTCAATGTGGTGGGTAGCGTCTTCATGTCCGGGGTCAATGGCTCGGCGGCTGCCGATGCCTCGGCCCTGGGGGCATTGCTGGTGCCGGCGATGAGGCGCGATGGGTATTCCACGGCTTTTGCCGCTGGGCTGACCGCCGGTAGCTCGCTGATCGGGCCAATCATCCCGCCGAGCATCTTCATGATCTTGTATAGCGCGCAGACCAATACCTCGGTTGGTCAGCTGTTCCTCGGTGGCGTCGTGCCGGGGCTGCTATTGGCGCTGGCGTTCATGGTCATGAATGCCATTCATGCCCGGCGTGCCGGCCTCGAGCGTCGCACCACGCTACCCGCGAGGAGTGAGGTGTTCGCGGCAGTGCGGGGCGCTCTGCCGGCGCTGGTGGCGCCGTTCATCATCGTCGCCGGCATCGTGCTGGGCTTCGTCACGCCCACCGAGTCCGGTGCGCTGACCGTGCTTTACGTGGCGCTGTGTGGCCTGGCGTTGGGCGAACTGCGTCCGCTGGCCTTCTGGCGGGCACTGGTCGAGACCACGCGCCTGAGCGCAGCGATCTTCATGATCATCGGCATCTCTTCGGTAATCAGTTGGGAACTGGCCTATGCCCAGGCGCCGGAGCGTTTCGCCGGCTTGCTCGAGCCCTTCATTGAATCACCGGTCATCGTGCTATTGATGCTCAGTGCCATCACGTTCGTCACCGGCATGTTCATGGAAGAGGTGTCGGCATTGATGCTGCTCTCGCCGGTCTTCACGCCAGTGGCGCTGGCTGCCGGTATCGATCCGGTGGCGTTGGGGATCATTATCACGCTGAATATCACCATTGCCTTGATCACTCCACCGATGGGGGCCTGCCTGTTCATAGCGGCGGCAGTCAGCCGACTGGATATCACCGTATTGTTCCGCACCATCTGGCCGTTCATTCTGACGGCGGTGGCGGTTCTGCTGGTGCTGATCACTTTCCCCGGATTGATTACCTGGCTCCCGAATACTCTTGGCTGACTTCATCTTGGAAACGAACTGCTTGTTGGAAACGAACCGCGTGAACGTGACTGATTCGACGCTCCGTCCCATTGACCCCATCGCCGAGCCGCCGTGGGAGGCGATCGCAGCCATTCCCATCGTTGACGAGGGCGGGGCGTTGCACTCGGTCAGCCTCGCCGCGCCGATGCTGCGCACCTTGCCCCTCTATCATGCCCTGGGGGTCCCCGGGGCGGTGCCCGAGTGCTGGGCGCGGGAGGCCGTCTATCGGCGGCTTCTCGACGTGGCGCGGCACTTGCCGGACGGCCTGGGGCTGGTAGTGCTGGATGCCTGGCGACCTTACGTCGTGCAGCGCCACCTCTACGACACCCTGCTGGAAATGGTGGAAACACGCTATGCGGATCTCGACGAGTCGGATCGGCGAGCCATGACCCGGGCGTTCGTATCGCCGCCCAGCGAGCGGCGGGATCGGCCGAGTCCGCATCTCACCGGCGGCGCGGTGGACGTGGCGCTGTGCGATGCTGATGGGCTGCTGCTGGACATGGGGTCTGCCTTCGACGAGGCGCGGGCGGCATCGCATACCGTGCATTTCGAGCATCACGCCGTTGACGCCGACACACGCACCTATCGTGATCGGCGGCGGATTCTCTATCACGCCATGGTCGATGCCGGCTTCGCCAACCTGCCCAGCGAGTGGTGGCACTACAGCTACGGCGACCAGATGTGGGCCTGGTACCGCGGCGAATCCCGCGCGCTGTTCGGCCCCAGCGGCCCCGATAGCCTGGAGGCTCGCTGGCGGCGTTCGCTCGGGCAGGACGCCTAGCGGACTGGCGGGATGCCCAGAGACGTCAGAGCGGCATCCAGAGAACTCCGCTCGCGTTCGGCATAGAGCGTCAGCTCGTCGGTAACCGGCGCGCCCAGTGCCTCCTCGAAGGCTTCGCGATTGGCGTGGCCGGCATAGGCATCGTTGCCGTCGCCGCCAAGGTTCGATTGAAAGATGCCGGCAGCGCTGACCGGCAAGAAATCCTCGTAGGTGATCGGCCGGGCGGCGACCAGGCCCTGCTCGATCAACGCTTCCAGATTGGTCTCGGCGACCGAGCCGGCCTCGCGGCCCGCCTCGGTCAGTCGATACTCGAAGAAGGCCAGGCCCTGACGTCGCAGCTCGGTCTCGGTATCCGGGAAGTCAGCGAACACCTCGGCCAGAACGCGTTGGTGTTCGTCATTGGCCAGTCCGGCAGTGCGCTGGCGCGATTCGGTGAGCAGCCGATCGTAAAGGGCGCGTCCCTCGGCGGTCAGCGCCACGCCGCGCTGTTCGATCTCGCCGAAGCGCGCAGTGTGGGTGCCCTGGCGTTCACCGGCGAAGCGAGTCGGCTCTTCCAGCGCCTTGAAGCTGGTCTGGCGCAGCAGGATCGGGCAGTCGTGACGCGGCGGGCCTTCGATGACCTCCTTGGGGTTCATCCCCGCCGCCGGCATGCGACGCTGCGCCTCGTCGATGTCCAGGGTACGCGGCGTCAGGTGATTGATGTGCGGCCCACGGAAGCAGACCACGTCGGCAATCAGCCGGTGCTCGGTGTGTAGCGCCTCGTAGGTGTCCAGGTCCACGGTGGCGTCCTGGTGCCAGCGAAAGGTCTCCAGCGCCTCGGTCACGAAGCGGCCGGCCTGTTCGTCGGTCAGTCCGCCCTGTCGCTCGCTGAGTTCGATCAGTTCCCGGGCGCCGGGCGTGAAGATATCGCGCGCGGCGAGGATACTGGCGGCGCGCTCGCGCAGCTCGGCGCTCTCGATCAGTTCCAGGCGCAGCAAGGAGGTGAAGACACGGAAGGGATTGCGCGCCAGGGCCGCGTCGTCGATGGGACGGAAGGCGGTGGAATGTACCGGCACGCCAGCTTCGGAGAGGTCGTAGTAGCCGACCGGGTACATGCCCATCACCGCGAACAACCGGCGCAGCATGGCGAGTTCCTCGGCACTGCCGACGCGAATGGCGCCATGCCGCTCGACACTGAGGCGCTTCAACTCATCGTGGGCCTCGAGCCGCGCGGCCAGCTCGGGGTCGCGCTCGAGGGTCTCGCGATTCACCTCCGTTACCAGCTCGAGTAGGGCCCCGTACTGGGGCACTTCGGTCTGGTACATGGCCGACATAGCCTTGGAAAAACGGTCACGAATCTCGTGATGTGAAACAAGGGTTGTCATCGGGTGTGCCTCTCGGTGTCGGTCGTCGTAGGTTCGATTGATACGCGGCGAAGGGCGCTTTCGAGCCTCGCCAGCCCTTCGCCTAGCACCTCGGGCTCGGTGGTCAGAGGAGGCAGCAGGCGCAGCACGTTGCGCCGCCGCCCGCTGGGCATCAACAGCACGCCCTCCTCGCGAGCGGCGTCGAGCAGGGCCGCCAGATGCTCGGCGCCGGTGGCCCCGGGCGTATCCTCGAAGACGATGCCGCGCATGGCGCCCACGCCGGTCATCTCGCCGAGCATCGGGTAGCGGCCGGAAGACCGCCAGTCGCGATACGCCTCCATAAACCTCGCCTCCTGGCGCTCGCTCCAGTCGGTCAGGCGCTCCTCACTCATCACTTCCATCACCGTCCGGGCCGCGGCGCAGGCGACGGCATTGCCTGAATAAGTACCGCCCAGGCCGCCCTTCGGCGGAGCGTTCATGAGCTCCGCCTTACCGGCCACCGCGGCCAGCGGCAGACCGGCGGCCATACTCTTGCCCATCAGCAGCAGGTCGGGTTCGACATCCAGGTGGGAGAAGGCGAAACGCTTGCCGGTGCGCCCGAAGCCGGACTGGATCTCGTCGAAGATCAACACGATGCCGTGAGTCTCGCACAGCGCCCTCAGGCGCGCGGCGAAATCGGCACACAGCAGGCGAAAGCCGCCCTCGCCCTGGACTGGCTCGACGATGATGCAGGCGATCTCGTCGGCGGGTACCTCGACCTCGAACAGCCGTTCCAGGGCGGCCATGGCGGTGTCGGCATCGACGCCACCGTCGCGGCTCGGGAAGGGCAGATGATGCACCGCCCCGGGCAATGCACCGAGACGATTCTTGTAGGGCTTGACCTTGCCGTTGAGGTTCAGCGCCGCCAGCGTGCGGCCATGGAAGCCGTCGTCGAAGGCGATCACGCCCTGGCGTCCGGTGGCGGCGCGAGCGATCTTGAGGGCGTTCTCGGTGGCCTCGGCCCCGCTGTTGGTGAGCATGCAGGACAGCGGATATGACACCGGCACGAAGGCATCCAGAGCCCTGGCTACCTCGAGATAGCCACGATGCGGCAGGGCATTGAAGGCGGAATGCATCAGGGTTCCGACCTGCGCCCTGACCGCCTCGACCACGGCAGGATGACCATGCCCCAGGTTGAGCACGCCGATACCGCCGACGAAATCGACGTAATGCTTGCCCTGTTCGTCCCAGACCTCGGCGTTGCGGCCCCGCTCGATGCAGATGGGGTGCACGATGCCGAGCGCGTCACTGATGTGCGGAAGGTCCATGTCGTCATCCTAGGGAAGCATATGGCCACGATGAGAACAGAGCCGTATTTATGGCTTCAAACGAAAAAAAGCGTGTTATCCATTCCATTAATTCATGTATTAGGTTGCAAACCCGTCGCCAGGTGCCTCCCGATGCTCGAGTATCCAGTCGATGAAGCCTCGAACTTTGGTGTCCTCTCCCTTGTGCTCGGGATAGGCCAGGTAATAGGCATCGCGACTGGTCAGACCGAACGTCCAGGGAATCGTCAGTAGACCGGCCTGTAGTTCCTCCTCGGCCAGAAAGCGCGGTGCCAGGGCTACGCCACATCCGGCACGGGCTGCGCGTAAGGCCATGTAGAAGGTATCGAAACGTGGCCCGTGGTAGCTGTGCTCGGTGTAACAGCCTTGGGCTTCGAACCAGTCGTGCCAGGCCTCGGGCCGCGTCGAGCTCTGCAATAGCACCAGCTTTGTTAGTTCCAGCGGCTCTTGAATGCCGTCGACTGGCAGCACCGCGGGCGCGCAGACCGGCACCATCTCCTCGTCGAGCAGTTTTATGCACTCGGCCCGGGGCCAGGCGCCATGACCGAAGAAGAAGGCGACATCGACGCGCTCCTCCTCCAGGTCGAAGGGCTCCGAGCGGTTGGCGATGTTCAGATAGACCCGCGGGTGCCGGAAGCGGAACCCATTGAGCCGCGGAATCAACCAACGTGCCCCGAAGGTTGGCAGGGTGGTGACATTGAGCACCACACTCTGGCCGCCGTAGGACTGCATGTAACGCGTGGACATTTCCACCTGGGCCAGAATCTTGCGCACCTCGGTGAGGTAGAGCGAGCCCTCCGGCGTAACCTGAAGTCGCTTGCGCACTCGACGGAACAGTGGATGCTCGAGCACCGCCTCGAGCTGGGCCACCTGCTTGCTGACGGCACTCTGGGTTAGGTTCAGCTCGTCGCCGGCACGAGTGAAACTCATGTGCCGCACCGAGGCCTCAAAGCACTGCATGGCGGTCAGGCTGGGCAGGTGTCGATGACTCATGCGTCTCTCCTTTTTATGGACCGCTCCTTGTCATGGGCGGCTCCGCGTCGTGGACCTTCTTTTCATCTCGAAGGCTATATCCTGAAAAAAAGGAATAACCTCCATATAAAACGTCGTTTGAAGGGCGTCAACTACCACGCCAATACTGGTTTCGATTTTCGAACCCAAGAATTAACAGTAGGAGGAAGAATGATCGAATCCCTCATGCAGCGCCTAGGCGTTTCCCAGGATGTCTACCGTCAGGGAGACTTTGCGGTCATCTCACCTACCGATGGAGGCGAGCTCGGGCGGATCCGCCTCGAGGGCGCCGATGCCGTCGAGGCCCGCGTGGCACGCGCCCAGAGCGCCTTCGAGCAGTGGCGCCAGGTGCCCGCTCCCCGTCGCGGTGAGCTGGTTCGGCTGTTTGGCGAGCAACTGCGCCGCCACAAGGAGGATCTTGGTGCTCTGGTCACTCTGGAATGCGGCAAGATCTACCAGGAAGGCCTCGGCGAAGTGCAGGAGATGATCGACATCTGTGATCTGGCTGTTGGCCAATCGCGTCAGCTTTACGGCCTGACCATCGCCTCCGAGCGTCCCGGCCACCACATGCGCGAAAGCTGGCATCCGCTGGGGCCGATCGGCCTGATTACTGCCTTCAACTTCCCGGTGGCGCCTTGGGCCTGGAATGCTGCCCTGGCCCTGGTGTGCGGCAACAGCCTGCTGTGGAAGCCCTCAGAGAAGACGCCGCTCACTGCCCTGGCCTGCCAGGCGCTGCTGGAGCGCGCCATGGCCGAATTCGGCGACGAGGCACCCGAAGGCCTCAGCCAGGTGGTTCTGGGGGATCGCGAGGCCGGCGAGCGCCTGGCCGACGATCCCCGCGTGCCGCTGATCAGCGCCACCGGCAGCACCCGCATGGGTCGCGAGGTCGCGCCTCGGGTAGCCGCCCGCTTTGGTCGCAGCATCCTCGAACTCGGCGGCAACAATGGCATGATCTTGGCGCCCAGCGCCGATCTCGACATGGCGGTACGCGCCATCCTGTTCTCCGCCGTGGGCACGGCCGGGCAGCGTTGCACGTCCCTGCGTCGCCTGATCGTCCATGAGTCGATCCGCGACGAAGTCGTCGCGCGCGTGAAGAAAGCCTATGCCGGCGTGACCATAGGCGATCCCATGGATGGCAGTTTGGTCGGTCCGTTGATCGATGCCCAAGCCTTTGAACAGATGCAGTCCGTGCTCGACCAGGCGCGCCGGCAGGGTGCGAGGGTCGTCGGTGGCGAACGTCAACTCGCCGACCAGTATCCCGATGCTTACTACGTGACCCCGGCCATCGTCGAGGTCGACAAGCAGGACGAGCTGGTCAAGAACGAGACCTTCGCCCCGATTCTGTATGTGATGAGCTACCGCGACTTCGATGAGGCCATGACCTTGCACAACGACGTTCCCCAAGGGCTGTCGTCATGCATCTTTACCAGCGACGTGCGCGAATCCGAGTCCTTCATTTCGGATGTCGGCAGCGACTGCGGCATCGCCAACGTCAACATCGGGCCAAGTGGGGCAGAGATTGGGGGCGCCTTCGGAGGTGAGAAAGAAACCGGTGGTGGCCGCGAGTCCGGGTCCGATATCTGGAAGAGCTACATGCGTCGCCAGACCAACACCGTCAATTATTCCCGTGAGCTACCACTGGCCCAAGGGATCAAGTTCGACTGATCACGAGCGCCGCCCCGATCACGGGGCGGCGCTCGTTGCACAGGGGCTCGCAGCTTCGATGAACACGATCGGGGTTTCGGAACGCCCGACCATCCAGGCAGAACGTGTCATGGAGTCCAAAGATGACAACAACAATTTCTCGAGAACAATGGGGTAGTCGTTTTGGCTACCTGATGGCCGTCGTCGGCGCCATGGTCGGTGCTGGCAATATCTGGCGTATGCCCTACGTGACGGGAGAGAACGGCGGAGGCGCCTTCTTGATCGCCTATTTCTTGCTGCTCTATTTGATCGCGGTGCCCGGCCTGATGGGCGAGACCAGTCTCGGGCGCTATACCCGGCAGGGGTTGATCGGCACCTTCCGTAAGCTCTATGGCAACAATCGACTCGTCGGCCTGGGACTGGTGATCCTGATCTTCAACATCGTGCTGATGTCCTATTACTCGTCGATCGTCGGCTGGTCGATCTACTACGCCTTCCATGCCGTGATCGGCACCTTTACCCAGGCCGACTTCGACACCGCCGCCCTGTGGCAGGCGTTCAGTGGTAACACCGCTCTGAATGTCGGCATGCACAGCGTCGCCATGCTGCTGGTCACCGGCATCCTGCTGTTCGGCATCAAGGGTGGCATCGAGCGCCTGGCCAAGTGGATGATGCCGATCTTGACCATCGCCTTGATCGCCATCGCCATCCGGGGTGTGACGCTGCCGGGCGCCATGGCCGGCCTGGAGTTCAGCTTTTCGCCTAACTGGGCCTATCTGGCGCGCGGGGAAACCTGGCTGGCGGCACTCGGTCAGGCGCTGTTCTCCACTGGCCTCGGCTGGGGCATCGCTTTGACCTATGGCAGCTACCTTGGCCGCAATGACGATATTCCCTTGGGCGGCGGCGTCTTCACGGCGATCGGCAACACCAGCTTCGGGCTACTCGCCATCTTCGCCGTCTTTCCCATCGTCTTCGCCTTCGATATCTCGCCCAGCTCCGGTGCCGAGCTAGCCTTCGTGGCCTTGGCCAATGCCTTTGGCAGCATGACGGGGGGGTATCTCTGGGCGCTACTGTTCTTCATGGGCTTCTTTTTCGCCAACTTGACCACCGCAATTGCCATTACCGAAGTCGGTGTGACCACCTATCGAGAGGAACGCAACACCAATCGCACCAAGGCTGTACTGACTATCTGCGGCATCATCTGGCTGCTGGGCATCCCGAGTGCCATGAACGCCAATATCCTCGGCTATCTGGACTTTGTGATCGGTAACTGGGGCCTACCGTTGTCGACCTTCATCATCATGATCACCATCGGCTGGAAATTCGATGCCCAGCGGCTGCGCGTGGTGAGCCTCAATCGAGGCGCCGATATCTACGTGCCGCGTGTCTGGGAACTCGTTGTGCGCTACCAGATCCCCGCCATCATGCTCGGCATCATGGCTTACTTTCTCTACACCAATCTCGGTCAAACGCCCTGGAAGACGGTCAGCGGTCTGGCAATACTGACTCTGATGATTCCTCTGTGCATGTGGGTCATGGGTCGTCGCCATGACATGCCTTATACCGCCACGTCCAAAGGAGGTCCGTCATCATGAGCCTGTCCGCCATCATTGTCATGATCGTGTCCATCATCGCCTTGTGGGGCGTGGCTAGCTATGCCCTGATCGTCTCGATGCGCCAAGAGGAGCGCAAACTGGCTTTGCTCCAGTCACAGGATGATTTCGAACCCTACTCGCCACGCGCCTTTCGGGATCTCGAGCAGTGGCTGGCGCAGCATTCCGATAGCGAACACGCGCCTGAAGTTCGGGAGTGGCAACAAGCGCAGCGACAGTCTCTGCAACGCAACCCGCAACGCTTCTACGAGTGGTCGCATGCCGACGACGACGCTAGGGGGGCATCATGAAATCGGCTTGTATCTGGACCTCCACATCCCCCGAACGACAACGGGACTACCCACGCTGGGAAGGCAATGCCGCCGCCGATGTCGCCGTCATCGGCGGCGGCATCACCGGGCTCAGTACTGCCCTGCATCTCGCCGAGGCTGGCGTTTCGGTGACGTTGTTGGAGGCGGGGGACATTCCCAGCGGTGGCTCTGGGCGCAGTGTCGGCTTGGTCAATGCAGGGATGTGGATACCACCGGACGATATTCTCGAGGCCTTGGGCCCGGAAAACGGCGAACGTGCCAACGAAGTACTCGGTCGTGCTCCCTCCGAAGTCTTTACACTTATCGACCGGCACAGCATCGACTGCCAGGATACTCGGACCGGTACCTTGCACCTTGCACACAACGGTAAGGGCGCTGAGGAACTGGCTCGCCGCTTCGAACAGTTTTCGCGTTGTGGTGCGCCGGTCGAGCTACTTGAGGGAGAGGCGTGTCAACGGCGTATCGGCACGCCCCGGATCCGCCGTGCTTTGCTCGACCGGCGGGCTGGCACACTGAATCCGACTGCCTATACCCGGGGGCTCGCCCGGGCGGCTCATGACGCAGGCGCCAACCTGCACACTCACAGTGCCGCCGAGAGTATTCAACGTGAAGGCGACAGTTGGCGAGTCGACACTCCATTGGGTAGCGTCAAGGCGCCGCGTTTGGTGATTGCTACAAACGCCTACACTGAAGATCATTGGAACCAAGTGCGCGAGCACTTCTTCCGTGGACATTTCTATCAGATTGCTTCCCCGCCGCTATCTGACGAGCTTGCGAGTGACATTCTGCCCGAACGCCAGGGAGCATGGGATACCCGCACAGTACTCAGTAGCCTGAGGCGCGATGTCGAGGGGCGCTTGATTTTGGGCAGCCTAGGGTGTGGCGACAGCAAGCCGGCGTCTTTCTTGCGCTGCTGGGCCGATAGAATCCAGCGCCATTATTTCCCGCAACTGGGGCGGGTTGATTGGGAATGTACCTGGACGGGGCAGGTCGGCTTCACTCCAGATCACACTCTACGCCTCTTCGAGCCGGCGCCAGGCATTTTAGGTGTTGCGGGTTATAACGGCCGTGGTATCACCACTGGCACGGTTGTAGGGAAGGGCTTTGCCCATTACTTAAACACTGGTGATGATAGCTTGTTGCCACTGCCGATCTGCTCCCATCAACCGATACGCGCCAAGCCATTGTGGAGCTCCGGTTACGAAGGAGGTTTCACGCTATACCACGCAGGGCAGTGTTTACGCGTATTGATATGAGGCGCAGGCGGCGCTGTTCGGCCCCAGCGGCCCTGATACGCTTGAGGAGCGCTAGCAGAGGTCGCTGGGGCGGGAAGCCTGATGCGGCGGGCCGGTCAGCGCGTACCGACGCTACTGCGAGGGTGGTTCGACATGGCCACCGAAGCCGAAGCGCATCGCCGAGAGCAAACGATTGGCGTAGGTGTTGTCCTTGCGCGAGTTGAAACGTGCGAACAGCGCGTTGGCCAAGACCGGGGTGGAGACGCCTTGCTCGACAGCGGCGTCGATGGTCCAGCGGCCTTCGCCGCTGTCGGCGACAGCGCCGGTGTAATGGTCGAGCTTGGGGTCGCCGGCCAGTGCCTGGGCCGTGAGGTCGAGCAACCAAGACGAGACCACGCTGCCGCGACGCCAGACTTCGGCCACGTCGGCGAGGTTAAGGTCGAAGCGCTCGTCGTCCGGCAGGTCCGGCGATGACTTGCTCTGCATCAGCTCGAAACCCTCGGCGTACGCCTGCATAAGGCCGTACTCGATCCCGTTATGCACCATCTTCACGTAATGACCGGCGCCCACCGGGCCGGCATGGATATAGCCACGCTCGGCGCTGTCATGGGGGGCGTTGCGGCCATGTGTGCGCTCTAGATCGCCATGTCCCGGGGCCAGCGTGTCGAATAGCGGATCGAGATGCTCGAAGACATCGCGCTCGGCGCCCACCATCATGCAATAGCCACGCTCCAAGCCCCAGACGCCTCCCGAAGTGCCCACGTCCACATAATGGATGCCCGTGAGTGCCAGCGCCTTGGCGCGTCGGATGTCGTCCTTGTAGAAGGTATTGCCGCCGTCGATGATGATGTCGCCGGCGTCCATCTGCTCGGCGAGGGCATTGATGGTGTCTTCAGTGGGCGCGCCGGCAGGCAGCATGACCCATACCACGCGTGGCGTTTCCAGTTGATCCACCAGCGCGGCCAGGGAATCCGCCTGGGTGGCGCCGTCCTCGATCAACGCCGAGGCGATGGATTGATCGCGGTCATGGGCGACGACCTCATGG
This sequence comes from Chromohalobacter canadensis, assembly GCF_029544075.1. Taxonomy (GTDB): domain Bacteria; phylum Pseudomonadota; class Gammaproteobacteria; order Pseudomonadales; family Halomonadaceae; genus Chromohalobacter; species Chromohalobacter canadensis_A. The sequence continues at coordinate 22,932 of NZ_JAJQJH010000004.1, read as the reverse complement.
CCGCCACGCATCAAGCGTCGGGCGATATTGCCGCCCATGCGGCCGAGTCCGATGATACCGAGTTGCATGTTCGTACCTTTCGCGATGTCGGGTAGGGAGTGGGAACGGCGGCAAGCCTACCGATACCGAGTGCATGACGCAAAGCGGGCCATGTCGCATGACACGGCCCACCTCGAAACGTCATATGTGACGTGTCAATCCCAGCTCAGCGCGCCGCCGACCTGGTATTCCGTGACGCGCGTCTCGAAGAAGTTCTTCTCCTTGCGCAGGTCGATGATCTCGCTCATCCACGGGAAGGGATTGTCGGCACCGGGATACTGCTCCTTCAAGCCGATCTGGGCCAGGCGGCGGTTGCAGATGAAATGCAGGTATTCCTCCATGATCGCGGCGTTCATGCCGAGTACGCCGCGCGGCATGGAGTCGCGCGCATAGGCGATTTCCAGCTCGGTGCCTTCGATGATCATCTGAGTAACCTCGTCCTGGAATTCCGCCGTCCACAGGTGTGGGTTCTCGATCTTGATCTGGTTGATCATGTCGACGCCGAAGTTCAGGTGCATCGACTCGTCGCGCAGGATGTACTGGAACTGCTCGGCGACGCCGGTCATCTTGTTGCGCCGGCCCATGGAGAGAATCTGGCTGAAGCCGCAATAGAAGAAGATGCCTTCGGTCACGCAGTAGAAGGCGATCAGATTGCGCAGCAGTTCCTGGTCGGTTTCCGGCGTGCCGGTGTGGAAGTCCGGACGCGCCAGCGACTGGGTGTGCTTGAGGCTCCACGCCGACTTGGCGGCGACCGAGGGCACCTCGCGGTACATGTTGAAGACTTCGCCTTCGTCCATGCCCAGCGATTCCACGCAGTACTGGTAAGCGTGGGTGTGAATGGCTTCTTCGAAGGCCTGGCGCAGCAGGTACTGGCGGCACTCGGGATTGGTGATCAGGCGGTATAGCGCCAGCACCAGGTTGTTGGCGACCAACGAGTCGGCGGTGGAGAAATAGCCCAGACTGCGCTCGACGATGCGACGCTCGTCCTCGGTCAGGCCGTCATTGCTTTTCCACAGCGCAATGTCGGCGTTCATGTTCACTTCCTGAGGCATCCAGTGATTGGCGCTGCCGTCCAGGTACTTCTGCCACGCCCACTCATACTTGAAGGGCACCAACTGGTTGAGGTCGGCGCGGGCATTGATCATCTTCTTGTCGTCGACCTCGATACGCGCCGCGCCCATTTCCAGCTCTTCCAGGCCGGCGGCGACATCGAGCTCGTCCAAGGACTTACGGGCGCGCGCCAGCCGGTCTTCATCGGCTACCTGGTAGCGTGACGCGCTTTCGCGCACCTGCTCGGGTTCCGGTGCCGCGGGTTGCGCTGTCGGCTTGGTAGCCGGCGCGGGCTTTTGAGGCTCGGCGGCGGTCTCGTCTTCGTGGAATTCGTCCCAGTTCAGCATGTTCTTCCTCGTTCCTTGCTAGTGGCGTTATGCGTGACGCCAATGGCTAGACTGTGGTGAGCTTCGAGCTTCGAGCTTCGAGCTTCGAGCTTCGAGCGATTCGTGGCTCGCGACTCGAAGCCCGTCGCTGGCGCTAAGCGTCTATTGGCAAGCCTCGCAGCCGAGCTCGTCGATATCGCCTGCCGATGGCGCTCGCGAGCCGCTGCCACTCTTACCGTTCAGGAAGTCGTCGATGCCGCGCGCCTCGCCGGAGGGGCCACTGGCCGCTGGGCTGGGTGCGCCGCTGGCAGCGGGCTGAGTCGACGGCGCCGCACCGCTATCGGCGTTGCCGACGGCATTGAGATTGCCACGATCGACGGTAGATTTTTCCACCGAGGTGGCGCCCAGCGCGCGCAGGTAATAGGTGGTCTTGAGGCCACGGAACCAGGCCATGCGATAGGTGACGTCGAGCTTCTTGCCCGAGACGCCGGCGATGTAGAGGTTCAGCGACTGCGCCTGATCGATCCACTTCTGACGCCGCGCGGCGGCTTCGACCAACCACTTGGGCTCGACCTCGAAGGCGCTGGCATAGCGGGCCTTGAGATCGTCCGGCACGCGGTCGATGGGTTGTACGCTCCCGTCGTAGTACTTGAGGTCGTTGATCATGACCTCATCCCACAAGCCGCGCTCCTTGAGGTCGTTGACCATGTAGGCGTTGACCACGGTGAACTCGCCGGAGAGGTTCGATTTGACGAACAGGTTCTGGTAGGTCGGCTCGATGGATTGCGTCACGCCACAGATGTTGGAGATCGTCGCGGTCGGCGCGATCGCCATGACGTTGGAGTTGCGCATGCCCTGACTGGTGACCTTGTCACGCAGACGCGACCAATCTTGTGTGGTAGAGGTATCCACCTCGATATAGTCGGCGCCGCGCTCCTCGGCCAGGTTCGCGATGGAGTCGATGGGCAGCACGCCCTTGCTCCATAGCGATCCCTCGAAGCTTTGGTAGCGTCCGCGCTCGGCGGCCAGATCGCTGGAGGCTTCGATGGCGTGATAGCTGATCAGCTCCATCGAGGTGTCGGAGAATTCAACGGCCTCCTGAGAAGCATAAGCGATCCCACGCTTGTAGAGTGCGTCCTGAAAGCCCATCAAGCCCAGCCCCACCGGGCGGTGCTTGAAGTTGGAGCGCTCGGCCTGCGGCACGGCGTAGTAGTTGATGTCGATGACGTTATCGAGCATGCGCACGGCCGTTTTGACGGTCTTCTTCAGCTTGTCGCCATCGAGCTCACCGTCGACGATGTGCTGCGCCAGGTTGATCGAGCCCAGGTTGCACACGGCGATTTCGTCCGCCGAGGTATTGAGGGTGATCTCCGTGCACAGGTTGGAGCTATGCACCACGCCGGCATGGTTCTGCGGGCTGCGCAGGTTGCACGGGTCCTTGAAGGTGATCCACGGATGGCCGGTTTCGAACAGCATGGACAGCATTTTGCGCCACAAGTCCTTGGCCTTGACGCGCTTGAACAGGTTGAGCTGTCCGTTGCGGGTCATTTCCTCGTACTCGGTGTAGCGCTTCTCGAAGGCGGCGCCGTACAGGTCGTGCAGGTCAGGGCAGGTGGACGGCGAGAACAGTGTCCATTCTTCGTCGTCGAAGACCCGCTTCATGAACAGGTCCGGCACCCAGTTGGCGGTGTTCATGTCATGGGTACGGCGGCGGTCGTCGCCGGTATTCTTGCGCAGTTCGAGGAATTCCTCGACGTCGAGGTGCCAGGTCTCGAGATAGGCGCAGACCGCGCCCTTGCGCTTGCCGCCCTGATTGACGGCCACGGCGGTATCGTTGACCACCTTGAGGAACGGCACCACGCCCTGCGACTTGCCGTTGGTGCCCTTGATGTAGGAGCCCAGCGCGCGTACCGGGGTCCAGTCGTTGCCCAGGCCGCCGGCCCACTTGGAGAGCATGGCGTTGTCGCGAATCGCGCCGTAGATGCCATCGAGCTGATCGGGCACGGTGGTGAGGTAACACGAAGAGAGCTGGCTCTTGACGGTGCCAGCGTTGAATAGCGTCGGCGTGGAGGCCATGTAGTCGAAGCTCGAGAGTAACTCGTAGAATTCGATGGCCCGCGCTTCGCGATCATCCTCGTTGAGCGCCAGGCCCATGGCGACACGCATGAACATCACCTGCGGGAGTTCGTAGCGGATGTCGTCATGGTGCAGGAAGTAGCGGTCGTAAAGCGTCTGCAGGCCGAGATAGGTGAACTGGGCATCGCGGGTGTGATCCAGCGCCGCACCGAGGCGCTCGAGATCGAACTCGGCAAGCTGCGGATCGAGCTGGTCGAACGCGATGCCCCTGGCGATGTAGGCCTTGAAGGCCGGTGCGTAGAGCTCGGCCATCTCCTGGTAAGTCGCTTCGTCGGCGATATCCAGGAAGGAGAGTGCCTCGCGCCGCAGGTTGTCCTGCAAGAGTCGCGCGGTGGCGTAGGTATAGTTGGGTTCTTTTTCGACCAGAGTACGCGCGGTCATCGTCAGCGCTTGCGACACGCCATCGATGGAAACGCCGTCATAGAGATTCTTCAGCGACGCGTCGACGATCTTCTGTGGCTCGACGTTGGTGAGCCCTTCGCAGGCGTCAAACACCAGCGTCTCGACCCGGCCCAGGTCCAGCGGACGCACGGTGCCGTCGGCCTGCGTGACGTTGAGGCTGGGGTGCGGTTTGGCGATATCGCCGTTCTGGGGCTGACGGGCGCGAGCATGTTCTTCGCGGTACAGCACATAGGCGCGGGCGACCTTCTGCTCACCGGCGCGCATCAGGGCCAGCTCGACTTGGTCCTGGATGTCTTCGATGTGCAGGGTGCCGCCATCGGGCATGCGACGCAGGAAGGTATCGACGATGCTCTGGGTCGCCTCGTGTACGAAGTCACGGATGCGTGACGATGCTGCGGCATTGTCGCCTTCGGTGGCGATGAACGCCTTGGTGATCGCCACCGAGATCTTGCTGCCATCAAAGGCCGCGACATCACCGCCTCGCTTGATGACACGCAGTCGCTGCGGTGCGGTGATGTCTACTGACGCCTTGTCAGGGGAAGAAAGAGTGGTATCCATGACGCCTTCCTGTCGTTACGGGTCCAAGGGAAAAGGTGCCGCCGTTCATGTCGCATCGTGAGAAGTCGAGCGTTATGGCGACGATGGCCGAATTAGCCGTCCTGTCTCGGCATTTTCGTGCCTGAAGAGGCCCATTCGGGACGAGCACGCGAAATACTGTGATCCCTATATATGGGGTGGGTCGTGATGATGAGCACAAGATAGAGCTGTTTCTCAGGGGCCGCAAGTGGATAAGCTGTGGATAGTCTGTGTCTCTCTTGGGGGTTGTTCTTGCGCTCCGTCAAGATATCTATAACTCGCTGCCACGCGACGATTTTTCAATCAGCGTGGCGATCTCTATGATGCTCGACAGCTACTCGAGAGTGAATTCGGGTATCATCGCTGGCTTTCCGCTATGGTAGGGAGTGGCGGCATGCACCCCTTTGTCGCACCGCTTATTCAGGCGGCGTCGCTCTGGATAGCGCGAAGAATACAAAATAAAGACGAACGGAACTCGCACGATAAGGCCGAAGGTAGGCAGGGCTTCATGGCACTAATGTAAAGGGATGGATGACAGCTTGGACAGCAGCAGACATCACGATCACGTCCTGATCATAGAGGACGACGAGCGGCTGGCGCATCTGACGCGGGAGTACCTCGAAGCGAATGAGTTCCAGGTCGATCTGGAATACGACGGCGCACGTGCCGTGGAACGTATTCTCGACGAGCAGCCGGATATGGTCATTCTCGACCTCATGTTGCCTGGCGAGGATGGTCTTTCCATTTGTCGCCGCGTACGTGCCCACTATGCCGGCCCCATTCTCATGCTGACCGCGCGTACCGACGACATGGATCAGGTGCTGGGGCTCGAAATGGGGGCCGACGACTATGTGCCGAAGCCGGTGCAGCCGCGCGTACTGCTTGCACGCATGCGCGCCCTGCTGCGCCGGGCCGATGCTCTGGACGCCGCCAGCGGCGCCACCCGGCTGAACTTCGGCGATCTGCTCATCGATAGCGCTACGCGCGAGGCCTGGCTCAACGATGAGCGTATCGACTTGACCAGTGCCGAATTCGACCTGTTGTGGCTGTTGGCCGGCAATGCCGGCCGCGTACTGACCCGCGAGGAAATCTTTTCGCAGCTGCGGGGCATCAAGTATGACGGTCAGGATCGCTCGATCGATGTACGGGTCTCGCGTATTCGGCCTAAGATCGGCGACGATCCCAACCAACCGCACCGAATCAAGACCGTGCGCAGTAAAGGGTACCTGTTCGTCAAGGATAGCTAACGTTGATGCGGCGAACCCTGTCGGACAGCACTTTCCTGCGCGTTTACGCCTTGTTGTTGCTGGCGTTGGTGCTGACATTCGGACTCGCATTGCTGGGGTATCTGGTGGTCGACCAGGTTCGTCAGGAGAATTACCGCGAGCGTTTGGCCAGCGGCCCGATGCAGGTGCTCGCGCATCTGGCCGCCGAGCAGCCGGTCGACGAGCGTGACGAATGGCTGGCGTCGATGTCGTCGACGTTGGGTGTTCCCATGACGTTGCACCCCATCGATGGCGTATCGCTAAGTTATTTCGACCGCTCGCGGCTCAATGAAGGACGGCCGCTGATCGAGCGTCATGACGCGGCATGGTCGGTGCTGCGGCGTCTACCTGATACGCCTTGGCTGCTGGAAGTGCGTGTCGGTGGGCTCAAAGAGATGCAGTTACGCGGCGCGACCGAGGCGCTGCGAACGTGGCTTAGCGGCGTCTCGGAAGATGAGCGTGCCGAGCGTCTGGCGCGCCTTCAGCGTGTCTTCAAGATCCCGCTGGAGGTCTCGCCGACGCCACCTTCGGGTGTCGATCCTATCCAGCAGTCGCGCCTCGAGGGAGGTGAAGTCGTCGTGCGCCTCGAGCCGGGGCTCGGCGTGCTTTATGTGCACGCACGGCTGGGAGCGGATCGCTGGCTCAGTATCGGCCCCATACCGTCCTTCGAACCGATGCCCATTTCGTTGGCGCTGGTCTTGCTGGGCATCATGTTGCTGGTGTTGGCCGGCACCATCTACTTCGTGGTGCGCGGTGTGGAAGGGCGCGTGGAGCGCTTGGAGCGTGCCGCCACGCGCATCGCCGGGGGCCATCTGGATACCCGCGTCAAGGTCGAGAGCAACGACTTTCTCGGGCGGTTGGGGATGGCCTTTAATGGCATGGCGGCCCAGGTGCAATCGTTGTTGCGTACACAGCAGGAAATGATCCGCGCCGTCTCCCATGAATTGCGTACGCCAGTGGCACGTATTCGTTTCGCGGTGCAGATGGTCGAAGACATGACCGAAGAACCCGTGGTGCGGCGTCAGTTGCAGGACATCGACGGGGATATCGAGGAACTCGATCAACTCGTCGATGAGATCCTGACCTATGCCCGCCTGGGGAGCGACAGCGCCCAGGGCATCCAGCTCGCCACCGAGACCACCGATTGTCGCGCCATGGCTCATCGCGTGGTCGATACCCTGGCGCCGCTGCACGCGCATTTGCGCTTGGAAGTCTTGGAAGGCGAGGACGTCGATGTCGAGGCTGATCCGCGTTATCTGCAGCGTGCGCTTTCCAATCTCGTGGCCAATGCCTGCCGCCATGCGGAAGGGCATATCCATGTGAGCGTGACGCGGGAAGCCCGGGCCGTGCGGTTGGATGTCGAAGACGACGGCGCAGGGGTGCCCGAAGCCGACCGCCTGTTGATCTTCAAGCCCTTCGCGCGTCTCGATGATAGCCGTACGCGGCGCTCCGGCGGCTATGGCCTGGGGCTTTCCATCGTACAGAAAATCATGGCCTGGCATGGCGGCAGCGTCGTGGTCGAACGCAGCCAACGCCTCGGTGGGGCGCGCTTCAGCCTGTTGTTGCCGACGTCGGATATGCTCCAGGGTGAGCCGCGCCACCTGTGGGGGCGCCGCCAAGGCGATGTTTGACCTCGGCAGGCTTGCATATGCCGCAAGCGCTGGCGTGAAAGCGTGGCGACGAGACGCGGCTACGCCGGCTTGATCCCCTCGAGTACCGAGAAGGAGGTCTCGCGCGCGGTGCGCAGGAAGTCCTCCATCCATGGCTCGTCACGGCTCTCCTCGCGAATCGCTGCGAATAGCGTGCTCCACACTCCCTGCTCGCCGAGATGCAGGGCGCGCACATAGCCGCGCTCCAGGTATTCGGTGAGCGCCCAGTTGGGCAGTGCGCAGACCCCCCGACCGCTGGCCACCAACTGCATCATCATGATCGTCAACTCGGCGGTGCGCACTTCGGCGGGCGTGAAGCCCGCCGGGGTCAGGAACTGCGTGAAGACGTCGAGGCGTGTGTGCTCCACCGGATAGGTGATCAATGTTTCGTGCGCCAGCTCTTCGGGGGTCACCCAGTCGCGGCGTGCCAGGGTGTGCTGCTTGCCCACGGCCAGCAGCCCCTCGTAGCGAAACAAGGGTTCGTAATGAATGCCGGCCAACGGCTGAGGGTCGGCGGTGATTACCAAATCCAGCGACTCCCGCGCCAGCGACGGCAAGGCATCGAAACTATAGCCGCTAGGAATGTCGACCTCGACCTCCGGCCAGTGATCGCGAAAGTGATCGATGGTCGGCATCAACCATTGAAAGCAGCTATGGCATTCGATGGCCATGTGTAAACGCCCTTGTTCATGGCCGGCCAGGCGTGCCAGGTCGCGTTCCGCCATGCGGATCTGTGGCAGGATCTGCTCGGCCAGTGCGAGCAGGCGCTCGCCCGCCCGCGTAAAAGTGACCGGGCGCGTCTTGCGCTGAAACAGGGGCGTGTCCAGGCGCTCCTCGAGATCCTTGATCTGATGCGAGAGCGCCGATTGGGTGAGATGTACGCGTTCGGCGGCCTCGACGAGCGAGCCGGCGTCACGTAGTGCGATCAAGGTGCGGAGATGGCGAAGCTCGAGCATGGTGTATGAGAGCCGTTCATTTTGATGATTAGTTAATTTAGTTTGATTCACGCGCTGCCGCCAGCGAGACTGCCCGCCAGCACATCACGGCGTCGCCGTGACCACGAAGTCACTTATTACTGAAAGCCACTCATTCTAGCCGCATACCGCAAGAGGAAACACGATGGCGCTGGCACACATTCTGGGGTATCCGCGCATTGGCGCGAACCGCGAGTTGAAAAAGGCCGTCGAGGCCTACTGGAAAGGCGAGATCGATCAGGCCTCGCTCGAGGATAGCGGCAAGGCGCTGCGCGCCGCGCATTGGCAAGCCAGCCGCGATGCGGGGCTCGATCTCGTGACCGTGGGCGACTTCGCTTTCTACGATCAGGTGCTCAACGTCAGCGCTCTGCTGGGTGCGGTGCCGCCGCGTTTCGGTGCCGTCGAGGGCGAGGTCGACCTGGACACGACCTTTCGCATGGCGCGTGGCCGGGCACCCACCGGCGAGCCGGCGGCCGCCTGCGAGATGACCAAGTATTTCGACACCAACTACCACTACCTGGTCCCCGAGCTGCATGCCGATCAACGTTTCCGGGTGGCCTCTACGCGGTTGTTCGACGAGGTCGCCGAAGCCCAGGCCGAGGGGCATCCGGTCAAGGTGGCGTTGCTGGGGCCCATCAGTTGGTTGTGGCTGGCCAAGGAAAAAAGCGAGGGGCTCGACCGTCTGACCCTGCTCGATGCACTGTTACCGGTGTATGGCGAGATCCTCGAACGTTTGGCGGCGCAGGGCGTGGAATGGGTACAGCTCGACGAGCCGGCGCTGGTGCAGGACTTGCCTCGTGACTGGCGTCAGGCCTTCGAAGCCGCCTACAACAAGTTGCAGTCCGCGCAGGTCAAGCTCCTGGTGGCGACCTACTTCGGCGCCCTGGGCGACAACCTGGGCCTGGCCGCCGGATTGCCTGTCGCCGGGTTGCACATCGATACGGTACGCGCGCCCGAACAGCTCGACGCCGTACTCGACCGTCTTCCCACCTACAAGGTGCTATCCATTGGTGCCATCGATGGACGCAACATCTGGCGCGCCGACTTGGCGGCACTGCGCGAGCGCTTGCAAGTGGCCCGCGCGCGTCTCGGCGAACGTCTGTGGATCTCGGCCTCCTGCTCGCTGCTGCACGTGCCGGTGGATCTCGAGGCAGAAACCGACCTCGATGCCGAACTCAAGAGCTGGTTGGCCTTCGCGCGGCAAAAGCTCGATGAAATCGTCACTCTGTCGCATTTGCTCGATGGTCGTGCTGCCCCGGAAGACACGGCGCGCCTGGAGGCCGCCACACAGGCGCTGGAGGCACGCCGCAATTCTCCGCGCATTCACAAGCCCGCCGTGGGGGAACGTCTGGCGGGCATTTCCACCAACGACGCCGAGCGCCCGAGCCCTTACAGCGCGCGTGCCAAGGCTCAGCGTCGTCATCTCGACCTGCCGCTGTTTCCGACCACCACGATCGGTTCGTTCCCGCAGACGCAGGACATCCGGGCCGCGCGCCGCGCCTTCAAGAACGGTGAGCTGGACCGCGATGCTTACGAGGCCCGCATGCGCGAGGAGATCGTCCACGCTGTCGAGCGTCAGGAAGCACTGGATATCGACGTACCGGTCCACGGCGAGCCCGAGCGTAACGACATGGTCGAGTATTTCGGCGAACTGCTGGATGGCTTTGCCTTCACGCGTTTTGGATGGGTACAAAGTTACGGCTCGCGCTGCGTGAAGCCGCCGGTGATCTTCGGCGATGTGAGCCGCCCCGGCCCGATGACGGTGCGTTGGAGCGAGTACGCGCAATCGCTGACTGACAAGCCCATGAAGGGCATGCTCACCGGGCCGGTGACGATTCTGCAGTGGTCCTTCGTACGCGATGACCAGCCACGCGATGCCACCTGCCGTCAGATCGCCCTGTCCTTGCGTGACGAGGTCGCCGATCTCGAAGCGGCGGGTATCAAGATCATCCAGATCGACGAGCCGGCACTCCGAGAGGGGCTGCCGCTGCGGCAGGGCGAATGGCAGCGCTACCTCGACTGGGCGGTGGAAAGCTTCAAGTTGAGCGCGGCCGTCGCTCGCGACGAGACGCAAATCCACACGCACATGTGCTATTCGGAATTCAACGACATCATCGCGGCGATTGCGGCCCTGGATGCCGACGTGATCACCATCGAGACGTCACGTTCCGACATGGAGCTGCTCGACGCCTTCCAGGACTTCGCCTATCCCAACGAGATCGGCCCGGGCGTGTACGACATCCACTCGCCCAACATTCCCGAAGTGGAATGGATGGTGCAGTTGATGGAAAAAGCCGCCGAGAAGATCCCCGCCGAGCGGCTTTGGGTCAATCCGGACTGTGGCCTGAAAACGCGCGGTTGGGCGGAAGTCGAGCCGGCATTAGCCAACATGGTCGATGCGGCCAAGGAACTGCGCCGCCGCCACGGGTAAGTCTCTTGCGTTGACGCCATGAACGCGCCGCCGAGCCACCGCTCGGCGGCGCGTTTCTTATGGTGCAGTCGTTTCTCGTAGCGCCAGCGTTTCTCATGGCATGAGGACTGGTATGCTATCGGCCTTCATTGATTGATCGATATTGCATGCAACATGCCCCGCTGATGCGGGGTGGGTCCTGACCAGCAAGGAGAAGCTGAATGTTTCCCAGAATGTCTCGGCGTGCGCGGCACGTCTTGTCGGGTGTGGTATGCGTTGCCGTGTTGGGCGGTTGCGCGAGTGTCGAGAAGCCGCCACAGGTGAGCGACGCCACGGGGAGTGATTTCAACCCGCCGCCGCGTCTCGATAAGCCGGACGAGAGCGACGACACCCCCAAGTCGCCGCTGTTGCCGAGCGCCTTCTTTGCCGATGGTGCGGAAGCATTCGTGTCCTGGCGTTGCACACCGGCACAGGATCTCATCTCGGCCTCGCCCGGGGATAATCTGCGGTTATGGTCGGCTCAGGGGTACTACGCGCTCGAACGCAGCGTTGTCGCCGAGGGCAAGCGTTACCGCAAGGGGACCCTGACGTTTGCGCAACAGGGCGATGAAGCGCACGTCGAAAGCGACAACGGCCAGCTCGCCTGTCAGCAAGATGCTCGTCGCGATGCGATCACGCGCGCCGACGCCCCGAATGCGATCTTCAAGGGACAGGGCAACGAGCCCGGATGGACGCTCGAGCTTGATCGTGAGACGCCTCAACTCACTCTGGTCACGCAATACGGCGAGCAAAAGCGCACGCTGGATTATAGGGTTACGCGGCTTGACAACGGGCACCAGGCTGCTATGACGCTCGAGGCTGGCGATGCCGACGTGCCGGTGACTGTCGAACTCAAGGCACGGGCCTGTTTCGACAGCATGAGCGGCAAGCCGTATCCCGTCCGGGTACGGGTCGAAGAGGCGGGGCGCACCTGGGTGGGGTGCGGCCAGGGCGTGGAGCGAACGCGCTGAACGGCGTGCAATTCAGCACTATGGACGATAAGTAAGCCACTAGAAAGCTGGTGTCAGGTGAATTTGCGAAAGAAATGGGTCTTGTCGAACAATTCATCCAACCGCTCATAGCGATCACGAGCCTCGGGCCAGCGTTGCTCCTGGACGGCGGCGATCATGGTCTCCAGCAGCATCATGGTCGCCACGTTGGAATCCCATCCCGAGGGAATTTCCACCCAACAGTGAAAGGTTAAATCGGCGAGTGACGCGATGGGGGAGCCCCACTGATCGGTGAATAGCACGATTCGTGCATCGCGCTTTTGCACTATCTCCGCTAAGCGCAGCAGGTTGGTCTCATACCGCCGGATGTCGAAGATCAGCAGGGTGTCCCCTGGTGCCATGTCGAGCACGTAATGCGGCCAGGTGCCCGATGACGAGGTCATATGGGTTACCCCGGGGCGCACCGCCTGGAAATGCGTGAAGGCATAATCGGCCAGGGCTTGGGTGATGCGCCCACCGACAATGTAAAGGCGCTTCTCGGCATCGGCTAGTTGGTGGGTCGCTTGATCGAATCGTTCGGTGTCGATATGGGCGAAGGTCTGCTGCAGGTTATTCGTGACTGCCTGAGAGAACCGGTTGAGCAGATGCCGCTTGGGGGCCTCGGACGACCAGTTGTCGCGCCTTTGGGTGGGCCCGATCCCCTTTGCTTCCAGCTCGTGCAACAGCGCCTTGTGGAATTCCGGGTAGCCCTTGAACCCTAGTTTCTTGACCATCCGTGCCACGGTAGGAGAGGAAACGCCCACATTGCTCGCCACGATAGTGATCGAGGCGAGACCCGCCGCAGGATAGTTATCGAGCAGTGCATTGGCAAACTTGCGTTCCCCTTGCGTCAACGCCGAGTAGTGCTCTCGGATCAGTTCACGCACGGTTGAGGCGGCGTTGGTGGTCGCCATCACACTTCCCTCCTAGGTAGGTTCTGCGCGGCTGCTGAGCGTGCCATTTAAGCGTTGTTACGGCGCTTGAAAAAATATTGACACGTGGTCTTGGCGACGTCTATATCTTTACAGAGTCGCGGAGAAATCATGATGTCCAGCGAATTAGAACAATTATCCCCGAACGTCGAGATTCTCTATCGGTACGCCAAGGGCCCGGTGCTCCTGCTATGCGAGCACGCGTCGTACCATATCCCTGAGCGCTATCATGGGCTGGGGCTGGAGCCCTCCCACCGTCGCAGTCACGCAGCATGGGATCCTGGCGCACGCGATGTGGCCGTTGCGCTGTCGGGGTTGCTCAACGCCCCGCTGGTGGCGAGTCGTGTCTCGCGGCTGGTTTATGACTGCAATCGTCCTCCCGAGGCGGCCAGCGCAATGCCGGAGCGCTCCGAGATCGTCGAGGTGCCGGGCAATCGCGAGCTGACGCCAGCGCAGCGAGCCGCCCGGGTCGAGGCCGTCTACCATCCGTTTTGCAAGGCTGTGACTCAGGTGCTGGCACAGCGTACGGCTCACGATATCCCTACCGTGCTGATCACAGTGCATAGTTTTACGCCTACCTTTCATGGCCGCGTGCGTACGGTCGAGATCGGCATTCTGCATGATGCCGATCGCCGTCTGGCCGATGCGATGCTGGCGAATGCCCATCGCCTGGCCCATCGATGCATTCAGCGCAACGCTCCGTACGGGCCGCAGGATGGTGTCACCCATTCGCTGGTGCGCCACGGTATCGATAATGGCCTGGCGAACGTGATGATCGAGATTCGCAACGACCTGCTGACCACGCCGGAAGATGTCCACTCCATGGCCAAAGAGCTGATGCAGCTGATCCAGCCGGCGCTGGCAGCTTTGGGGGCCGTGCTTACCCACAGGGAGGGTAAGCACGATGCCTAGCGCCATTCTCCGCTACATCAGCGTGATCGATGCGATGAACCGTTTCATTGGGCGGTTCGCGATGTATCTGATCTTCGTGCTGATCGCGGTGCTGTTGTGGTCCTCGGTCTCCAAAGTGTTTTTGACCCCCACGATGTGGACGCTGGAGTCTGCACAATTCGTCATGGTGGCGTATTTCGTGCTGGGCGGGCCTTACTCAATCCAGATGGGCTCGAATGTACGCATGGATCTTTTCTACGGCGAGTGGAGCCCGAAGACGAAGGCGTGGGTCGATGCCTTCACGGTCTTCTTCCTGATCTTTTACCTCGGTGTCCTGCTTTATGGTGGGTTGGTATCGACGGCCTATTCTCTTGGCTACTTCGGTAATGAGCCTTTCGACTTCCTCTTGAGCCTCGTTGGCACGTTCTTCACGGAAGGGGCCGCGGCGGCCGGTGACAAACTCGGTTTCCTGGAGCGTAGCCCGACGGCCTGGCGGCCCTGGCTGTGGCCCATCAAGGTCGTGCTTTGCCTCGGTGTGTTGCTGATGATCCTTCAATCTCTTGCCGAATTTTTCCGGGATATCGGCCGTCTGCGCGGGGTGCTCGACTGATGTCGTACGAGATGATCGCCATCGTGATGTTCAGCTCGATGATGCTGATGCTGCTCACTGGGCAGCGTGTTTTCGGCGCCATCGGCTTCGTCGGCGCCCTGGCAGGCGTCATGCTGTGGGGCACCGGTGGGGTGGACATCCCGTTCTCGTCCGCGATGAAACTGATGAAATGGTATCCGTTGCTGACCCTGCCGATGTTCATCTTCATGGGGTACGTGCTGTCGGAAAGCCGTATCGCCGATGACCTCTACCGGATGTTTCATGTCTGGATGGGGCCGGTCAAAGGTGGCCTGGCCATTGGCACGATCGGCCTGATGGTGTTGATCTCGGCCATGAACGGGCTGTCGGTGGCCGGGATGGCGATCGGCGCCACCATCGCCTTGCCCGAACTGCTCCGGCGCGGGTACGACAAGATCATGGTCACCGGCGTCATCCAAGCGGGATCCAGCCTCGGTATTCTGGTGCCGCCTTCGGTGGTGCTAGTGCTGTACGCCATGATTGCGCGCCAGCCGGTGGGACAATTGTGGCTAGCCGGCGTGCTGCCGGGGCTGATGATGGCGTTGCTGTTCGTCATCTATATCTATGTTCGCTGCCGCCTTCAGCCCAGCTTGGGGCCCGTTCTTCCCGCCGAAGAGCGGAACGTGTCGCTGGCCGAGAAGCTGCGTCTGCTAAGGGCGGGGCTGCTGCCCCTGGTGATCTTTGCGGTGATGATGGTGCCTTTCGTCAAGGGTTGGACATCTTTGGTTGAAAGCTCCGCGGTCGGCGCGATGGCTGCGCTGCTGGCGGCTATCCTCAAGGGACGAATGACGCGCCAAGTCTTCGAGGTATCGGTGCGAAAGACACTGGCCATCTCCTGCATGTTCATGTGGATCATCCTGGCAGCGCTGGCCTTCGGGGCCATATTCGACGGGCTCGGCGCGGTGAAGGCCATCGAGGGTCTGTTTACCGAGCGCCTGGGGCTCTCGCCCTGGACGATTCTGATCCTCATGCAGCTCAGCTTCATCGTCATGGGCACCTTCCTCGACGATACCGCCATGCTGGTGATCGTGGCGCCGCTTTACGTGCCGTTGGTCGATGCGCTGGGGTTCGACCTGATCTGGTATGGCGTGCTCTACACGATCACCACGCAGATCGCCTACATGACGCCGCCGTTCGGGTACAACCTGTTCCTGATGCGTGCCATGGCGCCTCCGGAGATCGGGCTGCGTGACATTTATTTATCCATTCTCCCCTTCGTGGTGGTGATGATGGCAGCCCTGAGCCTGGTGATGGTCTTTCCACAGATCGCCCTCTGGCTTCCAGGCTACATTTATGGAAGTTGACAAAAGCGTATAGGGAAATTGACAGCAGTGTGAACGAGCAACAATAGCCCTACACAGGGCCATGTCCATTCGATAGTGACACCAGGAGAGCTAGAACAATGACAACAAGACGCAAATTTCTGATCAATGCCGCCGCCGGCGCTGCCATCATGCCGCTGGCCTCGAGGGTCATGGCCCAGTCATCCTCCGAGCCGACCATCAAGTGGCGCATGCAGACCTATGCCGGGGCCGCCTTGGCCGAGCATGTGGCCAAGCCCGCCATCGACCTGTTCAACCGAATCGCCGGGGACCGCATGCAGATCGAGCTGTACAGTGCCGATCAGTTGGTGCCGACCGGGGAACTGTTCCGGGCGATGCAGCGCGGCACCATCGACGCCGTGCAGTCGGATGACGATTCGATGGCGTCCCCCACCGAGGTGACCGTCTTTGGGGGGTACTTCCCCTTCGGGTGCCGATATAGCCTCGATGTGCCGGTACTGTTCAATCAGTACGGACTCAAGGAAATCTGGGAAGAGGAGTACGCCAAGGTCGGCGTCAAGCATGTGAGCGCCGGCGCCTGGGATCCGTGCCATTTCGCCACCAAGGAGCCGATTCGCAGCCTCAAGGACCTGGAGGGCAAGCGTGTCTTTACCTTCCCCACCGCAGGACGTTTTCTGTCCCGGTTCGGTGTCGTGCCGGTCACTCTCCCCTGGGAAGACATCGAAGTGGCCTTGCAGACCGGTGAGCTGGACGGGATCGCCTGGTCCGGCATCACCGAGGACTACACGGTCGGTTGGGCCAACGTTACCAACTACTTCCTGACCAACAACATCTCGGGTGCCTGGATCGGCCATTTCTTCGTCAACATGGAGCGCTGGGAGGAACTGCCAGAAGATCTCAAGGTGCTGTTCGAGGTGTGCTGTGAGCAGTCCCACTACCATCGTCAGTACTGGTACTGGGGCGGCGAGGCCAGGCTGCGCGTCCACGGTGACAAGCTGGAGCTGACGTCCATTCCCGACGCCGAGTGGGATCAGGTAGAAACGGCGGCCCAAGAGTTCTGGGATGAAATCGCGGCGCAATCCGAGACCAAGGCCAAGGTGGTCGACATCTTCAAGCAGTACAACGCCGATATGCGCAAGGCCGGTAGGCCCTATCGTTACGTCGATGCATGAGTCGGCTCCGTGCCCTGGCGCCTGCCGGGGCACGTCGCTTGAAAAGGGGGCGACCGAGCGTCGGACCTCGACATGGTGATGGCTATTGGGAACCTCGGAAATGACCAACACGCTGGCTTTGGATGACCTGAAGACTAGGGTCGAGAGCGGTGAGATCGACACGGTGCTCGTGTGCATCGTCGACATGCAGGGGCGCCTGATGGGCAAGCGACTGCATGCGCGCCACTTCGTGGATGATGGCTGGGACGAGACTCACTGCTGTAACTATCTATTGGCCACGGATCTCGAGATGGCAACGCCCGGTGGCTATGCCAGCACCTCCTGGCAGGCGGGCTACGGCGACTACATCATGAAACCGGACCTGGCCACGCTGCGATCCGTGCCGTGGCTGGAGGGCACGGCCATGGTGCTGTGCGATCTGCTGGATCATCGCACGCACGCGGCGGTCCCTCATGCGCCGCGGGCCATCCTCAAGCGTCAGCTGGCGCGGCTGGAGGAGATGGGGCTGGAGGCGATCATGGCCACCGAACTGGAGTTTTTCCTGTTTGAAAAAAGCCTCGACGACATTCGCAAGAGCGGGTTTCGCGACCTGCAGCCGATTAGCGGATACAACGAGGACTACCACATCTTCCAGACTACCAAGGAAGAGCATGTGTTGCGTCCGCTGCGTAACTACCTCCAGGCGGCGGGCATCCCCGTGGAAGGCACCAAGGGTGAGGCCGGGGCGGGGCAGGAAGAACTCAACATCCGTTATGCGAAAGCACTCGATACGGCGGATTACCACACCATCGCCAAGCATGCGACCAAGGAGGTCGCCTGGCAGCAAGGCCGGGCGGTGACGTTCCTGTCGAAATGGCACCACGCGCATGCGGGCAGCTCCAGTCACATCCACCAGTCGCTGTGGAAGCAGGGGCAGTCAGTCTTCCATGATGAGCGCGATGCGCTGGGCATGTCGGCCTTGATGAAGCATTACTTGGCGGGATTGCTGAAATATGCGCCTGACTATACCTACTTCCTGGCTCCCTACCTCAATAGCTACAAGCGCTTCCAGAAGGGCACCTTCGCACCCACTCGCACGGTCTGGTCGGTGGATAATCGTACCGCAGGGTTTCGCCTCTGCGCCGAAGGCACACGGGCGGTGCGCATCGAGTGCCGCATCGGCGGCTCGGACCTGAACCCCTATCTGGCCATGGCCGGCCAGTTGGCCGCCGGCATCAAGGGGATCGAAGAATGCCTGGCGCTGCCTCCTCCCGCCGAGGGCGATACCTACGAAGGGGGGAGTGGCCTGATACCACAGAATCTGCGCGATGCCATGGAGGCCCTGAGGGGGGCCACCATGCTGCGCGAGGCCATGGGGGGTGATGTGGTCGACCATTACGTGCGAGCCGCCGAAGTGGAGCTTGAGGACTTCCAGCGGGTGGTCTCCGACTACGAGGTGGCACGCGGTTTCGAGCGGTGTTGAGGTCAGGTCCGCAAAACGGGAAATGGCAAACGGGAGGGGATGATGGGGCATATTCTGAGATGTATCTCGCCGATCGACGGGGCGGTCTTCGCCGAGCGTGAGGCGCTGTCGCCCGAGGCCGCGCGGCAGGCAGCGGATCGGGCGCGTGCGGCCCAGGCCGACTGGGCCGCACGTCCTCTCCGGGAGCGTATCGATCTGGTGCGGGCCGGCATCGCCGCCGTGGGAGCGATGAATGACGAACTGGTGCCGGAGCTCGCGCAGATGATGGGGCGCCCGGTTCGTTACGGTGGCGAGTTCGGTGGCTTCGAAGAACGGGGAAGCCATATGGCGACCATCGCCGAAGAGGCGCTGGCCGATATCGCGGTGGGCGAGGACGCCACCGTCAAGCGCTACATCAAGCGCATTCCGCACGGAGTGGTGCTGGTGGTGGCCCCCTGGAACTACCCCTACATGACGGCCATCAACACGGTGGCGCCGGCGCTGATCGCAGGCAACAGCGTACTGTTGAAGCATGCCACCCAGACCCTGCTGGCAGGCGAGCGGATGGCGCGTGCCTTCCATTCGGTCGGCGTGCCCGAGGCGGTGTTCCAGAACGTCTTTCTGGATCACGCCACCACCTCGACGCTGATTGCCGATCGCGCGTTCGATTTCGTCAATTTCACCGGCTCCGTGGGCGGCGGGCGTGCCATGGAACAGGCGGCGGCCGGTACTTTTACCGGGCTAGGGCTCGAGCTGGGCGGCAAGGATCCGGGCTATGTCATGGAGGATGCCGACCTCGATGCGGCGGTGGCGTCCCTGATCGACGGGGCAATGTTCAACTCGGGCCAATGCTGCTGCGGGATCGAACGCATCTATGTGCACGAGCGCCTCTATGAGGCCTTTGTCGACAAGGCGGTCGCGATCGTCGAGGGCTACAAGCTGGGCAATCCACTTGATGCCGAGACGGATATCGGCCCGATGGCGAATATCCGCTTCGCCAGGGAGGTCCGTGACCAGATCGAAGAGGCCTTGGCCGCCGGTGCGAGGGCTCATGTCATGCACAAGCCCGAAGATGACGGCGGTGCCTATCTGAGTCCGCAGATTCTTACCGAAGTGACGCATGACATGCGCGTGATGCGCGATGAAAGCTTCGGCCCGGTGGTCGGCATCATGAAGGTGAGTGGCGATGAAGAAGCCATCCGTCTGATGAATGACAGCCGGTTCGGACTGACCGCGAGCCTGTGGACGGCCGATATCGCGCGCGCCCAGCGCGTGGGAGACCGGATCGAGACCGGTACCGTCTTCATGAACCGCGCGGATTATCTGGACCCTGGCCTGTGCTGGACCGGCTGCAAGGAGTCGGGGCGCGGCGGGGGCCTGTCGGTGATCGGCTATCACAACCTGACACGCCCCAAGTCCTACTATCTAAAAAAAACGACATAACGAAAACGACATAAAGAAAACAATGACAGGCTAAAGAAGGTGACGACATGACATTGATCGGAAACTGGACGTATCCCACCGCTATCCGCTTCGGGGCCGGCCGAGTCAAGGAATTGCCCGAGGCCTGTGCCGAGGCGGGCATCACCCGGCCGCTTCTGGTGACGGATCGCGGTCTGGCCGATCTGCCGATCACCGCTGCCGCGCTGGATATCCTGGAGGCTTCGGGACTGGGACGGGAGCTCTTCGCCGACGTCGATCCCAATCCCAACGAGCGCAACCTGTCGGCAGGCGTCGAGGCCTTTCGGACGGGGGGGCATGACGGGGTGATCGCGTTTGGCGGTGGCTCGGGGCTGGATCTCGGCAAGATGGTGGCTTTCATGTCCGGCCAGACGCGTCCGGTGTGGGACTTCGAGGATATCGACGACTGGTGGACGCGAGCCGATGCCGAGGCGATCGTCCCCATCGTGGCGGTGCCTACCACGGCCGGGACCGGCTCGGAGGTGGGGCGGGCCAGCGTCATTACCAACGCCAAGACCCACGAAAAGAAAATCATCTTCCACCCCAGAGTTTTGCCCCGGGTGGTGATCTGTGATCCCGAGTTGACGGTGGGCATGCCCAAGGCAATCACTGCCGGTACCGGGCTCGACGCCTTCGCCCACTGCGTGGAGGCTTTCTCGAGCCCACACTATCATCCGATGAGCCAAGGCATCGCGCTGGAAGGCATGCGACTGGTCAAGGAATATCTGCCGCGCGCCTATGCCGATGGCACCGATCTCGAGGCGCGTGCACACATGATGAGCGCCGCGATGATGGGATCCACTGCCTTTCAGAAGGGGTTGGGGGCCATCCATGCGATGAGCCATCCCATTGGCGCGGTGTTCAATTCCCACCATGGCACCACCAATGCGATCTGCATGCCGGCGGTACTGGCGTTCAACGCCGATAGCATCCGCGAACGCTTCGACATGGCGGCTGCCTATTTGGGGATCGCCGGCGGCTTCGACGGCTTCAGGGCTTTCGTGCAGGTGCTCAACGACCAGATGGGTATCCCGCGCACGCTCACCGAGATCGGCGCCGACCCGGAGCGCATCGACGACTTGGCCGCAATGGCCATTGCGGATCCTAGCTGTGGAGGCAATCCAGTGACCTTGACTGTCGAGGATCTCAAGGGGCTTTTCCGTCAGTGCATGTGAGCATCGCGTGACAACCCCGTACGCGGCTTTCATCCCTCGTGACTGGGCGCTATGACGATCATGCCAAGGGTGCCGAGAGCAGCCGTTGAGCCGCATGTGGGGAATGTTTCATTATATCGAATGGTTTGTGGGCTTTTTTGCGTTTTTCTTTTCAAAAAGGGCAACGAATAATAGCGCTATTCGCATTATTTGCTCTAAAACCAATGAAAGGACTTTCGCATGGCCGTTCGCAATATCTTGTTGGTGACCGCTTCCATCCTTGGTGAACATGGTCAGTCACGCGCGCTGGCGGCGCATTTCAAAGCGCAGCTCGGCACGCGTGACGATGTCCAACTCACCGAGCGTGATGTCGTGGCGCTCGACCTTCCGCATCTCGATGGCGAGGAGATGCGCAGTTGGATGACCGCTCCCGACGAGCGTGATGCGGCCCAGCGCGACTTGGCAGCGCGCTCCGAGACGTTGATCGAGGAGGTGCTGGCGCATGATCTAATCGTATTGGCGGTGCCGCTTTACAACCTCGGCATTCCGAGCCAGCTCAAGGCCTGGTTCGATCGTATCCTGCGGGCGGGCAGAACGTTCAAGTATACCGAAAGCGGCCCGGTGGGCCTTATCGAGGGGAAACGCGCACTGGTGCTCGCGGCACGCGGTGGTCAGTACGTCGGGACCGAGATGGATACTCAGACCGGCCACGTCAGCAGCCTGCTGGGCTTGATCGGCATTCGCGACATCGACTGGATCTACGCGGAAGGTCTCAACATGGGCGAGGCGGTACGTGACCAGGCCATGGGTGAAGCGCGTCAAGCAGTGGCGAATTACACGGTGGAACGTCTCTGATCCCGATGCATGATAATAGTGAAACAGCGAAGAAGGCGGCTCATGATGAGCCGCCTTTTTCGTGTCAGAGCGAGACGTCTGGCATGAGGCACTGCGTCTGACGCTCGTCCAGTGACAAGCAGGTATCGGCCTGCGGCACGAACACACGGCTAAATAGCGAGGCGAAGGCTTTCCTATTGGGGCGCGCGCCGTCGACTCGTTCGCTGTCGATGGCGTGCCAGCCATCGTTGCGGCGCTCGGCAAGGGTAAAGTTGAACATGTGATAGCCGGGCGTGCCCAGACGCAGATCGGTTGCAATCAACTGGGTGGTGCCTTGGCGTTCCTCAGTGCGATAGCGCAGGAAGGGACCGGCGAACCATTGCAGGCGTTGCCCGGCCGCCGTGGCGAGTGCCGCATCCTGCCATTCGCCACCTCGCGGCAGTTGGGTCAGTGCCAGCGGTGTCTGGCCGTCGAAGAGGCTCACGACGCCTTCGTAGTAGGTGTCGTCCTGGACCACCGTGACGCGCCACAGCAGGGTGTTGAACGGTGTCGGCTGAATCAGGCGCGGAGCCTCGTCGAGCCCTAGGCTGGCGAGACTCGGGGCGATGCGCGCGTTCACTGTGTTCTGCGCGGCGACGGCGAACGTCAGATAAAAACACGCGAGCGTCAGTCCCCAGCCCAGCAGGCGTGGCGAATAGCCCTTGATCAGGGCGGCGATCACGCCCACCAGCAACGGCAGCGTAAAAAGCGGGTCGATGATGAAAATGCTGTGCCAACTCACTGGCGGTGTCGTCAGCGGCCACCAGAGTTGGGTGCCATAGGTGGTAAAGGCGTCCAACAGAGGGTGCGTCAGCAGGCAGCCGCCGAATAGTAGCCCCCAACGCAGCGTGCCGATGGGCGGCGTGACGCGTCGCCAGCGCTCGCCTGCCCGGGCCAGCCCGGTCAGTAGGATGGCGAGGGCGCCGAGTACCCACAGGGAATGGCTGAATCCCCGATGATAGGTGTAATCGGCCACGGCATCGCCATAGTCGATAATCACATCGAGATCGGGCAACGTGCCGAGCACGGCGCCGGCGATGACGGCCTTGCGACCTAGACGGCGACCCAGCACGGTGCCGCCGATGGCGGCACCGAGGCAGGCCTGCGTCAGTGAGTCCATGCGCTGTGATCTCCCTTTGCGGCGGCGTGTTTCCGATGGTTACTCCTTGGATTCATAGAATAACCGCAGCACTTTGGACCGCCAGGTAGAGGAAGGAGGGCCAGCGCCGGTACCCTCTCGAC
>NZ_JAJQJH010000003.1 GCF_029544075.1 Chromohalobacter canadensis | reverse complement strand
AGCAGTGAAACCGCTTAGCGCCGATGGTAGTGTGGGGCTTCCCCATGCGAGAGTAGGTCATCGTCAGGCATTTCTTCCGAACCCCGGCCCTTGGTCGGGGTTCATTCGTTGAGGGGCTTCCCCACGGCGAGTCCCGGCGCGCCGGCCGGGTCATGCGTCAGGCATTTCTTCTAAAACCCCAGCTTCGAAAGAGGCGGGGGTTTTGTCGTTTATGGGCCTCTACCCACATGCACGTCTAAGCAGTACAATTCGCGGCAAGAATCCACTCTTTTCAGTCAGATGCTTTATCAGCATCGACTGCCGCAAATCAGCGAAGTATATCGATGTCAGACACTCAAGTGGCTAAAGAAGCAGAATTACGCCGGACCTTCGCCATTATCTCGCACCCCGACGCCGGCAAGACCACCATTACCGAAAAAATGCTCCTGTTTGGCAACGCGATTCAGCTCGCTGGTTCGGTCAAGAGCAAGCGCGATGAACGTCATGCGACCTCCGACTGGATGAAGATGGAGCAGGAGCGTGGCATCTCGGTAACGACTTCCGTGATGCAGTTCCCGTACAACGGTCGGATCGTCAATCTGCTCGATACGCCTGGCCACGAAGACTTTTCCGAGGATACTTACCGAACGCTGACGGCCGTGGATTCGGCACTAATGGTGATCGATGGTGCCAAAGGGGTCGAGGACCGTACTATCAAGCTGATGGATGTCTGTCGTTTGCGGACGACGCCAATTCTGACATTCATCAATAAGATGGACCGTGATATCCGTGACCCGGTCGAGGTGATGGATGAAGTCGAGACGGTACTGAACATTCAGTGTGCCCCGATGACTTGGCCGGTGGGGATGGGGCGCCATTTTCGTGGCGTCTATCACCTCTACAATGATGTCATTCACCTTTACAAGCAGGGCCAAGGCAACCGGATCCCGGAAGATCTGCGCATCGAAGGGCTCGATAGCCCCGAGGTCGAGGAAACATTAGGCCAGGATGCTGCGGAGGAATTACGGGCGGAAGTCGAGTTGGTTCGCGGCGCGTCTCATACTTTCGATCTTGATGCATACCGCCGCGGCGACCTCACCCCAGTGTACTTTGGAACGGCCATGGGTAATTTCGGGGTGCGTGAAATGCTCGATGGTTTCGTCGAATATGCGCCCTCACCGTTAGCCCGCGATACCAATAAGCGCACCGTAGAAGCAAGTGACGAACGTTTCACCGGTTTCGTGTTCAAGATCCAGGCTAATATGGATCCCAAGCACCGTGACCGGGTTGCCTTCTTACGGGTGTGTTCAGGGAAGTACGACAAGAACATGAAGATGCGCCACGTGCGCATTGGTAAAGACGTTAAGATTGCCGATGCACTGACGTTCATGGCATCTGACCGTTCTCATGTCGAAGAAGCGTGGCCCGGCGACATCATCGGATTGCACAACCATGGCACGATTCAGATCGGCGATACCTTCACTCTGAACGAGGATATGCGCTTCACGGGTATTCCGCACTTTGCGCCCGAGCTTTTCAAACGTGTGCGATTGCGTGATCCGCTCAAGATGAAGGCCCTGCAAAAAGGGTTGAAGCAGCTCTCGGAGGAGGGCGCGACGCAGGTGTTCATGCCGATGGACAACAACGACTTGATTGTCGGTGCCGTCGGGTCACTGCAGTTCGATGTCGTCGCGCATCGCCTGAAGCAGGAGTATAAGGTCGATTGCCTTTATGAGCCGGTCAACGTACAAACCGCGCGTTGGGTATATTGCAACGACGCCAAGATGCTTGATGAGCTGAAGCGCAAGGCCAGCACCAACCTTGCCTGGGACGGTGGAGACTATCTCACTTATCTGGCGCCGACGCGCGTCAACCTGCAGATGACACAGGAGCGTTGGCCGGACGTTGAATTCCGGGCCACGCGCGAACACTAAGTCCCGCTAGCATTTCGTCTTCGCCGACTCATCCCCATCGTATGCGTCGGCGAGAGAGGCACACCATGTCTGCGACTCTGATCGATGCCCATTGTCATCTCGATTTCGATGTCTTCGATGAAGACCGCGATGCTGTACTGGCGCGTGCGGCCAAGGCTGGAGTGGGACATTACATTGTTCCGGGGACGACGCGTGAGCGTTGGCCACAGGTAGCCGCTCTTGGGCGACGTTCAGAGATCAGTGTCTGCTATGGGCTGCACCCTTACTTTCTTCAGGCCCATACGCCCGAAGATACTAACGCTCTTGAAGCCCAGCTCGACGCCTACCCGGATACCGTCGCCCTCGGCGAATGTGGCATCGACGCGCGTCTTGATGATCTCGATCGCCAATGGCAACTCTTCGATGCGCAATTACGCATCGCTAAGCGGCGCCACCTGCCGGTTGTGATTCACTGTGTCCAGGCCAACGATCAAGTGGTAAAGCGCTTGCGCCAGCTCGCATTGCCTGCCGGTGGCCTGATACACGCGTTCTCGGGGAGCCCCGAACAGGCTCAAGGCTTCCTGGAGGCGGGCTTCGTTCTGGGGATCGGCGGGGGCGCGACCTATGCACGCGCTAAGCGCCTACGGCGCGCTATACGTTCGCTGCCCGACGATGGTTATGTCCTCGAGACCGATAGCCCGGATATGCCGCTGTACGGCGAGCAAGGGCGACGCAATGAGCCAGCCCGAGTTCATGCTGTGTGTGAAACGGTGTCTGAGCTCCGAGAACAGTCCTATGCCGCGGTGGCAATGCAGAGCACCGCCACCGCGCGCCGCCTATTCGGATTGGTGCCACATCAAGCCTGAAGAGACATACTTTCTGGATCGACGCGTTCGATCGCATAGGGTAACGCTAGACGCTTGAGCGGAACGCCATCGATGTTGAGCTCGCGAGGTTCATCGCGCTGCGTAATGATAGCGAGTACTTCGGCTTTTCCGTCAGCGTTTAGGGCAGCGCACACGACGTCGCCTTGAGATTTGCCGTTAGTGTCGTGTACGGGCGTTCCGAGCGTCGGTAGCGTGTCGCTTTCCAGTTGAGCACGCAGCAGACGTTTCTTGACCTGGCCACGGAAATGCGCCCGCGCGACCACTTCTTGTCCGGTGTAACACCCTTTGCGAAAGCTGATACCACCCAAGGCTTCCCAGTTGATCATCTGCGGGAGATAACTATCACGTTGCGCATCGCCCAACCAGGCGAGGCCGGCTTGGATATCCTGCAGACGCCATACGGCGTTGCCGACGGGCGTTGCGATGTTCTCGAAAGCCTTCCATAGGGACAAGGCCGTGGCCTCGGGAGCGACGATCATGAAGCGAGGCATCGGGCCTGGGTGGTGTAGTATGACCGCTGCATGGCTTTGAGCCATAGCCCATGTGGCGGGGGCAGCTACATCGAGCTGAGTCTCGACCTGAGCAGCTGCGTCTTCGCCCAGTACACCGAATACCCGCGTTGCCGGCCGCGTGATCTCGACCTTGTAAAAGGGCGCGTATTTCGCGAGGTGCGCGTGCAACGGGTCTACTACGCCGATATCCAGCAGGAGCCAATAGCGTGTCTCGTCCACACGCATCAATTGGCCGTTGGCCAGCATGCGCCCCTTGGGCGAGCAAAATGCCGTTAAAGGCGCGAACTCGCCATTGACAAGTTCAACCTGGGCGCTGGTCTGCCCCTGGAGAAAACGTTCGGCATCGGGACCGGCAATTTCCATGATCGAGTACTGTGGCAACGGGGCAATTGCCGTGGACGACAAAGGCACGCGAGCCTGGGACACGGCCTCGCCGAAGTGCCACTCATTCTCTGCTGCGCGCACTAGCCCTTGCGTTTCAAGATGACTAATCCAATCGTTCATGGAATAACTCCGTATCGCGAACGCGGCGGTCGCTCGACTGTATTCAAATGTCACCCTCGAATATCAGGGCGGGCAAGGGATTTTCCAACCACCGCGGCACCGTCGTTGTGCCATGATAAACTCCCCGGCAAACGAATGAACGAATGGAGAAGACCCCATGGCGCGTATAGCACTGACCTTCGAGCAGGTCGACAGTGCCGAGGATGTCAATCGCATCACCACGGCCCTGATGGAGATGGACGGCGTCGAGGAGGCCGAGGTCGGCCGTCATGGCGCCGACGTGGAAGGGCGCGTGCGGCGCGAGGCGTTGCTGCAAACCATCCAGGCGCTGGGGTACAAGGCACACTGACTGTCACACGAGAGGTAGCCATGACGATCACGGTCATCACGCAGCGCGACGGCTCGCTTCGCCAGCAGGCGACGGTAAAGGAATTTTCGGCGTTGGCGGTGGATGCTCCGCGAGAGGTGGGTGGGGATGAAAGTGCGCCTGATCCGCACGACTATTTCGATCTGTCGCTCGGTGCGTGCAAGGCCATGACGGCCCTGATGTACGCGCGGCGTAAGCAATTGCCCGTGGAAACGATCACCGCGACCGTCGAGCGTGACGCCAGTGATGAGGCCCGAGGTCATTACCGGCTTACCGTTACCCTGGCGTTTGAGGGGATCGATGATCCCGAGACGCTGAACCGTCTGCTCGAGATTGCCGATCGCTGCCCGATACAACGCCTGATGACCGCCAGCGAGGTGGACATCACTACGCGCCCGGCCTGACCGCAACCGCGGTCAAGGCTTGAACGGCCCTTACCTCGCCCTTATGTGAGACTCATGAGCAAACCCTTTCGCATTCAGTCGCAATTCCAGCCTGCAGGCGATCAGCCGGCGGCTATTGAAGGCCTGATACATGGCTACAATGCTGGACTTGCGCATCAAACACTGCTCGGTGTCACCGGGTCCGGGAAAACGTTCACCATGGCCAACGTGGTGGAGCGCCTACAGCGTCCGACCATTGTCATGGCCCCGAACAAGACGCTAGCCGCCCAGCTTTACGGCGAGTTCAAGAGCTTTTTCCCCGATAACGCGGTCGAGTATTTCGTTTCGTATTACGACTACTATCAGCCGGAAGCCTATGTGCCGTCGTCGGACACCTTCATCGAGAAGGATGCCTCGATCAACGACCATATCGAGCAGATGCGTCTCTCGGCGACCAAAGCGCTTCTGGAGCGTCGTGATTCGCTGATCGTGGTGTCCGTCTCGGCCATTTACGGCTTGGGGGATCCCGATCAGTACTTGAAGATGCGCTTGCACTTCAACCGTGGCGAACTGATCGATCAGCGTACCTTCCTGCGGCGCCTCGCCGAACTGCAATATACCCGCAACGACATGGATTTTCGTCGCGGGACCTATCGCGTTAGAGGAGATGTCATCGACGTCTTCCCGGCAGATGCGGAAGACGAAGCAGTGAGGGTGGAGCTTTTCGATGACGAGATCGAGACCATCAGCCTGTTCGACCCTCTGACCGGCGAAGTGCGTGGCAAGGTGCCGCGTATGACGATTTATCCCAAGAGCCACTACGTGACACCGCGTGAGACGATTCTCGGCGCCGTGGATGACATCAAGGCCGAGCTGGCCGAGCGGTTGGACTGGTTGCGCAAGAACGACAAGCTCGTCGAAGCCCAGCGTCTTGAGCAGCGTACGCTTTATGATATCGAAATGATGCTCGAACTGGGATATTGCAACGGCATCGAGAACTACTCGCGCTATCTCTCGGGCCGCGCGCCGGGCGAGCCACCCCCGACGTTCTTCGATTATCTCCCAGATGATGCGCTGTTGTTCATCGATGAATCTCACGTCAGCGTTCCCCAAGTGGGCGGTATGTACAAGGGGGACCGTTCACGCAAGGAAACGCTGGTCGAATACGGCTTCCGGCTACCCTCGGCATTGGACAATCGTCCAATGAAGTTCGAGGAATGGGAGCGTATCTGCCCGCAGGCTACCTTTGTTTCTGCGACGCCGGGCAAGTATGAAGCAGAACATGCAGGCCAGGTCGTCGAGCAGGTCGTGCGTCCCACTGGCTTGGTCGATCCCGAAATCGAAGTGCGGCCGGCAGGTACGCAGGTAGATGATTTGCTCTCCGAGATTCGGCTGCGTGCCGATGTAGGGGAGCGCGTTCTGGTGACAACGTTGACCAAACGCATGGCCGAAGATCTCACCGAGTATTTCGACGAGCACGATGTCCGTGTTCGCTACCTGCACTCCGATATCGATACCGTTGAGCGCATCGAAATCATTCGCGACTTGCGGCTGGGGAAATTTGATGTGCTCGTAGGCATCAACCTGCTGCGAGAGGGGCTAGATATCCCGGAAGTCTCGTTGGTGGCGATACTCGATGCCGATAAGGAGGGCTTCCTACGTGCTGAACGTTCACTGATTCAGACCATCGGGCGTGCGGCGCGTAACGCGCACGGCAAGGCGATTCTTTACGGTGACCGGATCACGGATTCGATGCGTCGGGCGATGGATGAAACCGAACGCCGTCGTGAAAAGCAGATCGCGTTCAACGAAGAGAATGACATCACGCCCAAGACGGTGACGAAGTCGGTTGCCGATATCATGGAAGGGGCTCAGACACCTGGTAAGAAAACGGGACATAAGCGCCCCGACAAGCGTGTCGCCGAAGCCCCGGGCGACTACAGTGCCGAGCAGCTCAATCAGATGGATGCCGCAGGCCTGACGCGGGAAATTGGCAAGCTCGAGGACGCCATGCATGAAGCGGCGCAAAATCTGGAGTTCGAAGAAGCCACGCGGCTGCGCGATCAACTGCAATCCCTGAAGGCACGGTTGCTTGAATTGGGGTAATGGCAATGTATAGATTTATACCGTTATCTTCTATCTGAAATAGTCAAAAATAAAGCCTCCATCATCCATGTAGACTTTGGGCGATTACCTCAAGCGTAATCGCTCATTTTCGGTATAATCCTGTGTTTGTTTCTCGCGACGTTTCCTGACGAAACCCTCGCTCAATGTTACCTACAATAAGGAGTCTCTTTCATGACCGTGATACGCCAGGATGATGTAATCCAGAGTGTGGCTGATGCCTTGCAGTTTATTTCTTATTACCATCCCAAAGACTTCATCGACGCCATGCATGAGGCGTATCAACGTGAAGAGAATCCCGCCGCTCGCGATGCTATCGCTCAGATTCTGATCAACTCTCGAATGTGTGCCGAGGGTCATCGACCGATCTGTCAGGATACAGGCATCGTGACGGTCTTCGTCGAAATCGGTATGAACGTGCGCTGGGAAGCCGATATGAGCCTCGACGATATGATCAACGAGGGTGTCCGCCAAGCGTATAAGCTCCCCGATAATATCCTGCGTGCCTCGGTATTGGCCGATCCTGATGGCAAGCGTCAGAATACCGGCGACAATACGCCAGCAGTCATCCATCACAAGCTGGTCCCCGGCGATAAGGTTGAGATCCACGTCGCGGCAAAAGGGGGCGGAAGTGAAGCCAAGTCCAAGTTTGCGATGCTCAATCCCTCTGACAATGTCGCCGAGTGGGTTCTGGAGCAGTTACCCAAGATGGGAGCAGGGTGGTGCCCGCCGGGCATGCTCGGCATTGGCATCGGCGGCACCGCTGAAAAGGCCATGGAACTCGCCAAGGAAGCCTTGCTCGATCCCATCGACATTCAGGATCTCAAGGCACGTGGTGCTGTGAATCGTGCCGAGGAGCTGCGTCTCGAGCTCTTCGAGCAAGTCAATCGCACCGGCATTGGCGCACAGGGGCTGGGTGGACTGACCACCGTGCTCGATATCAAGGTCAAGGATTATCCCACCCACGCTGCCAATAAACCGGTCGCTATCATTCCTAACTGCGCGGCTACACGCCATGTTCATTTTACGCTGGATGGCAGCGGTACAGCGTCACTGCCCGCTCCGACGTTGGAAGACTGGCCGCAAATCACGCGTAAAACGGGTGACAACGTCAAGCGAGTGAACCTGGACACAGTCACAGCGGAAGAAGCGGCCTCCTGGGAGCCGGGTGATACGCTACTGCTCAATGGGAAACTGCTCACTGGCCGTGATGCCGCGCACAAGCGCATGGTCGATATGCTGTCCAAAGGCGAGTCACTACCCGTCGATTTGCGTGGACGCTTCATCTATTACGTAGGGCCTGTCGATCCGGTTGGCGACGAAGTCGTCGGTCCTGCTGGCCCCACGACTGCTACGCGCATGGATAAGTTCACACGGACCATGCTCGAGCAGACTGGCCTCCAGGGGATGGTCGGCAAGGCCGAACGAGGACCGATGGCAATCGAGGCGATCCGCGACAACGGAGCCGTTTACCTGATGGCAGTAGGAGGGGCTGCATACTTGGTGGCGCAAGCGATCAAGAAATCCCGTGTGGTCGCCTTCGAGGATCTTGGGATGGAGGCGATTTATGAGTTCGACGTCGAAGACATGCCAGTGACCGTCGCCGTCGACAGTCGAGGCGAATCGGTCCACCAGATTGGTCCGGCAAAATGGAAAGAGATCATCGCCGCGAGTGCTTGAACATGCGATGATCGTTGCCTCAGGCCCCGCCCACGCGGGGCCTGATTTTTAATCGGCGAGTGTTGCGAAGGTTTCAGGGAGGGACCGACATGACATCCGAACTGATCGGTATCCTGATCGTGATGATCCATGTGCTGGGTGCGTTGTCCGCCATCATGGCATTGATGTCGAGTCGTACTTCGCAAGGGGCGGTCGCCTGGATCGTAACGCTTTTGACCTTTCCCTATCTGGCCGTTCCCATCTACTGGATCTTCGGACGCCCGCGCTTCTATGGGTATACCTCCGCGCGCGGCGAACGCGACACTGTACTACGCCAGGAGCTATTGCGTTTCAGACCTCGGCTCGAGCCTTTTTTTTCCCGTCCCTCGTTTGACACCACGCGCATTCAGGCCGTCGAGCGCCTGGCCATGATGCCCATGAGCACGGGCAATCGAGCCGAACTGCTTATTGATGGGGAAGAGACCTTCCAGAGCTTACTGGAGGGCATCGATGCCGCCCGCGAATATATCCTCGTACAGTTCTTCATTTTCCGCGCCGATGAAATCGGTACCTTATTCAAGCAGCACTTGATGCGTAGGGCAGAGCAGGGAGTGAGGGTTTGCCTTCTCTACGACGAAATCGGGAGCCGTAGTTTACCGAATGATTACTTGCACGAGTTATCGAGCGCAGGCATCGAGGTCACGGCCTTCAACTCGTCGCGCGGCTGGCGGCATCGTTTCCAGATCAACTTCCGCAACCACCGCAAGGTTTTGGTCGTCGACGGTCGCGAAGGGTGGACTGGCGGCTTCAATGTGGCCGATGAATACTTGGGGCGCGTAGCGCAATATGGCTCCTGGCGCGACACCCATCTCAAGCTCACCGGCCCAAGCGTCATGGGATTGCAGGAGGCATTCTGGGAGGACTGGTACTGGGCCACCGAAGAGATTCTGTCACTGAACTGGGAGCCATCGATCACCTGCGAGGAGTGCCAGCACGTGGTAATCGTACCCTCGGGGCCGGCCGATCGCTGCGAGACAGCAAGTTTGCTGATTCAGCATGTCATTCACGGGGCCCATGAACGACTGTGGGTGACCAGCCCGTACTTCGTCCCGGATCAGGGAGTGCAAGATGCCTTGAAGCTTGCCGCATTGCGTGGTGTCGATGTACGCGTGATGATCCCCGAGCGTCCCGATCACTTGCTGGTCTTCCTCTCAGCTTTTTCCTTCTTGCCTGAGATGATTCGTCACGGTGTGCGTATTTTTCGCTATCAGCCGGGGTTCCTGCACCAGAAAGTCGTCCTGGTCGACGACGAGACGGCACTGGTCGGTTCGGTCAATCTCGATAACCGTTCGTTTCGACTCAATTTCGAGATCACCGCGTATATCCCCGATGCGGCCTTTGCCGGTCAGGTCGAAGACATGCTACGTCGGGATTTTGCAGCATGCCGCGAGGTGACGCTGGACGAACTCAACAATCGCCCCATCTGGCGTAAACTCATCTCCCGCGCGGCATATCTGCTAGCGCCCATACAATGATCATCGTGGCGTGTCAAAACACAGCGTCCACATGCTTACGGCTGTCGTACATTTATGCGTGACCATCAGGAGTGCCGGTGAATCTTGAAACCAAGTGGCTCGAAGATTTCGTTGCCCTCGCCAATACACGCAGTTTTTCCGCTTCAGCGAGGCAACGACACGTCACCCAACCTGCTTTTAGCCGACGCATCCGCTCCTTGGAGCAAGCCGTGGGCGCCACCTTGGTCGACCGTTCCACGACCCCTATCGGGCTGACGCCAGAAGGACAGTTGTTCCTGGTCACCGCACGCAGCATGGTCGAGCAGTTGAGCGAATGCCTCGCCCATTTGCGCGGCCTGTCGATGGCCAATGAAGCGCTCGATATCGTCGCCGCGCACTCACTGGCGTTGACGTTTTTCCCACATTGGATTTCACGCTTGCAAAAGGGCGTGGGTGAACTTCCGACGCGGCTGGTGGCCATGAACGTCGGAGACGCCATTCATGTGTTGCGCGAAGGTAACTGCGACCTGATGCTGGCGTATTATGATCCCTACGCCAGCATGCAACTCGACGGCGAAGCCTTTCCTTCATTTTCCATCGGTCAGGTAAAAATGCTGCCAGTGTGTGTGCCCAACGCCGACGGCACCCCACGCTTTGCGCTGGACGACGAGGCAGGCATCCCATTTCTCGCCTATACCCAAGGCGCCTTTCTGGGGCGTAGCGTACGCATGCTGCTCAAGAACGACCCACTGCGCATGCGCCTCAAGACCGTCTACGAAACTGCCATGGCGGAAGGTCTCAAGGGCATGGCCCTACAAGGGGTCGGCATGGCGTGGATTCCCGATTTCTGCATACGCGAAGAACTCACCACGGGGCGCTTGGTCCGCGCGGGAGACCCACAATGGGATATTCCCCTGGAAATCCGTCTGTACCGATGCTCCTTGGTGCACAAGCCTGGCGTCGAAAAGCTCTGGCGACAGATGATGAAATTGCCGCGCGACTTCCTGCAGGCGTGAAGATCTAACAACGCGTCGCGTCATGGCGTGGCCATGCCTGCTGGCAAGCCGAGGAAGTTCTGAATGATGAAGAAATGGTCCTCGAACAACGCCTCGGGGTCGAGGTCGGCCAGCGCCACCCAGTGGGCTTGCTCGCCACTGCGCGAAGGCTTGAGCCGGGGGAGTTGCTGTTCGGGCCGCAGGGCAAAATAGAAAGCCTGCGCCAAGGTACGCCCGCGCCAACTGCGGTGGGGGTCATCGAACAAGCGCTGGCCACGTAGCGAACCTTTGAGCACGGCTTCGGGAATCTTGAGGCGCACCCGCTCACGCAGCTCGCGTAAGCAGGCATCCAGCAAGCGTTCCTGAGGCTGAATGAAACCTCCCGGCAAGGCAAGTAACCCCTTACCGGGTGCCGCTCGACGCTCGACCAGCAGCACATGCCCGGACTGCACCACGACAGCATCGACGGTCACGAAAACCGGCGGGTAGGGCGCTTGCGCCCAGGCCTCACGATACTGCTCGAGAAGATGCTGTTCTTCCCACAATTGCGCGGCTTCGGGTGTTTCGAGAAAGCGTCGCAACACGTCGCGGACCGGCGCCGACAGACCACTGTCTTCCTCTCGCGCCAAGTAATCGTCTGCCAATGCCGGCTGACCGAACAACGCCTCGCGAATGCGACTGGCCGAGACATCGCTGACCAGTGGTACGCTGACCGACTCCCACTGCGGAAACAGCGTCAGGTAGTAGCTCGACTGACCGCGACTTGCACCGATCAACCCGATTCGGGGTAACCGGCCCTGTTGAGGGACGACCACATCGCGTACCCGGCGCTGTACATCGCGTACCCAGACATCGTTGTTGTAGAGAGCATCCAGTAACGGCGTGATTTCGAGTCGCGCGTTGTCATCGGTGTCGAAACATTCGCGCAGCATGTTTCGACGCTCCTCGAAGCGCCAGGGATTGCGCAGCGAACGGGCCTGCCAAGCGGACCCCACCATGACGATCACCTGCCGCGCTTGTTGCAACGCTTCGCGAATGACAGTGATATGCCCCCGATGCGGCGGCTGAAAACGCCCGATAAAGACCAGACAATCGAAGGCATAGGGTATATCGGAGAAGAGTAAGGACGTGGTGGCGTTGGACATGAAAGCTCCATCAGCAGGGCCGAGCCATTATGAGCAGCGACTCGGGCCTCTGCAATATAAGCAGTAGCCAAGGCATCTGCGCTATCCTGAGACCAAACTACGTTATGTCCGTTACTTATCATTTCCGACAAGGAGCGTCCGTGATCAATCTTTCACCGCGCTATTGGTACCGAATCGTCGTCAACGCCGCGACCTTATGGCTTGAACACAATGCCTTCAGCTTCGCGGGCTCTCTGGCGTTTTACACCCTATTTTCACTGGCACCGACGATTATCATCGCCGTCACCGTGATTGGACTGGTATTGGGAGAGGACGCCGCGCAAGGCCAAATCGTAGCGCAGTTGCAGGACACCATGGGTCAAGATGCCGCCACCGCGATTCAGCAAGCGGTGGTGCAGTCGCGCCTCGAAAGCTCCGGCATCTTGCCGACATTGCTCGGCATTGGTGCGCTGGTAGTTGGGGCCACGACTGTCTTCGCGCAGATGCAATTCTCCCTCAATACGCTCTGGGGCGTGACGGCGCGTCCCGATCGCAACGGGCTTTGGTTGTTCATCAAGAAACGTCTGCTGTCGCTGACCGTAGTGCTGGCGGTGGGCTTCATCCTCATGGTGTCGTTGGTGATGAGCGTGATGCTGCGCGCCTTCTTCCGATATGCAAGCGACTGGCTGCCGGGTGTTAACGCGCTCTTGGGAAGCGCCGAATTCCTCGTCTCGCTGGTGGTGATTGCACTATTTTTCGCCGCTATCTTCAAGGTGTTGCCGGATGTCGTGGTGAGCTGGCGAGATGTTATCGTCGGCGCGATCGTGACGGCGGTACTGTTTGCGATCGGGCGCTACGCCATCGCTGCGTATCTAGCCTATACCGCCACGGCATCGACATACGGCGCGGCAGGGTCGGTCGTGCTGGTATTGCTGTGGGTTTACTACAGTTCGTTGATTTTACTGTATGGCGCCGCTTTTACCCGCACCCATCTCGAAGCGCGTGGCAAACGTGTCGTACCTCGCAACTCCGCGGTCTTGGTCAAGCGCGAACTCGTGGATTCGCCTGAATATTCCGCCACCCAAGCGACGCCCGCAAGCAAAGGAGAGGGCCATGAATGAATATTGTCTCAAGGCCTGGGTTACCGGCCGCGTGCAAGGCGTCGGATTTCGCGCCGCGTCACGCGATCAAGCGTTAAGGGAAGGACTCACGGGGCATGCCAGGAACCTCGGCGACGGCCGCGTCGAAGTACTGCTATGCGGCGAGCAGGCGGCCGTCGACCGAGTCGTGCGCTGGTTGTGGCAAGGCCCTCCGGCGTCGCGCGTGACTCATATCGAGTGCGAAAAGGTCGACGTCACGCCCCCACAAGCCTTCGAACTCGGTTAAAACTGTTTATGAACCGTTCCGAAGTGGGCCGGCAAGGTGAGGGCTACTGACCTCAGCGGGTCAGTGTCTCGACGATCCAGTCCACGATGGCCTCACCGTCGGCGTTCATGCACACATCGACGAGCGGCGTGCGTGCCCAGCGCGGATCGATGAAGGTGCGCTCTTGTGGCGCAAACAGCGTCTGGCCTTCGGCGTCGCCGTCGGTGACGACATTTAAGTGCCCGC
Source organism: Chromohalobacter canadensis (assembly GCF_029544075.1). Lineage (GTDB taxonomy): Bacteria > Pseudomonadota > Gammaproteobacteria > Pseudomonadales > Halomonadaceae > Chromohalobacter > Chromohalobacter canadensis_A. The sequence continues at coordinate 274,911 of NZ_JAJQJH010000003.1, read as the reverse complement.
GTGCGGTCGTGAAGAGTTCCGGACGCATCAACCACGCCAAGGCACAGCTGTCGTGCGGACAACAGCCATCGATATCCAGCGCGGTACGGTAGAATGCGCGATAAAACGCATAGCTACCCGCCAATACGTCGCCCAGTTTGCCTTGAGCCGCGGCGATCTTGTCCATCTGCGCGGGGCCAAGCACACAGCGATGCGTGGCATCGAGCCCCACCAAGGTCAATGGCCAGCCCGCCGTCAATACACGTGCGGCGGCATGCGGGTCATTGAAGATATTGGCCTCGGCGACGGGCGTGACGTTACCACCCTCACGAATCGATCCCCCCATGACGACGACCTGTTTGACGCGATCGACGATGCCCGGGTCGAGCTGCAGCGCGGTGGCTAGATTGCCCAGCGGGCCCACGGCGACCAGCGTGACCTCGCCGGGGCGGGCATTGACCTGTTCGACGATGAACTGTGGCGCACTGATTGTCTCGGCGCGATGGCTCGGAACAGGCAAAGGATGATTGCCCAGCCCGTTGTCGCCATGAATATGCGCCGGCGCCGGGTGCTTGAGCTTGATCAGGGGCGCCGCCGCGCCTTGTGCAACGGGGATGCGCTGGTTGGCGAGCTCGGCGAGCAGCAGCGCATTGGTGGTGGCGGTATCGATATCGACATTGCCGTAGGTCGTGGTCATGCCGAGAAGCTCGATCTCGGGATGTGCTAGAGCAATAGCGATGGCTTGGGCGTCGTCTACGCCAGGGTCGGTATCGAAAATCAAAGGGGTGGCCATGAAAATCCTGTGTCAAATAACGGTCAAGTAACCAGCAAACGGTGCCATAAGGAATCAGTGGCGCAAGATATCGCGCGCTGGCCAGTCACGGGAGGTCGCCGCAACTTCGCTGGCAAGCGGGATGCTTGGCGCCGCACCGCTTTTTTGCACGCACAAGGCCGCGGCGGCGCTTGCTTCATGCAGGCAGGTTTCGATGGGGGCATTCCGTTGCCGCGCAGCCATGAAGTAACCGATGAAGGTATCGCCGGCCGCGGTCGTATCCACGGCGTCAACTGGGAACGCCGGAAGTTCGAGACGCTGGGCACCATATTGATAACGCACGCCATCACGCCCCAGCGTCAATACCAGCTCGACCTTGGGCAGCCGTTGATAGAGGACATCCATGAGTTCGGCGACCCCGGCATGCTCGTCAAGCCCCGCCAGGGCGGCAGCTTCGCCACGATTGAGGAACAGGATCTGGCACAATTCGAGCGGCAACGCATGCACATTGTCGCCTAGGGGAGCAGGGTTGAAAGCGATCCGCATGCCATGGCGCGCGGCAAGCATCATGACGCTTTCGAGCGCATTGCATTCGTTTTGCAATAAAAGCCAATCATCAGTACTCACCGAGGTCATCAGGGCCTCGAGGTGTCGCTCGCTGAAACCGTGATTAGCCCCGGGACTGAGGATGATGGCGTTCTCAGCGTGATCGTCAACCTGAATGATGGCATGCCCGCTGGCATCGGCGGTGAGTTCGATCAGGGATGTATTGACGCCTGCCTGGGCCAGGATTTCCAGCACCCAGCGATCGTTCTGTGATACACGCCCCCAATGCGTCACGTCACCGCCGGCACGGGCCATGGCCAATGACTGGTTGGCGCCTTTGCCGCCTAGTACTTGGGTAAAGCTCTGGCTGGACAATGTCTCGCCAGGGCGCACCAAGTGACTGACACGGTAAACGTAATCGATATTGATGGAACCGTAATTATAAAGCATGCAAGCTCCCGGCTTTAAGGCTCATGTATTAAGCGCGCGAAGCGAGCCATTGATGCAGGTTGTCACACGTCAGGCTGACGACATTGGCTCGAGCTTCCGGCGAGATCCAAGCACTGTGCGGAGTGACGATGAGGTTGAGCGTCTCATCCAGGGCTTCGATGAGCGCATGACCTTGACGCGGCGGCTCTTCAGGCAGACTGTCGACGCCGAGCCCGCCAATCGCCCCTCCCCGAAGCGCATCCAACGCCGCCTTTTCATCTATGATACCGCCCCGTGCGCAATTGATCAGCAAGGCACCGGGTTTGAAACGGGCCAGCATCTCGGCGTCGACGAGATGCCGTGTCTGATCGGTCAGCGGGCAATGTAGGCTCAAGACATCGAGCTCACCCGCCAGTGACGCGAGGGAAGGGCGCGAATCCTGCGCTTCGTTGCCAGGGCGCGCGGCAAAGGTGACGCGCATGCCAAAGGCCTCGGCCAAGCGCGACACGGCGCGACCGAGTTCGCCATGACCGACGATGACGAGATGCTTGTCGGCCAGTTGCAGGGTGCGGTGGTCGAGCAAGCAGAACAATGCGCTTTCATTCCAACGACCAGCGGCGACATCGCGCATGTAAAGCGGAAGGCGATTGGCGAGGGCAAGCATCAACATCAGGGTATGTTGAGCCACGCTCGCCGTGCCGTAGGCGGAGACGTTACGCACCTCAATGCCGTGATCTCGAGCAGCTTCCATGTCGATATTGTTGGTACCCGTCGCCAATACGCAGATCAATTTAAGGTCGGGCAGGGACGCGAGCAGGTCGCCGTCCAGTATCACCTTGTTGGTGATGGCGATATCCGCATTGTCGAGACGCTCCTGCCGTTTATCGACAGCGGTATGCGCATGGACCTCGAGGTTATCGACCGCCGCGTGCAACGGTGAGAGATCAATATCATCGCCAAGGCTGGCGGCATCGAGAATCACGGCTTTCATGCGACATCCTTTTTCTTTTAACGAAGTGAAGTGAGTCTGGCATCGTGGCGGCAAGCTGCATGAGATCGAGCCCCGATACGCTTGCCCGCTGGGTGGCGCAACGCGCTATAATGAGCGGCTTTCGGAAAAGGCTTGGAAAGTGCGATCTCCGGCCCTATATCCCTGCCGCCGCGCGAGCGTCTCGCGCGGGCGCTTCTTGATGACATGAATGGTGAGAACCATGCCCATCTACGAGTATGAGTGCAAGGCCTGCGGCCATCGCCTGGAAAAGCTGCAGAAAGTCAGCGCGGCAGCGCTGACCGATTGTCCGCGCTGCGAGCGCGCAGAATTATCACGCTTGATCTCCGCGGCGGGGTTTCGCCTAGCCGGCGGCGGATGGTATGAAACCGACTTCAAATCGGGGCAAAAACGCAATCTCGCGGGAGAGGCTTCCGCGCCCTCCACGTCTACCGAGACCGGCAACAAGACGCCCGCCTGACGTGTTCGGCGCCGTTCGGGCGGCGCCGAATCGCCCCATGAAATACGCAACGAAACAGGATAAGACATGCGCAGTCACTATTGCGGTCAATTGAACGAAACCCAGGTGGATCAGGAAGTCGCACTCTGTGGCTGGGTACATCGCCGTCGCGACCATGGGGGAGTGATTTTCCTCGATTTGCGCGACCGCGATGGTATCGCCCAGGTCGTGGTCGATCCCGATACTCCCGAGGCATTCGCCAATGCCGATCGTGCCCGCAACGAGTTTGTACTGCGCATTCGCGGACGCATTCGCCTGCGCCCCGAAGGTACCCAGAACCCCAACATGCCCACCGGCATGATCGAGGTGCTGGCATCAAACGTCGAAGTGCTCAACACGGCGGCCACGCCCCCGTTCCAGCTCGACGAGCATGGCAAGGTCGGCGAAGAGACTCGTCTCAAGCATCGTTACATCGATCTGCGTCGCCCGGAGATGATCGACAAACTGCGGCTGCGTTCGCGGATCACACATAGCGTGCGCGCGTATCTCGAATCCCAAGGTTTTCTGGATATCGAGACGCCGATTTTGACACGTGCCACGCCGGAAGGGGCTCGTGATTACCTGGTGCCGAGCCGCACGCATCCGGGTGAGTTCTTCGCCTTGCCGCAGTCACCGCAGCTGTTCAAGCAGCTATTGATGGTGTCGGGCTTCGACCGCTATTACCAGATCGCCAAGTGCTTCCGCGACGAAGATCTGCGTGCCGATCGCCAACCCGAGTTCACCCAGATCGACCTGGAAGCCTCGTTCGTCGAGGAAAGCGACATCATGTCCTTGACCGAGGACATGATTCGTCAGCTGTTCCAGGACGTGCTCGATGTCAGCCTGCCGGCGTTCCCCAAGATGCCGTACAGTGAGGCGATGAACCGTTACGGTTCGGACAAACCCGACCTGCGTATCCCGCTCGAGCTGATCGATGTCAACGACCTGATGCGCGATGTCGACTTCAAGGTGTTCTCCGGTCCGGCCAAAGCCGATGACGGGCGTGTTGCAGCGCTCAAGGTCACCGGTGGCGCCAAGCTGTCGCGCAAGGAAATCGATGCCTACACCGATTTCGTCAACATCTACGGTGCCAAGGGACTGGCCTGGATCAAGGTCAACGAACGCGCCAAAGGTATCGAAGGGCTGCAGTCGCCGATCGTCAAGTTCATGGAAGGTATCATCGAGTCATTGCTCGATCGGGTAGGCGCCGAGGATGGCGACATCATCTTCTTCGGTGCCGACAAGGCACGTATCGTCAATGAGGCGCTGGGCGCTCTGCGCGTCAAGTTGGGCGAAGACCTCGATCTGTATACGCAGGAGTGGGCGCCGCTGTGGGTCGTCGACTTCCCCATGTTCGAAGCTGACGACGCCGGCCGCTTGGCCGCCTTGCACCATCCGTTCACCGCGCCGTCGAGCTCACCGGAGGCGTTCAAGGCAGATCCCGCCAATGCGCTATCGCGTGCCTACGACATGGTTCTGAACGGCACCGAGCTGGGCGGTGGTTCCATCCGTATTCACGATCAGGCGATGCAGCGGGCGGTCTTCGAAGTGTTGGGTATCGGCGAGGAAGAAGCCGAGGAGAAGTTCGGCTTCCTGCTCGATGCCCTCCGGTTTGGCGCGCCGCCTCATGGTGGCCTGGCCTTCGGCCTCGACCGTCTGGTCATGCTGATGAGCGGCGCCAAGACGATCCGCGAAGTGATCGCCTTCCCCAAGACGCAGAGTGCCGCCTGCCTGATGACCGACGCTCCGGGCGAGGTCAGCGCCGATCAGCTCAAGGAGCTCAACATTCGCTTGCGTCAGAAGGCGCAGCAAGGTGGCAACGGCGAGGCCTGACGCGCGCCGCTTGCCCCACGTTCTTCTCGTTTTCCCGGCGTCACCTCGGCGCCGGGTGTCCTGCAAACGCGAACGCCTGTTTTTTCAAGGAGTGACGTCGACATGGCAGGCCATAGTAAATGGGCGAACATCAAGCACCGCAAAGCCGCCCAGGATGCCAAACGCGGTAAGATTTTCAGCAAGCTGATCCGTGAACTGACGGTTGCCTCCCGGCAGGGCGGCGGTGAGGTAGCGGACAACCCCCGCCTGCGCGCCGCCATCGACAAGGCGCTGTCCAACAACATGACCAAGGACACCATCCAGCGCGCCATCGAGCGCGGCGCCGGCAATAACGACGGCGACGAGATGGAGGAAACCGTCTATGAGGGCTACGGTCCCGAAGGCGTCGCGGTGATGGTCGAATGCATGACCGACAACCGCAATCGCACGGTCTCCGAGGTGCGTCACGCTTTCAATAAGAACGGCGGTAATTTGGGCACGTCCGGGTCCGTCGCCTTCATGTTCCATAAGCAGGGGCGTTTGACGCTGCCGGAGGGCACTTCCGAAGAGGCCGCCATGGAAGCCACGCTGGCCGCCGAACCCGAGGACATCGTCACTCAGGACGACGGCACGCTCGAGATCGTGACTTCCGTGGAAGGCTTCGGTGCAGTCAAGGACGCGCTAGTCGAGGCGGGCATCGAGCCCTCTGCGAGCGATGTCGGGTCCTATCCCGATAATTACTCCCCCATCGACGATGTGGATACGGCGCGCAAGGTCCTCAAGTTATTCGACATGCTCGAAGACCTCGACGACGTGCAGAACGTCTATTCCAACGCCGATTTCTCCGATGCCGTCATGGCGGAACTCGAGTGAGTGGCGCCACGGAGATGATGAGTCGATGATCCTGCTGGGGATCGATCCAGGGTCGCGCATTACCGGCTACGGTGTCGTCGATGTCTCCTCGGCGAAGCCGCGTTACGTCGCCAGCGGCTGCATCCGCATCAAGAGCGACCAACTAGCCCAGAAACTTGCCCAGGTATATGCCGGCATCGGCGAGTTGATCGGCGTGCATCGGCCGCACGAAATCGCCATCGAGCAGGTCTTCATGTCCAAGAATGCTGACTCCGCACTCAAGCTGGGTCAGGCACGCGGCACGGCCATCGTCTGCGCCGCCAATCATGGTCTCGAGGTCTTTGAGTACGCTCCCACCCAGATCAAGCAGGCGGTCACCGGTACTGGCGCAGGGACCAAAGATCAAGTACAGCATATGGTGACGGCAATTCTAGGGCTCGACGGCACGCCACAGGCCGATGCCGCCGACGCACTAGCCATCGCCTTGACCCATGCCTATGCTCGCCAGGGCCGCTCGTTGTCAGCAGCGAGAGGACGGCGGCGGAGCGGTTCCCGTCAGCGTTGGCGCGACTTCCGCCCCGACTGAGACGCCGCATGTCGGGTGCTGGTCAGTTGCGAGGCGGATCAGTATAGTGTCAACCCAGTCAATCGAAGGACTCGATCTGCATGATTGGACGCTTGCGTGGCATCCTGTTGGAAAAGCAACCGCCGTGGATCGTCGTCGATGTCGGCGGCGTCGGCTATGAGCTGGAGACCTCTATGACCACCTTGCTGGCATTGCCGGCGGTGGGCGAAGAGGTTCAACTCCACACGCATATGGCGGTTCGCGAGGACGCGCATTTACTGTATGGCTTCGCCCGCGGCGAAGAACGTCAACTTTTTCGCGCGCTGATCAAGGTCAACGGGGTAGGGCCCAAGCTAGCCTTGGCGATTCTCTCCGGCATGGATCAGGAAGCCTTCATCCGCTGCGTCATGGAAGACGACAGCAAGGCTCTGACACGTCTCCCCGGCGTCGGCAAGAAAACCGCCGATCGATTGGTCGTGGAAATGCGTGACCGCTTCCCCCATTGGCAGCTCGAGCAGAAAAACGGACTGCATGCTCTTGAGTTGGGTGCCTCACCCGCAGCACCTGCGGCCGATCCTTTCGCCGATGCGGAATCGGCCCTCGTCGCCTTGGGCTACAAACCTACCGAAGCCTCGCGCATGCTGTCCGGGCTGGACGATAGCCTCTCCACGGAAGGCCTGATCAAAGCCGCCCTGACACGCAAGATGGCAGGTTAAGGACCGCGAATGATCGATACCGACCGTCTAATCGCGGCGCAACCTCAGGGAAGCGAGGTGCACGTGGATCATGCCATCCGTCCGCAGCGGCTTACCGAATACATCGGTCAGCCCCGCGTACGCGAGCAGATGGATATCTTCATCAGCGCGGCCCGTCAGCGCAGCGATAGCCTCGATCATACCCTGATCTTCGGGCCGCCTGGCCTTGGCAAGACCACGTTGGCCAATATCATCGCCGCCGAGATGGAGGTCGATATCAAATCGACTTCCGGCCCCGTACTCGAGCGCGCCGGCGACCTCGCTGCCATGCTCACCAATCTGCAAGCCGGTGATGTGCTGTTCATCGACGAGATCCATCGCCTTCCCGCCTCGGTGGAAGAGGTGCTGTATCCGGCGATGGAGGATTATCAGCTCGATATCATGATCGGCGAAGGCCCCGCCGCGCGTTCCATCAAACTCGACTTGCCTGCTTTCACCCTGGTGGGCGCTACCACGCGTGCGGGACTGCTCACATCGCCGCTGCGTGATCGTTTCGGTATCGTGCAACGGCTGGAATTCTATGCGGTCGACGAATTGACCGAGATCGTAGTGCGTTCGGCGCATTTGTTGGGGGTCGAGGCCGACCGTGAAGGTGCGGCCGAAATTGCCCGCCGCGCGCGCGGCACACCGCGTATCGCCAACCGTCTGCTTCGGCGCGTGCGCGACTTCGCCGAAGTGCGTGGTGATGGTCGCCTGAACGAAGAAATTGCCGATCAAGCTCTCAACATGCTGCATGTCGACCGCCATGGGCTTGATCACATGGACCGACGCCTATTGATGGCGATGATCGAGAAGTTCGATGGCGGCCCGGTCGGCGTCGACAGCCTGGCGGCCGCTATCAGCGAGGAACGCGACACGATCGAGGATGTCCTAGAACCGTACCTGATCCAACAGGGGTTCATGATGCGCACCGCGCGTGGACGTGTGGTCACACGTCTGGCTTACGAACACTTCGGCCTGACGCCGACCGATGCCGTTGTCGTAGCGTCATCGCTTGATGAAAAGCGACAGGAGGGTGATGGATGAGCGGTTTCACGCATACGCTCAAGGTTTACATCGAAGACACCGACGCCGGCGGCATCGTCTATTATGTCAACTATCTAAAATACATGGAGCGGGCACGCAGCGAGTGGCTAAACCACCACGGCCTAACCCAGCGCGACTTGCTCGCACAGGGTATCCAACTAGTCGTGCATCAATTGGAATGCCGTTATGCCAAACCCGCCCACCTCGACGACGAGCTGCACATCTCGGCGGACGTCGTCGACTCAACTGCCTGCCGCGCGACCTTCGCCCAGACAGTGACACGTCGCGGGGAACGACTGTGCGAGGCCCGGGTAGACATCGTCTGCCTCGATGCTTCTCGGCTTAAACCTTTGCGTTGGCCGGATGCGCTGCAGCCGCTAATGCACGGATAAACCAAGCGAAACGAACTCTCAAGCGACACGAGGACTGCCGTGAACGACTCCATGTCCATTCCGCATCTGATCATGAACGCTAGCCTGATCGTTCAACTGGTCATGCTCCTGCTCCTGGCTGCCTCAATAGCCTCATGGATCATAATTTTCCAGCGCAGCATCGCGCTGCGTCGCGCCGAAAAGGCGTATCGAGATTTCGAAGATCACTTCTGGTCCGGCGTCGATCTCAACGAGCTCTATCGCGACCTGCCCGCTGAACAAGAATCCCGCGGTGCGGAGCACGTTTTTCGCTCCGGTTTTCGCGAATTCAATCGTCTAATGCCCAAGACCCACAGTACCGATGCGGTGCTCGAAGGCGTGCAACGTGGTCAGCGCGTCGCGCTTTCACGTGAAGAAGACCGCCTCCAGCTGCACCTCACTTTCCTCGCCACGGTCGCTTCGGCAAGCCCTTACATCGGCCTGTTCGGTACCGTATGGGGCATCATGGGGTCATTCCAAAGTTTGTCGATGGCTCAGCAGGCGACGCTGTCCACCGTCGCGCCCTGGATCGCGGAGGCATTGGTCGCCACGGCCATGGGGCTGTTTGCCGCTATTCCCGCTGTGATCTTCTACAACCGACTATCCGCCCATGCGGGACGCTTGCTCGGCAAATATGAAAACTTCGCCGAGGAATTCCACGCCATCCTGCACCGTAACCTGCAGGGGCGCAGCGAACGCGAGGCATCCTGAGGGAGGAAGCATGTACGGATCTTATCATCATCGCCAGCGGCGCAAGCCGATGGGCGAGATCAATGTCGTGCCGTTCATCGATGTGATGCTGGTGCTGTTGGTGATCTTCATGATCACCGCCCCCATGCTCAATCAGGGGGTCGATGTCGAACTACCACAGGTGTCGTCCGATCCCATCGATACCGAGGAGCAAGAACCACTGATCGTGTCGGTGGACCGTGAAGGGCAGTATTACATTTCTCTGGGAGACGAAGAGACCCCCGTCGCCCTCGATGAACTCGGGGAAAAGGTCAAGGCCATGCTGAGCCGCAATGCGAACACACCAGTCATGGTGCGTGGCGATCGTAATGTCGCCTACGGCCAGATCGTGACGTTGATGAGTACGCTGCAAGGTTCGGGAGTGGGCAATGTCGGACTGATTTCCGAACCCCCTTCCGGCGGTGAAGAGTGAGGCATCGACATGGCGAAACGTGAACGCCGTGTAGGCTATGGCTGGCCGGTGTTGCTGGCCATTGGCGTGCATATTGTGGCGCTGATGCTCACCATCATCAAGTGGCCTGAAAGCGAGTCCGACCCAACTTCTTCATCGGTAGTCCAGGCGACGCTCGTCCGCGCTGAAACGGCGACGGACCAGCCCCAGCAGACCGAAGATTCCACTCCGCCCGCTTCCCAGCCAGAAGAAGAGGATGCGCCGGAACCCGAAGAATCGGCACCTTCAGAATCGCCCGAGGAGCTAGCGTCCGATAGCGACGCCGAGGTAACGGATAGCGCATTGGAAGAAGCCAAAGCCGAGGCGCAGCGCTTGCAGGAAGAAGCGCAACGCGCAGCAGAACAGCGAGCCGAAGCCGAGGCAGAACTGAAGCGCCAGGCAGAAGCCGAAGCCGAGCGGAAACGCCAGGCAGAAGCCGAAGCTGAGCGGAAACGCCAGGCAGAAGCCGAAGCTGAGCGGAAACGCCAGGCAGAAGCCGAAGCCGAGCGGAAGCGTCAGGCAGAAGCCGAAGCTGAAAGGAAGCGTCAAGCAGAGGCCGAGCGGAAGCGCCAGCAAGAGCTCGCCGAAAGGGCAGCTCAGGCCAATAACTCATCACTGGACAGCATGATCAGTGATGAAGAACAATCCATTGCTAACGCCAGACAGGCCAGCGAAGCTGCCAATGGCTTCAAGAACCTGGTTCGCCGATACGTCGAACAAAGTTGGAATGTACCTTCCAGTGCCTCTTCGGAATTACGCGCCATCGTGCGAATCCAGTTACTGCCCACTGGCGAACTGGTAAGCGCCACGATCACTCAAAGCAGTGGCAATTCCACTTTCGACCATTCCGTGATCAATGCCGTCGAAAAGGCGGCGCCATTCCGTGAGATGCGCGAACTCGACGCTTCGGTAAAAGGTCAGTTCCGTGAATTCAATCTGGACTTCAACCCAGAGGACATCCGCTGATGAAACGATTCAAGCTTTGGACAGCCGCGCTGCTGATGATGTTGTGTGCCGGCATGGCGCATGCCGAGTTGACCATTGAAATCACCAAGGGCAGCGATCAGGCTATCCCCATTGCCATCGTGCCGATGGAAGGAGGGGATAAACTACCGCAAGAGATCTCGCGTATCGTCGGCAACGACCTGGAGCGCAGCGGTCGTTTCAAACCATTGTCGCGAGATTCGCTGATTTCCCGGCCCAGTAGCAGTGATGATGTTTACTATCAAGATTGGCAGCAGTTGAATAGCGACTACCTGGTGGTGGGCAAGGTCGAGAACCAAGGCCAGAATGGCCAGTACCGCATTCAGTATGAGCTTCTCGACGTTAATGGCGAAGACCGTATGCTCGGCGAGGTCGTAACCGCCAGCCGGGATCAACTGCGCGACAGCGCGCACTATATCAGCGATCAGATCTTTGAAGAGATCACCGGAATTCGTGGCGCTTTCTCTACGAGCATCGCCTATGTCACGGCCAATGGCGTCGATGACAACATCAAATATACTTTGAACATCGCCGATTCCGACGGGCACAACAACCAAGAGATTCTCTCCTCAGATGAGCCCATCATGTCACCGGCGTGGTCACCGGACGGTCGCAAGCTGGCCTATGTCTCGTTCGAGACGGGGCGGCCCTCCATCTATGTCCAGAACCTTTCGACAGGGCAGCGTATCCAGCTGACCTCCTTCGAAGGAATCAACGGTGCACCGGCGTGGTCACCGGATGGACGCAAGTTGGCAATGTCGCTTTCCAAGGATGGCCAGCCGGAGATCTACGTCATGGATTTAGGCTCGCGGAATCTCACGCGCCTGACACATAGCGATGCGATCGACACCGAACCCGAGTGGGCGCCGGACGGCCGTAGCCTGATTTTCACTTCCGACCGTAGCGGCAATCCCCAGATCTATCGTTACAACTTGGGTGATGAGCAAGTCCAGCGGATCACCTTCACCGGCAACTATAATTCACGTGGCCGTTTCAATCCGGAAGGTGATGCGATATTTATGGTGACCCGCGACGACGACGGTTTCCACATTGCTCGTCAGGATCTGGATACCGATCGCATGACGGTCCTCACCGATTCCAACTGGGATGAATCCCCCAGTGTCGCACCGAATGGCACCATGGTAATCTTCGCCACGCAAGAAGGGACCCGCGGTGTATTGGGGGCCGTATCGGACGATGGCAGTGCTTCCTTTAGGCTGCCATCACCGCAAGGGGACGTGCGTGAACCTGCATGGTCACCCTTTTTAGACTAAACCGCGATAGAGTCATTCGACTTCCAAGCAAGGAGAAAACAATGCAATTCAAACCATATGCCCAAGGCCTCGCCGTCGCCATTTCACTTGCCGTCCTCGCGGGTTGTTCCAGCACTGGTGGCACCCAAGATGGCAGCATGGATGGTACGTCTGGAACCGGCGCCACTGGTTCAGGTTCCGCCTCCAGCCAAGGCATGGAAAGTGGACAAGGCACCTCTGGCAGCGAGATGAGCGACCGCAACGCCATCCCCGAAGAGCGCACCATCTACTTCGCTTTCGACCGCGACACCATTCGTCCGGAATTCGAGTCGGTACTCGAAGCGCATGCTCGCTATCTCAAGAACCACCCCAACACCGATGTCGTCCTGGAAGGGCATGCCGACGAGCGTGGCACCCGCGAGTACAACCTGGGCTTGGGTGAACGTCGTGCGCAAGCCGTCGAACAATATCTGAACGTGGAAGGCGTTTCGTCGTCACAAGTCGAAATTGTCAGCTACGGTGAAGAGCGTCCTGCGGCACGTGGCCACGATGAAGAGTCGTACGCCCAGAATCGCCGCGTCGTCTTTTCCTACTAAACGTCGCCGGAGTCAGGTATGAAACACGGTCTGAAAAGACTGTGCGGCGCGGGAGCCTTGGTACTCCCGCTGTCCGTATGGGCTCAACCCTCGGTCGATGACTTGACCGACCAGTCCAACAGCATCTATAGCCAGACCGCCGTGCGTGAAGAGTCGGGCGGTGGTGGCGGCAATCTGGCCTTGTTCAATCAGTTGCAGGACAGCCAGCGCGAGATTAAGCAACTGCGTGGTCAGCTCGAGGAGCTGCGCTACCAGCTCGAACAGCAGAAGAAACTTTCGCAAGAGCGTTTCCTGGACCTTGAAAAGCGCATCAATGATATGGCGTCGCGCGCTGATTCCTCTCGAGATCCTTCGGGGGTCGATAGCGATGTCGCCGAGTCGGTCACCGGTAATGCTGGTGCCAACGAATCGCAAACAGGTAGCACTCAAGAGGGCACGTCAGGAGACCAAGGACGCGAAGATTATCAGGCGGCTTTCAAGAAGGTGCAGGCGCGTCAGTTCGATCAGGCAATCCAGGCCTTCGAAGGTTTCATTAGCGACTACCCGAATTCCGATTTACGCCCCAATGCGCACTATTGGCTAGGCGAGTTGTATTCCGCGCAATCACAGTTGGATGCGGCCGCTGAGTCTTTCCTGACGGTCATCAATGACTATCCCAACAGCAACAAGGTCGCGGATGCTCTCTACAAGCTGGGATTGCTAAAAGCACGCCAAGGCCATCCCGATGAAAGCACACAGCTCCTCGAGCGCGTCCGCGACGACTATCCTGATAGCAACGCGGCTGACATGGCCGAGGATTTCCTTAACCAGTCAGGCTAATTGATGCTGCACGATAGGGGTCGTCATGGAATGTCATATCGATTATCACCCGCCAGCGAACCTGCTAGAGGGCCGTGTTGTCCTCGTGACCGGCGCGGGGTCGGGCATCGGGCGTGCCGCCGCACGCTCTTTTGCCGAGCATGGCGCCACGCTGGTACTGGTTGGGCGTACGCTAACCAAGCTCGAAACGGTCTACGATGAGATCGAAACCGCCGGTGGACCGCAACCCGCGATTTTCCCTCTCAACTTCGAGGGGGCGACACTCAAGGAATATCGTGATTTAGCCGAGACACTGGAACGTGAGTTCGGACGTCTCGACGGTCTCCTGCACAACGCCGGCCTGCTTGGGGAATTGACGCCTTTCGCGCACTATGACCCGGAACTCTGGGAACGGGTGATGCAGGTCAATGTCACCGGTCCGGTCTGGATGACGCAGGCGTTGCTGCCATTGCTCGAGGCATCCCGCGATGCCTCGGTGGTGCTGACTTCCTCGAGCGTCGGGCGTAAGGGCCGCGCACGCTGGGGTGCTTACTCGGTTTCGAAATTCGCGACGGAAGGCTTCATGCAGGTTCTGGCCGATGAACTCGAGCCAACTTCGTCGGTACGTGTGAACACCCTCAACCCTGGGGCGACGCGCACGGCCATGCGACAAGGGGCTTATCCTGACGAGGATCCGGCGACATTGCGCACACCGCTAGATATCATGCCGACTTATTTATGGTTGATGGGGCCCGCCAGCCAGGGACGTACAGGCCAGGCATTCGACGCCCAGCCGCCCAAGAATGTGGCGTCTGCTTCTACGTAGGTGGTGTCGTCAGCCAGAGTGCACAGGTATACCGGGTTCGCCGGGCCAAAGCGCCTGCGTCAAACTTTCCGGCGTTTCAAACCAACGGTCCACCGGCCAGGTGTCCGGGGCTTCCTCGTCGCCGATATAACCATATCGTACCGCGACGGCCTGCATGCCTGCCGCCCGAGCCGCCTGCATGTCACGTAGATGGTCACCGATGTACCAGCAATCGCTGGGGGCAATGCCCAAACGCCGCGCCGCCTCGAGTAGCGGCGCCGGGTCGGGCTTCTTGAGCGGTAAGTCATCTGCAGCTAGCAATACGCCGTGCGTCAGATTCAGTGCTTCGACCAGCGGCGCAGCATAGACACGCGGTTTGTTGGTCACGATCCCCCAGGGGCGATGTGCGCTGTCCCATGCTTTCAGCAATGGCTCCAGCCCGGGAAACACGTGGCTGTGCCGCGCCACATCGCGCCCGTAGACCTCAAGCAGAAAGCGCCTCGCCTCGCCGTGGTCGGCATGCGAGGGGGCCAACCCCAACGCCAGTTCCACTAGGGCGCTGCCGCCGTTCGACACTTGGGCACGGATAGCCTCATAAGGCAATGGTGCGAGTCCGTGATGTGTTCTTAAAGCATTAGTAGCTTGCGCCAGATCAGGCGCCGTGTCGACGAGCGTGCCGTCGAGATCAAAAAGCAACGCCGCCGGTCGGGCGTGACTCATGGTGTCTCTCCAGTGCCTGTCCATTCCGGCGTGCAGTGCATCATGTAATTCACGGACACATCGTTGGCTACCAGGCGATAGCGCTTGGTCACGGGGTTGTAGGTCAGTCCGGTCTGACGACGCACGCGTAACCCGGCGTCACGGCACCAGGCCGATAACTCCGCCGGGCGAATGAACTTGTTGTAGGTGTGCGTCCCGCGAGGCAATAGCTGCAACACGTACTCGGCGCCTAGAATGGCGAACATATACGCCTTGGGATTGCGGTTGATGGTCGAGAAGAACAAGTGGCCACCGGGCTTGACCAAGGTCGCGCATGCCCGCACGACCGCCGCCGGATCGGGAACATGCTCGAGCATTTCCAGACAGGTGACAACATCGAACTCACCGGGGTGCTGAGCCGCCATTTCTTCGGCGCTGATCTGACGGTAATCGACCGTCACCTCGCTTTCCTGCTGGTGCAGACGCGCGACGGCAAGCGGCGCTTCGCCCATGTCGATGCCCGTGACCCGAGCGCCGCGATGGGCCATCGCTTCGCTAAGGATACCGCCACCACATCCCACATCGATGGCGGTCTTGCCCGCCAGGTTGGCCTGCTCATCGATGAAATTAAGGCGCAGTGGATTAATCTCATGCAGCGGCTTGAACTCGCTTTCAGGATCCCACCAGCGGCTGGCAAGCGCTTCGAACTTGGCGATCTCGGCGTGATCCACATTGTTACCGAACGTCTCGCTCATGGGGTTTCCTCTTGGAGAAATGATCGAACCGATGCCGCGGCATACGTATCGAAATCTATGTCTTTATGTGTCGTCACGTGCCGGCACGCCAATAATGCACATTCTACAATGTTACGCACGGATGTTGAGGGGCGGATTCTGCCAACCTCTACACTGCTAGACAGTGCGAACCTCTTTGCCTGAATACCATCAAAGGAATGCCGAATCGTTGGCGCCGACGCGCTTTTCACTATGGCATACTGCCGACACTCGACCCTAGAACGCTAAGGAAGGATTCCTCATGATCAAGAAGGCCGTACTCCCCGTTGCTGGGCTCGGCACACGTTGCCTACCAGCCTCCAAGGCCATTCCCAAAGAAATGATCACTATCGTCGACAAGCCGGTCATTCAGTACGTCGTCGAAGAGGCAGTGGCCGCCGGCATCAAGGAAATAGTGCTGGTGACGCACTCCAGCAAGAGTGCCATCGAGAACCATTTCGACAAGAACTTCGAGCTCGAGGCGATGCTCGAGGCCAAGGGCAAGGATGAATTGCTCGCGGAAGTGCGCAACATCGTCCCCGAGGATGTGAGCATCATCGCCGTACGCCAACCGGTCGCACTGGGGCTTGGGCATGCCGTACTGTGTGCGCAGGCAGTGATTGGTGACGATCCCTTTGCCGTACTGCTTCCCGATGTGCTGGTAGATGCTGGCGAGCTACCGCAGAACGACCTAGCCGGCATGATCGAAGCTTATGACAAGAGCGGCCAAGCACAGATCATGGTCGAAAATGTGCCACAAGACATGACCCACAAGTATGGGATCGTCGCGCTCGAGGGCGAGGCACCGGCCCCTGGCGACAGTGCACCGCTGACGGGCATGGTCGAAAAACCCAAGGTGGAAGAGGCACCTTCCAGCCTGGCGGTGATCGGACGTTATTTGCTGCCGGCGGCTATCTTCCCGCTGCTGGCCGAAACCAAGCCCGGGGCGGGGAATGAGATCCAGCTTACTGACGCCCTCGAGACGCTGCGCCAGCAGCAGGGCGCCGAAGCGTATCGCATGCGCGGCAATACCTACGATTGCGGGCACCAACTAGGCTACCTGGAAGCCACGCTGGCACTCGCCAAGCGCCATCCCCAGTATGGTGAAGGATTCCGCTCCCTGTTGAGCCGTTACGCAAACGAGGGCTGATACCATGCGCGTGAACGTGTATGGAAGCGAGCTATCGGCGGCCGTGGCGGCAGCGGCGCTTTCCTCGGTGGGGCATCAGGTCGACTGGTACCCGCATCCCGAGGTGCCCTGGCAACGTCTGGAACACGCCGAATGGCTGCTTCGCGAACCGGGACTCAAGTCCCAGATCGATGCGGGGTGTCGTTCGGGTCTGCTACGCCTGACCGATACGCCCACACGGGAAGATGTCGAGATTCATTGGCTGGCGTTGGCCCCGGACCAACGTGAAGCTGCCGAGGCCTATGTCGCCGATATTC
Source organism: Chromohalobacter canadensis (assembly GCF_029544075.1). Classification (GTDB taxonomy): domain Bacteria; phylum Pseudomonadota; class Gammaproteobacteria; order Pseudomonadales; family Halomonadaceae; genus Chromohalobacter; species Chromohalobacter canadensis_A. The sequence continues at coordinate 257,744 of NZ_JAJQJH010000003.1, read as the reverse complement.
CCGCAGCGCAAAGCCACCCGCTGGTGATCGTCAATAATTCGACGTTTCCGGTCGGCCACACCGAACGCCTCGAGGCGTTGCTCGGCCACGCCGACCAATCAGCCGTCGCCTTGCCGGACATGCTGGAAGAAGGCCGTGCCTGGGAGACCTTTACCCGCCCGGCACGCTGGTTGCTGGGTAGCGAAGATAGCCAGGCCACCGCGCAGGTACGCGAGCTGCTACGCGCCTTCAACCGTCGCCAAGATGTGTTCCAGCTCATGCCGCGCCGCGCTGCGGAGCTCGCCAAGCTGGCGATCATCGGGATGTTGGCGACACGCATAAGCTACATGAATGAGCTAGCGGGCCTGGCCGACTCGTTGGATGTCGATGTCGAACACGTCCGCTTGGGCATGGGTGCCGATAGCCGTATCGGTTTCGAGTACCTGTATCCCGGCTGTGGTTTTGGCGGACCCAGTTTTTCGCGTGATCTCATGCGCCTGGCCGATGTCCAGCATGCCTCCGGTCGCGAATCGTTGCTGCTCGAGCATGTTCTCGACATCAACGAGCAGAAAAAGGAGACGCTGTTCCGCAAATTCTGGCACCACTTCCATGGCCAGCTTTTCGAGCGGCGCGTTGCAATCTGGGGAGCGGCGTTCAAGCCGGGGACTACTCGCATCGATCAAGCGCCGGTGCTCACCTTGATCGATGCGCTGTTGGCGCAAGGGGTCAACGTCAGCGTTCACGACCCCGAGGCGTTGCCGGCACTGCGGGATCTCTACGAGCAGCATTCTCGCGTACGCTTTTGCGACGATGACTTCTACGCTGCTTGCGAGGGAGCGGATGCTCTGATGCTGGTCACCGAATGGAAATGCTACTGGAATCCCAATTGGCGCCGGCTAAGCGAGCTCATGGCCACGCCACTGATTCTTGATGGCCGCAATATCTTCGATCCCGACTATGTCGCGGCACGTGGCTTGATCTATCGTGGTATCGGTCGGCGAGCGGATCCGACCAACGCCTGAACGACACACGCCCCGTCGAGGCGGGGCGTGCATGATACGCGTCGATGTCACCGCTTATTTCGAGAGGCGATCAATCATTGAAGTTCTGGGCGATGAAGTCCCAGTTGATGACGTTCCACACGGCGTCCAGGTATTTTGGACGCGCATTGCGATAATCGATGTAGTAGGCATGCTCCCAGACATCGATGGTCAGCAGAGGCGTTTGACCGTGCGCGATGGGGCAGTCGGCATCGTCTGTGTTGCTGATGTCCACGCCGCCGTCGGAGGTCTTGATCAACCAGGTCCAGCCAGAGCCGAAATTACTCACCGCTTTGGCATTGAACGCCTCCTTGAACTGCTCGAAGGAACCGAACGCCGCTTTGATCGCATCGCCTAACGCGCCCTTGGGTTCGCCGCCACCCTGCGGAGACAGACAGTGCCAGTAGAAAGTATGGTTCCATACCTGAGCCGCCTGATTGAACATGGCACCGGAAGCCGATTGAATGATCTCTTCGAGTGACTTGTCTTCGTCGGCGGTGCCCAGGGTCAGCTCATTGAGCTTGCTCACGTAGGCTTGGTGGTGCTTACCGTAATGATACTCGAGTGTTTCGGCGGAGATATGCGGTTCGAGTGCGTTTTTCTCATACGGCAGGGCGGGCAGTTCGAATGCCATGATGTTCTCCTCACTTAAAAACCTTACAATACCAAGCATCTGCGTTCTCAACGGCGACCGGTATCTTAGCACCGGCCCCGGTTAGCGCCAATTTCGCCACACTCGTGTGATGCGCCAGGGTATTGATAAATAACGTAGTCGAGACGAGAGCCGAGCATGTCTGAACGACCGGAAGGAACACGTCAGGAGCCGCGCATCGTGCCCGAGCGCGATACCGATCCCATTGCCGAGGGACGCCTCGAAAGCCGTCCACGCCGTACCAGCAACGGTACGCGGCGTCGGCGCTCACGCGTCTGGCCACTGTGGTGCCTGACGTTACTTCTCATCGTCGCCCTGGCGGGGGTCACAAGCGTTTATTGGCAAGATCGTCAAGCCTGGCAGGTGCGACTTTCCAACCTCGAAGCACGGCAAAACGCCTTGACCGACCGCCTCGACGCTACGGGTAGCTCGCTGGATGCCTCCGGCGACAGCCTACGCGATGAACTGGACCGGCTGCGCTCCGAGTTGGACTCCTCCCGCGCCGTGATCGGCAATCTGGAAAACAAGGTAAGCGAACTGGAGGAAGATTCAGGTTCGGGCAACGCCCTGGAGGAATTGCGCGAGACGCAAGACACGCAGCAAACGCTCATCGCTGCCCAGCAATCCGCGCTCAAGTCCCTGGAAAGCACCGGAGAGGATGCACGCGCCATCTTGTCGTCACGCTTGGAGTCGCTCTCCTCACGCCAGGAAGAGCAGGGCGGTGGGCTCGACTCGCTGTCACAGCGTCTCGAGGAGCTGACCGACGCACGTCAGACCCGTGGCAAAACGCTTGACGACCTACAAGAGAACCTCGACGATCTGAGCGCGCGCCTCGCGTCATTATCCGGCGATCACGATGACGTCGCCAATGAGGTCGCCAGCATTCAGGACGATCTGCGGGAACTTCGCCAGGGACAATTGGCTCTCAATGCCAATGTGGAAGCGCTTTCCGCTTCTCAGTAATGCCGCTTCAACTAACCACGTGATCTCACGACAAGGATTGAGTCATTGCAAATCAGCCGAGATCAATGCCCGGGTTTTATCGCCCCGTCAATGGGGGACGTTGTGGATCAGCAACGCTGTGGAGGCTGATGTCGATGCGCCACTCCATGACACGGCGCATCCTGTGGGGAGCGGCATTGAGTATCGTCACATCCGGCGCCTATGCGCTGGACGCGTCCGTCGAGGGGCTCGAAGGCCCCGCCGCCGAAAATGTCGTCACCTTCCTGCGCGCGGTCGATACCCAGAATATCAGCGAGGAACGCCTGGACAGTGAGGTTCGCGATCGCACCCAGCGGGCATTGCGTGCCTTCGGTTATTACTCGCCCCAGATCGAAACGGCGTATCCCGACGGAACGTTCGATGCCGATACCGTCATCACCATCGACCCCGGACCACAGACGCATATCACCCAGCTCGATGTGGGCATCGATGGCGAGGCCCACGATGACAGCGCCTTCCAGCGTGCACTCGATCAAGTGGCGCTCAAGGAAGGCGATGCATTACGCCATGATCGTTACGAAAGCGCCAAGAGCCGCTTTTCCACGTTGGCGCTCGAGCGCGGCTATTTCGATGCCGGCTTTACTCAACGGCGTATGGAAGTGCGCCCCTGGGAAGCCAGTGCCCGTATTTTCCTGAGGATGAACAGCGGGCCGCGTTACCATTTCGGTGACATTCGTTTTTCGGGTAGCCAGATCGAAGAAGACCGTCTGCGTCGCATGCTGCCATTTGAGGACGGCTCTCCCTACCTGGCTGGGCAGCTGGCCGAGTACAACCAGCGCCTGGGGGAAACCGACTGGTTTCGCGGCATTGCCGTGCGTCCACGTATCGACAGCGGCGGGCGTGGCGCGAATACCGGACAATGGTGGCAAGAAGCCACCGGGCGTAGGCCTCCCTTAACGAGTGGTCCAGGCCTTGCCGCCGTGCGCCAACTTCATGGCCAGCAGCGCACCGACGTGCCGGTCGACGTCGATGTCATTCCCGCCGATCGTCATCAGTTCGAAACCGGGATCGGCTATGCCACCGATGTGGGGCCACGCGTTCAATTCAGTTGGGACATGCCCTGGCTCAATGATCGTGGCCACAGCCTCTCGAATGCCTTGTATCTCTCGGGTCCCGAGCAGCGCTTCGACGGTGAGTATCTAATGCCGCTGGCAGACCCGCTGCGTGATAGTTACCGTCTCGGCTATGGCCTGCGTAAACTCGACAACGAGGACACGCAAAGCCTGGAGAGTTCGGTCGAGTTGGCACGGCGCTGGGAATTCGACAATGACTGGGTGCAAGAACTCTATTTCCGTACCACGTACGAGGATTTCACCCAGGCAGACCAGGACGAACAAGTCCTGCTGCTTTATCCAGGCATCAGTTGGACACGTACTCGCACGCGGCAACCTAATTTTCCCATGTGGGGCGATCGGCAGCGACTGGCATTGGAGGTTTCCGACCCCAAGTGGGGGTCCGATGCGCGGTTCTTGCGTACCACGTTCGACTCGCAATGGATTCGCACACTGGGGCAGGACAATCGCTTCGTCGGCCGCGTCGGCGGTGGCGCCATGGCCACCGATACCTTCGACAAGATTCCTCCGTCACTGCGTTTCTTCGCCGGTGGCGACCAGAGTGTGCGCGGCTACAGCTACGAGAGTTTATCGCCGGAGAACGACGACGGCGAGCTGCTCGGTGGCCAGCACCTGTTGACCGCCAGCGCCGAGTACCAGCGTCGGGTCACCGGCAACTGGTGGGGGGCAACCTTCATCGATACCGGCAACGCCTTCAATGAATGGTGGCCCGAGGAACTCAAGACCGGTGCCGGTATCGGTGTGCGGTGGATTTCTCCCGTGGGGCCCGTACGTTTCGATATCGCCCATCCTTTCGATAATGAGGAGGACGCGTGGCGTCTGCACTTCGCCATCGGGCCGGAATTCTGATCCGTGCGCTGATTTACGTACCACTGTGGCTCTTGGGACTGGTGTTGTTGTTGCTCGGGGTGGCTTTATCGCCCTGGGGAACCGCGTGGCTAGCCGATCAAGGCCAGTCACGAGGCTGGTACGAGGTCGAGGAGGTAAAGGGAGCGCCGCTGGACACGCTGACGTTACGTGGCCTGCATCTCGATGTCGGCCCTCTCACCCTCGATGTCGAGCGCTTGCATCTGAGCTGGGCCGACGATTGTCTGCTGGATGGCAAGCTCTGTCTTCAGGGGCTGCAAGTCGAGGGCGTACACATCGTATTGGCGTCCGGCAATCCTAGTGACGATTCCCAGTCTGAAGCATCATCCAGCGGGGGAATGCCCGCACTTTGGTTTCCGTTTCCCATCGAGATACGCGCCCTCGGGCTCGAGGACGTTCGCGTCGACCTGGCCGATGGCACACAACTGCAATGGGATGACTTCACCACCGGTGCGCGCGTCTCCGGTAACGACCTTACATTACTGCCCACCCGGCTGGAGGGGGCACAACTCTACCTGCCGATGAGTGAAGGGCAGCGCCTGACCCAAGGGATGGCATCGCCGGTCATTCCTGCAGGTACTATCGATGCGGCCTCACAGGCGGCAGGGGACAGCTCTGTCGAGGGATCCGCAACGTCTGCGGCTGATAGTAAAACATCCGATACCGACTCCGAACGCCGCTTGGCGTTGCCCGAGATCGACTTGCCACTCGATATTCGCGCCCCGAGCCTGGTGGTCGACGGCTTTCAGTTGCGTGGTGCGACATTCTATAACCTGACGCATGCGACGCTGTCACTATCTACCGAAGGCAGCGATGTCGCCATTCATCGGCTACACGTGCGCAGCGATGACGGTGAGGCAGAACTTGCCTTGCAGGCAACGCTAACCGGCGATTATCCCCTTCACGGCCGCCTGGAAACGCATATCGCGCGTGCCCCAGTGGCCGGCCAGCGGGCATCCTTGACGGTGGATGGCTCCCTGGCCGACCTGGCGCTCGATCTTGACGCCAGTGGTCCCGTCACGGCCACGCTGACGGGCAAGGTTGATGCGCTGGCACCAACCTTACCATTCGATCTGTCGCTCGATGCCGATGACATCACTTGGCCGCTGGCGGGCACGCCAACCGCCCCTGAGCTCGTCATGCAAAGCCGTCTGGACACCGCCGCGGTGTCGGCATCGCAACACGTGGGCGCAGGCAAGGCAGTCTATCGACTCGATACGCTCCACCTCGACGCCGATGGCTCCCTGGAGGATTATCGAGTCGTACTCGACTTGACGGCACGTGGCAACGGCCTTCCCGAAAGCCGATTGACGCTTGATGGCAGCGGCGACGCCTCGCACTTCGCTTGGGAACCGCTCACGCTCAAGACCGAAGGCGGCACCTTGAGCGGTCGTGGCCAGGTGAACTGGGCCTCGGCGCTGACGGTGGAAAGCGATCTCCAACTCGACCAGCTCCCCATCGGCGCCTTCACCGAGGCCGTGGACGGAACACTTAACGGTCAGGCGCGCGTCGGCTTCGATATGCAGCCTCAAGGCTGGCGGCTACGCATACCGCAGTTGGCCATCGACGGCACCTTGCAAGATAGGGCCCTGCGCTTGAACGCCAAGCTCAGTGGTAATAGCCAGATGCAATGGGCGATAGACCAGCTCGACCTTCGCCAAGGCGATAACCGCATCACCGCAGAAGGCAATATCGGGCAGCGTTTGGATCTGCGCAGCCGTATCGAGGCGCCGCGACTCTCTACACTGTGGCCCGGTCTCGGTGGCGCCTTGCAGGGCGATCTCGACGCCCAAGGTTCCCTCGAGTCGCCACGTCTCGACCTCGACATGACCGGCGAGGCGCTGCGCTACCAGACGCAACAGCTCGAGTCCTTGTCGCTGGAAGCGCATAGCGAAGGGATCGACGACCCACGTATGAAGGCCGACGTATCTATCGAAGGACTCGAAGCCGGTGGCCAACGTGTCGACGCTCTGAACCTCGCATTGGCAGGGCGTCTCTCCCAGCACACGCTGGAGCTCGATGCTCAACTGGGAAGCGGCCTGCCACTCTCTCGGGCGAGCATCACGCTCGACGGTGAGTACGACGCAGACGCTCAGCGCTATCACGGGTCGCTGGCGCCGCTCGAGCTGACGACCGAATATGGCGATATCGCGCTCGATGATGCCCTGGGCTTCGATACTGATATCGCCGCCCAACGCGTGACACTCTCGCCGTTCTGCCTGGTTCGACAGCAAGGAGGCGAAGCGTGTCTCGTCGACCAGGCGCGGCTCTCTGCCGATACCGGCGATGCTTCACTGGCCTTGCGCGACATTCCCATGGACCTGCTTGCCAACAAGCTACCGTCAGGCTGGCACGTGGACGGCGAAACCCAAGGTGAGGCCAATCTGAGCTGGCAACAGGCGGGCCAGCAGTGGCATGCCGAAGGTCAGATCGATAGCCAACTGGACGTCACCGGAGAAGATGCGCGTGGCAACCCCTGGGAACTGCCAGACAGCCGCCTCGCGGTGACGTTCGATGCCACGCCATCTCGCGCCGATACACGACTGACACTCGATCAGGGCGACACCGGACAATTGGTGCTGACACTGGGCATCGACGATCCGCTGGGTGAGGCCGCCTTGGAAGGACGGCTACAAGTCAACGATATCGCCTTCGCCCCGTATCGCGCCCTCGTCGAAGGCTTGTCCGACCTCGAAGGGTCGCTCGCCGGCGATGTTACCTTCGCGGGGACATTGCGCCAGCCCGACCTCAATGGCGAGCTGACAGCCAACGATATAAAAGCACGTGGCCCGGCCATCCCCGTCGCGATACGCGATGCTCGCCTGGGCATCGACTTCGCTGGACAACGCGCCGACATCGAAGGGTTCGTGGCCGGCGAGAAAGGGCAGTTGAATCTGGATGGGGAGGCCAATTGGCAGGATCCCTCGGCCTGGCAGGTGCGTCTAGGCATCAAGGGACAAGACGATCCGCTGCAGGTCAGCCTGCCGGATTTTGGACGGTTGCGTGTCGCTCCAGACCTGCGTGTCGACGCCACCCCGGATCGCTTGCGTGTACGTGGCGATGTCGATATTCCCTGGGCGCGCCTGGAGGTGGGCAAGATTCCGCCTTCCGCAGTGGCACCCAGCAGTGACGAGGTCATCATCACGCGCGAGGAGGATGCCGCCCAGCAAGAAGCCGCAGCATCGAGCGAGCAGGGCGAAGCCACGTCCCAAGCGCTCTCCGAGGCCGGCATGGCACTGGATATCAGCATCATGCTGCATCTCGGCCCGGACATGAGCCTGGAAGCCTATGGCCTCGAGTCACAGTTAGAAGGCCAACTCGAAGTACGGCAGGGTAGTGGCCCCGTGCAGCTGTTCGGGGATGTCAACTTGGTCGATGGCAGTTATACCGCATTCGGACAGGACTTGATCATTCGCCAAGGACAGATTCTGTTCAGCGGGCCAGCGTCCCAGCCGCGTCTGCAGTTCGAGGCGATTCGCAATCCCGACACCATCGAGGATGACGTGACTGCTGGGTTACGTGTCACAGGCCGTGCGGAGAACCCGCAGCTGAGCATCTTCTCGGAACCTGCGATGTCGGAAAGCCGGGCCCTTTCCTATCTACTTAGAGGCCGGGCACCGGGAGACGACGGCGGCGATGGGGCGCTGACCTCGGCGCTGATCGGGCTCTCACTATCTCAGAGCGGCCGCGCCGTGGGCCAACTCGGCCAGGCATTCGGGGTCGACGATTTAAGTCTCGACACCTCGGGCTCGGGCGAGGATAGTCAGGTCGTCGTCAGCGGCTATGTCTTCGATGACTTGAAAGTTGGCTACGGCGTTGGCATTTTCTCCCCCATCGCCGAGCTGACGCTGCGCTATCGTCTGATTCAGAACCTGTACCTGGAAGCGGTATCCGGCGCAGCTCAGGCAATCGATTTGATCTATACCTTCAGCCTCGGGCGCAGCAGCGCTTCGCCTTGAGGCCACTGCCGCAAGGACACGCGGCATTGCGGCCGATGTCGAGGCGACGCCACTGAGCGTCGCCGTCGACATAGAACCACTGATCGGCATGATTGGCGAACCGAAAGCGGCTGGTTTCGGTAAGGCGCTGAAAGCCATCGGTGTCGATGAAATCGGCACTGAACGTCACCGTGCCTGTCTCGCCTTGTTGGGTACTGTCATGGACGATCAACCTAAGCCAGCGTGCTATGCTCGTGGCCAGTGAGTCGCGGGTAGGGCATGTGGCGGGATCCCAGGTAGCGATCAACGCGTCGTACGCATCGCGCGCGAAGGCGCTATAGCGTGCTCGCATCAGCGCCTCGGGTGTCCGCGCGCGGCGCGGATCCTCATGAATGGGCGCGCAGCATTCATCGAAGCGCCGCGGCTGCCCGCAGGGGCAGGCGTCGAACGCTTTTTTACTCATCGTCATGCGAGATTTTCCCTATGTGGCCACAAGAATCGCTCGAGCTTCCCACGCCGGAAACGGCACTCGAGGGGCGTGATACGCCCATACGTATCAGCGGCACTCATTATGTCAACGGCCGCTCGATGTTGTCGCCATTCCCAGAAGGGCATGAGGAAATCGTGCTAGGGCTTGGCTGTTTCTGGGGTGCAGAGCGTCTGTTCTGGGAAATGCCAGGTGTTTACGTAACAGCCGTGGGGTACGCTGGCGGCTATACGCCCAACCCGACCTACGAGGAAACGTGTACTGGGCATACCGGACACGCCGAGGTGGTCCACGTCGTGTTCGATCCTACCGAAATCGGGCTGCCCGAATTGCTGCGTGCTTTCTGGGAGGCGCACGACCCGACGCAAGGCATGCGGCAAGGCAACGACATCGGCAGCCAGTATCGGAGCGTCATCTACACCACGGATGAGCTACAGCGCCCACTGGTCGACAAGAGCTGGCAAGAATACGACCAGGCCCTGCGCCAGCAGGACCGTGGCCACGTTACGACGGAAGTGGCACCGCTCGAAGCCTTCTACTATGCGGAAGAGTATCACCAGCAGTATTTGGCCAAAAATCCGGCGGGATATTGCGGCCTCAAGGGCACGGGAGTGGCCTGTCCGGTGACGTGAAGCACTGGATTTCTTGCTGGGTCATTAACCGTTGGGCCCCGCCGCCAGCGAGTGATGCGGGGCCAGATGCGCGGCCCAGCATTCCAATTGCCACGCAACACGCCGTGCCAACCAGGAGCCGAGTCGGCCCTGGCGTGACTCAACGAAGCCGACATGCCCACCCTGGCGGGCGATTTCTAGTCGTACGGCATCGGCCGGGGCCGGCAGCCGGGAGAACAGATCGGCGGGCATGAAGGGATCATCCGCGGCGTGTAGGAGCAGCGTCGGCAATTCTATGTCACCCAACAGCCGACCGGCGGACGCGCGCTGATAATAGTCACTGGCCGACTGAAAACCGTGCAAGGGAGCTGTGACCGCGTTGTCGTATGCCCAGAACGTCTCCAGGCCCTCGAGCTGTCGCGCGCTGAGTGTGATCGGGAGGGGACCGGCCGCCAACTTGGTGGTGACCTTGCGTTTGAGAGCGTGGAGCAGATGACGCTGATAGACACGAGAAAAACCGCGGTTGAGCGCATCGGCGCTGGCCGCCAGATCGAGTGGCGCACTGATGGCAATGGCCCCGGCGAGATCGAGGCCGTCACCGCCTTGCTCGGCGACTAACTTGACAAGCATGTTGCCTCCCAACGACACACCGGCCGCCACCTTGATGGCGCGTGGATAACGTAGCGCCAACTGCCCAATGACCCAATAGGCATCCGCCGTATCGCCCGAGTGATAGGCCCGGGCCAGCCGATTAGGCGCCTGACCACAGCCACGAAAGTGCATCAGTACCGCCCGCCAGCCCATCTCACTCGCCGCACGCATCAACTCGCGTGCATACGGGGAGTCGAATGAGCCTTCCAAGCCATGAAACAGTACGAACACCGGCGCGTCCGCTCGCGTGGGGGCCGGCAGGGCCCAGGCAAGCTCGACGAAGTCGCCATCGGGTAGGTTAATGATTTCCGTTTCTCGCGCCAGCGAGGGCAACGGGAGAAAGCGAGGCAACAGGGTCTGCACATGGCGATTACCCAAGCCTCTTGGCGCGCAAAAATCGGCGGAAAACAGCGTGCGTGACATCGGTGCGGCTCTTGCGAATCTATCTGTAGCTTAGGCACTTTTCAGACAATGCCTAACGTTTTGCGCTTGCTTGGCAGGTACTCATCAGGCATTGCCGTACGTTGCCTCGAGTTGTTGCCATAAATCGGGCAAGCCGGGGTGACGTGAATCCTTGCGCGCGTACAAGCGCAGATCCAGCGGGACATCCCAACGCTCATCGCCAGCGCGCACCAGTTCGCCATTGGCCATCGGGGTGGTGACACTGCGCTGCGGCAGCCATCCAAGCCCGTAGCCTTGTACCACCAGCTCGCGAATATTGGTGGCCTGCACACTTTCATTGAGCGTATTCAGGTAGACGGCATCCGGCTGGCGGCCGAGATGCGCCTCGAGCGCGGCCGCCATCAACCCTCGTGGATGAAAGGCGATCAGCGGTTGGGGCTGGCGGCGCATTCCCGGCAACGAGAAGCGCGGGCGCCCTTCGCTACCGGGGGCGCTCACCGGAACGAGTCGCTCTTCGCCCAGACTCATATATTGAAGCTCGCTCATTTCAAGATCGAGGCCGATCCGTCCGCGCGGCCAGTACAATAGCGCCAAATCACATTCGCCACGCTCCAGCCCATGCAGGTAATCGCCGATCAACCAGCTCGTGGCGCGCAAGTAGGGGGATACCAACGGCGTCAGGGCGTTCTGATCGAGCCAACCAGGCAAGAAGTTCGACACCAAACTCTGCGGCGCGGCCAGCAGGATGCGCCTGGCCTCGTCGGTGGCAATCGTCTGTAAACGGTCACGCGTCAATCGCACGCGCTCGGTGATCTGCTCGCACAGCGCTAGAAACTCCTCGCCGGCGGGCGTCAAGCTCAACGGAAGCGTTTGGCGATTGATCAATGTGGTCCCCATTTCCTCCTCGAGCAGCTTGATACGACGCGAGAAGGTCGGTTGGGTCACGTTCTGGGCATCGGCGGCCCGGGAAAAATGGCGCTCCCTGGCCAGCACGATGAAGTCTTCGAGCCAGCGAATTTCCATCGTCAGACGCCATCCATCATCGTTAACGCCGCACGCCAGCCAAAGCGTGCGGCATCGCATGGCATCGCCCCGTCACGCGCAGGTGGACAGGACGATGCAAGTTTGTTTGCTCACAATACGCTCAGATGCGGCCTTCCTCGACCGCATGACACGCCACCTGGTTGCCATCGTCGGTGACGATGAGCTGGGGGACTTCCTGACGACAGCGCTCCATAACATGCGGACACCGGCCATGAAAGACGCAGCCCGAGGGTAGGTGAACCGGCGTGGGCACCTCGCCGGAAAGGCGTACATGCTCGGGACGATCGTCTTCGAGACGGGGAATCGCCGAGAGCAGCGCTTGCGTATAGGGGTGCTTGGGCCTCGCGAACAGCGAGCGTGTATCGGCTAGCTCACACACCGTCCCCAGATACATGACCGCAACGCGTGTGCCGAAATGCTCGACAACCGCTAGGTCATGAGTAATGAATAGGTACGTCAGGTGACGTTCGGCCTGCGCGTCCATCAGCAGGTTAAGCACCTGTGCCTGGATCGACACATCGAGCGCCGAGATCGGTTCATCGGCGACGATGAACTCAGGGTCGACGGCCAACGCCCGGGCAATCGCGATCCGCTGGCGCTGGCCGCCGGAAAACTCATGCCCGAAGCGTTTGCCCCATTCCGGATCTATGCCCACCGATGCCATCACGTCGGCCACCTTGTCCTGGACCTGCGGTGTCGTCCAATCCGGGTGATGAAAGCGCAGGGGTTCTTCCAGCGTCTGTTGAATCGTCATACGCGGGTTAAGCGAGGCATACGGATTCTGGAAGATCATCTGCATGCGCTGACGATAGGGCAGAAGCTGCTTGCCACGCATGTTATCGATGCGCTGACCGTCATAGCTAATTTCCCCGGCGCTGGGGGACAGCAACCCCATGACCAGCCGTGCCACGGTGGACTTGCCACAGCCAGACTCTCCGACCACGCACAGCGCTTCGCCCCGATGCACGGTGAGATCAACACCGTTGATGGCATGCACCTGCTCATTACGCCGCACCAGGCGGCCCTTTTCGAAGTGCAACTGTTCGAGAAATCCGTCGGCCAATGGGAAATGCTTATACAGCCCACGGATTTCCAGCAGGGACTCGGCCCCCGCGTGTGTCTGTGACGCGGTCGCGGGTGATGCTTGGGTGGCAACGGCGTTCATGAGGCCTCCTTGGCGAGCATGTCACGCACCATGTGGCACGCGACGTCGCAATTTCCCGAGGTGACGAACTCGGGGACCTCTTCGAGGCAATCGCGGCGCGGCTCCCCCGAAGCGTCGTAGCGATATTGGCAACGTGGATGAAATGCACAGCCGCTCGGTGTATTGGCAAGTGATGGCATCGAGCCGGGAATCTGATTGAGACGGCTGCCTGGCGTGGTCATCTGTGGCAGAGCATTGAGCAAGCCTTGCGTGTAAGGATGCTGGGCATCGTTGATGATCTCGCGCGTTGGGCCCTGCTCAATGACGCGTCCGGCATACATGACCAGCGTACGCTGAGTCATCTGGCTGACCACGCCCAGGTCGTGGGTGATCAACACCAGCCCCACGTTGTGCTTCTCGCACAGCTCACGCAGGAGCGTCATGATCTCGGCTTGAATCGTCACATCCAACGCCGTGGTTGGCTCGTCAGCGACGATGATATCCGGGTCCAGCAGGAGCGCGATCGCAATGATGATTCGCTGGCGCATGCCTCCGGAGAGCTCGTGAGGATACTGATCCAGACGCGTTTCCGGCGATGGGATATAAACCTGCTTGAGCTTGTGCAGGGCGATGGCGCGCGCTTCGCGTGTCGAGATACGCCGATGCGCTTTGAGGCTCTCGACCATCTGCTCGCCAATGGACAGCACGGGATTGAGCGTCATCATCGGATCCTGAAAGATCATCGAGATCCGGTTACCCCGCACTCGGCGCAGCTCGCGTGCCGACATTCGCGCCAGGTCATTACCCTCGAAGCGAATACTGCCGTCGGCGATATACCCCGGCTTGGCGATAAGATTGAGCAATGTGAACGCGGCCACCGATTTGCCCGCGCCGGATTCGCCGACAATGCCCAGGCGCTCGCCGCGATCCAGCGTGAAGCTGACGTCGCGCAAGGCGCGCACCTCACCTTGGCGCAGGGCGAAGCGCACATCGAGATTGGAAACTTCGAGTAAAGCCATGTGCGTTACCCCTTGTAGAGCCGAGGATTCATGACGTCGCGCAGCCAGTCACCAAGCAAGTTGACCACCAGCACCAGCACCACGAGGACCGCGCCGGGGATCAGAGTGATCCACCAGGACCCGGACTGGAGATAATCGAAACCGGACTTGATCAATGAGCCCAGAGAAGGCTGGGTTTCCGGCATACCCAAGCCCAGAAAGGAGAGGGCAGCCTCGGAAATGATGGCGTTGGCGATCTGCACGGTCGAGATGACGAAAATCGGCGAGAGCGTGTTGGGTAAGATGTGGCGGAACATGATCCGACGGTCGCGATAACCCATGACGCGAGCGGCATCCACGTATTCCTTGGAACGCTCAGCCAGCACGGAGGCACGCACCGTGCGGGCGTATTGCGGCCATTCGGCAAGCCCGATGATCAACACCAGCAGCCAGACGGCGTAGTCGCTATACACGGCACCGCCGAAAACTGCCTTGAACAACGCTCCGACGATGATGGCGACCATCAGCGTCGAGAACGATAGCTGAATATCCGCCAGACGCATCAGAAACGCATCGATCCGGCCGCCCAGGTAGCCTGCCAACAGGCCCACGGTGACGCCGATCAGCGCCTGGAGCATCACCGCCCCGAAACCGATGATCAGCGAGACGCGTGCGCCATAGAGAATCGTTGACAGCAGGTCACGCCCCTGGGCATCGGTGCCCAAGGGGAAGAGGGCATCCGCCCCGTCGATCCATATCGGAGGGAGCTCGGAGTTAAGGATATTGATCTGAGTGAGATCGTAGGGGTCCATCGGTGCAAGCCACGGCGCGCATACCGCCCCCAAGAGGATGCACAGGAAAATGGCCAGACAGAATTGCGCGATCCAGTCACGCTTGAAGCTGTAGACCAAGTAAGAATTACGGAAACGCTTCCAGCGGGAAGGCGTTGTTGCAGTCGTTGTCGTCATGCCGGCTTCCCTGTCAGTTTCACGGTCGGATTGACCAGACCGTAGATCAGGTCAACCAGCGTGTTGGTGACCACGAAGATCAAACCAACGATCATCAGGTAGGTCACGATGAGCGGAATATCCGAGCGCTGGATGGCTTCGAGGAACATCAGCCCCATGCCTGGCCACTGGAAAACGGTCTCGGTCAGGATCGTGTAAGCCACCATAGTGCCGAGCTGAACGCCGCCGACGGTAATGACCGGCAACATGGTGTTCTTGAGGGCATGCACGAAGTAGATACGCTTGAGCGAGATACCCTTGGCCGTGGCGAATTTGACGTATTCCGACTGCAGAACCTCGAGCATTTCGGCGCGTATCAGTCGAATGAACAGCGGCAGCATGATCGACGCCAACGAAACGGCAGGCAGCACCAGGTACGTCAGACCATCGAGAGAGAAGAAGTTGCTATCCCAGGTGCCAAAGAGGTGCGTCAAGTCATTGCCGCGACCGTATGATGGCATTCCGCCTTCGGTGGACAGCAAACCGTTGAGCCACTGCCCCCATCCCGTCTCCGCCGGAAACGGCGAGAAGTCGACGCCGATCGCGAATAGTTGGATCAACATGATGGCTGTCAGGAAAACGGGGATCGAAATACCGATGATGGACACGCTCATGAAAAAGCGTGACAAGGCCGATCGCGGGCGTATCGCACAGTAGACCCCGATGGGCACCGAGAACACCACGATGATGAGTGTTGCGGCAATCACCAGTTCTAGCGTCGCCGGTAAATGGCGTTGGATGACCTCTGTCGTCGGCTCGTTGAAAAAGTACGAGTAACCGAAGTCGCCTTGCAGGGCATTGGTCGCGAAGCGACCGTACTGCACGAGGAAGGAGTCATTGAGCCCCAGCTCTTCTCGCAGTTCGGCCCGTTGGCTCTCCGGCACGGACTGTCCCACCATCTGCTGGATGGGATCGCCCAGATTGCTCTGGATGGCGAAACTGATAACGCTGATGACGAACATGACCACGAAGGCATGCATCAGTCGCTTGATCAGAAAAGCGATCATGGATGGCGTGTCCTGTTAAACGGGCATCTCCGTCCCATATCCTGAGTAGGTTGGGCCGGAGAAACATCGTGGATGGGAATAGAGCAATGCCGCCCGATGGCGGCATTGCATGGTCGCGCTCTTATTGCTCGACGACGAGATCCCCGAGATACGGGAAGTTCATGACGTTCACCACGGGCTCGAGCTTGACGTTTTTCTTCGCCGCCCAAGCGAGATCCTGCCAGTGCAACGGCATGAAGGCGGCATCGTCATAAAGCGCTTGCTCAACCGCCTGCAGCATCTCGGCACGCTTGGCGCGGTCCGTCTCAACATTCGCCTGCGCCACTTTCTCGTCGAGCTCCGGGTTACAGTAGTTGGCCGCGTTGTACTGGCCGGCTCCCGTCTCGGGGTCCGGGCACTCGGTGAGATACTGGAACAAGTTGGCGGAATCCTCTGTATCGGCGTGCCAGCCGATCATCATGATGTCCGCGGCGCGGTCGTCGAACTCCCCCCAATACTGAGCTTTGGGTAGCGTTTTGAGATCCACGTCGACATTGATGCGCGACAACATCGTGGCCACCGCTTGGGCGATCTTGGCGTCGTTCACATAGCGGTTGTTGGGCGCCATCATGGAGACCGAGAAGCCATCCTCATAGCCGGCTTCTTTCATCAGCTCCTTGGCTTTCTCGACGTCGTAGCGCGGCTCCAGGCTATCGTTATAACCGTCATAGCCCTTGGGCGAGAGTTGCGCCGCGGGAGTCGCAAAGCCTTTCATCAACCGGTCGGCGATAGCCTGTTGATTGACTGCGTAGTTGAAGGCCTTGCGGACACGTGGATCCTCGAACGCTTCCACACGCTTCTGGTTGAGCTGCATGAGGATGATGCGGGTGCCCGACATGGTGGTCAGCTCAACATTCTTGTCGGCTCTAACGCGTTCCAGATCATTGGGCGGCACGGGCGCTATGAAATCGACATCTCCGGACAGCAATGCCGATACACGTGTGGCGTTCTCGCCGATTGGCGTCAGCACGAGCCGGTCGACATTGCCCGGGGAGTCTTTGTCCCAGTAGTTATCGAAGCGTTCGAAAACGATCTTGACGCCTTGCTGGCGGGACACGACCTCGTAGGGGCCAGTACCCGATGAGTTCCGTGATGCGAAGGAATCGCCATTCTTGACGATTTCATCCTTGGGATCGCCGTCTTCCGTCTCGCCCGAGTAGTACTCGCTATCCATGGGGAAGATATAGGTCGCGAGGTTGAGAACGAGCGGGTAGGGCTTATGCGTCTTTATTTCGACGGTGTGCTCGTCGATAGCGGTTGCCGAAGCGATGGGATCGAAGATCGCCTTGAAGTCAGCACTACGCTTCAGACGGTTGATCGTCCACACGACATCCTTGGCGGTGAAGTCATTGCCGGTGTGGAACGTGACGCCGTCACGCAGCGTGAAACGCATGGTGGTGTCATCGATGCGTTCCCAATCGGTGGCCAGGCGCGGCTCGAACTTGACGTCTTTCGTCCAGCGTACGAGGGGATCGTGCGTTAGATGCGAAAGCTGCAGGATGCCGCCAGAGAGTTGTTCATGAATGTCCAACGACACCGGGTCGGCATCATAAGCCATACGCAATGTCACGGGGTCGCTATCGCTGGATGAATCTTGCGCCAGTGCGGGTAGGGGAAGCACAACGGAGGCGCCCAGCAGCGAGGCCAGGAGAGTCTTCTTATCGATCATGTTGAAGCCCTATTGTGTATTGTTATGCGACGAGAATCGTCAGCTTCAACATAAAGAGCTTTGTGCGACGACGACAATCGAAATCTTGATGGTCGCCATTCGTCAGATGAATAACACTGTCCTGGCAGCTTCCTGCTCGTGGTCAATATCAGCGCGCGACGCGATCGAAACGGTGTATGTGCGAGGCTTCGTCGAGTTGCGATACCGTGCACTCAAGATCGGTCACACAGCCATCGGTCAAGCCGTAGACCCAGCCATGCACCGATAGCTTCTGTCCCCGCTGCCAGGCACGCTGCACGACCTTGGTGCGGCACAGGTTGGCTACTTGTGCGCGCACGTTGAGTTCGCACATCCGATCGACCTTTTCGTCGAACGATAGCGGCGCGAGGGCTTCGCGGTTGACGCTGTATAACTCGCGTACGCTGTGCAGCCAATAATCGATCATGCCGTTGTCACCATCGGCGATTGCGGCCCGCACGCCACCGCAGCCATAGTGGCCTACCACCATGATGTGCTCGACCTGCAGCACATCAACCGCGAACTGCACCACCGATAGCGCGTTCATGTCATTGTGGTACAGCAGGTTGGCCACGTTGCGATGCACGAACACTTCACCCGGGGGTAAATCGATGATCTGGTTCGCGGGTACGCGACTGTCCGAGCAGCCGATCCATAGATAATCGGGATTCTGCTGATGCGACAAGCGCTCGAAGAAGTCCGGGTCACGCTCCCGCACGCCGGCGGCCCATTGGCGGTTCTGTTCCAACAGCTTCTTGATATCGCTCATGTAAATCTCTTCATGCAGGGGGTATCCAAGCAACTTTTACCCCCTGTGCTACCAAGCGTCAATCTAGCCCCTCCCTGAGCGTTCACCGGACTGTTATCATCTGCGTCATCGAAAAGTCAGGAGATCGACGTGGCTCAGTACGATTACGAACTATTTGTCATCGGCGCAGGCTCCGGTGGAGTACGCGCCGCACGCACGGCGGCTGCTACGGGGGCGCGCGTCGCCATCGCCGAGGACCGCTATCTGGGGGGCACCTGTGTGAATGTCGGGTGTGTGCCCAAGAAGCTTTATTCCTATGCGGCTCATTTCCATGATGCCTTCGAGGATAGCGCCGGTTTCGGCTGGACGCTGCCCGAGGCACCACGCTTTGACTGGGCTACGTTGCGCGACAACAAAATCGAGGAGATCAAGCGTCTCAACGGCATCTATGGGCGTTTGCTCGAAGGCGCCGATGTCATGTTGCTCAATGGTCGCGCTCGGATTACCGGACCTCATAGCGTCGAGATCAACGGCGAGACGGTCTCCGCCGAAAAGATTCTAGTTGCGACCGGCGGCTGGCCCTGGGTTCCCGATATCAAGGGCGCGGAACACGCCGTGGACTCCAATCGCGTCTTCGATCTGGAGACCTTTCCAGAGCGTTTCCTGGTGCTCGGCGGCGGTTATATCGCAGTCGAGTTCGCCAGTATCTTCAACGGGCTCGGTAGCGACGCGCACCTGGTCTACCGTGGCGAGCTGTTCCTGCGCGGCTTCGACCGTGAAGTCCGTGAGTTCACCCGTGACGAGATGCAGAAGAAGGGCGTCAATCTGCACTTCGAAACCACCATCGAGCATATCGAGCCGGTCGGCGATGCCTACCGTGTGAGCATGACCAACGGCGAAACGCTGGAAGTGGACGTCGTGTTGGCGGCCACCGGACGACGTCCAAACCTTACCGGTCTGGGGCTCGACGAGCTGGACATCGCGCTCAACCCCGATGGCACCGTGAAGGTTGATGAACGTTATCAGACCTCCGAGCCATCGATCCTGGCGCTGGGCGACGTGACCGGTGGCCCCGAGCTTACCCCCGTGGCGCTTGCCGAGGCCATGCACCTCGTTCAGCACCATTACGGGGATACGACACCGGGGCCTTTGGATTACCAGGACATCGCCACAGCCGTGTTTTGTCACCCCAATATCGGTACCGTTGGTCTGAGCGAAGAAGAAGCTCGCGAACAGTGCGAGGGTGGGGTGCGCATCTATCGCACCGACTTCCGTCCCATGAAGCACACGCTCTCGGGCAGTCAGGAACGTTGCTTGATGAAGTTGGTGGTCGACGACGTGACCGACCGTGTGGTCGGCGCTCACATGGTGGGCGACGATGCCGGCGAACTCATCCAGGGGATTGCCATCGCCGTGCGCGCACGCCTGACCAAGACCGACTTTGACGCCACGGTGGGCATTCATCCCACGAGTGCTGAAGAGTTCGTCACCATGCGCTCCTTGTCACGTCGCTAGCGATGTGATGCAGTTTCGGATAGCAAACGGGCCACCTCGGTGGCCCGTTTGCGTTGATACCCGACAACGAGGCCTCTTCATGCAATGCATGCATACGACTCATGATTGACTAGACTAAGAGCAGTCGTGGTTACATAAGCTTAGGATAGCGGCGCTTGTCATATACGCATATCCGGTTATAACGTGTGTTTATGTGATAGCGACATGACGATAATGGCTTATTTGATCAATTCATAAGCCGCTGTTATTATTGCGAGCACATTCGCCATTAGCGAAAAATGGATATGACACCCACGACCGAGAACTTCACGCCTTCCGCCGATCTCGCGCGTCCTAGCGTCGCCGATACAGTGATTGGCAGTGCACAGAAGACTCTTTTCATCCGTAAGCCCACGACCGATGATGGGTGGGGAATCTACGAGCTCGTCAAAGCGTGCCCCCCCTTGGATGTCAACTCGGGATACGCCTATCTATTGCTCGCGACGCAGTTTCGCGACACCTGTGCTGTCGCCACGGACGAAGAAGGGGAGATCGTCGGTTTCGTCTCCGGTTACGTGAAGCGCAACGCGCCGGATACCTATTTCCTGTGGCAAGTGGCCGTGGGGGAGAAAGCTCGCGGGACGGGCTTGGCAAGGCGTCTCGTCGAAGCCGTCCTGATGCGCCCTGGGATGAGCAGTGTCCGCCATCTCGAAACTACCATCACACCCGATAATGAGGCATCGTGGGGACTGTTCAAGCGTCTTGCCGATCGTTGGCAGGCACCGCTTAACAGTCGCGAGTATTTCTCCACGGGGCAGCTGGGTGGCGAGCACGATCCGGAAAATCTTGTCCGAATCGGCCCGTTCGAGCCGCAACGTATTTGACCCGCTTAAAGAGGCAATCTATGCAGACTGAGATTCTCGAACGTATGGAATCTGAAGTTCGGACCTATTCGCGTTCGTTTCCCACCGTTTTCACCGAAGCCAAGGGTGCCCGTCTGCACTCTGAAGACGGTAAGCAGTACATCGACTTTCTCGCGGGCGCCGGCACGCTGAACTACGGTCACAACAATCCCCACATCAAGCAGGCGCTGGTGGATTACATCGCGTCCGATGGCATCGTGCATGGCCTCGACATGTGGAGCAAGGCCAAGCGCGAATATCTGGAAACCCTCGAAGAGGTGATTCTCAAGCCGCGTGGGCTGGACTACAAGGTTCAGTTGCCAGGGCCGACAGGCACCAATGCCGTCGAAGCCGCCATTCGCATCGCGCGCAATGCCAAAGGGCGTCATAACATCGTCGCCTTCACCAATGGTTTCCATGGGGTCACCATGGGGGCGCTGGCCACCACCGGTAACCGCAAGTTCCGTGAAGCCACCGGTGGTATCCCGATGCAGGGCGGAAGCTTCATGCCCTTCGATGGCTACATGGGTGAAGACACCGACACCCTGAGCTATTTCGAAAAGCTGTTGGGCGACAACTCCAGTGGTCTCGACATTCCCGCCGCCGTGATCGTCGAAACGGTGCAGGGCGAGGGCGGCATCAATCCGGCCAGCATTTCGTGGCTACAACGTCTGGAAAAAATCTGCCGCGCCCACGACATCCTGCTGATCATTGATGACATCCAGGCGGGCTGCGGACGTACCGGCAAGTTCTTCAGCTTCGAGCATGCCGATATCAAGCCGGACATCGTCACCAATTCCAAATCATTGTCAGGCTACGGGCTGCCGTTCGCACATGTGCTGATGCGCCCGGAGCTGGATATCTGGAAGCCCGGCCAATACAACGGCACATTCCGTGGATTCAGCCTTGCGCTTGTGACGGCCGCCGCCGCCATGCGCCACTTCTGGAGCGACGATACCTTTGAGCGTGATGTGCAGCGCAAAGGCGGTATCGTTGAAGAGCGCTTCCAGAAGATCGCTACCTTCATGACCGAGAAAGGGCACAAAGCCAGTGAACGTGGCCGTGGCCTGATGCGTGGTCTGGATGTCGTCGACGGAGATATGGCCGACAAGATCACAGCCCAGGCCTTCCAGAACGGCTTGATCATCGAAACGTCGGGTCACTCCGGCCAAGTCGTAAAATGCTTGTGCCCGCTGACCATCTCCGACGAAGATCTCAATGGAGGTCTGGATATCCTTGAGCGAAGCGTCAAGGAAGTTTTAGGTTAAGCCGGAATGCATTGTTCGTTAGTCCACTAAGTTGTCATTGTCACATGCGTTACAGTGGACATTGGATGCGGCCCGCGAGATCGCGGGCCCTTTATTGAGACCATAGAGGATTGCGCTACATGATCGTCCGTAACCTGGAAGAGTGCCGCAAAACCGAGCGTTTCGTTGAAGCCGATAACGGCAACTGGGATAGCACGCGACTGGTGCTGGCCAACGATAACGTTGGCTTCTCGTTCAACATTACCCGTATTCATCCGGGCACTGAGACACACATTCATTACAAGCATCACTTCGAGGCGGTTTTCTGCTACGAAGGCGAAGGCGAAGTCGAAACGCTGGCCGATGGCAAGATCCATCCCATCAAGGCCGGCGACATGTACTTGCTCGACCAGCATGACGAGCACCTGCTGCGTGGCAAGGAAAAAGGCATCACCGTAGCATGCGTGTTCAATCCTGCCTTGACCGGCCGCGAAGTGCACCGCGAAGATGGCTCCTACGCGCCAGTCGACGAATAAGCGCTAGCGTCTAGTACATCCGCAAAACGCTGCCTTATCCGGCAGCGTTTTCTTTTGTGCGTGAGTGGGCGGTGAAACCGGCGAAGACGCTGCTCAACACTATGATGGGCCGCTCAACACTATGATGAATCGTGTTGGTGATTGTACCCATAAAGACAAACCCTCGAGTTCGCATAATATATATTATGTTAAATTATATGTTTTATCTTGTGTCAATAATGGACATCCCAGCAACCAACTCCGTATGATCAAGCGCGATTTTGTTCAGGCGCCTGAGTCCCACGCCCTCTCGTTTCGTTTCTAATGCGTTGCCAAGAAGGCCCTCGACAGGAAGATGCTATGCGCTCCCGCTCGTTATTTCTTTCCGCTTTGTGCGTTGGTGTGCTGACACTCGCAGGTTGCGCCGTACCACAAGCGACACATCATCACACCGACGGCTTGACCGAGACAGCTTTCAATCAACGCTTGGAGAGCCTAGAAAACAACCTGGCGTTACGCTGCTCGACTCAAACCGAGCTGTTACGCGTTCAAGCCAAACGTACGCAGCGCATCGATGACGATGTACGGGCTAATGGCAGGCTGTTGCGTCACTTACGCGCCGATGTCGAGAATATTGGTCAAGAACCTCGCGTGGTGACCACGTGTCCCATCGAGCGCAGCGATACTGCCAGTAAAGAAATGCTGGGCCGCAATGAATGGGTCGGCTTCCCCACGGTGGGTACTTATCTCAAGGCTCGGGTCGACTCCGGGGCCAATACGTCATCGCTGTCGGCGCGCGATATCACCGAGTTCGAGCGCGATGGCGACGACTGGATACGCTTCAAGCTGTCTCTCGAGGACGAAGAACCCGTTGTCGATGCCATGCGCGATGAATGGATCGAGGCGCCGGTGACGCGGCGCGTCAAGATCATCCAGGCCTCGGGGACGGAAAGCCGCCCTGTCATCAGCCTGTTGATGACACTTGGGCCCCTCAAGCAGCGTGTCGAGTTTACGCTCAACGATCGCTCACATCTCAGCTATCCCGTACTGTTGGGACGGCGCTTTCTCATGGATATCGCGCTCATCGACGTCAGCCAATCCTATATCCACCCCCGGCCGGAATATCCCGGCGGCGCTAGCGCAGCGGATGCCGAGAAAGATCAGCAGGACAACGATAGCGAGGAAGAAACTCGCTGAGTCGGCGCCGCATGGCGCACCTCGATAACCTTTCAGTGGATGGCGTCATAGCGACGCCGCCTTGTCGACAAGGATAATGCATGTCTCGAGTGCCCTTTTACCTGTTGGTCGGCGCATTGCTGGTCATCGGTATCGTCTTGACCATCTTCCGGCATTTTCACTATGACGTGCCCTTCATGCCGGGCGAGCAACGGCAGATATGGGAAGTCGAGGCACAGGTCAATTTCGACGCCGACAACGGTCCCGTCAGGGTCGATCTTGCCCTGCCCACCAATCAACCGGGCTTTCGTCTACTGACCGAAAATACTGCCTCCTCAGGTTATGGGCTGTCGTATCTACGCGACGACAATGCACGTCATGCACAATGGGCGATTCGCCAGGCCAATGGGCCGCAACAGCTTTACTATTCTGCGCAATTCCTGGTGACCAAGGGCGAAGAGGCCTTCTTGGCGGCCCCACCGGCGCTACAACAAGATATTGCTTGGGCACGCCCCTACGACACGGCGGCGCGGGAAGTAATCGATCAGGCACATACGCGTTCCGCAGATGCCTTCACGTTCACGCGTGAGTTGATCAAGGAATTCACCGATCAACGCCAGGGAGAAAACGCCCGACTCCTGCTCTCGCAATACGAGCGCCCTGTCTTGCTGACGCGCCTGCTCAATCAAGCCAACGTTCATGCGCGCATCGTCAATGGCTTGACGCTGGAAGACGGCCGTCGCCGACAGGCGCTAACCTCGTGGCTGCAAGTGTTCGAAAACGACAAATGGGTACTGATCAACCCTCGGACGGGAGAACAAGGCAAGCCGAAGAATCTGCTGCTGTGGGAAGCCCAAGGCAATGCTGTGCTCGAAGTCCAAGGGGGCAGTGACTCTCATGTGAGTTTCTCGATGCTGCGCCATAACGAGCCGGCATCGGTCGCGGTACGCAACCAGTTCGCCGACGATACCCTGCTCAACTTCTCCATTCACAGCTTGCCCATCGAGGAACAAGCGCTCTTCAAGACGATCCTGCTGATCCCCATCGGCGCGCTGGTCGTCGTGCTGCTTCGTGTGCTCGTGGGACTCGAGACATCGGGCACCTTCATGCCGGTATTGATCGCGCTGGCCTTCATCCAGACGACCTTGATCACCGGCCTGGTCGGTTTCCTGCTGGTCGTCGCCGTGGGTCTGGTGATTCGCAGCTATCTATCGCGGCTCAATCTATTACTGGTGGCGCGAGTGTCGGCGGTGATCATCACGGTCATCGCCATCATTTCGTTATTCTCTGTCATGGCCTATCGCTTCGGTCTCAATGCGGGACTGACCATCACCTTCTTCCCGATGATCATCCTCTCGTGGACTATCGAACGGATGTCGATCCTGTGGGAGGAAGAAGGTCCCAGGGAAGTCCTCAAGCAAGGGTTCGGCAGCCTGCTGACCGCCGTGCTGGCCTACCTGGCCATGAACAATCCCTGGGTACGCCACATCACCTTCAACTTCCTGGGCGTACAGCTGATTCTCATGGCCATGATTCTGCTGCTGGGGAATTACACCGGGTACCGTTTGCTGGAATTGCGGCGCTTCCAACCCTTGGCGAAGGATGACTGACATGTGGGCCACTCCAGCCAGGTTGCAAGCCAAGGGCGTCATCGGCATGAACCGCCGCAACATACGTTATATAGGCCGCTATAACGATCGTCGGCTCTATCCCCTGGTCGACGACAAGCTGCAGACCAAGCTCCTGGCCAAGCGCCATGGCATCACCACGCCGGACTTGATCGGGACCGTAAGCACGCAGTTCGATGTGAAGCACGTCGTCGAGATAGTGAAAGATGCCCCCGGCTTCGTCATCAAACCGGCCAAGGGCAGTGGCGGCAAAGGCATTCTCGTCGTCGAGCGCCAACAGGATGGTGGTTACATCAAGCCCAGTGGTGCGCGTATCGAGCGCGTCGATCTGGAACGTCATGTATCCAACATACTGTCCGGGCTTTATTCGCTGGGTGGCACGCCCGATGTCGCCGTGATCGAGTCCTTGATCGCCTTCGACGAAGTCTTCGCCGCCTACACCTACGAAGGTGTGCCGGATATTCGTGTCATCATTTTTCGCGGATATCCGGTCATGGCAATGATGCGCCTTTCCACGGCGGCCTCGGATGGTAAAGCAAACCTGCACCAGGGCGCGGTCGGCGTAGGGCTCGACATCACTACGGGTGCGGCCTTGCGTGGCGTGCAGTTCAATCGCCCTCGCGAAGACCATCCCGACACAGGCCACGGACTAGCCTCCTTGTACGTGCCCGGTTGGGATGCCCTGCTCCACCTGGCCGCCAGTTGTTATGAAATGACCGGACTCGGTTACTTGGGCACCGACATGGTGCTCGACCGCCACCACGGTCCGATGCTGCTCGAGCTCAATGCGCGCCCGGGGCTGGCCATTCAGATGGCCAATGGCGAAGGGCTACGGCGGCGGCTGGATCTGATCGAGAAGCAGGCCGAGACACGCTCGGTCGAAGCACGCGTCGCGTTCGCGCAGCGGCATTTCGCGCGCGAGGGAGAACTGGCCAGTTCCGCCTGATCGGAGCGGAAGACGGAGCGTGTCTGGCCCCGCCCGGGGCAACGGCGTAGAATGCCCCGCACTACCGAGAACGATGGTGTTGCGATGCTCGACTCCCATGCGCTACTGACTCAGGCGGAACGCCAGTGCCACAAGCACGGTGCGCGCTTCACCCCGATACGGCGACGTGTCCTGGAAATGATCGCCACCTCGCCTGGCGGCCTCAAGGCCTATGACCTGCTTGACCGTCTCGCCACGGAGCATGCTTCGGCGCGCCCCCCGACCGTCTATCGCGCTCTAGAGTTTCTCATCGAGCAAGGCCTGGTCCATCGCATCGAATCGCTCAACGCCTATGTTGCCTGCCCTTGTCCCGAGCACGCACATGGCTTCCAGCTGCTCATATGCCGTTCGTGCGGTCGGGTGGAAGAACTGCACCTCGACGACGTCAACGAGCAGTTGACCCAGGTAGCTCGTCAACAAGGCTACCGTATCGAGCGGCAAACCATCGAACTGCTGGGGCTGTGCGCGTCCTGCACCGCGCAGGCGTCCGCTTAACTCATCCAACGCCAAGACGATACGCCATGACCGATCTCCTCAAGCAACTCGAGCCGGCCCCGCAAGGCACGCGCAAACCGACAAGTACGTTGCTCGATGCCGTTCGTTGGAACGCTGATGGGCTGATTCCCGCCATTGCGCAGCAGCATGAGAGCGGCGAGGTATTGATGATGGCATGGATGAACCGGGCCGCGCTGGAGGAAACGCTCGCCACTGGGCGCGTCTGCTACTGGTCGCGCTCGCGCGGCAAGCCATGGCGCAAGGGCGAATCTTCCGGACAGGTTCAGCAGCTGGTAGCGGCGCATCTCGACTGCGACGGCGACACTCTATTGCTGAGCGTCGACCAGCAAGGCCCCGCGTGCCACACCGGACGGCGGAGCTGCTTCTACGTTGCATTGGGCGCGGAAACGGCGGAAATCGACAGTGCCCCGCTGATGGACCCCGACGAGCTGTACGGCCAGCGCTAGCCATGCGACTGCTCGGCAAGTGCCTCTCCGGTGTCATGATCGGCCTGCTGCGCGGCTATCAGTACGTCATTAGTCCTCTGCTTGGCCCACGCTGTCGCTTCTGGCCCAGCTGTTCGCAATACGCAGTGGAAGCCATCCAGATTCATGGCCCCCTGAAAGGCGGTTGGCTGGCGCTCAAGCGAATTCTGAAATGCCACCCCGGCCACCCCGGCGGTGTCGATCCGGTGCCGCCCGGGCCAGGCGACTGCGACTCTCACGCCGATCACGAACATTCCAATACGCGCTGAAGGCCCTCTGGCCCCGCGTTGCTCGTGGAGAACGCAGGCACTTATCAGACCATTCAGACACGCTAGGCGGCTTGCTTTGCCACCGTATAGATTCGATCAAGCATGGCATGCAATCCGTTGCTACGCGTCGGTGACAAATGCTTGTCGAGACCAAGCTCGCCCAGGAAGTCCGGCGGCGTCGCCTGAATCTCGCTGGGGGGCCGGTCGTTGTAGATCCGTAGCAGAACGGCGATCAGCCCCGAGACGATGGCGGCATCGGAGGTTGCATCGAAATGCAGTCGGCCATCCTCCAGGCGGTCGTGGATCCAGACATTCGACTGACAGCCCTGAATCTTGGTGTCGTCGCTTTTCAACGACTCAGGGAATGTCGGCAATTGTTTGCCCATGTCGATGATGTACTGGTAGCGATCCATCCAGTTGTCGAATATGGCGAACTCATCGGCCAGTTCGGCTTGTGCTTCTCGTGCTGTCATGCACCCTCCTCGCAAATCGATTGCTCATTATAACGTGCCATCGCCATGTGTGTCGGCTTCCCCGAGCTGGTGATGCGCCAATTGACGATGCCACTCTTCAGCCTCGGCGTGCAGATAGCGCGCGGTGGTGTCCAGGCGTGCATGACGAGCGGTACTGGCCAGATAGCGCAATTCCACACCGGCCTGCGCCTGGTGCGTCAATGCAGTGTGGCGCAACCAATGAGGCGTGGCCTGTTGTAGCGGAGCGCGCTTGGCTTCCGGCAGGTCGTCAAGGGCTTGGTAGCCCGCACGAAATGTCTCGCGAATCAGCCGATAGAGTTGGTTATCCCCTACCCCGCGCTGGCCATCCAGCGCTCGCAGCAGCGGCGTGGCCTCGTCAGGCTCGGGCTGCGGCGACATGCCCAGCGTCATCCGCCAATCTGCGAGCAGTTTCATCATATCAGGCGGAACCGGCACCTCGGCCAGCTTGTCGCCCTTCCCCACAACTCGCCACCACCAGCGCCCTTCACGCTGAATGAAGTCGCCCATGCGTGCCTGCGCTATCTCGCCGAGGCGCGGCGCCAGCAGGTAGGCAAAGCCAAATAGAAACCGGCGCCGCGCCCAACGATAATAGGCGCCGTTGCCCGCCTTTGGGGATGGCGCCACATCCAGCCATGCCCAGAAGCGCTGCCACAGCGTCCTTTCTAAATAACGCTCGATACGTTCGCTGCGATTGTCCATGCGACGACGCTTGTCACGCATCAGACGAAACGGATTGTGTTCGAGCCATCCCGCCTCGACCAGCCAAGCGAACATGCCCTGCAGAATGACCAATGCCTGGCGCCGGCTGGCCGCCGATAGCGGCTGACGGAACGGCCGCCACTGCGGTGCATACCGAGGCCGTGACGGCCCCTGCCACAATGCCGCCGGTTGCGGGTCAGTCAGGAATCGTTCATAGGCATCCAGCGTGTCACGCCGGACGTCACTCAATGCTTCACTGCGCCGCTGAAGCCACAGCAGCAAGCGCTCGGCTTCCTTGCGATAGGCGCGCCATGTCTGAGGGCTCGACTGGAATTCGCGCAACCAGAGTGCAACAGCATCTACATCGGTATGAGCCGAGATATGCGCCTCACGCCGCATGCTGCGTTTCTCGACAGCACTCTCGGCCGCTTCCGCTGTCACCGTGGCGGGACTGGTTTCGAGCGCGATGATCGCTTCGAGCTGTCCCTCTTGCTCCTTTTCTTTCTGCCCCCGCTCGTCCTGCATGATGCGTTATGCCTTCTCTGTGTCCAATATCAGGCAGTATCTGTTCTTACGCCTATAAATTCAAGATAATGCGCGTAATCTTGAATTTATAGACAATTTCATAATGTATTTTACGTATTACGTTTAATGTAATATTGGCCAATTCCAGGTAACAGGGTATGCTGTGAGGAGTAATCCAACGCCCTTTGTGGCGCCCGGTACAGAGGACTCGACATGGCCCGCAACGGCATTCAATACGAGGACGTGCAGCACGCGATCGATACGCTGCTACGTCACAACGACGCCCCCACTGTCCAGAAGATCCGCGACATCCTGGGCACGGGAAGCTTCACGACGATCAGCGATCATTTGCGGGAGTGGCGTTTACGGCGGGAGCGGAACCGGGATGTCACGTCGAGCGAGACACCGCCGGAGGCGCTACAGGCATGGATGACGGATCTCTGGGAAAAAGCCCAGGCGCTGGCGGCTGAATCTCTAGCGCATTACCGCCAAGAATCCGATCAGCGCGTCGAAGAGGCGCAAGCCGAGGCCAAAACCGCCGCCCGTAAGGCAGCTGACGCCGAGGAACGCCTGGCAGCGTTGAATACGCATTTCGAGCAAGCACAAGCGCGGCTGGAAGAAAAGACAATGCAATTGGCCAATGCGCAAAGCGAACTGCAAGCGGCCCATCAGCAGGAAACGCAGCAGGCACGGCGCGTGCAGCAACTCGACGAGGAATGCCAGAAACATCAGCGCCAGCTTGAAACTGCTCGCAGCGAGCATCGAGATGCTATGGCAAAGCACTCACGGGAGCATCAAACGCAGCTGAAACAAGAGGAACAACGTCACGAAGCGGCGGAAGCACGCTTGATGGGGCTTCTCGATGACGCGCGTCAGGAGCGCCAAAATGTCGAAAAGCAGGCCCAAAAACGCACTGCGACCTTGGAACAGAAATTCGAGCGTGTGCAGGCCGAGCTCGCCGAACAGCGTCGCCAGTACACGACGCTGGAAGAAAAGACGCGCAGCGAAACCTCGCAGCGACAGGCATTGGAAAGCAAATTACGGGAGAGCCAAGGCCAACTACAGCAAACGCAAAGCGACAACCGGCGTGCAGAGCGTGAACTCGAGCAACAGCACGCCATCAATCGCGAGCTACGCGAAAAGCTGGCACGTCTGCCACTACCGCCCTTCGTCGTTTAATTCGATACGCGGACACTTCCCGGCCGTCAAATCCGAAATGAAGAAAGCCCGCACATGGCGGGCTTTCAATACTGGTTTCGGGCTGTCACGACGGGGAAATGGTCGCGGCTAGCACCGATCAGCGGTAATAGGCGTTAGTATCGTCGGTGTGGTCAGTAACATCACGGATACCGACCAATTCGGGAACGCGCTCGACCAACGTCTTTTCGACCCCGTCCTTGAGGGTAATATCGACTGCGGCACAACCTTGGCAACCACCGCCGAACTGCAGTACAGCGACGTTCTCCTCGGTCAACTGCATCAGGCGAATTTCACCCCCATGAGCGGCCAGGCCGGGATTGATTTCGCTGTAAAGCACGTAATTGACACGATCCTCAAGCGGGCTGTCGGCGTTGACTTTCGGCATCTTGGCGTTGGGCGCCTTGATGGTCAGTTGGCCTCCCATGCGATCCGCATTAAAGTCGACCACTGCCTCTTCGAGAAACGCGATGCTGTTCTTCTCGAGGTAGACCGTGATCTTGTCCAGATCGAGACGCTCGTCGCTGGGCTCTTCCTCGCCCGGGCGGCAATAAGCCAGGCAAGTTTCCGCGTATGGCGTCCCCGGCTGGGTGATGAAGATCCGCACCGCAATGCCTTCGACGTTCTGCTTGGCCAACAGCTCGGCGAGATACTCCTGAGCGTTGTCGGTAATTTGGATGGGCTGGCTCATAAAACGTTACTCTCTACCTGAGATGTTGCCTTCATGGTATGAAAAAGCGTCGCCCGACACAATCCCGAGTATTTTGCTGGGTCTTGGCGACTGCCCACATTGCGGAGCTTCTGGTACCATCCCTGCCTCGTATATCGCCTGCGTGACGTCAGCCTCGTGCTGGTCTCGCTGACGTTCACCCTATCGCTCGGATCCCGCTGGAGAAATACGCCGACATGCCTGCCGCCACTGCTTCGTCATTAACACTCGCCGCTTCGTTCTCGTCGCTTCACGAACAGCTGGCACGGCGCATCATGATTCTCGATGGTGGCATGGGCACCATGCTGCAAGGCTACGAGTTGGCTGAAGACGACTTCCGAGGGCAACGCTTCGCCGACTGGCCGAGCGATCTCAAAGGCAACAATGACTTGCTGGTGCTGACGCGCCCTGATGTGGTGCGTGACATTCATCGTGCCTATCTCGAGGCCGGTGCGGATATCGTCGAGACCAACACCTTCAACAGCACCCAGTTGTCGCAATCCGATTACGGGATGCAGGCACTGGTGCCTGAGATCAATCGTGAAGCGGCGCGCCTGGCCAAGGACGTCTGCGAGGCGGTGAGCTCGGAAACCGGCGTGCCACGCTATGTGGCTGGCGTACTGGGGCCAACCTCACGCACGGCGTCACTCTCACCGGATGTCAACGACCCTGCCAAGCGCAATGTCACGTTCGATCAGTTGTTCGATAACTACTACGAGGCGGCCGACGCCCTGATCGACGGCGGTGTCGATTTGTTCATGATCGAGACCATCTTCGACACGCTCAACGCCAAGGCGGCCATCTATGCGCTCGAAAGGCTGTTCGAGGCGCGCGGCGCGCGTTGGCCGGTGATGATCTCGGGCACTATTACCGACGCCTCCGGGCGCACGCTTTCCGGCCAGACCACCAAGGCGTTCTGGAACTCGATTCGCCATGCCCAACCGCTGTCAGTAGGCCTCAACTGCGCCCTCGGCGCGGCGGAACTACGCCCCTATCTCGAAGAGCTCTCTCACAAGGCCGATACCTTCGTCTCGGCGCACCCCAACGCAGGGCTACCCAACGAGTTCGGCGAATACGACCAGACCGCCGAGGAAATGGCGGCGATCGTGCGTGAATTCGCCGAAAGCGGCATGGTTAACATCATCGGCGGCTGTTGCGGTACCGCGCCGGAACACATCGCCGCCATTCGCGAGGCTGTGGGTGAGCTGGCTCCCCGTCATGTTGCCGAGCGCCCCAAGGCATGCCGCCTCTCGGGGCTGGAGCCCTTCAACATCGAAGCGGACTCGCTGTTCGTCAACGTTGGCGAGCGTACCAACGTGACCGGATCGGCACGCTTTAAGCGTTTGATCAAGGAAGAGGACTACACCACCGCGCTCGAAGTGGCGCTCGAGCAAGTCGAGAATGGCGCCCAGGTCATCGACATCAACATGGATGAAGGCATGCTCGAGTCTCAGGAGGCCATGGTGCGCTTCCTGAACCTGATCGCCTCGGAGCCAGATATCTCGCGCGTGCCGATCATGCTCGACTCCTCGAAGTGGGAGATCATCGAGGCAGGCCTCAAGTGCGTCCAGGGCAAAGCAGTGGTCAACTCGATCTCGCTCAAGGAAGGCGAAGACGCCTTTCGCCAACAGGCCTTGGCCTGCCGCCGTTACGGGGCTGCCATCGTGGTCATGGCCTTCGACGAGGAAGGCCAGGCGGACACCTTCCAGCGCAAGACGCAGATCTGCGAGCGCGCCTACCGCCTGCTGGTCGACGACATCGGCTTTCCGGCCGAAGATATCATCTTCGACCCCAATATCTTCGCCATCGCCACGGGCATCGAAGAGCACAACAACTACGCTGTCGATTTCATCGAGGCGTCGCAGTGGATTCGCGAGCACCTGCCACATGCCATGCTTTCGGGCGGCGTGTCCAATGTGTCGTTCTCCTTCCGAGGCAACAACGCGGTACGCGAGGCGATCCACTCGGTCTTCCTCTATCATGCCATCAAGGCTGGGCTGACCATGGGGATCGTCAACGCCGGCCA
This sequence comes from Chromohalobacter canadensis, assembly GCF_029544075.1. Taxonomy (GTDB): domain Bacteria; phylum Pseudomonadota; class Gammaproteobacteria; order Pseudomonadales; family Halomonadaceae; genus Chromohalobacter; species Chromohalobacter canadensis_A. Next base: position 224,522 of record NZ_JAJQJH010000003.1, on the reverse strand, counting down.
GCTGGCGGTCTACGACGATCTGCCCGCCGAACTGCGCGACGCGGTCGAAGACGTAGTGCTCAACCGTCGAGACGATGGCACGGAACGTCTGCTCGACATCGCCGACAAGTACAAGGGCGACGGCAGTGGTGGTGAGAAGAAGGAAGACTTGGAATGGCGTAGCTGGGAAGTCGAGAAGCGCATTGAGCATGCACTGATCAAGGGCATCACCGCATACATCGAAGACGACACCGAACTAGCGCGTCAGCGCGCCGAGCGCCCTATTGAGGTCATCGAAGGCCCCTTGATGGACGGCATGAACGTGGTCGGCGACCTGTTCGGCGATGGCAAGATGTTCCTGCCTCAGGTGGTCAAATCGGCACGGGTCATGAAACAGGCGGTCGCCTATCTCATCCCCTACATTGAAGCCGAGAAGAGCGCGGGTACCCAAGCCAAGGGCAAGATCGTGATGGCCACGGTCAAGGGCGACGTGCACGACATCGGCAAGAACATCGTTGGCGTGGTCCTGCAGTGCAACAACTACGAGGTCATCGACCTCGGCGTGATGGTGCCAGCGGAGAAGATCTTCGCCGCCGCGCGCGAGCACAATGCCGATATCATCGGCCTATCTGGGCTGATCACGCCATCGTTGGACGAGATGGTCCATGTGGCCAAGGAAATGCAGCGTCAGGACTTCACGATCCCGCTGCTGATTGGTGGCGCGACGACCTCCAAGGCCCATACCTCGGTCAAGATCGCGCCACAGTACGATCAGCCGGTCATCTACGTCAGCGATGCCTCGCGTGCCGTCGGCGTCGCCAGCCGCTTGCTCTCGCCGACGCTCAAGCCGAGTTACGTCGAGGAGATACGCGAGGAATACGACAAGGTCCGCGAGCGCAATGCCAAGCGTCGCCCCAAGGCGGCCGACTTGGGCTATGCCGAAGCGCGAGAACGCCGCCCCGATCTCGATTGGGCCGATTACACGCCGCCTGAACCGACCTTCGGCGGGCTCAAGGTGTTTGACGATTATCCACTGGAAGAGTTGGTCGAGCGTATCGACTGGACGCCTTTCTTCATGAGTTGGCAGCTGTCTGGCAAGTACCCTAAGATTCTTGAGGACGAAGTGGTTGGCGAGGCGGCCCGCAGCCTGTTCGCCGATGCTCAGACAATGCTTCGTAAGCTGATCGATGAGCGCCATATCACGGCGCGCGGCGTGATCGGCATGTGGCCGGCCAACAGTGTCGATGACGACACCCTTGAGGTCTATGCTGACTCCTCGCGCCGCGAGGTAATCGAGCGTCTTCACCATATTCGCCAGCAGACCACCAAAAACCGCGATGGCGTCTGCCAGAGCCTCGCCGACTTCATCGCGCCGCGTGATTTGGAAAACGGCGAGCCAAGTGGCAAGCAGGACTGGATAGGCGGCTTCGCGGTGACCACCGGGCATGGCGCGGATGAGCTGGCGAAGCAATATGAAGCGGCCGGTGACGATTATAACGCCATCATGGTCAAGGCCCTGGCCGATCGCCTCGCGGAAGCCTTCGCCGAACGCATGCACGAGCGCGTGCGCAAGGAATTCTGGGGGTATGTGCCCAATGAAACCCTGGATAATGACGCGCTGATCGCCGAGAAATACCAGGGCATTCGCCCTGCCCCCGGCTATCCCGCCTGCCCGGACCATACCGAAAAAGCCACGCTCTTCCGGCTGCTGGATGCCACGGCCAAGACAGGGATCGAGCTGACCGACAGCTACGCCATGTGGCCCTCGGCGGCGGTCTCCGGTTGGTACTTCTCGCATCCGCGTTCGAAATACTTCTCTACCGGCAAGATCGGTCGTGATCAAGTCGAATCGCTGGCGGCACGCAAGCAAATGCCATTGAAGGAGCTCGAGCGTTGGTTATCACCGGTGCTGTCCTACGACCCTGAATGAGACACGCCATCGTACGAACTTTTTAATAACATAAATGCAATAAGCTATTATTATTTATTCTTTCAAAGAATATAGAAGGCAGGGTAAGGTGCCCTGCTACGGCAATCCATGTGACTAGCAGGACACCGCCTGTATGTATCGGTACGACACGTACGACCAAACGCTCGTAGACGAGCGCGTCGCCCAGTTCCGCGACCAGATGCGCCGCTATCTCGAAGGCAAGATCAGCGACGAGGAATTTCTACCGCTGCGCGTGCAGAATGGCCTTTATGTCCAGCGCTATGCGCCGATGCTGCGTATTGCCATTCCATACGGCATGCTGGCCTCCTATCAGCTGCGCAAGCTGGGCGAGATAGCCGCACGCTACGATCGCGGCTATGGCCATTTCACCACACGCACCAATCTGCAACTGAACTGGCCGAAACTCGAGGACGTACCGGACATCCTGGCCGACCTGGCTAGCGTGCAGATGCATGCCATCCAGACCAGCGGTAACGATATCCGCAACACCACGACCGATCAGTTCTCCGGCATCGCCAGCGACGAAGATGTCGATCCGCGCCCTTGGTGCGAACTCATTCGTCAGTGGTCGACCTTCCACCCCGAGTTCGCTTACCTGCCACGCAAGTTCAAGATCGCTGTGACCGGTGCCGAAGAAGACCGCGCCGCCATCCAGGTGCACGACGTAGGCCTGCGCTTCTGGCGCAACGAAGCCGGCGAAGTGCGCGTCAAGGTACTTGCTGGCGGCGGTCTGGGCCGCACCCCGATGATCGGCAGCGTGATGTGCGAAGACCTGCCGTGGCAACACCTGCTGACGTATCTCGAAGCGATCCTGCGCGTCTACAACCAATACGGTCGACGCGACAACAAGTTCAAGGCGCGCATCAAGATTCTGGTCAAAGCACTGGGCATCGACGAGTTCCGGCGTCGTGCCGAGGCGGAATGGGCGCATCTCAAGGATGGCCCCCAAACGCTGACCGACGAGGCGATCTCCGCCGTGAGCGGCCACTTTGTCGAGCCGCCCCGTCGTGATGTCGCCGAGGACGCCATTCAGGCTTATGAGCACCTGCGCGGGGAAAACCGTGCCTTTGCCCGCTTTGTGACCAACAATGTCACCGACCACAAGGTCCCCGGTTACAAGGCCGTAACGCTATCGCTCAAGCGTCACGATCATTCGCCCGGCGACGTGACCTCCGAAGACATGGCCGCCGTCGCGGACCTGGCCGACGAATTCAGTTATGGCGAGCTGCGCGTCACGCACGAGCAAAATCTGGTGCTGACCGATGTGCCGGTGGATCGCATGGAAGACCTCTGGCAACGACTCGAGACGCTGGGCATGGCCAACCCCACCGTGGGCACGCTGGCCGATCTGATCTGCTGCCCCGGTGGCGATTACTGCTCACTGGCCAATGCCAAGTCGATCCCGGTCGCCCAGGAAATTCAGGAACGCTTCGAAAACCTCGACTTTCTGTATGATCTGGGGCCGCTGGAGCTCAACATCTCCGGCTGCATGAATGCTTGCGGACACCACCACGTGGGACATATCGGCATTCTCGGCGTCGACAAGAAAGGCGAGGAGTACTATCAGATCTCGCTGGGCGGCAGTCAGGGCAACGAATCGTCGCTGGGCAAGATTCTCGGCCCCTCCTTCTACCGTGAAGATGTGACCGACGTGATCGATAAGCTGCTGAAGGTCTACGTCGGGGAGCGCACGGCCGACGAAACCTTCCTCGATACGTATCGCCGCATCGGCTTGAAGCCCTTCAAGGAGCATGTCTATGCCTGATCAGCCACGCACCCTGATTGCCGATCGCCGCATCCAGGACGATGAATGGGTACTTTGCGAAGAAGATGCATCACGCCCCGAGAACGGGCGTGTCATCCTCCCGCTGGTGGAGTGGCAAGAAGCGCCCGGCGATGACGTCGCACCGCTGCTGGCCAGCGATACCGAGCTCACCCTCGAGCTCGCCGAGCAACTACTCGATGCGCCGCTGATCGCGATCGATTTTCCCAAGTTCACCGATGGCCGTGGCTATAGCATCGCGCGTCAGCTGCGGGAGCGCCATGGGTACCGGGGTCAGATTCGCGCGGTTGGGGATGTCTTGATCGATCAGCTGTATTACATGTCGCGCTGCGGCTTCGATGCCTTCCTGCTACGCGAGGATCAAGTCGTCGAAGATGCGCTCAACGCTCTGGATACGTTCAGCCTCAGCTATCAGCCCGGCACCGACACGCCGGAACCCTTGTTCAGACGGCGTATGCGCGAAAGCGCCTGACACTGAGCAGGTACTGGCCGACGTGCGATTCACATGAGAACGACGTCGGCCTTCTCCCCCGCTTTATCATCCAAGATAGAGAACTACCCCCGCCGTTTCTGCTGGCGTTCGCGATTTCTGGCGCGGGCACGCTCCGACTTCCGCAACATGGCATAGGTGGCACCCAAACCGCCGTGGCTTTTATGCGCCGAGACATAAGCCTGTACGTCGTCGAATTGCGCCAGCCATTTACCGATGTACGAGCGTACGATATTCGCCTGCCCTTCGGCTTCCTTGCTGCGACCATGCACGATCAATACACAGCGCAGATCATGCTCTCGCGCGTCTCGTATGAACCGAAACAATTCGCGGCGGCACACCTCAAGCGGCCTTTTCTGCACGTGCAAATACGCCTCCGGGGCATAGCCGCCATGACGCAACCGTTCGAGCACGCCGATCTGAATACCATCCCGGCGATACTCGATAGGGTCGGCCGGCCCAAGCAGATCGACGAATTCATCGGATAAGAAGTTGCTCTCCTTGTCATCGGCCTCAGCCTGAGCACGGCGAGCCAATTGAGCCTCAGAAGGAGCGGAGGGTGAATGTTCAACGTCCGCCTTGTCGCGGCCTTTAGTCAAGGGCTGGACGTCTTCCCCTAACGCCTGCCGAAATAGATCGTCCCGCATGTGCTGGCTCATTGGCTTGCTCTCCTATGGCCTACAATCTCGGGAAGCCTCGACGGTTCCCAAGCTAACGAGATAATGCCACACTCCCCGCCCTTGGCGGCAAGCGTAAACGCGGGTGCCTCCTCACTCGTCCGCAGCATCGCTGCTTCAAGAACTTGGGGGATGCCAATGCGCTGGGTCTATAGAATCGGGCTTCTCGCCGTGATCGCTATCGCCCTCGGATTCAGCTATCTCTGGTACACCTTCCAGAGCCCCTATGGCTATGAAGCGCCCGCCCACCCGCCGATCATTGATCGTCGCCTTGAGCATCATACGGTGTTCGTCTACGGCACTCTACGTTATGCCCCGATCCGCTGGCTGGTCATGGGACGTGCCGGTACCGCAACACCCGCTACGCTCCGAGGTTATACCCGAGATGAGCTGGATATTTCACCGGCACCGAATGAGCAGGTCGATGGATATACCCTTTCGGTCACAAGCGATGAGCTCCAACGTTTGGATCGTTACGAACACTTGGGGGAGCGTTATCGACGTGTCAACGTCAAGCTCGATAACGGACAAAGCGCTTGGGCCTATCAACGCTTGTGAGAAGCTTAGTTTTTATATTTTCTATGCATAATAGATAACGGTATAAAAGTACCTTCAATGAAGGCTCCTTTCATTCTCGAGGTGGGTGCAGTAGACATTCCATGGGCTGCGTCAACACTTTCTGGCGGTGGTCTTCGGCTTCCTGGAGTGCAGCATGCACAAGGGCCATTTCACTCGCCGGCGCATTCTCGCCGAGTGGCACCGGCCATGGCATGGCGCGCTGAAACTCCCAGAGCGTCAGCGCGCCCAAGTCGCGCCCCAGCATCCAACGATCATTATCGAGCTGAGCGGCGATCCCCAGCTTTTCCAGAGGCGTCATCACTTCCGTGTACCGCAGCCCCAGCCACATCGTCAATTCTCGAGCAGCAATCGATCGTCCATGCTGATGCGCTTCGTGAAGTCGAGACACTACGCCCAAGGCTTGCCAGAACGGCGGCCAATAGCGCCATTCGACACGCCGCCGCTCGCTCAGCCAAGCGGCCAGCTCGGCCCCTACCAACACGATCGCCCAAGACAGGAACACCCATATCAAGAACAAGGGAACGGCCGCGAAGGTGCCGTAAATCACCTGATAGGAAGGGAAATAGGTGACATAAAGCGAAAAGGCACCCTTGGCAAGCTCCAGCGCCAATGCCGCCATCCCTGCCCCGGCCACGGCATGCCGAAACCGAACGCGGCAATTGGGGACTGCCATATAGATGAAGACAAATGCCGTGAAACTCAGCGTCAGCGGCAACAGGCGCAGGAAGGTCGCCGGCCCGCCCAGCACATCAGCGGCGCCACGCACCAGCGTCAATGACGCCAGATAGGAAGACAGCAGAAACCCGGAACCGACCAACAGCGGACCAAGCGTCAGCACTGCCCAATACAACAGAAAGCTGGACACCCCCCGCCGACTGCGCGAAACATGCCAAATCGTGTTGAATGCCCTTTCGACGGTGACCATCATCAGGACGGCCGTCACCAACAGGAAGATCAGCCCGATCAACGTCAGGCTACGTGCCTGGCGCGAGAAGTCACGCAGATGCTCGACCAGTGCCGAGCCCGTGGCGGGCACGAATTGGCTGAAGATCAGGCTCTGAAGTTGTTCGTTGATGCCTTGAAAACTGGGAATGGCCGACAGCATCGCATAAACGACAGTCATGAAAGGAACCACGGCGAACAAGGTGGTATAGGTCAACGCCGAGGCAGTCTTGAGCCCATCGTGAGCATCGAAACGCTGTATCAGTTCACGCAGGCTACGCAGGATGAGGGCGGGCCAGCGGCGGTCGAGGAGTTGTGGGCGTCGCATGTGGCACTCTACAATGCTTGGCTAATTATTTGATTCGTCGCCCCCATCTGCCGGAGTTAAGGCATGACGACTTTTACACTTTACCACAACCCACGCTGCTCCAAGTCGCGAGAGGCTCTGGCCCTGCTCGAGGCCCGGCGTGTTGATGTCAGCGTTCATCGCTATCTCGATGATCCACTCGATATCACGCACCTCCGTAGTCTCGCACAGCGGCTCGAAAACGGCGTGCCGGCCCTGGTTCGCACCAACGAAGCCCAATGGAAAGACTTGGCGCTTAAAGATCCCAGCGACGAGGAACGCTTGCAGGCCATCGCCGACAATCCTCGGCTTATGCAACGTCCGATACTCGACGATGGCACACGTGCCCGCATCGGTCGTCCCCCGGAAGCTCTTCTCGACTTGATCGAATGATCGATGTCCCACGACACGAGGCCTCCCATGACTCGCCCTGCTTATGCAACACCCTATGTACTCGTACTGTTCTATTCACGGAATGGCGCCACGCGAGAGATGGCGGAGCAGCTCGCCGCCGGCGTGGAAAGTATCTCCGGCATCGCGGCACGGTTACGTACCGTTCCCCCCGTTTCCACGACATGCGAAGCGGTCGACCCGGAAATTCCCGCTGAGGGGGCCGTCTACGCAACCTTAGACGATCTCCGCCACTGCTATGGTCTGGCGCTAGGCAGTCCCACACGGTTTGGTAACATGGCCTCGCCCCTCAAATACTTTTTGGATACCACCAGCGAGCTTTGGATGAACGGCGTACTCGCCGACAAACCCGCCACTGCGTTCACCTCCACGGCCAGCCTGCACGGCGGTCAGGAAGCCACACTATTGACAATGCTAATCCCACTTCTGCATCACGGCATGGTCTACGCAGGCGTGCCCTATCGCGAGACGCGCTTGCTGACAACGCAATCCGGCGGTACCCCCTATGGCACGAGCCACCTAGCCGGCGCACAAGCAGATCGCCCCCTGGATGACGACGAAATAGCGCTGGCTCGCGCCCAGGGTGAGCGGTTAGGGCGTCTCGCCCTGGCAATGCGCTCGCTTCATGAGGCCAAATGATGCGTCAACAGCTCGATCAACTGGCGACACGCCACGGCTTAGCATATGTCACGACACAGGCACGTCGGGGCGTCTGGGGCGGCTTGGCGGCACTGGCTATCTTGCAGATTCTCGGCGGTTGGCAACTGCATGCCAGTGGCCAGATCGGCCTGATGCCGATCGCCGTCCGCCTCTTGCCACTGGTGCTCTTCCTACCCCCTATTATCACCAGACGCCCGCGTGGACACGTCATGCTAGCGTTCGTCAGCCTGCTGTATATCTTGCAGGGGCTGATGATCGCCCAGCTACCGGGTCGGCTGGCATGGGGGACACTGGAAACACTCGCAGCCCTCGTCTTGTTCGTCAGCGCCGCCGCGTACGCGCGCTGGCGCCGGCAACAGCTGACAGGCTGAGGAATGCCGCTACGCCCGTCGAGTTGCCTCATCCTTGCGATGCTCGTGGTCAGTATCGCTTGCTCGTTGCTCCACCTGCCGTTATGGCCAGCCGCGATTCTGGGATGGCTCGCGACGTTGCGACTGAGTTTGCAACTGCCACGGGCCTCCCGACGGCAAGCCACATGGCTGGGCCTCGCCGGAGTGATCATCTGGGGCGTCGCTCTATGGCGCGAGACGCCGGCCTCGCTGGCTTCCGGACTCAGCGTCAATCAACCCTTGCTGATGATGTTCGCCGGCGTCAGCTTTCTCTCCATGGCGCGCCCGCTTAACGATGACGATACAAAGGACCAACGGGCCGGCAGCTTCTGGGGCACATTGCTGGGCGTTCACCTCTTCGGGGCGGTCATCAATCTTTCCGTACTGTTTCTGTTCGGAGATCGCATGCAGCGCCAAGGACGCTTGACACGCCAACAGGCGATCGTCCTGGGACGCGCCTTCCCGGCAGCGGCGGCCTGGTCGCCATTCTTCGTCGCCATGGGGGTCGCCCTGACCTATGCACCGGGAATCGACTTCCTAGCATTGCTCCCGTGGGGGCTTCTAGCATCGGTGCTCCTGCTAGCGCTGGTGGCAATCGATGCGCTGCGCCTGCCCAGTGAATTCATCGGTTACCCCCTCGGCAAGAGCAGTCTTGTATTACCCAGCGTACTGGCGCTAAGCGTCATCGTGACACACCTCATCTGGCCAAGCTTATCTATCCCCTTGATCATCAGCATCGTATCGCCGCTGTTCGCGACGCTGCTGGTCCCCTCGCGCGAGCGCCGTGAGCGATTGCATAAACAGCTCAACGATGGGTTGCCGCGCCTGGGGCCCCAATTCGCGTTGTTTCTCGCCGCTGGGCTCATCTCGAGCGGTCTCGCTGCCCTGCTGGCCAGTACACCGGATCGACAGTTTCTTCCGCTTGATCATTTCGGGAGTTTCGCCGCCTGGATCACGCAAGGTATTCTGGTGATATTGGCGTTCGTGGGTATTCACCCGCTTGTCGGCATCGCCACGATCGCGCCGCTCGTGCAACCTCTGGAACCGGATCCGACTTTGCTGGGCATGCTGTTTCTCATGAGTTGGGCGCTGGGGACCGGCTGTAGTCCTTTGTCAGGCAGTAACCTCGCGCTATGCGTGCGCTACGGTATCAAGTCCCGGGACATGATGCGTTGGAACTTGCCCTATGCGGTACTCGGCTGGCTGGCGTGTGGCGCGGTATTTGCCTTGTATGCCTGGTGGCAGACACCCTGACCCTCACGCTGTATTAAGGATGACGTTCATGCTTCGCGCGCGCATACGCGCATAATAGTGGTTGAGGTCTTGCCATCGACATGACGACTTTTACCTATCTCGACCGCCTAGAGCGCTATCCTGATGGGTATCACCGTATTCGCCTGGATATGCCAGCATTCATCGGGAATGTCCGCCGAATACCGCCGCCTAATAAAGATGGATGCACACTTAGGAGAGGAAGACCATGAATTACGATATCGCTGACCTGCGACGCGATTACGCCGGCGAGACACTCTCCGACGCGCACACGCCGGCATCGCCCATAGACTTGTTTCAGACCTGGTTCTCGGCCGCCCGCGAGCATGAACCTCAAGATCCCAATGCCATGACGTTGGCCACCGTCGATAGCCAAGGGCTCCCTCATGCCCGCGTGGTATTGCTCAAGCATTTCGACGAGCAAGGGTTCGTGTTCTTCACCAACTACCAAAGCCACAAGGGTAGTGAGCTGGCGAATGTCCCTCATGCTGCCCTGGTGTTCTGGTGGCCCACACTACACCGGCAGGTACGTATCGAGGGGCGCGTGGAAAAAGCCGAGGCCAACATCTCGGATGAGTATTTCGCCAGCCGCCCTCGGGACAGCCAGCTAGGCGCGTGGATTTCCCAGCAAAGCGTGGAAATTCCCGACCGCGAATGGCTGGAAGAACGCAAGCAACGCTTCGAACAGGTCTATTCCGATCAAAGCGTCGAGCGTCCCCCTCACTGGGGTGGCTATCGTGTTAGGCCATATATTCTGGAGTTCTGGCAAGGCCAATCCAATCGTCTCCATGATCGTATTCGCTATCGCCATCACGAGCAGGATTCAGCCTGGAGCAAAACGCGCTTGGCGCCTTAATCTCAAGGCTTGCCCCCATCCAGCACGTCAGCGAGCCCACCATGCAAAACGCCCGGTCCACTAAGGACCGGGCGTCTGCTTCAACACTCTTCGACAAATAGTGTCGTAAGTAGCGCCTATCAGCTGTCGCCGTTTACCCACTCATCGACGACTTCGGGGTTCTCGTCAACCCACTTCTTGGCGTTTTCGTACGGATCGGAATCTTCTTCCTGATTCATGAGCATCACTTCGCCCATCTGCTCCGGCGTCCACTCGAAGTTATCGAGAATGGCATAGGCTTCCGGCATATCCTCCTTCAGCCCTTGGCGCACGACGGTGTTGATGTGCTCGGCACCACCGTAGACGTTCTTGGGATCGTCCAGATACTTAAGGTCCCAGCGTGCGAACATCCAGTGCGGTGTCCAACCGGCGACGACGATGTCCTCGTCGTTCTTGATGGCACTATCCAGCGCCGCCGTCATAGTAGCGCCACTGCCCGATTGCAGGTTGATGGCGTCACCTAGATCGTATTCTTCGATAACCTTTTCGGTCAGATTCATCAGACCGGCACCCGGATCAATGCCCACGATCTCGTCGTTGACCATATCCGCTTTGTCATCGAGTTCATCAATAGATGAGATATCGGTATAAGAGGGAGCAACAAGCCCCAGCTTGGTACCTTGAAGGTTCGGCCCCAGGTTCTCGACCTTGTCGCCCACCTCATTCAGGTACTGTTCATGCGTGGAAGGCAACCATGCCGCCACCATGCCATCGGCATCACCATACGCTACGGCTTGCCACATCGCTGCGGCAGACAGTGAGGACATTTCCACGTTGTAGCCCTGCTCTTCGAGCACCGCTCGCACCACGTTGGTGGAGGCCACTTCGGAAGACCACTCGACATAGGCGAGCGTGATATCACCCTTGCTGTCCTGCGCTTGCGCGATGCCCGCATTGAGCCCTGCACCGGCGGCCATCATGATGGCGCCATAGCGTACGGCTTTCGTCAATGGAGTGCGTGTCATCGTTTTTCCCCTTCTCTTATTGATGGGAGATCCTGCCGGAACGGCCGCAGCCGTTCCTTTTCGAGCATATGCTCGATACATGGCGTTTTGTTACGCCTTGCTTCTTAGCTAGCTTTCTTTTTCGGCTTGCGAAGCGCCTGCGTAATGCGATCCAGCAACATGGCGAGGATCACTACAGCAATACCTGCTTCGAAACCATCGCCAGGACGCAGACGCTGGATGGCGCGCCACACTTCGCTGCCCAGGCCATCGGCCCCGATCATTGCCGCGATAACGACCATCGACAACGCTAGCATGATCGTCTGATTGATGCCGGCCATGATCGTCGGCAAGGACAGCGGAAACTGAATCTTGATCAGCTTCTGACTACGCGTGGCACCGAACGCATCCGCCGCCTCTATCAAGTCCTTGGGCACCTGTCGAATACCCAGCGTAGTGAAGCGTATCGCCGGCGGCATCGAAAAGATCACCGTGGCAAAAATAGCCGACACTGACCCAATACCGAAAAACGGAATGGCCGGAATCAGGTAAACGAAAGCCGGCATGGTCTGCATGAAATCCAGAACCGGCATGATGACACTATAGAAGCGATCCGAAATGGCCGCGAGCACCCCAAGTGGCATGGCAATGACTACCGCAACAAAGGTGGCGATCACCACCAGCGTCAAGGTCTCGATCATCGGGTCCCAAAGCCCAAGGTTCCAGATCAAGGCCAGTCCCAACACCGCGCCAATCCCTAGGCGCAAGTTGGCAACCCGCCAGCAGATCAGTGCAATGATCGCCATGAGTGCCCACTCGGGCAGCCACATTAACCCATCGTTGAGTACCGTGATCCCACTCTGTGTGACACGTGAGATGCCTCGCGTCACCATGGAATAATGGGATGTTAGAAAATCGAGACCACCCTCGATGCCATCGCCGAGGGGAATGCGTGGAATATCAATCGCCATCAGTGCTCTCCCGCTTCAGCCAGTTTTTCGAGTACCGCACCTTTCACGACCACCCCCAATAGACGCTGGTTGTCGTCGACGATGGCGATCGGATAGCTTTTATCGTTAAACATGGCAAAGAGATTGTTCATCGGTTCATCCGGACCGGCCTTCGGGAAGTCGTTCTGGATCAACTCGTTGATCGTGTCCTTGCCAGCCTTGGCCGCGGCATCGACGTCGTCGACATTTACGATGCCCAGCAAGGTGCGGTCACGACCGATGACGTAGATGGAGTCGAGTCCGTTGTCGCTCATTTTGCGCAACACGGTGCGCGGGCCGTCGCTATCACGCGCCGTGGCACGCACAGAACGCATGGCACTGTTTGCCGTGAAGATGCGCGACATATCCACGCCCTCGACGAAGCGTGCCACATAATCGTCAGCGGGCCGCGTCAGGATATCTTCGGGCGTCCCCATCTGAACGACTTCACCATCCTTGAGAAGGATGATGCGATCCCCGATGCTGATCGCTTCATCAAGATCGTGGGTGATGAAGATCGTGGTCTTCTTCATACGATGCTGCAGCTCGATCAGTTCCTGCTGCATATCTTTGCGGATCAGCGGATCGAGTGCCGAAAATGCCTCATCCATCAGCATCACGGTAGAATCGTTAGCCAACGCACGGGCCAGGCCGACACGCTGCTGCATGCCCCCGGAAAGCTGGCTCGGGTAAGCATCTTCCCAGCCGTCCAGGCCTACCTGCTTGAGTGAGTTACGAGCGCTTTCCACGCGAGACTTTTTCTCGATGCCGCGAACCTCAAGGCCATATTCTGCGTTTTCCTGCACGGTTTTATGCGGAAACAACGCGAAATTCTGGAAAACCATCGAGAAGTGACGGCGGCGGCACTCCAGCAGCTCTTTCTCACTGAGCTTGGGAATGTTCTGACCATCGATCACGATATCGCCCTCGGTGGGCTCGATGAGGCGATTGAGACAGCGAATCAACGTCGATTTCCCGGAGCCCGACAGACCCATAATGACGAGAAGCTCACCTTCACGTACATCGAAGTCGATATTGGAAAGACCCAGGGTCTGGCCGGTTTTTTCAAGAATCTCGGGACGCTTTTTCCCTTGGTTACGCAGCTCGAGTGCTTTCTTAGGCTGGGAGCCAAACACCTTGCTCAGGCCGCGCACCTGAATCTTGATATTGGTTTCGTCTGTTTCAGTCATAGGCTTGCCTGCTTTGGTCAAGTCGTCGCCATGCCCTTGCGAAGCAAGAGCGCTCAGCAATGTCACGTTGTCACGTTGTGAGTATCTGGCGGGTCAGTCTCCTGGCTCTTATTATGGTCATGGAGATGATAAGAGATGATCATGAAGATAAAATTTCGTTATGTTTCGTATCGAATCATACCTACTTATTGATATTGCTTCAAATAAAAACAGCTGATGATTGATCCATGGTTCAATAACCCGGCACGCGCCGCCAGGCGCCTCGATCATACTCGATCGCCGAGCTCTACAAGCGACGAAGCCGACCTTCAACGGCTTCACCGCGACATCGGGGAATAAGCCAAGAAGCCTTAGTCCGTCGAACTCTCCAGACGGTGACGCTGCCAATCGTTGCTTGGCTCGTTGAGCCGCAAGGAGGCCTCGACCACCTGTTCTTCCATGTTATAGCGGAAACTGAAGCCCAGGTGTTTCAGCAATGCGCGCATAGGCTGATTGTCGAGCATCACCGTGCCGACCATCTCGAGGATGCCGAGGCCCTTGCAGTAACGGATCATCTTTTCCATTAGCAGGCTACCGAGGCCATGCCCGTGGAGATCATCGCGAATGATCACGGAAAATTCCGTGCGGATGTTGTCCGGATCGTTCCACACACGCACTACACCCAGCATTTCCTTACTGCCATCGGGTCGCGCATGCTCGGCGATGAAGGCCATTTGACGGTCGTAATTGATCTGTGCCAGTACGGCCAAGTCGCGCTGGGTCAGATCCGCCTTGTGGTGGAAATAACGAAATCGAATGCTTTCTTCGGAGAGCTGCTCGTGGAATAGCGTAATCAGCGGCGCGTCCTCCCCCCGAATCGGGCGCACTTCGACATCCATGCCATTGCCCAACGCCCGCCATTCACGAAGTTCCTCGGGGTACGGCATGATCGCATGACGCGCGGGCTGCCCCAGGTCCATGGCAAAGTCCACCGCCACGACACCATCGCGGTTGAGCAATAGCGGATTGAGCTCCAACCCCTGGAGTTCAGGCAAATCCGACGCCATCTGCGAGAGCTTGACTAGTAATTCGCAAAGGCGCTCGACGTCTTGTTCGGGGTCGGCGGCGTGCTCACGGATCAGGCGGTACGCGTGCGTACGCGATACCAACTCATTGGCCAGGGTCATGTTCAGGGGCGGCAAGGCCACCTGACGATCCGCCAGCACATTGATCTTGTAACCGCCAATACCGAAGACAATGATCGGACCGAACACCGGGTCACGCGTAATGCCCGCACAGAGCTGCATCGACGCCTTGCCGCGCTGCATACGTTGCAGGCAATAGCTGAAAATTGGGCTTTCGGGGAATTTTTCGCGGACTTTGTCCCCCAGGCGCCGCACACCATCGGCCACCTGCTCCGGTGTCTCGAGGTCTTGCAGCAAGCCCGCAGAGAGCTTATGGGGGTGCTTGCGGTAGCGAAACGGCACGCAGTTATTTGCATGCACGATCTTCAGTGCCATGGGACCTTCGATGTCCCGCGCCGCTTGAAGCGCTTCCTCGGGGCCGAAGACATACTTGCTCGGTGCCGACGGTATGCCATAGGCGGCCAGTACCTCGGCGGTTTCCTGATGTGTCAGGCGATCACGTTCACGCTGCTTGGCCGAGGCGATCAACCGATGGCAGCGGGCGCGAATGTCGGGTTGTGTGGTAAAAGGCAAGCTTGGCGGCGTTTCCTGCAGGAGCGTCTGCACACGCTGATAGTCGACCATGTGCATGAAAGCCTTGACCGCTTTCTCTGGGGAGATATAGGTGGGGATACCCGCCAAATTGCACTCATGGCGTGCCTTGAGCGCTTCCTCGAGCCCCATCCAACTGGTAAGCAGGTTGCGTTTGAAGCGTTTGCGGTTGGCGATCAACGCCTCGGCCGTCATTTTGGAAGGCGCCAGACGAGTCGGTGCGTGTACCACCAGTACGGCGTCCACGTTGGCATCGGCCGCCACAATTTCCAACGCATCGACGAACCGCTCAGGCGAGGCGTTACCGCCCAAATCGACAGGGTTACGCCCCGGCAAGCTGACATCGAACTCCCCCTGCACCAGTGCATCGCGGGTAACGTCGGTTAATTCCGCCAGCTTGCCCCCCGCGATCACCAGCTTGTCGATCGCCAAGAGCGCCGGTCCCAGACCATTCGCCACGATGGCCAAGCGGTCACCACGCAACGGACGCATGCGCGTCAGTGTTTCCAATGCATCGAACAACTCATCGGAATCATCCACGCGCACGACCCCTGCGCGCGCCAGCGCTGCATCAAACACCACGTCGCGATTATCGATCCCTGGCGTCTGCGGTTCATGGGTGAGTGTCGACTGAACCGAGCGTCCGCTCTTGATTGCCAACACCAACCGGTGTCGTGAGGCATCACGCAACGCAGTCATGAAATGCTGCGCATCGTGTACTCGTTCCAGATGCAGCAGCAAGGCACGTGTCGGCGAGTATTGGTTGATGTAATCCATTAGGTCGGACAGCATCACGTCAACGCTGTCGCCCAATGTCACCAAATGCGAAAAGCCGATGTCGCGGCCCGCGGCCCAGTCGATCATGGCATTGCCGAGCATCCCCGACTGCCCTAGATAGGCGACACGTCCCGCCTTGATCGGCTGGCTGGCATACGTGGCGTTGAGCTTGCTGCCGGGCACCACGATCCCCAGACACTCCGGCCCCAACACGCGGATTCCCGAGCGCAGCGCAGCCTTGAGCATACGCTCTCGAAGCGAACCGCCATCCTGTGTTCGATCGTCGAGATATGAGCCCCCCGACAGCACCAAGGCCGCGCGCGCGCCCAACTTGCCCAGTGCCTCGATGCTCCGCGGCACGCCTTCTACCGGATTGCAGAGGATCGCCAGATCCGGCACGGCGGGCAAATCCGCAATACGCTTTACGCAGGTGACGCCGTAGACCGTGTCATAACCGCGCGGGTTCACCGCCCAAAGAGTGCCGGAAAATCCCGCCTCAAGCAGATTGCCAAGCACCATACCGCCCATTGAATGCGGCTTTTCCGAAGCGCCGATTACTGCCACGCTATGTGGCTCGAAGAAGTGACGCAGAAAACGCGTTCCCACAGCAATCTCTCCCGCTTGATCCGACTTTGCCGCTCACCAACCGCCCAGGCGGCCTAAACTCAACGCAGGCCTCTCGTCATGGCCGCAGTGACGTGGCATCGTTCGACCTATAGGCACTGTTCTCACATCCTATCAGGCCTTAAGGTCCTCCGCGGACAGCATGCGCCCATCGTCTCAGCCGATAGACATCCTCTGGATGGAGTTCCCATGATCACTGCGTATATCACCCACCCCGATTGCATGCAGCATTTCATGGGGCCGAACCATCCCGAGAGCCCCAAGCGCCTTGAAGCCATACGCGCACGCTTGGCCTTGAGCGGTGTCTTGACGCATACCATGCAATCCGAAGCGCAGCCGGTAAAAGCGCAGACGCTCGCCCTTGCGCATTGTCCGCAGTATCTGGAGATGCTCGAGGCTCACGCCCCACAGGAAGGCTTGAGCGAACTGGACGGCGAGACCCACATGAACCAAGGCACGCTGGCCGCCGCACGTGTCGCCGCCGGCGCGGTCGTACGTGGCGTGGACCAGGTCTTTCGTCACCAGGCGGATAACGTCTTCTGCGCCGTGCGCCCCCCCGGGCATCATGCCGAGCGCAGCTCAGCGATGGGCTTTTGCTTCTATAACAACGTCGCCATCGGGGTGGCCCATGCCCGCCAGCGTTATGGCGTCGAGCGCATCGCCGTGCTGGATTTCGACGTCCACCAGGGCAACGGCACGGTCGATATCTTCAAGGACGACCCCGGCGTTCTAGTCTGCTCGAGCTTCCAAACGCCCTTCTACCCTTGGCGCTATATGAACGGCACATGGGACAACATCGTCAACACGCCCTTGATGGCCGGCAGCGACGGCACAGCGTTCCGACGCGGCGTGGAAACACATTGGCTTCCCGCCCTGCAAGCCTTCAAACCACAGTTGATCATGCTTTCGGCGGGCTTCGATGCGCACCGCGACGACCCCATGGCGGACCTTAACCTCCTCGAGCCCGATTACTTCTGGGTAACGCAGCTCGCCCTGGATATCGCCCGTGTATACGCCGAAGGACGCTTAGTATCGGTACTCGAGGGGGGCTACCATCTGGATGCTTTGGGGACCAGTGTCGAGGCACATCTCAAGGCGCTACTGGGCTTTCCTCTAGGCGACCCGTGAGCGCCTCCGAACGACGTCCGACTCGCCCCGCGCCCATTGGGCTGTGGTATCCTAACGGAAACTTTATTTCCTATTGTGGAGCTCATGGCTACCCAAACCGATAGCGACGCCGCCCTGCGCATCGCCTCTGGACGCAAAGCGTTCGTCGAGCCGCTACGTCTGGGTGAGCGCCTCAAGGAAATTCGCCTGTCCAACCACTGGACCTTGGAAGATGTCAGCCAACGTACCGGCTTAGCGCGTTCGACGCTATCCAAGATCGAGAACGATCAGATCTCGCCAACCTTCAGCGCCGTGCAGAAACTTATCGGCGGCCTCGGAATCGATCTGCCGCAACTGCTGACGCCGCCCAAGCCGCAGTCACATACACTCGGTCGCCGAGACCTGACACGTGTCGGCGAAGGCCAACAACACCCCACGCCTACCTATGAGCATGAGCTGTTATCGTGGCAGCTGGCACAGAAGCGGATGATTCCCTTCAAAACCATCGTTCGCGCCCGTAGCTTCGATGAATTCCAAGAGTGGGTACGCCATGACGGCGAGGAATTCCTGATGGTGCTCGACGGCGATATCCTGCTATACACCGAGTTCTATGAACCGCTGCGCCTGACCCACGGCGACAGTATCTATTTCGACAGCGACATGGGCCATGCCCTGGTGTCGGTCAGCGAATCAGACGCCGTAGTGCTCTCCGTATGCACGCGCGGCGAGAACGCGTAACGCAAGACGCCCGGCCTTGAGCCGGGCGTCTTGTCATCGCTACACGTCGCACTCGGCGACATTCAGTCGATGTCTTTCACCGCACTATCACCGGATAGTTCGCGTGCCATCATGCGATCGCTGTATGCCACCCCGTAGCGCTTGCGCGACCATAGATACATCGCCAGCCCCAGCAGCATCCAGGCTCCGAAGACGACCCACTCAATCGGCAACAACGCCGAGGGGCTGCCCGGTAAATAGAGACTCACCATCCCCAACGACAACGCCACCGCAACGATGCCGACCAACTTGCCATAAGGCACTTTGAAGGGACGCGACATATCAGCGTTCTTATAACGCATCACCACAAACGACAGCGCCACGAAGAGATATGCAATGACGATGCCCAATCCCCCGGCATCGACGAGCCAGACCAGCATCGGACGGCCGAAGAACGGCGCCAGGCACGACACCGCCCCGATCATGACCACCGCGTTGCTGGGCGTCTTGTAGCGCGGATGCAACTTGCCCAGAAACGCCGGCAGCATACCCGCGTGCGCCAAGGCATAAACGGCACGGGAGCCGCCGATGTAAAAGGCGTTCCAGCTCGTGATGATGCCCGCGATCCCCGCCAGCACCATTAACTTGCCGGCCCAGGGCGCCGAGAAGACGGCCTGCATGGCATCCGGCACCGCCAGCGTGGACCCTTCCAGCGCCTCCGGGTCTAGCATCAGCGATGTGCCCAGAATGATCAATGCATACCAGAATACCGCCAAGATGACCGAGATCATCAGCACCTTGCCGATATCGCGAAACGGCAAATTGATTTCCTCCGCCGCCTGGGGAATCACGTCGAAGCCCACGAACATGAACGGTACCATGATCATGACCGTCATGATGCCGCCCACAAGACCGTTCTCGACGTTGAACAACGGCTCCATGTGGACGGCCTCGCCGGTGAAGAGTGCGCCCGTAATAAACATTACTCCCACGACCAGAATCAGCACAGTCACCAGCTTTTGCACCAGCGCCGCCGTACGAATACCGATGTAATTGATCGCCATCATGACCAATGAGCCAATAACGCCAACTGTCACCCAGGTAGCTTCGACCTCCCAGCCGGCAATCGTCCACAGATGGCCAACGGCATAACCGGGGAACAGATTCTCGAACACCGTGGGCAACGCCACTGCCTCAAACGACACCACGCTCATGTAGCCCAGCACGATGCTCCAAGTGCAGAGAAACGAGGCGAAATGCCCTAAAGCGTGATAACTGTATACGTGTTCGCCGCCGACCTGAGGCATGGCTGAGGCCAGCTCAGCGTACGTCAAGCCCACCAACACGATGGCAATGCCGCCGATGACAAAGGCCAGGATGGCCCCTAGACTTCCTGCCGACTGGATCCAGTTGCCGGTCATGACGATCCAGCCCCACCCGACCATGGCGCCGAACGCCAATGCGAGCACATCCTTGCGCGCCAGCACGCGCGTCAGTTCACTTGCCCCATGGGAAGTCGTTGTTCGATTCATCACGATACTCGTTTATTGAAAGCGGTATTGTTGAGAATGCACTTATGTTTAGAGTGCAGGTATCTTGCGTCCAGAAAGCAGCATTTGTTTCATATAATGCACACCAATCGGGGAAGATAATGGACCACGGGAACCGAGACAACCCAGGACACGAAGCAATGTCCGTTTTTTCCACGCCATGACGATAAGCACAGTAGAGAGGCTAGGTATGCTGGACGTCGTCCCCCCGCCACAACAACTTGCCGCATTCCTCGAGCGTGTAGCCGCCCAGTGACTGGGCCAGAGTTAAGCCGGCGGCACTGTGTAGATAATCGAACATCTGTTGCAATAGCGACCGGAAATACACGTTACGCGGCGTCACCAGATCGAACGCCTCCTCGGTGATGGGAATGAAGCCTAAACCGAATTCATTGGCCGCCGACAGCGTTCCCGGGCCGATATCGGCTTCGTGACGCGCGATGAGCGAAGCAACCTCGCGCTCGCTATACGCGACGACCTGGGTGTTAAGCTGATCGAGTCGTAACTGATGCCCCGCCAACCATTCCTTGAGGAAGCGCTGCGATCCTGCCCCTTCCTGGCGGATCGCCCAGCGCCGATTGGCACCGAAAAGCCCCGAGGGGTCGTGAGGCTGGTGTCGGTCCTCGGGCCGGATGATCAACCCCTGGCTGCGGCGGAACAGCCGCACCAGCACCCAATGACGATAGCCGCTATGGCTTCTCACCAAGGCGGGATGGCGCAACTCGCTCTCCTCGGCCCGCCCCCAATGAATGGCACACACATCGGCACGGCCTTGCGAGAGCAGCGACAAACCCAGTTGCGTCCCGGTCACGCTATAACCATAGAAAGCATGCCCTTGCTGCTGCTGATTGAGTCGCATGATCAGCGCAGAGAGCAATGGGTCGTCACTGCCGGTCACCATCAGACGATCGGCCAGCACCCCATGATGACAGGACTCGAGGATCCACTGCTCGACCAAGCGTCGAGGGAATAGCCATTTACCGGTCACCTTGGTAGAGGGAATGGCGCCATCGCTGGCCAACTGATAAACCTTCTTCTCGTTGAGATGCAGAAGCTCGGCGACCTGATGCACGTTGAGAAACGGCGACGTAGAGGATGAATCGCTCATAAGGTGCCCTTATGCCGAGATACCGCTTTGTCCCCCGGGCGTGGCGCCGGCATGGCATCCAGCACCAGGCGCGCCTGTTCGTCGACGACCTGAAAATGGCGCCCCTTGGCCCGCGCCACCAGCAGCACGCCGAAACGCTGCGCCAGCTCCACGCCTTTCTGCGTCATGCCCGAACGCGAGACCAGCACGCTGATCCCCATCTGCGCGACCTTGAGCACCATTTCGGACGTCAGGCGCCCCGTGGTATAGAAAATATCCGCCGTCGCCAGTTCGGTGTCCTCCGGCACACCTTCTCCCAATGCCGCCAGCCATTGACGACCGGCCAGCGTATCCACCGCATTATGGCGCCCCACGTCTTCCACGAAGCCCAGCACGCAATCCTGACGGCATAGCGCGCAGCCATGCACGGCTCCGGCATTGCGATAGGTCTCGTTGAACTGCCCCAGGTTGTCGAGCATGCGATACAGCACCGCCTGGGATAACGGTGCGCACGGTAGCGGTTGCAGATCGGTGGCATCGAGTAGGCGTCCGAAGACCGTTCCCTGCCCACAGCCGGTGGTCACGGTTCGCTGAGCCAGGCGCGCGTCAAGATCTTCAGGCAAGGCGCGTGTCACGACCGCGGCGGCCTCGACGTCCCAGTCGACCTGCAGTGCTTCGACATCCTCGGCACGCGCCAAGAGTCCCTGGTTACGCAGATAGCCCAGCACCAGCGCTTCCGGTTCAGCACCCAGCGTCATCAGGGTGACGATCTCCTGACGGTTCAAGTACACCGTCAAGGCGCGCTCGGCAGCGATCGCCTGCTGACGACGCTGACCGTACTCGTCAGTCACTGCGATCTCGAGCGTTGTCGGCATACGCGCCCGACTCAGCACTACATTGGACATACTCACCTCCTTCTTGTGGCGACAGGATACCCAAAGCGCGATACGCATGCCCAAGGGAAATATACGGCGATGACGCATTTTCCGGACTATCAGGCACGCGGCTTGCTATATGATTCAGACATAGCGTGCCATGTTTCATCTCACAGGGAGGCAACCATCATGGCGGCCGACGATAATCTGAGACACTTAAGCCTCGAGCTGGCCTTCCAGCGCCAGGAGGTCAAGGGCTTCACGTCCCTAGCCTGGTACATCGCAGACATGGGGTGCCATGATCGCGGCTCCCATGTCCTGCCGCTGACACTCTTTCTCACCGAACGTACCGCCTATCGTTTCAACCTGAATTCCCAACATCCCCGCCTGTTCGTGCGCTGCGAAACGACCGACGACGGTCCCGCGCCGCGAGAACTGACCGCGAGCCAAGAAGTCGCGGCCAACTGGATGGATGGTGACACCCAAGTCCTCGACACCCCCATGCCTTTAGCGATACAGGCCTGGATCGAAGCTTACCTGGCGCGTCATGGCGAACGTGTCGAAGGTGGCCGCAAGAAGAAACGCGCAGGCGCCGGGCGCGCCAGTCAGGAGTGATTTCATGAGCTTCATGCAACGCTGGTCACAGCGCAAACGCGATCACGGCGACACATCATCGTTCGATAAAGCGAGCGAAGAAACAACGGTCCCCCTATCGGAACGGGCACACGCGCCTGCCCAGAGCGAAGCGAACGAAACGCCATCGCGCGCTGCGACCTTGATCCCCGGTTACGACCCGCATCGGCCATTGGACGAGCAACTCCCCGAACCAGAACAACTCGGCGCCGGGGACGATTTCCGAGCCTTCATGCTGCCGGGGGTCGGGGAACTCCTCAAGCGCCGCGCTCTGCGCCGCATGTTCAAGGTCGGCAACTACAACGTGCGCGACGGTCTCGACGATTACGACGAGGACTATTCGCAATTGATGCGAATGATGCCTGAGGTCAGTGCACGCATGCGCCAATGGCTGCGCCAGGAAAACGCGCCGGAGTCCCAAGACTCGGAACAGCATGACGACGCGGCGGCACTGCAATCCGAGATGCCCCCCGAAGAGGATAAAGACGACGCTTCTGAAGCCGTGCAGACATCCCGCCCGGAAGAGGTAGGCCTGTCAGAAGAGGTAGGACCGCCAGAAGAAAAGCCACCAAATGACCCATCTGGGCGCTCGGGTGCGTCAAGTTGACCCACCGGGGAGTTCAATGCTGCACAAGTACTCCCGTATCTTGCCCGGCAAGCCCTTCGTTTGCGACGAGAACGGGTATCTAACCTGCAGTCATAACATTATATAAAGCTCGGCAAAGACCGAGACGCGATGCCACACGATTGGCACGACAAGATTCAAAGACCCGTGGCAAGACCGACAAGTTGATGAGGTGACATGCCCCAGTTCATCGATACGCGCGCGTTGAATGACGACGCACGTAATGTAGCCGCCCGTGAGGCTGCCCTGCAGCAGGTATCATGGCCGCAGAACCTCGCCCCGCCCACCGTGAGCTACGTAAGTCACGGCCATGTCGCCATCGTGGGCCCTGCGGACGCGATCCACCGGGCGGCCCACCAGCTCGTGGACAGCGAGCTCGCCAGTGTGACATTGATCGCGACGCAGGATGACGTTTACGAGGCATCCGACATCACCAATGCGCACTATATCGCCTGCGCCGACCCCCACCTGGAAGGTTACCTGGGCGCATTTCATCTGACCTCCCGCGACGGCGGTGAGTCCCTTTCACAGGCCAGCCTCGGACGCGATCATTTCGATGCCATCCTCGATCTCGGCACACCGGCACTGTTGGAGTACGAATTGCCGCCGCCGGGGTATCATCGCGTTACACAAGCGACACCCCTCGCGCAGGCCATTCAGGATCTTCAGGCGTGCATCGGCGAGTTCGAAAAACCGCGCTACTTTCAGATCGAAAGTGATCTATGCGCCCATGCCGGGCGTGGCCAAAGCGGCTGCACCCGCTGCCTCGATATCTGCCCCGCCGACGCCATCTCGAGTGTCAAGCAGGAAATCGTCATCGACCCATTCCGTTGTCACGGTGCGGGCAGTTGCACCAGCGTCTGCCCTACCGGGGCCATTCGTTATGCATTGCCCACACCGGAGAGCCTCGACGATTACATTGCGCGTCTGCTTGCTACCTACCAAGCCGAAGGCGGCGATACGGCGGTGGTGCGTTTTCTCGATCAAGAAACCCAAGCCAGCGAAACCACCGAAGCAGCGGGCCATGTACTAGACGTTCCCCTCGAGGAAATCGGCGCGGCGGGGCTGGATCACTGGCTCGGCGCCATTGCCCGGGGCGCCGCCGAGGTGCGCATCGTCATGCATGATGCCCTGCCGCCGTCACTGGCGAGCCTGGTACGCGACCAGCATGCACAGGCCATTACCATGCTCGAGTCGCTGGGCCACGACCCTCGGCGCCTGAGCCTGATTGATGCAGGCGATATCGCCACACGCGACGCACTGCCGATCTTGCCACCCCTCGGCGAACGGCTGGAGACGAAGCGCCCACACGCTAAGCGCGAGGCACTCAACGCCATTCTCGATTTCCTTGCCGCGCACGGCACGCCCCGTGAGACGCGTGTCGCCATGCCGGCGGGTGCACCTTTCGGCACCCTCGACATCGATACCGACAACTGCACGCTGTGCATGGCTTGCGTGGCGGTCTGCCCCACCCAGGCACTCAGCAGCCCCGGTCAATCACCGGCTCTCAACTTTCAAGAAAGTGCCTGTGTGCAGTGCGGGCTTTGCGAAACCGCATGCCCCGAACAAGTCATAGCGCTGCACCCCGGTTTCATGGCCGCTCCAGAGACCCGCAACCACGTCGCGACGGTCAAGGAAGAGGCGCCATTCGAATGCATCAGTTGCGGCAAGCCCTTTGCCACCGCCAGCACCATCGCCTCGATCAAGCAGAAACTCGCCGATCATCCCTATTTCGCCGGCGACGCCATCAAGCGACTGGAAATGTGCGAAGACTGCCGCGTCAAGGATATCTGGCACGACATGGCGCGTGACCCCAACGCTCAGCTCAAGGTATGACCATGACCACATCCGAGCATACCGACACGCACTCAACCGATACGCCCGCGTCGCTTTCTGCGGCTCTCGAAGAGCGCAACGCCTTGCGCGCCGATGTTTATCTATTGCTGGCCCGCCTGGTGCGCGAGGCGCCCAATGCCGAGCTCCTCGACTTTCTCTCCGCGCTCGAACCCGACGACGAGAGCTCGGCACTCAAGCGGCACTGGGCCTCATTGTCACTGGCCGCCCAGCACGCGCATCCCGGCACGCTGCACGATGTGCATTTCGGCTTGCTGGTTGGGGTCATCCAGGGGCAACTCGTGCCGTATGCCTCCTGGTACCTGACCGGATCGCTGATGGAAATGCCGTTAGTGGCCCTGCGCCACGACCTCAAGCACCTGGGCTACGAGCGCGCCGCACACGTCAAGGAGCCCGAGGATCATTTCTCGGCGATGTGCGAAGTCATGGCCATGCTCATCGAATCCCATGCCGAGGCACAGGCAGCCTTTTTCAAACGCCACCTGAGCCCTTGGGCGCTACGTTTCATGCGTGACCTGGCCCAGGTCGAAGACCCGTTCTATGCCAGCGTCGGGGCGCTGGGGGAGGCCTTTTTCTCCCGCGAGGATAACCAGTTGCAGAGCGACCCCGACGCGCAAGTCGTCACGTTTTCGCCAACCCCCACTAAGCTCAGTGAAGGAACCAAGCACAGTGAAGGGGACACCCACTCATGACCTGCACCCATGACGCTGCCTGACGGCAATATCACGGTGCTCAGTGACCACAGGAGTCGCCCCATGAAAGAGTCGAACAATAAAACGTCGAACAACCCCGCCCGGCGCCACTTCTTGCGCAACATCGGACTGGGCACGGTCGCTGCGGGTGCAGCCGTGGCCGTCGGCCATGTCACCTTGGCACAAGCACAGTCAGATGAAGAAAAAGACACCGATGCCGGCGAAACGACGTATCGCGAAACCGATCACGTCAAGGCCTTCTACGCCACCTTGCGCGACTAAACGGTCGAGAGAACCGGAACTGAGGACATAACCATGCGATTGACTCGAAAATCCTCCCAACCCACCGGCCAGGGTGGGCTGGGCATCAGCCGCCGGCAATTCCTGCAACGCAGTGGTGTGGCGACGGGTGGCCTCGCCGCTGCCGGCTTCATGGGCCATGGCATGATGCAGGCCGCCAACGCCAAGGAAAAGACGGCGTATTCCGATGCTCCCGTCGAAACCAAGCGCACCATCTGCTCTCACTGCTCGGTGGGGTGTGGCGTCTACGCCGAGGTACAGGAAGGCGTCTGGACCAAGCAAGAGCCCGCGTTCGACCACCCGATCAACCGCGGCGCGCATTGCGCCAAGGGTGCTTCGCTACGTGAGCACGGCCATTCCACGCGGCGCCTGAAGTACCCGATGAAGCTGGTCGACGGCAAGTGGCAGCGCCTCGAATGGGATCAGGCCATCGAGGAAATCGGTGACAAGGTGCTGGAGCTGAGCGAACAACACGGTCCCGACAGCATTTATTGGCTAGGATCGGCCAAGTTCAATAACGAACAAGCCTACTTGATGCGTAAGCTGGCAGCCTTGTGGGGCACCAACAACACCGATCACCAGGCACGCATCTGCCACTCCACCACCGTCGCCGGTGTGGCCAATACCTGGGGTTACGGGGCGATGACCAACTCGCTCAACGACATGCACTTCAGCAAGTCGATCCTGTTCATCGGCTCCAACCCCAGCGAAGCGCACCCAGTCGCTATGCAGCACATTCTGCATGCCAAGGAACGTAGCCACGCGCAGATCATCGTCGTCGACCCACGATTCACGCGGACCGCTGCCAAGGCCAACAAGTACGTGCGCCTGCGGCCGGGGTCCGACGTGGCCTACATTTGGGGCCTGCTCTGGCATATCTTCGAGAATGGCTGGGAAGACCAGCAGTTCATCGATCAGCGTGTGTTCGGCATGGAAGAAGTACGCCGCGAAGTCGCCGAGTTCCCGCCGGACGTGGTCGAGCGCATCACTGGCGTCGGCGAGGCCGACATGTACGATGTCGCCAAGCGCATCAGCGAAAACCGTCCCGGCTGCGTGGTGTGGTGCATGGGCGGTACCCAGCACACCACCGGTAATAACAACACCCGCGCGTACTGCATTCTCGAGCTGGCGCTGGGCAATATCGGCGTTTCCGGCGGTGGAGCCAATATCTTCCGTGGCCACGACAACGTGCAGGGCGCTACCGATCTAGGGTTGATGTCGCATTCACTCCCTGGATATTACGGTCTTACCGAAGGTGCCTGGAAGCACTGGGCCAAGATATGGAATGTCGATTACGAGTGGATCAAGAACCGTTTCGACCAGACCGAATACAACGGTAGCCTGCCCATGAACTCCAATGGCATCACCGTCTCGCGGTGGATAGATGGGGTTCTGGAAAATGACGAGGATATCGCCCAGCGCACCAGCCTCAAGGCGATGTTCTACTGGGGGCACGCGGTCAACTCTCAGACCCGTGGCCCGGAAATGAAAAAGGCCATGAGTCAGCTCGAATTGATGGTCGTGGTCGATCCCTACCCCACCGTCGCCGCCGTCATGCACGATCGCACGGACGGCGTATACCTGCTGCCCGCGGCCACGCAGTTCGAAACCACGGGTAGCGTGACCGCCACCAATCGTTCTCTGCAGTGGCGCGATCAGGTCGTCGAACCGATGTTCGACTCCAAGCCCGATCACGAGATCATGTACCTCATGGCCAAGAAACTCGGCTTCGGCGACGAGTTCACGCGCAACTACACCATCGAGAATGGCCGTCCGGTGATCGAGGACGTGCTGCGCGAGATCAACGCCGGCATGTGGACCGTGGGCTATACCGGGCAAAGTCCCGAACGCCTCAAAGAACACCAGAAGAATTGGCACACTTTCAACTTCGATACGTTGAAAGCTGAAGGCGGCCCCGCCGATGGTGATTTCTACGGTTTGCCCTGGCCCTGCTGGGGAACGCCCGAGTTCAACCATCCCGGCACGCCCCTGCTCTACGATATGAGCAAGTCCGTTAAAGAAGGTGGCCTTACGTTTCGGGCCCGCTTCGGCGTCGAACACGATGGCGAGGATCTACTCGCCGACGGCGTCGCAAGTGAAGGCTCCGAGCTCAACGACGGTTACCCCGAGTTCACCGCCGACATGCTCAAGGAATTGGGCTGGTGGGATGATCTCACCGCCGAAGAAAAAACTGCGGCGGAAGGCAAGAACTGGAAAACCGATCTTTCCGGCGGGATTCAGCGCGTGGCCATCGAGCATGGTTGCGCGCCCTTCGGCAACGCCAAGGCACGTTGCCGTGTGTGGACCTTCCCCGACGAGGTACCCAAGCATCGCGAACCGCTCTATACCAGCCGGCGCGACCTGGTGGAGGAATATCCGACCTGGGACGACGTGGCGTCATTCTATCGCCTGCCGACTCTCTATCGCTCAATTCAAGAGCAAGACTTCAGCCAGGATTTCCCGATCATTCTGACCTCGGGACGCTTGGTCGAGTACGAGGGCGGCGGCGAGGAAACCCGCTCCATGTCATGGCTCGCCGAGCTTCAACAGGAAATGTTCGTCGAGATCAACCCAGCACAGGCCAACGACCTGGGCATCAAGAACGACGACATGGTCTGGGTTCACGGGCCGGAGGGCGGCAAGGTCAAAGTCAAGGCCATGGTGACCCCGCGCGTGGCGCGCGACGTGGCGTTCATGCCCTTCCATTTCGGAGGCATCTTCCAAGGCGAGAGCCTGGCAGACAAGTACCCCGAAGGTGCACGGCCCTATGTACTCGGCGAGGCCGCCAACACCGCGACCACTTACGGTTACGACATAGTGACGCAAATGCAGGAAACCAAGTGCACCCTGTGCCGGATCGAGAAAGCCTCCGCCTGACCGACGATGCTTGAAACACTGATGAGGCCACGTGCCTCATCGGCAAGAGGAGAACACCATGGCTCAAATGAAATTCCTGTGCGACGCCGAACGCTGCATCGAATGCAACGGCTGCGTCACGGCCTGCAAGAACGCCAACGAGACCGACTGGGGCATCCAGCGTCGTCGCGTGGTCACCCTGGACGACGGCAAGCCCTCCGAGGTCTCGATCTCGGTGGCCTGTATGCACTGCGACGACGCGCCGTGCATGGCGGTTTGTCCGACCGACTGTTTCTACAAGACCGATGACGGCATCGTCCTGCACGACAAGGACATCTGCATCGGCTGCGGCTACTGCCTCTACGCCTGCCCCTTCGGCGCACCGCAGTTTCCCAAGGAAGAAGCCTTCGGCGAGCGCGGCAAGATGGACAAGTGCACCTTCTGCGCCGGCGGCCCCGCCGAGACCAAGGAAGAGGAATACGAGAAGTACGGCGCCAACCGCATCGCTGAAGGCAAGCTGCCACTGTGCGCCGAGATGTGCTCCACCAAGGCGCTGTTGGCCGGTGATGCCCAGACCATTTCCGACATCTTCCGTCAGCGTGTGGTTTATCGCGGCCATGAAGACGGTGGCTGGTCGTCCGTCGAGAAGGCGCAAATGTCGGGCCCGGACGTCTCGGCCAATCTCGACGAGATGGCCTACGACGCCACCCGCGCCACACGTGAAGGGTGAGGAGAAAGCTAATGCACACACTCATGCAATGCCTGTGGCGGCTGCGTATGATCGGTGCGGTGCTATTGCTGGCGGTGTTGGCCGCCAGCCTGGCCCCACCCACATCGGCGGCTGAGCCCGACGAGGAAATAGGTCAAGCGGTCGGCACGGTGGATGCCGACACCTGGCGGCAGGTCAAGAGTGGCGAGAACTTCATCGATTCCCGTCATGATTCGACGTATAACCTGATCAACCCCAGCGGTGAGACCTGGCGTCAAATCCGCAACGAGTGGGTTTCGCCCGCCGGCCTTATCGCCATCGGCGGCATGCTGACGGTTCTCGTGATTTTCTACCTGGTTGTCGGGCGCAACGACCTCGATCATGAGCGTACGGGACGCAAGATCCTGCGCTGGACCGCTTTCGAGCGCTCGTTGCACTGGACCGTGGCGACGCTATTCATCGCCCTATCGCTGACCGGCTTGAACCTGCTGTATGGCAAGTTCGTATTCAGGCATGTCTTCGGCGATGTCTTCTGGGCCAACATGATCATGGGCTCCAAGCTAATCCACAACTACGCGGGGCCCGTCTTCGGTATCCTGCTCATCGTCATTCTTGCCAAGTGGCTCAAGGTCAACCTGCCCAAGAAGCATGACTGGGAGTGGTTCAAGCAAGGCGGCGGCATGGTTGGCGACAAGCACCCCGATGCCGGTTTCGCCAATGCTGGCGAAAAGGTCTGGTTCTGGCTGCTCGCCAGCGTCGGCATGCTGGTCGTCGTCAGTGGCTTCGTGCTCGACTTCCCCATCTTCGGCCAGACCCGCGACAACATGCAGTGGGCCAACATGTTCCACGGCGTGACGTCGTTGATCCTGATGACCGTGGCGCTCGGGCATATCTATATCGGCACCTTGGGCACCGAGGGCGCGTTGGAAGGCATGGCCACCGGCTATGTCGACGAAACCTGGGCCAAGCAGCACCACAACCTGTGGTACGAGGAGGTCAAGGACAACGCCGGCCAGCCTCAGCAAAGCGACCCGCCCGTCGGCGACGACACGGCAACGGCACACCGACCCAATTGAACGCCATCACGAGCGCTGAAACACCGCAAGCGAGACGACACCGCCCCCGGGCGGTGTCGCTCTTTGTTATGCTAATGCCATCTCATGATGACATACCCAGCGAGGAGGCTTTCCCATGCACAACATCGACACTGCCACGCGCACCGAACTCGAGGCGGCCGCCTTTCGCCAACTACTCGATCACCTCGACGCCAACAAGGACGTGCAGAATATCGACCTGATGATCCTGGCCGACTTCTGCCGCAACTGCCTGTCCAAATGGCTGGTGGCCGCCGCCGAGCAGCGGGGAGTCGAGCTCGACTACGACACAGCCCGCGAATACGTCTACGGCATGCCCTATAGCGAATGGAAGGAACTCTATCAGGCCCCTGCCACGCCCGAACAACTCGAGGCGCTGGATGCCCGCCAGCAGCGCAAGAAGGACACCCAGGCATGAGCGAGGCCGCCTTCATTCCTCTCAAGATCGCAGTGCTGACCGTCTCCGACACACGCACCGAAGCGACCGACCGGTCCGGCGATGCCCTGGTCGAACGCCTCAAGAGCGACGGCCACGAGCTGGTCGAAAAGCGTATCGTCGCGGATGACGTCTATCGTATCCGAGCGGTCGTCGCCCAATGGATTGCCGATGAGGCGGTGCAGGTCATCGTCACCACCGGCGGAACGGGCTTCACCGGACGTGACTCCACCCCCGAGGCGGTCGAGGTGTTGCTCGACAAGCACATAGAAGGTTTCGGTGAACTGTTTCGCCATCTCTCGTGGCAGGAAATCGGCAGCTCCACCGTGCAGAGCCGCTGCCTCGGCGGCCTAGCCAACGCCACCGTGGTGTTCTGCCTCCCCGGCTCCACCGGGGCATGTCGTACCGCCTGGGACGGCATCCTTCACGAACAGCTCGATAGCCGTCACAAACCCTGCAACTTTGCCAATCTCGTGATCCCCGGGAGAGGTCAGCATGGCTGAGTTACAAAGCGTCGAAAGCGCGCTGGAGGCACTGCTGAAGGACGTGAAGGCGGGAGAGGTCGAACGAATCGATTGCGAGGCAGCGGCGGGCCGCGTGCTGGCAGAATCGGTCACCGCCCGCCTTGACGTACCGCCCGCCGACAACAGCGCCATGGATGGCTATGCACTGCGCCAGGCCGATGCCGGCCAGTGGTTGCCCATCAGCCAGCGCATCGCCGCCGGCCACGCGCCCGATTCGCTCGCACCGGGCACCTGCGCACGTATCTTCACCGGCGGTGAAATTCCGCCGGGCGCCGACACAGTGATCATGCAAGAGCGCGTGGAAGCGCAAGACGCCCAGGCTTATATTCCCGGCGACATCACGCTGGGCGATAACGTTCGCCGCCGTGGGCGCGACGTACGAGCCGACACCCCACTCCTGGAAGCAGGTACCCGGCTCGAGGCGGCCGCTTTGGGGCATCTGGCCGGCCAGGGCATCACTCAGGTCGGGGTGTATCGTCGCCCACGCGTGGCGCTACTCTCCACCGGTGATGAAATCATCGAGCCCGGTCAATCGCTCGCGCCGGGACAGATCCACAACTCCAACCGCCCCATGCTGTCACGCCTGCTCGAACGTTTCGGCGCCGAGCTGGTCATGCGTAAGCACGTCGCCGACGATTTCGCGACAACCCAACGTCTCCTGCGCGAGGCCTCCGAACGCGCCGATGTCATCGTCACCACTGGTGGCGTAAGCGTCGGCGAAGAAGACCACGTCAAGCACGCGCTGGAATCACTGGGTCAGCTAGATCTCTGGCAGTTGGCCATGCGCCCCGGCAAGCCCCTGGCGCTGGGACGCATCGGTCAGGCGCGGTTAGTAGGCCTACCCGGAAACCCCGTGTCCTGCTTTGTCGGCGCCTGGGTATATCTCCGCCCCCTCATGGGAGCCCTGCTGGGTTGCCCACGCATGGCCATGCTACCCCGCCTGTGGGCGCGTGCAGCCTTCACCACGCACACGCAAGCACGTCGCCACTACATGCGCGTGGGGCTCGAATTCACCGTCGAAGGCATCGTCGCCCACGCCTTCGCCGATCAGAACTCGGCCGTGCTGTCCTCCTGCCTCGAGGCCGATGCCCTGGCGGTCGTACCCGAACACACCACCCTCAACGAGGGCGGGCGTGTGGAATGCTTATGGCTAACGGATTAATACCACTGAAAACGAGGCCTAGTCAGCGCTCAACGCTTTATTGAGCGCCGGCCAGAGGACATGGAAGTCGTGCTCTAGTGCGGGGTAGTCGGTGCGCAACCAAGGCACCAGCTCGGCCAGGCGATTGGGTCCGCTCAAGCGACGCCCGAGGCCCGCGATCGCTTGGCAAGTAAAGTCGAAATCAGCGTAACGACTCAACCAATCATCTTCGATCAGGGCGGGAATCATCGGCGCCAGGCGATTCGGGGCCGAACCTTGTTTCCCCAGAACTCGGTAGCAACGCGCGATCAAGGCGGCATCGGCGTGATCGCGCGCCACGAAGTGATCCCACACCAGGTCCAGCGCGATACCCACCACACGCCGCTGAGGGCGTGGCGCGCGCTCTCGCACGCCACGGATCACGGCATGGTCGTCAACCCAGGCATCCACGCGGCGATGATGACGAATACCCCGCGCGATATCCGCCGCCCAATCGCCGTCAGGATCGCCTTTGACACCATCGGCGATCAAGTTACCGTACAGGAAAGCGTCGTTGCCGCCACGTGCCAGCCAGGCATGTGCAAGAAAGTTCATCGAAGGCCTAGAGGTAATGCTTCAAGACAGTCTTTAAAGACAGTTCTTAAAGACAGTTGGTTGGTTTGGGCAATCCCGCCAGGCGCGCGCCCACCTTGGCCGGGCTATCGGGGAACAACCGCATCAAGTGCAGGGAGCGCCCTTTATCGGGCCCCAGCGCCTGGCTGACGGCCTTGACCAAGGGCCGCATCGCCGGGGCGTTTTCGTAACGCGCATAGAAAGCCCGCAACACCTCGAGAACTTCCCAATGTTCAGGCGTCAGTTCTCGGCCTTCCTCGGCGGCCAGCGCCTCGGCGACAGCCGGCGTCCAGGCCGTCATATCGACCACGAACCCCTCGGGGTCGAGCCCGATTTCTCGATCTTCCACCGTGATATAACGTGTCGCTTGTGTGGTCGCCATCAGAACCAGCTCACCGTGCGTTGTGCGTCCTCAGTCAAGGCGACGAAACCATCCATGTCGACGATGATCACGCGCGCATCGCAGCGCCCCGCCAGACCGCGCGACTCCAGATCCTCGCGCAGGGCGAACAAGCGCCCTTCCAGTCCGGGAAAATGTTGTACCTGTGCACTTACCGCGCCAAACACGCCATCTTCGATCAGCATCAACGCATCTTCCTCCCCCATCGCGCGCAATACGTCCTGATGAACGGAACTCGAACTCGGGGCACGATTGAGCAAGTGCAACAAC
Organism: Chromohalobacter canadensis; assembly: GCF_029544075.1. Lineage (GTDB taxonomy): Bacteria > Pseudomonadota > Gammaproteobacteria > Pseudomonadales > Halomonadaceae > Chromohalobacter > Chromohalobacter canadensis_A. The sequence goes on along the minus strand of NZ_JAJQJH010000003.1, from coordinate 190,427 downwards.
ATTCGCAGGTGTCTCCTAACAGCGCTATCCAACTGGCGTTCAGTACGGGCAGCGTTCAGAAATTGAAGATTTGGCGGTGGCCGGCAAGCACCGTCGAGAGTTCCGACGTCGGAACTTCAATCACCGGCAAGAGCAGATCGTCGCGGATTAAACCACGCTCCTCGAGCGAGTCGGAATCGATATACAAACGCTCTATATCATACATCTCCAGCATCTCGAAGGTGCTGTGGGAGCCCTTCTGTCCCAGCGGGCCCGGGCCTTGTCCCTGGAGCAATGCCCAGACGCCGTCCCCCATCAGCAACAACGAGACGGACTGGCCGAAAGCCGCACCCACCAATGCTAGATCGAGAGCCTCGCGTAGCCATAAACCGCCGTGCGGCGCATGGCGCAACATCACCAGAAGATCGCCGTGCGGTACCTCGGTTATCTCGGACATGACAGCTCCCCGTGACATAAATGAGAAACGCCAAATTCAGGGCGCGAAGGTAATCAGCCGCTCGTGCGTCTGGCTGATGTCGAGTAACTGCCCCAGCCCCGTCAACTCGAAGGGAGGCTCGAGACTCGCCCCGCTCTTGCCATGACGCTCGGCCTCACGGGCATCGAGCAAGCCACGACGCAGCGCCGCCGCCACACAGACCTGCAAGGCGGTTCCATGCATACGCTGCAAGTCGCGCCAGGCATCGACAAGGTGCGGTTCATCCTGCGGCGGCGCCGCGAGGTGTGCGGCGTTGTGAACCCCGTCGTGATAGAAGAACACGGTATCGACGCTATGCCCCCGCGCAATGGCGGCATGCGCGAAACGCAAGGCGGAGTGCGCTGCCTGATCGCTGTACGGGCCCCCCAGTACGAGTAACGCGTAACGCATCGAGAGTCTCCCATCACGGACGTGTTGAATGACGCGATTGTCCTCGACGTAGCGAGGTCAGGCAAATAATGGATAGGCACGCGGCATGGCATCAAACGATCATTGACGCCAATCATGTTAGCGAGTATATTTTTAACAAGCTAACGTATAGCACGTCCTTAGCTAGCGATACGATCTGTTGATATCCCCAACCTTGGCCGCCTTCTCAGGCGGCTTTTTTTATGCCGTACCGCAACGGGAAGCGGCTAATATGAGCGCCGTCACGGTTTGTGCGAATCTTCTTTAGCCGTTACGAAATCCGGCTAAATTGAAAGTGTATGTGTCGTAATGTACCGGCACACCCACTGATTCGTGGAGGTTACGATCATGACCGTTGCCCTGCTTTCCCCGACCAAGCGCTCGCCAGCGACGCTGAAGACGGCCGACAAGGACGTTTCAGCCACGCTGTCGAGCACCCACTGCGACCGAGCGACTACCTCAGGTCCAAGGCCTCATTGCGAGATAGGCTGTCTGGCACTCCTTCGTCATGACCTGCACCTTCGTCATGACATATATGACACCGAGGATCTCGCCAATGCTCGCCGACGCGCGATCTTCTATACCCGCTGGCACGGGCTTGCCGAGCCCCTGCTGCAATTTTGGAGAGGATAAACCCTCCCTACACAAAAGGCCCGCACCTCTCGGGGTGCGGGCCTTCGACAAACAGGCGCCGCAGCGCCACGTGTCGGATCAATCGTTGGACATGAAGCCCAGAAGGGACAACAGACTAACGAACAGGTTGTAGATCGATACGAACAGGGTGATGGTCGCCAAGATGTAGTTGGTTTCCCCTGCGCGATGGATGATCTCGCTGGTCTGGTACAGTATCGCAGCCGATGAAAACAGCACGAAGCCAGCGGAGACGGCCAACGCCAGCGCGGTAATGTTAAAGATCATCGCCGCGACCATCGCCAGTACCAACACGATCGCCCCGGCGATCATGAAGTTACCCAGGAAGCTGAAATCCTTGCGGGTAATCAAGGCCACGGCCGACAGCCCGATGAAAGTCGCCCCCGTCATTCCCAGTGCAGTCATCACCAGTTGCGGCCCATTGGGCAATGACAGGTAAAGGCTCAACATCGGCCCCAACGTGAATCCCATGAAGCCTGTGAACGCAAAAATCGACAAGATGCCCGCCGCCGAATTCGCGGTCTTGTGAACCAGGAACATCAAGCCGTAGGCGCCAATCAGGAAGATGAAGATATTCATCTGCCCGATGCCCATGGCCATCGCGGTTCCCGCCGTCACAGCGGAGAACAACAGCGTCATGGCCAGGAGCATATAGGTGTTACGCAACACCTTGTTAGTACTGATTTCCGATCGCGTCTGCTGACCGGCAATCTGAGAAGTACGGTGTGCCATGGGATTTCTCTCCTCGGTGGCGCTGAAAACATAAGGTAAGACCTAGGATGCCCCGCTTGAGTTCCCACTGCAAGATGGATATTCAACGCCCTACCGTTGTTTTAACTCATTGAAAGCACAAAAAGTCTTGACGACTCAATGAATACTGGTAGTATACACCGCCGTAAGCCGGAGGGATGGCAGAGCGGTTGAATGCACCGGTCTTGAAAACCGGCGAAGGTTTGCGCCTTCCCAGGGTTCGAATCCCTGTCCCTCCGCCAAATTCTAAAAGGGAATCAGCTACTTAGCTGGTTCCCTTTTTCGTTCCCGCCTCTCAAAATCCCCGCTTCCTATAACGTCTATAACGATCCCCGTTATAGAATATTCGCCGTCCCGGTGCATAAACGCTTGTTTTCAGACCAAGGTGCGAGCGAATCATGCCAGACCCAATCCACTTCCGAGGTATCAGCTATGGCATCCAGCGCCTGGAAAGCGGCCTGTTCGTCAGGATCAATGTACGCTACAGGATGAGAAAGGCTTCCTACGGACTGCCACGCTCGGAATGCGAGGAAATATGGGAGACCTGCGGCGAGATGCCTGCGCGCCTGGCTGATGAGATTCCCGAGTCGGTATGGGATCAGCACCGCGAAGCCATCCTAGAGCTGGTTGGCGAGAGCTTGGGCAAGTGATGTGACGCCTCTGCGTTTGGCAGGCCCTCGCGGTGCGCTTCGCTCCACGCTAGAGTGAGGGGCGTCTCATTAAGAAGGGGCTACACATGAAGAAGATGGCGATTGCCAGCCTTGCTTTGTTGGCGGGGTGTGCAGGCATGCAACCTGGCGCTGATCAACCACGACATAAGAATGATGCCGTTCTGGCACCGGGCTATCCGGTCTCGGAAATCCCTTCCCCAAAGGGTTTCGTTTACCAGTCAGGCTTTTCCGAAAAAGCACATGAAGACTACACAAAGGCCAGCGAGCAAGGTGGTACGACACGCACGTCGCATGGCTTTGGCTGGTCGGATGGCAGTGGCGATGCGCGCGTTATGACGGCGCTCTTCGAACGCCTGACGTCGCGCTCGCGCTTCTTACCTCCCGAGCACTCCGATGGCTATGAATTCGTCAGCGATCATCGTGTCACCTACCTATTCCGCAAAGGTCGTATGACACAGGTGGCGGCAGATTCTTCTCTCGTCCCTGACGGCGCAGCGAAGTGCGCGACGACCACCGACCTGCAGGTGCTTTCGCAGCGAGCGGATAAGCGTTTCGTCGGCACCTATACCGAGGGCATCAGTTGTGACGAGCTGGGCGCCTTCACCGAAAGCGATTTTCGCGCCCAACTGAATCGCGCCTACCACGCCTTTGGCTTGAGGTAATATGGATACCGGAACCATTTTCGGCCTGGCCTTCATCCTGCCGATTCTCGGCCTACTGGTTATGATCGGCATGCCGAAGGATTGGCAGAACGTGCAAGGCTGGCTGATGGTGAGCTACCTCGGCCTCCCTGGGCTCGTGTTGATTATCGCGCTGTTGGCCAACGTGCCTATGCTGCTGTTCGGCGCCCTCTTCCTGCTGGGAGTGGGCGCCGTTCGGCGTTGATCAGTTGCTGCGCGCCTGCGTGATGCGTCCGGCCAATGTCTGCTGGATCTGATTCTTGATTGCACGCAGGCGGTCGATGCGCTGACGCTTGAGCTCGCCGTCGACGTTTGATCTACGAATCAGGTCGATACGCTTGTTAAGGGTATTCATCCGGGACTGGGCACGGTTGAGCGGCTTGCGCAGGGCTAGCATGTCGCGCTTGGACTCGGCCAGTTCGGCCGCTTCCTCGAGCTGGTTCATCTCGCGCAGCTCTTTCATGTCCGAATACGCGCGACTTGCCTCGCGCAGCCCTTCGTAGAAGATCGTGCCGTACTTGGTGTAACGGTCCTCGTTTCCCAGGTTCTGGTAGAAGCGACGCACCGGCTGGTATTCATACCAGTGTTGCGCCGGACTCTCCTTGCCGGTGGCTACACGCCACGCCACGTCGCCGGACGATGCCGCCCAAGTGCCAACTTGCCCCAGGTAGCCCCCGATCAGGTGGTCCACCTGGACGGGAGACAGCGCGAACGGGTTGGTGTCCGCGCTGCCGACGGCGCCGAGGGTGCTGTTCAGTGCGCCGCTGATCCATTCCGCTGCCTTCGACGTGCTCGAGCGCTTGCGCAGCTCTGGAGATAGGCGCTCCATGCCCATGGATTCGATGGGGCGCCCTGTGAAGGCGTCATAGTTGGCGTACACGTCCAGGGCCGGCTGCATCATCTGCGGCACTGGCGAGAAGCTGAAGGTGTCCGTCACCATGTGGATCATGCGCTGACTAAACAGTTTGCCCGTCGCCTCGTCGTCGGCAAATTGCTCGGTGATGCGCTCCGCCATGGTGGCAATCGCCCCGACCTCGAATGGCTTTGGAATGAAGAACCCCTGGTCGCCGACGCGGAAGAACCAGTAGGTGTCCTTCTGCCAGTCCTCGAGCTTCTGGTATTCCTCGTCATCCCGATTGTGCAGGTACAGGGCGATGGTGGCCGCTGTCAGCGTCCCGGCCACGGTCCAGAATCGCGCGGCGGCCTGCTTGTCGCGCACTCCGGCCTTGCCCTTTCCGAAAGCTTCAGCCATGACGCTGGCGCCAGGCTTGACGCCCGAGCGATAGATCTTGTCCAGGCCCTGAATGCGCGCGTTCAAGAACGGCACGATGTCGATCAGGACGCGCACGGCAGGCCATGCACCATGGGCGCTGAAGTCGATAAGATCGCGTGATTCGAATGCCGCACGCAGCTCGCCGCCCTCGCGGTTTTGCGAATAGATAGCGGCACGATTGACGTTCTCCGTGGCGTCGTTGACGTCGTTCCACCACGCCCAGCCAGCACGCAGCGCGTCAGGCACGCCCGATGGGCCATCCACGATCTTGGCGTCACGCATGTTGCGCGTGAGCTGTGAACGCAGTTCGTCCGGGTTGTTGCCGTACAAATGGCCGAAGCGGAAACTGGCCCCGCTGGCCAGCATCTGGGCGCGCAGCCGTTGGTCACGGTAAGCGCCGGCACCGTTGATCACGTTCTTGAAGGCGTTCTTCGAGACGTTGTTGGTGGCCGTCGCCTGCAGCGAGTCGCGAATCAGGTTGGCGACCATGAATTGCGGCGTGGTGGTGGTCAGGTTGGTGAATACGCGCTTGAAGCCGCGCATGACCTTCATGATGCTGCTGTTCATGCCAGGGTGAGCAAGCGCGGTCAGTGCCTCGAACACCAACGGATCGTCGATCTGGTAGAAGACCTTCTTGCCGTTCTCCATGACGAAGGTGCTCGTGGTCGTATCGCGGTTGCTCTCCGGCACGACCTCGGCCATGCCCATGGCCTTGGCGTTCTCCACCGCCTGGGACGCGGCCTGGTTCTTCAGGCTGGCATCCATCAGGTGGTGGAAGTTCATCATCGTGTTCTGAAGTAGGTCGTTGAGGTTATCCGTCCCACCCTTGAGCTTCTTATATGCCTGTTGACGCGATAGCCCATTGGTGGCGAGCTGCCCCGTGGAGCCGCCGTTGTCCTCGGACAGGCGATAGAACGGCACATAGAACTCCTCGGCCCACATCTCGCGCTGCTCCTTGGAGATGATGCCGCTCTGCTCGGCTACGGCCAGCACGTCGTCGCGATATTGCTGAAACTCGGCAAATACCTCCTGGTAGACGGCATCGCGGCTGCGACCATCATCCAACGTGCCGCGATTCCAGTCCTTCATGGCGCCGATATCGCCCGCGTCGAACAGGTTTTCCCGGCCCTCTTCGGCCAGGCGCGCCGCGCGATTCCCCGCGATCCAGCCCATGAAACGCTCGATTTCGGCGGCACTGCCGAGACGACCTAACACCTCGCCTAGGCCTTTGGCGTCGCCTTCCTGAAGCTGGATGATTTTCTCCTCAGGATCGAGACGGATGCGGCCATTATGGAGCATGGCATGAAGCGCGCCATTGGCAGCGTTGCTCATGCGCGCCAGCACCCAGCTCGAGCGCTGGATGTTCTCGCCCATGGCCGATTCGCCGTAAAGCTGTTCATCCATCTCGCGGAAAGCGGCGTAGCGGTCCACCATGCCCTGCCGGATCTTGAGCGACGCGCGGTCTGCTTTCTCCTTGAACCATTCCATCGCGCGCTGCGGAGGTGTGCGGGCGCCGATCTTCGCCGCTGCATCGCGGTCGGCGTCGGTGAAGTCATCGAACTGGGTTTCAAACGCATAGCGCTGCTTGCCGCGCAGGCTGTAGAGCTGGACATCTTCGCCCTGCCGCTCAGCCTGCTGCCGACGCAGATAATCGCGGCTGCGCTCGCCCAGGGCCAGCACGTCGGTGTAGGTCCATCCCACCCCCGGGAAGGCGCGTCGCAGTAGTTCGCGAATCTTCGCCACGGCACGCTGCCAGGCCTTGGGCCGATAGCCCTTCTCCAGCAGGTGAGCCACCATCTCTTGGCCGATGGTGATCTGATCATTGGCGTTGTTGCGATCGAGGAAAGAGTAGCTCTCAAGCACCTCGTTCAGTGCCTCGCGACCTTTCTTGCTGAGCGGCAGCGTTTTGTAGAGCTGGCGCATGACGGGGTCGAGATCTTCGCCGAGCACGGCGCGTATGCCTTTGTGGCCCACCGCTTCATGAACTGCATATCGAACAGCTTCTTGCGTGCTATCCACATTATCGGCGATGACATAAAGATCGCCTCCGTTGTACATAGCGGCTACTTCCTGAGGATTCACATCACGCAGCAACATGCCCAGCAGGGCCTCAGGCGGTAGCTCCGATGATGATTGGATGACATTCACTTCTGAAAGCTCGGGATTGCCTTTCAGTGCCTGGCGAATATCTTCCGCGCGGGGCGCGGGGCGTAGGGCTTCGCCTCCCGCGCTCATAGCATAGAGCTCAACGCCACGCGTGGTATCGCGATGCTCCAGAGTGCCGAGTAACCGGTCGAGGGCTGGCTTGATGGTGCGCATTTCTGCATCGGTCGGATACGCGCCGCCCTCCTTGTCGATATTGACCAGGTAGTCGTTGCGGTTGCCTTCCGCCATCATCTTGTCGCGGGTGTAACGCTCGAATGCCCTGGCCGCCATTTCGATAGGGGTGCCGTAATAAGGCTTGGAACGCGGCACGTCGAATTCCTTGGACCGCTTCTCGAAGCCGCTATCCTTCAGCGCCTTGCGCATTTCCCGCCACCGCTCGGCAAGCTCGACACGCGCCGGCCCGTCAGTCGTCAGGTCGGTCTGGTAGTTGCGCGCACCCTGTCCGCCGGGGATGAAGTTGTCCAGGGCGTGGAACCACTCATGCGCAAGGCTGCCCGGCCCTTCCGTCTTGGTCAGGTTGATGACGACACGCCCCGATTCGTAGTGCGCGACTGGCGCGCCACGCCCTCCTTTGCCTCGGGCGCCGAAGGCCAGTCCCAGAGTGCCATCCAGCGACAAGGCGTGAGGCGGTACGCCCAGCGTGGTCGCAAGGTCCATCAGGGCATCATGCGCCTGGTTGAGGTCAGCCTGCCGACGCTGGCCCTCGACATAATTGCCGAACTCCACGCCCCGAAAGCCGAACGCTTCCTGGAACTGCTCAGGGGTCACGTCGCCGTCGCGCACCTCGTCGCCAATGCGCGGGGAGTTTTCACCACGGCGCATACGCGGGCCGCGGCGCATGCTGTCGATCTGCGCCTGCAGCTCGTCGCGGTGGCCATCGAGGTAGTCAACGGCCTCTTTCACGCTCTCGAATCCGCTGCGCAGGCGGATGGTCGTGCTCCGGTTCTTGAAGCCCAGGAAGCGCTCCCCCGTGCGCGTGTCGCGGTAGACATCGATCTTGGTCTGGCGACTGCGCGGCTTGCTGCCATCATTCTCTACCGCTCGCGTGATGACATTGGCTGCCTTGCTACGCATCTGCTCAAAGTCTGTCTCCCACACGCCAGTGTCGCGGCCGCGCGGATCCTTGAGCATGTACACGGTCTGATTGGGATTGAATGGCTGCCCGTTGTAGAGCGTGAAGCCGGCCTCGGCATCGACGCGCCACTTGGCCGCCTTGGTATACAGGCTGGGCTTGAGGGGTGCGATGATCTCGGCGGTTCGTAGTGCGCCCTCGAGCTGCCGATAACGGCGAGACGCGGGCGCCTGAAAGGCGGCATCGATGTCCATCGAGCCATCCAGCACTTGGCGAGCCATCTCACGTGCACTGTTCAGTCCCTTCACCCACTGCTGAAGGCGGAGACCACGGCGCGGCTTGGAAGGGATGCTGGCGCGCAGTACGGCAACCAGTGCCGCCGCGCGTGGGTCAGTGCCTTCCTCGACGAGCTTGGAGTAGTTGGGCGCCGGGAATGCCTCGCTCAACGTCGAGGACGTATCGGCCTCGTCATTCAGACCGGACAGGATCTGGCGCGCCTGGTCTTTCCGTGCGCCGCCGATCTTCTCGCCGAAGTCCTCGATGCGGTCCTCGCGAGACTGGCCGTTGCGCGGTGACGTCTCAGCATCCGTGAGGTCTTGCTGCCCACCGGCGGTGGCCACGTCAGCCGGGCGGTTGCTGCCCGCCAAACGAAAGTCGTTCGCTTCGGTATCAGCCTGCGCGCGCTGGGCTTCTCGTTGGCGCTGGTCGGCGCCCTTCTGCTCTGCCTGCTGCCGTGCCCGTTCGCGCTCGGCGATGTCCTGCTCGGTGTAGGTGTCGAGTAGCGGGGCGTCGTCTACCGCTTCGTCTTGCTGCCCGGCCTGAGCCCCTTCGGCACGATCAGGCGATTGTGCTGACTCGCCTTCGCGATCGCGTCCTGAAACATCGGGCGTAGCGCTTCGTTGCGGTGTGTCGGCTTGGCGGAATCCTTCATCGATCACGTCTCGATTGGTGGTGGTGTCTTCGAAAAGCGCGCCATTGCGCGCGCCTTCCGCCCGTTGGCGTGTCGCCTGACCAATGTAGCGCATGGCGTCGGCCAGTGCCTGGCGCGAGCGCATGTTGGCATTCATGAAGAGCGCGAGGTCCGCTGTCAGCGGTGACGGCGACTGGCTGAAGGCATCGCCCTGGTTGACCAGCTCACGAATGGCGACACCGTTCTGGCGCGCGCGGCGCACGATGCGCACGGCATCGTTGATCGTGTCGGTGGTGGTCAGTGCGTCCTGGTTGCCGGTGTCTCGCGCCAAGGCGATATCCGGTGCTGCCACCTGGAGAGCGGCGGACAGGTTGCGCATGGCGTCGCCCTGCTCGGTGACCATCTCCACCATGTCGCTGTCACGGTAGGCTTTGGCGAACACGGCGCGCTGCATGCGTTGTCCGAGTTCGGGGCTGGCTTGGCCGTCACGGGTGGTGTAGCGCGCGGCCTCGTTGTTGCCCAACTGCTGGACAAACCGGCGCATGAAGTCACGATTGCTGGCTGCCAGCGGGTCGCCAGACTGGTCAGGCGCCCAACGCTGAATGTCATCGGTCGTCAGCGCGTCGGCGTCCGCCTGTGCCTGCTCGTAGGCCGTCATGCCGGCCACGGTGGATTCGTTGGCACGGCGCGCGAAGTCGGCGCGATCAACGTTGGTGGAGCGTTCACGAACCAGCACGGGGCGATCCATGGCGGCCACCGCCTCGGTGTCCATGCCCATGTCTCGCGCTTGGCGCATGACGTGCTGTCGATACCCATCGGCATTGCCCTGCTCATAGGCCTGGCTGATAGCCATGGTGCGCCCGTTGCCTGACTCGACCACACCATCCGGTCCCACGATAGGCGCGCCGGTAGCGGCATCAGTGCTACGCCCCAGGCGCTCGGGATTGAGGTTGGCCGCGATGTTGCGCACCTGCACCTGGCTATTGGCATTTGTGCGGTCGCGCGGCTGCAATTCACGCGGATAACGGGCGTTGACCTGGCCGTCTGGCGTATTGGAAGGCGTCAGCTCGGCGGCATCCATGACGCGGTAGCGCGTTTGGATCGGCGTGTTTTCCGGCAAGTAGGTGGTTTCGCTCGGGCCTCGCGTGCGCTCCAGCTCGGCCACGCGCTGGGCCTGGCGCTCCATTTCGGCACGCTGGCTTTCGGCGTTGCCGCGCGCGCCCGTATCAGTGAAGCGAGGGCGCTGCACGGGCTGATCCATGCCGGTGTTGGCATTGCCGGCGATAGGCCCGTCGCCGTAGACGATACCCTGGTCAGGGATTTGCGGGCGCTGCTCGGCCACGTTGGCGCGCATGCGCTCGGCGCCTTGCCGCTGTGCCTGCATGCGTTCGTCGCGGCGCACGCTGCGAGCCTGCGCGTCATATTGGGTAGTGTCGGCCGTGGGGCCTTCGCCGTAGATAACGTCGTCCGGGGCGTTGAGGCGGCCAGCGGAATCTTGCCCAAGGCGTCCGCCGAACGGCGCGGCACGCTCCCATGTGCCGGTCGCCGGGCGCTCTCGGCTGCCCTGGCGGTTGAGCGATTGGGTTAGGTTGCGCCCAATCATCTCGGCGCGTCCGGTCAGCCGGTTGGCGAGTTCGATATTGCCGTCGGCATAGGCGGATTCTGCCCGTTGCAGTACGGCGTTCATGTTGCGCAGCCGGGTTTTACCCTGCTCCGTGCCATTAGCCAGGGGCTCCATGTCCTCGGCGGCGTTCATGGCGAGCTGAATGCGGTTGCCAATCTCGGCACTTTGTCGAGGCGCTTCGGCGGCTTGCTCTTCCTGGTTGACGCCTTCGGCCATCTGCTCAGCTTGCTGGGCGGCCTGCGCCTGTTGTAGCGCGTCACCACCGGCATCGGCTGTCTGCTGGCGTGCCTCGGCAATCGCCTGCTCCTTGCGCCGCTGGGCGCGCTGCGCAGGCGGTGTGTCGTATTCTGCCCAAGAGTCACGATATTCCTGCTGGCTGACGTTGGCGTTGTCGAAGACCGATGGATCGGGATCGCCGTCCGGGCCTTGTTCTGTTGCCCCTGCTTCTGCGGACTGAGAACCATCAGGCATGTTGCTCAGGGCGCGACGTGCCTGGCCACGTTCAGCAAGGCCAGCGGGCGCGCCCATTACACCGCCACCTAGGGCCCCAGCGGCAGACGCATCGACGATTTCTTTCCAGTTGGCTTCACCAAGATTGGAAAGCAGCGATTCGCCGTTATTATCCACCCAGTAATTAGCATGCTGCTCGATGAGCGTTTGAAGCCCCTCGGTCGATGTTTCGGCCAATGCCTGAGTCAGCGCCCCTTTTCCAGTGGCGCCCTTGAGTGACTGCCCGGCTTTCTGCTTGAGGCTAGACAGCGCGCTATCAGAAATCTCGCTAGCCGCTTTATCGGCGAGTTCGTTTCCGCCCACCTTGCGCAGTGCACGCATGATCGGAAGTGCATCCAGGGCGCCAGCCACTGAGCCGTGCGCAAGCGCCACATCCGCATCGTCGGTCTCGCCCATGATCGCACCGGTTTCCATGCCGGCGGATGCACCATACGCCCCGATGGCTTGGCCGGCCTGGGTCGCGGCACGTTTAGCAACCGAGCCGGCCAGCATGCGCGCACCAACACCGCCTACACCCCCACCGGCAGCAGCGGTGGCCATGGTGGGCAACAGGTTGCCCGCCGTGTACTTAGCCCACTGCCATGAGCTGGTATCGGGATCGCTGAAAAGGTCGGTGAAGCCATAGCCCAGCGCGTTCTCCTGGGCCTCTTCCATATTGCGGTCGTAAATGCCCTTGCCGGCTTCATAGGCATCTTCACTGCCCGCCTTCTCGCCCGCCGCCATGAGCAGACCGCCGCCCATCGCCTGAAGCTGGTCAACGCCTGCCGCCACACCGGCGCCGAAACCGGGCTCATTTTCTTCCGGCGCCCCGTCCTGGCCATATGCCACGGCTTTCAGTTCGCCATCGGACAGCCCTTGGTACTCCGGCTGTTGAGCCAGCACGTTAAGAAGTTGCTCGTCGGAGGCGGATTGCAGGCGCGGGCTTGCCGCGCGAAGATCTTCAAGAAGGGCCATTCAGCGAGTCTCCCGACTGGCTTTATTGCTGGGTATCGAACACCGGCGCACCGGCTTCGGCCATTTGGTTGATCTGGCGCGTCAGGCGCTGACGCTGAAAATTGGACAACGCAGGATCGTCATAGAGCTCGCGCATCCGGGCTACCAGCTCTTGAGCACGCTGATTCTTCTCATCGTCGCTGGTGGTCAGGCTTCGAGCATTGCGCCCCAGCAGGCCACTGCGCTGGCCAAAAAGCCCCTGTGCATCGTTGACGATCTGATCGACTTCCGTCTCCAGCGCTTCGGCGCGCGCCTCATCATCTCGGGCTTGTTGTTCGCTTTCACGTTGTTCTTTAACGCCACCGAGCGCCGAATCGAAGTCCCGAGGTTGGCCCGAGGTGTCATCTGCGGGCTCTTCCAACGAGGCCTCGAGACGCGACACCAGGTCAGGGGTTTGCGTTTCCATGCCGATGATCTGGCGCTGCTGGTTCGCCAGACGGTTACGCTCGGCTTTGAGTTCGCCGCGGCGCGCATCGCTCAGCATGGCGGCGTCCTCAGTCAGTGCCTTATCGATCTGCTTTATCTGATCGCCGTACTGCTTGAACATGAGCTCTTCACGCGCGCCGAGCTTGCCATCTGCCATGGCACCATAATCGACGCCCTCGGGTAGCGACGACGTTTCGCCGGTCGCAGTATTGAAACGCGTATAGCCGCCATTCTCGGTGGGCATGACCGTCCATGCCCCGTTGGCACTTCGCGAACTAGCGCCTGCCTCTTGCATTTCGGCGAGTTCTCGCCGTTGTTGACGGTCGGCCTGGCTTTGCTCGGCACGAAAGCTGCGGTCCTGTTCGTTCTGGCTCGCCGTGAACGTCTGCTGGTCGTCCTGGCGCTCCATGGCGTACCGGTTGCGCAGGTCGAGTAACGCCTGTTCCTTGCGTTTCTGAATCTCGGACCGCGCGTTCTCCTGAACGGCGGCACCTGCCCCACCAATGGCGCCGGCCACGGCCCCTAGCAAACCAGCCATCACGCACCTCCTTGGGGTTGGGCATTGCGGGGTGGTGTTTGCCCACCCGCATCTTGCTTGATCTGACGCATGGCGCGGATCAATTGGGCGTAGCGCTGACGCTGCTCTTGCGTCATTGCGCCATCTTGAATGAGCTGTCCGAATCGCCCGATCGCGCCCATAAACGCGGCCTCGATGGGCTCGCCCTCATTCGCAGACAGCCGCCCCATTTCCACAGCCATTTCGCCCACTGCCTTGGATAGCTCCATGCCGGCCTGAAACATGACGCCGGGAGGAACGGTCTTACCGTCGGCGGCCAGGGCGTGATAGTGCGTCAGCATGATGGTGCTGATCACCGTTGCCATGCGCTGCACGATGTCATCGCCCTGCGTCAGGGCGCGCTCCACCTGCTGTGCACCTTTGTCATAAAGGTAGCGCAGCATTGACTCGACCAGCGTGTTGTACTGCTGCTGACCGGCCTGGGGGTCGGTGTCGGTGCGCGGATCACCTTGCTGGGGCTGGCGACCCGCTTGTGGTTGTGAGGGTTGGGGAGCCCTAGGCTCAGGTTGGGGTGGCTGCCCTTGCGCTTGCTGCCGGGGCTGCTGCGGGCGCTGGGACGCACCCTGGGAAAGGAGTCCTGCCATATTGTGTCGCCTCCCGGCGAGGATTATCCAAAGAAGGATTCAGCGTAGCTCGCGTAACCGTCGAAATCGGCAGCGCCGTAACGGGGCGAAGCTGAGCTAGTGACTTGTGACGATAGCAAACCACTGGGGCGCTGTCCGCCTTGTGACGCGTCCTTCGACGATAAATCGCCATCGGTACTGGCCAGAGCCTGATCACCCACGACGGATCCAAGATTGCCGCCTGCCAGGCTGCCTGCGGCAGCGCCTGGCACGCCCAATGCACTGGCACCCAGGCGTCCGCCCGCACTCGACAGCCCCATGGTGGCCACAGTGCCGAGTGTATTCGCCGCGGCATGGCGTCCGATATTGGCGCCAAGGCTATCATCGAAGCTGGTGCCGTACTGGTCATTGAGCGCCCCGAGTGTATCGGCCGCTTTGTAGCCACCCAGGGTCGATTGCGCAGCCACATTGGCAAACGTCCCCACCGGGCCCAGAGCCGTGCTTGCGATATCGATGGCGTTGGACAGCAAGCCGCTCGGTCGGGATGCGCGCTGAGCGAGGCCGAACGTTGCATTGTCGGCCTGTTGAGGCGTCCCGGACACCATGCCCGTAACGCCTTCGTCTCCCAGCGTATCCAGCGCTGTGTCGAAACTGACGCCGGTTTTTCGAGTAATGGTATCGAGTCGGCTTGCAGCTTCATCCGCCTGCGGGTTCTCGCCCAGGTCGGTGGATAGCCCGGCCGACACAGTGTCCACGCTATCCATGAAGGATCGCTCGGCTTGAGCCGCCATAGCGTCCATGCTGGCAATGCTGCCGCCGGTAACGCTTTGCCCTGGTGTCGAACGTGACGAGCGACTGCCCCGGCCTCTTGATATACCGCCTGTATCGACTTCAGCGCCGAAGCCGCTGGAATATCCACCGCCACCGCCGCTTGAGTTTGACGTACTACCGCCACCTCCTGCCGTTCCGCCGGTATCAGCTTCCGAGCCAAAGCCGCCTGAGTAGCCGCCGCCTGAGTTGCCATTCCCGCTCGATGAGCCGCCGCCATCGCTGTCATTATCGCTTCCACCACCGCCATAGCCGCCGCCAGTTGCAGACCCTGCCCAGCCCATTACTCACCTCCAGCGATCATGCCGTTGGTCAACAGCCCTTTTTTCGCTTGCCCAACGTGTGAGCCGTAACCTTCGATCGTGCCGGGATTCACCATCTGATCTTCACGCTGGCGCTCATACATGTCTCGCTCGAAATCGAACCGCGCCTCTTGAGCCTGTTGGTCGGCATAGTAGGACGCCGCCCCGCTGGCGAGCCCCCCGATGACGTTGGCCGCCGTGGGATTGTTGTCGAGCCAGTCGAAGGCGTTGGTCGTGTACGTTGCCACGCTATCGAACAGTCCACTCGTCGCCTCGGCGGCAGAATCGACGGCATTTCCAATGCTGCTAAAGTCCATACTTCACCTCATGCGATGCTGGGAAAAACGCCTGTGTTCGTCATGTAGCTCGACAAACTCCCATACAGATCTTGCTGAAACTCCAAGTCGGTATCGCGCATCTCCAGGATCTGCTCGATCATGCTGGCCTTATTATCTTCAGTGATGTCCGGGTTCATCTGAATCTGATTGATCGCCGACGCCGATTGCCCAACCAAGTCGGTCACGTTGTTGGCATAGACGCCCCAAGCGTTGGCGGTTGATGTTGCATACAGGTTGTCGAGCGCCTGATTCGCGGACTGCTCGGAAAGCGCAGAATCGTAGCCGTATTGCTGAGCCAGCTTCTGGGTATCGAAGCCGAATTGCTGTTCGTTGAGCCCGAGATTTTGCTGGTATTGCAGGTTCGACATGAACGCCTGCTGCTGGCGATCGGTGTTGGCCTGGCTGTTCTGAAAGTAGGTCTGGGCATCCTGCTGCGCCAGTGGCGTTGCGCGGTCGATCATCGCGCCCTGAGACGCCTCAGCAGCCATGCTTGAGTTGAGAAGACCGCGTTGATTGGCTTGCTGCTGGCCCTGAGTGGCGGCGCGCTGCATCAATGGCGAATCACTGGCGAGCATCTGCTCGAGCTGGTACTGGCTGGTCTGGTTGGGCGAGACGGTGGACTGCGGCGCGGAAGAACTGACCGACACGGGTTGCGCCTCGGCGTATGGGAGGATGCCTTCGTCAGCACCATAGCGGTCATAATGCTCTTGCGCAGTTAGTCCGGCGTCACTGAAGGCCTGGGCCGTTTGACCAGAAGTCCAGTCGGTCCTCCCTTGATAGTTAGTCACATTGAGCTGCTCTGTCTTGTTCTTCAGATACGCATCAGCATCGAAGACCGGAGTAACCATCGAGGGTGAAGAAGTTTTAGACGTGGTGGCTATACCTTCCTTTTTGCCGTACTGGTCGTAGTGCTCTTGGGCTGATAGCCCGGATTTATTGAAGGCCTTCTTGACATCAGCCACGGTCCAGTTGTTCTTGCCGTCCTGGCCGGTCTTGTTCAGCTGCGCGGCTTTATTGACCAGATAGTCTTGCGTATCGAATGCTGCCATGGGAAACCCTCACGGTTTGCCGGGTAGGAAGGGGTTAATCAGGGGTGGTCAGGCTCTCCCACGTCACGGCCCGCACGTCGTCCACCGTCTCGGCGGCATTGATCAGCCGCTCGCTGCGGTGACGCACGCCCATCAGGTCGAGCGCCTGGGCGAACGCCTCAGCGTTCCTGAGCACCTTGCCGACCAGCTCCTCGATCGTCTCGGTGCCATCGGCGCCGTTACGGCCTGCGAGGATGCGGTCGAGCTTCGGCGTTGCCGGTGCATCGCCGGTGCGCCCGCCGTCGATCCACGCCTGGTAGGCCTGGGCTTCGTCTTCCTGAGCGAGCCAAGTCTGTTGCTCGGTCTCAGGGTATGAGCGCACCAGCGGCTGCACGGTGGCGGTGTACGCGGCGTTGAGATCACGCAAGGCCTCTGCCTTGGCTTGCTCCAGCCGCTCGGCGCGTTCCTCCGGCGTGAACTCGCGTACGTCCCACGTCTGATACCACTTGCCGTCATCACGCTGCTCGGGCTTGCCCTGCGTCACGACATCGCCGTCGGGGCGGGGTGTCGGCTGGATGCGGGCGTAGCCGAGCAACGTTAGGGTCTCGTTGCCAGGATTGCGCGGGAGAGACGTAGAGCCATTTTCGCTGAGAATGGCTTGCAAGCCCACTATGCGACCATCACTTAAACGTAAAAACATTGATCGCCCTCTCTAGAGACTAATTACCTGTAACAGTATGTCGCTGTCATTTGAAACGCCGGTTTGAGACGCATCAAGGCCACGAGATACAACGTAATCACTGCCAGACCAATAGCCAACAGGGGCAAAAGGCCCGCCTGTATCATAACCCCCTGAGAAGAAGTAAGGGCCAAAAGCCTTAACTAATACGAGAGTTTTGTCAGGGTCCCTGCCCACCATCTCGGGCACAGGCGACATATAGTTATACCCATCCTTCGGAAGAACTATATGTTCAACATCTTTGTCTATTTCAACAAACGTAACTTTTGCATACGCATAAGCCTGATCGTAGCCATGAAAAAAAGACACATTATCGGCGCCATCTCGGTAATCCCTTAAAACCGCATTTGCGTTGCTCCTTGATGAGTTGGAGGTGCCATTTTCAACCAGCAAAACAGTTTTATCTATATTAAAATCAGAAGGATAGCCAACATTAAAATAGCCCGTCTCACTGTAATCCCAAAATTTTTCAAAACTTCTGTTCTTTTTTACTTTCATCCCTTTCATGCCTCCTGACAAAAGCGCTTCAATCATTTCGCCACCCTCACGAAAGCCGACCACTCTAGGCCATCCCAGATAGCCACCACCCTGGTCTCGTTGTCGCCCAGCGTCGGAACCTCACCCGCATCCCAGACTGACGCTGATCCCAACTCCGTCGGCCATGTCACCGCACTGTTGCCAGTGATATGCACCACCACGGTCATCGCCCTGTCGGTGCCCGGCGCGTTGGCAAAGGCCAGCGTACGGGCGGCCGAGGCATCGACGCGGAATACCTGTCGTAGAGACAGATCTAGCGTGTCGGTGGTGGCCACGCTGGCGAGGTCGTAGCGACTCAGTGATGCCGACGCGTCGCCTGCGGTGAGCTGTTCGCTCACGTCCGTCGCGAGATTGCGCCGAACCAGCGCCCCCGCGCCGTCTGTGCTGACGTAGTCCTTGGGCGCGGTGAGCGTGCCGGGCTTTAGCGACGTGATCGGCGTGTCGCCGGTCACTGTCTCCTCTGCTTGTTCTGCCCAATACTTCGACGATCGCTTGCCGGGCTCCACCTCGTCGGGGCTCTCGGCCCATTCCTGGGCTCGGGTAGCGCTCTGCGCCGCCGCTTGCTCCGATTCATCAGCAGCGGTGACCAGCGGTTGCAGGTCGGCTTCGACGAGATCGCGCACGTCGGTGCGTAACAGCGCCGTGACGGCGGCGTAATCCAGGCCGAGGGACCAATAGGTGACGCTGAACGTCGCGCCTGAGGTGTGACGCTCCTGGGCGATGTACCAGTTGCCAGAGCTGGGAGTGACGACAACGTCGTTGACGAAATACTCAGTGTCGGCGGCCCAGTTGCCGCGCCAGGTGAAGCCGGCCAGCAACGACAACTTGCCGTCGACATCAAACCCGACCACCTTGGATCGCCGTTGCAGTGCGCTGGCGACGATCTCCTGGCTGACGCCCTCCTCGGAAAGCAGCTTGATCGCACGCTGGGTATCCGCGTAGGCGCCGTCGAATCCAGCCTGGGTCTCGTCGAACTTGCCATCGACATCACCACCCTTGACGGTAGTGCCGGGCTGGAAGCGCTTTCCCGGATCGGCATTGCTGTAATACGGGTTAGCCACGACGGCGCCTCCTTACGTCGAAATGCAGGTCATAGCCCAGCAGCTCATGGCTGGGGTCGCTGCCCACGGAATAAATGGCAAAGTTGATCGACACGCCGGTGCCGGTGACATCCATCGGTTCTTGGCCGAGCGAGGGCACGGACCAGCTGAACTCGCCCCACTGGGCGACGTCCCACAACCCACCGCCCACCAGGAATTCAAGAAACTCCCGGCGCGCTGAGGCGGACTCGGTGCCGCCGTAGTCGAGGTCCGGTTTGATCGAGACGTTGGCGTTGGTGCCCGAGCGTAGATCCCAGAACACGCGGCGGAACCGCTTGCGCACGTTGGGGGCATCGAGATCGCTGTAGGCCAGCGTCAGGAAGGCCTCGATGTCTGCGCCGCTGAACGAGGTCGCGCCGTTGCCCAGGCGGTAGACGAAGCCGGCGTCGTCGCCGATCAGCAGCTGTTCCTCGCCGTTTGAAAGCTCGCCGGTATGGGCGACAGCCACCTGGTCGGGGAATCGCACCGTGGTGATGCCAGCAGGGCTCATGTAGACGCCGGTACCGTCGTCGAACCAGATGCGGTACTGGGCTTTCTTCTTGCTGATCGCCGTGGCCACCACGCGGGTCGCATAGCCCTGCTCGCTGAACAGCGGCTCGACCTTGGCGCCCGGCTGCATGGGCCGGAAGTCGCCGTACTGCTGAGTGGCCTGAAGGCTGGCGATGCCGCGCTCGGCGATGAAATAGGGCTGCATCAACGACTGTGCGCTGTACGGCCTGGCGCCACTGTTGGGCACCGTGGTCTTGAGCTGCCAGTCGGCACTCGATGTCCCATAGAGCGTTTTGATGCTGTCGCGACACATGATGTGTAGCACGCCGCCAGTGCCGGGCAGGATGCCGGTCAAGGTCTGGCCGGTGCCGATCTCGGTGGCGCTGCCGGTGGCGGCGTCCCAGTTGGCGGGGTCGCCGATCGTGGATAGCTGCAGGCTGCCCGGCGAATAGCCCAGGGCCAGCGCATTGGCGTGCAGCGCGATGTACTTGGCGCCGGCCATCGCATCTGCCAGTTCGGTAAAGGTGTCGTCGCTTGCCTTGAGCTCGAACGGCTTGCCGCCGCCCACGCCGTAGAGCGCTCGCCCGCCTTCGGTGGCGTAGACATTGCCCTCGACGAACTCGTGGCGGCCGTTGTGAAGCGCCCCGGCGGTACCGACCACCTCCCAGGTATCGCCCGCGGCGTTGAGCCGATACAGCGTTGCAGTTTCGGCACCGACATCCTTGCGCACGGCCAGCTCACGGTCATTGAACGTCACCACGCCGAGCAACGGCCCCTCGCCGGGCACGGACGGGCCGAGCTGGGTATAGCCGTCGATGCGCCGGTAGCCGCCGGTGACCGGGCACTCGTAGTTCACGGCGTAGATAGCGGCCCCGGGCGGAAGCTGCTCGGGCGGCGTGACCAGGTCGATGCCACCGCCAAGGCGGATATAGGCCGACTTGCTCATGCTAACGCTCCTGGCAGTTCAATCTCTCCCAGCTCGCTCTGCATCAAGTCCCGCATCATCCGGCTTGCATTGCTGTTTCCTTGCTGAACCACCTCGGGCGCGTTCTCGTACAGCCCGTACTGGATCATCGCGCGATAGACGATCAGCAGGTGGTAGCGGGCGGGCATGCGAGGTACGTCGCTGGCATTGGTCAGCTCCTGCGGCGTGCGGTAATACTCGAACGTCAACGTGGCGTCTGTGGTCGGCGCACGGCTGAGCCGCATCGTCATGTCAGGCAGGATCGTCGCGGCGCTGATGGGCTGCTCGTCGGCAGGTTCCCGATAGCGGTGACGGAAGTCGTCGTAATTCAGAACGCGCAAGCGATCATCGCCGATGTAAAGCGAGTCCTCGACCCAGCGGTCGAAGTCGGCCGGCAAAGAGTAATCGCGGAAACCCGCAGACAGCTCGACCTCGCCCTCGGCCCAGGCGAATC
Organism: Chromohalobacter canadensis; assembly: GCF_029544075.1. GTDB lineage: Bacteria > Pseudomonadota > Gammaproteobacteria > Pseudomonadales > Halomonadaceae > Chromohalobacter > Chromohalobacter canadensis_A. The sequence continues at coordinate 169,899 of NZ_JAJQJH010000003.1, read as the reverse complement.
GCCATTCCTGCTGCTCGGCCTGGATCTCGCGCCAGGCTTGCTGCACCCAGCCAATCAGGCGTTGCATCTCGCCATGCTGGCCGGTGACCGCCGCCGGCCCGGTACCGGCCGCGCCCACCTCCTGGCGCAGCCGTTGGCAGAGTTCGAGGAAGGTCATATCAGGCCTCGCCCATCACCTGGAACGGGTAGGCGAGCACCTTCGATTCCTTCATGGTCTTGGGGTCGTAGATATGCTGGACGGCATCGCTGAGGACGCTGACCACGCTCGCGGGAACGGTGACTTCCTCGCCGCGCTTGATCACGTACATGCGCCCGTTCACGCCCACCTGAACCGGTTGCTTGTCCTGGTCGTTGGTGGCGATGATGATGCGGTAGCGCTTGGCCTTCTTGGTTTCACCCGGGGCGCTAGGCAGCGATGTGCCACTTGCGGCAGGTTCAGCAGGTGCGCCGAGGGCCTGGTCAATCTTGGCACGCAGCGTATCGTCTTTGGTGTTGGCCTGGAACTTGAGGTCGAGCGCCTTGGCGGCTTCTTCAAGTTGTTCGCGGTTCATTTCAGCAGTATTGGTGTCGCTCACGGGAGATACCTCACGGCATGTCAGAAAGTAGAAAGCCCGCCGAGTGGCGGGCTTCGGTCATTGCTGTCACTGTTCTACGGATCAGGCCAGGTCGGAGGCGGCCACCTCGAGACGCGCACCCCACCCTTCGTTAAGGATCTTGGCCACGAAATAGGTCTTCCAACCGACGTAGCCACGCTGGCCCAGCGGGTCATCCTTGGAGATGGTGCTGGGGTTGATCACCGACGGCTTGATGGCATTGGCACCCTTGAGCGGGATGAGCCCGTAGAACTCCTTGCCCACGTAGACGATGGGGTAAACGTCGGCATTGGTACCGGAGGTGGAGATCGTGCCGGACGCCGCAGCACCGGCATCGGCCCACTTGGTCAGCACCGGGCTGAGGATATAGCGCACATCCTCAACCTTGCCGATCTCGTGGGGCAGCGCCTTCATGGAGCCGTACTTCTCGGTAGGCGTGAAGCCGACCATGTCGCGGATGTCCGCCTCGAGATCGGTATGCGCGAACGCGATGAACGCAGCATCGACCGGCTCGGTGGCATAGTTCGGCGACGCGCTGACCATGCTGGTAATCTTCTTGGCGCGGTTACCCTTGATGCTCCGGGTCACGGCGCGCTGCTTGGATAGCGACACCGGCGAGGCCACCTCGGAACGCGAGGCGCCATCGGCGTAGAAGACGTTGGTGCCGGCACGGATCGCGCCCCAGGTCTGCAGTTCGACAGTCTCGGCCGCTTGCTCGCCGCACAGCTCGTTGGCGTCGGACAGGACCGGATCCTCGGCCAGGTCGGCAACGATGTCAGTGATCTCGACCACCGCGCCCCACTGCTTGATCTGGACAGTAACGTCCTCGTAGTTCATCTGCTGCGCGGTCGGCGTCACACCTTCGGCGAGCGGAGTATTCAGCACGTCGAACGGCACCGGGCGGCGGAACTTGACCGTATCGGCCTTGTTCTTCGGCAGCGGCTTGGACTGGCCGAACTTGGAGAGCACCAGGATGGGCTCGGCGTGATTCAGTTGGTCAGTGGCGGCCCAGGCGGCGGTGCGCTGGGAGATGTCGCCGTAAGTAGTATTCGGCATTGCTCAGTACCTCACGGTCTTAGCGTTTGGATTTTGCGAAGTGGTTGAATTGCCCCTCCCAGTCATCGGGAACGGCATCGCGCTTGGCCGCGCCGCGCCGCTGGGGCGTGACGGCACCGGCTAGGCGCTGTTGGCGCTTCTCGCGCTCGGCCTCTGCTTGGGCATTGCCTTGCGCGGAGTAACTGCCAGTCGGCGGATTCGTGCTCTTGTAGAGATCCAGTAACGCGGCGGCTTCGGCGGCGTCCTCGGATTCAAACAGAGATGAAATGCTTGCCGGCTGTTGCTGCAGCCACTGTTGAAACGCGGGCGCATTCACCACCTCTTTCCAGTCGGAGTGGCGGGCCTCGAGGGCGCGCTTCTGACTGCCGAGGTACTGCTCATGGGCCTGCTCTTGCATGGGCTGCACAGTTGATCGCAGGTCTGCGACCTCCTGCTGGAGCCGCGCTGTCTCTTGCCGGTCCCCTTCGAGACGGGCCTCGACCGCGCGGGCGATGTCCGGGAAATCCTGCTTGAGCGATTCCCAGTCGTCAGACCCAGCGGCTTCCGCCATGGCCTGCTTCTGGTCCGCTTCTTGCTGTTCCCCGGACGAGTTGCTCGGTTGGCTGGCCTGCTGGCCGCCTTGCGCGGGGCGCTGCTGACCGCCCTGGTTGCGCTTGAATTCGTTGATCTGGCGTTGCAGTGCGCCGACCCGGCCGCGCTGGCTGGCCTCGCTCTGCTGCAGCCGGTCGAGTTGAGCCTGTAGCTCCTTCTCGCGCGGCGTGAGCTCTTCTTCCTGCTCGGCCTGAGCCTGGCGTTCTTCCTCGCCGCCCTCGGCTGTTTCGCTCTCGGCGCCCGTCTCGCCGCCTTCCTGCTCGGCGGTGTCGTCAGCGGGCTGACTGCCAGAGTATTCGGCGAACATCGCCTCGAAATCGTCTTCGGGCTGGGCGGCTTCGTTATCCGCCGGCGCCTGCTGCTCAGGGGCCGGTGTTTGCTCAGTTGCCATTAGCGGATCTCCCGATCGGCTGGTCGTAAAAAAGCCCGCACGGCGGCGGGCTGGTTCAGTAAGTGGGGCTGGTTATCGTGGGACTGGGCTCTCTGGCCTGGCCGAGTAGTTCGTCGATCTGGTCGATGCGGCCGCGTACCCGGTCGTCGTTGGCAGAGCCGGCGATCAACTGATCGACCAGCATCTGGCGCTCATCGACGGCCCATTGCTCTATCTGCCGCCATGTGTCACTGCGCGTGTCGATGCTAGCCATAGGTGTCGTAGCCCATTTCCATGTTCTCTTCTTTGGCCGCGCGGCTGTTTTGGTTGTCCGTCAGCTCGGCGGCGGCCTTCTCGCGTTCTGTCTGAATCTTGGCGGTGTCGATGCCGAGCTTGGCCTGAAGCTGGGCCATGGTCAGCTCCTGCTTGAGCGCCAGTTCGGCGAGCTTCACCTCGCGGTCCTGCTGGAGCTCGGCGGTCTTGAGCTGCTGCTCGAACTGCTGCTTCTGTTGGGCGTTCTGCGCTTCCCACTGGGCTTTTTGCTTCTCGAGCTCGAACTGCTGCTGCTTGAGCTGATGCTCGGCCATTTTGATTTGTAGTTCGGGGGGCGTCTGTTCGCCCTGCTCTTTCTTCTCCTGCTTGACGGTTTCCTCATCCTTGAGCACGTTATCCGCCGGCACCGACATCGAGCGTACGATCTCGCGGTACAGCCCCTGCCATTCAGTGGACCGAGCAAATTCGGGATTGGAGGCGGCGATCTGAGCGAGAGCGAGCAGCTTCTCTTGCTGGTCCTGCCGAGCGATCAGCACGCTTGAGCCTCGGGCCACGATGTTGAAATCGCCCTTGATCTCGTTGCGCTCGCTGTACGCCATGTGCCAGTCGTAGAAACGGCGGACCAGCGGCTCGGTGATGCCGTCGTCGAAGTTCTTCACCGCGCTGCGCAGCACGATGTTCGAGTTGTTCATCAGCATCTGCATGCCGGATGCGGTCTGCGATCCCGGGCCGCCACTCGCACCCTCGCCCTGCAGAAGTAGCGGCAGGTTGGTTTCGGTGTCGGCGAGTTGCTGAGCGCTTTGGAAGATGCTGTATAGGGCGGCCTGATTCGACGGTATGTTGTAGGCGTAGAAGGCCTGGTTGAGTGGCACCCGGCCGGTGCTGAGCCACACTTTGCGCGGCGACATCTTCCAGCTACCGTCCTCGGGCTTGACGGCAGTCTTATCGATGACGATCTGCGGCCCCGCCGAGAGGCCGGCGTTGTCCATGATCATGCGCCATGCACTGGATGCCACCTTCTGCGGGTTGCGCATCAGGAACGGCACGCCAAAGCCGAAGATGCTCGACGGATCTTCTTCCCAGTTATGTACGCTGTACGGCAGGTCGCCGCTGTCCAGCGGATTGATGGCGGCTTTGATGACATGCTCGCCGACGAACAGCACGCAGCCGCTGTACTCGGTAAGCGGGTCCTCGTCGATTTCAACGCCGGCGGCGATCAGCTCGTCCTTGTCCAGCGGGCCCCAGTATTCCCACAGCTCCCAGCGCTTACCGTTGGTGACGGTGTCCACGCCGGTGATGGCGCGCAGCTCGTCGCGACGGTCGTTGCTGATGTGATGGCCGTCGGGGTCGCTCTCCAGCGCCTTTCGCAGCTGAGAGTCGATCACGCCGGGAAGCTCGGCGAGTTCGCGCATCTGCTTCTTGTTGAGCAGCTTGCGCTCGAATACGAATTCGGCCTCGTCCATCGTCGCGGCCGACATATCGGGGAAAAAGTCCCAGGTCTCGACGCGCTCGAGCCCGGCGCGGTATTCCTCCTGGACCTCCATGACATGCATGCCGGAGTTAGGATCTTCCCGCCAGGCGCGCCGTTGGCGATTGACCACCACCGGTCCTTTCATCACACCAGTGCCGAGCAAGCAGCTATCGCCGATCACGTCGCGGGCCTTGCTGTTGTAGCGCGCCTCGGTGAAGTCATCGTCAATTGCTGACTGCATCGACCGGGCTTTCTGCTCGGCCTCTTCGCGGATCTCACGCGCCTGGTCCTGCTGTTCTTGCTCGCCGCTGTTCGACATCACCGAGAGCTGCGGCTCAGGGGTCGGCTTGATACCCCAGTTACGGTCGTCGTTGGGCAGCAGCATGTCCGAGAGGCGAGCGATGGCGGCGCGGGTCTTGTTGCGCGTGATGTTGACGTAGACGCTCGACGTGCCGGCCTCGCGCATGCGGGCCAGTTCATCCGGCGTGTATTCGCCGTGGTACTGACGTAGGTCGGTCAGCCAGCGGGTTTCCAACTGCTGACGGGCCGCCACCTGCTCGCCGGCTAGGCCGTGTAGCTTGCCGCCCAGGCTGGTCAGTAGCTCTTCGAGACGCTGCTGCTCGGCCTCTTCAGCCTCGACATCGTCTGTCATCTCGACAGTCGCTTCGTTCTGCATCTCAGTATCCTGTGGTCATGTCGCCAGGCATGGTGGGCATGTTGGAGCGATCAACGGGGCGCGTGATGGCGTGATGGAGTCCCATGTTCAGGTAGCGCGTGGCGTCCATCAGGTGGTCGTTCTCTTTGACGATGTGACCTTTCTCGTTGCGCCGGTAGAGTCGGTACTCGGCGAGCCAGTGCTGGAGCGTGCTGAATACCTTGAGCCGTCCCGTGCTGAGCCGGTCGAGCATGGCCAGCAGCCCCGCCTCGACGGCTTTGTTGGCGTCGTTCAGGTGCAGGCCTTCGTCCTGATACAGCGTCATGAGCTGCTTGCCGTCGGCCTGGCTTGAGCCGTGGGCGGCGGTATCGATAACGCCGGGTATCCATTCACCCCGCATGCGAATCGATTTGGCGTGCACGCTGGGCTCGGCCATGCCCCGGTAGTGCTCGCTGTTGAGATAGAGCGTGTCGGTGTCTCGATCCCATGCGCCCCAGATCGCGGCCGTTTTCTTCCAGCCGACGTCGAGGCCGTAAATCCGTGGCCACCACTCGGGTAGCTGGAACGGATCGATGACGATGTCTTCCTCGGGTACCGGGAAGATCGCCCCGGCGCCCAGGCTGGGCACGCCTTCGGAGCGCGCCTTGACTTGGTGCGGTGAGAGCGAGGTCATCAGGTCGGCCTTGTCTTGTTCGGAGAGGTGCGGGACGCTATTCCAGCCTGCCTGGACGGTGTATCGAGACATAGATTCACGCCTTTATCGATATTCTCCCGACCGGAAAGGATTTGCAGGTTGTCGGGTACATGCCTGCCGCCCTTCGCCAACGGGATGATGTGATCGACGTGCACCTGTAGTTCCAAGTCGTCGTCACAGACCACGCACGCCCTCAACTTTTGCTGAAGCAGCGTCGCCTGTTCGTAGATATGGCTGATCTGCTGTATTTGCTGATCATTCAGGTCTGTCGCGGAGGCCTTGATCTTCATCTTCCGCATGCGCTGGCATTTCGAGCGCATACGTCGAACACGCTGAGATGATCGGTACTGCTGGACATAGGCCTTCCGGCGGTCCTTGTTTTCTCGGTGCCACTTCTGGCAGTACAGCCTGTCTCGCTCCCTAACCTCGTCACGCTCTCGGCGCTTCCTCCTGGCTAGTTTCCGGCAGCGCTTGCACTGCGAGTCCAGGCGCAAACTCCGCTTGCCTTGCCTAGTGGTATACCTGTGCTGAGTAAAAGCATCTGAGGGAAGGTCTTGGGCACATCCTCCGCAGGCTTTTCTTTCAGGTATCCTCGGCTTGGCGACCTCTCTGAGCTGGCTCATTGCTTCACCGTGAATTCGGCGCCGGCGATGATCATGCGGTCACCGATCTTTGCCTTCGAATCGACGCGCCGTGCAATGCCCACAGACAGCATGCCGCGCTTGATGCCGCGCTCGCGAACGGTGTCAGCCAGGCGCTTGGCAATGCTCGTGGTGCGGCCATTCTGATAGGCGGTGGATAGGGTCTCGGTCATTCGGCCTCCGTAGCCATTACAGCAGCGGCGCGGACAATGTCGCGCCGCTTTACGGCATTAGGGGTCTCTTCTTCGATATCGGAACTGCAGCCATCATGCTGGCCTTCAGGCATGGCGCACACCATCACAAGGCCTAGCCTCACCGCTAGACGCAGCGCGTCGCCGTCGTCTTCGAGCGGATTCCATGACCGACATTCACCGCCAACACCGGCGGCATGGAGTGCAGAGGTTCCGCAATGAGGGCTATCGTGGTCGCGAATGTTCTCCGACCACTCGGTGAGATGGGAAAGGCCTGCAACCTTCGCCGCCCGCTCCAGCAATTCGCGATCGGTCATACCGGCTCCTGTTCGTGTTTGGACTCGAGGAACGACACCACCAGCGGCGTCAGGCCCTGAAGTGGCGTGAACGTCAGCATGATCAGCCCCTGAGTGGTCATGGTGCGGATCAACGATTCCTCGTAGACGTCATACGGGACTTCTTCGTCCATCCATGCGATGTCGAGCTCGGTGCCCTGGAATATCCGCCGCCCCTGGTCGTAGCTGCGCAGCTTGAGCCGCGACCACCCACCGCTGACGTGCTTCACTGCGATCTCGGCGAAAAGCCCAGTCACGCCCCGAGCGGGGATGACGGGCCCAATCAGGTGGCGAGGAATGAGGCCAGAGCCCCAGTCGTCAGTGCCCTTGGGGCCGCCGAGCAGCTTGTGCTGGATGATGTCGAGCGTGGTTTGCGCCGTATCCCCGGCGGCGAGCGCCTCAATCGGCCGATCCCAGCGCCGTCCTTCCCACCAGTCGGGATAACGCCCGGTCAGGTGGTAGGTGTACTCGGCACCACCGGCAATGGTCTTGCCCACGCGGTTGGCAGCGAGGAACAGCCGCTCGCGGTGGACGGCGCCGGCACGGAAGAACTCCATGTGGCGCGGGTAATCGTGGCGGCTGAGATCCCCCTCTTCGGGGAACAGTTCGTCGATCAGGTTGTACTTGCGGCGACGGGCTTTCTCTTCCAACGCATGCAGCAGCGCCAGCTTGGCGGAACGGTTATCGTCACTCACCGCCCACCTTCTTCTTTAGATCGGCGATCTTGGCATCGATTTCTTCGTCGGTCAGGCTGCGCTCAGGCGGCTCGTCATCGCCCTCTTCGTCCATGCCGTATGACTGGCGCTCGAGCTTGACGATCTTCTCCAGTGCCGTCGTGCCGTTCGACATGGCTTTGCCGATGTAGTCGAGCGGTACGTCGATTTCGGCCAGGTCGCCGTTTTTGAGCTGCACCGTCATGGTGCCGCGCTCCAACTGCTCTGTGAGCAGGTCGGCGTACTTGCCTTCCAGGTTTCGCCAGCGTTCCAGGTGCTTGCGGTGCCCCTGGGAAACGGCCGCATTGAGCGTTGCCGCTTCCTCGACGATCTCGTCGTCGCTCTTGTCTAGCGCCTCACGCGCGGACGTGTCGATATGGGACCGAGACACCTTCTCGCGCGTGCGCTGGCGCACAGCCTGGGACAGGTCTTTCTCCCAGCCATCCCGCGTTGCGCGCTTGCTGATCGAGGCCTTGTTGGGCCCATGCATGTCGGAGAGCTGCTGCAGCGAATACCGGCCGGTCCGGTAATCAGCTTTGATTGCCTCCCAGTCGAATCGTGCTGCCATCTCGTATCCGGACGCCTCGCGGCGTGCGGCCTCATGTAGGGTGCGGGCGCCTCACGGCGTGCCGCGTGAAAAGGCGGGCTCTATCTCACGACAGTGCCCTGCCCCTTTCGGGGGTTCGGTCAATCCGCCGGCTCATAGGCGGCCACGAACTCGCCAGGCGTTAGCGCGTCGTGCTCGCCTTCAGAGTCGGTGACAATCCAGTCGCCGGGGTGGATAATTTGGATGCCTTCCGATGTTTCGAGACCTCCAAGCCGTTCGGGCTCCAACCCGTTTTCAGCCGCATAGCTGCGAAGGGCGCCACTATTGGCATGGCGTCTAACGGCGCGATGGTCGCCATGGGAAAACCATTGGGAGGCCTCAACCAAGACAGGCTTTCTGCGGTATATGGCCATAATCATCTCCATTGCTGGTATTTCGATCTTGTCTTACTTGCCGGCCACACGGGTCTTGACCGCGTCCATGAACGTGGGGCTACTGACTCCTTTTGATACCAGTCGCTCCCTGCCCACGCGATTGATATCTATGCCCAGGACGGTGGCCATGATGCCGAGCACCATGACGGCCTGCTGTAGAAGCTCTACGGGGCTGGCGTCACTCGTGAACATGTTGTAAACGATGGACGCCATCACCCCTAACAGCGAAACGCCAAACACCCATCCAATGAAGCCGCGCCATCCCGACTTGAGCATGCTGTCGCTATCAAGCTCGGAGCGCATGGTTTTCTGCGTCTCTGCCAGGCGAGCGGTCTTCTCAGCGGCGTCGGCCGCTTGGGCATCGAAGCGCATCCGCTCCAGCCTGGCCTTGTGCTCGTTGTTGATCCGGACGAGCTCGGCACGCTTGTCGGGGTCCTGCGTAGCGCCGACAAGGGCTCCCGGCGAGTCATCAATACCGAGAAGCCCTGTCACGAAGTCCGTCGCTCCTTTGGTGATACCGCCTGCCGGCGGCCCACCGAGCGCCGTCGCCACTGACGGGGCATATTTCGCCACCTCGCCTACCGCGTCTTTCCAGTCCATCACCGGCCTCCCCGGACGCGATCAGCAATCGCCCCGATCATTGCGTCAATGGCGCGCGGGCCTGACCATCCGCACACGACCGCTACGGCATTGCCGACCCAGCCATCCAGCCCAAACCAGACGTTTATGCCGGTTGCCACCAACGTCATAACCAGGACTGCCGGGAATTCGAGCCAGAGTTTTGCGCTCAGGAACTTGTCACGCTTGCCGTCGCGCACTTCGGCAGCGATCTTAGCGATCATGCCCATCGCGACTACTCCCGCTGTGCCGAATAGCAGCAGCAGCTCTTGGATGAATCCGGGACCGTTTCGCCATGGCATCAGGCGCCTCCATGGGTCGAAGGGGTTTTGACGACTCGGTCGTACCAATCTCGGGCTTTGCCAGCGAATTGCCCGCCGGCATCTGCGTAGGCGTTTGCCAACGTCTTGAGGTCATGCTCGTGCTGGTTGTATCCGGCACCCGGAAGACTGGCCCAAATGTTGGCGCAGCGTTCGATGGCGTCGATGAATCGCCCTGCCTGAATCAGTGGCAGCGCCCGCTGCTCCTTGATCTGCTGGAGAGCGTAGCGGTCCTGGTTCACCGGCCCGAAGTCGGCCAGGCCTAGCTGGCGCTTATAGTGCGGCCAGTAGGTGTTAAGGATCTGGTAGCGGCCGGCTGCCGTGGACCACACCCCTGAGGCGTACTCGATAGACATGTCGTCAGTGGGCAGCGGATGATCGGAATAATCATCGAACAGCCGCATCGCTTTCGGACGTGAGCCGACCAAGACGTCATAGCCGTCATCGGATAGCGCCAGCATTGCTGCACCGATCTCGGACAGCGCGAGCATGTCCAGGAACGCGCAGACGTTCCGGCCGCCGGCAGCGTCGGGGGTAATGCGTGGCATAAAAAGGTCTCCGGCGCCTCACGGCGTGAGAGAAACAGGAAGGCCCCGCCGGGAACCGGCAGGGCCTTAGGATAGGGATGCGGTGGCCGGTGCTGATCTCCGGCATTCCATACACCATAGGTTCGTTTAAGCGCCTGTGGGCGCCGCCACCCTGATCAGGTCCAGCCCCTGATTCCTCTCTGCATCGCGGCAGAGTGTGCTTGCTGGTGGGACCCTTCTTGGGTCTGGGGCGCATCAGCCTGCGCATTCACCGCATTGGAGAGGGCTCGGTGGGTGCTCCTGGTTCGCCGCGCAACTGTGCGTTGCCTCGACTGGGTTTCCCTGACCAGCCGAGCCCTTTCCAATACAGATACATACGAAAACGCCCCGGCTCGTAAGCCAGGGCGCAGAAATCGATAGTGGGTGTAGAGTAGGCGAAAATGATGCAGGTGGCAAGGGAGAGTTACTCGTCACTACGACTGGCATTAGTCTCTAAAGCCACGGATACATAGAGATGGTGGCGGACAGGGAGTTGTAATTTTTGCTGAGCACTACCCGATGTGAACCATTTCTGAAAGCGGCTCACGCTCCAGTAAGTAAGCTCAGACAGATCTTTGTACGTTAACGGAAGGCCAAATTTGCTTTCCCATACTCGGGACAGCTCTTTGAAGAACTCTGGCTGAGGAAGGTGCTTCGCATCCTCCCATGGCATGCATCGCGGCTTAAGAGAGGATTTCACGTCGCGGAAAGCGGGAATGCTGAGCTCGGTTCGCTTTCGCTGCACGCTCGCTTCTGGAATGCCATAACGTCGAGAAATGGCAGAGTCGGGGAGCTTCCCCAGCGCAGCAATGGCGCCACTAGACCAATTATTCTTTTTCCCTCTAGAGCTAAATGCCGGGATGCCAAGCGTCCTCCGTCGGAACTTCACCTGGGCTTTTGTGGCCCCAATTTTATCCGCCACGATATGATCTGGCGCCGAGCCAAGCAGTGCCTCGCATTTCTCTGTCCACCCATAACGCTTGCCCATTTTAGCTCAGCCCAATCAAATTATTTGCATACAACTCAGCCACGGCAGATTGATGAGCTCGCCATGGGAGCGTGCCTTGGTCGGGGTGATCTGCCTGAAATTCGCTCAGGGCGTGGTAATACGGAACCTTGAGCCGATCCCCATGCTCGTCCTGAGGATTGCCGCCGTGCTCTTCGATGTCTTGCTCAAGGCGGTCGATGATGCTCTGCCGAAGCGTCAAGGCGCCATTCATCTTGTCCTCGACATCATCCGGCACCGAGCTGCGGCCTGATTCCCAATATTGCCAACTGCGCGGAGATACCTTGCCGATGATTTCAGCGGCCTCGCGCACGTCCAGCATCAGGAACTTGCGCAGCGCTTGGAGTTCTTTCCCGTTCATGCGACCTCCAGCTCGGCTTCGCGGCCTTTCATGTTGATGAGGTAAGCGGTGCCCTGCTCGTCTTCCATCTCGACTCCGCGATAACCGAGAACGGCGGCAGCTTCACCAGTGATGCGCTGGATTTCCCAAGAGGTGTCAGCGAGGTCTTCTGGTTCGATGTTGCAGTCGATGCTATGAACGTCTTCACGCTGAGAGATAAGCTCCTCGGCGGTGTCTTCGTCGCAGCCGGTCAGGTCCATGACGGCTTTCACCAGGTTATCCAGCTTCTCGGCATCGCCGTGATAGAAAAGGAGGCCAGCTTCAATGACTTCATCGTCGCCGATTTCGATGCTGTAGGTGACATGCTCGCCAGCGGTCATCACGTATTCGTCCGCAGAGAAGAACAGGAACTCGCCGAAGCGGCCAAAGCTGTTGATCTCGGTGATTGCGGCGGGACTGGTGTGAATTAGTTTCATCGTGGCGTCTCTCTTTAGAGGCGGGTCGAGCCGATCTCGAACCCTGTGATATGAATCCTAGTTCGCGATTACGAACAGGTCAAGAAAGAATTTACTCCGACCTTCGTCTAAGCCGCCACTGCTACCAGCGCCGCCACCGGCGCCAGGCACTCGCACTCCCAGCTATCGACGATGCGCAGTGCATGCTCCCAGACGTCACCCCACGTTGCCCGATCCCGGCGGGACCAGAATCGTGTATCAATCTCGACACCGTACTCGTCGGACATCCAGCGCTGCACGGCACGCGGCGTCTGTAGCCCCTGGCGCTGATATGGCCATGTCACCTGCCCGTGGTGATACAGCGCAGCGCCGCATAGATAACGCAGCGTGTTGTGCATGTCGGCAGTCGGTCGGCCGCTGCCCTGCCCTGGCAGTCGGACTCCGCTGGCCAGCACCTGGCGATACAATGCGATCTCCACCGTTTCCCGAATCTCGTCGAGCTCATCACGCATAAACGGGCCGAACAGGTACAGCGCCGTTGCGTGCAAATGCGGCGGCAATGACTCAACGGCGCCGATCACCGCCCCGGCCTCGAGCCCATTCACGATACGCCAGTCGTTGTTGTTGCGTTTCGTGTGCTGAATCTGGGCGCCGAGCCGCGCTATCTCCGACGCCCCCGCCATGACGCTGCCGTGCTGGGCCTGGTATGCATCGAAGATCATCTGCCGCGCTGATACGTATCTCATGCCGTTGCCTTCTGTTGCCCTGTTTCGTTTCACTGTTTCATTCAGCGTTGCATTCGTTGCCTATTGCCCTGCTATTCCGCCTCTTTGGAGCGCCGGTGAACTATCATCATGACCAGCCCGGCGGACAGCAGAATGGCCGGCAGAACGAAGTATCCGTGGAAGACCAGCCATATGAGTCCGCCATAGCTAACTCCCCGCGTGACCCAATTAAGCCAGCGTGGCGGATTTTTGTATGGACTCGGCTTGTCTTCACTAAACAGGGCGAAAATCGCTACAGCCAGGATGGTTATCGCGCAGCACCACAGGTAGAAAGCGGTCAGATTGTGCAGCCCGCCTTCGATAACCGGATGGGACCAGATGGCAGCGTGTAGGCTGTACGCAAACACATAGACCCAGACGGGTGTCGGTTTCTTCTCAGTCGCTTTCATGCCGCTTCATCCTCGACTCGAATGATCTCGATATAAGTACCTGTTTTCGCTTGTCGATCGATCTCCGCCGGTTCAAGGATTACCCGTCGAACATGGGCCTCGGTGTCGTCGGCGAGGACGCCAGCCTTGACCAGTGCATCCTCAAGGAGCTTGGCCGTCATACTGGCGTTGCTGGTATCCCGGCGGCGGACTCCCTTGCCCAGCCGAGGGCGAAACACTAGATCAACTCGCCCCGTAACCGGATGGACGCCAGCGGCGCGAACCGCCGCCAGAGTGGCCATACAAGCCTCGTCTTTAGCCTTTTTGCGCTTGCTCCAATGCGTACCGCTGTAGATCGCGTTCGTAGACGGCCCGAGGAATTCGACGAATAGCTGCATGTCAGTCGCCCTCTACCGAGTGGTGGTTGTCAGCGATTAGCTCGTCAGCCACCGCGCGCGCCGCTTGGTCGAAATCGTATCCGGCAATAGCCATGCCCTCTCCGTCGTTTTCCGCCTCGGCCTGATCGAGCGCCGCCTTTGCCTTCGCTAGTCGCGTGCCGGCCTGAGATGAGATGGTTTTCATTGGCCGCTCTCCTCCATGGCCTTGGCCGCCCATTCCAGATAGACGCACGCCTTGCGCAAATCCTCAGCGTGCTCGGCCTTTTTACCGCTACGCCACGCATACTTGATTGCCGTGCCTCGGCAATGAGCGATGAATCCTTCACGACCCAGTGCGGCCCGGATTGCATCAATGCACTCAATGCCGTCATCGCTCTGATAGTGGTCAGGCTGGTGAACTGAATCGCTCATGCCGCTTCTCGCTCATTAATAAATGCCAGCGCCTCGCGCAGCGCTTGATGGATTTCGCCGCCGAATTCCTGCATGCCCAGCGCAATCGTGTGGCGCAGCCAGCGGGGCTGGTGTTGTAGCCAGCCCGGCTCGCGATGCAGCTCCATATGGCACGCCCGGCACAATGGCATTGCCATGCTGTCCTCGGCTTTCAGCCCCATGCCGCCGACGCCGTACATGCCGACCATGTGGTGTGCGTCACACGGTGAAACGCCGCAGGCGCAACACGGCAGAGTGCGGACCCATGCCAGATAGTCCGGTGAGCGGAAGCGGCTCTCTGCGCCTCTCTGCGCGTTCTTTTTCGCTCTCTGCGCCAGCTTGCGCTTCATGGGCGACTTGGCGCGTAGCGGGGATTTGCGCTGGATCGCTGACCGTTTCATTCGTCGCCACCCCACTCGTCGCCGAATAGTTCCTCGCACGTCTGCTCGAAAATGCAGTCTTCGCAAAGCAGGTCGCCGTCATCGTTGAAGCCAATAGCTTGATCGCCACACTTTTCGCACTCACCCATTACGCGGCCTCCTTGATCTGCTCGTAGGCCTTCAGCGCCGGATCGCTCCAGCGCACGCCATGGTCATTGCCGAATGCATTAATGAGCTCGACCAGATCGGAGAACTCCTGTTTGGTCATTTTCGAGGTGCGGCCACCGACCATGATGAATCCACCATCGATACCCGGAACGACCTTTTGACGCTTGAGAGAGACTGTGAATACATCCTTCCATTCCTCGCTTGTAAGGTGCTGGCCGTACCATTCGACCTGCTCAGCAACGTCGCGAAGAATGGCCCACAGCAAACGATTTTGGTCGGTTGTGCGCCGGGCTTGCTTGTGCCGCAGTGCGATCTGAATTGGGGCGCGCTCTAATCCCTTGCTGATGGCATGCTTGGCGCGGGCGATGGCGAACTCGATTTCCTCGCTGTTGCTGACGTCGATGAGAAGTTCCTTGCTCATGGGCCCTCCACGACTTCGATCAGCAGCGGTATGTAGCGATCAGGAATGGGGCGATTACCACTTTTCCAACGACTGATGCTTGACGATGGAACACCGGTCTTTTGAGTGATGGCGGTATAGCTGCCAAGGACATCGCGCGCCCGCTCTAGCAACTCACGGCGCCACTCCGGGTCTGTCATGCGCGGCGTTTGTTTCAAGGCGTCAGTCGGGCGTTTGCGGCCCAGTTCATAAGCGGTTAGTTTCATGCCGCCCCCTCCGGCTGCACCAGCTCATAACGCACGCCGTCCGGGTCGTCGTGCTCGAGGATTTCGTAGCCCAGGTCGCGCAAGCGGTTGAGAGCCACAGCGAAATCGGCGCTATCCATTTGGTATTTGTGGTTCATCGCGATGTCGTGCGCGATCTCATGCACCGTTGGCTCGGCCTGGCGCATCAGGACGCCCAGCACCTCCATCGGCAGGTCGAATTCGCGGGCCGGGAATTGGGTTACGTTGGTCATGCGTCACCTCGAGCATTCGTCGTTGCGTCCATCATTGCCTTGCGGCATTCCTTCCAGCCGAGACGATAGGATTCTTTTTCTTTGGCGCTTGATCGCTTATTCCATGCGTGCTTGGCGTTCGCGATGCTTGGATGAACATCGGACTTCGCAATGCAGCTCAAGCATTTTGCCCGGAAGCCAACCTCTGTAGCTTCCGCAGCGACCAGAGCGTCACCGCAAAAAGGGCACGGTAGAAATCCATCTTTGTTCACGCCGCCTCCCCTGTTTTCTGATTGCGATATTCGGCGTCATAGCTCCATGAGGGCGTCACGATCTCCAGCGCCCCAGCCGGATTGCCGGCAACGCGGGCGACGCGGTAGCGGCCCAGGCCGGCGGAGAAAATGCCGTAGCGACGTCCAGCTATCTCCGCGCGATCCTCGGCCATGCGCAATGCGTGATCGGCGTCATCGGTGAACGATGAGCGGCGGCGGCAGTTTGTCGGGATGGGTTTCATCACGCAGCACCCCCTGAGTCGTCGCCGCTGCCCGACATCATTAGGTACTGGTGGGGCCTAGTACCCACGGCGCCCGGCGCCTCTCGACTGGCAATCGTCACACCGTGGCCACGCAGCTCGCGGAGCCGTGCCGAGATCGCGGCATGGCTATCCATACGCTCGAAGCGCTCGAGGATGGCGTCGCCGATTTCATGGAGTTGTAGCCAGCCTGGGGCGTCTCGCATCACCAGGTAGACGCGCCCCAGTTGGCTTTTCGGGTTGTCCAGGCGCCGGTTTCGGCGCGGTGTCAGCTCGGTAACGGTTCCCATTAAGCAGCCCTCCCAATCAACCAGTTGACGACGCGGTTCCATACGCCGGGATTCGCTCGGCGACGGAGAAAATCCACATCAACTCCATGCGGCTGGCCATCAATTTCAACCAGAACCTCGCCGGTGGAGAAGAAATAACGAAGCGGAACGATGCCTTGGCGCCTCAGCGCCTCGAGTTCCCGTGGCTTGAATACGCTGGTGGCTGGAATGCTCATGTCATATATCCGCCATGGCCGAGCGCTTCCCCGGCTTGGGTTGAGGTTTGGAGGCGTCTATCATCTGCCCGACAGTCTCGTGGTCCAGGTCATCGAACCTGGCATTCGCCAATTTCGCCTGGGCGTAAACCGTTCCGATATCGCCTTCGCGCTGTTTTCCGATGATGATTTCGGCCACGCCTTGGGTGAGCGTGTCTTCCGGGTGGTAAACCTCGTTGCGGTAGAGGAATAAAATCAGGTCGGCGTCCTGCTCTAGAGACCCTGACTCGCGGAGGTCGGACATCATCGGGCGTTTGTCAGAGCGGCTCTCCAGTCCACGGTTGAGCTGCGAGAGTGCCACGACAGGGCAACCTAGCTCCTTGGCCAGTAACTTCATGGAGCGACTCATCTCGGAAACTTCCTGTTCGCGGCTGCCATGCTTTCCATCAGGCCGCATCAGTTGCATGTAATCGACCATGACGACGCCAAGTTCGCCGTAGTGATCCCGCCAACGCTTAGCCGCGCCACGGAGCTGGCTCGGCGTCATGCCGGCACGGTCATCGACGATTAGGGGAGCGTCCTTGAGGGATTGCACAGACAGGGCCAGCTTCGGCCAGTGCTCATCATTCATGTGGGTGCGAGGGTCGCGTATCGCCTGCAGCGGCAGGTTTCCAATGGCAGCCGCCATGCGGTTGCGTAACGCCCTACGGTCCATCTCCATTGAGAAAATCACCGCTGGCTTCTGACCCTGAACGCAACAAGCGCGAAGAATGTTAAGTGCGAAAGCCGTTTTGCCCGACGCAGGACGGCCGCCGACGAGGATCAGCTGCCCCGGATGCATACCCATCGTGCGGCGGTCCAGATCTTTCAAGCCGAACGACAAACCCATCGCATCTTGCTCGCCACTCCACTTACGATCGATCTCATCGAGCATGTCACCTAACTCGCTGCTCATCGGGCCCGCCTGGTCGGCATCTGCACGAATAAGCCGCGACATGCGCCCCTGGGCGTCATCGACCACAGTCAACAGCGGACGATTCTTATCGCGCGCCATGCCATCGATGCACACCAGCTCATCCAGCAACCGGCGCCGTGCTGACAGGTCTGCAACGATTTCGGCGTAGGTCGCCGCGTTATTGGCGCTGGGCGTATTCCGAGCAATCTCCGCCAGATAGGCAAGACCGCCCACGTCGCCGCTGGTATGGTCAAGCTCCAGGCGTTCATCGACAGTAACGATATCCACGGCTTGGCCAGCGTTGCGCAGGCGCGTCATCGCCGACCAGATAACCCCGTGCTCCAGGGCGGCAAAATCGCGATGAGTGATCACGTCGGCGAGACGGTCGATCAAGACGTTTTCCATCAGGCAGGCGCCGATGACGCTCTGCTCGGCCTCATGGCTGTACAGGCTCATGCCTCACCCCCGTCGTGATAAGAGAGCTCCATGATTTTTACGAAGTTTTCTCGTTTTACGGCCCACGCCAGCTTGAACCAGTGGTTATCGCTCATCAGAAATTCTGATTTGCGCAGGAAACGGAAGAACTTACCCCACCAGGCGATGCCTTCCTCGCGGGTGGTGTACAACGGTTTACCAGTGCGCTCGTGCTTGATCGTGAATCCGGCTTTCCAGCGCGCAGCCAGGTGGCGGGCTCGCTCAGTTCCCTGCCAGAGGTTTTTGGAGTGCTGAGGCTTTTCAGGCATGATCTCGGCCCAAAGGTCGAGGATCTCCTCGTGTGGGCAATTGGGGAGCTTAGAGCTGGACTTCTCGTTGCTCGGCGAATCGCGTTCCGGTTCACCGGTACGCTCTCCCTCGTTAGAGGGAGGGGTTATGTCTTTCCTGTCTTTCGGTGTATCCCCATTTTGGGGTGACTCAGATACCCCATTTTGGGGTGACTTACCCCAATCTGGATCGGCTTTCCGTTTTGGGGTAACTCGCTTCTTCTGGGCGGTGAAATCCCACTGATCGACATCCTTGTTGATGCGCACCGGAGAGCGCCCACCGCCATTCCGGATCAGCACCCGCTTACGGATGAGCCCGTTCAACGTCTCGGAGCACTTACCCTCGGACATGCCGGTCATCTCGCTAATAACGGAAGCGGCGATCCAGTCTTCGGGCTTATTCCAGCCATAGGTCATGCGCTCGACGACACGGACCACGCGCGCTTCCCGGCTGGTTAGCGGCGAACGCGCGAAGGCTTCCACAAGAGCGTTCGCCGTCCGGGTAAATCCGTCCTCCACTTGGATGCTCCTGCCAGTCCTATCAGGCCCTGGCGATTGGGCGTCATCACGACGCTCACGGTACTGTTCAAGCTCTGCGACATTTGCCATAATTACCTCGATTGTTTGACGTGAAACCCGCCGGCTCCCCAGCCATCAGGCGGGTTTTTCGTATCCGGTAGACCTGCTAGGCCCTCTTATCGAAACAGCCGGACTTACGCCCGGCCGCCCTTCACTACTCTCAGTTCAGGCGACGTACGCCCCTTCGTGCGCAGCGCATAGAGCTGCCCTTGCACGTCATCCAGGCAACGCTCGAGCATCACGTCAGCGACGGGCATGCCGCGCGTCGCCGCTTCATTGCATGCGTTGTTCTGGGCGTCGTCAGACATCAGCGCGAATGCCTGGTTGAGTGTTTCGCGATCAATCATCGCGGACTCCTTGGCCCTGTTAGGCCGTGTCACGTTTGTCGATACTGGTGTCGGTCAGGCTTCGTTCGGCCATGCCAGCCAGCAATTGCGCCAGCTCTTGCCGATCGGCCTCATCGGTCGGCGCGCCGCTGGCCAGGCGCTCAATCAATTTCTGACGCCGCTGGCGAGCGACTTCCATGCCGAGTAATGCGTACTCGCGCACGGCGGGCGCTAACTTGCCGCCAAAATGCATTGCCGCCTCTTGCTCGATTTCCTCGATCTCGGCATCGGTAAAGCGCGGCTTCACCAAATTCCGGAGCTGCTCTTCCTCCGGCTTATGGCGGCGATCTGTGAGGTACGAAAGCATGTGTAGGTCCTTCTTCAGTTGCGGTCTCGCGGCCTTCACAGGCAGGCGGCTGGTAAATCATGCAGCGACGGGCTCGGCGACCTTGAGATCACCCTTGGTTAGACGTTCAAGCTCGTACTGGCGCCGCACAGGGACGCTGTCGCCCCACTGGGTTATGGCTGATGGGGAAAGTCCCAGCGCGCGCGCCAGCTCGATCTTCTTTCCGCCGAAATATTCAATTGCATCTGAGGTTTTCATGAGCCCCTCCCTTTCGCCGAATTTAAGCATACTGAATTCATATCTACAAGCATGCTTAACCCTCACTGTTTTAAGCTCGCTTAAATGAAAATCACCGAACGCATCGAACTGGCCATCAAGAACAGCGGCATGACGAGGTCTGCCATCGCCAAGCTGTGTGGGGTCTCGCCATCGGCCGTGACGCAGTGGCTGAACGCCGATACGAACGCCCCGAAAGCTGACAACTTGCTCAAGCTGGCAAGGGCTACAGGCGTGTCCTACACGTGGCTCATTGACGGGAAGGGGGAGATGCTTGAGCTCAACGAGCCGTCAGCGAAGTACTCAGTTGAGGAGTTGGCGCCCGGTCCAGAAATGCTCAGCCAAGTACCCGAGATATCCTGGATACAGGCGGGAAGCTTCACTGAAATATGCTTCGTAGACCTCGACCCCGAGAGCACCAATTGGTACCCGAGGCCACCGAATTGCGGCCCGAACACTTACGCGCTCAAAGTTGTCGGCGAAAGCATGCTCGACAAATATCCACCTGGTCGCATCATTTTCGTCGATCCCGATGTGCCGCCCGAGTCTGGCGATGACGTGATTGCGATCATGACCGAAACCGGAGAGGCGACGTTTAAGCGCTACATCGAAGATCCTGGTGCTGGCCGCATGCTTAAGGCGGTGAACTCGGCGCTAAGGGATCCATACATAACGATCAACGGCAATTGCAAGGTTCAGGGTGTCGTGATGGCCCAGATGGAAATGAGGCAGCGCTAAATCTGCTATATTGAATGAACCCGACACAGAGCGGGGTCAAGCAATAGCAAACAAAGGGAACCAACCATGATCATGAAGACGCTAGCCGCCCTCTCCCTGGGCGTGAGTCTTGCCATCATGAGCGCCACAGCCAGCGCCGGCTGCACCGGTACTGGCAACTTCAAAAGCTGCTATGACGCCCAGTCTGGCAATAGCTACAGCGTTCAAAAGATTGGCAATCAGACGTATACTAGGGGGTATAACTCCAGCACGGGATCGAGCTGGAACCAGACCAGCCAGCGAATCGGCAACACTACCTACCATAACGGCATGAGCGCCGACGGCGACTCGTGGAGTGGCACATCCACTCAGATCGGCGACACCACCTATCACAACGGCATGGACTCCAACGGCAATCCCTACTCAGGGACCACGAACTGCGGTATTGCCGGCTGTAACTAACCCGCCACCTCTTCTTAACCCGCCCATCGAGGCGGGTTTTTTGTGGCCAACAGTTAAGCATTCTGAAATTATTTTAGTGAACCGCTTGACCTCGGATTTAAGCATGCTTAAAGTAAATACCAGCACGACGCAATACCCGGCCCTACCAGGCCGATGCTCTTTAACAATGAAAACCCCAGCCGCCCGTAGGGGATTGCATCTCCGAGAGGTCGCTGGGAGCACGCCAAGCCAAGGCTGTCGAAATATTGGCAAAGATTCCGCGCGTCGCATTGTGGCGTGTATGCAGGCCAGGGCGATAACCAAGCCCGCGCAAGGTCGCCGGACGCTGTAACCGGCCGCCGGCCCACCAGGGCGAGAACTGGTGGGTATCCTCAAGACGATTCCGTGAGTCGTTTTCGGGATTCAGAGGAGGCAGCAAATGTTCGATATTTGGCTGTTCTTCCTGATGACGACAGCGGAACCGCGACCGCTGAGGTTGAAAAGGCCGACTATTGGCGCTGAGCGCGTCTTGCCGGCACTAAGGCCAAAACGTCACCGGGAAGTAGGCAGGTCGGGAGCGCCGCAACGGCTCGCATCGCGGAGCGAGATTGTAGGCGGGCGCAATGACAGAAATACGCAAAAAGGCCCACCCCTGAGCCGAGATCAGGGGCCATCCGAGAGGGCTGCGGCGCTGAAAGCTATCAGGGGAAAACGCATTGAGCGCCCTGAGGGAGAAGCGCGATGTCGAGAGAGTAACCAGAGAATGATGCCCGCAAAGCGTAGGTAATCGACTGGGTAGGGTATCGACAGGCTCGCTAAGGCTAGGGGATGAACCACGAACAGTGCGGCTGCTTGCGAGAACCCGAGACGCCATGTAAGTCGAAGTCGGATTGGCGACCGGCCAGCCCTCTCGGATGCACAACGACAGGAGAGCAGGATGGATAACGGATGGATCAGCGTCGAGGAGCGGCTGCCGGAAGTTTCTGGCATATACCCCGCATGCTCGACGCTATACACGAGAAAGCCGCCAGCGGATTGGGAGGACGCTCTCTGTTACTTCAATGACGAGGCAGCCGAGGGCTTCAGCAAATGGCAGCACTCATCAGGCTTCTATGACAACGGAATTACCCACTGGATGCCGCTACCGGCACCACCCCGCACCGCGCCGCAGGGCGTGAAGGAGGAGAGATGGCGCTCAGTGATTATCGGCTGTGTGACGTATGCGGAGGCAAAGCCTTTTACGACGCCAGCCTGAACTATGACAACGGCGGAAGGGATGACCAAGTAAGAAACGGCGGCGACATGATGCCTTACCAGACGCTCGACAACCTGGGCGATTGGGTTGTGATTTGCAGGACCTGCGCCGCTAACCATAAGGCGGTTGTCCAGCCACGAGAGTGAGCACCACGTGATCCGCTACGCAGTGCGGCCAAGCGCCTCCGCCTGGGCCGGAATACAGGCGGCATCGGAGAGGGTTCGGCGAAATGACGGAAAGCCACGCCGAAAAGGCAGGCGGAGTCGCAGTAACCGAGCCCTCCCCGATGCGATGAGTTGCTCAGTAGCGATGAGCAGTGTCTGTGAATTGGCGTTCCCGCACGCGGCTCTACAGCCGATCATGCCAGAGAGTCGCAAGCCGGAATGAGCTGCCGGCCATCGCATCCCTAATTCCCTGCGTGAGCCGCAAGGCTCCTTCGCCCGCCCTTCTCCGGCGGGCTTTTTTATTTCAGGAGGTTGGTATGCAGCCTATTACACGACAACAGCAACGTAACGACGATGATCGAAAAGCCGCGAGTATCTACGCCCGCCGCCGTGACATCGAGCGCTGGCACGAACAGCGGCGCGTCGAGCGCGAGACACGGGAGGTATACGAGACATGAGCACTAGATATATCGCCATCGAGCCGCGCGGGCGCATTCAGACGCCGCGCCCTGACCTGCCTGGATCGCCTTTCTGCAGTAAGCGTCAGGCGCTTAAGGCCGCGCACCGTGCAGGAATTGACCAGCCGACAATCACCACTGTTTCGAGGAGAGCGTCATGAAAAACGCAGATATGCCGGCAATGCCTTTCGTTGACTTCGATTACGATGGCCACGCCGCAGCGGCTTACCACGGCCTCACCAAGCGCGAGCACTTCGCGGCCATGGCGATGCAGGCAATGATAGAAGCCGCCGCCTACAAGCATCCCTACTCACCCGAGATACTTGCCCAACAGTCCATCGGGATGGCCGACGCCCTCCTTGGCGAACTGGAGCGCACATCATGATCGCAATCAACGAAGGGGCTGTGACGCGTCTCGTACACGAAGACAAGCGCGTTATCGACATTGATCCTCACCAGCGCCCGGTTTATCGGCGCATACCGATCGCGCGGCGTGGAGAAAATGATAAGGCGCCAACGCCGGAAGAGCTGCGCAACGGGAAGCGCGCGGTGGAATACGCCGAGCGCGTCAACGGCGCCAAGCCGGCTCACTTGCAGATTTGGAGCGCATGAAATGGCTATCGAAAATCATGAGGCAGCTGCATTCACCGTGCTGGATCGCCGCAACGCCGAACACGATGCCTATCGCGCCCTGATCGATGATGCCGTTGAGGTTATCGAGCGCGGCGACGATGTTGCCCCGCACTGCGATCAAGAATCACTGAAAGAGCGCCTTGGCGAACGCGCGGATTTTTGGGCAGCGGTCCATCAAGCGTCCCTATCGCACAACATCGCAGATCGAGAGCGCGGCCATGCCGATCTCGGGCGCATTGCGTATGACGAGGCGTCGGGCATGTGTCAGGAGTATGCGCAGGTTGTGATGGCTGGGCGCAAGGAGGCGGCATGAGCAAGCCGTTCATACTCTGCAGCGAAAAAGGGCTTGGCGCACTTCCGGGCTGGCTCGATCAGCAATCCTTCAAGCTGTACAGCACTTCCTTTGGCAGCAACGGGATGAGCATAAGCCTTGGTGTTGGCGAGGGCCGTAGCTACCGGAAGGTGCAAAGCATCATCGTCAAAGACGAGGAGCTACTGGATCGAGCAGAGAGCATCGTTCGCCAGCACCTAGGTTGGCCGGACCAAGAATAAAGAAGCCCACCACTAGGGACAACTGGTGGCGGGCCGGATGATCCACGCGAAATGAATCATGGAGAGCATACCTCATGACGCAGGAAAACAACCACCTCGCGCTGTGGGCTCAGGTGGAAAAGACGCCTACCGACGCGGTAAAGCCAGCGACGGTTAATGGCCAGAAGATCTCCGCGATCGACACCATGCACATGGTCAAGTTGGCCACCAAGCTATTCGGACCCCAGGGCATCGGGTGGGGCTACAGCATCGACGTTGATCGATTCGACCAGGGCGCGCCGGTGCTACTCAAGGAGCAGGTCATCGGCTATGAGCAAACCCACACTTGCCAGCTTACCCTTTGGTACGAATGGGAGGGAAAGCGTGGCGAGGTAACGCACTTCGGCCACACGCGGGCCGTCTACATGACCAACAAAGGAAGTTTCATTACCGACAACGAGGCGCCCAAGAAGTCCGTCACTGACGCGATGAAGAAGTGCCTGAGTCAGCTAGGCTTTGCGGCGGACATCTATACCGGCCTATTCGACGACGCTGGGTATCGACAGTTGCGCGAGGCCGAGACACGGCTCGAGAACGCAGAGGACTTCGATGCTGAGCTCAAGAAGTACCGCGACGACTATGCCGACTGGCTCAAGCGCGAATGCGACACGCTGCGCAACAAGATCCCCCATCCGCGCAGTATTGAAATCTCAGCCGACACCATGCTCCAGCGCATCAACGACCGCGCAAGTGTGGCGCGCGTCGATCCCGCCAAGGGCATTTCCATGATCCACAAGGCCCGCGATGAAGGCATCGCGCGAGTTAAAGCTGAACGCCAAGAAAAGGAGCCCACCCATGGGTAACGCAGCCGAAAACATCCCCACCCCGCAGCCCTACGCCAGCGAGCTGATCGAGCTCGACAATGCCGAGCAAAAGCTGGCTGAGCTGAAAGCCAAGTACGGTGCGGTGCCGGACTACGCCGCCAAGGAGGGCTACAAGACCGGCAAGCAAGCGATTCAGGCGCTCACCAAGATGCGCACCGGGACCGACAAAGCTCGACTCGCAATCACCAAACCGCACCGCGATTTTATTGAGCTGGTGAACCAGCGAGCCAAGGGGCTGATAGCTGAAGTTGAGCAGCTTGAGTCACCGCACCGCGAAGCAAAGCGCGAAGTAGATGAGAAAGAAGAGCGCGAAAAACAAGAGCGCATCGCCCGGTTGCGCGAGCGACTAGCAAAGGAAGTCACCAGCTACCTCGACACCGCTGTGGGCCTGGACTCATCGGGCCTGGCTGACCTGATCGACGCGGCCGATGCCATCGACACCGAAGGCTATTTCGACATCACCAAGGAATCCGAAGACGAAAAGGCCCGAGTGCTGGCATCGCTGCGCGATAAGCACGCCGCCGCGCTCGAGCGTGAGCGCATGGAAGCCGAGCGTGCGGAGCTTGAGCGTCAGCGGGCGGAGCTGGAACGCTTGCGCGCCGCACAGGCGCCGACCGAGGCGGACGCCCCAGCTTCCGGTGACGTCACCACGGCCGGTGGCACCGTGCTCAGCCAGGAAGATCCCGACGACTGGGAGGGGCTCGGCAATGAGCTGCAGGACGTGCCGGCTACTGACCCATATGGCGAAATGCTCGAGGACCTACAGACGGTTGCAGGCCTCGACGCCAGCCAGGCCGTAGAAGTGGCATCCGCCATCCAGCGCGGCGACATCCGTCACACCCACTCAGACCTATCAGCCTCACTATAGCAGGAGCGCAGCATGTCAGGAATTTACTCAGCCCTCGGTCGTATTGGGCGCAACGCCGAGGTACGACAGACAGGGAGCGGCACATCAGTCGCCGGCTTCCCGGTCGCCGTTGATGTCGGGTATGGCGACAACAAGACGACCCTGTGGCTGGACGCCAGCATCTGGGGAAAGCGGGCCGAATCAGCCCTGACCCAGTATCTGGTCAAGGGTCAGCAGGTGTGGGTAGCCGGCGAGATCGGTACCCGCGAGTTCCAGAAGCGCGATGGTTCGCCTGGATTCGCCGTCACACTCAAGGTTCAGGAAATCAGCCTAGCAGGGAGCCCGCAAGGTCAGCAGCAAAGTGGCTACAGTCAGCCCCAGCAGAATACCCCGCAACAAGGTGGCGGTTATGGTCAGCCACAAGGCGGCCAGCAAGGAACTCAGCAGCAGCCGCCCAACCAGGGCCAAGGCAGCTACGGTGCCCCGAATCCGGGCAACTTCGACGACTTCGACGACTCCATACCGTTCTAGGCGGCAGTCAGCGCACCACCCTTCCCCGCCCGGCCATCGCCGGTTTTTTGTTTAACCATCGCCCCGCCACCGTGCGGGGCTTTTCATTCAGTGCAGTGGTCAAGGATTACTTGACGACTGATGCCTGACCGGTGCGCTGGCACATCAACGCAGAAAATGGGGAGTGACCAATGCCAACAATCACTGCCGAAGTGGATGTCGATCTGGACGACTTCGACACAGAAGAGCTGGTGCGTGAACTGAAATCACGTAACCGCGAAGTGGATACCGCCGGCCAGACCTCTTTGATCGAGACAAGCTGGGATCCCATCGAAGGCAAGAGCTTCGACCAGCTGCTCGATGCGGTCTATGAAGCGCGGGTGCTGAGCAAAGACGAGCGCACCCTCGAGCTGATCGACCGCCTCATCTACTCCGCCAGCGGCCGCATCGTCTGAGGTGACGGCCATGCACCGAGATCCCGAAACGATCCAGGCCGACATCGACGAGTTGGAAACCCTTCTTGCCCAGGGCGCCCGCAACCTGGATCGGCTACACGACGAGCTTGCCGAGACGCGCGCCATGCTTTCCGCCGATGAGCGCAACCGCCAGCACCTGCGCTACGTCATGCGCCGTTATGAAAGCGGCGAATACGTGGCGGTAGGCATCAATACCTGGTGGTGCCGCGACGGCCAGCTGCTCGAGCGAGCGACACCGAATGACATGGGTGCCCTGCACCAACTGGAACGACAGGGCTTGATCGCATGCGAGAAACGACAGGAGAACGCAGCATGAAAGTCTCGATGAACGGCTTGCGCCGGAACATCAGCGGGGATGCCCAGGAACTCAGGGATGTCGCCACTTCGATCGTCAACGACGACTGGTACGACAAGGCCGATCTCGTGCAAGCCGTCAACGCCATCATCCAGCACAGCAACGTCCTCAACTGCATCTACTCGAGCAACGACCCGGATTTCACCGACATGTCGGATCTCGAGGTAAAGCTGTTGGACGAGGAGAACGCCTGATATGTGGTTCAAGAACATTCACCTTTACCGCCTGCACGGCGACGCGGCCGCCGCTGGCATCGCCCTCGAAACCCTGGAAGCCGCACTCGCTGAGCATACTCATCGCCCGGTGTCATCCAGCGAAGCCCGCCGCCTGGGGTGGTATCCGCCAGCCGGGCGCCACGGACAGCAGCTCGTCCATGAGATCCAAGGCCACCGCCTGCTCACTTTGCTGCGCCAGGAGCGCCTGTTGCCCGCCTCGGTAATCCGCGAGGAAGTCGAGGAACGCGCCGCCGAACGCGAGGCTGCCGAAGGCCACCCCTTGCCGCGTCGCGACCGTCAGGCCATCAAGGAACAGGTCATCAAGGAGTTTCTGCCCCGGGCTTTCACGCGCACACAGCGCATCGATGTGTGGTGGGACACCGAGCGCGCCCTCATCGCCGTCAACGCCGCCAGCCGCACGCGTGCCGAGGACGTTCTCGACCTACTGCGGCAGTCCCTCGGCTCGCTCCAGGTGACGCCGCTTGCCGTCCGCCAGCTTCCATCGCGAACCATGACGGACTGGGTACAGCACCCCGAGAGCCGCCCCTCCTGGCTGCGCATCGGTGAGAAAGCCGTCCTCGAGGACCCGGGCGACGACGGCAAGTGGAGCGCCAGCGGCGTGGATATCGACGCAGACGACACGCAAAGCGTGCTCGAGTCGGGCCGCCAAGTCACACGATTGCAGATCGAGATCGATGAACGCGTCACCGCGATGCTGCACGACGACCTCACGCTCAAGTCTCTCCGATTCGCCGACGCCCTGCTCGACGAAGCTTCGCAGGTCGAGGACGACGACCCGATCATGCGTCTCGAGGGCGACTTTGTGCTCATGGCCGGCGCCCTGCGCGAGTGCATCGAGCAGCTCATCGACGGCCTAGGTGGCGAGGCCGATCCGGCCGCGCCCACCAGCCCATAACGAAAAGGGAGAGACTTATGCACCCGATCCTCGAACGCTTCCAGAAAGACGTCGCCAGCCACGAAATGGAAGTCCTGCACGATGACGGGCTGTACCGCCACCTGCGCTTTTCGCGGGGCGGCTCCAGCGCCTACCACTTCAACATCACCACTTGGCCGGGCTACCTGGCGATCACCGGCGATATGGGCGATTTCGTGTTCTCGCGTACGCGAGACATGTTCGGGTTCTTTTGCGACGAAGACGACCGGTTCGGGATCAACCCTGGCTACTGGATGGAAAAAGTGCAGGCCGGCGCAGGCAGCGAGGGGGCGCGCGAAATATGCACGGAGTGGGATGAGGCAGAGTTCCGCGCCGAGATCCGCAAGCGCTTCGATGATTACGTCGAAGACGAGGAGCTAGACGAAGATGCCGCCGCCGAGCTCTGGTCGGAAATAAAGGACGAGGTGCTTGAGGAAACAGACCTCGAAGCCGTGGCCATGCGCAACGCGATGGAATTCCAGCACGACGACTTCGAGTTCACAGACTTCTTCGAGGTCCGCTGCACAAAGTACACCTTCCACTACCTCTGGTGCTGCTGGGCCATCGTCTGGGGCATAGGCGAGTACGACAAGGCGAAGGAGGCCGAGGCCGCATGATCACAGTCTACACCGGCCCCAACTGCACGCACTGCACCACCACCAAGCGCGCCCTCGAGCGCGCTGGCCTTCCCTTCGAGGAATTCCCAATCAGCGACGCCGACCGCGCCGAGTTCCGCGAGCGCGGATTCCGCTCACTGCCAGTCGTCATGGTCAGCAACGAAGCCGGCGAACTCATCGACGAGTGGTGCGGCCTGCGGCCCGACAAGATCAATCAGCTCAAGGTGAGCCAACTCAAGGACGCATAGGAATCAGCATGAGCAATCTAAGCCTATTCGGCCACGAGCTGGTCGTCGATAACTTCGCGGGCGGTGGCGGTGCATCGGAAGGCATCGAACAGGCCCTGGGCCGGCCTGTTGATCTCGCCATCAACCATGACCCGGATGCCATCGCCGTCCACACCGCCAACCATCCTGACACCGAGCACTCGGTCGCTGACGTGTGGGATATCGATCCCGAGAATGCGACGCGGGGCATGCCGGTCGGGCTGGCCTGGTTCTCGCCAGACTGCCGGCACCACAGCAAAGCCAAGGGTGGGCGCCCGGTATCGAAGTCGGTTCGCGGGCTGGCGTGGGTTGCCGCCCGGTGGGCTGCGAAAGTGAAGCCACGGATAATCATCCTCGAGAACGTCGAGGAATTCCAGGACTGGGGCCCTCTGGTCAAGAACGCCAAGGATCAGTTGGTGCCAGACCCAGCGCGCAAGGGCCAGACCTTCCGGGGATTCGTCCGGGCGCTCAAGCGTCACGGGTATGACGTTGACTGGCGCCTGCTGCGCGCCCATGACTACGGCACGCCGACCATCCGCAAGCGTCTGTTCCTGATCGCACGCCGAGACGGCCTGCCCATCGTCTGGCCTAAGCCGACCCACGCCGCGCCCGAAGCGCCCGCAGTGAAGCGCGGCAAGATGAAGCCATACCGCACCGCGGCCGAGTGCATCGACTGGTCGATACCCTGCCAGTCGATATTCGACCGCCCCCGGCCGCTGGCCGAGAACACAATGAAGCGGATCGCCAAGGGGGTGATGCGGTACGTGATCGAGAGCGGCGACCCGTTCATCGTGAAGTGCAACCACACCGCATCGTGGTACTCGGCGTTTCGTGGCCAGGGCATCAACGAGCCGATGCAGACGCTCACCACCTCGCCTGGCTTCGCAGTGGTCGCGCCGCACATCACCAAGTTTCGCAGCGGGGCAGTCGGCCACCGTGCTGACGAGCCGATGCACACCATCACGGCCAACGCCAACGTCACCCGGCCAGGCGTCAACCCGGGCGGATGCGCACCGCTGGGCATCGTGTCGGCGACTATCTCCCGCCAGTTCGGCGCCAGTGTTGGCCACGGTGTCGATGATCCGCTCGGCACAGTTACGGCGGGCGGTGGCGGCAAGAGCGCCCTGGTCTCGGCGTTCCTCGCCAAACACTTCACCGGCGTCGTCGGTGACGACCTGCGCCGGCCGGTACCGACGATCACCGCCACCGATCATAACGCCCTGGTCGCGGCCAACCTGGTCAACCTCAAGGGCAGCGAGCGCGGCGGGCGAGACATCCGCGAACCGATGCCGACCGTATGCGCCGGCGGCACACACGCCGCCGCCGTGGCCGCGTTCCTCGCGCCCTACTACGGCAGTGGCTCGGGCGAGACAGGCCGCGACTTGCGCGACCCGGCACCAACGGTCACCACCAAGGACCGCTTCCAGCTGGTCACCGTGACCATCGAGGGCGAGCAGTACGTCATCACCGACATCGGTATGCGGATGCTGCAGCCCCATGAGTTGGCCATGGCCCAGGGCTTCCCCGCCAGCTACCAGCTCGCCGAGGCCGGCGGCAAGAAGGTTCCCAAGTACACGCAAGTCAGGCTCATCGGCAACAGCGTCTGCCCACCGCTGGCCCGCGCCATCGTCGAGGCCAATTTCACTCACGAACGCAAGTTCATGCCTGCCGCACCGGAGGCGGCATAGGAGGATCCATGACAGATCTCGCAGTCACCCGAGAAGAAGACGAGGCGTTCGAAAATCTCGCTCAGCGCCTGGAAGAAGTGCAGCAAGAGAAAACGGTGGCGCTCGACGGCCTGGACGGCGCCAACCGCAGAAACGATAAGCTCGAAGGCCAGGTGCTTCAGCTATCGACGCAACTGCAATATGCCGAGGCAAAGCTGAAAAAGACCGAGACGCAGCGCAGCAAATTGGTGGAAGTGCTGCGCACCGTGGCCACCGAGGTCCAGCTACGGCACGGCTACCTGAGCACCAAGACAACGACGCGAGTCGTCAACGCAGTGGAGGGGCGTGATTTATGAGCACGGACTATCAAACGGCTATTGCCTACAGCCACAACTTTGCGACGGCCAAGCCGGACATACTGCCGACCGAGAAAGAGCACATATTGGGGCTGTGCCAGACGCTGGAGTCTTTCGGCGAGGATCGAGATCGCCTCAGCCGTATGTTTGCCCAGGCTTGCGAGACGCTGGGTGCGGTTCAGGAAGCACTAGGAGAAGAATCCTCAACCGAGCTGACCGGGTTCGAGCCGCAGCTCGTCAAGAAGACAAAGGAAGAGCGGGATGCTCTGGCGGCGCATGTGGAGAATCTGCGGCGAGAACTTGAAGCATGTCAGTCGGTGTTACACCAGCTCGCCCGCGATGGAGAAGTGACGCCGGATTATGCGGACGATGCCAAGCGCGCGCTAAAAGAGACGCCAACCCAATCGCTCGCTCACCTCAAAGCGCAGTGGAAGGCGGAAGCGCTGGAAGAAATGGCGCGCAGATTCTGGCCAACGGGGATGATCGGAAAGGGCGAAGAGCGCGGGGCGCTATTGCTTCGCGCCGATAAATACCGCCGCCAGGCCGAGGGAGGTGACACATGATAGCCACTTCCTTGCTACTCGCCGCCGCCATTGTTGCTGGTCTGCGAATAGGGTATCAGGTCGGCAAAGCCGACGGCTTCATCGAGGGGCTTCAGGTGATGGAGGAAGCGGAGTGCGGGCGCATTGTCGGGACGGTCAGCGACCAAAAAGACGAGCGCAAGCCGTAATCGTCGCATTATTCGATATGCCCGAAATATCGGCATGTTAATTTTTCCCGCCCTACGGTAGGGCGCCAAAAATTAACAAGGCATCACCACGACCGCCGATGGCGGTTTTCTTGTTTGTAGGCCCTGTGCGGCCCTTTCAGGCCCTGAGATATGGAGGCGATCATGGAGTCGAGTCTATTTCTGACGCCCGGCGAACTCGAACAACTCACCGGGCGACGCCGAGGCAAAGAGCAGCGCCAGCAGCTCGACGAAATGGGGGTGCGCTGGCTGCTCAACGCCGCCGGCGAAACACTGGTCGGGCGCCGACATGTCGAAGAAGTGCTATGCGGCACGGCGCAGTCTGATCAAAAAAAACGTGAACCCAATCTTGGAGCCTTGGCATCGTGAGCAAAATCGGTATCCCGCGCGTCTACTGGAAGGACGGAGCTTGGCGTTACAAGTGCAACGCCCGCCAAGCCAAATTGGTCGGCAAGACCTGGATCAAGCTCGGGACCGATGAGGATGAAGCAAGGGAAGCGTTCAAGGCATGGGAAGGCCGTCTTTTCCCGAAGGCCGGCATGGGCCGTCTCTTCGATCGCTACGAAGCCGAGATCATTCCCGCGAAAGGAAGCGAGGCGACACGGAAGTCCAATCGTGACGAGCTCAAACGTCTGCGCCTGGTGTTCGCTGAATGCGAGCCAGAGGACATCACGGTGCACCACGTCTACGCCTACTTGGACAAACGCGGCACCCAATCCCCTACGCAGGCCAATCACGAGCTCGCCCTGCTCAAGCACGTCTTCAAGTACGCTCAGCGTTGGGGCGTCCACGAGCACAATCCGGCCGCGCCGGTGGAAAAGCTCAAGGTGGCGCCGCGTGATCGCTATGTCACCGATGCGGAATTTGCCACTTTCCTGAAATACACGACACCATGGGTGCGCCATTATGCGATGTTCAAGTACATTACCGGGCTTCGCCAGCGTGACATCCTCACTCTTCGCGTGGATCAATTGCAGGCCAGTGGGATCGTCATGCGCGCCAGCAAGACGCGCAAGCAATTCGTGATACCGTGGACCGATCAGCTAAGCCGGATCGTCGCCTGGGTGAAAGCCGACAGCAAGCACAAGGGCGCCACCCTGTTCTGCGACCGATATGGCAAAGCCTACAGCAAGGATGCGTTTCACAGCCGATGGCAGTGGGGAATGCGCAAGGCCATAAAGGAAGGCGGTTTGCGGGAAAGATTTACCGAGCACGACCTGCGCGCCAAGCACGCCACCGATGCCGAGCGCCAAGGAATCGACGTCACCACTAATTTGCAGCATAGCGACCAGCGCACGACCGAGATCTACCTGCGACAGAAACAGGTGTTGTCGGTGACAGCACTGGAACTTGAGAGCGACGATTTCCTATAACCCAAAGCCTCGAATATCGAGGCATTAACGCCGGGAAACGCCCATCTATAACGCATTACCGTTATAGAGCCATGGGATAACATATTGATTTTAAAGCGATAATCGCTCTTTATTGTACGGTCTTGAAAACCGGCGAAGGTTTGCGCCTTCCCAGGGTTCGAATCCCTGTCCCTCCGCCACCACATCCAAGCGCCCTGAGGTTTCAGTAACTTACTGGTCTCGGGGCGTTTTTTCGTATAAAAGCTATTGACGCTTCAGCACACACTGGTAATGTATGCGGCTTAAACCGGAGGGATGGCAGAGTGGTTGAATGTACCGGTCTCGAAAACCGGCGTAGGTTAATAGCCTACCCAGGGTTCGAATCCCTGTCCCTCCGCCACTACATCCAAGCGCCCTGAGATTTCAGTAACTTGCTGGTCTCGGGGCGTTTTCGTTTGGGATTTTACATCCCACTGTCGTCACATTGCACTGCTACATTAGCTACGATTCGACACTACTCATCAACGAGCGCGCCTCAATGAGCGTTAATCTCCCCGTCGTGAAGGCGCCGGTGTCGATGTAGTGGACGTTCCCCAGCCACAAGGGGCGCTCCACGATGGTGTGTCCTACCACCACGGCATCTATGCCGCTGACCGGGGTCTCGTTACCACGCCGGATGCGTGTTCTTCCCCAAAGCAGGTCCTGAGAAGGCGTTACGACATCCCGCCAGTCGGCGGGAGGTTCGGCGTGAACAATGCCGAGACGCTTGCCGGCGACGGCTATTTCGCGCGCATAAGGCATGCATGGCAAAGCCTGCTGAAGCATCATCTGTGCCTCGGCCAACCCCGCCTCCAGGGCCCATGTGCCTCCGTTGATCATCCAGGCATCGCGGGTTTTTAGACTGCCTCTTTCTTCGCCCAGCAACGCGTCATGCGCCAGCATTTCGTGATTGCCACGCACGGCGTAGAACCAAGGTTCGAGGGCTAGAGACAAGCACTGCAGGCTATCGGCACCACGATCGATCAGATCCCCGACGCTGAACAGTCTATCGCGTTGTCGATCGAAATCGACTGCGCTCAACCTGTCATTAAGCAACGCCAACTGGCCATGTATATCGCCGACGATGAAGTCGCGGCCGTGCTCATTGGGACCGTGCCGTTGAATCACGCAAACGGCTCCTTATCAACTAGCCAAAACACCGCACGGAGCGATTAAATATCACGACACGCCGATTCTTCAACGTGCCGCAAAACATCACGAGAGTCCCTGCCCTCGCGGTCCAACGCCTTCGCCAGCAGTTCATCGACGGTGGCACGCGGATGCGCCCCGGCCATCTCGACGCTCTCGAAATCGCTCGCCGCGCATTCCGGGCACCTGGCTTCCAGCGGCCGTCGGGTTGCCTGGATGAATACTTCAACCTGACAAGCGCGACAACGATAGAGGCGCCGATGGGGCATGGACATGACAAACTCCGCAGGACAAAACAATCTACTCAGCGTAGAACAAGATAACGTGCTGTGCGCTATTGCCTTCAAGTTCCTGGCTCAGTGATAAAGCCTCAACCCAACCCGAGTCACTCGATTACCTTCCACCGCATTGACGACCCAGTGAAAGCCATGCCAATCGACATCGTCCCCTACCACGGGGTGGCCGCCGACACGCAGCGACACGAATTCGCCCAGGGTCATGTTCTGCTCCCCGGCGCTCAAGGTCAGTCCATAAGCATCTGCCACATCGCTCATGACGGCTTCTCCATCCAATGTAAAGGTGCCGAAGAAGGCGCGCTCACGCTTGAGTGTGGCATCTCCGTTGAACAATCGATTGAGCGCCGGTAGATCTTCGCTGCGTCCGATGACGCAAATGACATCACCAAGTTTCAACCGCGTACTGCCTTTAGCATGCAGCATGGTGTGCTTGCGAAACAGGCCGGAAATCAAGGCCCCTGACGGGAAGCGCAGCAAGCGAATGGGCACGTCCTCAAGCGCTTCGTTCTCGACCTTGTAGACGAACATCTCATAATCGTTTTCCGGCAACACCCCAAGCGCCCCGCGGCGATTGGGCGTTGTCCCGGCCGGCACTTCGACGCGCATCCAACGCGCCACTCGTGCCAGGGAGGCCCCCTGCATCAACAACGACATCAGCACCACGAAGAATGCGACGTTGAAATACAACGTCGCATTCTCGACCCCGGCGATCACCGGAAAGATGGCAAGCACGATGGGCACCGCCCCACGCAAGCCGACCCAGGAAATGAAGCCGAGCTCCCGCCAGCGGAAATTGAAGAACGGCTTGAGCGAAACCAGTACGGCCAACGGACGCGCCACGAAAATCAGGCCCAACGCCAAGACAGCGCCCGGTATGGCGTAATCGATCATTTCACTGGGTGTCACCAACAATCCCAGCACCAGGAAAAGCCCGATCTGACTCAGCCAAGCCAAGCCATCGTGGACCGGAAGAATATGCGTAAGATGCCGCCCGGGCTGGTTCCCGATCATCAAGCCAGCCAGATAAATCGCCAGGAAACCGCTACCGCCAGCCGCACTGGTCAAGCCAAAGATGAAAAAGCCCGACGCCAGCGCCAGTAGCGAATAGAGTCCCGATGCCAGGTCGAGCCAGCGCAGCAACTTGGCAGCTAGCCAGCCGCCCCCAACCCCGACCAACAAGCCCAACCCGAACTGCGAGACGAATGTCATCAGTGTATGCCCGACACCGCTGGCACCGCTCACCAGCACTTCGGCCAGGGTGATAGTCAAAAAGATCGCCATCGGGTCGTTGGTGCCCGACTCGATCTCCAGCGTCGCCCCCACCCGCTCGTTGAGCGTCACACCCTGACCGCTGAGCATCGAAAAGACCGCGGCAGCGTCCGTGGAACCAACGATCGCCCCCACCAGCAAGCCTTCCACCCAGGACAGATCGAAGATCCAGGTCGCCATCAGGCCAACGAGGCCACTGGTCACGAAGACCCCCAGTGTCGCCAGGCACAGCGCCGGTTTGAGACCCACACGGAACGTCTTGAGCCGCGTGCGCAACCCGCCATCGAGGAGGATCATTGCCAGCGCCAGGTGCCCAATCAGGTAGGCCAGTGAATAGTCATCGAATTCGATGCCTAGTACACCTTCCTCGCCGGCCATCATGCCCAACCCCAGGAACAGCACCAACAGTGGCACACCGATGCGCGACGAGACACGGCTCGCGACGATGCTGAGCGCGATTAGAAACCCCGAAAACAGAAAAAGGCTGTTGATGGTATCCACGACTAACGACTATCTCCCTAAATTCAAGGGCCTAGTATGCCATGTCCCGACGCGCCATGCTGTCACCTACATCAACCAGGCAGGATGCGATTGCAAGATAGGCCAGTCGATATCGCCCTGTAATCGCATGGCCCAGATAAGGGCACGCATCCCCCGGCGATACTCGCCAAGCGTAACGTCCGGCGACTGCCGCCGGTAGGCGGTGACAAAGGCGTCCCGCTCGGCGCCCCCCGTAATGAGCAGCTCAGCCACGCATAGATCGAACTCGAGCGGCGCCCATACCAGCGCCTCCCAGTCGCTCCATAACCAACCGGTGGCGCCGCACAGGAACTGATCGGCACGCAAATCGGGCAGGCACCACACAGCGCGTGACGGTATGGGAAAGTCAGGCAGTGCCTCCCAATCGGCACAGCGTGGGTGGTATCTCAAAAAATCGTGCGCCCGTCGCGGCCACTGCGATAGCGGCCAGACCGTCTCCA
Organism: Chromohalobacter canadensis; assembly: GCF_029544075.1. GTDB lineage: Bacteria > Pseudomonadota > Gammaproteobacteria > Pseudomonadales > Halomonadaceae > Chromohalobacter > Chromohalobacter canadensis_A. The sequence goes on along the minus strand of NZ_JAJQJH010000003.1, from coordinate 133,188 downwards.
GAGGATGCCCCCAGCCCGATACTGCTTCACGGTGCAGATGACCCAACTGACTCCCCAAGAGTTCAGCGAACACCTCTCCCATGCGTGCCGACGCACCATCGCTCCAGGGCAGGCTCCAGAGCGGCGTCTGGTGCAGTGCTCCCAGATACGTCAACGGTAATGGCGGGAGCGGCAACTGTGTCGGCAAGGCACCGACCAAACGCGTCAGCGCCTCGGGACAGCGCCAGCGGTCAAAGCCGAAGAGACGCTCCAACCCCTGCCAGAATGGATCCTGGGCCGGGTGCGTTCGTGCCAGCTTGAGCAACTGTGGTGCCTCATCACGCGTTCGCCACAACCAATTGGCACTGTCATCCCAGGCCAGTGGCAAGGGGGCAAGCGCATGACCGGTGAAGACCTCGACGCGATGCGTCAATGCGGGATCGGGATACATGCACACTCCTGACAGCCCAAGCGATAGCGAGACGGCGGCCCCCGCCACGCCTGGGCAGTCGCCACCGTATCAGGATACAATAATCATCTCTGGATAGGGGTGCCCATCACGCAATGGGCTGAGAGCGCCACGCGCAACCCTGGAACCTGATCCGGCTAGCACCGGCGGAGGAAATACCAGAGCGTGCCGTCGGCACGTCCTTCGCCCCACTCATGGAGCCTTGATGACGTCCCTCGGTTTTTCCCTGTCCCAGGCGCGACTCGCCTTTTCGGGACAATGGCTGTTCGATGGCCTTTCGGCCACCTTCGCCGCAGGCAGCTGGACGGGACTGCTCGGCCGCAGCGGCAGCGGCAAAAGCTCCTTGCTGCGCATGATCGCCGACCTACCCATTCCCGATACCCACACCGTAACCATCACTACCGACGATCAGCGCCCGTTGGCCGGCCGCCTGGCGTGGATGGCCCAGCAAGATCAGTTGCTTCCCTGGCGCAAGGTCATCGACAACGTCCTGCTTGGTCCCGCGCTGCGTGGGCGTCCCACGGCGGCGCAACGTCAGCACGCGATGACCCTGCTCGACGACGTCGGCCTGAGCGACAAGGCCGAACAATGGCCCAAGACGCTATCCGGCGGGGAGCGCCAGCGAGTGGCGCTGGCACGCACACTCTTCGAGGATGCCCCAGTGGTCTTGATGGACGAGCCCTTTTCCGCCGTCGACGCCATCACTCGCCTGGAATTGCATGAACTCGCCGCACGCCTGCTGGCCGGGCGTACTGTGCTGCTGGTGACGCACGATCCCCTCGAAGCCCTGCGCCTGAGCGATCGCATCCTGATACTCGGCGGTCAGCCAGCGGCGTTGAGCGACTTCGAGGTTCCCGGTGGGCAACGTCCCCGCGCGCTCGACGCACCCGATGTACAACGCATGCAATCGCAGCTGGTGGCGCGCCTTCACGCCACCCCTCATGCCGACGATGGGAGCGTCTCATGAGCGTGCTCAAGCGTTTCTGGCCCGCCCTTTTCGGGATTGTCTGCATACTCGGGCTGTGGCAGGCGCTCGTCGTCATCACCGGCGTTCCCGGCTATGTTTTGCCCTCACCGCTGGCCGTCATGCAAGCGTTCGCGGCGCACCAGCAACTGTTGTGGCATCATGCCGGTATCACGGTAATCGAGATTGTCGCGGGGCTGTTTATCGGGTGCATCGGCGGGCTAGGCACCGCGCTGGCCCTGGCGCGCTTTCACGGCTTGCGGCGCACCCTGCTGCCGATATTGCTGATCAGCCAAGCCGTACCCTTGTTCGCCCTCGCACCTATTCTCATGCTATGGCTGGGTTATGGGATGACCGCAAAAATCGTCATGGCCACGTTGATCATTTATTTTCCGGTCGCGTCGACATGCTACGACGGCCTGCGTCAGACGCCACAAGGGTGGCTGGATCTAGCCCAGACACTGGGAGCCGACCGTCGTCGCCGGCTGTTGCGCATCCAACTGCCCGCCGCCTTACCGGCGCTGGCATCCGGCATGCGCATGGCCGCCAGCGCCGCCCCCATCGGCGCAGTGATAGGCGAATGGGTCGGCTCCAGCCAGGGCTTGGGTTATTTGATGCTCAATGCTAACGCGCGCATGCAGGTCGACCTGATGTTTGCCGCCCTACTGATTCTCGTCACCTTCGGGGTCGCGCTCTACTTCACCACCGACGCCTTGATGCGGCGCCTCATGCCATGGCACGAAGACCGCACCGGCGCGACTAGCTGACAACCGCCCGGGGCAGCGTCCGCCACCACGTGGCAATGCCCCATACGCCGCCTTTCACGGCGATAACGATAATGCCCGCCACACTGCAACGGGCGGGGGATCCGCAGGAGAACAACACATGCTACGTTTGACTCGACGCCTCATGGGAGCTTGCCTTGCGTTGGTAGTGATCGCTTCCGGCCCAGCATGGGCCGCGAATGACGACGACACCTCAAAGATGACATCCCTGAAGGTCATGCTCGACTGGTACACCAACCCGTCGCATGCTCCCCTGGTCATCGCCCAGCAACGCGGCTTCTTCGAGCAACATGGGCTCGACGTGGAGCTGGTGTCGCCCGCCGATCCCAGCGTCCCTCCCAAGCTGGTCGCTGCTGGCAAGATCGATATGGCCATCAGCTATCAGCCTCAGCTGCACCTACAAGTCGACCAAGGCCTGCCGCTGGTGCGCGTGGGGACCCTGATCGCAACGCCGCTCAACATCACGCTGGTGCGCGCCGACAGCGATATCGAGAGCATGGAAGACCTGGCCGGGAAAAGCATCGGCTACTCGGTGGGCGGCGTCGAGAAAGTGCTGATCGACACCATGCTCGAGCATAATGGCGTTTCGCCGGAAGACGTCGAGATGGTCAACGTCAATTTCGCGCTGACACCGGCACTGATCGGCGAAAAGGTCGATGCCGTCACCGGTGCATTTCGCAATTTCGAACTGGCACAGATGGCGCAGGAAGGCGTCAAGGGCCGAGCTTTCTATATCGAGGAAGAAGGCGTCCCCACCTACGATGAACTGATCTTCATCGCCAATCGCGACACCCTGGATGCGAATCGCGATGCTTATACCCGATTCATGGCCGCCGTCGAGGAAGCCACGGCATGGATCATCAACCACCCCGACGAGGGCTGGGAAGCCTTCAAGGCCTCTGACCCGGCACTGGACACACCCGTCAACAAGAAAGCCTGGTATAACACCATTCCACGCTTCGCCTTGCGGCCTGCGACTCTCGATGGGCGTCGCTACGAGACCTTCGAATCGTTCCTGCTCGAACGTGGCCAGATCAAGGCCAAGAGCCCGCTATCACGCCTCGCCGTCGACCTCAGCCAGCCTTGACCCCAAGCACCGCCCCTGCGAGAAACGTTTCTCGCAGGGGCGGTGCGCCCTCTCATACCGTTAGAAAGCGTGCCAAGGCTTCCTGAAACGCCTCGGGCTGCTCGGCATGCAGCCAATGCCCAGCATCGGGGATGGTCTCGATACGCGCCGCCGGCAACACCGACTCGACCGCCGGCAAGACGTCGTCGCCAACGTAGTCGGAACGTTCGCCACGCAGCACGAGCGTCGACCCCGTATAGGCACCTTGCCCGTCCGGCTCCGCGACGATATGCGCGTAATCTTCCTCAATCTCGTCGAGTCCCACGCGCCATACCAGCGTGGCATTCTCACCACGAATCAGATTGGTCGCCAGGAACTGCCGCGTCGCCGGGGTCTCGACGAATTCCGCCATGATCCGGTCGGCTTCCTTGCGGCTCGAAGGTGGCTGCCGTTCGACGGCCCGCATCGCCTTGAAGATCGCTTCATGTTCGTGCTCATAAGCAACCGGCGCGATGTCGGCCACGATCAAGCGTGCGACACGCTCAGGGGCTTGACGCGCCAACGTGATAGCAACCTTGCCTCCCATCGAGTGGCCCAGCAAATCGCAACTGTCGACCGCTAGACGATCCAGCAAGGCGTCGACATCCGCTGCCTGGGTAGCATAGTCCATGCCTGGCTCATGCGGAGATTTGCCGTGGTTGCGCAGATCGACAGCGATCACGCGACGGCTTTCCTGCCAGCGCTTGATATGCGAACGCCAGTTGTCCGCACTTCCAAACAAACCGTGCAACACCACCAGTGGGCGCCCGGCGCCACCGGTATCGACATGATGTAATTCCACAATGCGCCTCGTCAGCCATTCAAGTCATGCCAGCATGGTACCAGAGGCGTTTCAGGCATTGCGCCCCGACACCTGTTCGGAGGCATCGGCGACATGCGCCAGGCGGCGCGTCAACGCCCCCAGCAGCACGCCATACAACGGCAGGAAGAAAGCCAGGCTGACGCCCAGCTTGATGGCATAATCTACCCAGGCGATTTCGACCCAGTGTGCGCTCATGAACGCATCGGGCCCATTCCAGAAGGCGATGGCAAAAAACGCGAAGGTATCGGCCAGGTTACCCAATAGCGTCGAAAACGCCGGCGCCACCCACCAGGCACGCAGCCGCCGCATCCGATCGAAGACGTGAATGTCCAGCAACTGCCCTAGCACATAGGCCATGAAACTCGCCAGCGCGATACGCCCCACGAACAGGTTCCAATCTCCCAGCGCCGAGATTCCCTGAAAAGCGCCATCCTGAAACAGCACCGATACCACATAGGAAATCAGCAAGGCAGGCAGCATGACGCGCGCGATGGTCATGCGCGCCCGGCGTTTCCCGAACAACCGCACGGTCAGGTCGGTGGCGAGAAAGATGAAGGGAAAACTGAATGCTCCCCAAGTAGTGTGTACGCCGAACATCGAAAACGGCAATTGCACCAGGTAATTGCTGGCCGCGATGACAATGATGTGGAAGCTCACGAGCCACCCCATCAAGCGGCGCGCCTGACGAGAATCGAGGGCAAACATGTACCACCTTTTTAGTTGCCGAAAGAGGCCGAGGGGTAAGGGAACCCTCAAGGCAGGACGACGCTAAAGGCGCCGAGCGAAAGCGGCGGGATTGTAAAAGATTTCACCGATGCCGACCAGCGAGACGCTTTGCCTGCTCTCGCCATGGGGTAACGCGTCCATCGTCGAATACTGCAGACGAACAGGAACTATCGTCGTTACGTCAGTGCCTTACGGGACAGCAAGCGCCATCGCACTGCCCCGTTCCACGGCCTGCCGATAACGTCGCACTCTAACCGATGAAATACCGTTGAAGGCTTCCTTGGACAGGGCTGGCGAAGTTATTGATGATTCACTAAATCAAGAATGAGTAACAGGGAATGACCCTTGTCCAATAGAGGAAAGGACACCCCGGACATAGACGGTCATTCGACACACGAGCATCCCTTTGCCGCGGGGCGCCTATCCCTCGCCCTTCGGCAGTCAACCGCCAATCCCAATGTAGGAGAGACAATATGCGCCCGCTCCAGCCTGCCTCCGCCCTGATCGACGCCGGTTACGGCGCCATCGACAAAGGCACGACGCTACTCAAGGCCATGGCCAACGAAAACCGCCTGCGCATCCTGTGCCTGCTCGACGACGCAGAGCTTTCGGTCACCGAACTGAATCGCAAGCTCAACCTCAGTCAGTCGGCACTCTCGCAGCACCTCGCCATCCTGCGCCGTGAGAACCTGGTAATCACACGCCGTGCTTCGCAGACCATCTACTATTCACTGGCGGGCGATGAGGCCCGCACCGTGATCGATTCGCTGGTCGCGCTCTACGGTAAATCCCGCTAATCTGCCCTGGCAGCGGCTCAGCGCCGCTGCCAGCTGCTGGCTTCCAAACGCTCCATGACACGATCCCCGAGACGCTCGATCCCCATCGACGCCCCGACTCCGACCCGCTGCAACAGCGAATGGCGAGGTTCCAGCGTCACATGCAGGACCCGCGCTTCTTCCTTCATGCGCGCCGCGAGATAGCCGTCGCTGGTGGCAATCTCATCGATCAAGCCATCCTCGAGGGCCTGGCGGCCATACCAGATTTCGCCGGTCGCCACCTTGTCGACTTCCAGCGCCGGACGCCGCTCACCGACGTAGCGCTTGAAGAGATCATGCGTTTCCTGCAAATCGTCGAGAAACTTGGCGCGTCCTTCGTCGGTATTTTCCCCGAGCACGGTCAAGGTCCGCTTGTAACGCCCCGCCGTGAGCAGCTCGACATCGATATCGTGTTTCTTGAGCAGGCGATGCACATTGGGCACCTGCGCGACTACCCCGATCGATCCGATGACAGCGAACGGCGCCGCAATCAAACGATGCGCGCAGCACGCCATCATGTACCCGCCACTGGCGGCGACTTTATCGACACACACGGTCAGATGGGCTCCGGCATCACGCAGCCGGTCGAGTTGCGCAGCGGCAAGCCCATAGGCATGCACCAGACCACCCCCTGAGCTGAGACGCACGACCACTTCATCCTCGGCCTGCAATTCGCCCAACAACAGCGAGACCTGTTCCGCCAGCTGCGGGGTACGCGATGCCTTGAGATCGCCATCGAAATCGAGCACCCATACCCGTGATGGCGATTCGTCAGATGCGTCATCCTTTCCCTTGCGGCGTGCCTTTTCCTGCTTGCGCAACGTCTTTTGTGCGCGACGCCGCCGGGCGGGCGACATCCCAGCCAGGCGCAACGACTCACGCCGTCGCCGTTGGCGCTCGTTCAAGGTCACCACGCGCAGACGGTTATCATCACCTTGCCCGCTGGCCCGCTGCTTGAGGGATACAACCAGCACGATCAGTACGCCCAAGGCGATTACCAATGTCGCCAACTTGGCGGCAAACAAAGCGTATTCCGCTATCCATTCAATCACGTCGCTACCTCATGTTCGGATGACAACCAATGCAGCTCTTGTATGAAACATTTGTTTGAAATAGGCTGGAGTTTCCACCAACACCATAGAGTGACCGATCATGGCCGACGCCAGCACCGTCATCGAAAAACTTCAGTCGCGCTTCGATCCTGCCGCCGCCCGGGGCATGAATGATATCTTCCAGTTCCACATCAGCGATGCCGATGACTACTACCTGCATATTCAGGACGGCACCTTGGACGTTCAGCAAGGCGAACACGACGACCCTTCCGTCAGCCTGACCACCGACACCGAGACTCTGAAAGGCGTAATGAGCGGCGAGATCAACGGCATGCAGGCCTTCATGAGCGGCAAGCTGAAGGCCACCGGCAATGTCATGCTGGCCAGCAAGCTCACCAGCCTTTTTCCCAGCGGCTAGCCTCTCCCACCCCATGTTGTCAGGCCACGACGTCTCTCAGCGCATCGCCACAGCGCTGAGATGCGTCTCGATCAACTGACGCGAGATCGAGTGGCTGGGGGGCAATTCCGGCAAACGACGTGGCGTGAACCAAGCGGCATCGGCGATCTCCACGCCATCGATGCGAATGCGCCGACTGGCTGCCTCGGCGAAGAATCCCAGCATCAGCGAATGCGGAAACGGCCATGACTGGCTGCGAAAGAAACGAACCCTTCCGATGTCGACTCCGACTTCCTCGTGGACTTCACGACGCACGGCATTCTCGGCAGTTTCCCCAGGCTCGATGAACCCCGCCAGGGTGGAATAACGCCGCGCGGGAAAACGCGCATTGCGCGCCAGCAACAGATCCCGCCCATGGGTCACCAACGTGATGATGCACGGCGAGATGCGCGGATAGCTGCGGTGACCACACGCCTGGCACTGCATGGCGAATTCATGGGTAAGCCGCGACATCGGGGAGCCACAGCGGCCGCAGAAGCGATGATCGCGCGACCAGGCGTTGACTTGTAGCGCCGTGGCCAACAGGTCGGCTTGCGCGCCGGGGAGTCTCGCCAACCAATCGCGCGCCGGGGGCCAGTTGGCATCCCCCTGTTCATGCACCATGGCCACCGGCAAATCTCGCCACATCCCCAGCGCCATGGCCTGTTCCGGCCATTCGCCGGGCAACTGAAGAATGCCGTCCTCGTCCCCCGGGGCGATGCCGGACTCACCGAAGCGAATCCAATAGCCCCAGCGCGGCGTCTGCGCACCGGGCAACTCGCGCACGAATGCCGGTTCCGAAGTGACCGTCATTTGAGCTCCTGCAGCGCCTCGTCCAACGCGTCCCAATGACACTCACCCGCCGCCTGGCGAATGCTATCGAGCTTGGCCCGATGCGCACTCAGTTCCGCCTCGCTGGGGCGCGCCACCACCAGTGTCACGCCTTCCCGTGTCACACGCCGAATGCCACTGACGCTATTCGCTCCCTCCGCGCCGCCGCCAGTGGCCCCGTCGATGCCGGCTAGCGAAAGCGCCGTCTGCCCCCCGGTCATTGCCAGGTAGACATCGGACAGGATTTCCGCATCCAGCAACGCGCCGTGGAGAACTCGGCGACCGTTATCGATGGCATAGCGCTTGCACAGCGCGTCCAGGCTATTGCGTTGCCCTGGATGCAACTTACGCGCCATGGCCAACGTATCGAGCACACCGCAGTGATCCGCGACCGGACCCAGGCGCGGCCCACCGCGTTTATTCTGCAGCAGGCCGAATTCGTGATCGATGAAGCCAACGTCAAACGCCGCGTTGTGAATCACCAGCTCGCCGCCGCGAATGTATTCCCAAAAGGCATCGGCAACATCCGCGAACACGGGTTCGTCGGCGACGCGTTCATTGGTGATGCCGTGTATTTCCACGGCCTCGGGGTCGATATCGCGTTCGGGATTGATGTATTGATGGAAGTTATTGCCGGTCAACCGGCGATTGACTACCTCCACCGCCCCAATCTCGATCAGGCGATGCCCTTCCTTGGGATCGATGCCGGTCGTTTCGGTGTCCAGTACGATCTGACGCATTGCTTACTCTTCTCCTGCCATGGCCCGCCGCTGAGCCGCCTGCACGTCGTCGGTGGCGGCGTTGGCGAGCGTATCGGCCAGTTCGTTACCTTCGTGGCCACTGTGTCCTTTTACCCAGTGCCATTCGATGCGATGGCGCTGGGCTTCCTCGAGTAGTTCACGCCACAACTCGGCGTTCTTGACCGGTTTCTTGGCAGCGGTCTTCCAGCCACGCTTGATCCAGCCATGGACCCACTCGGTAATGCCCTTTCTCAGGTACTCGGAATCGGTCCATAGCGCCACCTCGCAGGAACGCGTCAAGATCCGCAGCGCCTGAATCGCGGCCGTCAGTTCCATGCGATTGTTGGTGGTCTCGGCCTCGCCGCCATTAAGGGTTTTCTCGTGCTGGCCGTAACGCAGCACCGCACCCCAGCCGCCGGGCCCGGGGTTACCGCGACAGGCGCCGTCGGTATAAATGGTCACATGGGGCATATCGCCCACGGTGGGAGTATCAGTCAACCTCGGCCATCCTATCGTCGTGGGCGTGCGTGGCGCGGCCCGAGCGCCTGCCGTGATCGCAATGAAGCGCAGCGGGGCCGAGCCATTTGCCCGCCATCGCATCGCGGCGCAGCAAGGTGCGCAACGGCTGTACAGGGATCTGCTTACGCCGGGCCACGATCAGATAACATCCCCCAAAGGGAAGATTATAACGGCGTCCTAGCGTTTCGAGCCCCAAGTTGTGAATATGCCCGCCAGGCAGGCGAAAGCCGCAGTAGTCTACGCGGTCGATCTCGAAATCGACAAACTCTAACCACTCCCGCAACCGGCCGCTGCGCCGCCAGCGCCCCTTGCAGGGCCAACGACGCCGACTGGCAGGTGACAAATGCCCCAGGGCATCGGCGCCGAAAGGATTCCAGCCCATCATCACCAGCAAGCCATCATCGCGCGTGACCCGTGCCGCCTCACGCACCAGATGATGCGCGTTGGGCATCACCTCCAACAGATGATGCACCAGCACGAGATCGAGGCTTTCATCGGGAAGCGGCAAGGTGCTGGGGTCGCACACCAAGGTGGCATCATCCTGAGCCAAGGCGCGCGTCGGCGCCCAACTCATCGCATGGTGAATGGGGCACATGTCGGTCAGCCGTGACGCCATACCGAGTTGCAAGCTGTGAGATCCGAAGTGCGACTCGCAGAGAGGCCCCAGGCACGCACGCTGCGCCTGCCATAACGCAACGCCATCTTCGGAGCCCCAGAAGCGGCGCCCCTCGCGGACGGCCTGCGCCAACGTCATTGTCATATGCGAATTTGACACTACGGCCCATTCCCCCCAAGGTTGTCGCATTTTACGCTGCTGTCCGCCGTCGTGCATGGCGTGATGACAGGCGTGTTTCCGACGTTTGCCGAGGTCTAGCGTACTATGTTGACCGTGATTCCAATTCCCGCGTTCCAGGACAACTATATCTGGCTGCTCCGTCAGGATGCCAGCGATAAGGTAGCGATCGTCGATCCCGGCGACGCGCAACCCGTCATCGAATACCTGGAGCGTGAAAATCTGAACCTGGTGGCGATTTTGGTCACCCACCACCACCACGATCACACGGGCGGCATCGAAACATTGGTCAAACGCTATGGGCCGCGCGTGATCGGCCCCGACAACACGGCCATTCCCTCCGTTGACGAAGTCGTGGGCGACGACGATGAATGCCGCGTGCAGGGACGGCGCTTCGAAGTCCTCGCGGTCCCCGGCCACACGCTCGACCATATCGCCTTTTACGCCCCCGGAACGCCGGGGCTGCTGTTTTGTGGCGACGTGATGTTCTCGGCCGGTTGCGGACGCTTGTTCGAAGGCTCGCCTGCGCAGATGCAGCGCTCGCTTGAGCGCCTCGCGGCATTGCCCGACGACACCATGGTGTTCGCGGGTCACGAATATACGCTAGCCAACCTGCGCTTCTCTCAGGCTGCAGAGCCCGACAACCCCACGCGGGACGCCTACCTCGAGGAGTGCGAAAAAGCACGCCGGCTGGAGCGACCCACGCTGCCTACTAACATCGGCTCCGAGCGCCAGATCAATCCTTTCTTGCGCATCGACCAACCCGGCCTGCTCAGCGCAGTGGCCGAACAGGGTAATGCCGACGACGCCAGTAGCGCCTTCGCCACACTGCGCGAATGGAAAGACCGTTTCTAGCAATACCATGCCCAACTGACGTCATGCCCTCGAGAGGTTCGCTTCCCATGCACGTTCGATCGATCCGCCGCCAAGCGCTGAGCTTGGCGGGAGGTCTTTTTCTGATCCCTTTGTCGCTGCCCGCGCTAGCGACCAGCGGCTCACCGACCGGCGACGACACGGTTGCATCGGCGCACCACGGGACCTTCTGGCAAGCGCTGGAGCTTCAAAGCGCCGCGCAAGCCGATGCCTGGACACGCCTTAAAAGCGGTTTCGGATTGCCCCACGACATCGAGAATCCGCGCGTCAAAGAGTGGCTCGACTACTTTTCCGCGCATCCCGAATATGTCTCGGCCATGGCCCAAAATGCGCGTCCTTGGCTGCGTTGGGTCACCCGTCAGCTCGAAGCACGCGACATGCCCACCGAACTGGCATTGCTGCCGTTCATCGAAAGCGCTTACGACCCCACCGCCGCCCATCCCGGCGGCGCCTCAGGGCTATGGCAGTTCATGCCGGGCACTGGCGAGGCCATGGGCCTGACCGACACATGGTGGTATGACGGCCGTCGCGATGTCGTCGCCTCGACAGCCGCCGCTCTGGATTATCTGCAGACACTCGCCGACCAATGGTATGAGGGTAATCTCGAACTTGCCCTGGCGGCTTACAATGCTGGCGCGGGGACGGTCAACCGCGCGCGTGAGAGGGCCGCCGCCCAAGGCAAGCCCATCGATTACTGGCACCTCTCACTGCCCAATCAAACCATGGACTATGTTCCCAAGCTGCTGGCGTTGGCCGCGGTGGTTTCCGATCCGCAGCGCTACGCGGTCACTCTGCCTGACATCCCCGATCGCCCCACCATTGCCCAAGTAAAAGCCAAGGGCCAACTCGCGCTGACCGATGCCGCGCAGCTCGCCGGGGTTAGCGAGGCGCGACTGCGCGACCTCAACCCAGCCTTTCGACGCGAAGCGACACGCCCCGATCAAAACGCCAAACTGGTGATCCCCGCCGACAGCCGCAAGCGCTTTCTTGCCAAGCTCGATACGCTGCCCGCCGAGAAACGTCAGGCCAAGGCGCATTATGTGGTCAAACGCGGCGACACCCTCTCCGGCATCGCCGCGCGTCATGACATTCCCATCAGCGTGTTACGTCAGCAGAATTCGCTCAGCGGCGACTCATTGCGCATCGGGCAGTCGCTGGTGGTCCCTTCCACCGGCCAATCTCCCAGCCTGGCCAGTGGCGACGCCACGCGCGAAGTCAGGGTCAAGCCGGGCGACAGCCTGTCGCGTATCGCAGCGCGCCATGACGTCAGCGTCGGCGACCTGGCACGCTGGAACCAGCTCGATCAAAGCGATTATCTGCAACCCGGGCAACGTTTGACCTTGCGCCAGGCCTCTCGCTGAGCGCATTGAGCGATACCTCTACTCAGCGCGACACTGCTGGGGTAGGCTAGCGAGCGGGCCGGTGCTTCACCGGCCTCTGCGCATCTTGCTTCAAGGAATCGATTGATGCCCTCGTTCGTTCGCACCTGGCTGCTGGGGTCTTGTCTGTGGGCGGTTAGCCTCACGGCGCTGGCATTGCCTGCCGCCGACGTGCCAACCGTCGCGGGGATCTCGCTCTACGACGCGCCTGCACTGCGCGATGACTTCTCGCACCTGCCCTATACCAATCCGGATGCCCCCAAGGGCGGTGAATTGCGACAAGCCGCACAGGGTAGCTTCGATTCGACCAACCCCTTCATCATTCAGGGCAATCCGGCTGACGGCCTGAATCACGTCTACGATACCTTGATGGAAGCCAGCGCCGATGAGCCCTTCACCATGTATGGGCTACTGGCGGGCGGCATCCGCCTCGACCCTGACCGCCACTGGATGGAAATCGATTTGCGCCCCGAAGCGCGCTTTCACGATGGCCACCCCGTGACGGCAGAAGACGTCGTATTCAGCTTTCGCCTGCTACGCGACGAGGGACAGCCGTTCTATCGCGCCTACTACGCCGATGTCGACAAGATCGAAGCGCTGGATGACGACACCGTGCGCTTCGAATTCAGCGACAACAATTCGCGCGAGTTGCCATTGATCCTCGGCCAGCTTCCGGTGCTGCCCAAACACTACTGGAGCTCGCGCGACTTCGCCTCACCGACGCTGGACAAACCGCTGGGGTCCGGTCCCTATGCGGTCGAGAGCCTCTCGCCGGGACGCCGCATCGTCTATCAACGTGTCGAGGATTACTGGGGGCGCGATCTGCCCATCAACCGTGGGCGGCACAATATCGACCGGCTGGCCTATGACTACTACCGGGATCAGACCGTGGCGCTGGAGGCCTTCAAGGCCGGCAATCTCGACCTCCGCCGCGAAAGCAGTGCCAAGAACTGGGCCACCGCTTACGACACCCCCGCTCGAGAGGAAGGCTTCATCAAGCGCATGGTCGTCCCCGATGCGCAACCCGCCGGGATGCAAGCCTTCGTCATGAACCTGCGACGCGAGAAGTTCCAGGACCGCCGCGTTCGCGAAGCGCTGACCCTGGCCACCGACTTCGATTGGCTCAACACGCACCTCTTCTACGGCGCCTATGAAGAAACCGATAGCTACTTCGAGAGCTCCGAGATGGAAGCCAACGGCCTGCCCAGCGACGCCGAACGTGAGCTACTCGCGCCCTATCGCGATCACCTGCCGCAAGATGTCTTTGAAGCCCCTCTGCCCGCATCACGCCCCGAGGGTTTGCGGGCACGCCTGAAGAAGGCACTGGGACTGCTGCGCGACGCCGGGTATGAGGTTCGCGATGGAACGCTGGTCAACCGCGAGACACAACAGCCGCTGCGCCTCGAATTTCTGCTCTACGACACTCAGTTCGAGCGCGTGACCCTACCATTGATTCAAAACCTCGAGCGTCTCGGCATCGAGGCCAACCTGCGCGTGGTCGACGTCAATCAGTTCCTGACGCGCCAGCGCAACTTCGATTTCGACCTGATCCTCGGCAGCTTCGCGCAGTCCGCCAATCCAGGTAACGAACAGCGCGAATTCTGGACCAGCGACTACGCCGACGCGCCGCGCAGCCGCAACCTGATCGGCTTGCAGAGCCCCGCCATCGACGGCCTGGTCGACAGCCTGATCCGCGCCGACAGCCGGCAGGCATTGGACACCGCCGCGCGTGCCCTCGACCGGGTACTGCGCTGGGGCTTCTACGTCATTCCCCAATGGCACCTCGACGGCACTCGCGTGGCGCTATGGGACAAGTTCGGCTACCCCCAGCCATTCCCCGAATACACCTTCGATCTATCGAGCTGGTGGGTCGATCCACAGCGCGCGTCCCGTATAGAACAACGTCAACGCGGCGAACGCTAAGGACAACATCGTGGCTAATTACATCCTACGCCGCCTGTTACTGATGATCCCTACCCTATTGGGCATCTTGCTGCTCAACTTCATTATCGTGCAGGTGGCACCGGGCGGCCCCATCGACCAGATGCTGGCCCGCTTCGAGGGCATGGACAGCAATGCCAGCACGCGCCTGGAAGGCGGCGGCGAGACATCCAGCGGCGATACCCGCAACGCACGCGGCATCGACCCACGCCTCGAAGAAGCATTGGAAAAGCAGTTCGGCTTCGACAAGCCGCCCGTGGAGCGGTTCTTCGGCATGCTGGCCGATTACGCCACCTTCGATCTCGGCGATAGCTTCTTTCGCGGGCGGCCGGTGATCGACCTGATCGTCGAACGCCTGCCGGTCTCGATCTCGCTGGGACTCTGGACGACGCTATTGGTGTACTCGATCTCGATTCCGCTGGGCATACGCAAAGCCCTGCGCCACGGCTCGCGCTTCGATGTCTGGACCTCGGGATTGATCATCGTGGGCTACGCCGTGCCGGGGTTCTTGTTCGCCATCTTTCTGATCGTGGTATTCGCCGGCGGCAGCTATCTGGACTGGTTTCCGCTGCGCGGACTGACCTCGCCCGACTTCGCCGACCTCTCCTGGTGGGGCAAGATCCAGGATTATTTCTGGCACATCGCGTTGCCCGTGCTGGCCTCGGCCATCGGCAGTTTCGCGACGCTCACCATGCTGACCAAGAACAGCTTCCTCGACGAAATCCATAAACAATACGTGCTCACCGCACGCGCCAAGGGCGCCAGCGAGCACCGTGTGCTCTACGGACACGTGTTCCGAAACGCCATGTTGATCATCATCGCGGGGCTCCCCTCGGCGCTGGTGGGCATTTTCTTCACCGGGTCGCTATTGATCGAGGTGATCTTCTCGCTGGACGGCCTTGGGTTGCTCGGCTTCGAGGCGGTCATGCAGCGCGACTATCCGGTCATCTTCGGCACGCTGTATCTCTATACCTTGATCGGATTGGTGCTCAAGCTGATCTCGGATCTCACCTATGTGTGGGTCGACCCTCGCATCGACTTCGCGACGCGGGAGGCATGATGACACTTCGCAAGCGCGCGCAACCGTCTCCCATCGCCCGCCGCCGCTGGCAGATCTTTCGCGGCAACCGGCGCGCCTGGTGGTCGCTGTGGGCCTTCGTCCTGCTGCTGATCGTCAGTCTGGGCGCGGAACTGGTCGCCAACGACAAGCCCATCGTCATGCACTACCAGGGCCAGTGGTACGCCCCGGTGGTATTCGATTATCCCGAAACCGAGTTCGGCGGTTTTCTCCCCACGACAGCCGACTACCGCGACCCTGTCGTCCGGGAAAGCATCTCCTCGCAGGGTTGGATGCTATGGCCCCCCGTGCCCTTCTCCTACGATACGCTGGATCGCGAGCTGACGGGGCCTGCACCCTCGCCGCCCTCGGCACGTCACTGGTTGGGAACCGACGACCACGGCCGCGACGTCTTCGCCCGCGTGCTCTATGGCTTCCGGCTCTCGGTGGTCTTCGCCGTGGTACTGACGGTGGGCTCGATGGCGCTTGGCGTCCTGTTCGGGGGCGTGCAAGGCTATTTCGGCGGCAAGGTCGACCTGATTGGGCAGCGCATCATCGAAATCTGGTCGGGCATGCCGGTACTGTTCCTGCTGATCATCCTCGCCAGCCTGGTGCAGCCCAACCTGTGGTGGTTGCTGGGCATCATGCTGCTGTTTTCCTGGCTGGGGCTGGTCGACATCGTGCGCGCCGAATTCCTGCGCGCGCGCAATCTCGAGTACGTACGCGCGGCGCGTGCCATGGGACTGCCGTCGCGGCTGATCATGTGGCGCCATGTGCTACCCAACGCTATGGTCGCCACCCTGACGTTCATCCCGTTTCTGTTCACAGGGGCGATCACCACCCTCACCGCGCTGGATTTCCTGGGCTTCGGCCTGCCGCCGGGCTCTCCCTCGTTGGGCGAGCTGGTCGCCCAGGGCAAGAACAACCTGCAGGCGCCCTGGCTTGGTATCACGGCCTTCCTGAGTCTTGGAATCATGCTCTCGCTGCTGGTCTTCATCGGCGAAGGACTACGTGATGCCTTCGATCCGCGCCACGTGCCCAGCACCGCCACATCGACGACCGCCGATACCGATGATCTACCCGGGAGAACCGCGCATGGCCAATGACGACGTCGTATTCGAACTCGATGCCCTGCGCATCGCCTTCGGCGACATGCGCGTCGTCGAGGACCTCTCACTCACCATACGCCGTGGCGAAACCGCGGCGTTGGTCGGCGAATCAGGCTCCGGCAAGTCGGTATCCGCCCTTGGCGCCCTCGACCTGCTGCCGCCTGGCACGCGCGTCGAGGGCGGACGTTGGCTCTGCGGACAGTCCCTAGAAGGTCTATCACCGCGGCGCTGGAATACGCTGCGCGGTGGCCAAGTCGGCTTCGTGTTCCAAGAGCCCACGACCTCGCTCAACCCCTTGCACACGGTCGGCAAACAGCTCGGCGAAACCCTGCGTCTTCATCAAGGCTTGCGCGGCCGTGCCGCTCGCCAGCGCGCCCGGGAACTGCTGGTGGAAGTACAACTGCCGCGGCCCGACGAACTGCTTGAGGCGCATCCCCATCAGCTCTCGGGTGGACAACGCCAACGCGTGGTGATCGCCATGGCCATTGCCAACGCACCGCAGCTTCTCATTGCCGATGAACCGACCACGGCGCTGGACGTCACCGTGCAGCAGGAAATTCTGGCCTTGCTGGCACGGTTACGCGACGCCAATGGCATGGCCATGCTGTTCATCACCCACGATCTCAATCTGGTGCGCCGGCATGCCGACAGCGTGCATGTCATGCAGCATGGCAGGCTCGTCGAAAGCGGCAGTGTCACACACGTCTTCGATGCCCCTCGCGCGGCCTATACCCAACACCTGCTCGCCGCCAACCCCGATGGCCATGCCGCGCCGTTGCCGGAAACACGCGAGATGCTGCTCGAGGCACGCAGCCTCGGCGTCTCATTCGCGCGAAGCAAATCCTGGTTCGGGCGCCGTCCCGCCCCGTTCGTGGCCGTCCAGCCACTGGATATCACCCTCGCGCGCGGCGAAACCCTGGGCCTGGTCGGGGAATCCGGCTCCGGCAAGACCACCCTGGCATTGGCGCTTCTACGCCTGACCGCCGCCGACGGCAAGATCCTCTTCGATGGCGAACGCCTGGACACATTACGTGGCAACGCGCTACGCCGCCGCCGGCGGCACTTTCAAGTCGTCTTTCAGGATCCTTACGGCTCGCTCTCGCCGCGCATGCCCGTCATGGATATCGTCAGCGAAGGGCTTCGCTTTCACCATCCGACACTCAGCGACGCGGACGTCGAGCAACGGGTCGTCGCCACACTCGAGGAAGTCGGCCTGCCGGCGAATTGCGCAGCACGTTACCCGCACGAGTTCTCGGGCGGCCAGCGCCAACGCATCGCCGTGGCGCGTGCCCTCATTCTCGAGCCCGACCTTGTCGTGCTCGACGAACCGACTTCAGCGCTCGACCGCAGCGTGCAGAAGCAGCTCATCAGCTTGCTACGCGGCCTTCAGGCCCGACGCGGGCTGAGTTACCTGTTTATCAGCCACGATCTCGCCGTGGTACGCGCCATGGCGCACCGCATCATGGTGCTCAAGGACGGCGAGATCGTCGAGCAAGGCGACTGCGAGACGCTACTCAGGCAGCCTCGAGAACCTTATACGAAGCGTCTACTCGAGGCCTCTGGATTGCATTTCGACACCTGACGAACTTTTTTGTCAGCCTATTAGCGGCTCGTCAGGTTAAGAAGCGATAAGCGCACAAAATAGATAACGGTATAAACTAGATGGAGGCGATTTCCGTCTCGGTAAGTTCCCGCCACTCTCCCGTGGCTAGCGTTGAGTCGAGGACGATATCGCCGATCCGTTCACGATGCAGCGCCACGACCTCGTTACCCAGCGCCGCGAACATGCGCTTGATCTGATGATAGCGGCCTTCTTGGATGACCAGACGCGCCTGAACCACCTCGTCTTCGTCCGTCGCAGGCAGACGTTCAAGGCGCGCAGGCAATGTCGGCTTGTCTTCCCTCTCCAGCATCAATCCCGCTGCCAGGAGATCTTCCGCCCCGTCCTTCAGTGGCTGTGCCAGAGTCACGAGATAATGCTTGTCGCAGCGCCGCTTGGGGGATGTCAGTCGATGCGACCATTGGCCGTCCTCGGTGATCAGCACGAGCCCAGTGGTGTCCACATCCAGGCGCCCGGCGATATGCAGGCGATCGCGCTTGGTGACATCCAGCAGCTCGACCACCGAGGGGTAGCGTCCCGGCCGTGTCGTGCATTCATAGCCCGTGGGCTTGTTGAGCATCAGATACCGCACACCAACCAAGGCCAACGGCTCCCCCATCCAGCGCACGTCCTGTTCTTGATCGAGCTTGAAGGCGGCATTCTTGATCACTTCGCCATCCACCTCGACCTCGCCGCGGTGCAGGGCTTTCTTGGCCAGCGAGCGCGTCAGCTCGGTACTTTCACTTAAAAAACGGTCGAGACGCATGCAGGAAATTCACTCCTCGACCTGGAAGCGATCGGCGTCCATCCAGGCCGGAAATTTGTCACGGAACGTACTCAGCGCCTGGCGATCCAGACGACCGGTACGCATGAAAGGCACATCGCGCGGCTCGTCGATAAAGGGCTCGCCCTTGAAATCGACGAGCATCGAGTCGCCCGCGTATGCCAACCCCTTGGCATCTTCCCCCACGCGGTTGACGCCGATTACATAGCAGAGGTTTTCGACGGCACGTGCCTGTAGCAGGGTCCGCCAAGGTTGACGGCGAGGCGCGGGCCAGTTGGCGACGCACAGCAGCGCATCATACTCGAAATGTTCGCCCGATGCGGGCTGCTGGCGCAGCCATACGGGAAACCGAAGGTCGTAGCAGACACTCAACAGGATTCGAAATCCCTTGAGCTCGACAATGACGCGCTCGCTGCCCATGCCATAGCGTTCGTGCTCGCCGGCCATGCGGAACAGGTGGCGCTTGTCGTAATACGTGATATCGCCATCCGGGCGCGCCCAGACGAGACGGTTGAAGTACTCTCCGTCTTCGACAACGGCCACGCTGCCGGTCACCACACAGCCACGCTGGCGGGCTTGTTCGACCATCCAGCCAACGGTGGCGCTCTGCGCCATGGGTTCGGCCATCTCGCGGGAGTTCATGGTGAACCCCGTGGCGAACATTTCCGGCAGCACGATCAAGTCCGTATCCTCGGACGAGAGCGTGCCCAGACGTTCCTCGAGCAAGCGGCAATTGGCTTGGGGATCTTCCCAGCGCAGGTCGGCCTGCACCAGCGTCGTACGCAATTCGCTCATCACACACCTCCCGGATTGAAGATTCAGTCTGAAGGCCAGCTCAGGGCAGCGGCAAGCCCCTTTCGTCCATGTTAGATTAGCGTTCGCCTGTTCGGCATCATCGCCCCACGTTGAGGTCCCCATGGCCCAAGAGAATGCCAGAGAAAGTGCCACGCAAGACACGTCTTCCGCATCGAAGACCGCCGCCGATAAAGACGCTGCCAAGGGCGTTGCATTCGGCGTGATCGCCTATACGCTATGGGGCTGCTTTCCGCTTTTTTTCGCGCTTTTCGATGGCGTGCCCGCCTGGGAAATCCTTACCCACCGCATCCTCTGGGCGTGTCTGTTTCTGGTCCTCGTGGTCACCGTTCTGGGGCGCTGGCAACCGGTCATGGCCGCCTTGCGCGCGCCACGCCTGCTGGTGCGGGTACTCGGTTGCGCCTTGCTCATCGGCTTCAACTGGGGGCTCTACATCTACGCTGTGGAGACCCACCACGTCCTCCAGGCCAGCCTCGGTTATTTCATGACGCCACTGATCAACGTGGCACTGGGCATGCTGGTCTTGCGCGAGCGCATGTCACGCCTCCAGGGCGCCGCAGTGGCCATCGCCGTCGTCGCCATCGGTATTCAACTGGTGGGTCTCGGCGGCCTACCCTGGATCAGCATCTTTCTTGCTCTCAGCTTCGGCACCTATGGCCTGCTGCGCAAGCAGGTCAGCCTGGATGGCCTTTCGGGGTTGTTCGTCGAGACACTGATACTGCTGCCCCTCGGCTTACTTGCCGTGGCTTGGTTCGAGATTGCCGGTCTATCCCATTTTGGTGGTACCGCCCACAACACCCTGCTATTGATCGCGAGCGGCGCCCTAACGGCCCTGCCGTTGCTAGCCTTCGCCGGAGCTGCACGCCGACTGCGCCTGTCGACAGTGGGGTTCTTGATGTACATCAACCCCACTCTGCAATTCTTGATCGCACTGCTAATCTTTCGCGAGCCATTAGGCACCCTGCAACTCATCACCTTCGTGCTCATCTGGTTCGGGCTGGCGCTTTATTCGCTTTCCGCTTGGCAAGGCAGGCACGCTGGCGCCAAGTAAGACAAGCGCCACGGCACCGACATCGTCTAGAGTGAGTACATGACCGCCCCGACGTGTCGCGCGGCGGCCGACTGGCCCAAGGAACACGCCTTCATGACGACGCACCTGGTGCTGGTGGGTGCCGGTCACGCGCACCTTCACCTGCTGAAACATGCTACCGCATTACGTCGCGCCGGCTATCGCATCACACTCGTGGCCCCCACACGCTTCTGGTATTCGGGCATGGCCGCACGACTGCTCAGTGGCGCACCACGTGATGCCTGTAGCCTCAACATCGCAGCCCTCACCGCACGCCATGGCATTGAGCATGTCACAGCGCCTTTCGTGGCACTCGACGTGCATACCAAACATGTCTTCCTAGCCGACGGTCACCATATCGACTTCGATGTACTCTCACTCAATGTGGGCAGCGATGTCGTCCCGCCGACCCCAACCGGCGCGACTGTGCCCGCCTGGGGCAATGCACGCTACTGGCACGTTAAACCTATCGAGCGCCTCGACGCACTGCGCCAGCATGTGCTCAATGCCGCCCAGCAGCACCGGGCTCTGCATATGGTCGTGGTTGGCGGCGGGCCTTCCGGCGTGGAAATGGCTGCCAATTTGGCAGGGCTGAGCCAACGCCTCGGGGCCGCCAACGAGGTTCGGCTTGTCACACGCCACCCACGCCTCATATCCGACGCTCCGGATGCCGCGTCCCGATGGGCCAGCCGTCAGCTCTCGCGTCTAGGCGTCGACTGGCACCCCAGCGTGGCGCTCGACGGCGGCGCCGAATGGCTCGACATCCTCGATGTTCCTCCCGACGACATCGTCCTCGCCACGGGATTGCGACCCGCGTACTGCGTCGCCGACCTGCCACTGGCGCTCGACGATAACGGCATCCGTATCAAGGCAACGCTACAGAGCGAACAGCACGCGACGATCTTTGCCGTCGGCGACTGCGCCTCGCTGATCGATCACAGCCTTCCCAAGCGCGGCATCGAAGGCGTCCGCCAAGGACCCGTGCTGCTGCAGAATCTGGTTGCCTTGCAAAACGGCGCCCCTCTACACGATTACCACCCACCGGCAACGGCGCTGGCCATCGTGGACATGCACGACAAGGGGTTGGCGCTTTACGGAGAACACTGGCGAGGCGGTCGCCTGGCCTTGCGGCTCAAGCGCTACATCGACACGCGCTTCTTGCAGCGTTATCGGTAGGTAAGGTTTTGTAGCGTTATCGGTAGGTAGGCGTCGGCTCACGGGAAGAGCCAATACGCGTCGCACCGCCGGGGATGGCGGTGCCTGGGCGACACACTAACGCATCACACCTGCATATTCATGACATCCTTATAGGCAGTAACCACGCGGTTGCGTACCTGCTTGCCCATCTCAAAGGCGATGCTGCCCTTTTGCATATCGACCATTACGTCGTTGAGCTCCACACCCGGCGCACCCGCCTCAAAGGCTTCGGCCTGCGCATTGGCAGTCTGCTTCAAACTGTTGATGCGCGAAATCGCACTATGCAACTCGCCGGTGAAACCACCGCTACCTACCGCCGTATTGACCTGACTCCCGGACATCTGGCCCGCCTGGTTGGCCATGGACTGCATTTGCTGAAGCGCTTGGGAAATGGCCGGTGCACTCATGACTTTTCTCCGCCGATCGAACAGCTCTGGAATACGTTGATGAACCCTATCAGCAACCTAGCTTGCGTCATATCTGCAATTGGGACCTAAAACATCGGCTTTTCCACCCTTTAGGGTTTTCTTAGCTCCACATAATGGCCGTCATCACACATACGCCTCGTGACGGTATCGATCGCGCCTTCACGAGCGTCAAACGATGCGCAGAATTTTGGAGTTGGACACCCCCATGCTTGCCGCTGGACCTTTTCAGTGCCTACCCCGGCGTTGCCGGAGGATGACATGAGCACAGCAGCATCCTCCTCGACCGAGGCCAACCAAGGTACGCCAGGACAACGTCAAGGCAACGCCGCCCCGGCCAACGCCCAATCGTTTGTCGAACGACTCCGCAGTAACCCGCGCGTACCGCTGATTATCGCCGCCGCCGCGAGCGTCGCGGTCATTGCTGCGCTTTTGATGTGGGCAAACTCCCCCGATTACCGCGTGCTTTACTCGACGCTCACCCAGGAAGATGGCGGGAAGATCGTTGCCGAGCTCGACACCATGGGCGTGCCCTACGAGTTCAGTGAGAACGGTCAGGCGCTACTAGTACCTGCCAACCGAGTTAATAAGCTACGCATGCAGCTCGCCGAACAAGGCCTGCCGGAAGCCTCCGGCGTGGGCTATGAGCTGATGGACGAGCAGTCGTTCGGCATCAGTCAGTTTGCCGAGCATGTCAATTATCAGCGCGCGCTCGAGGGCGAACTCTCGCGCACCATCGAAGACCTTGGCCCGGTATCTCATGCTCGCGTTCACCTCGCCATGGCCAAGCCCTCAGTGTTCGTACGCGAGAGTGAGCCCGCCAGCGCTTCCGTCATGCTCGATCTGCAACGCGGGCGCGTTCTCGGTGAGGGTCAGGTACAGGCGATCATGCACCTGGTGTCGAGTAGCGTTTCCGAGCTGGCGACCGATGATATTTCCATAGTCGACCAAAAAGGCCGCCTGCTCTCCCCTGCCAGTGATGGCAACGACGCACTCAGCGGCACGCAGCTGGATTACGTCTCCCGCGTCGAGCGCAACTATGCCGAGCGCATCGAATCGATTCTGGCGCCCATCGTCGGCGCGAGTAACGTCAAGGCCGAAGTCTCCGCCCAACTTGATTTTTCCAAGCGTGAAGGCACCAGCGAAACCTACTCCCCCAACCAGCCGCCCAATGAAGCCGCCGTACGTAGCGAGCAATCAAGCATCACCTACAGCGGCGATGCCGACCTGGCCATGGGGATTCCTGGCGCATTGAGCAATCAGCCGCCCGGCACCGCGCCGTCTCCCATCAACGCACCGCAGGAAGACGAGGATGGCGAAGACGGCGATGCACAAGAAGATAACGCTCAGGGCGGGGATGGCGAAGACGCCGCGACCCAGGAAAACGCCGCCCTGGGGCGCACCAGCCGCGACAACACCATCAATTACGAGGTCGATCACCAGGTCGAACACGTTCAGCACCAGGTAGGTGCCATCGAACGTCTCAATGCCGCCATCGTGGTCAATTACCGCGACGGCGTCGACGAGGACGGCAATCCTACGCGGGTGCCACTGAGCGACGATGAGATTGCCAACATCCGCAGCCTTGTGCAGCAGGCCATGGGCTTCTCGGCAGCACGTGGCGACCAGCTCGAGGTCGTCAATTCGCCCTTCGACGAAGCCAATGAGCAGCCCCCCGAATCACCATGGTGGGAATCCACCTTGCTGTGGTCATTGGCTGCCACGCTGGGCAAATACCTGCTGATCGGCCTCGTCGCCCTGTTCCTATGGTTCAAGGTGCTGCGCCCGCTGGTCCAACGTCAGACCGAACGCCCCGCCTTTACAATGCCCGCCGGCGCAACCGCGGGTGCCGGTACGGGGGGTGGCGCCGACGCTTACGCGACTACTCAAGCCGAGACAGCTGGCACCGAGGAAGAACCGCCGGTGCCGCCACAGAAGCGGCGTGAGCGGCGCTCAGCCAGCTACGAGCAAAACCTCCGTGACGTACGTGAGATCGCTCAGGAAGACCCGCGTCTCGTCGCCATGATCGTCAGAGGGTGGATGGGTTCCAATGAGTAAAATGAGTGGCGCTCGCCGAAGCGCAATTCTGCTGCTCTCGCTGGACGAGGACAGCGCCGCCGAGGTCTTCAAGTACCTCAGCAACAAAGAGGTCCAGGAAATCAGCCTGGAGATGGCCTCCTTGAGCCAAATCTCGCACGAGGACATGGAAGAGGCCCTGCGCGAATTCCATGACGAGATAGACCAGTTCTCCGCCGTCAACCTGCACAGCAGCGAGCACATACGCACCGTGCTCACCAAGGCGCTGGGCAGCGAGCGCGCCAATAGCGTGATCGAGGACATTCTCGAGACGACTGGCTCCGCCTCGGGCATCGACGCGCTGAACCTGATGGAAAGCACGGCCGTCACCGAGCTGATCCGCGACGAGCACCCGCAGATTATTGCCACCATCATCATCCACCTGGATCGCAACTTGGCCGCCGATGTGCTCGAGCATCTCGATGAAAAGCTGCGCAACGACGTCGTGCTGCGTATCGCCACTTTCAGCGGCGTGCAGCCGGCGGCGTTGCAGGAGCTCACCGAGGTTCTCGGCAGCATGCTCGATGGCCAGAACGTCAAACGCAGCAAGATGGGCGGCGTAAGAACTGCGGCCGAGATCCTCAACCTGATGAACTCGTCCCAGGAAGAAGTCGTCATCGACGCCGTGCGGGCGCACAACGACGACCTCGCGCAGCGCATCATCGACGAGATGTTCCTGTTCGAGAATCTGCTGGATATCGACAACCGCGGCATCCAGCTCATCCTCAAGGAAGTCGATACCAACTCGCTGGTCGTGGCCCTCAAGGGTGCCCAGGAAGCTCTGATCGACAAGATCACGCAAAACATGTCGCAACGTGCGGCCACGCTGATGCGCGAGGACCTCGAGGCACGCGGCCCGGTACGCGTTTCCCAGGTCGAGACCGAGCAGAAAGCGATCCTGCAGGTCGTGCGCCGCCTGGCCGACAACGGCGACATCGTATTGAGCGGAGGTGACGACAGTTATGTCTGATAAGCCGCTATCCGACGACGTCATTCATACGCCGAACGACCAACGCTGGCGCCTCTGGCGTATGGATGAGCTGCCGCATGGCGGTGGCGATGGCAGCGATCAGCTCGACCGGGCGCAACGCTTCGAGCAACGCCGACGCGAGCAGCGTCAGCGGCTCATCGAAGAACGCCAGGCACTGCACCAACAGACTCGCGACAAAGCATATCGCGAAGGCTACGACGCCGGCTTCGAAGAAGGCCGCCAGGCCGGTTACGAAAAGGGCCTCCAAGAGGGGCGCGAGACAGGCGATCAGGAAGCCAAGCGCCAGCTCGACGACGCCCTCGCCCCACTCGGGCAACTGGCCGGCGAGTTCCGTGCCGCGCTGGATACAATGGACACCCAACTCGCCGACCAACTCGTCGAGTTGGCCATGCTGACCGGCAAGCATCTAGCCGACGAGACATTAATCGCCACACCTGAGCATGTAGTGACGCTCGTTCGCCAGCTACTCCACGAAGAGCCCGTGCTCGACGGTCCCACTCAGTTGTGGCTACACCCCGACGACCTGGCGCTGGTCAACGATCATGTCGGTAACGAGCTCGAAGCGGCTCACTGGACGCTGCACGAAGACGCTTCGCTGCAACGCGGCGGTTGCCGTGCCGAAAGCGCCACCGGCGGGCTCGATGCCACGCTCGAGACCCGCTGGCAAAGCGCGTTGAATCAGCGTCGCAAGCGCCATGTCGCACCTTCCTCGGCAACGGAACCGGAGGCCGGTGATGACTGAGACGCACCTTGCCGACACGCACAACGCAACCTCTCATGGCGCCCATTGGCAGCGCGCCCTGGGTAAGGTCGCGCAGCGTATCGAGGGGCTGGATTCACGCCGCCCCCACGGCAAGATCGTGCGTGCCACCGGCTTGGTGCTCGAAGCGACCGGCCTGCGCCTGCCGCTGGGCAGCGCTTGCCTGGTGGAGCTCGCCCAGCATGGGCATACCGACTATGCCGAAGCCGAAGTGGTCGGCTTCGCCGGTGATCGGCTGTTTCTCATGCCGCTTGGCGACACCCAAGGCTTGGTGCCGGGGGCGCGTGTGCTGACGCTGGGCAGCAACCAACGCGATGCCGCCAGCGCGCGCCGTTTTCCCCTCGGCGATGCACTCCTCGGACGCGTGCTGGACGGCAACGGTCGCGCGCTCGACGGCAAGGGCTCACTGGAGAACGCGCCCCACGCGCCCTTGAGCACGCGGCCCATCAATCCGCTTGACCGCGCGCCCATCAACTCCGTCATCGATGTCGGTATTCGTGCCATCAACGGCCTGTTGAGCGTCGGCCGCGGTCAGCGCATGGGGCTTTTCGCAGGCTCCGGGGTCGGCAAGAGTGTGTTGCTCGGCATGATGTCGCGCTACACCCAGGCCGATGTCATCGTCGTCGGCCTGATCGGCGAACGTGGCCGCGAGGTCAAGGAATTCATCGAGAACATCCTGGGCGCCGAGGGGCGCGAGCGCGCCGTGGTCGTCGCCGCGCCTGCCGACGTCTCGCCGCTGCAGCGCTTGCAAGGCGCCTCCTACGCTACACGCATCGCCGAAGGCTTCCGCGACGAAGGGCGTAATGTCCTGTTGATCATGGACTCTCTGACACGCTACGCCATGGCCATGCGCGAGATCGCCCTGGCCGTGGGCGAACCGCCCGCCACCAAAGGGTATCCGCCGTCTGTCTTCGCGCGTCTACCAGGGCTCGTCGAGCGTGCCGGCAACGGTAAACCTGGCGGCGGGTCGATCACCGCCTTCTATACCGTGCTGACCGAAGGTGACGACCAACAGGACCCCATCGCCGATGCCGCGCGCGCCATCCTCGATGGCCACGTCGTGCTCTCGCGGGACCTGGCGGAGAGCGGGCACTACCCCGCCATCGATATCGAAGCCTCGATCAGCCGCGCGATGACCGAGATCACCGAGGGCGCTCACCAGCGCCGGGCGAAACGCTTCAAGCAGCTTTTCTCACGTTATCAACGCAATCGCGACCTGATCAGCGTCGGTGCTTACGCCGCGGGACACGACCCGCAGCTCGACCGCGCCGTCGCCCTTTATCCACGTCTCGAGGGTTTCCTCCAGCAGGGAATCTACGAACAAGCCGATGTCACCGCGACCTTGGACGCTCTGGCATCGCTATTCCCGGAGACGCGCTGATGTCATTCACTCTGCACCGCGGTAAGGAGCTCTCATGAACGCACGCTCACCGCTCTCCACACTCAAGGAACTGGCGCAGGAAACCTGCGATCAGGCAGCGCAGTCTGTAGGGCATTCCCGTCGCAGCCTGCAGGAAACGCAGCAGCGCCTGGATCAGCTCTTGAACTATCGGCACGAGTACCGTCAGCGCCTCGACGAAAGCATGGAAAAGGGCATCGAACCCGCCAACTGGCACAATTACCAGCAATTTCTGACCTCCCTTGACCAGGCCATCGCCAGTCAGCGCAAGGTGCTCAACGACCAGCAACACCAGCTCGATCGCCAGCAACAAGCGTGGCAAGGTGAGCGTCGCAAGCTCAATACTTACGATACGCTGGTGTCACGCCGCGAACAGGTCGAACAGACACGCGCCACGCGGCGTGAACAGCAGCTCTTCGATGAGATGTCGGCGCGCATGTCGCGTCAGCAGGAAAACGACCGTGGTCTTGACGTCACCTCGACGAACACCACGCATTCCAATAACCGCTTTTGACGAGGCATGCCCATGGATATTGCCCTGCTCACCAACCTTCAAGGCGGTAATCAAGCCTCCGCGACCAACCTCGGCAACGCGGGCGAGACGCGTGGTGGCAAGAATGCCGACGACAGCGCCTCACCGTTCGCGAGTCTCTTGGGCAAGGCCCGTGGCGGCTCGGATGCCAAAAGCGATGCCGGCACCCAGTTGCTGTCCAAGGACACCGCAAGCCAGGACGGTAGCAGTAGCGATCTCGTCGCAGCGCTCAACGAGCTGATGCAAAAAAGCGATGACGCCAAGCTGCTCAGCGACTGGCTCGAAAACGGTGATGCAAGCCAGCTCGAGGCTCTCACTCAACGCCTGGGAGAAATACAGCAAGCGTTGGGTGGCGATGATGCGAACTTCGCCGATGACGCTATGGCGGCACTACTCGCCGCACAGCTGCCGGCGAACACGGCGGGCACTGGCACCGCGCAAGCTCAAGGCAGTGCTGGCATGCTTGCCAGCCAAGGTGGCGATCTTTCTCTCAACGACATCCAGCAGCGCATGCTGCTCATTCAGCAATCCGCCAGCGGCATGCAGGACAGTGCGGGCGATACCCTCTCGCGCCAGGACCTCATGGCCCGGCTAACCAACGCCGCCACGAATACAGGTAAGGGCCAAGACACTCAGTCCCTCGCCCAACTGATGCAGAATGCACAGAGCGCATCGGGCCAAGCCTCGTCACAAGGCAACGGCCAGGTCTCCCCGACGGCAGCCTTCAGTGCCACTATGGTTCAGCAGGTTCAGGCCGTCGCCGATGCACAACGTGGCGACACACTGACCGCCCAGCAGGGACTGGATCGACAAGGCAGTGACTCATCGCTGTTCACCAATCTGGGCCACAACGCCACCTCAGGTAATGCCACGGCCAGTGCCGCCGCCAATGCCAGTGCTGCAGCCAGCGCCGCCGGCGCATCCGCCACCGCAACACTCACGCCCCAGGTCGGCATGGCCGAATGGGGACAGTCGCTCGGTCAGCAGGTAGTGCGCATGGCACAGCGCGGTGACCAACAGGTCGAATTGCGGTTGCACCCCGCCGAGCTAGGTCCATTGAGCGTCTCGCTCAAGATGGGCGATCAGCAGCAGGCCAACCTGCAATTCTTCTCCGCTCACGGTGCCGTGCGTCACGCCCTGGAAGCAGCGATCCCTCAATTGCGTGAAGCCCTCGCCGATAGCGGCATCGCCCTGGGCGAGACCTCCGTCGGTGAGCAAGACCAGTTCCAGCAGCAATCCGGTGAGCAGCAAGGGCAACCCGGCTCTCGAGGTGACGCCCAAGGCGGGCTGTTCGCTGCCGGTGACGCCACCGCCGAGATGCCGAGTCTGACCGAAACGTCTCTACACTACGTCACATCTTCTGGCATTAACCTTTATGCCTGAGCCTAGCTGCCGATAACGCTATTAGAGGCGTCTGTCAGCGGGCGCTTCGACAAAGCCCGAAGTGGCGTGCGTGAAGCTTCCTATTCGAGCAATCGAATAGCGCTTCCTATCGCCATACTCGGCCCACTCATCTACGCCGAAGCGAATGACATAAACGATGGCCAAAACCAACAAGCGCGGCAAATCTCTGTGGCTAATAGGACTCCTGATTGTCCTGTTCTCGGTCGGCAGCTCCATTGGCGTCTACCTGCTCATGGACTCGCGCCAGGAGGCATCGGCCAACGAGGAGCCGAGCGAGCCGGAGGAGGCGCCAGCGCCGATTTTCGTCAAGATCGAACCTTTCACGGTCAACTTGCAGCATGACGAATACAGCGACCGCCTGCTCTATGTCGGGCTCTCCTTGAAGGTGGGTGACGACAAGACGAAAGAGGTCCTCAAGCAATACATGCCGGAGGTACGCAGTCGCTTGCTGATGCTACTTTCCAGCCAAGAGGCCGAGGCTCTCGTCAAGCCCGAGGGCAAGCAACGCCTTGCCAATCAGATTCTGACGCTGTTCGACGAACCGTTGGCCGAGCCGCAGCCGCCCCTGGACGTCACCGGCGTGCTATTTTCCGAATTCATTGTGCAATAAGACGACATGTCCCAAGACGATCTGCTCTCGCAGGAAGAGATCGACGCGCTCCTAAAGGGCGTGAGCGGTGACGAGGATGGCGCGAAGGAAGAAGATGCTTCGCGCAAGGGGAAGGTGCGTCCGTTCGATCCCGCCAAGCAGCATCGCATTATACGCGAGCGGCTCCATGCGCTGGACATCATCAACGAACGCTTCGCCCGACAGTTCCGCGTGGCGCTTTTCAACCTGATGCGGCGTAGCGCCGATATCACAGTGGAAAGCGTTCGCTATCAAAGCTATAGCGAGTTCTCGCGCAACCTTCCGGTGCCCACCAACCTCAACCTGATCACCATGAAACCATTGCGTGGCTCGGCGCTGGTGGTATTTCCGCCCAGCCTGGTCTTCATGGTGGTCGACAATTTGTTCGGCGGCGACGGACGCTTCCTCACCAAATCCGAGGGACGTGAGTTCACGCGCACTGAACAGCGCATCATCCACCGCATGCTCAAGATGGCGTTGGATGGCTACAGCGAATCGTGGAAATCGGTTTATCCCCTGGATATCGAATACACACGTTCGGAACTGCAGGTGAAGTTCGCCAACATCACCAACTCGCCCAACGAGATCGTCGTCAACAGCACCTTCCACGTCGAGGTCGGCAATCTCTCCAGCGAGTTCAACATCTGCATTCCCTACTCGATGATCGAGCCGATCCGCGACACGCTTGCCAGCCCTCTGCACGACACGCATCCCGACGAGGAGCAGCAGTGGGAGGCGCGTATGGCCCACGAGATTCGCCACTCGGACGTGGAGCTGACCGCTAATTTCGTCGACATTCCCTTGCGTCTGCGGGATATCACTCAGCTGTCGGTGGGCGACATCATCCCCATCGAACTGCCCGAGGAAGTGAATGTCAGCGTCGACGGTATTCCCGTGATGACGTGCGATTACGGCAGCCAAAAATCCCAACGCGCACTGCGCGTTCGGCACCTCATCGAACACGGCTCGAGCCAAGTTGCAGCGAAGGATCCGAAAGATGACTGATTCCAAGAACCCCGATCAGAAAGGCACCGAGGACGAGTGGGCCGACGCCATGGCA
Source organism: Chromohalobacter canadensis (assembly GCF_029544075.1). Lineage (GTDB taxonomy): Bacteria > Pseudomonadota > Gammaproteobacteria > Pseudomonadales > Halomonadaceae > Chromohalobacter > Chromohalobacter canadensis_A. The sequence goes on along the minus strand of NZ_JAJQJH010000003.1, from coordinate 102,054 downwards.
GAGCAAGATGCGTCCAAGGACACCGATGAAAGCACCGCCGATTCCATGGCGGAGCAAGATGTGTCCAAGGACACCGATGAAAGCGCCGCCGACGCGGAAGAAGACCTGTGGGCAGCGGCAATGGCCGAGCAGGAGTCGACCGAGGCAGAAGAAAGCGCTGAAGACACGTCGGGCGAAAGCGCGTCACGAGCGCAAAACGCCGATCATGAAGTGTTCAAGCAGCTCGACGAGGGGGCATCCGGCACGACTCCGCGCGACCTCGAACTGATCATGGATATCCCGGTCAAGCTCAGCGTAGAGCTGGGACGCACGCGCATCACCATCAAGCAGTTGCTCGAGCTCGCCCAAGGCTCGGTGATCGAACTGGATGGCCTGGCCGGCGAACCCATGGACATTCTCATCAACGGCTATCTGATCGCGCAGGGGGAAGTCGTGGTCGTGGATGACAAGTACGGCATCCGCATCACCGAAATCATCACCCCCTCGGAACGCGTCAAAAAGCTGAACAAATGAGTGTCGCCGACAGCGCACGCGAAGCGGCCGTCTCGCTCGACGGCGGCGGCGACGCCGCAATGGGGATGGCCTGGATAGGTAAGACCACCCTCTCGTTGGCGTTGATCGTCGCCATCATACTGCTGTGTGCCTGGCTGCTGCGCCGACTGACACCGGGACGCCTGCGCGCGTCCCAGCACGTCAAGGTGGTGTCCAATACCGCTATCGGCCAACGCGAGCGCGTCACCGTCGTCGAGATCGACGGGCGCTGGCTGGTACTCGGCGTCGGCGGCAACCAAGTCACATTGCTCAAGGATATGCCGGCCGCCGAGGCGAGTGACACGCCGGAACCGGCGTCCCCGGCACCGCTTAGCGGCAGCTTCGCCCAGCGCTTTCGCCAGGCGCTAGCGCAGAATATCGGACGCAAATCTCCAGACTCACCCTCCTCGCGATCTCAGGATGCCGCTACTGCGGACAAGGAATCCGATCGATGAACCTCGCTGCCATGCTCAATCGGATAGACGTCGCCGTCATGCTACGTCGTGGCCTGGCATTGCTGTTGCTGGCGTGGCCAACGCTGGGCTGGGGGCAGGAAATCCCGGGGCTTGTCACCGAGCCCACGGGAGACGGCGGTCAGCAATGGTCGTTGAGCCTGCAGACACTACTGTTTCTCAGTTCGCTGGCCTTCCTGCCGGCGCTGCTGCTCGGCATGACGTGCTTTACCCGCATCATCATCGTGTTGAGCCTGCTGCGCACCGCCATCGGCACCCAGTCGACGCCGCCCAACCAGGTATTGTTGGGCTTGGCGTTGTTCATGACATTTTTCATCATGTCACCGGTGCTGGATCGCGTGCATGAGCAGGCGTGGGTGCCTTTCTCCGAGGACCAGATCAGCCTCGAACAAGCCATGGAGCAAGGCAGCCAACCGTTTCGCGAGTTCATGTTCGCCCAGACCCGGGAAACAGACCTTGCGCTCTTCGCACGCATGGCCGATGCCGGTGAAATGCAGGGTCCCGAGGATGTCCCGATGAGCCTGCTGGTACCAGCCTTCATGACCAGCGAGCTCAAGACTGCATTTCAGATCGGTTTCAGTATCTTCATTCCGTTTCTGATCATCGACTTGGTGGTCGCCAGTGTGCTGATGGCACTCGGTATGATGATGGTGCCACCGGCGACGATTTCCCTGCCCTTCAAGCTCATGCTATTCGTGCTCGTCGACGGCTGGAATTTGCTCATCGGTTCGCTGGCCGAAAGCTTCTATATGTAGGCAGATATACGGCATGAGCGTACACCGACGACGCCCCTGCCACCGAGATTAAGGAGACGCTGCCATGACACCCGAAATGGTCATGGGGCTGGCGTATCAGGGCATGAAAGTGACGCTGATGCTCGCCGCCCCTCTACTCATTACGGCCTTGCTGATCGGTCTGCTGGTCAGCTTGTTTCAAGCGGCTACGCAGATCAACGAGATGACGTTGACCTTCATCCCCAAGATCCTGGGCGTTTTCGCCGCCTTGATCGTGGCAGGCCCGTGGCTGATTCAAACCATTGTCGACTTTACCCGCGAGTTGTTTCAGAACCTACCCACGATGGTCAGCTAGACATCCATGATTCAGGTAACGTTCGACCAATTGCATGGATGGCTGACGCTGTTCTTTTGGCCGTTCGTGCGTATCCTGGCGTTCCTCGCGGCGACGCCGATATGGAACCAGCACGGCGTACCGCGCCAGGTGTCGATCATACTGGGGGCACTACTGGCGGTCGTCATCGCACCGACGCTACCGCCCATGCCCGACACGCCGATCTTTTCGGTGTCGTCGCTCGGCATTCTCATGCAGGAAATGCTGATCGGGATCGCCATGGGGATGGTTCTACGCGTGACCATCGCGGTGGTACAGGCCGCCGGCGAATTCATCGGTCTGCAAATGGGTCTGGCTTTTGCCACCTTCTTCACACCGGGCGTAGGCAACAGCATGGTGCTGTCGCGCATCTTCCAGATGATCACCCTGCTCATGTTCCTGGCGCTCAACGGGCATTTGATGACGCTGGAGATACTCGCCAACTCATTCCAGACCCTGCCGATCGGCGGCCCCAGAGTGGATGGTAGCGCCGGCGAGCTCATCGCCTACTGGGGGGGTGAAATTTTCAAATCCGGCGTGCTTCTGGCATTGCCCTTGATCGTCTCGCTACTGATCATCAACCTGACACTTGGCGTGCTCAACCGCGCCTCGCCGCAATTGTCGATCTTCTCGATAGGTTTCCCCATGACCCTGACCACCGGCCTCGTCCTGCTAATGACGCTAATGCCGGACCTGCTACGCTTTCTGGAGATCGTCTTCAGCGACAGTCTGCACATGATGCAGGAAGTGGTGCAGCGTCTAGCGGGTGGCTAGGCTGTGTATCCGACTGAACGTAAAACGCCACGTCCGCAAGGACGTGGCGTTTTGCTACCGCACGGTCTATGACGTTCGAGCGATGCCCTAGTTGAGATACTGGAACAAGGACATCTGCTGAATATCGGCGAACGATTTCTGTGACGCCTGCAGCCCTACCTGGCTAAGCATATAATCGGAAATCGCCGAATTGTAATCCAGGTCGACCAGATCGGAGCGCGTCTGCTCGTAGGCAATCTCGCGGTTGCCGCCGACGTCGTCCAGGGCGTCCAGCTCGTTCATGCGCGCGCCGACCGAGGCCCGCGTGGTCAGCACGTTATCCAGCGAGGCATCCAGCTTGCGGTTCGCGGTGGACAGGGTGTTGTCCAGTGCCGCCTGATCGGCGTCAGTCTCGACGGGCTGACGCAGGGCATTGATGGTATCGCCGATGGTCTTGAATAGGCTGGCCTGCTGCTCATTCATATCGCCACCCTGCGTGACACTCAGCGAATCGCCGTCCGCCGGCTCGCCCTCCATCGTCAACGCCATGCCACCGAATTCAATGGTCTCACCGTCAGTGTACTCAGCCGTTACTGAGTCACCGGTGTTGGTATTGGTAGCGGTATATTCAAGATCACCAGCGCCATTTTCAGCGAACTCGATTTCGTAGGCATCACCGTAACCGGCGGCAGTGGCATCACGAACATCCGGGCCCGAGAAGGTCATACTCCCCGTATTGCCTTCACCGGCTTCAGCGATATATTCGCTGCCCGACGAGAATTTCATGAACACATCAGAGCCTGTATCGCTGGTGTTCATCGAGCGTTCGGAATCGATCTTCTGCTGCTTGACGCCCTGATCGCCTTCGTAACTGATGGTATCGACGTTGTCGCCGGCATCGGTGCGCGAGAAGGCCTTGGCGTTGTCCTGATAACCGCTGAACAGGTAGGTGCCATTACCATCGGTTGTATTGCCTAGTCCGACCAGCGTTTCATAAGTCCCCTCGAGATCGGAGGCCAGCGACTCGCGGTCGGCGTCGCTCAAGGTACCGTTACCGGCCTGCACGACCATTGACTTGGCCGAACCGATGGCATCGCTGACGCTATTAAGGACGCTTTCCTCTTGGCTAAGAGAGTTACGCGCACTCGTTCGACTGCTTTCCTGCTGCTCATTAACGGCCAAAGACTGCGACACCCCCACCGCCCGCGAAGCGGCGCGCGGGTCGTCGGAAGGATTCACCACACTTTTCCCAGAGGCGATCTGCTGACCGACCTGCGTGAAATCGGCTTGCTGACGGTTCATCGCCGAAACGCCTTGCTCGTACATCGTCACGGTGCTGATACGCATTTTGCTTACCTCGTCACCACGCTGTGTTCACCCAGCGTCGTATTGTCTTCGGAAACGAAACCCAACATCACTGCGCCGCTCGATCAGCGGCATCAACGCAACTGCAGAACCGAATCGAGCACCTGTGAACCCACGTCGATGACCCGTGCATTGGCTTGGTAATACTGCTGATAACGGACCAGGTTGGCGTACTCTTCATCCAGGTTCACGCCCGACTCGGACTGCTGATACTCACGCAGCTGCTCGGTGAGCCCCGATTGCGCGTCCAAATTGACCTGCGTGATGTTGGTGGTGTTACCCACGTCATTGACCAGGGAGGCGTAGGCATCGCTGACCGACGATGTGCCGCCGACGATCTTTTCGCTCTGCAAGTCGAGTAGCGCCAGGGCGTTTTCATTGTTGCCGCTACCGCCCTCACTACTCGCGGCGGCGATCTCCGAGCCTTCGCTGATCGCCACTTCGAAGTCCTGCGCGGCGGTGCGCGTGGGCTGCAGCATAAAGGTGTCGCCTTCTTGAGCAGTACCGGAGATATTCAATGTCATGCCATCGAGCTGAACATTACCGCTACCATCCGGCGTCAAGGTTGTCGTATCACCGTCCGATAGCTTCTCGGCTTGATACTCTCCCCCCGAATAGCTAATCCGGTAATCGCTCGAGGTCAGTTGGTTGACGTCATCATATTCAGCGGTGATCCCGCCGTTACCGTCATTCTCGCTATTGCTCATCACACGCGGCGAACCGACGTTGAAGAAGGCCTCGCCATCGTCACCGTTGAGATCGACGCCATCCTCATGCACGGCGTTGAATTCCGAACCCAGCACCGCTGTCATGCGGCCGAGCTGGTTCTGAACGCTGTCCAGCGTTTCGCTGCGGAACGACAGCAAGCCACCCAGTTCGCCATTCTCGAAGGCGCTATCATCGATCTGATTGACGTTGCCCGCCGCATCGCGATAACCGATCACCGTGCGCGACGGGTCTTCGCTGGAAGACACCGCTTCGAGGTCATAGCTCCTGGTGCCCGAGACCAGCGGCTGGCCATTTTCCAGATTGATGTTGTAGTTATCACCATCCTGGACGTTCAGGTCCGCGCCCACCAGTTCATTAAGATCGGAAACCAGCTTGTCGCGCTTGTCGAGCAACGTGTTGGGCTCTTCGCCGGACTTGGCGCGCGCCTGGGTGATCTGGTCATTGAGCGAAGCGATCTGCGTGGCGGTGTTGTTGATGTCAGTCACTGTCCCTTCGAGCTGACCATTGAGGCTGCTACGCATGTCCCCCAGGTAAGAATCGAACGAACGAAACTGTGCCGCCATGGACGAAGCCGACCCCAACACACCTTCGCGAGCTGCGGGATCGGATGCCGCGCCGGAGAGGTCGTCCAGGCTGGAGAAGAAGTCTTGCATCAGGGGCGCAAGCCCCGCATCGCTATCAGCCAGCAGGTTATCGATCTGCGAGACCTGGCTCTGATAGCTTTCCAGAGCGCTTGTCTGGCTATTGGCGTCGTTGTACTGCTCGGTGACGTAGCTATTGAACTGGCGCTGCACTTCGTCGACCGAAACCCCGGTGCCCGTCGAACCATTGCTGTAACTTTCCCCGAGGATCGGCAACTGGCGATTATAGCCCTCGGTGTAGACATTGCTCAGGTTATTGCTGGTCGTCGACAACGCTGTCTGGGCCGCACTAAGGCCACTCAGGCCGATCGAGAAAATGCTCATGACACGTTTTCCTGGCTAGGGGTACCGGACGCTATCGCGGGAGGCCGGCACGACGAATAGTGATTACTTGTTGTATCGGCAAGACAGCGCACGACTTGAGGAAAAATCCATGCGGGCGCTCAGAAAATGCCCGTGGGCATGCGCGACACACCATAGGGGTCGGTATTGTCAGCCTCCCCGAGCGTGCCAGAACGCTCGGCGGCACTGGCCAGCGCAGGGCCGCTCTCGAGACCATCATCGATCTGCGCCATGACGTCGATCACCTTATCGGCGTAGTTCGGGTCAGTAGCATAGCCGCCGGACTGCAGGGCTCGCGCCGCGTTCTCCGGTGTCGATGCGGTGACCACGCCAGCGTAACGCGGGTTGTTACCGATCAATTGGGCGTAATCTTTGAACGCGGCCTCGAAGGAGTCGTAAACGCGGAATTCATCGCTTTGCTGACGGGCACGCCCATCGACATATTCCGTGGTCATGATGCTCGTGGCGTCACCGTCCCAGCCGTCACTGGCCTTGATACCGAAGAGGTTATGACTATTGCCACCATCGCGGGTAGGGATCTCGCGCTCACCCCAGCCGGTTTCCAAAGCCGCTTGCGCCAGGATCAAGGACGCAGGCACTCCGCTATCCTCAGCAGCCGCTTCGGCAGGCTCACGCAAGCGCGACAGGAATTCTTCGACATGCGGCGCCGCACGTGTATCGCCCGTATCGGCCTCCGCCACCGATGACCGTGCCTCGCGGTTCTCCTCCACGTCCGACATCGCCGACCGTGCAGATGAGGCGTCGGATGCCTGCGTCCCAGCGTTATCCTTGGGTACGACCGGATCGCTCAATACCCGTGGTGTACCACGCGGGATGCCGGCAATCAGGTCGCTGCGTGTCACGTCGTCATCGCGGCCGACGATGCCCCTGCCCTGCAATTGTTCGACCAGCATGTCCGAGAGCCCAATATTCCCCGAGAGCTTTTGTGCCCATTGCTTGTCGAGCATCGAAGTATAGGTATCGGTCTCATTGCTGCTGAGCAGATCGGACTGCGGAATCGCATCGCGCATGCTCTTGAGCATCATCTGCAGGAACATGGCCTCGAACTGATCCGCCGCCTGGGAAAGCCCCTTCTCGGGTGAATTGCTGGCCGTGTGCTTGAGCCGCGACAATGACTGCACATCGAGGGCGAACTGATTGCTGAGTCCATCGACACTCATCAGATGATCTCCAGTTCCGCGTTGAGCGCGCCCGCGGACTTCAGCGCCTGCAGAATCGACATCAAATCCTGGGGTGAAGCGCCCAGCGCGTTGAGGGCATTGACGACATCCATGAGCTCGGCGCTGGTATTGACCATTTGCAGCGCCCCGCCTTCTTGTTGGATGGAAATATCCGCATCCGGTACCACCACGGTATCGCCCTCGCTCAGAGGATTGGGCTGACTGACCTGCGGCGTGGAATCGATGGTCACCGAGAGGTTGCCGTGCGCCACCGCCGCGCGGTCCAGTGTCACTTCGCGATTGAGGACCACCGAGCCGGTACGCGAATTGACGATGACCTTGGCCGGGCCTTCGTTGGGCGTGACATCCAGGTTCTGGATACGCGCCATGAAATTGACGCGCGAATTACTGTCGCTGGGTGATTTCAAGCGGATCAGGCGGCCGTCCATCGCCGCCGCCACGGGGGTGCCGAAGTCCTGGTTGATGGCCTCGACCACGCGCTGCGCCGTGGTGAAGTCAGACTCATTGAGGTAAAGATCCAGCGTGCCGTCACCGCGCCCCAAGCGCAGGGCTACTTCCTGCTCGACCGTGGCCCCACCGGGGATCCGTCCGGCCGCCGTGTGGTTGACCTGAACACTGTTGCCGGCCTGCTGGGCGCCCACGCCGCCAACCAGCAAATTGCCCTGTGCCATCGCGTAGACGTTGCCATCCACCCCCCGCAGCGGCGTCATCAGCAGCGTGCCGCCACGCAGGCTGTCGGCATTACCCATCGAGGAAACGGTAATATCCATTTCCTGGCCCTGCCGCGCGAAGGGAGGCAACTGCGCCGTCACCATGACCGCAGCCACGTTACGCAGCTGCATGTTGGTGCCTTCGGGAATGCTCACGCCCAACTGCGACAGCATGTTGATCAACGTCTGGCCCGTGAACGGCGTCTGCGTCGTCTGGTCGCCGGTACCACCCAGCCCCACGACCAGACCATAGCCCACCAACTGGTTCTCGCGGACCCCGGCAAAGCTCGCCAGGTCGCGAATGCGCTCGGCCTGCGCGGGAGCGGCGCAGACTCCACACAATAACAGCACGCCCATCCAACGCAGCATACTTCTCATGGCGTATCTCATCCTCATCAGAAAGGCGCAATATTCAGCCAGAGACGCTGGAGCCAACCCATGTGCTGCGCCTCATTGATGTAGCCATCACCCACGTATTCGATGCGCGCGTCGGCCACCTGCCCGGAGGGAACGGTATTCTGCGTCGTCACCGAGCGAGGGTCGACAACCCCAGAGAAGCGAATGTACTCGGTGCCCTGATTGATGGCGATACGCTTTTCCCCACGGATACTGAGATTACCGTTAGGCAGAATATCCACCACCGTCGCCGTCAGGGTGCCGGTGAACGTATTGCTGGCACTCGCGCCGCCAGTGCCCTCGAAGTCGTTTTCGCCCGAGACATCCATACCGTAATCTTCGAGGAAGCTCATCAGGTCGGGAATCGTCTCCAGATCCAACCCCATGCTGCCCTCGCGGTTGGCATTGGCCGAAGAATCCTTGCTGGCGCTGACATCTTCGTTGATCGTGATCGTGATGATGTCGCCAATCTGACGCGGGCGCCGATCCTGGAAGAGCGGTTGATACCCGTAGCGCGCCTGATAGATCGCCCCGTTGGGCTGTGACATTGGCGATTCGGGATAGGTCACCGGGCCGGTATCGGGCACCACCGACTCATGCGGCAACTGCGCACAGCCGCTCATGATCAACAGCACGAGCAGGCATAGCACGCGCACCGACAGGCCCAACCCACTGCGTCCAGACATCAGTGCGCCCATGCTCTTCCCTCTTTCCACGTCCATTCCGGTCACGACGCGACTCCTCACAGCTGCGTCAGGCGCGACAGCATCTGATCGGAGGTTTCCACCGCCTTGCTGTTGATTTCATAGGCACGCTGGGTCTCGATCATACTGACCATCTCCTCCACCACATTGACGTTGGAGGTTTCGACGTAGCCTTGATACAACCGGCCCGCGCCTTCCATGCCGGGAATCAAGTCATTACGCGGCCCGGAAGCATCGGTTGCCTGATAAAGGTTCTCGCCCATGCTCTGCAGGCCGGCGGGGTTGATGAACTTGGACACCATGAGCTGGCCCACTTCCTGCGACGCGGTATCGCCGGGCTGGGTCACGGAAACCACGCCATCCTGGGAAACCGACACCGACAGCGCATTCTCGGGAATCACGATGGGCGGATCGAGCGGATAACCGCCGGCGGTGACCATCTGGCCGGTCTCATCGATCTGGAAACTGCCATCACGGGTATACGAAGTGCCACCATCGGGCATCTGTACCGCGAAGAAACCGTCGCCATTGATGGCCAGGTCCTTGGAATTATCGGTGTTCTGCAAACCACCCTGGGTATGCAGACGCTCGGTGGCGACCGGACGCACCCCGGTACCAACCTGCAAGCCGGAAGGCAGCGTATCCACCGCCGAAGCCTGCGCACCGGGCTGACGCACGTTCTGGTAGAGCAGATCCTCGAACACCGGCCGCGAGCGCTTGAAGCCATTGGTCGAAACGTTGGCGAGGTTGTTGGAAATGACATCGAGCTTGACTTGTTGGGATTCAAGCCCCGTTTTGGCCGTCGACAGCGATCTAATCATGACTCTTACCTGTTAGAGGGCACCGCGGGGCGATGCCGGAAATTCGTTGGCGCGGTTAGGCTTGAATCGACAACAAGCTATTGGCGCGCTGCGCGTTCTGGTCGGCGCTCTCGATCACCTTCATCTGCATATCGTAGCGGCGTGCGCCGTCGATCATGGAGACCATGGCGTCCGTGGCGCTGACGTTACTGCCTTCCAGCACCCCGGACCGCAGGCGCGCCTCCTCGTTTTGAGGTTGCGGTGCCGCTATTTCGGCATCCTCACCCGGCGGCATGCGAAACCAGCCATCGTCGCCACGCGTCAACGCCTGCTGGTCCGGTGTAACCAGCTTCAAACGCCCCACCTGCGCGATTTCATCGGGGTTGGCACCAGCCTGGATGACACTGATGGAGCCGTCCGAGCCAATCGAGAAGTCCGCATCTGGCGGTACCATTACCGGCGCATTGTTGTCGCCCATGACCGGCTCGCCCTTGACGGTCAACATGCCATCCGCATTGACCTGCAAGTCGCCACGCTTCGTATAGGCCTCGCCACCTTGCGGGTCCTGAATGGCAAGGAAGGCATCTTCCTGCATGGCGACATCCAGGCGCCGCCCCGTCGCATTCATATTACCCGGTGAAAAATCCGTACCCGGCGTCGTCGCCGCCACCGTGGAACGTGTCGCCAGGCGGCCATCGCCTTCTACCGGTACCGCGCGCATCGCATCGAGCTCAGCGCGAAACCCCGGTGTCGAGACGTTGGAAAGATTGTGACTGACCACCGCCTGCTGATTCATCGACTGACTGGCGCCGCTACCGGCGGTATAGATAATCCGATCCATGCTGATCGTCCTGCTCGACTCACAACGAATGAAGCCGGCCGAAACGGCCGGCCGGCTTAGGCGTTAACGCAAGTTGGTAACCGTTTCCAGAATATCGGACTGAGTCTGGATGGCGTTGTTGTTGGCCTGGAAGTTGCGCTGGGCGATGATCATGTCGACCAGCTCTTGGGTCAGGTCCACGTTGGAGGCTTCCACCGTGCCCGATTCCAGACTCCCGATCTGGCCAGCACCAGCCTGCCCCAGCAGCGCTGCGCCGGACTCTTCAGTCGCCGTCCACAGGTTGTCGCCTTCCGGTGTCAGCCCTTCGGGGTTGCGGAAGGTGGCCATGCCGATGGTGCCGACTTCGCCACTGTTGCCATTGGAATAGTTGGCCATGATCTCACCGTTTTCGGTGATATCCACGCCCACGAAGGTGCCGGAAGCATTACCGTCCTGAGCGAAGTCCCTCAATTCGAAATCTTCGCCATACTGGGTAGTTCCCGCCAAATCGACCTCGAAATCGAAGGGATTAGCCGAACCGTTTCCTAAATCCCCAAAATCGAAGTTGAAAGCCGTCGCGTCACCATCTGGGATTTGCCCATTGGTATTAAAATTTATCGTTTCCCCAGTACCAGCAGCCATCTCACCATCGAGCGCAGCTCGTACGTTCCATGTATTGGTCCCGGTCTTGGAGTAATAAAGACTCATATCGTGTGCGACACCCAAGGAGTCGTACACGGTGCCAGCGTTGGTGACGTAGGAATAAGAGTCGCTGTCATCTTGATCAAAGGGGACCGTAGCACGATCAATTTCATCTGCTTCAGCGTTCAAGTTGAACTGAGTGTCGGCTCCAGCTGTCTCTTGGGCCCCCTGGCTAAATTCGGTAATCTGAAGCGGTTCGCCTTGCTGGTCGGTCAGGCGCGCGCCCTGGGCATTCTCGAAATAGCCATCGGCGCTCATGGTCAACTGGCCGTTACGCGAATAGCCCATTTGCTCGTTCTGAGAAAACTGGAAGAAGCCCTCACCGGCGATGGCCAGGTCGAGACTACGCCCCGTCGTTTCCAGACTGCCGGTACCAAAGTTCTGCACAGTGTCCGCAACACGCGTGCCCAACCCCTGGCTATTGGCGTAGATATCCGCGAACTGTGTCGAAGAGCTCTTGAAACCGACGGTCTGCGAGTTGGAGATATTATTGCCGATGGTGTCCAACTGCGAGGAGGCCGCGTTGACCCCGCTCAATGATTGTGAAAAGCCCATTTTCCCTTCCCGCGTTATATAAGTCGTAGAAACATCAAAGAGTAAGTCGTGATCAAAGAATCTGGCGCACGTCTTCGAGGGCGACGCTATCGGATGTCCCCAAATCGAGGGTCGGCCCGCTCTCGCCCGAGGTCACGCCCTGTACCATGGCGTAATTTAGCGGCGTGACGGAAACCTCTTCGCCGCCGACCTTGGCCGTCATCTCGACGTTATAGGCCCCCTCGGCCACGGCATTGCCATCCATGCCCGTGCCCGGCCAATCGAAGGCCTGCACCCCCGCCGGCACGTTCTCCTCGACACTCTGATGGACGACCTGACCGGAACCATTGGTGATGGTGATCTCGAGCTCGTCGGCGCCCGTTTCCAGCTCGGCCCCCAGCGGCGTGGCCACGGTACTGCCATCTTCGCCTTCACCCACGCGCACGGTACTGCCCGGCACCATCACGCCCTGGCCGATCAACGATGAGGCTTGCAACGTCTTGCCGGCATCGATCTGATTGTTGATCTCGCCCAGCGAGTCGTTGAGCTCCTGAATGCCACTGACGGTGTTGATCTGTGCCAGCTGAGCCGTCATGTCCGAGTTGTCCATCGGCTTCGTCGGATCTTGGTTCTGCATCTGGGTGATCAACAACGTCATGAAGCGGTCGTTGAGATCCTCCGAGGACTCTGCACCCGTGGTGCGAGTCTCGTTCGCAGAATTGGCATTGGGCGTACCATTGATTGTGGCAAGCGTATTGCTGCCGATAACCGAGCTAGCCATATTTCTCTCCGTTAACCTTGTCCGATGGTGAGCGTCTGACTCATCAGTGACTTACTGGTGTTCATGACCTCGACGTTGGCCTGGTAGGAACGCGATGCCGCGATCATGTCGACCATTTCATCGACCGGATTGACGTTGGGCATGGCCACGTAGCCCTCTTCATCCGCCAGGGGATGCTCGGGGCGGTATTCCATTCGCGGTGGCGCATCGTCCTCGACCACCTCGGTCGCGCGCACACCGCCCAGCTCGCTGCCACCCTGGGACTGCGCCTGAAACATCACATGCTTGGCGCGATACGGCTCGCCATCGGGACCGGCCACGCTATCGGCGTTGGCCATGTTGCTGGCGGTGGCATTCATGCGCTGGGACTGCGCACTCATCGCCGAGGAGGAAATATCGAAAATACTGAACATGGACATAGCTATTTACCTTTCAGGCTGCATGGCACCTTTGATGCCCTGGATTTTGCTAGTCAAAATCGTCGTATTGGCCTGATAGCGCGCCGCATTGTCGGCGAACGCAGCGCGCTCGCGATCCATATCAACGGTGTTGCCATCTAGGCTCGGCTGCTCAGGAACGCGGTACAATAAATCTTGGACACCGCCGCCGCCCGACGCCTGCGCGGGAATGTGACGCGCGGAGGTCGTGGCGAGCGACAAGCCGCCCTCCCGGCCGCTCCCACCGGATTCCATGGCGCGGTCCAGTTCCGCCGAGAAGTCGAAATCGCGCGCCTTGTAATTCGGCGTATCGGCATTGGCGATATTATTGGCCAATACCTTCTGGCGCTCGTGGCGAAGGCTAAGTGCCTCCTGGTGGTGGTCCAGGTAGCCTGAAAGCTTGTCGATCATGCCCTGTGTCCCTGTCATCGCGTTCGTTTCGCGGTTCGTTCCCCTTCGCTAGACATGGGGAAATGTGCACGATGCAGAATAGTCGCGCTGCCGTCACCGCAAACGACTAAACAGGCCGACATTTGAGCGCCATTTCCACCTTTGCCTGGCGCTGTGTCCCTCTAGAATCGGGTTACCGGCCTCGGCACTCATTCAGGCTCACTCAAGGGCTCAGGCAATGCAGCGCATCCTCAACGCAACTCGGGCATTCTGCCTCGCGCGCCTATTCAGGCTCGTGGTGGTCGGACTCGTGCTGGGCCTGCTTGCGATAGCGGCAACGCCTGCAGCGCTAGCCACGCCGGATGACGCCATCGCCCAGGCCACCCGACACTTCCTGATGAGTCAGGCCGCCTCCCTGGGAGACGATGTCGACGTCGAGCTTAAAAGCGATACCTCGCGTCTTCCCGAATGCCGCTCGCCGCAGCCATTTCTACCTCGTGAAGGCGTCCCGCAGGGACGGGTAATGGTCGGCATACGTTGCACCAACGATGAGCGGGTGCGCTATGTGCAGGCCACCGTCTCCGCCAGTGTGCGCTTTTTAGTGGCGGCCACGGCCCTTAAACGCGGTGAGCGCCTGAGCGCCGACATGCTCGACTGGGAGCGCGCCGATGTCTCGCGCCGCCCTCGCAATGCCCTTGATGACCCAAGCCAGGCCATCGACAAGGTCGTCACCCAGCGCCTCGCCCAAGGCATGGCCTTGCGCAGCGATAGGCTTCGCCAGCCCTATCTCGTTCATCGCGGTGAGCCCGTGACGCTTATCGCAGGCGGTGAGGGCTTTTCGGTTACGCGCGAAGGCGAAGCATTGAACAATGGCGGCAAAGGCGACTCGGTCCGCGCCCGCATGCCGGATGGAGACGTACTTCAAGGCCAGGTGGATGCACGCGGAAGACTCGCAGTCCGTTACTGATAGACACGTCAACAAACGCTACAATACCGGCAGCGTGGCAGTGGCTCACCTGATTCAAAAAGGTGCAGTCAGTGCCCTACAGTTTTTATCAACGTGGCCGATAAAGGGTACAAGCCCGCGCTGCAAGAGAGCCCAATTGTGAAAATTTCCAACCTACATCCGCCGACTCAGGCCGCCCAGACTGAGCAGAGTGACGCCGCCCAGCGCACACCTCGCGGTGGTGACTCCGCGCAAGCCGATGCGCCGGCCAGCACCACCACGCTGAGTCAAAGCAATGAAGCTGACACCAGCCAGGACATCGACACCGCTCGTGTCGACGAGATCCGCCAGGCTATCAGCGATGGCCAGATGGAACTCGACACCGGCAAGATCGCTGATGGCTTGATCGACAGTGTCCGCGACATGCTCGGCGACACGTCGGCCCGCTAATCTCGGTTCGAATACACGCCGGCCTAACACCGGCACAAAACCAAAGGATGGATGGGACGCCACTATGACGCTCGCCGAAACCCTGGACCGCCAACTCGACGCCATGCAGCGCTTTGTCACCTTGCTGCGCGAGGAACGGCAGTCCTTGTCCCAGGGCGAGGTCGATGGTCCCGAGCTGGAACGCCTCGCCGAGGCGAAGTCCCAGGTCGCCGCTGAACTGGAAACGCTCGACACCGAACGCCGCCGGCTCCTGCATGAACAAGGCCACGGCGAAAGCCGTCAAAGCGCCGAGCGCGCTGCCACCGAGGTACAGCGACAAGACAGCTGGCATCAGCTGCGCAGCACCGGTGAAGAAGCGCGCCAGCTCAACCGCATCAACGGCTTGCTGGCCATGAACCGCATGGAACAGAACCAGCGCATGCTCAACTTCCTGAAGGAAGCCGCAGGCAGCACGATGTACGAAGCCGACGGGCGCTCACGCCACAAGGGACTCAACCGCATCAGCTCCCGCGTATAGCGTTACGGGCAACCTCACTCTGTACCAAGCACTACTAGGCGCTGTCTGAAAAGTCGACGAGCGAAGGTCAGACAAGGCAAAAATCAGCGAAAAGGCGGAGTTTACGGGGTGTAAATGAGCATTTTGAGCTGATTTTTAACGCAGTATGGCCGAGCGCAGACAGTTTTCAGACAATGCCTAAAGTCTCCTCCCCCTCGCCGTGTGTACAGGCATGAGAAACCTCACGACTTGAACCATACTAACGGCATGCTCATCGTCTAATGGGGGCTGCCATGGACATTGTCGCCGTTGCCTTAAGCCTACTGCTAATTCGCCTCGCGCTACCCACCGACTCCACAAAGCAAACGCGCGCTCACATGCCGCCTTTGCACCGGCCGCGACATACCACGCACTACCAGCGCCGACCGCCCACGCCACCACCACGTTGTCTTCATCGCTGCAATACAACTACTTACAAAGATTAACGTAGATTATTGGCACTATTTCATCGTTAGGGTATGGCCTATATCCGAGTAGTATACGCAGTGAGATGAAGCTGCATCCCAACGGCCTCTTCTCTGCGTACAAAGCTTTGCCCCATCCGTTTGGATGGGGCTTTTTTCGTTAAAGACGTTTGGTATTAGAAATCAAGCCAGCCGTTCCAGCAGCGCCTCGCGCCTTTCCTCAGCCATGAAGGCGGCTTGCACGGCATTGCAGGTCATGTCGATGAAGTCATCTCGCGTCCAGCCGAAGGCATCGTGACAGGCAACGTAGTTATCCAGCATGCCGCCGCCGAAATAGGCGGGATCGTCGGAGTTGAGGGTAACGTTCAAACCCGCCTCGCGCAGGGCGGGCAGCGGGTGCTCGGTGAGCGTGGGCGTAACTTTGAGCTTGACGTTGGAAAGCGGGCACACCGTCAGGGGTATTTGGCGCTCACGCAGCGTCGCCACCAGGTCGGCGTCTTCCAGGCAACGCACGCCGTGGTCGACCCGGCACACATCG
The DNA here is from genome assembly GCF_029544075.1 of Chromohalobacter canadensis. Taxonomy (GTDB): domain Bacteria; phylum Pseudomonadota; class Gammaproteobacteria; order Pseudomonadales; family Halomonadaceae; genus Chromohalobacter; species Chromohalobacter canadensis_A. The sequence continues at coordinate 85,743 of NZ_JAJQJH010000003.1, read as the reverse complement.
AGCGTCTCCAGCGCTTCGCGAATATACGTGGCAGGGCCTTCCTCCCCCGCATGCGCCACGCCGGGAATGCCCAACGCCCGCGCCCGTGCGAACACCTTGGCGAACCGCCCCGGGGGATGATCGCGCTCGGCGCTATCCAGCCCCACCGCGTCGACCACCGAATGCCAAGGCGCCGCTCGTTCGAACACCTCCAACGCCTCGGCGGGGTCACGATCGCGCAGAAAGCTCATGATCAGTGCCGAGGAAATCCCATAACGCGACTCGGCCTCGCGGCACGCCGCCAGCAACCCCTCGAACGGCGCCTCGAGCGGCACGCCGCGCACCAAATGCGCCTGCGGGTCGAACGACAGCTCGACATGCGCTACACCGTCTTCCCGCGCGCGGGCAAAATACGCCATCGCCAGGTCGAAGAAATCCGCCTGCGTATGCAGCACACCCATGCCTTGATAATACAAATTCAGAAACGACGGCAGATCCTCGAAATCGTACGCCGCGCGCACCGCCTCCACCGAATCGTATGGCAGCGTCACGTCATTGCGATCCGCCAGGGCAAACATCAGCTCCGGCTCCAGCGTGCCTTCGATATGCAGATGCAACTCCGCCTTGGGAAGTTCGCGCAGCCAAGTCGTCATCGCCGTTTCGCTCGTCGTCATCGTGTCTGTCACCTCATGCTGTCCGTTCGGTCAAGGATGCATCAAGGATTAACTGGATGCCAATGGCACCATGCGTGGCCACCGACGCCCACCATCTGACAGCGATGCACCGTTAGACCATCTGACAACAACGCTCCGCTACGTATTGGCACGACCGATTAAGTGCCCGGCGCAGGCCTATGCCGAGACTTACGCGGTCTGAGCGAATCTTTCGATGTGGTTTTTTCTTTCGCTTTCGCCTCGGCGCGATCGTGGGTAGCCTGCATGTTCCGTTACAACACCCAAGCTGCCCCGGCATAAAAAACCGAGGCGGTGCCTCGGTTTTCATGCGCGTTGCGGGTATCGTCCGTTCTCGTTCAGCACGGGTCCATCGGTAAGCACACGCTCTCACGCGTACCGCGCTGGGCCGCGCGCTCCGACTCTCTTGCTTCCTTTCCAGTGGCGGTGCGACGTAGCACTTGGCCATCACCTTCGACTTGGCCTTTGATGATGTGTGCATGCGCGATCTTATCCGTGACCCGGGTGATCTCGACGTCCGCCGTCCAGTTCTCGCGCGGGCCCAGGCTTTCGCCGTGATAAGGATCGGTGTAACGCTTGCCGATATCGAACACGCCGAAGCGCTGCCCGGCCTTGACGATGGCGCCGCCCTGGTTGAGCACGATTTCATCGCCATTGCTTTCCACGACTCGCAGCGGGTAGATCACGTTCAACGCGCGGAAGGTCAGCTCGCTCCCCAAGGCATCGAACACCTGCTGCGTGAAATCCCCCGAACTCGACGCGATTCCCAGATCATCCAGCGAGACATTCAGCGTCTCGCTCCACATGACTTGGCCCGTCGCCGGCACGACGACCCGCGCTTCCAACGTCGCGGCGCCGGTGGCTTCTTGGGAGCGCTCGCCGGAAACCGGGTTGGTCACTGTTTTGAGTGCCATGTCCATTCCCGTCAGGCGGCTCGTGACCAGATAGTCTGCGCCCAGGTTGCGCCCCAACATGGCTTTTTGCTCAAGCGGGACTTGCCCCGAGGCCACGAAACGCTGCTCGGCTTCGATGGCATCGCGCATGTCACGATCCAGCACGGAGAAGCGCCGCGAGCCGACAAACGCCCGCACCAGAGACTGCGTCAGTCGCCGCGAAGCATCTCCCGGCGCCAGGCGCTCACCGGTCAGACGCAACCGGTCAGCGTCGATCTCCACCGGGTAAACGGCCAAGCGCTGGCGATTGGACTGCGCCGCCGTGCCGGGCGCACGGTAGACCGGCACCTTCACACGAAGATGCGCCATTTGCCCGCCACCCATGGCCGGCGACACGCCCAGCACCTCATAGCCGCTGATCAGCCCCTGGCTTTCAACGCGGGTGCCGCTGTCGTAGCGCGACGACTGCTCGACGGTGGTCGAATGCCCCTGCTCGTCACGCACCGAGGTACGCTGCATGGAGCGACGAATCTCGCGGCTGGCGTCGACTTTAGCGCCATGCACCTGACGCACGGCCTCGCCCAAGGCATTGAAAATCGCCTCGTCACGCGTGGCCCCCGTTGATTTCGCCTCGACCTGGCGTATCTCGACGCCGCCCCACGCCGGCGCGGCCAGCATCGCCCACGCCAGCGCGCCAGCGACGATCAGCAGCCACACGCGCCATGCGCTTCCCTGTGCGTACGTCATTACCATTCCCCGAACGAGCCAGTGGAACGCGAACTCTCGGGCGTCGTCGTACTATCTTCCGAAGACGCGCCAGACGTGGACGCCGCGCCATCGCTACCCGGGTTATTACGCGCTTCCATGCGCGCCTCGGCACTCGCTGCCGTGCCCGGCGACCAGTATTTGACGTAACCCAGATACGGATGCCCGGTCTGCGGATCGGGAGTGCTCCATTGGCCGATGGTCTGCACGCCCTTCAGGTTGGCCTGCGATTCCGAACGCATGACATTGCGCACCATGCGGCCGATGCCTTCTTGGGTCAGAATGCGCGACGTGCCATCGCCACGTGTTTCCCGCACCTGCTCGCGCAGCTTGCGCTTGCTGCTTTCCTTCTGGCCCTGCACCGTCATCGTAGCGAACTGCGCCAGCCAGCCATCCGCCATCAGCTTGGCGCTCTGGCGCGCTGCCTCCATCTCGGCGTTAATCTCGTACTCTTCCATGGTGCCGCGCACCAGCGCCGGCGCACTCATGCCGAACGACATCAACCCAAAGCGCCCATCCTTGACCACCGGTTGAACACCGAACAGCCCCAGCATCGGCGTGCCGGCATCAAGCATGGGGCGCAAATCCTCCATCACCGAGGCCACCGGCAACGCCTGGGCAGGGGCCCCGCCGCCATTACGCAGCTGGCGACCCAACTCGCTGAAGCGCGGCGACTGCACTACGACGATGCTTACCGAACCGTTGTTCACCGGGCCATCGCCCCCGGTTTCTTCCACCAACCCGAAAACGCCAACGCCCGAGAGCTGGCCCATCGCCTGCCAAGTCGTACTGGTCACGAACTCGTCATACAGCAGTTGCTTTCGCTCGGCGATATTGAGCTGCGGTAGCTGACTGGGGTCGCCACCCAGCTCCTCGATGGCCTTGTTGAGGGCCTGCACCGAGCTCTCGGCCAGGCGACTCGCCACGGCCTCGCCCAAGGCGTCCAAGCCAGTGGTGTCTTTGACTTCCTCGGGCAGGCCATCTTTCATGAAGCGGTCTGCCATGGTCTTGCCGACGTTCACGGCATCCTGCGAGACCAGCTCCCCCATCGCCTTGAGGAAGGCTTCTTCGGTAGCGATCAAGCGCGCCTGGCTGAATTCGATCGTCGATGGGTCCGCCGCGATGCTCTCCGTCGCCACGACCAGATTGCCACCACTCGGATTGCCGGCATGCGGCCCTTGCTGCCAGCCCCGCTGCTCGAGAAAGCGCTGGATCAGCTCGTTGCTGTTCGACACTTCTTCCACCGCCATGAACGGCGATGGCGACTCTTCCTGGGAAGTGGTAGCGGAAGAACCTGAGGTGGAAGAATCTGCGGTCGAGGGTGTCGCGGTGGACGCAGACGCCTCCTGCGATGACGCCTCGGGCGCGCCTGCCGAGCCGGACGTCGTATCAGAACCGGCATCATCCGACTGCGCGAACGCGCTCATCGGCGCCAGCGCCAAACAGGCCAAGCCAACGGCGGCGACCAGCGGCTTGTACGATCCTTTATACGGTGACGTAGACGACAACATGCTCATGAGAAGGCTCCTTTTACCATGCCACCGAGGCATCGGAGCCCCGCTTGATGACTTGCGTTTCGTTTTCCCACAGCGCCAAGCCGCTACTCAGGTCGGTCAATGTCAGCTGCATGTAATACTCCACCTGCTGCTCATCCGCCACGCGGCGATTGCGCTGGAGAATCTTGCCGGAAAGACTCAGGTCCGGCGCTTGCAAGGTGCCCTTCTTTTCTACTCCGCGCTGGTCGAACTCCTCGGAATCCCGCAATGTGCGCGTGAGCTGGTTCATCTCATCCTCGGGCCCGTCGATGCCCACCGCCGTGGTCGTCACCACACGGCCGGAGCGCAGCAACTGCACCCGAATCTTCTTCACCAGCTGGTCGGTATCCAGGCGCTGCATGGTGTCATTGACGATGCGGCTCACCACCAGCACATAACGCCCGCCGGCGGGATTATCCACCGCGCCGCTGGCCAGCATCGAGGCCACCGCCTCGTCGGCGGCGCTGGCAAAGTCACGGTAATCGAGCTGCATCGAGACCGCGCCTTGATCGTTATCGGGGTCGACATAACGCGTCGGCGCCGCACACCCCGCCAATCCCAGTGCGACCACACTCACAAGACATAACAACGTTTTCATCAAGCATTCCTTCAAAGGTTAGATAACGCTAGAAAGCGCCCCTCTGCGAGGGGCGTCTTCCCTCAAAATCAGGTGGCGTCGGCCACCAGCGAGCTGGTTTCCGTTCCATCCATACGGTATTGCGTGCCTTCGTGTTCGCCTTGCAGGTCGATCAACGACACTTCGGTCGGCCCTTGGGCACTGGGGCGCTTGATATACACCAGGGTGTAGGGCCAATCCGGCAGGCTCAGATCACCCAGTGGCCCCGACGGTGTCTCGAGCGTCAACTCTCCCGATGCCGGCCGCGCGAAACGCGCCACTTCCCAATGATCCGGCGTCGCCTGCCAGCTACGCAGGTCGGCTTGCGTGGTCATCGCCGTGAGCACCGCTGAGCCCAACTGGCCGGCCACGCCCAGGCGTTCGGTCGCCTCGTTTTGCATCAGCGCCTTCACCACCGCCGAGGCCACCGAGCGCCCCAGAATGGCGGGAAAGCGTGACTGCATCTCGGTCTGCACGACCTTGCCCATCGAGGCGAACGACTCGGGGGCGTAACGCTGTCCCTGGGCATCGACCAGCGACAGCGCATCGCCCACCGCGTGGCGATCGGCATAGTCGGGCAAGGCGATGCCTGTATAGGCGGGTGCTTGGGTATTGCCATGAAAAAGCAGCAACGGCACATCAAGGCGCCTTTCCTCGGCGACCGGGCCCAGGCCATTTTCATAGACCACCCAGACCCGTTGCCCCATGCGCTCACGGCTCGTCTCACCGCTGGCAATCGCCTGCGCTAGTTCGGCATCCGCGGCGAGCGGCTCACTTTCGGGGGACATCGCCGCCACGCGCGAGAGCGAGGTCGCGGCACGGTCGATGTCACCGCTTTCGCCACTGGCGAGAAAGTACAACCCATGCAGATAGGTGGCCGAGGGCACGATGAATTCAGGGTAAACACCCCACTGCGAGGGGGCCCCGTATTGCTGGGCGACGCTCTCGTGTAGCGCTTCGCTATCGAGGCTTTGCTGAATGGCTTGCTGCTCGCGGTTGGCATCGGACGCCGCTTGCTCCTCGAGTGCCGCCTTTTGCTCGGCAATTTCCTCAGCGAAAGCAGCCACCGCCCGCCGCGTGCGATCATCGGCACGGTTGAACTCAACCCGCGCGTTGGCATCGTTACCCAACTGCAAGAACGCCAGGCCTTTATAAGTATTCACCAGCACCGCCTCGGCAAGCATCGGCCGGTAATCCCGCTGGGCATCATTGACCAGCACCGCCAGGGCGTTCTCCGCCCCTTTCTCGGCCAAGTTGTCGGTGTCGTTGAGCTTCATGCCCGCCTCGGCTTGATCGTAGAGATCGATGGCCGCTTGCGGCTCCCCCGCCAGGCGATAGGCCTCCGCCTGGTGCAGCAGCTCCAGTACCTGCTCGTCCTGGTCGGGCTCGCCGGGCATCAGGGAAGACGGCGCCATCGCCTCGATCGCCGCCTGATAATCCCCCGCCACATAAGACGTATTGAACGCCTCCATCTGATTGCGATGCTTGTACGAGGCGCACCCCGTCACGCTCGCCGCCAGCAGCGCCAGCACGACCCCTCGCGTTATCGTTTTCATGAAAGTCCCTTGCCTACTGCCTGTTGCCACAGGCGTGTTATTCGTCATTTATTTCATCGCGACGCAAGGCCATGGAGACCTCGCGCCCAGCGGCGGCATAACGCACCGCCCCTATAAATGTCGGCAAGGGCTAATAAAACTTTACCTTTAGGGAGAGAAAAAACGTCGCCGGTCAGTGGCTTGGGCACATACAGATTGCCATGAGCGCAACAGCTGTGCGCACATCGGGGGAAGAAAGCCCCACCTGAAATCAGGCGGGGCCGGTCGTCCGAAACGCTTCGACGATGTCTTGGTCATACCGGATTGACCGGTACCTTCTTAGATTAGGAAGCACAGTCAATGGGCCACAAGCGTCTTTGCGTACCCATGGGTGTCATTCAGCGCCTTTTGTATAAGCTGGCGCGTGTCGCGAGATACGCCAAGCTCATCCGATACCTGACCCCACTGCTGAACACCTTCCATCACCTCTTCGATGACGCGACGTGCCTGCGACCAGCGAGCGAACCCGGCTTGCTCGGCGAGCCGTTGTACAACCCGGCACGGAGGCCGCTTACCATGACCGCAATACGCCGTGGCATGCTCTCCGAAAGGGCTCGGGCTAAACGTGACATCATAAAACGGTGCCAAGGACCATTGACCCGCATCGCCCATGAGAAATGCCCAGTTCTTGCTGTGGTCATCCTGATTGACGGCAAGAAGATTGAAGATTGCCCGCCGAAACAACGCCTGGCCCACCCGGGGGCTGCCGCATAGCACCTGGCCCGCCTTTATCAAGTCTTCGTAGTCCAGTGATGGCAAGCGGAAATCCGCATCCAGCAACCCACAGGCACTATGCAAGTGATAGCGCCCTTGCCCATCCTCCGTGGCGCAATCGAACCGTTTGGTGGCGAGCCAAGCCTCCGCCGCCGACGCAGCGGGAGGCGTCAGCAAGCGCCATTCGGGCACATCGATTCCCGCGCTTGCCGCCATCGAGAGATAAGCCGCCTCACAAAGGCCTTCCTCATGACCGAGCGAGAGCGACGATGACGTGAATTTCACCAGCCAAGGTGAAAGGCCCTCCTGTGGCTGGGTACTAGCGTGCGTTGACGAATCCGATGCGAAATAAAGCTGCGCTTTCGGCCGCGCACCACCGGAACTTCCCGCTTCAGCAAGCGCCTCAAGAACCGTTTCGGTTTGTCCTTCGAACAACTGTCTGGCTTCTTCGCCCAGTCGGCCGATATCAACCCAATGATCGCCCTGCTGATGAACGTAAGGCGATAGCGGACGAAAACGCAGCGCCCCCATACCTCGGTCGCCGACATAGGCCAGGCGATCCATCGCGGTCACTTGCCTTGGAGCTATGCCATGTTGTCGGAAAACGCGATCCATGAGCATCAATCCCCATCCATCAGGCAGGGAATCCGCGAAAAGACCGTGAACGCCATGATGAGGAGACGCCGGTGCCGGATGCAGCTGGGTATCGAAAGGCAACTGAAAAGGCGACAGGCTGTGGTAGTCCTCGATGTACGCAGCATCGTACTGGAAGAACACGCCCTTGCTGTTCTGGGCCAGCATACCGACTCGACATTCACCGCCCTGTTGCAAGCGGCGAACGACCTCCAGTTGCCGCACGGGCTGAAACTCACTCATCAGAAAGCACCTCTTCGATGCTGCGGGGCGTTTGTGTCGGCGTCTCGGCTAGTGCGGAGACACGTTCCAGCCGGTCGACACACTGCCATAGCAGCAGAAACTGGCGCAGCGAGATCTGCCCTGTCGTCTCGAATTTCTTGATCGTGGGGGCCGGCACGCCGCTTTGTTCCGCCAGGCGCTGGCGAGACCATTTAAATTCCCGGCGGCGAGCGCGCACAGCCTGTGCCAGTTCCTCTTGTACGTCCGCCGCCGTGCTCAGTGACAGTCGCATAAGTCACTCCAGAAAAGACCCTATATTATCCATAGTGGCACAATTATCGCCTTTATAGATACTATAATATCCATCATAGCGCTTACGTATCACTCCCCTCCCAACGCCTTACCGCCACCATCGACATGAACTTGCCCTCCTCACTGAACGTCAACCTAAACACACCGTGCGCGCCATCCGGCGTGACGATGCGGCGCAGTGCCGTGGCGGGGAAGCTCACCCGGCGCCCATCCACGCTGGTGGCGATCACGGTTTGCATGGCGCCTTCGTAATGGTAGCGACACGTCTCAAGTGATAGATCGAGCATGATATCCAACGACGGCATGGTAGGCAGGCGCTCCCAACGGGCCAGGGCTGACTATTTATGTGCATGCAGGCCACAGGTGTGCCTTCAAGACCATGTACATAGACAGGGGATAGAAGAAGCGCCTTAGTATACCCAGCGACGGCCCATGAAAAAATTTGCAATTCATCCTAAAGCAAATCCCCCCTGCGCCGATAAATGAGGTAACGGCCAACGGCGCCGTTGTGGCAAGCCCCGGAATTACCGACGGCAGGCCAATGGAGCCCAAACAGAGAGGAAGGAACATCACATGTCAGTGATCAATACGAACATCACGGCCATGATCGGCCAGCAGAACCTGAGCCAGTCACAGAACGCTCTGTCCACGTCCATGGAGCGTCTTTCCTCAGGCTTGAAGATCAATAGCGCTGCGGATGATGCTGCCGGCCAGGCCATCGCCAACCGCATGAGCAGCCAGATCAACGGCCTTGGCCAGGCGCAGAGCAACGCCAACGACGGCATCTCTGTCGCCCAGACCACCGAAGGCGCCCTGAACCAGGTTAACGACAACCTGCAGCGCGTGCGGGAGCTGACGGTTAAGGCGGAAAATGGTACCAACAGCGCCTCCGACCTGTCCTCCATCCAGGACGAGATCGACGCGCGCCTCGGCGAGATCGACCGTATTTCCGAAGAGACCAGCTTCAACGGCGTCAATGTCCTCGCCAAAGACCAGGAAATGGACATTCAGGTTGGTTCAGAAGATGGCCAGACCATCACCATGAACCTTCAGGAAGTCAACTCCGAGACGCTGGGACTGGGTGATTTCAACGTCACAGACAAAACAGTTAACTCGGAAGACTTCGGCAGCACTGTTTCTGACGGTGAGGCCAGCGTTACTGCCAGCTTTGACACTGCCGATATTGCCGATCTGACAGATAGTAGCACCGGTGGTGCAACGGCTGTTTCGGCTGAAGGCAACATCTACGAGAAATCGGATGGCTCTGGTTACGTAGCGCTAGCGGATGACGGCAACTACTATAATGTCGACACAAGCGACGCTAGTGGCTTAACTTTCGATAGTAGCACAGCTGTTGATTCTGCTGACGTCGATACCCAAAGTGGTTCAGTTGATAGTGTACAAGCCGACGTTACTCTCGACACTGCTACTAACCTGGATAGCACTGATCTTACCGAGATTAACGATTCCGAAGGCAACGGTACCGGTGAATACCTACAAGACAATGGTGATGGTACCTACAATATGGTGTCTATCGCTACAAGTGGTGAAGCAACTGCTGGTGACGAAGTTAGTGTGGACCCATTGGCGTCTCTAGACTCTGCGATTAGCAGCGTAGATAGCCAGCGTTCTGAGCTCGGCGCACTGCAGAACCGCTTCGACTCGGCCATCACTAACCTGAGCACCACCGAGACAAACCTCTCCTCTGCTCGCTCGCGCATCGAAGATGCCGACTACGCGGATGAGGTCTCCAACATGACGCGTAACCAGATTCTGCAACAGGCCGGCACCTCCGTGCTGTCCCAGGCTAACCAGCTGCCGCAGAACGCCCTGTCTCTGCTGGGCTAATCCACCAGTCTTCAGCGACAATCTACGTGGTAATAATGAAGCGGGCCCCAAGGGGGCCCGCTTTTTATGCTTCTGCATCATGCCCCGCCACAAACATCGCAAAAGCTTGCTCTCTAGGGGGCTTTTCCTTCCTTTGATAGTTACGTTCCGCTTTATAGTGGTGGTATTGACCATCATCAGCATGTGATCCCTATGTCCAAGAAACGCAATCAACATCACGCCAGCGCTAACAATGCGCTTACCCTGGCGCAGGCTCGCAAGCAGGCCCAGCGCCACCCAACAGACCCTGATACCTGGTTGGCACTAGGGCGCCTACTCGCTGAACAAAAGGACTGGGAGAACGCCAGAGATGCCCTCGAACAGGCACACGGCTTGCGCTCAGAAAACGCCGACCAACAAGCCTGTCTCGGGTATATCGCCTATCATCAAAACCGCACACAAGACGCTATGCATCATTTGCACGATGCGCTGGCACGTAACCCGACACTGGTACTCGCGCGTGTGACGCTCGCCAAGTTTCATATTGATCGCAGTGAATTTCAGCAAGGCCTGGAATATGCACAGCAAGCCTATGAAGCTTCGCCCCAGCACATCCCCAGCATTGATACGCTAGCCAGTGCCCTCAGCGGCCTATTCCGCTACGAAGAAGCACTCGAGCTTTACCGCCGTTTAACCGAGATGGTGCCTCGAGATTTCTCGTTCTGGAATAATGCCGGCAACATGCTGAGAGATCTAGGACGCCTGAACGAGTCCTATAACTATTATAAGCAGGCGAACACAGTAGGCCGTCACCCAATCCCGTATTCCAACCATCTGACAGCGTTACACTACGACCCAAGAATCTCGCGTGAAGAGATCATGGCCTTCGCTAAATCTTGGGAAGAACGTTTCGCGCCAGCTAGCCATCTTGTGCCACCACGGCCAGAGCGTCCTAATGCGGCCTCAGCACAAGCACTACGCCTCGGTTTGCTGTCGGATGGCTTTCGAAAACACCCCGTGGGCAAGATGACCACTCGATGCTTGGAGAACCTCCCCAAGGGGCAGTTCGAGCTTTATTGCTATACCACCAGCGATGCCGTCGACGTTGTCACCAAACGTATTCAGCATTGTGCACAGCATTGGCAACCTATTCGTCACCTAGATGATGATGAACTTGTTAAGCAGATCCACGACGACGAAATCGATATTCTTATCGACCTCTCGGGCCACAACACTGGGTCAAGAATGCGCGCAGTTGCCATGCAACCGGCGCCGCTAATCGTCAAGTGGGTAGGCGGGCTTATCAATACCACGGGCGTGCAAGCCATCGACTACCTGATCAGCGATCATGTCGAGACGCCCGAAGGCGAAGACGAGTACTACACCGAAAAACTCATCCGCATGCCGGATGATTACATCGTCTTCGCCCCCCCCGAACAGCTGCCGGCACTTAGTACGCTCCCGGCCAAGCAAAACGGTTATATTACCCTAGCGTGCTTTAACAACCCTACTAAACTCAACGATGTCACGCTCAAGCAATGGGCAGGCATCATGCATGAACTACCCGATTCTCGGTTACTGCTCAAGGGGCGTCCTTATACCAGCGAGAGCTTCTGCGAGCGCCTGTATACCACACTTGAAGCTGAGGGCATCGCCCGTGAGCGGTTGATCATCGAAGGGCCGGGCAGCAACTATGAGATGCTTGACGCCTACAACCGTGCGGATATCGCCCTCGATCCCTGGCCTTACTCGGGCGGGTTAACGACCTGCGAGTCATTCATCATGGGAGTGCCCGTGGTCACGCTCCCCGGCCCGACCTTCGCCGGCCGCCATAGCGCGACACATCTCGTCCATGCCGGCATGCCGGAGCTGGTGGTCAACAGCTGGGAAAAATACCATGCCCGCGTGATCGAGCTTGCCAGCGACCTGGAAAGCCTGGGTACCATTCGCCAGCACCTACGCGACGTGTTGTTACAATCCCCGGTGTGTGACGGCCCACGCTTCGCTCAGCATTTCACCGATGCCATGCGCGCCATCTGGCAGCGTTACTGTGATGACAAGGCGCCGGCAGCCCTCACGTTCAACAAGGAAGGCGAAGCCCGCTTCGAAGATGAAGACGCCCCGGTAGAGATCCATTACGCCGAGGCGCCCGAGGACGACTCGGAATTTCAGTGGCAATTCGAAGGCAAGCTCATCGCTGTGGACAACGGTGGTCAGTTGCTTGAAAGCGCGGTCATTCGCCAACTACTACAGCGTGAAGCGCTAGAGCTCATCGCTTTGGACCCCAGCAGCCAAGCACTGGATACCTCGCTCAAGCAGCACACAGGCGTTCACTACTATCCCAACACCACATTGGGCGACGGCCAACCAGGCCAACTGCATGCCTGCCTCGATCCCAAGTTAAGCGCCACCCTGGCGCCGCTGGGCAATGAACACCAACCCGAGGCCATTCGCCAAGGCAGCCAGGTACTTACCCAACTACCTCTCAATACCGTCGCGCTCGATAGTATCCAAGGCCTGCCCGACATCGACTGGCTGGTACTGGACGACCTGAACGACGCTACCGCAATTCTCGACAACGGTACCCAAGCGCTGAAAGACACCCTGCTGATCCAGGTGAAGATCGCCTTTCAGCCCACGCACAAGGGCCAACCCAACCTGGCGGAAATTCAACACTGGGCAAGTCGAAACGGTTTTCGGTTTTATCGGCTGCACGAACCGCAACACCGCAGCCACCTCCCCGAGGAGGTGCCGGAGGCACAACGTCAGGCTACCGAGCTGACAAGCGCGGATGCGCTTTTGCTGCCCAGCCATGAACGCATGGCCTCGTTAAGCAATAACCAGAAGACTCGACTCGGGTTTCTACTACATACGGTGTTTGGTGTGAAGGATGTAGTATATAGCCTTTTATACAACACCAATAAAGAAAACTCCCAGAGTTACCTTTACGAAGAAGGGATGCTTGCGCTAGAACGTCAAGAAAAGAAAGTCTTTGAAAACATCCAGGACGTCACCACATACCTTGAAGAAGAGAAGATAAAACCGATAGCAAGCAACCATGTATTACCAGAACGCCTGATTGTTTCTCTTACATCTTACAAAGCACGTTTTAACAACCTGCACCTGACACTGCGCAGTTTATTATTGCAAGAGACACAGCCAGACCTCTTGATACTTTGGATCGCAGAGCACGAGAAAAATGACATCCCAGACAATGTATTGGAGCTTGAGAAATACGGCTTAAACATCCGGTTCTGTAAAGACCTTCGCTCTTACAAAAAGATCATCCCAACCCTAGAAGAATACCCCGACAGCTTTATCGTCACCGCAGACGATGATATCTATTACAAACCGGACTGGCTACTAAAACTAGTGGACAGTTGGGACGGCAGCTACAAAACCGTCACCGCACATAGAGCGCATAAAATGCGCTTCAACAACAAAGGAAATCCTGCTCCTTATCACAGCTGGAAGTGGCAGGTTGGGCCTGAAGAAGCCGCTGATGGTTTTATTGTACCTACAGGCTGCGGGGGCGTTATGTACCCGCCGCACGTTTTCCATGAAGACGTTACCAAATCAGAACTTTTCATGGAACTGTGCCCCGATGCGGATGACATTTGGCTGTACTGGATGGCCTCGCTTAATGGTGCTAAAGCAAAACGATCCGACTATAACTTTCAGTTGGTTGAGTGGCCAAGTAAAGATAGCAAAGGACTTTGGCATTATAACATTACCAAAAAAGGAAATGATGACAAAATAAGGGCAGTATCCGCTCACTACGGACAGTTCTCCCCCTTCCAAACAAAAAGAACAATTCAGCACTTGAAGTATGTAGACTTTCAAAGTGAGACTCATGGTGTGGGCAGACACCTGCTTTCCGATATCAGGTTCTCCAAAAGCACTCCGAAGTACATTGTAAAAGAACTTCTGCAATGGAATGAATACGACATAGTGGACCTGTTTTCAAAAAAGCTAAGCCAAAAAGAAGTAAAAAGGTTTGTTGATATCGGTTCTAACATTGGGGTTTTTTCTATCTTAGCGCTTCAGCACAATGTTGATGTATTAGCCGTAGAAGCGTCACCTACCACTGCAAAGATATTGGAAGAAAACCTTAGCATAAACCAGAAAACCTCAAGCTATGTCGTTCGTAACATAGCTATTGCTGATACTCATGGTGAAGTTAACTTCTACCACAAAGCTGTAGCAGACCCAGGAGCCTCTATTTTTAGAAGCATAGAGAGGGGAAACAAAAAAAGAAAAATTAATAACTTTGAAAAAACAACAAAGCACCCTTTCAGGGAGAAAGCTAAGGAATGGAGCATCAACAGCCATGACTTCATAAAGCTTGACATAGAAGGGGCTGAGATACTTTTCCTTGAAGATGCAATGAATTTTTTCCAAGAAGAACGAATCTACCCATCTCTTTACGTGCAGCTTCACTTCCAAAATTATATAGCAGACGATCCTAAAAGAAATGAAAAAAGAAAGAAAAAAGCTGGAGACATCATAAGATCTATCTCAAAATCTAACTACAGAGTTAGCTTTAGAGTAAGTGAGAACGAGTGGTACAAGGCTGGCAAGAATATAATTGACTCTTACTGGGAGGCAGTTAGCATACGAGAAAAATCAGGCATCCCTAGTCATAGCATTCTCAATATTGACCTCTTCTTAGAGAGTAAACAACTCACACCTTCTTACGTTACTAATAAAGAAACCCTAACATTTGACAATAGGGGCAGCACAGACTCCCCATCATCCCCCAGTTTTCATTTAGATATAAATGGAAGCAAAATAGCTTACACATATATAAGGAAAAATGCATGCTCAGCCTTTAAAGAGCTGTTTAAACACTATTCAAATCACAGCTTTCCCTCTGATAGAAACCCTATAGAGACAATGCTGAAACACCATAAAATAAAAAACCTAGAGGAAGCCAGAAACACAGAATTTCAGGTGGCAGTTTTACGTGACCCGTATGAAAGAATTGCCTCTCTATATAAAAATAAATTCATACAAAGGAGCGGTCACGAGGACATCTTCAAAAACTTCAAAAAAGTTACTGGAGTAGATCCAGAAGACTGCACCTTCAAATTCTTCCTCGAAAACTACTTATCCAATAGCTTTACTTTACTTGACCCTCACGCCTATACACAAAAAAGCCATTTGCTACCAATAACATACAGCCACGTCATTTTAATGAAAAACTTGCTGAGCGAAATGAAGTCTATCATTGGAGAGGAAGCTGCCTTTCACTTTTTTGGGAAACGTGTAAACACATCATCAGTAGAGTCAAAAATGATAACAAATGCTCACACAAAAAGTTCGCATGAGCTTAATAAGATATATAAAGAAGAAGGGGTAATGGCAAGCTCAACCTCATTCTTGAACGATGAAACAAGGGGCCTTATATATAGGATTTACAAAGAAGATTTTGACCTTTTAGAAAGTATTGGTTTCGAGGATAGGTAAAATCTCATCATTCAGGCTTCCCTATAACCAAATTAATACCCGGGAGATCGACTTGAAAACAATCAAATTTTGCGAGGCATGCAGGTATGGTAAAAGCGCCTGTTTGGCATTCACATAAAACCCACCGCTCCCACCGTGAGCTACTCAACGGCCATAGGGCATGCCTGTTGTGGTTCACGGGGCTGAGCGGTTCGGGCAAGTCCACCATCGCCGGTCTAGTGGAAGAAAAGCTGCACGCGATGGGTAAGCGCACGTATCTGCTTGATGGCGACAACGTGCGCCATGGCTTGAACCGGGACCTCGGTTTTTCCGACCAGGACAGAGTTGAGAACATCCGCCGCATTGGTGAGATGTCGCGGCTGTTCGTCGATGCCGGCATGATCACGCTGGCGGCCTTCATCTCCCCCTTCCGTACCGACCGCAATGCCGTGCGGAAGCGAATGACGACAGGCGACTTCGTCGAGGTGTTCATCGATACCCCGCTTGCCACCTGTGAGCAGCGTGATCCCAAAGGCCTGTATCGGCGCGCACGTGATGGGCAAATCAAGGACTTTACGGGGATCGACTCCCCCTATGAGCCACCCGAAGCGCCCGAACTGCATATCGTGAATGACGACATAGCACCGGAAGATTCAGCAACGCAGGTCGTCCACTACCTACAAAGCCACGGCTACTTTCCCCAGCCAGATGTGCAGCCACACGATGAGGCGTAACGAACCCGATCCGGCGCAGTGATGCCGGATCGACCTTCTCTTCGCCTCCGGCCACCAAAAACATCATTAGTACCTAAAGTTCCTTTTACGCATGCCGATAACCGACTAGATACAACGACCGCATCCTCCATGCTCAGGGACACGACATGGCCGTCATCAACTCCAATCTGCTCTCCCTTACGGCCCAACAGCATCAGGGACGCGCCAACAGCCAGTTTTCTTCAACGCTTGAGCGCCTTTCCTCGGGGCTAAAGATCAAGAGTACTGCGGATGATGCTGCCGGTCAGACGATCTGTAACCGTATGGAGGCGAATTTGAACGCCAACGACAGCACCGCCAAGGGCATTAGCCAAAACATGACTAAACATTTATTTCTAGCATTTATTTTCCTACTTTTTCTATCAGGATGTGGTGACGATACAAAGAAGGCTAAAGAGCTAGCAAAGGTCTCTGGGATGAAGGAGCAATACGAAAACTTGGTCGACAGATTTTCGGAAAACTTATTAAAAGAATACGACGATTCAAGCATCACTATAAGCCAAGTAAAGAATACAACAAAGGAAAGTTTCTCCTGGAGTGCCTTCGAAAATATATTCGCAAAAATTTACTCAAAGAAATTCAATTCAAAAGAGATTGACGCCTTAATAAAAGTCAACAGGTCGTCAAAGTCTGCTCAAGGAGCCCTGAACTCTAAAGAGGAACTTGAAGCTTTCAAGAAAGCACAGCAATTATACCCCCGTATCGTTCAAGACGCCAATCACTTAATAAACAAGGAGCTAAAAAAAGCCAAAACCAAAGTTTCTGAAGTCGCTTTTAAAAACGCAATACGCGGTTGAAGGAGGGTTTCCACATGCAGCAAAAAAACGTAAAGTACATTTGGCTAGGTGCCTCTTTGGCATTCTCTATATTTGTCAACTTTTTCAACACAATGCCAGAAGTAGCCTACGCGTCTTTCTTCACAAAGACTTTCGCTATTATCATAGGATCTCTTTGTGGTTGGTGTGGGGCCATAGCAGGAGATGCTATTAGAAGATTCACACACCCAGATGCTTTTTTTACAACAGGGGGTATCTTAAGCATTCTAGGAACTAAAACTTTTTGGCTCATAGGTCCACAATTGATAGGCTTAATAATCGGCACCCTAATAGGCGCTGCTATTATTTATTAACCTCGTATTATAATGGCCCCTGGCTTCTGCACACCCTATACCGTTAATCCTGGGTGTGCTCAGGGTGCCACGTAGTCCAGAGACTGATGTGGCCACTCTTCGTTGTAAAATGCCGGATCCAGCGATTGATCACGACCCTGGCTTTGGCCAGCGATTCGAAACGGTGAAGCCAGATGCACTCCTCCTTCAAGGAGCGGAAGAAGCGCTTCTGTTCCGGTGTATACGGCGTCGTGAACGCCAGCGTGAGACCATAGGCTTTGACCGTGCCCGTATATTGGTGGCTACTGACAACGAGCCCGCTATCAGCGCGATAGTGCCAACGGTTGCTGAACGCAAACTCGTTCGCAAAGCTAGGCTGCATGGCTACGCAACAAAGGCCATGCGCCCTGCTTGGATGCGTCCAAAATCACAATTTCCACGATAGTGCCGTCTTCCGCATAGCTGACATGGGTATTCCAATCTTGCGAGACTTCCTTCGCAATGGCCTTCTCCGAAAGATGCACAACCAGGATATCGTCAGCTTCATCGTACGTAGTGCGCATAGTCATTCCTCCCACTGAAAATGATGCATGACGGTTTTGACGACCAGTCGATCTTCAAGTACCACGGCGGCACATACCAAATTATCGTTGCGCCCTTCCATAGCCTTGGCGATCCATAGCCGCGTATCGTCCTTATAGCGCATCTGGCCGGTTTCCAGAAGCTCACCGAGCAGCACCTCTGTCATACCACGCTGGGCCATACGCTCACGGGCATGCCGGGTAACATATACATCCAAACCGAATCGCCGACAGAACATCAAGGTTCACCTCATTGTATGGTGACCATAATTCTACTGCCTCTGGTCGAGCATTACGAAGCCAGCAATTTACCACCTGTCCAAGCCCACCGGGAACGAGTCCCCTCCCGCGAAAACCGTGCTCGGCTAGCATTTCTCGATGAATGAGACTCTGACATGGAAGATCTTTTTCCTCGGCAAGCTTCTTGAAATACGCAACGGTATCTTCATCTTGAAGCCAGGCGGTATGGTTTAGCTAACCAGAGTCGCTAGCTTAGCTATCACGTCATCCATAACCTCTCGCGGGATGCTCTCCAGCCGCCGCCCCTGACGGGCCTCGATATCCAAGGTCCGCACCTGACCACACAAGACAACACCGGTGGTAGTAGTCCCTGCATCGGCCAGCGACACCGTGAAGCCTCGGGAGCGAGCGAAGCCGCCACCGTTAGTGATCGGCGCAACCAAAGGCGTGCCCATGGCGATATTGAACGCATCCGGCGACACGATCAGCACCGGACGCATACCTTGCTGTTCATGACCCCGAGTGGGGTTGAGCGAAACGAGATAGATGTCACCGCGCCGCATTACAGCAATTCACGACCGACGGGGTCGGCCTCCAGCCACTCGCGTTCGCCAGCAGACATATCTGCCGTGGTATCGCACTGGGCCAGCAGCTCCTCAAGGGAGTATTGTGGCTTGGCCGGTTCCACGATCAAGCGGCCGTGGTCGACTTCGATCTCGACTTGAGAGCCCTCGTGAAGGTTCAGTTGATCGAGCAGTGTACGCGGCACTGACATCATGACAGAGCCGCCGACACGGCGAAGATTGGTAGTGCTCATACAGACCTCCTGCGCATAGCAATACGCTCAAATTATACAAAAATATAACTTATCAGCACACACGGCGCAAGCGCTTGCCCAACGCGCGCCTTCCAGAGTTGCACAGGGTGTATAGCGCAGTTCGGCACGGGAATATTGACCATGCAATGCAATTGCATTACCTTTTCTATATACCACTGCGTTGCCAACGAGCGGAGACCCATCATGAACACAGCCATTGAGGATGATTCCACCCTGACGGATCGCTACCAGACGACTGTACCGGCATCGGTTCGACGTGCACTGAAGCTGAAGCGCCGCGACCGGATTCACTACACGGTCCGCCCCAATGGGGAGGTGGTGCTCTCCCGTGCCAGCGATGAGCCCAGCCAAGATCCCGTGGTGGCTAGCTTTCTGGCATTCCTGGAACGCGATCTACAGGCGCATCCGGAAAATATTCGTCCTGTCGCTGCTGGCACCTTTTCTGAGGCTAAACGCCTGACGTCAGGCATCGAGGTAGACCTCGATGAGGCACTACCAGAAGACGATGACGACGCATGAGCCCTCTGGTGATCAACGGGTGGACGATCTACGCACATCCACTCTTCCTGGCGCAGGTCGAGGCGCTGACCGACAAGGTGAAGCGGCTACAAGCGAAAGACCCGGAGGGATACCGCGCCAAATCCGCCACCAAACGTCTGGCAGCCATTGTTAAACTGGCCTTGCACGACATCCCACAGGATCCATCAGGCCCACAGTATCGACAGGGGAACACGCTCGGAACAGCTCATACCCATTGGCAACGGGCAAAATTCTACCAACAGTACCGGCTATTCTTTCGTTACGACCTCGCCAGCAGGATACTCATCTATGCCTGGGTCAACGACGAATCCACCAAACGTGCCTATGGCAGCAAGTACGACGCTTATGCTGTCTTCCACAAGATGCTTAAGAGCGGCAATCCACCGGATAGCTGGGATGACTTGTGGGAAGCGGCTAGCAGTGACGGCGAACGCATCCAAACGCTGTTGGGCTCGAACGCGTCACGATAAAAGGTGGCAAAAAACCATCGGGAACAAGTTCCCTCCCACGAAAGCCTTACCCGGCTAGCATTTGCGCTTCAATAGCCTTCCAGAGAGAATCGTCATCGGATAGGTTCTCTTCGCTGCGATTAACTGCCGATAGTAACCGATGGATCGCCTTTCAACAGGCTTTGCAGCGTGGCCCGGCTCATCGTCTCTGTCGTGCATCTTGCCGGTTTCCAGCCACGCACCGAGCATACGTATTTACCCCACTCCCCATCCTGTCTATCTATGATATAAGGGAACCATGGTCGTTATCGGTAGCGCTTCCGGCGCACCTATCCTATGCGGCCTGGCAGCGCAAGCACCGCTTATAAGAACGATTAAAATCAAATAAAGCTATTACAATAAAAACGAATAAACCCCGTACATCGCCCCGGCAATGGACTCATAGGTACGCGTATGCTGTCACACCAATACTCAGGCAATCACCTGGCGGGCGTTCTTCGCGCTCTGATCGCCAAAGAGCACACCATCACGGTGTTTTCCAAGAAAACGACCAAGCCGCTTCAGGGCAAGATCCTCAACCTAGATATGGACACAGGGGCTTTTGAGCTTAGTGTCTCCGATGAAAAGGCCGACATAGAGTCGTATATCTACCAAGGGTATTTGTCCTTCGATGTCGAGATCTCCGCGTCATCCGACGAGGAAGACACGGATATCTACAATTTCGAGAAGATCAAGGCCCAGCCACTCAAGAAGGAGGCCGATTCCTACGAGATCAAGTGCCAACTGGCAGATGCATTGTTCACGGAGGAAACACGCGGTGCGGTGCGCATTCCTCTGATCCTGGGCATGTACGCGCGTGCCACGCTCGAGGTGTTCGCCAATGAGTTGACCATCAAGGGGCGGCTGCGCAATATCTCGACCGGCGGCTGCATGATCGATATCGCCATGGAAGACAGCCTGCCGCTTTACGTCAACCAGGTGCTGCCCAGTGTCACGCTGGAGTTTCCCAATGGCGAGTATTTCTACGCCCGAGGGCGCATACGCCATATGCGCCCTTTCGGTAGCGAGGGACATGCGGCCCTGGGCATTCAATTCGTCGAGGTGGGGCGCGACATGGAGAATGTGCTGTTCCATGTCGTTTCCGAGTCTGAACGTGAGGCCGCTTACCGGGCCGGCGTCGATGGCCGCAGTGTCAGCCAGTCGGCCGTTTACATCCCCCGGAAAAAGGAAGATAGCATTCTGAAAAATGCCAGCCAGAAGCCGAATGACTCTCCCAACGCCCCGCCGATGGTCAAGGGCGTGCGGACCATCGCGCGCCAACTTCAGGCCGTGCTGATCTTCATCAAGAACTGGAATGCCTTTCCCGAAGAGACGCTTTACGACTGTACCGATTCGTTGCTCTATCTCGTCCGGCAGAATCGCAAGGAGCTGTTGTACGCGCTTTCCTTCCTGCGCGATCAACCGGAGTGGGTACGGCATGCCATCCAGGTGGCCGGCTGTCTCGCGGATATGGTCGCGTCGCGTGATCCGCATTCACCGCACTTGCGCGAGGCCGTGGCGGGCACTTTGATGCATACGATGGGCAAGCCGCTTTTGATGAGCGAAAAGTTGCCCTCGCTGAAGACCAACATGACGCCGCAGCAAAAAGAGATACTCCTTGGCCATGTCGATAAACTGCTCGAGAAGATCTCGGAACTGGGCTGGCAACCCAGTGATGGATGTCTGGATATCATCCAGAACGCCAACGAACTGCTCGACGGCAGCGGGTACCCCGCCGGCAAGACGAGTGATCAGCTTTCCGAACTGGTGAAGCAGCTCTCGGTCATCAAGGTGATCAATAAGCTCACCCACGAGCGCAATAACGTATCACCGCGTACACCGTTGGATACCTATCGCTGGGTGCATGAAAATGACACGCAGTACGAGCACGCCGTCATTATCGACTATATCCAGCAATACGGTTTGTATCCAATCGGCAGCCTGGCCAAATTTTCCCGGGGATTTCTCGCCTGGGTCATGGATATCGACAGCAAGGGAAAGCCCACCCACGTCCATGTTGTCAAGAATTTAGCGTTCATCGATGCCCGTATCGATACGTACCTTTCATCCAATGATTTTATTCAGATAGGCCGGCTCGTCAGTATCGTCAACCCGAACGATCTCCGTGTCGATCATAAGCATTGAATCAAGCAGAACAACGCGAATTAAAGCTCAGGGCGAATGGGCCGATAAGGTTCTCGTGGGTACCGCAACCGCCTTGACGCATTGTGAATACCGACACTCGCTGTGTATGACGCTTGCCCCTGGCGAGCCTTGGGCCAGCTTGGCTGGCCCTTTTTGTCATCGTAATTTCGTGGCCTTCTACTACCAAGGCGTTGTCATGTCTTCTCCCCGTACCCAAATCACCGTCAATGAACTGAATGACGAGATCGTGCCGCGCCTCGATCTGGTCGAGAAGTTGATCAATACGACCCTGGCGTCGCTCATCGAAACCACCGAATCCTTCGAGGAGCGCGCCCGACGCGAAGATCAAAAACGCCGCTTCGAGTTGATGCTGCTATCCATCCGCATGAATGTCGCCAGTGTATCGCGCCGCCATGCGACGGTGATCCGCGCCGCCCAGAACGACGACCGCAATGGCGGTTCTCTCTTGCAGTTGGATGAAAACGAGGCCATTGCCCTGGATAACGCAAGATTGTTGTACGATCAGGTTAAGGCGCATGCGCGCTAGGCTTTGTACGAAAACTGCCTGTGCTCGTTCGTACTTTAGGCTGGGGATGCTTGATTTTTTCTTGTGATGCGTTAAACCTGCTGAACTTCTTTGAATGTGGCTAGACACCATGCGGACATTACTGCGCAGTCAAGTCTTCCTCGCCGTGCTATGGGGCGCGGTCATGGCGACCCTGCCGTACACGACGTACAAGATATTGCTATTTCAACGCCAGGCACCGTCACTATTCAGCGCCCACTTGCCCGCGTTGCTCTTTGCCAATATTGCCATCATCGTACTGCTGGTCGGCACATTGCTGCTGGTCACCTCTGCTCATTGGCAGCTCCGCCAACCTAGCGCGTCGCGGGTGAGCAGTGAACGACCGGAACCCGCTCGCCAGGCCCCCTCTCGCTCTACAACACCACAGCGCTCGAGGGCCGAGGCCCCCGTCGAGGGCGCCGCCGCGACTGGCCTGCAATTAGTCGAGATCGGGACGGAGAGTCCTCTACAGAGTCGTTTGCCCATCGGCGCAGTGGTGGAGTCGGTCAACGGTACACCTGCGACATCGCTCGCAGCGGCGGAGTCGGTGCTCAAACCGGGGGTCAATGAAATCGACTGGCGAGATGATACCGGCAAGCGCAATATGGCGTATGTAATGGTCCGCGACGGTAAGCTACATGCCGAGTTTCGCTCCGTTTAATACTACAGCATTAAAAAAGCCGTTAAAGTCTGGTCTATCATGGCCGATAACTGCTAAACAAGGATATTATCGGCGTTTATCACGCTAACGGTAGCGAAGAAAAACAAGGCGAGGCATCCGATGACCCATATCGGTACATTCATCACCGAATCCGACACCAGTATTCAAGAGAAGCTGAACCACGCCCTCGAAACACTCCTCGAGCGCGACGCCCCTCTGCTCAAGGCGTCGGCGACGGAGCGTTCGCTCTCCTTCCGCTTGGCCATGTATCTGCAACAGGCATTTCCCGATTGGGATATCGATTGCGAATACAATCGCTGGGCAGGCCCCTGCAAGCGCACCCGCCATATGACGAGCGTGACCAATACCGCCGATACAGATGCGCGTACCGCCTACCCCGACATCATCATCCATCATCGCGGAACCCACGAGAACCTCGCCGCCATCGAAGTGCAGAAAAGTACCAATAGCTTCGGTAAGCATCAGGACATCAAGAAGATCCAGGCTTACAAGCGCGATAGCAACTTTCGGCATGCTTTTTTCGTCGGCATCGGTGTCGGCGACGATGCCGGGCACACGAACATCGACATGATGACATGATTCCGCGAGCTACCATGTTTTAAGCCTCAACCACCTGAGCGCTGCAACGCTCAACAACAAAAGCGATAACAACGCAGGGGGACGCATATGTCGTCGAACATTCCTGAATTTCCCGTCAACAGCGGTCCCGCCACCGCCAACATCACACCCAACCCGCTGAGCGGTCGCCAGCGACTGGACATGGCCTTGGCCCATATCCAACCCGACGATGACGTACAGGGAGCCTCGGCGCCCTCGGCCTTGACCATGAGCGAGCTCGTCCAGCCCGTTGACCGCGTCAACGAAGTCATGAGCGCCTACAGCGTCCAGTTCGAGCTCTCGGAATACGAGGGGCGGATCGTGACACGTATCGTCGATCGCGACAGCCAGGAACTGATCCGTCAGATTCCCAGCGAGGAAGTGCTGCGTATCGCCGAAACCCTGGAGCAACGCCAGGGCCGGTTGGTCGACTGGGAAGTGTAATTAAGAAGGCCGGCACCGAGAGGCCATGCATAGCTTCGACGGTGTCGCGCTTGCAGGTCTGCATCAGTAATACCTTTCTCCCCTACCCCATCAATAAACAAAACCTTGAGTCAGCCCCCGCACTTGCACAGACAGTCCGCAAACCGCACCATTAGCGTCTAGTAGAAAAACTTCTAGCGTTATATCTTTTCGCTCAAAAATCTGACTTCCTTGCATACCAACGAGACCCGGATGCTCAAGCGTTACTTTCCCATCGCCGAGTGGCTGCCAAGCTATGATCGCCACACGCTATCCCAGGATCTCTTCGCCGCCGTCATCGTCACCTTGATGGTCATTCCGCAAGCGCTGGCCTATGCCCTGCTCGCCGGGCTTCCAGCGGTGACGGGCCTGTACGCCAGCATGCTGCCGTTGGTGGCGTATACCATCTTCGGCACCAGCCGCACGCTGGCAGTGGGGCCAATGGCGATCGTCGCCCTGATGACGGCTGCGGCGTTATCGGGCATCGTCGCCACGGGGACCGTCGCCTACAGCGAGGCCGCCGCGACACTGGCGTTCTTGTCCGGCGTCATGCTGATGCTGATGGGCATCTTCCGGCTGGGCTTCTTCGCCAACTTCTTGAGCCATCCAGTCGTTTCCGGCCTGCTCAGCGCCTCGGGCGTATTGATCGCCACCAGCCAGTTGGGCAATCTTCTGGGCATCACGATGTCCGGGTTCACGCTGATCGAACAGCTCACCGGCCTGGTCGCGCATTGGGAGGATTTCAACGTACTCACGGCGTTGATCGGTCTCGGCTCACTGGCGTTTCTGATGGTGATGCGCCGCGCCGGCCCCACGCTGCGCCGCCTGGGCATGACCGCCACGCTGAGTGGCTTCATCACCAAGGCTGGGCCGATCATTGCTGCCATGATCTCGACTCTGCTGGTATGGGCATTCAATCTGGAAGCGCACGGCGTCGCCGTGGTCGGCGATATTCCGCGCCATCTACCGCCGCTGGCGTTGCCCTCGCTCGACCCGACCCTGATCAGCACACTGCTGATGCCGGCGTTTCTGATCAGCCTGGTGGGTTTCATCGAATCGGTGTCGCTGGCACAGATGCTGGCCGCCAAGCGTCGCCAGCGCATCTCGCCCGACCAGGAGCTCTTCGCGCTGGGTGGCAGCAATATCGCCGCCGCCGTGAGCAGCAGCATGCCGGTAACGGGCAGCCTGTCGCGTACGGTGATCAACTTCGATGCTGGCGCGCGCACACCGGCCGCAGGCAGCTTCGCCGCACTGGGCGTGGCCCTGGTGACGCTCTATCTCACGCCGTTAATTCACTTTCTGCCCATCGCCACGCTCGCCGCCAGCATCATCGTCTCGACCTTCACGTTGCTCGACGCGCACGGCCTCAAGCGTACCTGGCACTACTCGAAGCGTGACTTCGCCGCCATGCTGGCGACCATCGTGCTGACCTTCGTCAGCGGCGTTGAAGTTGGCGTGATGGTCGGCGTAGGGCTATCGCTGGCGCTGTTTCTCTACACCACCAGTCGTCCGCACAGCGCGCTGGTGGGCCGCGTTCCCGGCACCGAGCACTTTCGCAACGTCGAGCGCTACACCACCGAGAATGACCCGCGCGTGGCGCTGCTACGCGTCGACGAGAGCCTTTACTTCGCCAACGCGCGCTATCTCGAGGACACCGTCTACGCCATGGTCGCCGAACGTCCGGCACTCAAGCATGTGGTATTGATCAGCTCGGCGGTCAACCTGATCGACGCCTCGGCGCTGGAAAGCCTGGAAGCCATCAATTCCCGACTCGACGACTCGCAGGTCAAGTTGCATCTCGCCGAAGTGAAAGGCCCGGTGATGGACAAGCTCAAGCACAGCGACTTCCTCGATCACCTTACCGGTGACGTCTTCCTCAGCACCTATCACGCCTGGGAAGCGCTGCGAGACGAAGACACCGTGGTGACGCCACTGGATAGCGACACCCGCCAGGACTAGGTCTAGGCGAGAGCTAGGCCTCGACCAGGGCCATCACCCTGTTGGCACTGCGCGACGTATTGATGAACAGGAAGTCGTCGATCATCTTGCCGTCCGTGGCGACCACGCCCGGTCGCCGCGCGGCGTACTTCGAATCTGGCCACAAGATAGTGCTTCAAGTCAGGCAGTGATGTTCTGATCCGAATCTCGAAAGTTTCACTCCGCTTCACTTTTTCACCGACGAACCCTTTCCACGAACGGGTTGAGGCTTTCTCAGGCCGGCATTTCGGCCCCTGAGATCGGCCTCATCCATAGGGCGAAATAGCTTCTACTACTTTTTGCCTAATTAAAAATGTTCGGATCCGCGCCACAATGATCTAACTCGAACACTGGTGAGCGGATACGAACATGCGCAACGAAACCTACGATCTGATTGTCATCGGCGGCGGCATCAACGGCGCAGGCATCGCGCGTGATGCTGCAGGCCGTGGACTGTCAGTGCTAGTCGTCGAGGCGGATGATCTTGCCAGCCATACGTCTTCGGCTTCGACCAAGCTGATCCACGGTGGCTTGCGTTATCTCGAGCAGTACGAATTCAAGCTCGTGGCCAAGGCCCTCTCCGAGCGCGAAATACTGCTCAAGGCTGCGCCGCACATCATCTGGCCGATGCGTTTCATCCTGCCTCACCAGAAGCACCTGCGGCCGGCCTGGATGATTCGAACCGGGCTTTTCATGTACGACCACCTCGGTGGACGCCAGACGCTAGCGGGCTCGCATGGCATCAAGTTCGCCGACCACCCGGCCGGGGCGCCACTGAAATCCGAGTTCACCAAGGGCTTCGTCTACTCGGACGCCTGGGTTCAGGATGCGCGACTGGTGGTGCTCAATTGCATGGACGCAGCCAGCCGTGGCGCCTGCATCATGACGCGTACTCGTGCCGAAGCGGCGGTACGCGGCACCGACGGATGGACCATCACCCTGCGTACCGCCGAGGGCGAAACGACGCAAGTCGCCGCCCGCGGACTGGTCAATGCGGCCGGGCCCTGGGCCGTGCGTTTTCTCGAAGAAGTCGCTTCGTTGGATCACACGTATTCGCTGCGCCTGATCAAGGGCAGTCATATCGTCGTGAACAAACTGTTCGACCACGGCTACTCCTATATCTTCCAGCAACCCGATGGCCGCATCGTATTCGCCATTCCCTACGAGGGCGACTTCACCCTCATCGGGACGACCGATATCGAGCATGAGGGCGCTCCCAGCGATATCGCTATCGAGAAGGACGAAATCGGTTATCTATGCGAGTCGGCCAATCGCTATTTCGAACAGCCTATCGGTCCCGACGATATCGTCTGGAGCTATTCAGGCGTTCGTCCCCTGCTCGATGATCGTGAGGACAGTGCCAGCGAGATCACGCGCGATTACCGCATTCAACTCGAGACATCCGGCGGCGCCGTGCTGCTCAACGTCTTCGGCGGCAAGCTGACGACCTATCGACGTCTAGCCGAGGACGCCGTCGATCAACTGGCACCTGAACTCGGCAACCAGGAAAAAGCCTGGACCGGTCACGGCCACCCACTACCCGGCGGCGAAGAAGCGAAACCACAGCACCTGTTCGAATCGCTCCAAGCCAGTCACCCCTTCATTCCATTGGGCATGGCCAATCGCATGGTCTTCAACTACGGCACCCGGGTCACGAACATCGTCGGTGATGCAAAAAGCCTGGACGATCTAGGTGAGCATTTTGGCGCCGACTTGTATGCCGCCGAAGTCGATTACCTGTGCGATCACGAATGGGCGCGCACAGCCGAGGACATTCTCTGGCGGCGATCCAAGCTGGGACTGCGTCTCGATGAGAGCGCACAACAACGGCTCGCCGATTACCTCACCCGTTCCTTCGCTCGGCCCACCAAGGCCAAGCCAGAAACTTAGGAACGGACCCAGCCGTCGTGAAGAACGACGCGAATACAACTGCCATCGACACGCGTGGCACAACAAAAAAAGGAGGAAAACAATGACTCGCCAACCCATTGCCCATATTCCCATCGACGTTGCAGGACATTCGTATCTCGCCTTAGCCAACCGTGACACTCATTACTTCAGGGCATATCCATGGGAATTGTAGAAACGATACTAGTCCACGAGATCGCTGGCACGGCATTCCTGACACTACTGGGTTGCGGTGTGGTGGCCAACGTTCTACTGAACAAGACGAACGGTAACGGCAGCGATGGCATCGTGATCTTCTTCGGCTGGGGGCTTGCCGTGTTCTGCGGTGTGTACGTTGCCTACGACACCGGTGCGCACCTCAATCCAGCCGTGACTCTCGGTTTACTCATTGGCCCGGCCAAAGAATATGCCGATGGCATTCCGATCAATTTCGTCACGACCATCACCTACTTTGTGGCCGAGTTCATCGGTGGTTTTCTGGGGGCTGTCGTTTGCTATCTGGCATACAAAAAACAGTACGATGGCACCGAAGATGGCGCGATCAAACTCGCCACTTTTTCCACGGCACCGACCATCCGATCCTATGGCTGGAATCTGATCAGCGAGATAATCGGCACATTCGTGCTGATCTTCGTGATCATCATGTTCGGCCACACGCCGTCCGGCCTCGGGCCCTTGGCGGTCGCATTATTGGTGGTCTCTATCGGGGCTTCGCTGGGCGGCCCCACCGGTTATGCCATCAATCCGGCGCGCGATCTCGGCCCGCGCATTGCCCACGCCATATTGCCGATCCAGAACAAGGGCCCTAACGACTGGCGCTATGCTTGGGTTCCGGTGGTCGGCCCTGTCATCGGTAGTGCTATGGCGGCACTTTTTGCCTACGCCTACTAACCGTCCAGATTGATCATTTTTTCGCAAAAAGCACGAGGAATGGCCTTCCATGAGCAATGAAAAGAAATACGTACTCGCGATCGACCAAGGCACGACCAGTTCCCGCGCAATGCTGTTCGACCATGACGGTCAGATCGCCGGCATTGCCCAACGCGAGTTCGAGCAGATCTTCCCGCAGCCGGGCTGGGTAGAGCACAACCCGCGCGACATCATGACCAGCGTGCTGACGACGCTTACCGAAGTGATCAACAACACCCAGGTCGATGTCTCGGAGATTGCCGGCATCGGCATCACCAACCAGCGCGAAACCACCGTCGTCTGGGACAAGCACACCGGTCAACCGGTCTATAACGCCATCGTCTGGCAATCACGTCATTCGGCCGAGATCTGTGATGAGCTGCGGGCTGCCGGGCATGCGGAGATGGTCCGCGACAAAACCGGGCTGGTCATCGATGCGTATTTCTCGGGTACCAAACTCAAGTGGATCTTCGATAATGTCGAAGGCGTCAAGGAAAAAGCCGACAACGGCGACCTGCTGTTTGGCACTATCGATTCCTGGCTGGTATGGAACCTGACCGGCGGTGAAGTGCATGTCACCGACGTTACCAATGCGTCGCGCACGATGATGTTCAACATCCGCAATCGCCAATGGGATCCGGAACTCCTTGAGTTGTTCGGCGTGCCCGAATCGATGCTGCCCGAGGTCAAATCCTGCAGTGAAGTCTATGGCAAGGTGCTGCCGAAATATTTCTTCGGCAATGAACTGCCGATCGCCGGCATGGCCGGTGACCAGCAAGCCGCCCTGTTCGGCCAGGCCTGCTTCAAACCCGGTATGGCCAAGAACACCTATGGCACGGGCTGCTTCACGCTGATGAATACCGGCCCGGAAGCCACGGCTTCTGAAAACGGCCTGCTCACGACCGTCGCCTGGGAGATAGACGGCCAGCTCGAATACGCCCTGGAAGGCAGTGTGTTCGTGGCCGGCTCGGTGATCCAGTGGCTGCGCGACGGCCTTCGCATGCTGGGCAAGTCTTCCGATTCAGAAGCCTATGCCGAACGCGCCGGCGACAACGACGGCGTCTACCTCGTACCAGCGTTCACCGGTTTGGGCGCGCCCTACTGGGACTCCAACGTACGCGGCGCGATGTTCGGCCTGTCGCGCGGCACGAGTAAGGAACATTTCATTCGTGCGGCAGTGGAATCCATGGCCTATCAAAGCGCGGACGTCCTCCACGCCATGCAGGCCGATGCCGGTCTCGATCTCACCGAACTGCGTGCCGACGGTGGCGCCATCGCCAACGATTTTCTCGCCCAGTTTCAGGCCGACATCCTGAGCGTGGATGTTCTGCGTTGCGCGGTCAATGAAACCACCGCGCTGGGCGCAGCTTACCTGGCCGGCTTAGCACTCGGCTTCTGGGAATCGCGTGAACAGATTGCCAAACAATGGGCCATAGACCGCCGCTTCACACCCGCGATGAGCGTGGAAAAACGCGACGAGCTCTATGCGGGTTGGAAGCATGCCGTCAAAGCTACCATGGGCTTTCATGTCGCCTCATAAGACGCCATTGCCGCGCTTATAAGTTAAAGCACTAACGCCCTATCGCAGCGCGGTAGGGCGTCGCGGCGGTGGGCGAACATCAGCACAGTACGCCCGTCTAGCCAGGTGTCGAGACGTTCGGCCACCGTCACCGCCGTGGCGGCATCCAGTCCCGCCAGCGGTTCATCGAGCAATACCAGCGGTGCATCGCGGAGGATCACCCGGGCCAGCGCCACGCGGCGTGCCTGCCCGCCGGAAAGCTGACGCCCGGCTTCGCCGACCCAGGTCTCGAGCCCGTGCGGCAGTTCGCGCGCCCAGTCATCCAGATCGACGATCCATAGCGCCTGCCACAGGGCACTTTCGACGTCCGCTTCCTCCAGGCCGTGATCGACCGGCAATCCCAAGCGCAGATTGTCACGCAGCGACGCATGAAAGAGCTCGGTGTGCTGGGTCAGATAGGCGAGCCGAGAATGCAATGCCTGCGGCGCCAGGCTGCGTAGATCCTGCCCTGCCAGCTGCACGCTGCCCGCATCGGGGTCGAACGCGTGGACGACGAGCTGAGCAAGGCTCGACTTGCCGCTACCCGAAGGGCCCAGCACGGCGACACGTTCGCCGGCCTCCACGTGCAGATTGACGTCTTCGAGCGCGGGCGTGGTGCCCATGCCCGGATAACGCAGCGTCACCGCCTCGAAGGTGATCGAAGGCGCCTCGGCACTTGTCAGGGAGCCCTCTGCCTCGTCACGCAGGGACGTCGCCGCTTCGGCATTGAGCCGCGCGGCGGCCGTACGCG
This sequence comes from Chromohalobacter canadensis, assembly GCF_029544075.1. Lineage (GTDB taxonomy): Bacteria > Pseudomonadota > Gammaproteobacteria > Pseudomonadales > Halomonadaceae > Chromohalobacter > Chromohalobacter canadensis_A. The sequence continues at coordinate 54,390 of NZ_JAJQJH010000003.1, read as the reverse complement.
TGGCCCCCAATTGCACGAATGCGCCCGGCAGCATGGCGAGTCCTTCGTTCAGCGCCAGCACCGCCAGTGGCAACATGCTCGCCACGGGCGCCGAGAGTTTGCCTGCGGCGAATGCGAGCAGCGCCAAGCAGAGTATCGCCACGGCGGCACCTTGCACGGTCAAGGTAACCAGCGCATTGCCCAGCGCGGCTCGTCGGCCTAGACGCCGCTGATCGTCAAGCAACGCCCGCTGCTCGCGTTCCACTCGTTCCCGATGGGCGCCGAGTACGCCAAAGGTGCGCAGCTCGGCCAAGCCCTGTAGATGCTCCAGGGCGCGGACGCGCAGGCGCTCCAGCGTCTCGACGCGTCGCGCGCTAGGGCCACGCCCCGCCACCGCCATGCCCAGCGTGACGATCACCCATAACGGCAGCATGATCGCCAGCAACACGCCACCGAGCGCGGGCATCGCCAACGCCAGGATGCCGCCGACCACGAGGATCGCCAGCAGTCCCACCAACGGCGGCGCCAACAAGCGCAGATAGAGATTATCGAGCGCGTCGATGTCGGCGGTCAGCCGGTTGAGCCATTCACCGGCGCGGTAGCGCGCCAGTTCACGGCCCGACAACCGTGACAAGCCGGCAAAGGTGCGCCCGCGAATATCCGCCAGCAGGCGCAGCACGGTATCGTGGTTATAGAGGCGCTCGGCGTAACGTGCGGCGGTGCGTCCCACGGCGAAGAAGCGAATGCCGCTACCCGGCGTGAAGACATCCAATGTCGCCGCACCGCCCGCCGCGAGTGTCATCCCGGTCAGCGCGGTCGCGGTGATGAACCATCCCGACAGCGTCAGCAACCCGATTGCGAACAGCAGCGTCGCCAGCATCAGCAACGCCCCGAACAGCAAGCGTGCACGCCGCTCGCCCATCAGGCGCAACCATGGGCCTAGCGCCTTTCTAGTGGATCCCTGCATGCTAGTGGGCTCCTTCATGACAAGGCCTCCGACGATGCCGGTGCATCCTGTGAATGCAGTTGACCCGCCTCGAGACGCAGCACACGGTCGGCCATGCCCATCACGGCGGGATGGTGTGTGGCGATGACCAGGGTGCGGCCTTGTGCGGCCAGTTGCGTCAGCCCCTCGATCACGCGTTGCTCGCTGTCGGGGTCGAGGCTGGCCGTGGGTTCGTCGAGCAGCACCAGCGGCGCATCACTGAGAAACACCCGGGCCAGCGCCAGGCGGCTGGCCTGCCCGCCGGAAAGCCCCAGGCCACGCTCCCCGAGTGACGTGTCGAGCCCTTCGGGCAAAGCACTCAGCAAGTCACCGAGCTGTGCCGCGATCAGCGCCTCGCGCAATCGGTCGTCACTGGCATCGGGCGCGACCAGGCGCAAATTCTCGGCCAGCGTGCCCTGCATCAGGAACGGACGCTGATCGAGCCAAGCCACGCTTGTCTCCGTACGCAACGCCACCCCGCCCGACTCGGCATCGACGAAGCCGGCAAGCACCTGTAGCAACGTCGACTTGCCGGTGCCCGAGGGACCGACCAGCGCCACCACCTCGCCATCGGTGATAACGAAATCGAGCGGCCCCAACACCCGGCCGCGCCCGGCATGCGCCACACTGACATCGGTCAGGCGCGCCCGCAGTGGCACCGTGTCGTCGAGCTCACTGCCTAGAGACTCCATTCGCGGGCCCTGTGGTGGTGTCTGCGACAGCAGTGTGCGCAAGCCCTCGGCAGCCCCCAGAGCACTGGCGCGGTCATGATAATGCTGGGCCAACAAGCGCAGCGGCTGGAAGAAATCCGGCGCCATGAACAGCAGGAACAACCCGCTGAACAGTGTCAGTTGATCGGCGGGGCCGAACTGGATATAGCCCAGTAACCCAAAGCCAATGTAGATGGCGATCACCGCAATCGACACCGAGGCGAAGAACTCCAGCACTGCCGAGGAGAGAAACGCCACGCGCAGCGTTTTCATGTTGCGCCGCCGGTAGTCGTCGGCCACCGCCGTGACCTCCTCGGTGGCCTGACGGGTGCGACCGAACAGCTGCAAGGTGGTCAACCCGCGCACACGGTCGAGGAAATGCCCGGCGAGACGCGTCATGGCCTGGAACTGCTGCTCGTTGAGGCGCTGGGCGCCCATGCCGATCAACGCCATGAACAGTGGAATCAGCGGCGCCGCAATCAGGAAGAACGACGCCGCCAGCCAGTCCAGCGAGAACGCCACGCCGAGAAAGATCAGCGGCAGCACCACCGCCAGCGTGGCCTGGGGCACGTAACGCGCGATATAGCCTTCCAGCGCTTCGACCTGATCGACCAGTTGCGCGGTGCTCCCGGCGCTATGCCGCTCGGCGAGATGCACCGGCCCCAGCGCCGCGAGTTGATCGAGCACCTGTGCGCGCACATCTGCCTTGACGCGCAGTCCGGCTTCCAAACCGCTGGTCTCCTGCAGCCACTGCGCGAGCCCGCGCACGATCACCGCGCCAGCCAGTGCCACCGCATAGGGCCATAGCGTCACCAAGGCCGTGTCGTGGACCACGACAGCGCTGATCAACCATGCCATCAGGCCCAGTTGCGCTAGTGTCGCGAGTCCGCCGATGACACCGGCGGCGATGGCGAGGCTCAGCCAGCCGCGCACCTCACGGGATTGCGCAGCCAGCCATTGGCGCGACGCGCGCGCCGAGGTTTGGGCTTGAGATCGAGACACGGCTCAGTGATACCCGTCGCCGACACGCACCTTGCCGCGGAATACCCAGTACGACCAGGCGGTGTAGGTCAGAATGATGGGCACCACGAACAGCACGCCGATCAGCAGGAAGAACTGCGACTCAGGTGCCGAAGCGGCATCCCACAAGGTGTAGTCAGGCGGAATGACATACGGCCAGCGACTCACCAGCAGCCCCAGGTAGGTGAAGATGAACATGCCTAGGGTGAGCAGGAATGCCAGCAGCTCACGCCCCTTACGGTTAGCGGCATAGATGCCAATCACGCAGGCCAAGGCCAGCGCCGGCAGCAGCCAGATCACCTGCATGTGGTCGAACCAGCGTTCCCAGACGCCCGGGTCGATCCACGGCGTCCACAGGCTAACGATGGCGAAGACGACCACGACCCCGATGAGCAACTTGGGTACCAGGCCACGTGCCCAATCACGCACATGGCCCTCGGACTTGAGCACTAGCCAAGTCGCGCCGAGCAACGCATAGCCGGCTACCAGCCCCAGGCCGGTGATCACCGAAAACGGTGTCAGCCAGTCGAGCGCGCCCCCGGTAAACACGCGGTCGGCGGTCTCGAAGCCTTCAATATAGGCCCCCACCACGGCGCCCTGGGCGAAGGCCGCCACGAAGGAGCCACCAGCAAAGGCGGCATTCCACCAGTTACGCGTGCGCCGCGACTTGAAGCGGAATTCGAAGGCCACGCCACGAAAGATCAAGCCCGCCAACATCAGGAAGACCCCAATGTACATCGCCGGCAACAGGATCGAATAAACCAGCGGGAAGGCCCCGATCAGCCCGGCGCCCCCCAGTACCAGCCACGTCTCGTTGCCGTCCCATACCGGCGCGACGGAGTTCATCATCACGTCACGCGCATCTTCGTCCGGGGCGAAGGGAAACAGAATCCCCAGCCCTAGGTCGAAACCATCCATGAGCACGTACATGATCACGCCGAAGGCGATGATGACGGCCCAGATCAACGAGAGATCGAACATTTCCATGGCTTAGCTCCTGTTCGGGGCGCGGTCGTCGCGCGCATCATCGAAGGGCACGTGGGCGGCGGACATGGGCCTCGCCGGGCGGTCGTGGCTATCCAAATCCTCTGTATCGTCGTGCTCATCAAGGCCCTGATTGATTACCTTGCACAGGTAATAGACACCGGCGATGAAGATCACGGCATAGACAGCGATATAGCCCAGCAGCGTGAACAGCACCATACCGCCACTCAGCGAGGGCGTGATGGCATCGGCGTAGTCGAGCACGCCGTAGATCAGCCACGGCGAGCGCCCAGTTTCGGTCACGACCCAGCCCGCGACCACCGCCACGAACGGCGCCAGGCTCATGCCCTGCAGTCCACGCAAGAACCAGCGACTGCGATACACGCGCCCGCCCTTGCGTAGCACCAATCCGGCAACGGCGAAGGCGATCATCAAGAGCCCTAATGCCACCATCACGCGGAAGCTATAGAAGGTGATCCACACCGGCGGCTGTTGCGCGCGGTCGATTTGATCGAGCCCGGGGACGACGCCGTCTGGGTCGTGTCGCAAGATGAGGCTGGCGCCGTTGGGAATGCCGATCTCGAAACGGTTGGCCTGCAGGTCCCGATCCGGCAACGCGAACAGCAACAGCGGTACGTTCGACTGGGTTTCCCAGTTGCCTTCCATCGCGGCGATCTTTTCCGGCTGATGCTCCAGGGTGTTGAGCCCATGTTCGTCGCCGACGAAGGCTTGAAGCGGGGCCAGAAACAGCAAGAGCCATAGCGTCATCGATAGCGCACGCTTGTGGGCATCGACCTCGCGACCACGCAGCAAGAACCAGGCGCTGACCCCGGTCACTACGAAACCACCGGTCAAGAATGCCGCCAGGGCCATGTGCGTGAAGCGGTACGGGAAGGACGCGTTGAAGATTGCATCGAACCAAGAGGTCACATGGATCACACCCTCGCGGATCTCGTAGCCGTCTGGGGTCTGCATCCAGCTGTTGGTAGCGAGGATCCAAAACGCCGAGATGAAGGTGCCCACGGCCACCATCAACGCGGCGAAGAAGTGTACCGCCGGCGAGACACGATGTCGGCCGAACAACAATACGCCCAGGAAGCCAGCTTCGAGGAAGAACGCCGTGACTACCTCGTAACTCAGCATCGGACCAATGAAGTTCGCCGCCATCTGCGAGAAGTTGCTCCAGTTGGTCCCGAACTGGAACGCCATCACGATGCCGGACACCACGCCCATGCCAAAGACCACGGCGAAGACCTTGGTCCAGAACAGGCCGAGGCGATCCCAGACGCGGTTCCCCGTGGTGACGTAAAGGCCCTGCAGCACGGCGATATAGGAGGCAAGCCCGATCGTGAAGACCGGGAAGATGGCATGAAAAGAAACCACGAATGCAAACTGCAATCGCGACAGGAGAATCGGATCTAGCGCCATGGCTGACTCCTTGAAGCCCACGTAGTCGGAATGTCATCGGAAAGAGGTGGTCATAGCCGAAAAAGGCCCGCCGCCTGGATCTTCTTGTTTCGTTTCCAATACCCCTACATCGTAGAGGGTTTATATAGACTTAAAAAGCGCCGTGGCGGGGTTTCGTATGTGTCGCGTTGCCGCAAGGCAAATTGCCGCATGCGCGCCGATGTCGCAGCCGATTTAATTCTGCGTCGTTCGTCTAACGGAGAATGCCATACATCTTTGGTAGGATAGTCGTACCAACAAAGCATGGTCGGCGCCCGGCGCGACCGCTCTCGACAAGGATCACTCATGAACGCTATTTGGATCGCCATCTTCGGCGCCGTGTGTTTCGTGATGGGCTATCGCTTCTACTCGAAGTTCATCGCCGAACGCATTTACCGTCTCGACCTCGACTTCCAAACGCCCGCTCACGCCTATCAAGATGGCGTCGACTATGTCCCCACCAACAAGTGGGTCCTGTGGGGGCACCACTTTACCTCGGTGGCGGGCGCAGCCCCCATCGTGGGGCCGGCCATCGCCATCTACTGGGGCTGGCTACCGGCCATCTTATGGGTCGTGCTAGGCACCGTGTTCGCCGCCGGCGTGCATGACTTTGGTGCCGTGGTGCTGTCCAACCGTCACAAGGGCCATTCCATCGGCACGTTGGCCAACAAGCTGATCGGCCAGCGCGCCAAGCTACTGTTTCTGTTCATCATTCTGATCCTTGTCTTGATGATCAACGCGGTCTTCGCCTGGGTCATCGCCAAGCTGTTCATCACCTTCCCCGCCAGCGTGCTGTCAGTGTTCATCCAGATTCCTCTGGCAGTGTGGATCGGCTATCGCGTCTATCGTCACTCGGGCTCGATGCTATTGCCCTCGGTTATCGCCCTCGCCGTCATGTATGGCGCAGCGCTGTTGGCCAGCGAGGTGCCCATTCTGCAGGTTGATTTGGTCAGTTGGTTCGGTGGCGCCGACGCAGCGGTGGCGGGCGGCTTCGATGCCACTTCGATGGCCTTTTTGGTGTGGATCGTGGTGTTGATGGTCTATGTCTATATCGCTTCGACGCTCCCCGTCTGGAAGCTGTTGCAGCCGCGCGACTACATCAACTCGCATCAGCTGGTGGTCGGCCTGGCGCTGCTGTATCTGGGACTGCTCGTCGGGGCGCCGGAGATGACCGCGCCCAGCGTCAACGGCGAAACCGATGTCAGTTGGTATCCGCTGCTCTTCATCACCATCGCCTGTGGGGCGATTTCAGGCTTCCATGGCCTGGTCGCCTCGGGCACCACGTCCAAGCAGCTCGACAAGGAAACCGACGCTCGCTTCATCGGTTACGGCGGTGCCCTGGGCGAAGGCATGCTGGCGATGATTGCGATCATCGCGGTGGGCACGTTGTTCGCGTCCGGCGCGGATTTCACCGCCACCTATTCCAGCTTCTCGGCGGCCGGTTCCAGCGGGCTCGGTTCCTTCGTGAAAGGCGCCGGACAACTCGCCGGCAACCTCGGCATTCCCGAGCACATGGGCTCGACCCTGGTCGCGGTGATCGTGGTCAGCTTCGCCGCCACCACCCTGGATACCGCCGTACGTCTGATGCGTTACATCATCGCCGAACTGGGTAACGAATACGGTATGCCAGTGATCGCTCGCAAGCATGTCGCGACCAGCATCGCCGTCATTACCAGCGCGGCGTTGGTGATTCTGCCGGAAGGCCCCAATGGCTTCGGCTCGGGCGGTTATCTGCTGTGGCCACTGTTCGGCACCAGCAACCAGTTGCTGGCCGGTATCACCCTGATGCTGGTCTCGGTGTGGCTCAAACGCCAGGGCCGCCCGGTGGTCTTCACGCTGGTGCCGATGCTATTCCTGCTGGTCATGACGCTGTGGGCCATGGGCCAACAAGTGATCTTCACCTGGTCGGGCTTCGGCGATGCCGACCGCAACTTGCTGCTGTTCACCTTCGGCAGCTTGATCATGGTGTTCACGCTATGGATCCTGCTCGAGGCCTCACGCAGCTTCCGCCAGGGCCCGACAGTCTCCCAAGAGTCGTTGAGTTCCGATGACTCGCGCTGATGACGAACGGACCGCGTCCGCCGGTTGGCGGACGCGGATCAAACGCCTCATCGAGGGCTACGACGCGGTGCTGAGCCTTCAGCACCGCCGTGAGATCGTCCGCGAACTTCAGGATGAAGAAGATCTTTTCATGCTGCTGTGCTTCTGCGACATGATGGGGATCCCCAACCCCGTCGGCGACATGACCCTGGAGCTTTATCCCTACATGCTCGAACGCTTTCACGAGTGGCATAAGCGCCAGGGCATGCCCCGCTCGCCCCTGGATGGTTTTCGCTGTTGCTGAACGACGCCGATGGCGTGGCACAACCGAGGAGAAACAGCCGATATGGCCAAAAGCCTTTTTTTCGGCGGCAAGGGCGGCGTCGGCAAAACCAGCTGTGCAACCGCTTACGCGCTAAGCTGCGCGGATGCCGGATGGAACACCCTGCTGGTGTCCACCGACCCCGCCCACAACCTGGCCGATCTATTCGGCCGCCAACCCGGCCCGACGCCAACGCGCATGCGCCCTGGCCTGGATGTCGTCGAACTCGACCCCGATCATGAGACGAAACGCTATCTGGACCAGGTCAAGGCCAACATCAAGCCCATGGTGAGCGGCGAACGCAGCGCAGCGGTATTCCGCCAGCTCGACTTGGCTCGCCATGCTCCGGGCACCGAGGAAGCTGCCTTGTTCGATGCGCTGGTCGGCCTATTGCTCGATACCGGGCAACACTACGACCGCTTGGTCTTCGACACCGCGCCAGGCGGCCATACCGTGCGTTTGCTCGCGCTGCCGGAGATCATGGGCGCCTGGGTGGACGGCTTGATGCAACGTCGCCATAAAGTGCGCAGCGATTACAAAGCCTGGCTGGGAGACGGCGAGGTGGTCGACGACCCCATTCAGGAGGTACTGATGCGTCGCCGAGGGCGTCTCGCCGCCGCTCGCGAACATCTGACCTGCCCTGCGCACTCGGCGATGATTTTGGTCGCCAACCCGGAACGCCTACCGGCGCTGGAAACCGCGCGCACCCGTGACCTGCTGGAAGCCAACGGCCTACATGTCAGCGCCGTCGTCATCAACAAATGCTTGCCCACTACGGTCGATAGCCAGTGGCTCGCCAATTGGCGCGAGGAACAACGCCCGTGGATCGAGCAGCTCGAGACATCCTTCGCGGACCGCCTATGCATACGCATCGAACATCAGCCCCACGCGCCCGCCTCGATCGAGGACCTACGCCCGCTCTGCGAAGCCCTTGGCGACCTCTCGCCCTGGCATGCGCACGCCTGAGCCAGTTGCTTGTCGCAGATTCACCTAGCGCCCACCGATGACCGACATGACCAACCATGCCGTATAAGCGATAAACGTCGCCAATAACAAGGCCGCTTCCAGACGGTTGATGCGCCCCTGGCCCTTCCAGCCGATGCCAAACACAGTCAGCGCCAGGGTCAGGCCTGCCATGACCGGCCAATCCCGCACGAGTACCGCACTATCTACATTGATCGGATCAATGATGCCCGCTAACCCGACCACGGCGAGGGTGTTGAAGAGGTTGGAACCCACCACGTTCCCGATGACAAGATCATGCTCGTTCTTGCGCACCGCGCTGATTGAGGAGGCAAGCTCGGGTAGCGAGGTCCCGATGGCGACCACCGTCAAGCCGATGATCAGATCGCTGACCCCGAATGCCGAGGCAATATCCACTGCACCCCACACCAACAAACGTGAACTGGCGATCAGCATGACCAGACCCACCAGGGTCCAGGTGATTGCACGCTTGAGTGTCATCTCCTGAGCATCAAGATTAGCCGTCGTATTGTCAGCTAGCGCGTCGCTTCCCTTCTGGCGTCCACGCATGACGCTATAGGTCAGAAACGCCGCCAGCATCGCCAACAGCAATACGGCGTCCCAACGCGAGATGTCGCCGTCCTGCAGGCACCATAGCGATGCCACCGTCACCAGCATCAATAGTGGCAACTCCTGACGCAGCACTTGGGAGTGCATCGTCAGCGGGCTGAGCAATGCCACCAGGCCCACGATCAAGCCGATATTGGCAATGTTGGAGCCATAGGCGTTACCCAGTGCGAGACCGGGATTGCCTTGCCAGGCGGAAAGCCCTGAGACCATCAATTCCGGCGCCGAGGTGCCAAAGCCGATGATGACCATACCGATCAACAGCGGCGGTAACCCCAGGTGGCGCGAGGTCGCCGCTGCACCATCGACGAATCGATCGGCGCTCCATACCAGGACCGCCAATCCCAACGCTACGGCAATGATGGCCATTAGCACGATACTTCTCCTTGAATGTCGTTGTCCTTGAATGTCGTCGTGTCATGCATGTTATCGCGAAGCCGCGCTATTCTAACGCAATCCACCGAGCACGCTACTGACAAACATACGCTCGTGAATGTACGCTGTTCGCGCTCCTGATTTTTTCAGGCAAAAGTCTGTCGGAATATCGTCGCACCGAATTGCTATAGTGCATGCATCATTCGGCACCACAAACCTATGAGCGAGACTGAGTTTGGCAGAGAACGTTTCGTCACAAGCGCCTCATCACTCGCCATGCGACGTGGCGACGACGCGCCACTCAAGGCGACGTCTGCGTGCCTGTCACGAATGCGATTTGCTAGTGGCGCTACCGCCCTTGCGGCCGAGAGAAAAGGCTGACTGCCCGCGTTGCGAACATACGCTGGCCACGCGTCACGACAAGCCTGCCGAGCGTAGCCTGGCGCTCGCCGTCGCCGCCTTGATCATGCTAACGCTATCGGTGGCTTTTCCCTTCATCAGTTTCGAGGCGCGCGGCGTCACCAACCGCATCGAGCTGACCGAGACCGCCTCGACACTGGTCGGCTTCCATGAACCGCTGGTGGCGATTTGCGTGCTGCTGACCGTAATCATCCTGCCCACGGTCTACCTTTTTAGCGTCATCTGGCTCTCGCTGGGACTTCTCGGGCGCCGCGTCCTTCCCTATTCACGTGGCATCGCCCGCGCTCTGAAACACTTGACACCGTGGATGATGGCCGATGTCTTCGTCATCGCCGCGCTGGTCAGTCTCATCAAGGTCGCAGGAATGGCCGATGTCAGCCTGGGGCTCTCATTCTGGACGTTTTGCGCCTACGCCCTGCTATTGCTACTCACCACCCAGTCCATCGACACCGACTGGATGTGGTTCGCGCTAGCCAGCGAGCCCTTGGCCCCGGAAGGCGCCCGCTCGGGTGAGCCCGCGACACCGCAAGGCTTGAGCGGATGCGCGACCTGTGGGCTGGTCAATCGTCTCGATGCGCAGGGGCGTGGGCGCTGTCGACGTTGCGGGGAAACGCTCCACGCGCGAACACCTGGTAGCCGCCAGCGCACGCTGGCCTTGCTGCTCGCTGCGGTGGTGATGTATATCCCGGCGAACCTTTACCCGATCATGAGCACAACCTCGCTCGGCAACACCTCGCCCTCGACCATCATCGGCGGTGTCATGTTGTTTCTGCAGCACGGCGATATCCCCATCGCAGTCATCATTTTCACCGCCAGCGTGGTGGTGCCCATCGGCAAGATTCTCGCGCTCGGCTGGTTGTGCTACGCAGTACGCCACCGCGGTGAGCCGCTTAGCAACGTTACCCGTGTGCGCCTCTATCGCATCACCGAATTCATCGGCCGCTGGTCGATGGTGGATGTGTTCGTGGTCGCCATCCTCGTTGCGCTGATCCGTGCGGGCGAGTTGATCTCGGTCGAACCTGGGCCTGCTGCCCTCTCCTTCGCCAGCGTCGTGATCATTACCATGTTGGCGGCCCACAGTTTCGACCCCCGTATGATCTGGGACGATCTTCCTCAGCGTCCTCGACGCGCATGGCGCGTCCGCCTGCCACGACGTATCGCTACCGTTTCATCACGCAAGGAATCCGACGATGCCTGAAGCTCCACAGCGCGCGACACGCCAACATCGCCGACGCCTCTCGCCGATCTGGATCGTACCTTTGGTGGCAGTCCTCATCGGCTTATGGATGCTTTACGACAATCTTTCCGGCCTCGGCCCCACGATTACGCTGCAAATGGAAAACGCAGAAGGCATCGAAGCCGGCAAGACGTTGATCAAGACACGCAATGTCGAGGTCGGCCGCGTCGAGGAAGTAACGCTCTCCGACGACATGTCGCATACCGTCATCACCGCGCGAATGCAGCCCGATACCGAACGCATGCTCAATGACGATGCGCGTTTCTGGGTGGTCAAGCCACGCATCGATCGCGAAGGCATCAGCGGCCTGGGGACCGTACTGTCAGGCGCCTACATTCAATTGCTGCCCGGTCACGGCGATGAGCCCCAACGCGACTTCGATGTGCTCGACCAGCCCCCGGTCGCACCCCCCGATGCCCCGGGAATCCGCATCAACCTGGTCAGCCAGGTGGGCAGCTCACTGAGCGCCGGCGACCCGATCACCTATCAAGGCTTCACGGTGGGACGCGTGGAAGACACCGAATTCGATCCCGACGAGAAGGAAATGCGTCACCGCCTCTATATTCAGTCGCCATATGATGTGCTGGTCACCGACACCACACGCTTCTGGGTATCCTCGGGGGTCGACCTGCGCCTGAACTCGCAGGGCTTCCGGGTCAATATCGGGTCAATGGAATCGCTCATCGGCGGCGGCGTGACCTTCGGGGTCCCCGAGGACGTGGAGATGGGTCAGCCCGCCGAATCGGAGACGACCTATCAATTGTTTGGCGACGAGGAAAGCGCCCGTGAAGGGACCTTCGATCGTTATCTCGACTATGTGCTACTGGTCGACGATACCGTGCGCGGGCTGAGCCACGGCGACCCGGTTGAATATCGCGGCGTGCGCGTCGGTACCGTGGAAACCGTGCCATGGCGTTTCGCGGCACCGCAGCCCAACGCCCTGGACCGCTTTGCGATTCCCGTATTGATTCGCATCGAGCCGCAGCGCTTCGACAACACCATGCAGGATTTCGATGCCGATGAATGGCGTGCGCGCCTCCAGGGCATGTTCGAGAACGGCCTGCGGGCGACTCTCAAACGAGGTAACCTGCTGACCGGGGCGCTTTTCGTGGACTTGAACTTCCACGACGATCCCGAGCCTTACGAACCGCTCACGTTCGAGGGCAAGAAGGTCTTCCCGACCACCACCGGCAGCCTCGCGCAGATCGAAGAAAAGGTCTCGAACCTGCTCGACAAGCTCAACGACGTGCAGATCGAGCCCGTCCTCGACTCACTGAACGAGACGCTGGCGACCACGCAAAACACGATGCAGCAAGTCAACGAGATCGCCGACTCGGTGGACGCGCTGCTCGACGACCCGGCCACGCGCAAGCTGCCCGGCAATCTCAACGAAACCCTGCGCCAGACCCGCGATACGTTGGATGGTTTCTCCCCCGACTCGCAGGGTTATCGTGAACTCAACGATACGCTCTCGCGGCTCGAGTCGTTGATGCGCGACCTGCAGCCTGTGGCGCGCACGCTAAGCGAGAAGCCCAACGCTCTGATCTTCGACAGCGAAGACGCCCCAGATCCGCAACCAAGGGCCCCACGCCAATGATCGAGATGACCTTCACTCATATGCGACGCCCGAAACGTCCGGCATGGCTTCTCGCCACCGGGCTGGGAGTTTTCATGTCGATGCTGGTCGGCTGTGCCGGACAGAGTATCGACCAGTCCCGCTATACACTCCCCAGTCAAACGCAAAGCGCCGATGTCGCCGGCGACTTCAGGGGCAGCGTCTCGCTCGCACCGCCGCGCATGGCTAGCTACCTGAAGGACGACGGCATCATCATGCAACTCGACGACATTCGCATTCATCAGGCGCGCCACCATCTATGGGCCGAACCCTTAGATCGCCAGTTGCAGGAACGCATGCGCCAGCATCTCGGCCAGGCATTGCCCAACGCCGACGTGCTGCGTCGCGGTCAGTCCGCCGAGGCGCCCACACCGGCGCTGCATGTCCAGCTCGACGTCGACCGCTTCCAGGGTCGCGACGACGGCATGGCCGTGGTCGGCGGCCAGTGGCGCATCCGTGACGACAATGACCGTACACTGTCGCACGAGTCCTTTGAGATCGAGCGCCCGCTGGAAGACGATGGCTATCCTGCGCTGGTAAGGGCGCTGGGCGCGGCTTGGAGTACCCTCGGCGATCGCTTGGCCGATACCCTGGTAGAAGTAGCCGTCACGGCGGAGACGAACTGACACGACCTGGTGGTGCGCCGCGTTATAAACATACCTGCGGTTATAGCGCGATGATCCTTGTACTCACCCGGCCCGGCCCCCATCATCGCTTCCGCCATTGTTACCATGAGATACTTTTCCCATGACCTTCTCACGGATACCGGAAGCCGACGCCGAGGAAGCCGAGCGCATCGCCGCGTTAAGCCGTCTGGGTATGTATGAGGCTACCCGGGATCCCGAGCTCGACCGTCTGGTGCACATGATCGGCGAGCTCTTCGACATGCCCTGCGTGATGATCAATGTCGTGGATCGCGAGCGTACCTGGTGCCTGGCCCGTTCGAGTGATCTCGGCGCACCGCCACGACGCGAGGATTCTTTCTCGGCCTTCACCGTGGATCATGATACGGCGCTCTTCATCGAGGACGTTCATGGCAGCGCCGCTTTCCGTAAGCATCCTCTGGTGACCGGCGCTCCGTTTCTGCGCGCCTTTGCCGGCGAGAGGGTTCTGTCGCTGAACGGGCATGTACTGGGCACACTATGCCTGTTCGACACCCAACCTCGTGCCTTCGACACCCCTTCTCGTCAACGGTTAACCGATCTCGCCAGGCTGGTCTCGTTGCGTCTCAACCAGCGTCAGATAGACGAACAACACGAGGCTGCCAAGGCCGTGGTCGAACGCCATACTCGACTGCTCGATCACTTGCCGGAAGGCATCGTGCTGCTCGATGATCGCCGCCGCGTGCATTATTGCCAATGCCGCCGCTCAGCAGCTCTTGAATGGCAAGGGTCCCAGCGTAGTGGGGGCAGACTTCAACAACCTCGTCACGCATCCCGAGGGACATCACTTCGCCACGGCGCCTTACACGCAAGTGCCACTTGAAGTCCACTCCCTGCCCCCATTTCAGGGATTCGAGGCGCTTCAACTCGGCGACCGCAGTACGCTGGTCAGCACGCACCGGGCCTTGCAACGCTTGCGCAGTCTGGTCGATAGCTGGCCAGACGGCGTTCTGGTGTGCGATTTCGAGAGCTTGCATATCTACGAATGGAACACTGCTGCGCGCCACCTGATTGACGCTCGAGGTAGCGCCATCGAAGGCTCGCGATTGCCGCAGTGGCTTCTTTCCAGCGATCGACGTGCTTTGCAGCGCCGCATCCGCCAGGATCTTGCCAAGCAAGGCGACACGCTGCGGCACAACCTGACACTGCATAACGATACACCGGTCGAGATCACCCTGGTGCCCATGCGGGACACCGACGCCACCTCACTGATCGCGGTGTTACGCGACCGGCGCCCTTACCTCGATCATCTGCATACGGTGAAGCGCAAGCTCGCCAAGGCCGAGGAAATGATCAGCCAGGATGCGCTGACAGGATTGCTCAATCGACTCGGCTTCGAACAGGCCATCGAGGAGTTCATGGTCGAGGCACGCCATGACAAGCCCTTCGCGTTGATGATCGCGGATATCGACCATTTCAAGGACATCAACGATACCCATGGGCATCAATTGGGCGATGAGGCGCTGAAAGTCGTTGCCGCCCGTCTCGCCGAACAACTCCGCGACGACGATGCCGTGGCACGCTACGGTGGGGAAGAGTTCTGCATCCTGATGGCGATCCCCGGCACACGCGTCGTAGATATCGCCGAGCGCATGCGGCATGCAGTGTCGGCGACACCTATCGGGCTCGCCGATGGCAGCCGATTGACGCTGACGATCAGTATCGGCGCCACCTATTATCAGCCGGCGTTGAGCGCGGAGGCCATGTTCGAGCGTGCCGACGCAGCGCTTTACGAAGCCAAGGAATACGGTCGCAACCGGACGGTCATGCTACAGCCGTTACCCGTCACCGCCGCGGATGAGGAAGAATGAGCCTCAGGCCGCGAACCTACCTCTGAGACGTGCCACCGCCTGGCTATGCAATTGGCATACCCGCGATTCGCTGACACCGAGCACGGCGCCGATTTCCTTGAGGTTGAGCTCTTCCTGGTAATAAAGCCCAAGCAATAGCTTTTCACGTTCGGGGAGTTGTTCGATGGCCTCGACCAAATGGGTGCGCGCATCGCCTTTGAGCAATGCATCGAGCGGAGTCGCTGGCGCGGTCTCTCCCGCCGGCGGTTCACCGAGTTCGGATACGACCTCGTCGAAGCCCAGCAGATAACCGTTATTGGCATCCAGCAGCAGCTGATGATATTCCTCGACGCTCATATCCAGAGCACTGGCGATCTCGCGCTCGTCCGGGGAACGTCCCAACGACTGCTCGAGCTTGTGTACCGCCTGATCCAGTGCCCGCACGCTACGCCGCACGCTACGTGGCATCCAGTCGCGACTGCGCAGCTCATCGATCATCGCGCCACGCACGCGCTGATTGGCGAAGGTGGAAAAACTCGCCCCTTGGGCGGTATCGAAGCGTTCCAGCGCGTCGAGTAACCCCACCATGCCGGCTTGAATCAAATCATCGAGCTCGACACTGGCCGGTAAGCGTACCTGCAATGCCAGCGCATGACGCCGTACGAGCGGCATGTATTGCTCCAGCAGTGCGCGTTGATCGATTTTGCCCTGTGCCGTATACATCTCTATCGCCTCGGATGTTCGGGTCGACGCTCGACGCGACGCCACTGACATTATCGAGCTTCCGGGCCGCCAGCCAAGGCCGGAATAACCCCCGCTTGATGAGCCTTTTCCCGAATTCGCCTTCACCGCCTCTTCTCAGCGGTAATTCACGATCAGTTGCAAATCCTCGATGCGCACGCTTGCACGCGGCGCGTTCCGGGAGGTGGCTCGCCGAAAGCGCAGTACAAAGGGCCCTTCGGCAGAAAGGCCCTCCAAGGCCTGTGTGCCCCCGCGACGAGTCGCCATTTCGACACAGCGACGCGGATGGCACAGCCACGCCCGCACATCGCTCGGTTCTTTCGTGGCGTAACGCCAGGACACCCGCGTGATACGGCCGTCGTCGACCGTGTGAGACGCGGGCGGACGAAGGGGCGCTGTTCGCTCGTCACGCCCCGGTGTCGTCAGCAGCGGCCCACGCGGCAATGTCACCGCCCAACTGCCGGCCTCGACGGCATGAGCGAACGGCGCCATGCTCAGCGTGGCGCCTAACGCCGCCAGCAATGCCAGGATGCAGCCAAGGGATTTCACGACCGGCGCTCGCTTGATGGTCGCGTCTGCGCCAGCCACTCGGCGGGGTCGACGACAAGTTCGACTGCAAGGAAGCGGCGTGCCGTGTCCACCAAGTTGCCAAGCGGCATATCCCCCCCGCTGGCTGGATCGCGTATCACCAGCAGACGTGGCAAGCGTTCGCGCTGCGACCATTGCTTGAGTTCGCGATAAGCACGCTGCAGGCCTTCTGCGCCGGCGGCAACCCAGATACCCCAATGCGGCGAGGAACGCTGAGCAGTGGTGACTTCGCCGACGGCGAGTGGCAGGGTCTCCCAGGCAAGGCCACTGAGTGACGCAAGGCGTTCACAGGTCGCCGTCACTGCCTGAGGAGTCGGATGACCGATCGTCACCAGAGCCGCCTTGTCGCGCCGCTGATTCGCATAGGCGCGCAATCCCGCCGCTTGATCACTCATCGTCACCTCAAGCCGCCTGTGAGAGCGCCGCATGCGCCGTCAGCAAGTGCATCAACCCGTGCAGCAGGGTATCTGGGCTGCGCCGCTTTCGCTCACCAGCGAGACGTTTCACCACCGGGCGCGTATCCACCGCCCAGCCGTCCTCGCTCAAGTCCATACGTAGCGCCAGAGCTGCCAGTTGCGCTGCCAGGTAGACGCGTAGCTCGCAATCCAGAGGTGCCGACGCCCCCAACTGTTGCCACGCCGAGCGCATCAACCGCGACAGATCGTCCTGTTCGAGCTGGCGATAAACGAAAGCGCGCATGTCGATATCCAGCGCATCGCCTCCATGTCCCAGCCAGTGATAGACACCCCGCCGACGCCCGCTCTCGGAATCATGACTCGTCGCAATCCACAGTTGCAGGTTGTCAGCATCGGTCTCGGCCAAGGCCACGGGCAAACGCGACAACGTCACGCGTCGCGCACGGCCACGCAGGCGGCAGGTGTGCTGGCCACAGGGTTCGGCTAGATCGACCAGCTCGCCTATCGCCAGACGTTCACCGGCATGCCAGACGCGCTGCTGCACCCGCGTGCGTGCCAGCCAGGGGCTGTCCGACTCGCGCAACTGTTGCCTGACGTCGGCATCGGGCACCCGCGCGAACACATGCCAATGACTGCCCAAATGACGACGCGCCAGGGTCAGGCGTTGCGTATCCGAGGGCGGCCAACGGTGAAGAGGCCAGGCCAACGGCAAGACATCGCCGTTGGCATCCAACGGTATCATCGGCGCCGCCCAGTCCATTCCCCGTGGCTTCCCTCCCGACCAGCACAGGCCGGTCGCCTCGGCGCCATGCCATGCCTTGATCATCGACGGTGGTGCCAAATGCTCTTCGAGCCAGGTTTGCTGGATGGCAGGTGGCGACTCGCGACGGCGCCACGCGGCATCGAGCCAGGACACCCCCGGTACGCTGCGCTGCAGCGTTTCCATCACCCGCGCCAGTTGATCGCGCTGTGCCAAGAGATCCCGCGATAGTGCTTGCAGGCCCTGTCCGGAGGCCGTGGGCCGCAACATCTCGGTGAGCACACCTTCATCGAAGGTGAACGGCGAGCCTTGCCCCACCGCCAGCGCTTCGTCCAATAATGCTGGCGCTTCGGCCAGGCGAATGTCTTCGGGCACGCGCTGACCATGCAAGACGTAATAAAGGCGCAGCCGATGGCGCATCACGACATCCAGCGCGGCCCCCAGGCGTGGCGCTTCATCGACCTTGGTCAACAGGCAACCATAAAGCGGCGCACCGGCGTCCCGCGAGGCTCGCTGATAGGTCTCGACAACCTCTTCGAGCGTATCGCCGTGGCTGGCCGCATTCAGCAGCAAAAGACGCCGCACTGGCCGGGCGGCACCGCCGAGTCGCGCGATCTGCCCCGTCACGCGTTGATCGCGCTGGCTCATGCCCACGGTATCGACGATCACCATGCGCTTGCCTTCAAGGCGCGACAGCAAGCCTTCGAGGTCATCTTCATGGTGTACAGCATGCACATCGACACCCAGCAGCCGGGCATAGATACGCAACTGTTCATGCGCACCGATACGATAATCGTCGGTGGTTACCAGGGCCACGTCATCCCCGCCGAAGCGCATCACGTAACGCGCCGCAAACTTGGCGGTGGTGGTGGTCTTGCCCACGCCGGTCGGCCCCACCAGGGCGAATACTCCCCCCTCCTCGAGCATCGTCGCCTCGTCATCGAGCACCTCGAGACGGGTCTCCAGTTGACGCCGGCTCCAGGCCAGCAAACGCGGATCATCGGCATCGACATCGGCGAGTTCGTCGGGCAGCGTCTCGAGCATTTCGCGTACCAGACGGGCGCTGAAGCCGGCGGTGATCAAGCGCTGACGCAAGACCCCGCGCACTCCGGGGCGGGCGTTGCGCGGGCGAGGTGTCTCGGAAATATGCGACATCAACAGTTCGCGCATGGCCTGCATTTCAGCGTACAGGCGATCCTGACCCGGAGCGGGCGACGCATCGGCGGAAGGTGTACCAGCCTGCGCGGGCACGGCCACGTCTTCGGCCTGCTCGACCATTGACGACTGGGCCTCTTCGGCCACGGCCACGACCTCGACGCCGTCATCCATGCGCCGGTTGGAGAGGATCAGGGCATCATCCCCCAGCGCGTCTCGTACCTGTCGCATCGCATCGCGACTGGTAGCACCGAGGAAACGCATCACGCTCATGAACGGGCTCCGACGGTAGCGGTGACACGCAAGGTGCGGTCATCGGGGATTTCGGCATTGGACATCACCACTAGATGGGTAATGCGGCGGCGTAGGAAGCGGGCCAGCAACGCACGCAGACCGTGCTGGACGACCAGCACCGTCGGCTCGCCACGCGCTTCCTGACGCTCCACGGCGGCCATCGACTGCTCCATGAGGGTGTCGGCCAGTCCAGGCTCCAGGCCACCGCCATTGCTCAGTGCCTGAGTGAGAACTTGTTCGAGATTGGCTTCCAAGCCGATGACATGCATCTCCTGGTCCCCTGGGAACCACTGCTGGGTAATCGAGCGTCCCAGCGCCACACGCACCATGGCGGTCAACTCATGGGGATCGGCTTGCTGTGGCGCATGCTCGGCCAGCGTATCGAGGATGGTACGCATATCGCGAATCGAGACTTCCTCAGCGAGCAGGTTCTGTAGAATGCGCTGCATCGCGGTCAGGGTCAGCAGCTTGGGCACCACGTCTTCGACCAGAGACTTGTTCTCGGCGGCGATCTTGTCGAGCAATTGCTGTACTTCCTGGCGCCCCAGCATGTCATTGGCGTGGCGATGCAACAGGTGGTTGAGATGCGTGGCCACCACGGTACTCGCGTCGACCACGGTATAGCCGTAGACCTGGGCGCGTTCCCGCTGCGCGGCGTCGATCCATACGGCGGGCAGACCAAAGGCGGGATCCTGGGTCGGCGTACCTTCCACCTTGCCCGATACCTGCCCCGGGTCGATGGCCAGCCATTGTCCCGGATGCGCATCGGCGCGGCCTACTTCGACGCCCTTGAGCGTGATGATATAGGTCGAAGGCCCCAGTTCGAGATTGTCGCGGATGTGTACCACCGGTGGCAAAAAGCCGACATCCTGGGCGAATTTCTTGCGCACGCTCTTGATACGCCCCAGCAACTCACCCTTCTGGCGATGGTCGACGAGCGGTATCAGACGGTGGCCGACTTCGAGGCCCAAGGTATCGACGAGCTGCACATCGTCCCAGCTCGCCTCCGGCACTTCGGGCTGAGGAGGCGGTGTCTGGGGAGAGGCCTCTTCGGTGACTTGTTGCTGGTTGCGACGCCACATCCACCACGCCAACCCTCCGAGCAACGCGGTAAACAGCAAGAAGACCAGGTTGGGCATCCCCGGCACGAGACCCAGCAGCCCCATGACGCCTGCGGCCAGCATCAGGACCTGCGGGTTGTTGAAGAGCTGGCTGATCAGTTGCTGACCGACATCCTGATCGGTGTTGACGCGCGAGACGGTGACACCCGCCGCAGTCGAGATCACCAGCGCCGGAATCTGTGCCACCAGCCCGTCGCCGATGGTCAGCAAGGTATAGGTATGGGCAGCTTCGGAAAAGCTCAGGCTATGTTGCGCCATGCCGATCGCCAGACCACCGATCAAATTGATCATCATGATGATGATGCCGGCGATGGCATCACCGCGCACGAACTTGCTGGCCCCGTCCATGGAACCGTAGAAATCGGCTTCCTGAGAGGTTTCCTGACGCCGCGCCCGCGCTTCGTCCTCACCGATCAAGCCGGCGTTGAGGTCGGCATCGATGGCCATCTGCTTGCCGGGCATGGCGTCCAGGGTGAAGCGTGCGCCGACCTCGGCGATACGGCCGGCACCCTTGGTGATAACCATGAAGTTGATCACCACCAGGATCATGAATACGACCAGGCCGACAGCGAAGTTACCGCCGATCAAGAAGGCACCGAAGGCCTCGATCACCTTGCCGGCCGCATCGCCACCTTCGTGCCCTTCCAGCAGGACCACCCGCGTGGAGGCCACATTGAGTGACAACCGCAATAGGGTCGAAAACAACAAGACCGCCGGGAAGGCCGCGAAATCGAGGGGCTTCTGCGTAAACATGCTGACCAGCAGCACCATGATGGCCAGGGTAATGTTGAAGGTGAACAGAAGGTCCAATACGAACGCCGGTAACGGCAAGATCATCATGGACAGGATCATGATGATCAATATGGGCCCAGCCAGGACCTTTAAACGGGTATCGCTCAGCCACTCGCGACGGCCCCATAATTGACTCAACGCATTCATGGTGTGTCCTTGGCATCGGCAACGTTTTGCCTAGACGGATCTAACTCGTCGGGCACGGGGAGGTCATTTGGCGTTTGCGGCCAGTCACCCCCTTCCTCGCGCACACGTTTCAAGCGGTAGGCCCAAGCCAGCACCTCCGCCACGGCGGTATACAGATTCGCGGGGACTTCTTGATCGATGTCCACATGCTGGTTCAGGGCACGCGCCAACGGCGGCGCCTCCAGCAAGGGCACGCCATGCGCCTCGCCCAGCTCGCGAATGCGCGTGGCGACCATATCCGCCCCTTTGGCCACGACGCGCGGCGCTTCCATCTGGCTCCCCTCGTACATCAGCGCCACAGCATAATGCGTGGGGTTGGTCACGATGACATCCGCATCCGGCACCTTGGCCATCATCCGCCGCCGTGCCATGGATTGCTGCTGGGCTCGCATGCGAGCCTTCACTTGGGGGTCGCCCTCGCTTTCCTTGTGCTCTTTCTTGATCTCGTCCTTGGTCATGCGGAGCTTCTTGGTAAAGCTCCACAACTGGAAAGGCACGTCGATCAGCACCACCACGATGAGTGTCGCTACGCAGAAAGCCAGGCACAGCGCGGCGAGTTCCATACCCCGCGCTAGAGCTTCGCTCAACGGCAAGTTCATCAAGCCCAGAAGGTCGCCGCGATGCCACCATAGAAAGATCACGGCGACACCGCCCACCAGCGTCGACTTGGCAACGGCCTTGCCCAATTCCGCTACCGCCTGCGATGAAAACATGCGCTTCAATCCTTTCAAGGGATTGAGCTTGGACATTTGGGGCTGCAACGACTTTGCCGTCAGCAGCCAGCCACCCAGCATTACCGGTGCTGCCAGCGCGACGACCGATACGATGAGGAACAACGGCAACAAGGACACCAGCGTGTTTTTGCCCAACGCCCAGACATGCGACATCAGTACGGCGGTATCGAACGCTTCAGCGCGTGAAAACATGAATGACTGCTCCATGACCCCCCCTAAACTCTCGTAGAGGTGGCCACCCAGCGACCATAGCGCCATCACCCCCGCCGCCAATAGCATGAAGGTGGTCAGTTCGCGCGAGCGCGCAACCTCACCGTCTTCCTTCGCCTTGTCGAGTCGTCGAGGTGTCGGGTCTTCAGTCTTTTCCTCGTCGCTATCGCTACCCTCGGCCATGGGCCCTCTGACGTCGTGGCGCTAGAAACCCTTCGCCAAGGCAGATACCAAGGCGCCGAACAACCGCATTCATCGAATGCGGGCTATTTTCTCGGGAACGCGGGATAGCCGATCACTGGAATAGCGACTACTTAGCCATGCTATTCAGGGGACGTGAGGCTGAAACGCTGCCGGGGAGCACCGGCAGCGCAGGGAGGGATCAGAAGCCCAGGCTATCGAGGAGGTCATCGACCTGGTCTTGGTTATTGACGACATCGGTGCCTTCGGGCTTGACTTGCGGCCCGTTGAGCAGATCATCATCGCCCTTCTGAGATTTACGCGAACGCTCGTCAGCCAGTTGCTGCAGCTCTTCCTTGTCATGGCTCTCAGGAGCGGTATCGATCAGCACTTGCACCAGTTGCTGCTCGATCTCACGAATGACATCCATCATTTTCTTGATGACCTGACCAGTCAGATCCTGGAAATCCTGGGCCATCATGATTTCTAGCAGCTGCGCATTGGTTGCCTTGGTCTGGATCGGCACATCACGCAGGAAGTCACGCGTATCCTTTACCAACTCCTTCGCGTCGTCGAGTTCGACAGGCGCGGCGAACCATTCTTCCCAGCGTTGATCAAGCTTCTCGGCCCCCGACTCCATACGCTCTTGCATCGGCTGTGCCTGATCAATGGCGTTCAGAGACCGCTCCGCCGCTTGCTCAGTCATGTCCGCGACATAACTAAGACGATCCCGCGCGTCGGGAATCGCTTCGGCCGCCTTTTCGATCTCCTTGTCCAGCCCCAGCTCGCGCATGCTTTCGTGGAGCATCCGCGTCATCTTGCCGATCTTGTGAATCAGATCGTCAGCGGGGATGCCATCCGCACTGTTCTCCGGCTGCGTTTCACCGCTCATGGCCTGCCCTCCTCGTGCGAACTTACTTGCCCAGTTTCTCGAAAATCTTGTCCAGCTTCTCTTCCAGCGTCGCAGCGGTGAACGGCTTCACGACATACCCATTCGCCCCGGCCTGTGCGGCGGCGATGATATTTTCCTTCTTGGCTTCCGCTGTGACCATCAACACCGGCAGTTCCGACAGAGCATCGTCCTGACGGATCTCCTTGAGCATCGAGAGGCCATCGAGATTGGGCATGTTCCAGTCAGAGACCACGAACTCGAAGCCACCGGCACGCAGCTTATTGAGCGCTTCCTGGCCGTCTTCTGCTTCATCGACGTTATTGAAGCCCAGTTCTTTGAGCAAACTGCGCACTATGCGCCGCATGGTCGGGAAATCATCCACGACCAGAATGCTCATATTCTTATCTGCCATACATCCTCCGATTCATTCAATCTGGCTAATCATTCACTGCGCGAGCTGGTGCTCTGAAGGGGCGCATTTAACACGCCCCTCGGCGGCATGGCTTAGGCTCTTTTCAAAAAGAGCCTAGAATTCTTCCCACTCGTTTTCTTCGTGCGCCGTAGAGGTGCGTTTCGACGGTGCATGATGCGCCTGCGCTGAAGACTTGGACGTCGTGGTGGGTGCGGACGCCGTCGATCTGGTCGCCTGCGCACGTGCCCCCGGCAATGCCTGGTGTGACGCGCCACCCGGCAAACGGAAAGTGGTGACGACATCTTCCAAGCGCTGCGCCTGCTCTTCCAGAGACGCAGACGCGCTCGATGCTTCCTGGACGAGAGAAGCGTTCTGCTGAGTCACCTGATCCATCTGCGTCACGGCCTGGCTGACCTGCTCGATGCCATCGCTCTGTTCCTGCGATGCTGCGGAGATCTCATCCATGATGTCACTGACGCGTTTCACCGCCTGAACGACATCGCGCATCGTGGTTTCGGCGTTGCCCACCAGCTCGGAGCCCTGCTCGATCTGAGTGGTCGAGGTATGAATCAAGCCCTTGATTTCCTTGGCGGCCTCGGCGCTGCGGCTGGCCAGGTTACGCACTTCGCTAGCGACCACCGCAAAGCCACGCCCCTGCTCACCGGCACGCGCTGCCTCGACCGAGGCGTTCAACGCCAGAATGTTGGTCTGGAAGGCGATCGAATCGATCATGCCGATGATATCGGAGATCTGCTTGGAACTTTCGGTGATGCCCTGCATGGTCGTGGTGACTTCCTGCATGACATCGCCGCCGCGCCCGGCAGTGCTCGAGGCATCGCTGGCCAGGGCACTCGCCTGCCGCGCATTGTCGGCATTCTGACGCACGGTAGAGGTCAGCTCTTCCATGCTCGAGGCAGTTTCCTCGAGCGAGGCGGCCTGCTGCTCGGTCCGCGAGGACAGGTCGGCATTGCCCGACGCAATTTCGCGGGCCCCACCATGAATCGAGCCACTGGCTTCACGCACGGAGGTGACCGTCCCCACCAGCCCGCTTTGCATGTCGCGCATGGCGGCGAACAAGCGCCCGATCTCGTTTTTGCCACGTTCGGCGATGCGATGAGAGAGATCGCCCTTGGCGATGTGCTCGCAATGCTCGACCGCTTCGTCCAATGGCTTGACCACGGACTTGACCAACACCATGCGTACCAGAAGCGCCACGATGACAGCGAGAATCAGCAGCACGATCGACAGGATTTCCATCAACTGGCTGTTATCCGCATCTGCCACGATGGAGTCGTCGACGCGTGTCTCGGCGTACTGGATGAAGTCGCGCACACTATCGTCGAGAGCATTCATCATCGGGTTGATACGCTGATCTTGCTCGGTGCGCACGGCATCCTGACCGGCGTTCAATTCTAGTTCGACCTCTTCGTGAAAGGCAGCAAAGGCATCGCCGATACGAGCCGCATATTCTTCACCGGTATCGGTCTTGGCAACGTCTTCGAACTGGCTGATGCGCGCGCTAGCGTTTTGAATCGCAGCCTCGATCTCGTCTTGAAGCTGTTGTTCACGCTGGGTATCCCCGGCCTCTAACGCATTGCGGTAACTGGCCAGCAGACCGCGCGCGCGTATCAGGTTCATGGTGGCACGGTTGACGGTATTGGTCTGTTCGAAACCAATAGTACCGATGGTATCCAGTGTCTCGGCACTTTTTTGGTTGGAGTAGAACCCCAATGCGCTGATGACCGCAATCATCACGACCATGATAGTCAGCGCAATTGTCAGGCTAGCCCTGACCGAAAGGTCGTTGAGTATTTTTCCCATGTCGTCTCCTGACAAGTTCCCTGGCATAGATTGAGATGATGAGTCGTTTCTTGTTCTTCGAATTCGTTCGTGCGTCTTACACCCGCTGTGCGCGCCCCGAGGCTTCGGCGCGTTTCATCAAAGCAGCAGGGATATCGGAAAGTGCAATGGTATCGGCAGCACCACCGAGGATGACCGCTTCGCGCGGCATGCCGAACACCACGCAGCTCTCTTCGTCTTGGGCAATCGTATAGGCGCCTGCCTGATGCATCTCGAGCAGGCCCGCTGCACCGTCTTTGCCCATGCCGGTGAGAATCACACCGATGGCGTTGCGCCCCGCGCTTTGCGCGGCGGAATGAAACAACACATCCACCGACGGGCGATGTCGATTGACCGGCGGCGAATCATCCAGGCGAATGACATAGTTGGCCCCCGAACGGGCAAGCTTCATGTGCCAGTCTCCCGGCGCGATATAGACGTGGCCAGGCAGAACACGCTCGCCATCCATCGCTTCCTTGACCGAGATGCGGCATAGCTTGTCGAGACGTTCCGCGAAGGATTTAGTAAAGCCGCCCGGCATGTGCTGGGTTACCAGGATCGCCGGGCTATTGGCTGGTAGAGGCTCCAGCACATGGCGGATGGCTTCGGTGCCGCCCGTCGAGGCCCCGATGATAATGATTTTCTCACTCGAGAGGATCGGCGCCTTTAGCGGTGCCTGATCCTTCGCCGGCGGTTGCTTGGCCACGGCTTTGGGACGCGAGCGTGCTGCCGCGCGGATCATGTCGGCGATCATCTGAGTGTATTCAAGCATGCCTTCGCGGATGCCCATTTCCGGCTTGGCGACGAAATCGACCGCACCGAGTTCCAGGGCACGCAGGGTGATTTCTGAGCCCTTCTGGGTCAGCGAGGACACCATCAGCACCGGCATGGGACGCAAACGCATCAAACGCTCGAGGAAATCGAGACCGTCCATGCGCGGCATTTCCACATCCAGGGTCAACACGTCGGGATTGGTCCGTTTGATCAGATCCCTGGCCACCAGGGGATCGGGCGCCGTGGCAACGACCTCCATATCCGGCTGACTATCGATGATCTTGCTCATCAGGTCGCGAATCAGCGCCGAATCATCGACACATAGCACCTTGATCTTGTTCGAGGACAACGCCACCACTCCTTACGCATGAAAACCGCCGACGCACTACCGGGCACGGCGAACCGATATGCATGATCTATCGGCCGGTTGCATGAACACTGAAGGGTCAGCGCGATAATTCGTACACGGTCTGCCCCCGCAGCTTGAAGCGCTCGGTCAGGTAGGAGAAATTTTCCGAATGGCCGGTAAATAACAGACCATTGGATTTCAATAGCGGAGCGAAACGCTCCAAAATGCGCGCCTGTGTTTCTTTATCGAAATAAATCATTACGTTACGACAAAAGATGGCATCGAATGGTCCCTTCGCCGCCCAACTGCCCGAAGTCAGGTTGAGTGGTTGAAAATCAATCATCGAGGCCAGTTCGGGACGAATCTTCGCCATCCCCGCGCGTGCACCACTGCCCCGCAGGAAAAACTGCCGACGGCATGCTTCGGAAACCTTCTCCAGCTGGTCCAGCGCATAGATCCCCTTGCGCGCCTTGTCCAGCGCGTCAGTATCGATATCGGTAGCCAGGATCTGCGCCTGAGAGGCCCGGCTACCCAGCGCCTCGCTCAGAGTGATCGCCAATGAGTAGGGTTCTTCCCCCGTCGACGCCGCAGCACACCAGATACGCACGGGAGATGTCGCTTGCTTAACGTGCTCCGCGAGCAGCGAGAAGTGATGCGACTCGCGGAAAAAAGACGTCAAGTTCGTCGTCAGCGCGTTGGTGAATGCCTCCCACTCTGGCGACTCAGGATGCTGGTCCAGACGCGCCAGATAATCGCTGAAGCGGCGCATACCGTGCAGCCGCAACCGCTTTGCCAAGCGGCTGTAGGCCATCTCACGCTTGTGCGACGCCAGCACAAGGCCGGCGCGCTTATAAATGAGCGTGCGTATCTTATCGAAATCCGCCTCCGTGAATTCCAGATCCCGATCGGCGCTTCCGAACAAGCTAGGATGTTCTTCCTGCGGCGCAGGAGACTGGCGAAATTCGCTCAAAAGGACTCCCACTCTTCTTCATGTGATGCCTGGTGAGCGCCCGCCTCCTGCGACTCCTGACGCCGAGACACGAGCGAGGTCTCCTGACGCTGCGCTGAATGTGACGTTGCCTGCTTATCGCCACCAGAACTTGTGGATGCCTGCGGCTTGGCGAGACTCGCCGAATTCTTGTTGCGACGCACCGTCTCGACACCACTGCCGGCCAGGCGGAAGACAGCCACGGAGCGCGACAGCTCGTTGACGCTGGACTCGAGATCCGCAGCGACCGAAGCCGTCTGCTGTACGCGGTGGGCATTCTGCTGAGTGACATCGTCCATCTGTGTGATGGCCTGATTGATCTGCTCGATGCCGCTGCTCTGTTCGTCGGACGCCGCAGTGATCTCATTCATGATGTCGTTGACACGCGTGACCGAATTGACGACCTCTTCGATGCTGCCCTCGGCCTTGCGTACCAGATCGGTACCGCCTTCGACCTCCTTCGTGGAGTTATCGATCAGTGCACGAATTTCCTTTGATGCCTGGGCACTGCGACTCGCCAAATTGCGTACCTCGCCGGCGACGACGGCGAAACCACGCCCCTGCTCACCCGCGCGGGCGGCTTCGACGGAAGCGTTCAAGGCCAGGATATTGGTCTGAAAGGCAATCGAGTCGATCATCCCGATAATGTCGGACATTTCATGCGAACTATCGCGGATGCGCCCCATGGTGCTGACCACTTGCCCCATGACCTCGCCGCTCTGCCGTACTGTTTCGCTCGCCGTGCTCGAGAGCTGGCTGGCCTGACGCGCATTGTCGGCGTTCTGTTTCACGGTGGCGGTCATTTCTTCCATGCTGGAAGCCGTCTGGGCAAGCGATGCGGCTTGCTGCTCGGTCCGCGAAGAAAGATCTTCGTTGCCTTCGGCAATGTTACGGGTCGCCGGTGTCACAACGCCCACGTTTTCGTTGACCTCCTTGACGATATTGCCAAGGCTGCGACGCATGGTATCCAGCGCCTGGGTGAGGCGCCCAATTTCATCTTGCTTGCCGCCTTTGAGGCTGGCGCCGAGGTTGCCGGCCGCAATCTGTAGCGAAAAGTCCAGGGCCTCGCGCACCGGACGCAGCGTCGAGCGCACCGTAATGATCCCCAGCACCACCAGCATGACGAGCCCGAAGATGAAGACACCTGCCTGCCACAGCAGCATGTCATGCTGCGTCTCGGCCGCTTCTTGGGCCATGCTCATGGCATCGTTGCGCTTTTCAGCGACCAGGCTATTGAGCTGATCGCTAACCTCATCACGTTCGCCTTCCAGAATATCGTTGTAGGCCACATAAGCTTCATAGAAGTCGCCAGAATTAAGGGTATCCAACACCACCCGCAACCCATCGTCCAAGTAACGCTGGACGGAGGCATCGAAGCTTTCTGCGGCGTCACTATGATTGGCAGGACGACCGTCGTAATACGCGCTCCAGGTTTCGGAAAGCCTGGTCATCAGTCCTTCGGCCTCGGCCGTTACCGCCTCCATGTCACCCGACATTGGGTTGCTCACGGGCTTGTCGACCAGGTTTCGACCGCTGGACATCAATTGATCGATTTGCTGCAAACGGGCGACGTCTTCCAGACCCTGCTCGGACAGTGCCTGCAGCTTGTCACCGGCGCGCTGCAAGCTGACCATGGATAGGACACTGCTGACCGCCAGCATCAGTACCGCCGCGACGATCATGGTCACTAGACGGCCCTTGAAGGTGTTGAGCTTGAGGCCCTTGAGGCGAGCCAAGACACCGGTATGCTGAATCTGGCCACGCTCGAGCTTGACCCCACGACGCTTGCCCGCCGACATGGCCGCATAGGTGCGCTCCGCATCGGCGCGGGCCTTGGCAGTGGGTTTGACGCGCACCGAGGTATAGCCAACGATCTCGCCGCCTTCGAAAATCGGCGTCACGGTGGCATGTACCCAATAAAAATCACCATTCTTGCAACGGTTCTTAATCACCCCGCTCCAGATCTCTCCCTTCTTCAGAGTGACCCAAAGGTTTTCGAACGCCGCCGGCGGCATGTCCGGATGACGTACGAGATTGTGTGGCGCCCCCACGAGCTCTTCATAGCTAAAGCCGCTGATCTCGACGAAAGCCGGATTCGCGTAGGTGACGACCCCTTTCAAATTGGTGCGGGACAACAGGTAATCTTCATCCGAGAGCTCATGCTCGCGCTGAGTAACGGGCTGGTTATTGCGCATGATACGGTTCCCTGGTGTTCGTTTTTATTGGTTGGCGTTGGCGTTTTCTCGTGACGCCTCGCGACAGCGTTATTGTGCTTGTTGCTCGACCAATGCCATTTCCTCGCTGGTCAGCAGTTTCTCGATATCGACGATGACCAGCATGCGGTCCTCAAGACTGCCCAGGCCACTGAGATAATCGGCGGATAACGTCTCACCGAACTCGGGCGCGGGCTTGATCTGGTCGGAGGTAAGCGTCATGACATCGGATACCCCATCAACCACGATGCCCACGATCCGGTCGGCGACGTTGACCACGATCACCACGGTCTGTCCTTCGTATTCGATCTTATCGAGATGGAACTTGATGCGAAGATCGACGATCGGCACGATCACGCCACGCAAATTGGTCACACCTTTGATGAAATCGGGGGCATTGGCGATGCGCGTCACGTTTTCGTAGCCACGGATTTCCTGCACTTTCAGGATATCGACGGCGTATTCCTCGCTACCCAGCGAGAACACCAGGTATTCCTGGCTTTGCGTATCGATAGCCGCTTCGGCGGCCTGGGTCATGTCACTCATGAAACTACGTCCTCCTGGCGTGATGCGGTTAGTTCGGCGTGCTTGGGGGAATTGGCACGCTGACGGTGCAAGCGGTTGACATCGGCGACGTCGAGAATCAGCGCCACGCTGCCATCCCCGAGAATCGTCGCTGCGGAGATAGCCGGCACCTTGCGGTAGTTGGTTTCGAGGTTCTTGACCACCACTTGTTGCTGACCGACGAGATCGTCGACCAACAAGGCATAGCGCCGCCCTTCGGCCTGCAGGATGACCGCGATACATTGGGTCGGGTCTTGCTCGGAGCCGTCGATGTGCAGGATATCGTGCAAGGCGATCAGCGGTAGGTACTCGTCGCGCACCTTGAGCAACTTGTCGTTGCCCGCCATTGAGTAGATATCATCGTTACTGGGCTGTAGTGACTCGAGCACTGCCGAGAGCGGCAGGATGAAGATTTCCGGCCCACTCTTGATCGACATGCCATCGAGGATGGCCAGAGTCAGCGGCAATACCACGCGGGTCGTGGTGCCTTTCCCGGGCCAGGACTGAATCTCGACGTGGCCGCCCATGGCCTGGATATTGCGCTTGACGACATCCATGCCCACGCCACGACCGGAGACGTCGCTGACCTGATCGGCAGTCGAAAAACCCGCCGCGAAGATAAGTTGCCAAACCTCGTCGTCGCTCATGCTGTCGGAAACGGTCAGCCCGTTATGGGCCGCCTTGGCGAGGATCTTGTCGCGGTTGAGACCGCCGCCATCGTCCTTCACTTCGATGAGGATGTTGCCACCCTGGTGTTGGGCGGAAAGCGTCAGTGTGCCGGTGCGCGGTTTGCCGGCGGCCTCGCGCGCATCAGGCATCTCGATGCCATGGTCGAGGCTATTGCGCACGAGGTGCGTCAAAGGATCGATGATGCGCTCGGTCAGGCTCTTGTCGAGCTCAGTGGACTTGCCCTCAGTGACCAGCTCGATGTCCTTGCCCAGCTTGCCGGTAAGATCGCGCACCAAGCGAGGAAAGCGACTGAACACGTAGTCCATCGGCACCATGCGGATCGACATCACCGACTCCTGCAAGTCACGCGCGTTGCGCTGTAGCAGGTTCATGCCATTGACCAGCGGCCCATGCGCGGCCACGTCGAGTTCACTGGCGGTTTGATCGAGCATGGACTGGGTAATGATCAGCTCACCGACAAGGTTGATGATCTGATCGACCTTTTCCACCGGCACGCGAATCGTCGCCGATTCCCCGCCCGCCTTTTTCTTGGCACCGCCGCCCTTGTTCCCTGGCGTCGTATTCACAGGTTTGTCGTCGGTCGCTGCCTGGGCCGGTGCTTTTTCTGCGGGAGCCTTCGCCTGCTCGGCAGGGGGCGCCTCGGATGCCGATGCATCGCCCTGCGACACGGTAGGCACCGAGACAGCCTCGGCAACTTCCTGTGTCGTTTCGGTCGGGGCAGCGATCGCAGCGATGTCTAGTTGCTCAGGCTCGACGATGAAGCACATCACTGCTTCGATATCGTCGCGGCTCGAGGCGCTTTCCAGCACCACTTCATAACGCTTGGCATCCCCGTGCTGCTCTTTCACGGTGCCCAGGTTTCCGAGTTCCTCAACAAGGAGTTCAAGGTCCTTGTCGGATACGTTCAAAAGCACGACACGCAACCAGCCGCTATCGGCGTCGGCGGCCTGACTTTCCTGTGCCTGATGCTCCGACGCGCCCTCGCCAACCGTACTCCCGGCACCCGAGTTTTCGGCTTCATCCGCCACCTGCTCAGAGGGCGCGATGTCGGCCTCGGGCTCGCTACCCACACCATGCCCCAGCTCCTCCAGCGCTAGCTTTTTCAGCGTCTGACAAATGCGGGCATAGGCTTCCGGATCCGGTTCGGCGCCATTGCGGTAGGCATCAAGCTGGTCGTGAAGCATATCCTTGGTTTCCAGAAAGAGGTCGACAATATCCGTGCGCAAGATGAGCTCGCCCTGCCTGGCATAATCCAGCAGATTTTCGAGCATGTGCGTGGTTTCTTGCAGCACGCTGAATCCGAAGGTGCCCGCGCCACCCTTGATCGAATGCGCGGCACGAAAAATGGCGTTGAGTTGCTCCGGATCCGGCTCGTCGAGATCCAGCTCGAGCAGGTGGCGCTCCATGTCGCCCAGTAGCTCTTCGGCCTCTTCGAAAAAGGTCTCGTAGAATTCTGTTATATCCATGCTCGTTCCACGTGATCGTGATCGTTAGGGCGATGGCTGATCTTGCCCTTCACCGCCACCAGTGGTGCGTTCATACACTTGCGGGAGTGCGTTACGCATTAATGAGTCAGCGCCCTGCGTCGGCGACAACCCTTCTCGCTGCGTGTCACCTGTACTGCCGATTATCGCCTCAGGAGATGCCGAGCCTGCCTCGCCCTGATCGCGGATCTGCTCGGCGGCGTGCTCCGACAACACGACGATGCTGATACGCCGATTGACAGCATCACTGGGCTTTGTACCTTCCAGGTTGACGCGCGACCCCATGCCTGCGACACGCAGCAGTTTGCCGGAATCGAGCCCGGCCGCGACCAGGGTGCGACGCGACGCGTTGGCCCGGTCGGCGGAAAGTTCCCAGTTGCTGTATCCAGCTTCGCCGCCGGCGTAACGCAGGTCATCCGTATGCCCGGTGAGGCTAATCGCATTGGGGACCGTATTGAGCTCCGGCGCCAAAGCCTGCAAGAGATCACGCATATAAGGAGCGAGACGGGCACTGCCCAACTCGAACATGGGTCGCTTGTCAGTATCGACGAGTTGAATACGCAGACCCTCGGGAATGAAGTCTGTTCTCAACTGCGAGCTCATCTGACGCAGGTTCGGATCTTCGCGGACCTGGCGTTCCAAACGGTCGCGAAGCACCCTCAGACGGCGCATCTCGTCACTGGGGCGGGATTGCTGGCGAATGTCCAGGCGCCGCTCTTCGCCTTCAGAGAAAGTGGGGTCCGCTCCGCCACCGGGGATCGCGCTGGTACTTGCTGTCGACTTGTCGCCGCCTGTCATTGCCACCGCCAAAGGCGTGCGGAAATACTCGGCGATATGGTTGAGCTCGTTTTTAGGCACCATCGACAAAATCCAGAGCACCAGAAAGAGCGCCATCAATGCGGTCATGAAATCGGCGTAGGCAATCTTCCAATTACCGCCATGATGTCCCTTGCTGACCACTTTCTTGCGTTTGACGATGATCGGGCGACGCTCGCTGCTCATGCTTATCCCGTCCCGGTGCCGCGCGTGGCACTACCCTCGGCTCGAACGTGCTCCTCGAGCTCGGTAAACGAGGGGCGTTCGGCAATGAACAGTGCCTTACGCCCGAACTCTACCGCCAACTGCGGCGCCATGCCGTTGAGACTTGCCATGAGTGTCACGCGGACGCACTGCAACATCTTGATCGCTTCGGTGACTTGCAACTGCAAACGTTGCGAAACGGGAAGCACGAACCCGTACGCGAGCAAGATCCCCAGGAAAGTCCCCACCAGCGCCTGGGCGATCATTTGCCCCATCGCTGCGGCGCCTTGATCGGCCGCGCCCAGAGCATGTACCACACCCATGACGGCTGCCACGATGCCGAACGCAGGCAAGCCATCGCCAACACTATGCAAGGAATGCACGGGGATTTCCGCTTCGTGCTGAAAGGTGTCGATCTCGTGCTCCATGAGCGTATCGATCTCAAAGGGATCCATATTGCCGCTCACCATCAGGCGCAAGTAGTCAGTGATAAACGCCATGATCAGAGGGTCATTGGAGATCTTCGGATAGTCCGCAAAAATCGCACTATCCTCAGGGGCATCGATGTCGCGCTCGATGGCCAGCATGCCGTCTCGCCGTGCCTTGGCCAGCAAGCGGTACTGTAATGCCATCAGCTCCATGTACATCGTCTTGTTGTACTTATTGGTACGTCTGAGCTTCGAGAATGTCCGTAGGGTAGCCTTGATCGCCTTGCCATTATTGGCGGCGATGAAGGCGCCTACGGCGGCACCGACGATCATGAGAATTTCGGATGGCTGGAATAGCGCACCGAAGTGGCCCCCGACGAGGGTATAACCGCCCCCGATCGATGCGATAACAACCAAATAGCCGATTAGAATCAACACAGCAGAACGCTCCTAGCGGCATGCATGACTGGCCCGTTGATATCTCTATCGGCAGGAAGCGACACGCCTTGAATGAAAAAACGCAGAAATGCGCGTATCGCTTCCCGGTTTCGGTCGTTACCCCGGCAATCGCGACGACACTAGAGACGAAAACGCCTACCTAGCGACGAGACGTCGCGCTGTCATACCATCCGCCTCAGAAGCCGACACAGGCTGAGGACGCGGGACTGTCACCCGCTCTTCGGCCTGACGTTTCTTGCGTGTCTTGCCAGCACGCGAAGGCGGCTGACAAATACCACACACGAAGTCGTGATCGGGACTGTACGCGTGGGCGACGAACTGGCCACCGCAACTGGTGCAAGCCGAGAGTTGCATCATGCCGCTTTCGAAGAAGCGAATGAGCGTCCAGGCGCGCGTCAACCCCAGCACCGGCTCCCCGGCTTCAAGGCTGACTTGCTCTAGATAAAGCTTGAAAGCCTTGACGAAGGCCGACATTCGCTCGCAACCGCAGTCTTCGAGAAGACTCCAGTAAATGTTGTAAAACAACGAGGAGTGGATGTTCGGCATCCAGGTAATGAACCAGTCAGTCGAAAACGGCAGCATGCCCTTGGGGGGCGACATGCCGCGCACTTCTTTATAGAGCTTGATCAAGCGCCCACGGCTCAAATCCGTCTCGGTCTCGAGCACCTGTAGGCGTGCCCCTAGATCGATCAATTCGATGGCGAGCTGCACCTGCAGCATTTCGCCCACTAGACTTTTCTCGCTCACGACGATACTCCTCAGTTCGAAGAGACGGACGGGCACTCGTTATGTGCGCTCGCCATCAACAGGGCAGCATGCGTCTGCCCCAACCCCTGCTCCCGCTGATTGTGGGTCAGCTTGCGCAGTTGCTCCGGCTCGTCATAGCAAAGCCGGCAGAGCAGTTGATTCGTTCGCGCGAGTTGTGTCAGTTGCTTGATCGACAAGGAAGCGATGAGATCCGCCATTTCGTCGTCCATCTTGAGACGAAAGAGCGCAGTGGTGCGATCTTCGCTGATCATGCGCTGCGTAAGCAGCAGGTAGGACAGGTTGATATCTTGGATATCATCCAGAAGGCTATCGGTTTCCATATAATTCCCTGCGTACGACGTTATTGTGGCGAAGGAGGCTTCTGCGGCCTCTCTCCGATGAGCCAGTTTTTTGCTTTTTTCGGCTGACTCGATTCTTACTGTCGCATCATTTTGAGACGTTTCTATGAAAAGATTCAACATCTCCTACATGGAAACCAACAAAAACTTACAAAAAAGGAATGAGGTTACTCACCCATTAGTACGGCATCGACCATGCTCAAGGGGCGGTAACACGCGAACGGCAAGGGTTGCCGGTGGATTGAAGGCCTGCCACAGCAGGTTAATTATTAACAAGCTATGTAACACGAGGTGCGTCAATAAACCGCATCCCTTCGTCGCAATTCAACGACGTGCGGGCGTTCCTGACTCGATATTCAAGCTCGCCTCTTCACGCTCCAGGTCATAGACCCAGGCCAGCAGTTCGGCAATGACTTGATACAGCATGGGCGGGATTTGAGAATCCAGATCGACCTGCATCAAAAGTGCCACCAACTCGGGGGCATCATGCACGAAAATGCCATCATTCTTGGCCGTCGAGACAATACGTTCAGCCAGGTCACCGTACCCCTTGGCCACCACCACAGGCGCCGCCGAGGGATCTTGATAGGCTAACGCAACGGCGCGTCGCCTTTCGTCGGGCGTATCATTCATGACGCTCCTCACTTGGGTCGTTGTCAGGCGTACGATGCACGTCGATCACTGCCTGTACCCCTAGGGCATCCAGGCGCTCATGCAACGCCGACGCCTGTTCAGAAAGGCGCTCCAACGCCGTCCCTTCAGGCGCCGAGATCGACAACGAGGCCTGTTCGGCACGCAGCGTCATGGCGATATGCACATCACCGAGATGCGGCAAGGAAATATTCATCTCACTATGCCAGGGCGATGTGTCATGCCCCGGCGATTGCTCCTGGCCGTCGGCATCCTGGCCGTCGCCTCCCGACCATTGCTGCAGGGTCATGGCTAGCATGATGCCCGGCCACAGCATGCCTTCCCAACGTAGTGTCGGCGTCACCAACATCTCTAGTTGATGGCGGACAACAGACTGCAAGGTATCGCTTTGATCCGTACCGATTTGCTGCAAGACGGAACTCGCCAGGGAATGGCGCCGCTCGCTCCCCAGCATTTCCCCGCGCGCCGACAGCACTTCAGGAGAAGCGCCTTGCTGAGCGAGCAAGGGCGCCTCGGCGAAACGATTGACAGCGGTCGCGGGGCGCAAGGAAGTCAACGTGACCGGTGATGCCATCTCAGCCATAGCCGCACGTGAAGCGGGCGGTCCCGCGTCCCCCATACGCGCCGCATGAGGCGTTTCGGCCGTGGCAAGACCGGCTGCCGCCGACATACGCGGCGCCAACGCCATCTGCGGTTCGCGCGCCAACGCAGCCGTCGACCATTCGCCCTTCAGCCAACGCGCCAGATGCGACTCGTAGAACACGCCACTTTGTTGAATATTTTGCTGTAACTGAGACGCTAGAAGCCTCGGCGACGCCTCTCCCTCCTGGAGTAACGGCTGCGGAGAGGTAATCGATGACGGCGGCGCGGGAAAACGCGCCAGCACATCGGCAATGGTGCGCGCGGCGGTACTGAAATGCGTCGTGGATGAACCGGGCGTCGTCGCCGTATGCTCTCCCGCCTTGCCTGAAGACACGCCAGATTCGAGAAGCGCCGAGGCACGCGCCGAGATGAACTCGGCTTGTGAGGAGCCTCGCTGCTGAAAACCGCCGCCTTCACGGGTCAATGATTCGACGGCATTACTAGAGAGCACAGGCTTGACCGGTGCGGGCAGGTCGCTCGTTCGAGGCGCGTCGATACGCTGTCCCAGCACCTGATGGAGCAGCGTGTCGATAATGGGCGTGATGCTACTCACGTGTGCCCTTCAGTGCCCCGAGAGGGGCGCGTGCGCTGTGATAGCGTGCCCTGCCCTTGATTATAGGCACGTACCACCGCTTGTTGGCGCCGAGAGCTGCCGATCAATTGCGTAAGTTCCTCGCAGCGGGCATCGAGCTGGTCACGAATGGCGTGATCGTGCTCGAGAATTTCCTCGATCATGCGTGCGCAATACTGACGCTCTTGCGCATTGAGCTGTTCGCCTTGAGGTGCGCGCCGTAATGTCTCGACATCGGCCACATAGCGGGCACGCTGCTGGATCAGCGCATCCCACTCTTGGTGACGTGCGCTTTCGAGCATTGCCCGAGAAAGCTCGAGCATATTCTCATAGATGTCCAGACGCTCCGACGCCTTGCTCATGTCACGATCCATCCACTTGCGGGGCGATTTCGCGCCAGGCCGAACCGATATCTTCCAACAGATGCGCGGCCTCGTCGAGCGCGGCTTGATCGTTGCGCAAGTTGGCTCTCAGCAGTAACCGCGCGATATAGTCGTACAGACTTCCCAAGCGCTCCGAGAGTTCACCGCCTCGCTCATGATCAAGCGCCGCCGCCAACCCGTTGTTGACGATATTCAAGGCCTTGGAAATTGCCTGTCCCTTGGCAGAGATATTGCCATCCTCCATGTGCATCTTAGCGGCCCGGATAGAGGCTTGCGCGCCGTCGAAAAGCATCACGATCAACTGATGGGGACTGGCCGACATCACCCCGGATTCGACGCCAACACGGGCATAGGCCTGGGCGCCTCGCATCATATTCATGATAGTTCCCCTACTGGTTCATTTGTGCGTTCAAGCTGTCGAATTGCTGGGTCAGATAAGAACTCGTCGAGTTCATTTGCGATACCAGTGCGTCCAGATCGGCGAATTGTGTGCGGTAGCGATCTACCGTCGCATCAATGGAGGCTTGCATACTGGTATAACGCTCGCCGAGACGTTCGATAGAGGTATCGATACCACTGGTAGCCGTATCCAGCGTTCCTCCCTCATCCAGCAGGTTGCCCAACACCGTGTCCAGACTGGCGGCGAATCCGTCACTTTCTTCATCGCCGACGAAAAACGCGCTGACACTTTCGAGATTGCCTTCGATCGCTTCGTCCAAGGCCTCGTCGTCTACCTCAAGCGTTCCATCGAGCGCCAAGGAAATTCCCATGTTGGACAGCAACGCAAAATCACCGTCCCCGACATGCCCCATGGCATTGCGCAGTTGTGATTCCACACCTCGCAGGGTGGAGTTGCCGAGCAACTCCCCTGCTACTCCGGACTCAGCATCAAACGACGTCAAGCTCGACATGCTCTCTTGCAGCGAATTGTAGGCTTTGACGAAATCATTGATGGAATCCTTGATCGCGCCGTCGTCGCGACTGAGCGTCAGCGCATCCGACTCGCCTGCATTGGTCGCCTGCAGGTCGAAGGTCACCCCTTGCAGCGCCCCCTCGACATGGTTCGACGCACTGGTGATGGCGATACCATTCACGCTCAACTGTGCATCCTGTGCGGCCACCGTTTGACGCATGTCGCTGGCCTCGGGGGCGGCGGCGTCAAAACCGAACGCCGCCTGCAACCCGGCCTCTGCGGAGGAGATCGCGATTTGATTCGCTTCGCCCGTCTCGGTGGCCGTCAGCACCAGACGCTGCGGGGTATCGCTGCCATCGTTGATAATCGAGGCGCTGATGCCGGCGTCTTCTGCATTGATTGCGTCCCGCAAGCCTTCCAAGGTGTTGTTGCTATCGTCGAGGGTAATGGAAAACGCCTCGTCGCCAACGTTGAAAGAAAGCTCGCCGATGTCGAGCTCGGCCTCTGTTGCAAATCCCACAGAAGCAAGCGTCTGTGACCGGGCCAAGGCGCTGACTTCAACCTGGTAACGCCCCGGGACAGCCGTATTATCGGTCGACACGCTGACGGCATCACCCTGCATTTTGCTGCTCAGCGCTTGGAAGGTCTCGGGATCATTGAGCGCAGTCGCCGACTCACGCAGCGAATCCAGTGCGCTTTCCAGGCGGCCAAAGGCTGACAGCTTGGCTTCGTAGCTTTTCTTCTGTTCTGTGATCGGCTCTAGCTTCGCGCTTTCGGCCTCTTCCAGTTCGTCCAGCAAGCCACTCAAATCCAGCCCCGAGCCAACCCCCAGGGAAGTAATCGTTGGCATGACATGCCCTCAGCGAATAGGTTGATCTTTTTACCATGAGGCTCGTCGACGCTAGCGCCGAAAAGACTAACTTTACGAGCGTTATTCATACATCGGCCTCTGGGGCGTAAACTTTAGCCCTTACTCGTCATCATTTCGCACGGCTTGAGGCAAGGCGACGCGTCTCGCACGCCCGTCGACGCTGGCAATATCACTCCTCGATGGGCCATGATAGGCAATTCGAATAGACCCCAGGAGCCACAGCCACGATGGACTCGACATCACTTTTCGCCGACTACGCACGCTGGCAACGCTTTCAACGTCAAGACCAGCTCCATCGCGAACATAACGCTGCCGTGCGCAAACTGGCCGAGTCAGGCGCAATGGCGTCGCGTGTCGCCGAGGGCTACCGCAGCATGGCGGAAAAAGGTGCCTCCGAGGGCGCTTGTTACCGTACTCTCTTTCTACGCCAGCGCCCCCATGAAACCTGGCTGACATGCGAAGGCTGGCTCTTCGTACGCCGCGTGCTTTCAGAAGGCGGTATTACGCGCGTACGCGGGACGCTGCTTGAAAGTTTCACACTCGAAGATGGCAGCCTCACACCTGGCGACAAGCCAGCGCTCAAGGTCACGCTGGATATTTACGATGAAATTCTCGTCAAACGCACCATGAAGATGGGGTGCCGCATCGACCGCCAGGACGATGATAGAGACCTCCATTTCATTACGTTTCTCGACAGTGTACGTGGCGATCTTCGCCAACACATGTGAACCCTTGTCGCCCAGGCCTCGTCCCACGATTGCCGACACGGCCTGGCGGCTC
This sequence comes from Chromohalobacter canadensis, assembly GCF_029544075.1. Classification (GTDB taxonomy): domain Bacteria; phylum Pseudomonadota; class Gammaproteobacteria; order Pseudomonadales; family Halomonadaceae; genus Chromohalobacter; species Chromohalobacter canadensis_A. The sequence goes on along the minus strand of NZ_JAJQJH010000003.1, from coordinate 14,009 downwards.
AGCAAGCGAGGCACTTCACCATGACAACATCTCCCTCCCCGCGCCTTTATTCCACGCTGACCCTGTCGGAGCTCGACAGCGTCACCGGCATCGCTCAGCCGCGCGCTACCCAGCACAAACTGACGCTAGACAGCCCGGCGGCGCGGCTCTTGACCGATTTCAGCACTCAGCGCGCCCAGACCATCTTGACCTCCAATACCATTTCACAGGCCCTCAACACCATGAAGCAGGCAGGCGTGCGCTTGCTCATGGTGATGGGCTCGGACGGGCGATTCACCGGTGTCATCAACGCCCGCGAACTGGTCGGAGGACGCAAGATCACCATCGCCATGCAGAACCATGACGTGCCGCGCGAGGAAGTCACCGTGGATATGATCCAGACACCGCGCGCGCAGTTGCACTCACTGTCACTAGCACAATTGGAAACCGCACGCGTCGGAGATCTCGTGGAGACGCTCAAGGCATCCGGCGACCAGCACTTGCTGATTACCGCGCCCGGAGAAGAGGGGCCGATCATACGCGGTTTGGTGTCGGCCTCAGATATCAGCCGGGCGTTAGGGATCGACCTCGATCACCCACCGGAAGCGCGTAGCTTCGCCGCCATTTGCCAAGTCATTCTCGGGCACGATCTGTAACGCACGCCCCACCGGTCGAAGGAGCTGTGCATGCTCGAGTGGTTGCAAGATCGCCTGTCTCGCCAACAAGGCATTGCCATCTGGGTCGTCAAACAAGTCGACGATACGACCTTGCATCTTTGCGGCAAGGGGCTGGCAGAGGGAACGGAGCGAGTGTCGCGTCGCCGACGCGCATTGGGCCGCGGCACTTTCGTGGGGCCAGTGCGCATCGGTGAGCACCACGAGGTCTTGCACTCCAATCTTTTCGCATGGCTACCGCTACGCGACGAATTACGCTTGATCGATGACCGTGAAGCCGAGTACGCCGGTCGTCGTTACCACGTTTCCTGGGTCCCCGAGCGTTGCTGGCGCTTCCAGGGCCCACTGATTTCTCACCCCCAGCGCAACGACGGCAAATTGCGCTTCGTCAGCCATGAAGACGTCGCTGTGATACGCGAAAAGACCACCACCCCGAGCGCCTCGACAACGCCATCGCGCAACGCCGATGGGTGGTCACTGGCCGCACGAGACGACGACTAGTTATCATCGCGCCATATCGATATCTTTCCGGACACCCGTGACACCATGACTTCCAACACCGTTCTCGTCCTTTATGCCGGCGGCACCCTCGGCATGTTCGATGGGCCTCAAGGACTTCGCCCCGGTAGCGACTTCGAGGCGCGTCTGCGCCAAGCCTTCACGCACCTCGCAGCGTACCGGCGCGATGCCATACCACCTTTTGAAATGCTCGAATACACGACGCCCATCGACTCGAGCAGCGCCACGCCCGCCGACTGGCAACGCCTGGCACGTGACATTGCCGACCGCTATGCGGACTACGCCGGCTTTGTGGTGCTGCATGGCACCGATACGTTGGCGTGGTCGGCTTCGAGCCTAGCCTTCCAATTACAGGGCCTAGGCAAACCCGTCGTTGTCACGGGGGCGCAGAAACCGCTGGAAGCGCCCCACAGCGATGCACTCGACAACGTCGAAACGGCGCTACGTTTCGCTGCTCGGACGGATCTCACTGAAGTCGCCATCGCCTTCGGCGGCAAACTCATGCGCGGCTGCCGCACCCGCAAATGGGATACTCAAGCGTTCGATGCCTTTCACACCCCCAACTGGCCGCTGCTGGGCGAGATCATCGATGACGAGCCGGTCCTCTATGCCGCGCGATGTCTTTCACCCGCTGGCGCGCCACGCTTCGAGCTCCCCGACTTGGCACCCACGTCGGCGGTCATACGCCTGCCATTGTGGCCTGGCATTAAGGCACGCCAGATCGCGCAGTTGCTCGACGACGACACGATACATGGCGCCGTTCTCGAAAGTTGGGGTAGCGGTAATATTCCTGAAAACAACGCTCTGGCAGGCGAACTGGCTACCGCCAGCAGCCGTGGCATGTTGCTTGCCGTCATTAGTCAATGCCCGCACGGCCCCGTGACGCTAGGCACATATGCCAGCGGCAATGTGCTCAAGGATATCGGCGCGCTCGCTGGCGACGACATGACGCCAGAAGCAGCCTTTACCAAGCTCGTCCACCTGGTCTCACAATCGCTGCCCGAGGCCCAGCGCCGCCGCCAGTTCCTGACCTCGTTATGCGGCGAGCGCAGCGCACTGGCTTGATGCCACGCTGGCCGGTGAAGGGTTCGCCGGTTACACTGTGCGCGCTTCGTCCGGACCGGATCCCGGGCGTGCCTCTCGCAAGAGTCACGACACTTGCGAGAGGCTACAAATTCTCCGCTCAGGACAAATCTCATGACCGACACACCGCACCATGCACCTCAGCCCTCCGGCACTGAGGCAAGCGCCCTGACCGCGCTCACCACACCCGACGATACCGCCAAGGCCGTGGTCATATACTCCGGCGGAATGGACTCCTATACCGTTCTGCATCGCGCCTTGCGGGCCGGCTTCGATGTCCACGCCTTGTCGTTCCACTACGGCCAGCGTCACTCGCGTGAACTCGAGACCGCAAGCCGGGTCTGTCAGCAACTGGGCGTCGCCCATCAAGTGGTCGACATTCGCGCCATTCACGGTCTGATCGGCAATTCCGCCCTTACCGATGCCGATCGCGACATGCCCGGAGGCGATTACGACGCCGACAACATGGCCGCCACGGTGGTGCCCAATCGCAACATGATCCTGCTCTCGTTGGCCATCGGTCACGCCATCAACATCGGGGCCAATGTCTGCTTTTATGGCGCCCACGGCGGCGATCACGTGCTGTATCCCGACTGCCGTCCCGAATTCGTCGAGCGGGTGAATGACGTCGCGGCCATCGCCGACTTCAATCCCGTACGCGTCGCCGCCCCCTATTTGCACGCCAGCAAGCGCGCCATCCTGGCCGACGGTCTGGTAATGGGACTCGATTACGCCAAGACCTGGACCTGCTACCTGGGAGGCGAGTACGCCTGCGGACAATGCGGTAGCTGCCGAGAACGTCTGGCGGCCTTCGCCGAGCAGGGAGTCGATGATCCCCTGACCTATGCCGCACCGGAGAAGATGTCGTAATGTACAGCGTCAAGGAAGCCTTCTATACGCTCCAGGGCGAAGGCGCCCGCGCTGGGCGAGCGAGCGTGTTCTGCCGCTTCACGGGCTGCAACCTCTGGTCGGGACGTGAACGCGACCGCGCCACTAGCCACTGCCGCTTTTGCGATACCGACTTCGTCGGCACCGACGGGCAGAACGGGGGACGTTTCGAGAATGCCCAAGCTTTGGCGGCGCATCTCATGAGCCTCTGGCCTCACGCGCAAGAGGCCGCCGTGCCCTATGTGGTATTTACCGGCGGCGAGCCGCTGCTCCAGCTTGACACCCCACTTATCGAGGCCATGCATGCTCAAGGTTTCGAGATCGCCGTCGAGACCAATGGCACGCTCCCACCGCCCGGCGGCATCGATTGGTTATGCGTCAGCCCAAAAGGCGACGCAACGTTACGCATCACTCAAGGCGATGAGCTGAAGCTGGTGTTTCCGCAGTCTGATGCGATGCCCGAGCATTTCACGCATCTCGCCTTCAGGCATTTCTTCCTGCAGCCGATGGATCTCGCGCCACGCGGCGGACAAGGTACGACCATGCGGGACACCGTCGCCTACTGCCTTGATCATCCGCAGTGGCGCCTCGCGCTGCAAACCCACAAGATCGCGGGAATCGACTGATGACCCTTTTCGTCAATCACCTCACTCACATCGACGCGTCGCTGTGGTCGCCCACACACGGTCTGATGGGCGCCAGCTGGCATGTCGATGCCGAACTCGATGGTGAGCTGGGCTCCGATGGCATGCTGTTCGACTTCGGAGAGGTTAAACCCTGGATCAAATCACGGCTCGACGAGGGCCTGGACCATACCTTGCTAGTACCGACCGAAGCACCAGGGATCCAGGTATTCGACTGCACTGAGGGGCTCTGCCTGCGCACGCAATTCCCCTACCCCATGGAGCTTCGGGGCCCACGTCAAAGCTTTACCTTGCTGCCCTGGTCAGAGATCACCCCAGAGCAATTGGCCACGCACCTCTCCGCCGAACTCAGCCGTCGACCACCCGCCAAGGTAGAGACGATTCGCCTGCGTTTGCGCGATGAAGACATCGAGACGGCTGCCTATACTTACAGCCATGGGCTCAAGCACCATGCAGGCAATTGCCAGCGTATCGCCCACGGCCACCGCTCGCGCCTGCATATCTGGCAGGACGGTCAACGCGCTCCCGAACTGGAGCGCCAATGGGCACAGTCACTGGATGCCTCCTACTTGATCCACGACGAAGATCTCGCGCCGCAAGGCGATGAGTCTCTGGATACGCTGAGTGTTGCCTATCGCGCCGATCAGGGGCGCTTTCATCTGACACTCCCCAGCGAGCGCTGCCATCTGCTCTCCACGCCCACGACCATCGAACATATCGCCGCATGGCTGGCGGAGAAGATCGCCGAAGAGACGCACAGCCGAATTCGCGTGCAGGCTTTCGAGGGAATCGACAAGGGTGCCATCGCCGAGTCAACGTGACCGAGACGTCAAACACACCCCCCATTATTTGCTATACGGAACACCTCCATGTCTTGCCGCGTCGGTTGCGGCGCGTGTTGTATTGCGCCGACTATCAGCTCTTCTATTCCCGGCATGCCCAACGGCAAACCGGCGGGCGTGCGCTGCGCTCAACTCGATGAAGATAATCGCTGCCGCCTTTTCGGTGATCCTCGACGGCCCAGCGTTTGCCATTCCTTCGATTACGACCGCGCTGTTTGTGGCGATAGTCGCGAAGAGGCGCTGACCATTCTCGAGGATCTGGAACGACATACTGGCACGTCTTGCTAAGCCTCTTGCCTTGATCGGCAATCTATAGGCAATATCCTGTACAAATAAAAAAGCGCGACTCTTAGAGTCGCGCTTTTTATCTTTACCCGTGGGTGTCGATCAATGACGCTCGATATCAGCTTCTTCGCGCAATGTCTCGGTCAAGCCTTGGATCGCGGCCTGAGCACGCAACCGCTGGGTCATTTGCGTGCTGTCACTCGCGCCACCGGTATCGCCGTCACGTACGTCGGTCAACTCGATGATGGCGACCCCCTCATCGGTAGGAGCTTGCCCGAAGCTGCTCCCCTGATCGGGATGCGGTAAGCGGAAAGCCTGGCGCAGCACGCCGTCGGGCGCGTCGTTTCCGTCGCGCGTGGCATCTACAACGCTCTGCCAGTCGAGTGACACTGTTTCCCCTTTCTTGAGCGCCTCGATCAATGCTTGGGCACGGGCTGCAAGCGCTTCGCGTGTCTTGACGGCCTGGGTCGCTTCACGCACCTGGCCTTTCACCTCATCGAGCGGCAAGGTCGTGGCGTCACGATGATTGGTGACACGCACCACGGCACGACGTTGGTCGTCGAGTTCCAGCACATCACTGTTATAGCCATTTTCCAGAACATCCTCGCTGAAGGCGGCATCCATCACACCAGGCTCAGCGAGTACGCCATCGACGCTGTCTCTGGAGACCCAGTCGCTCGTCTGCATCTCAAGACCGAGCTCGTCGGCAACGCTCTGTAAGTCCTCTGCCGCATAGCTTTGGTCTTCCAGCGCCTGTACGCGCTCGTTAAACGCATCACTGGAGTTGTCGAGACGCACTTGCTCGGCGAGCTGATCGCGCCTTTCATCGTAACTGGGGAAATCGATGTCGGTGACTTTGATAAGATGCAAGCCATCGCCGCCATCGACGATCGACGACACGTCGCCTTCACCCAGCGAGAAAGCGGCGTTATCGAATGCTTCGCCCAAGAAACCACGATTGATCACGCCGAGATCACCGCCCTGGTCCGCAGAGGCCGAGTCGTCAGAGTATTCAGCCGCCACCGCTGCAAAGTCTGCACCGTCGTCAAGCTTGTTCTGAGCTTCCTCGATACGTGTCATGGCTTCGTCGCGAGAACGCTCATCGCCGTAATCGACCATGATGTGTGCGACTTCGCGAGGAGCGTCCTGGCGCTCTTCTGCATAAGCGTCTCGCAATTGCTGCTCATCGACGTCAACATCTTGGGCCACTTCTTGCTGATCCAGCACGACGTAGGCGACCTTGACCTGCTCAGGCCGTTGATATTGATCTTGATGCGCGTCGTAATAGGCCTGCATGTCGTCTTGGCCCACCTCGACCGGGGCATCGAGATCCTCCTCAGTCAGTGCAGCATAGCGGAAGTCACGCGTCTGGTTCTGGAGAGCCTGCAGGCGATTCGCTTCGCTAGGTAGAACAAAGGTCGACAACGCCAAACCTTGCTGAAGCTGCTGACGCTTCATGTCCCTGCGCAGTTCCCTGCGAAACGACAACGGCGTGTAGCCTGCTTGCGAAAGACGGTTGGAGAAGACGTCTTGGGAAAAGCTTCCTTCCGAATCCTGGAACTCGGGACGGCTGACGATGAGCTGATCAATCTGGGCATCGGAGAGATGCATACCCCCTTCCTCGGCGTATTGATCCAGCAATTCCGTAGAGATCAGTTGGTCGGTGACCTGTTTGCGTAGCTCGCGCTCTTGGTCGGGCGGTACTTGCCCAGAACGAATCGCACGCTGGACCTGCATCTCGACCGCTCGCTTGCCGATCGATTCGCCGTTCACGGTCGCGGCGTCATTACTGCCGGAGGTGAAGACCCCGACCAGGGACTCGGCCCCGAAGAGTGCGAACGTCACGATGATCGCGCCGACGATCATTTTGGCGGCCCACCCTTGGGAACCCTCTCGAATTCGTTGCAGCATGCTTGCCTCGACGTGATGGAGATTCTTGAAACCAACGGGGATTATACCGGCATCGAGTGTGTCCCGGTCAAAATGGGCTCACACTACCAGCACGGCCACCGGCATGACCAGCACAGCCACCGGCATGAAAAAGGCGCACCGCTTACGCGATACGCCTCTTTGGCTGGACCGAACCGACACGACATCTCGCTTTAGACACGGCTTTCATCATGCGTCGCGCTCATGACGACCACCTCGGTCCCGCTCGACCGGTCTTAGTTGACCGAATCCTTGAGCGCCTTACCTGCCTTGAACGTCGGCACCTTAGCGGCGCTGATTTCAATCGTCTGACCTGTCTGAGGGTTACGACCAGTACGCGCGGCACGCTCCTTGACGGAGAATGTGCCGAAGCCAACCAGTGCAACGGAATCACCCTTTTTCAGACTATCGGAGACGGTCTCAACCATGGCATCGAGCGCACGGCCTGCAGCCGCCTTGGGAATGTCGGCAGATGCAGCAATGGCTTCGATCAGCTCGGACTTGTTCACACTTCACCCCTTGACTGTTTCGGTAATGACTGGAAATCGGCGCGAAACTTCCACTTCCTGAAGCGTCACAACAAAGGCTGGAATTTATAGCAATGCCACGAAACTCTTGTCAAGAAAGCTTCGCGCCGAGCCGCGCCATGCGCGGGTTCATACCACGACATGGTCGCTAAATTCTGTCAATGCGTACTGATATTGGAACGCGAAGGCTGACTAGTTTCCGCTAGGGAATCCCCGGTTTCAACCTCTGCCTTTCCGACCAGCGCCGCATCGAGAACTTCATCAATCCATTTAACGGGCCGGATATCCAACGCATCCTTGATATTGTCCGGCACTTCCTTGAGATCCCGGCGGTTTTCTTCCGGTATTAGCACCGTCTTTATACCACCGCGTCGCGCCGCCAGCAATTTCTCCTTGAGACCGCCGATCGGCATCACCTCCCCACGCAGGTTGACTTCACCGGTCATCGCCACGTCACAACGGACCGGGCGAGCGGTATATGCCGAGACCATCGCAGTGACCATGGCGACGCCAGCACTGGGTCCGTCCTTGGGTGTCGCCCCTTCCGGCACATGAATGTGCAGGTCTTCCTTCTCGAAACGATCAGGATCGATGTCCAGCGCTTTGGCACGCGCCCGCACCACGGTATGCGCGGCATCCACGGACTCCTTCATGACATCACCCAGCGAGCCCGTCTTGTTGAGCCGTCCTTTGCCTGGGGACACCACCGATTCGATATTGAGCAACTCACCGCCCACCGATGTCCAGGCAAGCCCAGTGACACGCCCCACCTGATCCTGCTGATCGGCCAGACCATAGCTGAAGCGGCGTACGCCAGCGTAGGCTTCGATATCCGATGCGGCAAGCAATTGAGGGCCTTGCGCGCCTTGCTGCTTCTCGGCTTCGACACGCTCGCGCAGTACCTTACGGCTGACCTTGGCGATTTGGCGCTCCAGTTCGCGTACGCCCGCTTCACGCGTGTAATAGCGCACCAGCTCCAGTAGCGACTCGTCGGAGAAGCTGAGCTCTTCCTCCTTGAGACCATTGGCCTTAAGCTGCTTGGGTACCAGATACCGCTTGGCAATCGCCAGCTTCTCGTCTTCCGTGTAACCGGGCAGACGAATGATCTCCATGCGGTCGAGCAGCGGCTCGGGAATGTTCATCGAGTTCGCGGTGCAGATGAACATGACATCAGACAGGTCGTAATCCAGCTCCAGATAATGATCGCTGAAGCTATTGTTCTGCTCGGGGTCGAGTACTTCGAGAAGAGCCGACGATGGGTCGCCACGGTGATCCATACCGATCTTGTCGACCTCGTCGAGCAGGAAAAGCGGGTTGCGCACTTCGGCCTTGCTCATGCGCTGAATCATCTTGCCCGGCAGTGAGCCGATATAGGTACGCCGGTGGCCACGAATTTCCGACTCATCGCGAATCCCGCCCAATGCCAGGCGCACATAGCGCCGGTTGGTAGCCCGCGCGATCGATTGCCCCAACGAAGTTTTACCGACCCCCGGGGGGCCTACCAAACAGAGCACCGGTCCCTTGAGCTTCTTGACGCGCTTCTGGACGGCAAGATACTCAAGGATCCGCTCCTTGACCTCTTCCAGGCCATAGTGGTCTTCATCGAGCACTTTCTGCGCATGCACTAAGTCGTGCTTAACACGTGAGCGCTTTTTCCAGGGCACCGCCACCAACCAATCAAGGTACGAACGCACCACCGTCGCCTCGGCCGAGGTCGGCGCCATCATCTTGAGCTTGCCCAGTTCCTGACGCGCCTTCTCAGCCGCTTCTTTGGGCATGCCCGTGGACTCGATCAGTTGCTCGTACTTGTCGGCCTCGTTGGGCGCATTCTCAAGCTCACCCATTTCTTTCTGGATGGCTTTCATTTGCTCGTTGAGATAGTACTCGCGCTGCGACTTCTCCATCTGATCCTTGACGCGCGAGCGGATGCGCTTCTCCACCTGCAGCAAATCGATCTCGGATTCGATCAGCGCCATGAGGTGCTCGATGCGATCACGTACACGATCCATCTCGAGCAATTCCTGCTTGTCGCCGATCTTGAGCGACAGGTGGGCACAGATGGTATCCACCAAGCGACTGGGATCCTCAATTCCGGACAACGAATTAAGGACTTCGTTAGGGACCTTCTTGGACAGCTTGACGTACTGCTCGAACTGGTTGAGCAGCACACGCACCAGCGACTCCTGCTCGCGTTCGGTCAACGTCTCGCTTTCGCGGCGCAGAGCCTCGGCCGAGACGTAACCTGCGTCGTTCTCATGAATATCGCGGACATCGGCACGGTAATCGCCTTCGATCAAGACCTTGACGGTACCATCGGGCAACTTCAGTAGCTGCATGATTTCAGCCACCGTGCCGACATCGAAGAGATCGCCGAATTCCGGGTCGTCCTGACCGGCCTCACGCTGGGCAACGAGCAATATCCGCTTGTCGTTTTCCATGGCCGTCTCGAGTGCGCGAATCGACTTCTCGCGCCCCACGAACAGCGGAATCACCATCTGCGGATAGACAACCACGTCCCGCAGCGGCAAAAGGGGAAGACTCAAGGTCTGTTCAGCGTTCTGCTCCATCGCAGACGTTCCTCAACAAATTCGGTGGATGGGCCGCGAGACGGCACTAATGCCAGAGAAATGGGGGCGCATCCAGCATGATGCAACCGTGCAGCCCGTCGGTTTCATGGCTCAAGGCAGGGACGCATACGAAAAGGGGGCCCTTAGGCCCCCACGGTGACTCAGCTAGGTTCAACCGTCCTTGCCAGCCACCTTGCTTTCTTCCTGCTGGGAATAAATCAGTAGTGGTTCGCTGTCCCCAGTGATCACCGAGGCGTCGATGACCACCTTGGTGACATCCTCCAACGATGGCACCTCGTACATGGTATCGAGCAGCACGGACTCGAGAATCGAACGCAAGCCACGCGCACCAGTATTGCGTTCCATGGCCTTATGGGCCACGGCCCGCAGAGCATCCTCGCGAAACTCTAGCTCGACACCTTCCATGTAAAACAGGTGCGTATACTGCTTGATCAGCGAGTTCTTGGGCTCGGTGAGGATCTGGATCAAGGCCTCTTCGCTGAGTTCGGTCAGCGTCGCGATGACCGGAACACGGCCCACGAATTCAGGAATCAGGCCGAACTTGACTAGGTCCTCAGGCTCAACGCCAGCGAGGACATCCCCCATCGATTTTTCGGAGTCCTTGCTCTTCACCTCCGCATTGAAGCCGATGCCACCTTTCTCGATACGGTCACGGATCACTTTCTCCAGCCCTGCAAACGCCCCGCCGACGATGAACAGCATGTTGCTGGTATCGACCTGCAGGAATTCCTGCTGGGGGTGCTTGCGACCACCCTGCGGCGGTATCGAGGCTGTCGTGCCCTCGATCAGCTTTAGTAGGGCCTGCTGGACGCCTTCACCGGAGACATCGCGCGTAATCGAGGGATTGTCCGACTTGCGCGAAATCTTGTCGATCTCGTCAATATAGACGATCCCACGCTGCGCCTTGTCGACATCGTACTCGCACTTCTGCAGCAGCTTCTGGATGATGTTCTCAACGTCTTCACCCACATAACCGGCTTCGGTGAGAGTCGTCGCATCAGCGATCGTGAACGGAACGTTAAGCAGTCGGGCCATGGTTTCGGCCAGCAAAGTCTTACCACTACCGGTCGGGCCGATCAGGAGAATGTTCGACTTGCCGAGTTCGACATCGTCGGTCTTCACATCAGCACGAAGACGCTTGTAGTGGTTGTAGACTGCCACCGACAGCACCCGCTTGGCACGGTCCTGCCCGATGACATAATCATCCAATGTATAACGGATCTCGCGCGGTGCCGGCAGGCGCTCGTCATCGCCCTCGGCATCGGCCTCCAGCACTTCTTCGCGAATGATGTCGTTGCATAGGTCGACACATTCGTCACAGATGTAGACGGAAGGACCCGCGATCAGCTTGCGCACTTCGTTCTGATTCTTGCCGCAGAACGAGCAGTACAGCAATTTGCCGCTCTCGTCTTTGCCTTTGCCGTCAGCCATTCGTGTACCTCGTAATAGCGGCGGCCCTGACGAACCGCCGGTAATAAATGCATGTCCCGCTAATCGCTACCATGTTTGGTTAAACGCTATCAGGATACAGGGCGCTTATCCAGCATGGCGTCGATGAGGCCGTACTCGGTCGCCTGGGCGCCGTTCATGAAATTATCGCGATCCGTATCTCGTGCGACCGTTTCCACATCCTGGCCGGTATGCTTGGCGAGAATCTCGTTGAGCTGCTGGCGGATGTTTAGAATTTCCTTGGTGTGGATCTCGATATCCGCGGCCTGACCCTGATAGCCGCCCAACGGTTGATGAATCATCATCCGTGAGTGCGGCAGGCAGTAGCGCTTGCCCTCGGCGCCGCCGGCAAGCAGCAAAGCGCCCATGCTGGCGGCCTGGCCGACACACACGGTAGACACATCAGGCTTGATGAACTGCATGGTGTCATAGATAGACATCCCTGCCGTCACAGAGCCGCCCGGCGAATTGATGTAAAGGTGGATGTCCTTGTCGGGGTTCTCGGATTCGAGAAACAACAACTGAGCCACCACCAGATTGGCCATATAGTCCTCGACCGGGCCAATCAGAAAGATAACGCGCTCTTTGAGCAGGCGAGAGTATATGTCGTAGGACCGCTCGCCACGCGCGCTTTGCTCCACCACCATGGGGACCAAACCGCCGGCGTTGCTGATATCGAACTCGTTGCCCATTGCGTGGCTTCCTTAATTCGGTGACTGATTGCTCCAGTGACTAGAGACCCGGCCGTAGCCGGGTCCAGGCACTTGCGACGGCACGCGGGAGAACGCTTAGGCGCTGGTCTCTTCCTGCGCTTCGTCCTCATCATCTGCTTCTTGCTGCTGTTGTGCCGCTTGCAAAGCCTGCTCATAGGACATCTCGACGTCCTTAACCTGAGCTTGCTCCAGCAGCTTGTCAACCGCCTTGTCTTCTAGAACCGAGGATTTGACCTGGTTCTTCATTTCCTCGTTTTTGAGGTAATGCTCAACCACTTGCTCAGGCTGCTGATACTGCTGCGCCAGCTCTTCGACGCGTGCCTTGATTTCGTCGTCGCTGGCGTCGAGTTCATTGACCTTGACGACTTCGGCCAGCAGCAGACCGACCTGAACGCGCTTCTTCGCCTGGTCGGCGAACAGCTCGTCAGGCAGTTGGGAAACATCGAAGTCTTCCCCCAAACCGAACTGCTGCGCGGCCTGGCGTTTGAGTCCCTCGGTCTCCTGCTGAATCAATGACTGCGGGACCGGAATGTCGTTGGCCTGCTGCAACGCTTCAAGCGCCTGCTGCTTGACGCGATTGGTCACGGCCTGAGATAGCTCGTGCTCCATGTTCTTCTGCACGTCGGCACGGAAGGCAGCGACACCGCCCTCTTCGATACCGAAGCGCTTGATGAACTCATCATCGACTTCGGGCAGCTGCTTGCCGGCCACCTTGTGTACTTTCACTTTGAAGGTGGCTTCCTGACCTGCCAGGTGTTCCGCCTGGTAATCTTCAGGGAAGGTCACCTTGATCTCGAGATCGTCACCGGCCTGAGCACCCACCAGCTGCTCTTCGAAACCGGGGATGAAGCTATTGGACCCCAGTTCCAGCTCATGGCCCTCGGCGGCGCCACCTTCGAACGGCTCATCACCCAAGAACCCTTGGAAATCGACGGTCACCTGATCGCCATCGGCCGCGGCACGCTCGACCGTTTCCCACTCGGCATTCTGTGAACGCAGCGTGTCGATCATTTGATCGACATCGGCTTCGGTCACCTCTGCCTGTGGGCGCTCGATTTCGGTGTTTTCGATCGTATTGAGCTCGAACTCGGGATATACCTCAAGGGTCGCGACGAACTCCAGGTCCTTACCGTCTTCGTCGACGGTCGGCTCGACCTGCGGAGAACCCGCCGGGTTGAGGCTTTCCTGAGTGATCGCCTGCACATAGTGCTGGCGCATCATTTCGCCCACCACTTCGTTGCGGACTTCTTGGCCGAAACGCTGACGCACGACCGCCTGCGGAATCTTGCCACGCCGAAAGCCGTTCAGCCGCACGTTCTTGGCGGTTTCCTGGAGACGGGTAGCCACGGCTTGATCGACTTCGGCAGCCGGCACTTGGACGGTGACACGACGTTCGATCTGGGAAGTCGACTCAACGGAAACTTGCATGAATGATCCTCTACCGACTGGGGGCGTTCTGAAAATACGTATAAGACGAGGATTCTATGAATCCCCATTCGCGCTGGCAAGCGCACTGCAAAGTTTATGGGGCTGTATGCCTCATCTTACAAGGGAGAAAACGCGAAAAAAGGGCGAATAGTCATCGTGACGACGTAAGAAAGCCAAACGAGGCACCTCGGCACATGCGTGCGGAGTGCGAACCACGAAAAGGAGATTATACCAAGGGAGAAACAAACACGGGGGACAAAAGGAAGAAACCATCGCTGGGGTGGATGATGGGGATCGAACCCACGACCACCGGAGCCACAATCCGGGGCTCTACCACTGAGCTACATCCACCACGACGACGATTTGTTGCAGCCTATTCAAGCGTGGGGTGGATGATGGGGATCGAACCCACGACCACCGGAGCCACAATCCGGGGCTCTACCACTGAGCTACATCCACCA
>NZ_JAJQJH010000034.1 GCF_029544075.1 Chromohalobacter canadensis | reverse complement strand
AGCTGGGTATCCCACCCTGAATTCATAGGGGTTGGGAGGCGAACCGGGGGAACTGAAACATCTAAGTACCCCGAGGAAAAGAAATCAACCGAGATTCCCTAAGTAGCGGCGAGCGAACGGGGACTAGCCCTTAAGTCAATGCACGGTTAGGTGAACGGCCTGGAAAGGCCGGCCATAGTGGGTGATAGCCCCGTAACCGAAAACCCGCATTGGTGAAATCGAGTAGGTCGGGGCACGTGAAACCTTGACTGAAGACGGGGGGACCATCCTCCAAGGCTAAATACTCCTGGCTGACCGATAGTGAACCAGTACCGTGAGGGAAAGGCGAAAAGAACCCCGGCGAGGGGAGTGAAATAGATCCTGAAACCGTATGCGTACAAGCAGTAGGAGCAGACTTGTTCTGTGACTGCGTACCTTTTGTATAATGGGTCAGCGACTTATATTCAGTGGCGAGCTTAACCGACTAGGGGAGGCGTAGGGAAACCGAGTCTTAACAGGGCGAAGAGTCGCTGGATATAGACCCGAAACCGGGCGATCTATCCATGGCCAGAGTGAAGGTCAGGTAACACTGACTGGAGGCTCGAACCCAAGTATGTTGAAAAATGCTGGGATGAGCTGTGGATCGGAGTGAAAGGCTAATCAAGCCCGGAGATAGCTGGTTCTCCTCGAAAGCTATTTAGGTAGCGCCTCACGTATCACCGTCGGGGGTAGAGCACTGTTTCGGCTAGGGGGCCATCCCGGCTTACCAACCCGAGGCAAACTCCGAATACCGATGAGTGCAGCGTGGGAGACACACAGCGGGTGCTAACGTCCGTTGTGAAAAGGGAAACAACCCAGACCGTCAGCTAAGGCCCCCAAATTCTGGTTAAGTGGGAAACGATGTGGGAAGGCTTAGACAGCTAGGAGGTTGGCTTAGAAGCAGCCATCCTTTAAAGAAAGCGTAATAGCTCACTAGTCGAGTCGGCCTGCGCGGAAGATGTAACGGGGCTCAAACCAGGTGCCGAAGCTACGGACTCAT
>NZ_JAJQJH010000033.1 GCF_029544075.1 Chromohalobacter canadensis | reverse complement strand
CCTGAATTCAACCAATAAGCGCAGCACCTGCGGTATCCAGGGCGCCGGAGTATTCCCCCAGAAACACCTGTGCCGGTGTCCGATAACCGAGCCGTTTTCGGGGGCGATCATTGAGCTTATTGACGGTCTTTCTCAGCTCGGCATCCGTCACCTGTCGAAAATCGGTTCCTTTGGGATAGTACTGCCGGATCAAGCCATTCGTATTTTCATTGGTCCCGCGTTGGCCGGAGCAATAGGGATCGCAGAAGTAGATCGCCGCTGACACTGCCTTGGCCACTGCCTCGTGATTGGCGAACTCCGAACCGTTGTCCAGTGTCACGGTCTGAACAGCCCCACGCCGGGGCTTCAGCAGCCGAATCATGGCTTTCTGTGTCAGTTCGGCGGTGATATTGGGGAGCCGAGCTGCCAGCAGATAGCCACTGCGGCGCTCAACCAGCGTGACCAACCCGGATTGCTTATGTCCCTTGAGCACCGTATCGCCTTCCCAGTGGCCAATCGTGAGTCGATCATCCACCTCAGCGGCGCGGTGCTCGATACCCACTCGGTTCGGAATCTTGCCGAGTCCGGCGCTCTTGGCCTGTGCACGGTACTTGCTCCGCCGCTTGGGTTGCCGGAGATATCGCCACAGACCGCCACCCCGTGCCTTGTCATCCCAGATCAACGAATAGATCCACTGATGGCTCACGTAAGCACCATTGGCGTTGGCCATAAAGCCACTGATTTGCTGAGGGCTCCATTCGTCAGCCAGTTGATCAGCCACCCAGCGCATGAGGCTGGGGAGTCGTTTTGTCATTTTCCAGGCAGTGCGCCGCCGCTGATCACTGAACGCCTGAGCCTGGCGGGGATCGTAGCCATCAGGAGAGATGTTACGGCGCAATTCGCGACTGACGGTGCTGCTATGGATGCCAAGCACTTTAGCGATCTGCCGCTGGCTCATACGGACACCCTGTTGGGCGTGAATCTGGTATCGTTGGGTCTGGGTCAGCTGTCGGTATCCCATGCTCTGCTTCACTTTGGTCGGTAAA
>NZ_JAJQJH010000032.1 GCF_029544075.1 Chromohalobacter canadensis | reverse complement strand
GAATACGTTCCCGGGCCTTGTACACACCGCCCGTCACACCATGGAAGTGGACTGCACCAGAAGTGGTTAGCTTAACCCTCGGGAGAGCGATCACCACGGTGTGGTTCATGACTGGGGTGAAGTCGTAACAAGGTAGCCGTAGGGGAACCTGCGGCTGGATCACCTCCTTAAACGACCGCGCATCCCTCCTGGGTAAGCGCTCACAATGAATTACCTGATCGCGCAGAGCAACGACTGTTTGGGTCCTGGACCCAGTGGTAAGCCGGGTTTGGTGCGCAGTTGGTTGGAACGCACCCCCTGACCTTAATGGAAAGGAGGGTGAGGTCGGTCGGCCGAATACCGCAGGCTTAGCAGTTAGCATGGTGCTGGGTCTGTAGCTCAGTTGGTTAGAGCGCACCCCTGATAAGGGTGAGGTCGGCAGTTCAAGTCTGCCCAGACCCACCAAATTTGCGTGATACGTCGTTGAAAGACACCTTGTATAGCAGGCTATACGGCGCTGTCTTTCGCCTAGTCTCACACAAATTACATGTCCTTTCGGTGACAATGTGCCGCAAACGACATGTTGATAAGGGGCCTTAGCTCAGCTGGGAGAGCGCCTGCCTTGCACGCAGGAGGTCACCGGTTCGATCCCGGTAGGCTCCACCATCCCGACAGTCGATATCAACCAAGCCCTAAGCCGTATGCTTTCTCGCAAAGCCTACCGCTTAGAGCTTTTGCTCTAATGCTCTTTAACAATGTGGAATAAGCTGACAAAGCAAGACGATACGTCTCAAGCGTATCCGGCAAAATCGTGTTCGTCGCCAGGCCAGACCCTTTGGGGTTATATGGTCAAGCGATGAAGCGCATACGGTGGATGCCTAGGCAGCCAGAGGCGATGAAAGACGTTGTAGCCTGCGATAAGGCTCGGTGAGGTGGCAAACAACCTACGACCCGGGCATCTCTGAATGGGGAAACCCACCCAGCACAAGCTGGGTATCCCACCCTGAATTCATAGGGGTTGGGAGGCGAACCGGGGGAACTGAAACATCTAAGTACCCCGAGGA
>NZ_JAJQJH010000031.1 GCF_029544075.1 Chromohalobacter canadensis | reverse complement strand
TGAAGTGACCCCCTCCAGAGCTGCACAGGCTATAGTGCAGTCATCAGGAGGACAGGATGAGCGACGACACCCCCATCAAACGATGGACCGCGAAGCGCAAGGCATCTGTGGTCATGGACATCTTCAAGGGCAAGACCACGGTCGCTGAGGTCGCCCGACAGCATGACCTCACCGTCTCCGAGGTCGAAGGCTGGATCGATGAAGCCCAGCGCAATATGGAGAACGGGTTCAAGGCCCGCCCCAAGGATATCCGCGATCAATACGAGTCCGACTTGCGGGAAACCAAGGAGGCGCTGGGCGAGGCCCACTTGCAGATCTACGCACTAAAAAAGTGGCGTCGCCTGCTCGACGAGGACGAGAACTCGTAAGGTCGTTGCAGGCGGAAATGGCCCAGGAAGGCCGCGTGGTATCACTGGCCAAACTTTGCCGCTGGTTGGGCTTCCCACGGCGAAGTCTGTATTACCGGCCAAAGGCCCGGCCTCGTGTCGTTAATACGGAACTGACGGCCCGGGTGAAGCTGACGCTGGAACGCTTCCCTAGCTACGGCTATCGTCGGCTGGCGTGCGTGCTGGGTGAGAACCGCAAGCCGGTCCAGCGCATCCTGCAGCTCAAGGGCTGGCAGGTGCGCAAGCGATCGCAGGGCTTCCGACCTCGCGCCAGAAGCTTGCCGTCGATCACCTCACGGCCAGATGAGCGCTGGGCCACGGATCTCACTCACGTGTGGTGCGGTAAGGATCGGCGGGCCAGCCTGGCGGTCATCATCGACTGTTGCACGCGTGAAATCCTCGGTTGGCGATTATCGGACAATGGCAGCAGCAAGACAGCAGAGGCGGCCCTGGAAGAAGCCCTGATTTATCGGCTGGGGGCGCTGGGACGCGTTCAGCAACCGCTGGCCCTTCGCTCCGATAACGGGCTCGTTTTCAGCAGCCGCCACTACACGGGCACGGTAAAGGCCTATGGCCTCACGCAGGAGTTCACGACGCCGTATACACCGGAACAGAACGGGCTCGTGGAGCGCTTCTTCCGCTCCTTGAAGGAGGAGTGCATCTGGCTTCACCGTTTCGAATCGCTGGGCCAAGCCAGGGTCGTGATCAATCGCTGGAT
>NZ_JAJQJH010000030.1 GCF_029544075.1 Chromohalobacter canadensis | reverse complement strand
GAAGAAATGCCTGACGATGACCTACTCTCGCATGGGGAAGCCCCACACTACCATCGGCGCTAAGCGGTTTCACTGCTGAGTTCGGCATGGGATCAGGTGGGACACGCTCGCTATGGTCGTCAGGCGAAACGGGTGTCATGGCCCTCAGGGCCACGACGCAATCGGGAATAAGCTGACGCGATCGTCTCACGCGCCTCCGGGATCGGCTCGTCACCAGACCCTTTGGGTGTTATATGGTCAAGCCTCACGGGCCATTAGTACACGTTAGCTCAACGCCTTGCAGCGCTTCCACACCGTGCCTATCAACCAGCTGGTCTCGCTGGGCCCTTCAGGAGGCTCGAGGCCTCGGGGAGATCTCATCTTGAAGGGGGCTTCCCGCTTAGATGCTTTCAGCGGTTATCCCGTCCGCACATAGCTACCCGGCAATGCCACTGGCGTGACAACCGGAACACCAGAGGTGCGTCCACTCCGGTCCTCTCGTACTAGGAGCAGCCCTTCTCAAATCTCCAACGCCCACGGCAGATAGGGACCGAACTGTCTCACGACGTTCTAAACCCAGCTCGCGTACCACTTTAAATGGCGAACAGCCATACCCTTGGGACCGACTTCAGCCCCAGGATGTGATGAGCCGACATCGAGGTGCCAAACACCGCCGTCGATGTGAACTCTTGGGCGGTATCAGCCTGTTATCCCCGGAGTACCTTTTATCCGTTGAGCGATGGCCCTTCCATACAGAACCACCGGATCACTAGAACCTGCTTTCGCACCTGCTCGACGTGTCTGTCTCGCAGTCAAGCACCCTTATGCTCTTGCACTCATTGCACGATTTCCAACCGTGCTGAGGGTACCTTCGTGCTCCTCCGTTACGCTTTGGGAGGAGACCGCCCCAGTCAAACTACCCACCACACACTGTCCTCGACCCGGATAACGGGCCCAAGTTAGAACGCCAATGATGCCAGGCTGGTATTTCAAGGTCGGCTCCCCTGGGACTGGCGTCCCAGGTTCCAAGCCTCCCAGCTATCCTACACAAGCAACATCAGCATCCAGTGTGAAGCTATAGTAAAGGTTCACGGGGTCTTTCCGTCTAGCCGCGGGGACACCGCATCTTCACGGCGATTTCAATTTCACTGAGTCTCGGGTGGAGACAGCGTGGCCATCATTACGCCATTCGTGCAGGTCGGAACTTACCCGACAAGGAATTTCGCTACCTTAGGACCGTTATAGTTACGGCCGCCGTTTACCGGGGCTTCGATCAAGCGCTTCGCCGGAGCTAACGCCATCAATTAACCTTCCGGCACCGGGCAGGCGTCACACCCTATACGTCCGCTTACGCGTTAGCAGAGTGCTGTGTTTTTAATAAACAGTTGCAGCCACCTGGTATCTTCGACCGGCTCGAGCTC
>NZ_JAJQJH010000002.1 GCF_029544075.1 Chromohalobacter canadensis | reverse complement strand
CCTGGGCGGCAGCTGACTGCTCGACGACGACGCACTCGCGGGTCGGGATTTTCTGAGCTGCCTGGGCGGCAGCTGACGTGCCCCCGGCAATGTACGTGCTGGGCTCGATTTTCTGAGCTGCCTGGGCGGCAGCTGACGCAGGCCAGGGCGATAACCAAGCTCGCGACGATTTCTGAGCTGCCTGGGCGGCAGCTGACATCCTGGCGACACCGTACTGAGCCCGTTCGGCTTTCTGAGCTGCCTGGGCGGCAGCTGACTTGATATGGAGCTGCCCGCCTGGGTGGCATAATTTCTGAGCTGCCTGGGCGGCAGCTGACGGGTGCTTTACGTATGCAGGCTCCGCGCTCAATTTCTGAGCTGCCTGGGCGGCAGCTGACGAGCGCGTGCAGCTCGACCAGCGCCCGGATGCTTTCTGAGCTGCCTGGGCGGCAGCTGACTCGGCTTGGTCGACGCTACACTTATACGACACTTTCTGAGCTGCCTGGGCGGCAGCTGACTAGCATCCACACCGCACCATCGACCGGAGTCTTTTCTGAGCTGCCTGGGCGGCAGCTGACCCGCCCGATATTCGTGTCGCGCTGCTGTTGCTTTTCTGAGCTGCCTGGGCGGCAGCTGACGCCGGGTTCGAGCCTGAGCGTGCCAAGCAACTTTTCTGAGCTGCCTGGGCGGCAGCTGACGAATGCATGCCTTTCCGTACGCTTTGGTATATTTTCTGAGCTGCCTGGGCGGCAGCTGACGCCTATCTCGACCGACTGATCCTGACGCTGATTTTCTGAGCTGCCTGGGCGGCAGCTGACGGCTCTTTCAAGCTGGCTTGGAGCGACAACCCTTTCTGAGCTGCCTGGGCGGCAGCTGACGACAACAATTGGCACGTGGTGCGCGGCGACAATTTCTGAGCTGCCTGGGCGGCAGCTGACGAGACCCTCATCGCCGACCCCGCGACGGACAATTTCTGAGCTGCCTGGGCGGCAGCTGACAAGGGTGCCGTCGGTCACGCCTCGATCTCTATTTTCTGAGCTGCCTGGGCGGCAGCTGACGAGACCCTCATCGCCGACCCGGCGACCGACCATTTCTGAGCTGCCTGGGCGGCAGCTGACATGCCGCGCCATGCATCACGCATCACGCTCGATTTCTGAGCTGCCTGGGCGGCAGCTGACACGCTGAACTCGACGACCCACACCCAGGGGTTTTTCTGAGCTGCCTGGGCGGCAGCTGACCGCTCGTACGACATGAAGCTGCGCATCATCGATTTCTGAGCTGCCTGGGCGGCAGCTGACAGATCATCGACGACTGGAAGGCCTGCCCATACCTTTCTGAGCTGCCTGGGCGGCAGCTGACATCGGCTACAACCGCGCCTGCCACCTGGTCGATTTCTGAGCTGCCTGGGCGGCAGCTGACTGCTCGACGACGACGCACTCGCGGGTCGGGATTTTCTGAGCTGCCTGGGCGGCAGCTGACAGTCTGCCAGGGTATTAACCTGACCTGTCCACGTTTCTGAGCTGCCTGGGCGGCAGCTGACAGCTCGGCCAGGAGTTGCTTGAACCCGTCGAGTTTCTGAGCTGCCTGGGCGGCAGCTGACACGCAAGCGCAACCATTAGCGTCACGGTGTCCTTTCTGAGCTGCCTGGGCGGCAGCTGACGATCTGACGGGCGTACCCACCTACGACTATGATTTCTGAGCTGCCTGGGCGGCAGCTGACCTGGTCATCCGCAATAACATCGAAGTCTTCATTTTCTGAGCTGCCTGGGCGGCAGCTGACCCAGCAAGAAACCTCGGGTGGTGCAGTTCAGCTTTCTGAGCTGCCTGGGCGGCAGCTGACTACTCCGAGTGGTCAACGGGGGCTTATGCCACTTTCTGAGCTGCCTGGGCGGCAGCTGACGAGCTGGTCGAAGAATCAAGCCACAAGGTGTTTTTCTGAGCTGCCTGGGCGGCAGCTGACGCGCCCAAATACTTCACCGGGTTCCGCGATGATTTCTGAGCTGCCTGGGCGGCAGCTGACCGGCAGCGAGCCAGCGGGGGAGCGAGCCAGCGTTTCTGAGCTGCCTGGGCGGCAGCTGACACGTTTGACGAAACGGCATCCGGGGCTCTCAATTTCTGAGCTGCCTGGGCGGCAGCTGACATGCAGCGCCTCGGCCAGTGTCCGAAAGTGTTTTTCTGAGCTGCCTGGGCGGCAGCTGACGAGTTAGGGACATCCTACTTTCGGGGGTCATGTTTCTGAGCTGCCTGGGCGGCAGCTGACCACCGGGGACTGAGTGAAGGTCTCGTTCGTCTTTTCTGAGCTGCCTGGGCGGCAGCTGACTCTGCAAGCGCCCAGTGATGACCCTGGCGTATTTTCTGAGCTGCCTGGGCGGCAGCTGACTTGGTACGTCACTAGATCCGCTCCCAGCGAAATTTCTGAGCTGCCTGGGCGGCAGCTGACGAGCATAACGGTAACTACCATGCCCAGCGTAAGTTTCTGAGCTGCCTGGGCGGCAGCTGACAAAGAAGCCCACCACTAGGGACAACTGGTGGCTTTCTGAGCTGCCTGGGCGGCAGCTGACGAGTCCAGGCCCACAGCGGTGTCGAGGTAGCTTTTCTGAGCTGCCTGGGCGGCAGCTGACTAGAGCTTATCACGGCTAAATATCTGATTGTTAAAGAGCATTCACCTAAAGAAAGCGCCACACCCTTTTCCAGGAGGTGGCGCTAGGATTTTGATTTAAAAGGGTTCTATAGAACTTTCCCAAAAAGGGTCAAAACCACGGCACTGTCGCTTCACGACTCAGCCCATAGTGATTGAAGCGTCCTGCTACCGGGGTTTCTTGGGGTTCGCCATGCTCGATAAACAACGCAAAGCGTTGGCCGCTAGAGCGACTGTTCACTTGCACGAACGGCAATGAGATCTTGCGCTCAGCAGGTGCCGACATGCATTGGCGCGCTTCTTCTTCGCTGATGTCGTGCCGGCGTGCGTAACGCTTGACCCGGCTAGGCCCGCCCGTATTGAACTGGCGGCGTACCACACGACGATGACTCACTTCCGCCGGAACCGGTGCAATGTCCGCCAACTCGACATGATCACGCATCCCTGCCAGCCACGGGAGCGCCATGAGCTGTTCCAGGCGATTGTGTCGAGCGTGGAGCCGAAGCCGATCCCCCGGCGTGCGCGCACGCACGCCGGTTTTGTGGTCGGGCAGGCTCACGCCGATATCATCGGCCTGCAGATCAAACAGTGCCCGATGAAGCTTGCTGTAAAGTGCGTTCATCAGCATTGCCGCCGGAAATTCCGGGTCCGGTCGCAGCCGAATGTCGAGATAATGATCCATGGCTTACCCCGCTTCGCCGAAGACACCACCGCGAATCAAGGTCGCCATCACGAAGTGCTGCTGCTCCGTATTCGGCACTTGATCTTTGAGCATCCAGTTATCCAGCAGCGAGTAGAAGTCCACCTTCTGCTTGGGCTGGCGATAGGCGCTGCCCTGAGTGGTCACGGAGCCATAAGGCTCGACGGCGATGGGACCAAGGTCGCTGCCATCTTCCGGCGTTGGGTACCAGGTATCGATGGTGCGAATGGCATTGCCCAGCTTCTGGGAGTGAATGCCGGCCACGCCACCTACTTGATAAAGCGTCTTGCTCTTGTCACCGCGTCCACGCTCCAGAATCAGCTCTTGCGAAGGGAAGACCTCTTGCCCATTACCGACATGCGCAAACGCGATCACCTCAAGAATCAGATGGCGTTTACCCGCCAAGGCGTCGGCAATATCTTGCGCCAACTCCGAGGTCTGCGTATCGCTGTCGAAGCCGCGTAATGACAAACTCAATGCATCGAAGGTCCACTCTTGCGCGACCTTGCCATGCTCCATGCGCCGAATACGAACCTCGACTTGTTCGGCGCCGACCCGGTTACGCCACATGAAACGCCCATTCGCCAAATTGTGAGCATAACGCCGGGCCAGTTCGTCAAACCCTTGCGTCTGCACATACTCGGTAACGGCCTGTTGCAACTTGGCTTGATAGTCGGCGTTATTGCATGCCGATGGCGTACCAGCGCCTCCCAGTACACGTAGTGTGAAACGCGCCATCAATGTATCGGTATCATGCGGCAAGGTAGCGACATCGACGGTCTGGAGGTTGGGGTTCTCGATTGCAGCATCGAGCTTCGCTGGGTCCTGCTCCTTGGCCTTGAGGCGGTTGGAGATCGTACCGCGTACCGACTTTTCACGAACCGTGACTGGCTGCCAGTCGTCCAGCGCGTCGCGCTGGGACCATTGCCCGGCGTACAACAGCGCATCGGAGGGATCGAGCTTGCGCTCGAAAGCGAGAACGGAGGCGGTTTTCAAAGCGTCGTCTTTCTTAGCCATTATTGGGCTCCTTGTCATTAAGCGCTATGTGCACGCTGGGCATAGTCGTTGTTAAGGCGATAAAGGCCGGCATCGAGATCGTTATCGACGTACCAAAGCAAGTCTTCGGGACACGTCAAACGGTGAGGACTAATCCATTGACCGATGGAATAAATGCTTTCCACGAAGCGAAACGGGAGCTGCGTATCTCGCGCATTCGCCACGCTACCCGGCTCGAACTGCTCCGATATGGCGCCATAACCGACCGGAATCGGCACCAACCAGCCCGGATAAGAGCGCCGTACTTCCCAACGCACCTGCTCACTCTCGGAATCGACATGGCATTCGTGGTTGAGGCGCGAAAGATCGAGCCAGGCATCCAGCGCTGTCGCGTTTTCGTCTTTGGCTTGAAGCGTCTCGGTGTGTTCAGCCAGACGGTCATCGCGTAACACCAAGGCAAACCCTGGCAACCAACGGCGCTTCAAACGCTTGAACTGTTTTTCACGTTCACTCGAGTCGTCATCCAGCGCGATCCACACCGGGCGTTGCCGGTCAGGAGAAACACGAGAATTGGGCATCACACTGCCACCCGCGATGCGCATCCCGGCCACGATATCTCCCGCCTGTTGTGCAATATGCTGGCGCTGTTCGTCCGAGGCTTTGGCATCGATAGCGAATATCAGGGTGATATCCAGGTGCATGCGCCCTTCTTCGACAATCGACGCCGTACCACCGGTTTTATCGACAGGGTTACGGGTAAGATGAAAGGCGCGGGTATAACCGCCCTCGGTCGCTTGCGCCTCAACGTCATGACACACCACCCCGACACGCTCCAACGATACGTTGATATCCGCTGCGGCGAGCTTGCGTTCCAACGCTTGCATCATGCCCACAAAAGCACTCATGGCCGGAAAGCCCCACGTCATCGGGCTCGAAATCGCATTCGCGTTTTGTACGCGGAGACGCGGAAGTATCAATAAATTTGCAATCTCATGCATCCTCTAGCCCCTTAAGCCAATCACTTAACTCCTTTTCTAGAGATGTCACCCAGCGACGATCACGGTCCAATTGACGTTGGTAGGAAGCATTCTGACGAAGCTCTTGCTTCCAGTGATGGAATTCAACATCTCCCACAGGAAGCCTGTGACCTAATGCAGCATTTAACCAATTAGCAAACCTGTTAATAATTTCGTTAGGCCAATCGGTATTTTTGCGGCCTTCATGGAAATGGCTGTCATCTTGAGCACGCCCCGGATCCAGCCAAAAGGCCTCCGAATCAGGTAGCAAACACTGTTCGCGCGCACTCCAACCTGGTTCAATTTCTTGAATCCTGGCAGCAAACAACACCATTTCGTCAATTAGTGAGGAATTAATCCAATCTATTTTGGAACGGGTATGAAGGTTGGGCGAGGGGTCACTATTAAGAAACCAAGAGAGATGGCTTAAAAGGCGCCTTACACTCCCTAAACGTTCAAATCGCTCAAAGATAGATATCACACCATAAGGTGGTGAGGTTTCACGCTTCTCCCACTGTGGTGGCAAAGAAGCTAGCAAGTAGTTATTACCACCTCGCTCACTATTCAGTTGCGAGATATTCTGCGGCTTGGTACCACCCATCTTTTGTGTGGCGATATCGGGGTAAGCATGAACTTCTTGCTCGCTAAGCCGCTCCTCGCGCTTAGCCTTGCGTGCTTCTTTGGCCACGTCACTGAAGCGATCATGATTGATCGTCTGGAATACGTGATGCGCCAGCGAGGTTGCATAGAGCGGCGCCAGCAGGTGGAAGTCGTCATTATCGACCGCATCTTCACCCGTCAGCCAATACATTTGCTTGGCAAGGGTATGAGAAGCGTGCTCACCGCGAGGCTCGGTAATGCCAGAAAAGGCCTTCATCCAAGCTTGTGACTGCTCTGCATTATCGCTCAAGGCACGCGCTAGCTCGGCGTCTTCCTCAAGCACCCGCTCTAGCAATGATTTGCCTTCGTACTCGAGCTTCAAGAATTTATAAACATCAAGAGCGGCGGCATTACCCACAACATCGCCATCGAAGTCCGTTGGCAACACATGACTTCCCACCGCTTTATGCGTAGCAAGAGACTCAGGAGGTACATATAGATTAGAGCCCTTGGCATCAGGGTGGATGGGTTTGAGGGAGTGGGTCACGACTTGTAGTTGACTGACACGTCGTGCGGCGTCATTGAGCCAGTTTCCACGCTGGAATTGTTCAACCAACGCTTGATACTTGAGGTCATCGGGAGCCAGTTTTTCCGCTTTGGCATCGAAGCGCTCATTCAGGAAAAGATCTATTAAATTTCGTATGTTTGATAATCCATTACTATAACTATCAGGCACGGGCCAAGCCCCTTTGCATGAGAGTGGAATTCGTGCAAAATGAGCCCTGAGGGTTAAACCCTCAGGGCTTTAGCAGGCTAAAACCTGCTACTCTGCTCTTCTAACGATGTGGTAGCTAACCACACTAGAATCCTCCTTTCTCTTCCACTTCTGGGAGAGATCAGTCATACGAATAGTGCCTTTTACCCGTGAGTGTTGCCCCACTCACGGGATTACTTTAGTGTGTGTAAAAAGGCGCTGTCAAGCAATAATTCAAAGCCGATTGCTGACGCACCTAAAAGTGTAATGGATAAAAAGCAATGCCCTACTGCTCCTACCTACCGTACAGGTAGCTTAGAAGATTACCCTATTGGGTGCTCAAGCAACGTATGCTGCCGTAAAGGCAGCCAGGGCTGGCCTCAAGCCAGCCCTCACTTCTTCACAAACCCCAGCACGGGGTGATAGCACCATCCATGCGTGCTTTCGGGTACGCTGACGATGCCGAATGTCCGTGCAGCTCGATCAAGCGAGATATCCAGGTCCTCGGCGAGGTCGGCAAGCGTCGTCAGATAGTCGTCGGCTCCCCAGGGTTGAATCCGGTCGCCTTGCTTCGCCGCCAGGTCGATTCGCGTCAGCAGGCTCTCTTCCACTTCCACGTAGAGCGTTTCGCCACGCTTGGTGCCATCTTCCACGCGGTGCAGTGTCCAGGTTTCACCGCCTTCGTCGGGTAACAACGCGAGTGCCACATCTGTCTGCGTTTGCTGACGAAATGGCTGACGCTGGATCAATACGCCGGTCAAATGCATGTGCGGCACGACATACCAGCTATAAGCCCCTAGTGGTGGTAATGGCGGTGTTTTGCCCAACCTGAGCTCTTTCTTGGTTAATGGTGCGGCGCGCTGCTCGATCATCTGCGTTGTCAGCCGCTGATGTTCCAGGTCCACCAGACTGTCACGAGGTTGCAGTTCCTCACGCGATAGCACACGCGGGCGAGCATCAATGACCTGGTACTCATCCGGCGTGAGCAACGCGTTCAACGAGTGATTATTGAGCCGCCAAGACTCGTCGGTCTCGAACCCCGGGCGCTGGAAGGCGAGGCGCCCAGAATCTTCCAGGTGTTTGAGGTTGGTCTCCAGGAGTTGGATATTCGGCGTGTCGCAACGCTTGTCGCGATGACGCCAGACACGCCCGGCAAGCTGAATGATCGAGCGCATGGAGGAGGGCTCGACAATCGCCCAGTCGTAATCGTGATCGCGACCGACTTCGGTTACCGGCGAGCCTAGAACGATAAACAAATGATCGGCTTCGTCACTGCCATCAAGGAGACGCCGAATGTCGGCCTGCTCGAACACTCGATCCGGTTCGGCACGTTGCAGCGTTTGGTCCAGGCGTCGCTCGATCGCCGAGCGCATGACGAGCGGATGGCGGGAATGATAGACACACAGGTGAATCCGCTGGTCATCGAGGGCGCCCAGTTGAAACAGTTCGGTGGCGACATCCACCAGTGGGTCGATATTGGCCATGCGTATCAGGCCAAAGCTCACGCGCTTGCCCGTTACCGGGTCGCAAGAATGGTGACGCTCGTGTAGTTGAGCAGCTTGGTCACGTAGCAATGCGGCCAGGCCAGCGCGAATTTCTTCCGGCCGTTTCCCCAGAGGCGGCATGGGGATGAGCTCCCCCCGCCGCCGCACAGGGCTATCGGCCAAGCGCTTGAGCCGACGTTCGGCAAAGGCGGCATGCGCGGCGCTGAACGCGTCACCATCGGCACAGTCATGATGCTGACGGTCATTTTCGTCGAACCACGCGCAACAAATATCCACCGGCAAACCAGGCTCGCCGCGATGGCGCTGGTACGCTTCGCGCCCACTGCGGTAGGCATCGTACAAACCCCGCACCAGGGCAGGGGGCAAGGTGGCCGATGACAACAACACGCGCGAGCCGAGCAATCCAGCCCAATGCACTAATCGCGTCAATGCGGGTAGATCGTTGATATCGAAGTCGTCGATTTCATCGAGCACCAGATCACTGCTCATCAGACGCAACATGGGGACGATTTGCTGGCCCCCTCGCGTGCTTTCGGTCGCCGGCACCAAATGATCCACGGTGCATACCAGAATGGGGGCGGCCACCAGCGAACGCGTCCCTGGTTCTTCTCCCAGCCGTTTGAGCAGCGGGTGACTCTCGAAGTTACCCTCGAACACGACGTGGGCATCTTCATCGATCAGCCCCTGTCGAGAAGCAGAACCGCTGGCCTCGGCTTCACGCTCGTAGTGATCGAAAAGGGCTTTATTGGCACTGCCGCCGACGCGCACCGCGAGTTCGTCCTCTCCCAGGTGGAGGCGTTCACGCAAGGCTTGGCCGGTTTGCAGCGTGAGCGTGCGCAGCCCCAGCGCGATACTAAAGCGTGCACCCTGCTCCGGGTCGGCCAGCGCATACATGATACGCCCATTGGCCAGTGTCTTTCCGCAGCCCGTGGATGCCATGTTGATACCGAAAAAACCTTGGCGCTGGCTGCGCTCACGCAGCGACTGGGCAAGATCGAACGCCTTGTCCTGCCAGCGGAAACGCGCATGGTTACTACGTTTGCGGAAGCCTTTATGTCGTGCCAGGCGTGGCAGATGGCTATCCATACTGGGGAGCGCCCGCGCCACCACGGCCGCATGCTTCTCGACACCCAGAATGTGTTCATCCAGCAATTGATTGGGTTGCCCCGTCTTGCGCACGGTATTAGCGACCAGCGGATACTGCGGCTCACCGAGCACACGGTGCCTTGGGTCTTCGAGGCTTGAGTAGTGATGATCGGCAAGCATCAGGCACAGGCGGGAGAGATGCATGACATAAGGGCTATCGAGCCAATTCGTGTCATCGGATAATCGCGCCAGTAGCCGTTTCGCCTGCTTGGCAGCCCGCTCCCGCCAACGACGTGTGTCCACCGGTAGGCCATGCTTGAATTGCCAATAAGGCGTGATGCGTGCCGGCTCTTGCGTCGAGGGAATTTCATTCCATTGCGCGTCGATGAGCCCTAGCAGATCATCCAACTGCTCCATTTGGAGCGTGACATTGCGGCTCCCCCGGGTCGACGGGTCCGACGTGTCGTCGGGAGGCTTGAGAGGTAAACGATGATGGCTAATGACTAACCAGCCAAGCGCCGCCGCTAACGGCGGCAAGCGGCGGAATATGGCGGAAGGCTCGGCATCGAGCCCATCGCGCTCCAATGCCTTTAGCCAGTCTTGCGTCTGATAGCGGCCTTCGGCGAGCCGCGTTAACCAGGTCGCGTCATCGTCATTACCGACAAAGACTTGGAAAAGCCGCAACGACACCCACTCATGGCGGTACAGGTTGCGCCCTTCCAATTTCCCTTGCAGACGTTGCTGGAACGCTACGGTCGCTTTACCCAAATCGTGCAAAAGCGCCGCCATGGACGCCAGCAACAGTATATCTTCGCCACTGTGCCAGTCGTTTTCGTCTTCGCGGCGCAGAATATCGCGCGACGTCGTATTGGTCGGCACTGCCCCTTGTAGATTGAAGCGCTTGGCATCGCCCACTACCCACACCAGTTCACTATGGTCATGGCCACGAATCCAGTGGCACGCCACGGCGGTATTCTTGCGCGCCGTCTTGCGTAGCAATTTCCTTAGTGTGTCGAGCCCTTCGAGCGTAATCGGGGTTTGCCAGGTACGCTCTCCACGGCGTTCGGCGAACTGATCAAGAATGCGCCGCGTTTCCTTGAGCGCGTTCTTATTGCACTGGGAAACCAGCAGCACATTCATGTGTCAGGCCCTCCGAGGTCGAGGGCCACGGCTTTGAGCGTATCGATCATGAAGTCGAGGGATTCGGTACGCGTCAGCCGCTCAATGCAGGCCTGGCGAAACTCTTGTTCCTCGTCACCTCGCATAGCGGACAAGAACGCTTGCGGGAGGATGATGGCGTCCTTGACCAGGTCCGCGACATCAAAGACCAAGCCACCCCGGCGGGTCTTGCCATGCAATACCGCCAGACCGTGGGGAATCCCCAATACCCAGGTCGCCGTTGCCGCCAGACCGTAGGCGAGGTAATTGCCATGATCGAGAAATCGATTCGCGGGATCGGTCCCACTGCCACGCTTGGCACGCGTGAACTGGCCATACGTCACCGCTTGAGCCGCTAGCTTGAACAACGTCTTGGTCAAACGAGCTTCGAGCGTCAGTAATTCCACGTTATCGGATGCACTGACAATCGCTTCTCGATGTTGTGCCAGTGCATCACTCAAATGCTGCGCTGATATGTCAAAACCCGCTTCCTTGAGCGGCCGACTTTGCCAGAGCGATTCAATGCGCGATAACCGCGCCATCTGAAACGCGCGAGCCGCGTCGAGGCGCTTATCATCATCGAACCAGAAGCGCACCCAATGCTGTAGATACTCCGTGGGCCGGTATTCGCTCTGCGGGGTCAACCAGGCGACATCCACGTCCACTTCATTAGCCGCGAACAGTGGCGTACCACCGCCACCGCAAAAGCCGACCAACACACCGGCCTTGGCCAATTCGCGCATCGCCGCCTGAGTAATCGAGGTGCCGGTCCCCAGCAGCAGCGATGTCGTATTGGCTATAGGGATGTTCCAGTAACGCGACTGCTTGCCCTCGTCGGTGACGTACTCAACACGGCCTCCATTGACCAGGACCCGGCAATGCTGGAGGTAATACAGGTTCGCACGCTTCGAGTGCAGGATCGTCTTTAGATCCGACGGTGACAAATCATCCATGGAACCTCCGGCATTGGGGGCGGCTACAACGGCTTACGCTCTGTTACCCTCATATAAGCAAAGTCGATTGAGCCCGACTACCCCATGGATAAAACACCAGGGGAATTTTCCGGCCGGTTTCGCAAGGGGAAGATCATGAGGGGTACGTCATGAAGGAGACGGCATCGTTCGCCTGGGATACCTGGGCGCGGTATCACGTGATCGAGCTGCTGGCGTACTGGGAGGGACGCGTCACGGCCTCCGCGCTGCGCGAGGCCTTTCAACTGGGCAAGGACCGGGCGCAGCAGGTGCTACGCATTTATCGCGAGGATGTCGCGGTGGATAACCTTGCCTACGATACTTCTCGCAAGGCCTGGATACCGACACCGCAGTTCACCCCATACTTCATTCGCGGCCATGTGGATGAGTATTTGCACCTGCTCGGCACGCACGATGCGTTGAATCCGCAGTTCGTGGGGCTTGGTCTGGGCGCGACCAATACGGAATCAGTGCCAATGCCGATTCGCGATGTCTCGCCCGAGGTCGTACGAGCCGTGGTCTCGGCGGCGCGTGAACGGCAGCGCCTAGAGGTCGTCTACGCGAGTTTTTCATCGCCACGCGGCGAGGACAGGGTCATCGCCCCGCATACGCTGGTCTATGCCGCGGGCCGCTGGCATGTCCGCGCGTATTGCGAGAAGAATGCGGCGTTTCGCGACTTCGTGTTATCGCGCTTTCGTGGTGTGCCTGAGGCCATTGGCGATGCCTTGCACGCCGCGGCCCAAGCGAACGATGCAGACTGGGAGAATCGCCTGACACTGGAGATCATCCCCGATCGGCGCCTCAGCCAAGCGGAACGCGAGCTCATCGCGCAGGACTACGCCATGGAGGAACACATGCTGGCGATCACCTGCCGCTGCGCGCTCGCCCAATACGTGCTGCGCGAATATGGGATCAACCATCGCCACGTGGAAGGCGATCCGCGTGCCCAGCAAATCGAACTCGGCAATCGCGAAGCCCTACGCCAGTGGCTTTATTGAGGCAAGCGACACCTGCGTTTGCGGGGCTTGGACGATAACGCCTGGCGCTTTGTGATTCGCACATTGATGACACGCATATGGCCAAGTCACGCGAAAATGGTCTCGCACTGTACGGTTTATTTTGCGCTATCTTTGACATAGGATTCTATCTTCCTAGCGCTGCAACGTCGGCAAGATAACGTGCTGAACGTATAGCGTTGGAAAACATTATTCAGGAGTAAGGTCATGAAACGTCGCGTAACGAGCAGCCGTACCCTGCGTGCAGCAGGCTCCGTGATGGATGTTTGGCCAGTCGAAAACTACGCCCAGTACATGCCCAAGGGCAGTGATCAAGAACGTATTGCCCAACATTGGACAACTGTTGGCAGTCACCTCCGTTCAGCCTTGAGCCAATATGCCTTCAACCACGCCACCAAACGGTGAGCAGCCTTCTCAACGCGACCTCTCCCTTCAAGACGGGCAACAGGTCGACGAGGAAACTCAAAAGGAGTTCGTCGGCCTTATTGAGCAGTTGCATCATGGACAGCTTTCCGAGGAAGAGCAGGTACGGTTAGGCGATCTGATCGTCAGTGCCCCCACACCCGAGCCACAAAACCAATCTGTCGCCATGATGCGGCAAGTGAGCTATCAAGGCCCTCTCCCGCCTCCAGAGCAACTGAATGCCTATGATGAGGAAACACGTCGCCTCATCGTAAATATGGCCGTCGACGAGCAGCACCATACGCACGACATGCGTAGCAAGGGTTTAGAGGGTGCTATCAAGAAAGATGAACGTGGCCAACGATACGGGTTAGCCGTTGCCATCGTCGGCCTCGTGGCAGCCACCGTGATCGCACCCTTCAGTTCTGTTGCTGCGGGCGTCATCGGAACGCTGGATCTCGTTGGCATGGTCGCGATATTCGTTGCTCCTCGCATTCTGGAAAAGCAACGCACAGGTAGCCAGCCACCAGAAGACGACGCCTAACGCACCCTACCCTGAATCCCACCGACTATTTTGCGCTTACGGTTCACCCCCGCGCCTGCGGGGAACGGATCCGCAAACCCTACCGGATCATGTTTCGAGACGGTTCATCCCTGCGCCTGCGGGGAACGGCTCATTGGAGGCATTGCCATCGCGCAGGACTACGCCATGGAAGAGCACATGCTGGCGATCACCTGCCGCTGCGCGCTCGCCCAATACGTGTTGCGCGAATACGGCATCAATCATCGCCACGTGGAAGGCGATCCCCGTGCCCAGCAAATCGAACTCGGCAATCGCGAAGCCCTACGCCAGTGGCTTTATTGATTCGGGAGACTTCCTATAAGCGTGAGCAAGCAGTCCTTCACCTCCCGATCACCCCGTCGCGTGCAGTGGTGTCACCTGGGCGCGAGGCAGCTGCGATGCTTGCCACAGTTCATACTTGAGCTGCATCTCCAGCCACATCTCTGCGCTGGTACCCAGGGCTTGCTCGAGGCGTAACGCCATATCCGCCGAGATGCCGGCGCTGCCATTGAGAATCCGAGATAGCGTAGCGCGCGTTACACCCAGTCGCTTGGCGGCCTCGGTAATAGAGAGATCGCCAATGTACTCGCGCAAGACGGCGCCAGGGTGCGCAGGATTATGCATACGCTTCATGCGACGACCTCCTAGTGGTAATCCTGATAATCAACCAAAATGGCGTCCTCACCCTCGAAAGTGAAGGTGAGGCGCCAGTTCCCGTTGACGATGATAGCCCAGTGCCCTTTCAGGCTTCGGGACAAGGGGTGCAGCCTCCAACCCGGCGCATTCATGTCATCAGGGCCTGTCGCGCTATCCAGCGCAGTTAGCTGTATTTGCAGCTTGGTTGCGTGCTTTGCCTGAATGCCAGCAGTGGAGCCGGTTTCAAAGAACTTGCGCAGACCTTTGTGTCGGAAGCTCTTGATCATTCGTATAGTGTATAGACTCGGTATACGAAAAACAAAGGATCGTACTCGGTAACCGCACGCCCAGACGATTCGCAGCCTTTGGTATTACTAGTCCCTCTCGCGCAAAAACCCCCGGCCGCATCGCGACCGGGGGCTCAAGCTTTTTAAGAGACCGGTCGCGCATAACGGCCGACCGAGCCCACCTTATGAAGGTGGCTGTTCCGGGCTGTCGGGCATGTTGATGTTGCCCGGCTCGATCCGGTTGAGGTGCAGGAACTGCATGTGCAGTTCGTACTGGTCGAGGATGTCGCCGATCACCTGATCGCGGGTGTAGCCCATCAGGTCGTAACCCTGGCTACCCTCGAGCAGATAAACCTCCAGCCGGTAGTAGCGCGAGTCGGCATGCGGGGCGTGCATCGCGAATCCAGGCGTCGAGAAGCCCTGACTCCAGATCTGGTAGGTGAAGTTCTGCTCGTCCTCGAAGTCGACGTTGAGCGACATGTAGTCGTCGCCATTCTGCACGCCTTCATTAATTTCGACGAATACGCCTTGCTCCTGCAACGAATCGCGTACGGCTTCCATGGCCGGCTTACAGGTTTCGTCCATGAAGCGCCGCGCCTGCTTCTTGCCAGGAAAGCTCATGGCGCGCCGGAGACGCTGCTGCCAGTTGCGGGTATCGCGTTCTCCACCGCCACCGGTACGCCCGGAAAGTTGGCCGGCCAGGCTCAGACGCCGGCTGTCTTCCTTGAAGGCCTCGAGCTTCAGTGCTTTGAGCAGTCCTGCCATCATGAAGAACAGCACGACCGAGAACGGCAAGCCGGTGATCACCACCGCACTCTGCAGCGTCGTTAGTCCCCCAGCGAGTATCAGCGACAGGGTCAGCACACCGATCACCGCCGACCACAGAATGCGCATCCAAATCGGCGCGTCGCTGTTGACGTTCTTGAGCTTCGAGGTGAAGTTCGAGAGTACCAGCGCCCCGGAGTCCCCGGAGGTAATAAAGAACACGATCGCCAGAATACTCACCGCCGCAGTAGTCAGGATTGGCAGCGGATACGATTCGAGGAACAAGTAGATCCCCGCAGGCGGATTGTTCATCACTTGCTCGCCGAACTCGCTGGCGCCGTTCATCGCCATGTCGATGGCACTGTTACCCAGCAACGACATCCACAGGAACATGAAGATGATCGGCAGCGTCATGGTACCGAGCACGAAGGTGCGGATGGTACGGCCACGCGAGATACGCGCCAGGAACAGCCCGACGAACGGACCCCAGGCAATCCACCAAGCCCAGAAGAACAGCGTCCAGCCGTTCAGCCAGCCGGTCGGCCGGTCGAAGGCATAGGTATTGAACGACAGGCTGACGAAGTTGGTCAGGTAGTCGCCGATGTTCATCACCAGCGCATTGAGCAGGAAGATCGTCTTGCCGGCGAACAGCACGAACAGCAGCAGCAATACCGCGAGCAGGATGTTGAACTCGGAAAGGCGGCGGATGCCACGCTCCACCCCGGTCACCGCGGAGATGGTCGCGAACAGCACGATGCCCAGTACCAGCACCACCTGGGTCCAGGTGCCTTTTGGGATGCCGAACATATAGTCCAGCCCGAAGTTGAGCTGGATGACCCCGATCCCAAGGCTAGCGGCAATGCCGAATACCGTCCCCATCACGGCAGCGGTATCGACTACGTGGCCGATCATGCCGTAGATCCGGTCGCCGAAGATCGGATAGAGCGCGCTACGGATGGTCAGCGGCAGGTTGTGCCGGTAGCTGAAGAAGGCTAGTGACATGCCTACCAGGGTGTAGATACCCCAGCCGGAAAGCCCCAGTGCAGGAAGGTCAGCTCCATCGCGTGGCGTGCCGCGGCGACTTGATCATCGGGCGCGTTTGGCGCGTTATAGAACTGCGTCAGCGGCTCGGCCAGCGCGAAGAAAATCACGCCGATGCCGATCCCCGCGGAGAACAGCATCGCCGACCACGAGAAGATATTGAAGTCGGGTCGTGAGTGTTCAGGCCCTAGGCGGATATTGCCATAGCGTGACAACCCCAGATAAATCACGAAGACCAGGTAGATCACCACCGTCAAGAAGTAGTACCAGCCGAAGGTATTGGAGATCCAGCCGAGGATGGCATTGATGACCGAGTTGGCCTGGTCGGTAGCGATCATCGCCCACAGCGAGAAGGCGACGATGCCAACCACCGAGCTGTAGAACACCGGCCCATTGAGGCGATCGCGTGACGGCGCCTCATTATTAGATTGTGTCGTCATAGGAATTCCTGATCTGATTCAGGCAAGGTTTGCGTTCACGGCAGCAGACGCACGACTCGGCACGCCGCTTTTACTAGCTTAGAAGCAATACGGAAAAGTGCCGTTTATTGAACAGGCGTATAAAGAAAACAATTCTTTATGCCTCAGTCAAGCCTTGTGCCGCACGCTGGACCATTGGTCATCCTGACATGGTAGCTCCGCAGTACTCAGTGACAGAGCCTTTCCATACTTCCCTCTCTCCTGCCGAAAACGCTATCCTATTGCGTTTTCGCGTCCTTGATCGGATGCTTTTCCAGCCTCGACGATCTCCCTGCCAATTAGTTGAGCTAAGCGCTTGGCAAGCGTTTTGTTATGTTATAACCTCCTCGGCATTCAAAGGAGTTGTTATGTCACATCGTCACCGCCCGGATGGGCCTTGTCACTTTTCACTGATGTCGATGGGCGCCGGGCGCCGCGTGCTTTTGGCACTGCTGCCGCTGGGCCTGTTGTGGTTGGCCGTGGCGTGGGCCATGGGAGTCTTTGCATGAGTCGCTTGAGCCTCGAGGCGCTGACCCTCGCCCAAGGCGGGCGCACGGTGCTGGAGAACGTCAACGGGACGTTCGAAGACGGCGCGATCACTGCGCTGGTCGGTGCCAATGGGGCCGGCAAGAGCACCTTGATCCAGGCGATCATGGGGTTGCTGTCGCCGCTTTCCGGCCATGTGCATTGCTCCATGCCCAAGGAGCGCCGCGCCTGGCTGCCGCAACAGCTTGCGCTGGATCTCACCTTTCCGATGAGCGTCGAGGAGTTGATGCTGACCGGGCGCTGGCCCACTCACGGCACCTTCAAACGCTACGGCCCGGACGACTACCGCCACATGCATGGGGTCATGCAGCGCCTGGGGCTGAGCGGCCTGGCGCACCGTCCGCTCGGCGAGCTTTCCGGCGGCCAGCGTCAGCGGGCGCTACTCGGCCGCACGCTGATGCAGGAGGCGGAACTGCTGCTGCTCGATGAGCCCTTCGCCAACGTCGATACGCACACCGTGGAGATTCTCTGCGACAGCTTGCGCGACGTCGCCAATGCCGGCGCCACGGTCATCGTCGTCTTGCATGACATGGAGCAGCTGGCACGCCTGGCGGATTGCGTACTGCTGCTGGCGGGTGGCCACGGCCAGTGGGTCGAGCCGGCTACACTGCTCGAGCGGCATCATGCGCCGGCGCGCCGCCACGCGCATCCCCAGGCGCCTTTTATTTCCCTGAACCTGCCGGACGTGCCGCCATGCTCGACCTATTGACCACGCTGGATGCGTGGCTCATCGCCCCGCTGACCGATTACGCCTTCATGCGCCGCGCGCTGGTCGGCGGCCTGGCGCTGTCGTTGGCAGCACCTCCCTTGGGCGTGTTCCTGATGCTGCGCGGCATGAGCCTGGTCGGCGATGCCATGGCCCATGCGGTACTGCCGGGCGTGGCACTGGGCTTCGTGCTGGCGGGCTTCTCGCTACCGGCGATGAGTCTCGGCGGCCTGGTGGCCGGCCTGTTGGTGGCCGGGCTGGCGGGCAGCGTGTCGCGTATGACCGGCCATCGCGAAGACTCGGCAATGGCTAGCTTCTATCTGATTTCTCTGGCGCTGGGGGTCATGCTGGTCTCGCTACGCGGGAGCAGTGTCGATCTCACCCATGTGCTGTTCGGCTCCATCCTCGCCATCGACGACACCGCGCTATGGCTGATCGCCTCGGTGGCCAGCGCTACGCTGCTGGTCATGGCACTGATCTTCCGCGTGCTGGTGGTCGAATGCCTCGATCCGCTTTTCCTGCGCGGCCAGGGGATTCGCGGCGGCCTGGTGCATGGCGTTTTTCTAGGGCTGATGGTGCTCAACCTCACCGCCGGTTTTCAGACGCTGGGCACGTTGATGGCGGTGGGCCTGATGATGCTGCCCGCCACCACTGCACGCTTCTGGTCGCAGCGGCTGGAGGGCTTGATCGGCTTGTCCATCCTCATCGCCATGGTCTCGAGCACCGGCGGCTTGCTGGTCTCGTACCACCTGGGCCTGCCCTCCGGCCCGTGCATCATCCTGGTCGCCGGCATTGCCTATCTCGCCTCGGCGCTGTGTGGTCGTCACGGCAGTCTGCTGGCACGCGTACGGCGTCGCGCCACGCCGTTGGAAACAGACGAGAAAACTTGCACGCCATCATGAGCCTGACCGGCCTTATCACCGACAAGAGGGAAACTGCATGTCCAAGTCTTTGACGTTACTGCTCGGCGCCGCCGTCCTGACGCTTTCCAGCGCAGCGCGTGCCGAGGCGCCGCTGAACGTCGTCGCCAGCTTCAGCATTCTCGGTGATATGGTCGAGAACATCGGCGGCGAGCATATCGACGTCACCACCCTGGTCGGCCCGGATGGCGATGCCCATGTCTTCTCCCCCAGCCCCACCGATGCACGCGCCGTGGGCGAGGCCGACCTATTCGTCGTCAACGGCCTGCATTTCGAAGGCTGGCTGGACCGCCTGGTGGAGGCCAGCGGTTATGCAGGGCCGGTCGTCATCGCCAGCCAGGGCATCGACGCCCTGAGCTTCGACGAAGAGCGCGAAGAACACGCGAACCACGACCACGACCACGACCACGACCACGACCACGACCACGACCACGACCACGATGATAGCCATGGTGCTGACCAAGAGCATGGCCCGGAAGACCCGCATGCCTGGCAGGACCTGCAAAACGGCAAGCGGTACGTGGAGAACATCCGTGACGCGCTCGTCGAGGCGGACCCCGCCCACGCCGATGACTATCGCCGCAACGCCGGGCAATACATCGAAGCCATCGACGCTCTGGATAACAAGGTTCAACAGCGGATCGGCGAGATTCCCGAGGCCAATCGCGTACTGATCACCAATCACGATGCCTTCGGCTATTTCGCCAATGCCTATGGGCTGGACGTGCTCTCCCCGGTAGGACTCTCCACCGCCGCAGAGCCCAGCGCCGCCGATATGGCCAAGCTGATCCGACAGATCCAGGAACGCGACGTCCAAGCGCTATTCCTGGAAAACATGACCAATCCAGCACTTCTCGAACAACTCGCGGACGAAACCGGCGTCGCCATCGGCGGCACGCTCTATGCGGGCGCCCTGTCCAGTGACGGCGAGGCCAGCACTTACCTCGGCATGTTCAAACACAACGTCGACAAGCTGACGCAAGCCCTCGACGACTGAGCCCCTCCGGAAACGACAAAGGGCGGTGCCAAGGCACCGCCCTTTTGCGTATTGCTTAAGGGTGGCAACCTTTCGAGACTGCCCCCTTTTCTGTCTTCTAACTAGCCTGACGATTAGCGGGTTTCTCACGCCCCATCCAAAATGGCGTGGCTAGAAACCAGACCACCGTTACGATTAGCAACGACCACTTCATGGCGACCTCCCCCATCACGCCGAAGAGGTAGAGCATCGGGAATAGCACCGTCAGGACCAGCATCGCGAGCGAGACGATTTGTAGTATCAGACGCATACGGATTACTCCACTTTCGATGAGGTGGTGGAAGTCGTTGCACTGGCGGTTGTCCCCAGCGCGCTGGCGTCATGGGGCGCCTGCCGTTTCTGGGCCAGGAAGCTCAGGGCGATGAAAAGCAGCGCGGCAATGAACCAGCCGGGAAGCGCGACGAAGAAGATTTCGATGTCGGCAAACTGCACCAGGCCCAGGCAGATCGCCAGCGTGATCAGCCAGGCGCCCAATACCGGCATGGTCAGCGTGTGCCCGGCCTGTTCGGCGTAGAAGCGGGTCAGACCGAGCTTCGGAAGTACCCAGTAATCGATGAATATCACCGCGCCGATCGGCATCAGCAGCAGGCCGTAGAGCGCCACGAAGCCCAGCAGCTGCATCGCCACCCCCGGGAACATCGCCACGAAGGTGGTCAACAGCCCGGTGCCGATCGTGACCCGGAAGCGCGAGACATGCGGCACGATGGCCTGAAAGGCCAGCCCGGCGCGATAGATGGTGGGGTTGGCGGTGGTCCAGCCGGCAATGATCACGCAGATCAACCCCGCCACGCCCAGCGCCTGGTCGGCCAGCGGGCCGGGCAGCGGGTTCGGAATGTTGCCGGCCCGGGCGGCACTGACGACTGCTGACTCCGATGTGAGCCCGGCCTGGTACATCTGGAAGGCGAACAGCATGGAAGCCGCCAGCCAGGCCATGAAGTGGCCCACGTACATGCCCGCGGCGGAGGCGATGCTGTACCAGCTCTTGCGGGCAAAGCGCAGCACCGACAGGTCGGCCATGCCGACATGCATTGCCATGTTGGCGAACCAGGCAAAGAAGATCACATGCCAGAGGGTGAAGTCCGGCTGCCCGGGCACGTGCACCCCGGTCCAGATCGCCGTCTCGGCCAGTGCCCACAGGTCGCCGGCGGAGCCGACCTCGGTGCCGGTGGCATCGATGAACCATTTCAGCGAGACGATACCGAAACCCAGGAAGATCAGAACCATCCACGGGGCGGCGATGTTGGCGAACCAGGAAACGAAGCGATAGCCGTAGGCCGCCACGATCGTGATAACCGCACCCACCACGAGCACGGCGAGCACCCAGCCGAGGCTGTTGGGCGCCAGGTCTGCCAGGGTGGGTAGCGGGAAGCCGAACCACACCCCCACCGCGGTTGCCGACACGGTGATCATCGCGCCGGCCAGAAAGCAGAACGCCAGACCGTTGGCCAGGTTGTAGAGGATCACGGTATGGCGGCCGGCGATCTTCTCGAGCTGGTAGTAGAGCGTCAGGCGCGCCCGGGTACCGATGGGAGCGGTGAGCAGCATCCAGCTCAGTACCGCAAGCGCGTTGCCGACGATAAGGCCGACGACAACATCGAAGGCCGACACGCCGGCGAGCACGAACAGCGGACCGATCATCAGTTCGGTACCGGCGGTATGCTCGCCGGCATACATGCCGATGAAGTTCTTGAAGCCGAGTCGTGATCGCTCGGGCACGGGTTGGCGTTCGTACTCGCCGCCGACGGCGGTCGGGTCGTTATCCGCGGTATCAGGGGTCATGTCGCTCATGGCGCATACCTCCATTGTTGTGATTGTCGTCAGGCTCAGGTCTCGAGATAGACCACATGGCTGCGGGTGTACTCGTAGAGGCCGTGCTTGCCGTCGGCGCCGCCGATCCCCGACTTGCGGGTGCCGGCGTGGAAGCCCTGCATCGCCTCGAAGTTCTCGCGGTTGACGTAGGTCTCGCCGTAGTCGATCTCGCGGCAGGCGTGCATGGCGCGGGCCAGGCTGCGGGTATAGACCGACGAGGTCAGACCGTAGTCGGAGTCGTTGGCCAGGGTGACCGCCTCGTCGAGATCGTCGACGATCTGGATCGGCAGCACCGGACCGAAGATCTCGCGGCGCATGATCTCCATGTCGCTGCGGCAGCCGCTGAGCACCGTGGGCTGGTAGTGAAAGCCGGCGCCCAGATCGGCGACCCGGCCGCCGGTCAGCAGTTCGGCGCCGTCCTGGGTGGCGCGTTCGACCATCGCGACGACCTTGTCCAGCCCCTCGCGGTTGATCAGCGGACCCATCTCGATATCCGGCTGGGCCAACGGGTCGCCGTAGGTGGTATCGGCCATGGCGCGGGCGATCTTGTCGGCGAACTCGTCGGCGACGCCGCGCTGCACGTAGACCCGCTCGGCGCAGTTGCAGACCTGGCCGGTGTTGATGATCCGCGAGGCGCGAATGGCCTTCACGGCCAGGTCGATGTCGGCATCGTCGAGGACGATGGCCGGGGCCTTGCCGCCCAGTTCGAGGTTGACCTTGGTGATGTTGTCGGCGGCGCTGCGCATGATCCGCGAACCGGTATCGACGCTGCCGGTGAAGCTGATCATGTCGACCAGCGGACTCGCCGTCAGCGCCTGGCCGGTGCTGGCGCCGTCACCGCTGACGACGTTGAACACCCCGGCGGGCAGGCCTACCTGGTCGAGCAGGCGGGTGAATTCGAAGCAGTTGTTGGGGGTCTCCTCGCTGGGCTTGATCACCACGGTATTGCCGGTGACCAGCGCCGGCGCCATCTTGCGGGCGATCAAAAAGAACGGGAAGTTCCATGGCAGGATGCCGGCGACCA
Source organism: Chromohalobacter canadensis (assembly GCF_029544075.1). Classification (GTDB taxonomy): domain Bacteria; phylum Pseudomonadota; class Gammaproteobacteria; order Pseudomonadales; family Halomonadaceae; genus Chromohalobacter; species Chromohalobacter canadensis_A. The sequence continues at coordinate 478,627 of NZ_JAJQJH010000002.1, read as the reverse complement.
CGCCGAGCGGCTTGCGAAACAGGAAGATATTCTCGCCGGGGCGGTCGCTCTCGATGATCTCGCCTTCGATGCGCCGCGCCCACTCGGCCATGTAGTCGAGATAGTCGGCGGTGAAGTTGACCTCGACCTCGGCCAGCCCCGAGACCTTGCCCTGTTCCTCGGTGATCACTCGCGCCAGGGTCTTGGCCTCGCCGCGGATCCTGTCGGCAAGCAGACGCAGGTAGTTGGCGCGCTCCACGGCGGGCAGCCGCGCCCAGGCCGGCTGGGCGTCGTGGGCCGCGCTCAGCGCCCGCTCGACATCGGCCCCGGCGGATACCGGGACGCGCGAGAGGCGTTCGCCGTTGGCCGGGTTGCGCACCTCGAGGTAGTCGTTCGCCTCCACGAAGGCGCCGTTGATGTAGTTCCGGTAGGTCCTGTTATCACTGCTCATTTTGTGACTCCGTTAGTTAGCGTCTGCATTACAAGACACCATGGTTCAATAAGTGCTCGACGTGGCCGAGGGTGATGTACCTGGCTGTTTGTAGCGGGCCACCGTCTGCTGTGCGGCCTGGCGCATCAGGCTGATGTCGATCCCTACGGCAATAAAATCGAACCCCCACTCGGCGTAGCGGCGAGCATCCTCTTCGGCTGGCGCGAGAATGCCGGCAGCCTTGCCTGCATCCCGCGCTGCGTCGAAGGCACGGCGAATCATCGCTTGGACGTCGGAGTGGCCCGGGTTGCCGACATGTCCCGTGCCGGTGGAGAGATCGGCGGGACCGACGAAGACCGCATCGACCCCGTCCACGGCGGCAATCGCCTCGACGTTGTCGATGCCCGTCGGCGACTCCACCTGGGCGATCAGGCACAACTCTTGGTGGGCCGTCTCTATGTAATCGGGGACAGCGTCCCAGCGGGTGGCGCGGGTCAGGCCGCCGCCCACACCGCGAATACCGTGGGGCGGAAAGCGCATTGCGCGTACCAGTGCCTCGGCCTGCTCAGCGGTATCAACCATCGGTACCATCAATGTCTGGGTACCGACATCGAGCAGTTGCTTGATCAGCGCCGGATCGTGATTCACGGCACGTACCACTGGGGCGCTGCGATAAGGCGCCACGGCCTGTAGCTGGCCGAGCACTGCCGGGACTGGATTAGGGGCGTGCTCACCGTCGATCAGTAACCAGTCGAAACCGGTAGTGGCGAGGATCTCGGCGGCGTAAGCAGTACCGAAGCCGGCCCAGCAGCCATAGCGAGTTTCGCCGGTCAGCGCTGCCTTGAATGGATTCTTGGGAAGTTCCACGGTCGGCTCCTATTGCAGGTTGACGAACATGCCACCGTCGACCAGCAACGAAGCACCGGTGATGTAGGCGGCCATATCGGAAGCGAGAAAGGTGATCGGTCCTGCCAAGTCATCCGGCCGACCCAACCGGCCCAGCGGCGTGCGGTCGATCATATAGTCGCGCTTTTCACTATCGGCGAGGTCGTCCTTGTTGATATCGGTCTCGATGGTGCCGGGCAGTACGGCGTTGCAACGGATGCCATACGGCCCCAGTGCGACGGCACAGGATTGCATTAACGACACCAGTCCCGCCTTGGTCGGCGTGTAGTGAGTCTGCATACCGCCACCGACGAGGGCGCTGATCGAACTTACGGCAATAATCGCGCCTCCCGTTCCCTGCTCTTTCATGCGGTTAGCGGCAGCCTGGACCGCAAAGTAGGCGCCGTTGAGGTTGGTGTTGACGGTTTCCAAATACGTCTCGCGTGGCATATCCAGGAAGCTATGGAACGGACAAATGCCGGCGTTGTTGACGAAGACGTCGACACCGCCGAAATGCGTCACTGCCGACTCGACCAGCTTTTCGCCAGTTTCCGGGTCGCCAGCGGGGGCGCCCACCGCACTGGCATCGCGGCCCAGCGCTCGGATTTCCGCGATCAGATCGTCGACGAGCGGCTGGCTCGAGGCACTCCCGCTGTAGCCAATGACGACATTAGCGCCTTGACGAGCGCACTCGACGGCCGCCGCGCGGCCAATGCCTCGTGAGGCGCCAGTGATGATGACGGTCTTATCGTTGAGCAGCATGAAAGACTCCTGAGTCATGAATTCTGCGCCGGGATAGCGGAGGGAAGGCGGTAGAGGCGTCGTGCATTATCGATGAACAATGCTTGCTTCTCCGCCGCTGAAGCATCGGCGACAATATCCGCGTAGGCGTGCCAGACATCGGCGTAACGGGCATAGAGGCTATCGACCGGAAAGTTGGAGGCGAACAGACAACGCTCCACGCCGAAGGCGTCGATCGCTTCGAGAATCAACGGGCGGATGCTGCCTACCGTCCAATGATGGTCGAGCATGCCGAAACCGCTGAGCTTAATAGCGACGTTGTCGCGCGCGGCCAGACGCCGTAGGCCGTCACGCCAAGCTCGCCAGCCTGGGACGCCATGACGGTCAACGTACATCCCGGCATGGTTGAGCAAGAACAGCGTATTGTAGTGTGCGTCGGCAAGTTCGGCGGCTCGGTACATCTGCGACGGATAGATCTGCAGGTCAAACGACAATCCATGTCGCTCCAGCAGGCGGAAATTTTCACGCCAGACAGGCTCGTCCATAAAATGGCGCCCGACGTAGTCATAGAGCGGATCAGTGTGGACATTGAGGATCTGGCGCACGCCTCGCACCCGATCGCTCATCGCGAGCTGCTTCTCGAGCACTTGGGCGGTATCCGGTTGCGAGAAGTCGGCACCTACTACCAGCGCCGAAGGCAACACTGGGTCACCGTCGTCGTCGAGCCCCGCAAGCCAACGGGTCTCCTTGACCGGATCGACGGCATCGGCTTCGATATGCACAGCGCCGAGTAGCTCAATAGCATCACTCTCTCGGCGCAGGTCGGCGGGACCATAGTCACGGGCCATCGGTCGGTAGTCGCCAAGGAGATTGGGCTCGGGGTGCTCAAGCCAAGGTTGGTTGCCCAGACCGAGATTCCAAAAGTGCGCATGCGCATCGATCACTTGCATGGTTGTCATTCCTTGGGCCGTAACGTGAATACTTCTTCCAGCGCCACGCTTTGAGGTGAAGCATCCAATTCGGTATCCATAATATCGGCCATGGCATTCCACCAACGTTGCATCACCGGCAGCGCCGGCAGGTCATCAATATGATGATCCTCGGCAAGCCACATGATCGCGAACAGGTGACGCGATTGCGGATCGAAGAAGATGCGGTACTCCTCGACGCCCGCCTCGCGCAGGGCTTCGACCAACTCAGGCCAGATCGCATCATGACGCCGCCGATACTCGGCTTCCTGGCCGGGATATAGGGTCATTCGAACGGCGTGAATCGGCATCTCGTCTTCTCCGCAGCTCAGTGCTCGTAGGGACGGACTAAATCGCTTTCGGGGTTCAAGCGTACACCGAAGCCAGGCGCGTCGAGTGCTGAAGCGCGCATACGCCCGTTCTGCGGCACTGGCTCGTCCAGCAGTAGCGGATTGAACATCGGCACTACTTCGTCAGCGTCAGGCGCCATCATCAAAAACTCAGAAAACGGGCTGTTATGGCGGGTGATCACGAAATGGTAGCTGTAGACCGAGGAGCCATGCGGCACCACCAGCTTGTTGTGGGCATCGGCCATCGCCGAAATCTTGACCAGCTCGGTGACGCCGCCACACCAATTAACGTCGGGTTGGAGAACGTCGCAACAGTCCATCTCCAGCAGCATGCGGAACCCCCAACGCGTCGCTTCGTGCTCGCCGGTATTGACCAACATCCCGGGTGGCATATTGCGTTTGAGATCTGCGTATCCCCAATAATCATCGGGCGGCAGAGCTTCCTCGACCCACTTGAGCCCATACTCCCGGGCACCATGGGCCAATTTGGTGGCGTAATTGAGGTCAAGGCTCATCCAGCAATCGAACATCAGCCAGAAGTCGTCGCCGACCCGTTCACGCATGTCAGCGAGCTGAGCGAGGTTCTTTTTCAGCCCCTCATCACCCTCAGCCGGGCCATGGCGGAGCGGCATCTTGCCGCCGATGAACCCCATTTGCTTGGCGAGGTCAGGGCGGGCACCAGTGGCGTAAAAGGTCAACTCGTCGCGTACCGGGCCGCCGAGCATGGCGTGCACAGGCTCTTGGCGCAGCTTGCCCAAAAGGTCCCAAAGCGCCAAATCGACGCCAGAGATAGTATTAAGCACTACCCCCTTACGACCGTAGAAGAGTGTGGCGTTAAACATCTGGTCCCAGATTTTCTCGAGATCGGTAACCTTCTGGCCTTCGATGAAACGCGCCAAATGTTTTTCGACAATGAAAGCGCCGATCTCGCCGGCAGTTGTCACCGCGAAACCCACCGTGCCATCGCTGGCCTCGACCTCAACGACCAAAGTGCCGAGCACATTGAGCCCAAAGCTGCTGCGCGTCATGCGATATTCCGGATACTTGCTCATCGGAGTCGAAATCTGACTATCGATCCAGTGCCCTTCCCCTTGGTCGTGATAATCAGCACCACCACCGCGAACGGTATACGCACGAACATGCTTCACAGTAGGCATCGCCATGGCGTCATCCTTATTTAAAAGAGTCCAAAACAGGTTGTAGAAACAATAGATACTCGTGACAGCGCCACTTGACTAATACGCAGAGCGGCACAATTGATACCTTTTTGTTATCAGTTAGCCGAGAGGCCGCATATGATGGGAAACACGAGATAAAGCTTAATCTATGCGAGATCCGCAGTGTTATACCAATGTCGCATGCCAAATCGCTGAGATAGGCTGCCGTTATCGATAACCTGAAACTGCTCTCACTAAAGGATGTGGTCCATGCCCGATGCGACGCACCAAGCGATGCTGCTCAACCGCCTTCGCTACAAACATCTGTTGCTGATCTCACTACTCAATGAGCATCGCAATCTTCATCAGGTAGCGCGCACGCTGAACATGTCGCAACCTGCGGCAACACGCATGCTCCGCGAGATCGAATCCACCTTCGAGTGCCAGCTGTTCGAGCGCACTCCACGCGGCGTCCTTCCAACCCAGCTCGGTGAAGTGCTGATTGAATTTTCCCAAAGCGCGCTGACTCGACTAGGGCGCTGTGCCGAGTCGCTACAACGCCACCAGTTGGGCGATCAAGGACAACTCGTGCTGGGTGCAATCATGGGTGCAGCTCCTGACCTAGTAGCCGAGGCAGTGATCGAAATGAAGCGCCAGCGCCCACTATTGCAGGTGCGTATGCTCGGCGAAACGAGCGATCAACTAGTAGAGCTACTAGCCCATAACCGAATTGATATCGCCATCGCTCGCTATGTGACTGCACTTCAGCACAACCTATTTGACTTCGAATCGCTGGATAACGAGACCATGCTGGCAGTGGTACGTCATGACCATCCCCTAACCGGCTCCGTAGAGCTTCCGTTGGCCCCGCTGCTTGAGGAATGGCCATGGATCCTCCAGCCATTGGAGAGTCCGGCACGTCAGGTGCTGGAGAAGGAGTTCGAGATGGCTGGCTTAATGTCACCACGTGACATCATTGAGTGCGGTTCCATTTTTGCAGGTCTGCAATTGGTCAAGCGTGGTAACGGCATATTGGTACTGCCAGAATCAGTACTGCGAGACTATTTGAAATTTGGGGAAATCGAGGCACTACCGATCTCCGTCGGCAGAACGCTATCGCCGTTTGGGATATTGACTAGGAAGGATGAGACACTTAGTGAACCCGTTCGTCATTTTTGCGAAATATTAAGAAATATGGGTAAGGATTGACCTCAAAATGACGAAGCAGACGCGCCGCTCGCAAAACAATCGAACGGCACACGAGTACCAATTATGCACTCATTTTGTTGCTACGTTACTGGCTGATTTTCTTCAGTCCATATTGCAGAACCTTAAAGATCGAACGCTTTTTGCACCACCGGCCAGGCAGGCTCGCCGTCGCGGGTGGTGACGCCATCCAGGAAGCCTTCCACCTTATCGGCGTTGTCGCGCATCCAGGCGATGGCGGCTTCGTCCTTGGGCATTTCGTCCTGATCGTAGCGGCGGATCATGTCGCTCTGATCGTCGGCGGTGAAGTCCAACTGATCGAGCAACTTGGTGGCGTTGGGGTGCGCCTCGGAGAATTCCTTCGTGACCAAGGTGCGCACATCGCTGCGGCCGCCGTCTTCACCCCATAGATCTTTGGGGTCATCAAGGTAGGCGAGATCATACTTGATGTTCATCCAATGCGGCGTCCAACCGGCGAAGACGATCCATTCCTGGTTGTTGATAGCGCTATCGGCGGCGCCCAGCATGCCCGGCGTGGAGGTCTCGGAAAGTTCCCAGTCGCCCAGGCCGTAAGTATCGCTGTCGACGCCGGCGTTGAGCTGTTCGCTCATACCCGTGCCGGTCTCGATGGAATACACCGTGCGGCCGAAACGCTCAGCGTTTTCCGGCGTGTCGAGATCCTCGGCGGAGGTCACGCCGGCCTCGGCCACATAACGCGGCACCGCGAAGCCGATGCGCGCGCCGTCGACGTTATTGCCCAGATCAACCAAAGTGCCTTTTTCCATGGCGGTGTCGTACATGCCTTGTTGCGCTGGCAACCAGCCCGCCAGGAAGGCGTCGAGCTCATTTTCGTTGAGCGCTTGATAGGTGATGGTGGTACCGAGTTGTTCTTGCTGTGGCGTGTAGCCCAGCGTCTCGAGTAGTTGCGCGGCGAGTTCGGTCTTCACCGTGACACCTGGCCACGGCGGCACTGAAAAGCGCACCTCGGTAGTATCGTCCTGGGCCTGCGCCATTCCAAGCGGAGCGACGGCCAGACAAGCGCCGAGTAGCACAGCGCGCGTACCGCGAGAGACCAGAGAGGGTGATGCGTTCATGCCAGTTCTCCTTACCTAATTGGTTTTTATTGGGAACGCGCAGCATGATAACACTGTTTTATGTGAGTGCGATTTCTAGACGATCACCCCTCTCGGTGGCCTCGAACGATCAGGTATCGAGCGGGTGCGGCGGGTGCTCGCGCTGCTCCGGGGGCGGCGGAAAGTACTGGTAAAGCCAGGTTTCACTCAGCGCTTCGCCGTCGCCTTCCAGGACCATTCTCATATCGATGGGATCGACCGAATCCTCCGTGGGATACCAGTCGAAAATCACGCGAATGCCCTCGAACTCTGCGACCTGAAAAATCTGAATGTCGCTCGTCTTGCCGCGCGACACTTCCAACTGCGCCATGATCGGGGGTCCGTTCTTGGCAATACGCAGGATATCGCCGCCAACGTAATCCACCGCGAAACGCCGCGCCCACTCCCCAGGATAGTGCTCGCCGGGCGCCCAACCTTCGGTGAAGCCACCCATGCCGCTGCGGGTCGCACGAATACGCGCTAGATCCGTGGTCACCGGCGGCCTCGCATTCCAATAAAGACGGTACCTGAAGTTCAGTGAATCCCCCGGCTCGACGGCTTCGCTGGGCTTCCAGAAGGCCACCACGTTATCCATGGTTTCACCGGTGGTGGGAATCTCCATCAACTGGATTTCGCCCTTGCCCCAGTCATTGCGTGGCTCGACCCAGAGGCTGGGACGCTCGTGGTAATTGCCGATCACGTCTTCGTAGGCCTCGAAATCGCGCTCGGTCTGCAACAACCCGAAGCCCTTGGGTGCATCGTCGGCGAAGGCGTTGTACTGCAAGACCGGCGGATTGTTGAGCGGTCGACATACCCATTCACCGTTACCCCGCCACATCGTCAAACGGTCGGAATCGTGAATCTGTGGATGAATGGTGTCGCACATACGCCGCTGGTGGGTGCCGCAGCTGAACATACTGGTCATCGGGGCGATCCCCAGCTGTTCGATAGCCTCACGCGGATAGAGGTATTTGTCGATCTCCATGACCACGCGCTCTTCCTCACAGTGGATGACGAAGCGATAGGCGCCGGCCACCTTGGGCGAGTCGAGCAGAGCATAGGCGGTAAAGGTGGTGCTGTCCGGGGCCGGCGTCTCAAGCCAGAAGCGTGTGTAGGTGGGGAATTCTTCCTTCGTCGACTCGGCGAACGTGTTGACCGCCAGCCCGCGTGCCGAAATACCGTATTGGTAGGTGTCATCCACGGCACGGAAATAACTGGCGCCGAGAAAAGAGACGATATCGCGCTCGGTGAGCGAAGGCGCTTTGAAGACGCGGAAACCGGCAAAACCCAGCGTCTCTTCGTCCTCGAACTGAGAGACGTCGACGTCTGCCTTGCCATAGCGGAACAGTGACGGGTCGAAGTGGATCTCGCGGGCCTGGCGCGAGTCCGGGTCGAGGGCGTACATGCGCACGGGTTGATTGAAGCCCATGCCGACGTGGAAGAACTGCACGTCGAGCTCGCCATCGAGACCGTGCCACAGCGAATGCCCCGGATCGTAACCGATGGCGTTGTAATCCTGCGGGGTCATATTCGCGAGCGTAGGGGGCAACTCGCGTACGTTGTTTTGATAGCTGGAATTGGCCATTTCCTTGGCCACGCGCTGCAACCATTCGAAGCTGAAGTCGCTGGGCTCGCCATCGGCGATCTCGGGCATGTCGCGCGTCGCCGCCAGCAGCGGCGCGGCGGGCAGTCCATAAAAGGCCGCCAAGGCCAGAGAGCGCTTGAGTAAGGTCCGTCGATCCATCATAGGGCTTCTCTACCAAGAAGGTGGGAGTTCCTTGCCAAACACCTTCATCAGACGTTACCCGAGGCAAACGGTTCCCGCATCAAGCGCCTCTTGCGTACTTTCAACGTAATATCTCCGCCATCCACATTCCTTAGCATATAAAAAACCCGATGCGTTGGCATCGGGTTTTCAGGTTCATGCGACCGCGTGGCTTACTGCCCCAAGCCTTTGGAAAGCTCAGGCTGAACGACCTCGATCCAATAGCCATCGGGGTCTTTAACGAAGGCAACGTCCTTCATCTTGCCGTCTTCCGGGCGCTTCTTGAATTCGACCTGGTTGGCGTCGAACCACGCCACCGCAGCGGGAAGATCCGGCACCGAGAAGCAGATATGCCCGAAACCCTGGGGCTCGGCGTTACCGTCGTGGTAGGCGAAACCTTCCTGGTCTTCGGTGCCCCAGTTGTGGGTCAGCTCGAGAATGCCCTTCTGCGCGAAGGTATAGGCGTTGCGCTCGGCCGGATCCTCCGGCACGTCCTCGTCATCGCCGAGATTGGCGAGGAAGTAGAGCGTGAATTGCATTTCCGGAAAGTCGAGCTTACGCAGCACACGCATGCCGAAGACGCGCGAATAGAACGCCAGCGAGCGCTCGGGATCCTTCATGCGCAGCATGGTGTGGTTGAAACGAAACCCCTGGGTTTCGGCCGACGGCGTCTGCACGCCGGGATATTGTTCGCCCTGGAAGCTCATGGCGTCCTCCTGATCGCAGGAATGTGAGTCGGTGTCTGGTTGGGAGAAAAGATGAGGGCGCTGGATGAAATTTCCAGGGGGCGCCGGCTACCGTGAGCCTGCCCCATTAGACAAATGTCGCACGGACTGAGATAATTCGCAGACTAATATTTATCTGACTTTTTCCCTGATTGCCTCGGCCCCGCGGCCGGGGCCGGATATCGTTATGCTGCGCATTTCCACCGATCACTGGCTCTTGGCGTTACGCACGGTGCTGGCCGTCTGGCTGGCGCTGTTCCTGGCGTTGCGTCTGGACTTGTACCAGCCCGCCTGGGCCATCCTCGCGGTGATGATCGTCACCCTGCAGCCGGTGATGTTTACCGGCGGCACACCGCCCATCGGCATCATCATCGGGCGTGGCGTGGCACGCTTCTTCGGCACCCTGTTCGGCGCCATCGCCGGCTTGGTACTGATCGCGTTCTTCGGCCAGCAGCCGATGTTATATCTGCTGTTCTCCGGCGCCTGGCTGGCGTTCTGCATGTATTGGGTGATGCTCGAGCAGGACGAATACCTGGGCTACGTGATGATGCTCAGCGGGTATACCGCCACGCTGGTGTCGTTGACCGCCCTCGGTACGGGAGTCGAGGACATCTGGACCATCGCGCTGGGGCGCTTTACGGAAACCGCACTGGGCATCGGCTGCGGCGTCTTGATGCACCTGCTCATCGCACCGCGTTTCGGGAGCCGGGCGCTCCCCGAGGCGCTCTCCGGATTCCTGAAACGCGCCGCCGAGGAAACCCTGGCCACCCTGGACAGCCCACGCCCCCGCGCGACGCAGGACGCACGTCTCAAGGCGCTGCTCGGCGACTATCAGCAGTTCGAGAAGCTACGCGGTCTCACCCGCCTGGAAACCCGGCGCTTGAGTCGTTTCATTCCCGCGCTGGACCGCTTCGCCAGTGACAGCCTGGCGCTGATCACCGCCATCCGCGAGCTGGAAACCGCCCTCGACTACCTGCGCGCCTGTGAGGACGGCGAGCACTGGCTGGCGCAATTGAACGCGCATGCCGCGCCGCTACTCGCCACCATCGCCGAACAGCCGGCCGGCGAGCCGCAGGAAAAACTCACGCTGCCGGATTTCGAGTGGGACCCGGACCGCGTGAGCCCCCGCAGCCGCGTGCGCGCCGAGCTGGTCCGCCAACGTCTCGGGGAGGTGCTCGGCCTGCTCCAGCACGGCCGGCGCCTGCGCCATGCACTGAACGACCCGGCCTCGGCCAAGGTGCACACCTTGCCGCGAGAAAAGCGTACCCGCACCACGCACAACGAGCACTTCGTCGCCCGCTTCAACGCCCTGCGCGTCTTCGTCGCCTTCGAGTTGCTGGGCCTGTTCTGGATACACAGCGGTTGGCACTCCGGCTATCTCGCCATGATGCTGCTGGGGGTGTTCACCATGCTGTTCGCCAAGGCGCCCAATCCCGCCGCCGTGGTCTATCAGTTTCTGTGGGGCACGCTCGCCGCCGTCACCCTGGGCGCGGTCTTGCTGTTTCTGGTCCTGCCGGTGATCAACGGCTTCCCATTGCTGGCCATCGCCATCGGCATACCGGTCATGGTCGGCACGCTCCTCACGCCGCATCCGCGCTGGGCGGCCATGGGGCTCTCCGGCGCCATCACGCTGATGACGCTGCTGAATCTGCACAGCACCTACACCTTCTCGCCCACGACCTACATCAACGGCGGTCTCGCCTCGGTGATCGGCACCACCACGGCGATGTTCACCTATGCACTGATGCGCCAGCGCTCGCCCGCCGAGCGTATCCGCACCCTGCTCGGCGCCTATTGGCAAGGCGTGGCGCGCTTGATGCGCGAGCCCGCGTTACCCAATCGGGCGCGTCTGGAGAGCCGCCTCTACGACCGGCTAGGGCGCATCGTCGCTTTAGGCGGTGCGGATGACACGCTGCGCGAGGCGCTCGACCTGCACGCCCTCGCCTTATGCGTGTGGCGCATCCGGCGGCTGCGCGAGGATCTCGCGCCGCATCGCCGGGAGCTCGAGGCCTGGCTGGACGATATCGGCCAGCGCCTGGTCGCGCGGCGACACCACTCGCCCGAGGTCTGGCACGAGCTTGCCGATCAGGCCCGCGACTGGGTCGATCGCTTTTATCACGCGCCCCAGCTCTCCGTCGCCACGGCGGGGGAAATCGCCATGCTGGGGCATCTCATGCGTGAGGCGCCCGGCGTCACGTTGGAGGCCCAAGCCGACGACGCGCCCCAAACCGCCTCGCACGACCGCCACGAGGCGCCCATCCGGCAGGAGACGCCACATGTTCGCTGAATGGACGTTTCTCGGTTTTCTGATACCGCCACTGGCCGTTCCCGTTCTCGTCACGCTCGGCCTCTATCTACTGCTGCGGCGCGTGTTCACGCGCCTGGGTGTCTATCACTGGTTCTGGCAACCGGTGCTCGTGGACATCGCACTCTACGCCCTGTTGCTGTGGTCGGTACTCGCCCTCGCCGGTGCCTTGCCGATCGCCCACTCACAAGAAGGATGACGCCATGACGCTCTCCCCGCGCGCACGCCGATACGTGCGCCCGCTGCTGACCCTGGCGATACTCGCGCTCGCCGTGATCGCCATCGCGCAGATATGGAATCACTACATGCACGACCCCTGGACGCGCGACGGCCGCGTCCGGGCCGATGTTATCAATCTCGGTACCGACGTCTCAGGGCTGGTCGAGGACCTCCAGGTCGAGGACAACGACTTCGTGCATGCCGGCGATGTGCTATTCACCATCGACAAGCAGCGCTACGCGTTGGCCTTGGCCGAGGCAAAGGCCAATCTCGACAGCCTCGAGCAGCAGCGCGCGGAAGCCAAGGCCGCCAACGCCCGCCGTCAAAAACTCGGCGACTACGCCTCGCAGGAAGATCGCGATGACGCGCGCTTCGCCTACTCCAGCGCTCAGGCCCAGGTCGAGCAAGCCCAGGTCGCGGTCGAGCAGGCCAAGCTCGACCTCGAACGCGCCACCGTGCGCGCCCCGGTCGACGGTTATGTCACCAACCTGCTGCTGCGCCCCGGCGAGTACGTCTCGGCCGGCGAAGACGCCGTCACCCTGGTCGATGCCGGCAGCTTTCATGTGACCGGCTACTTCGAGGAAACCAAGCTCGACGCCATCGATATCGGCGCGCCGGTACGCATCCAACTGCTTGCCAGCGACACGCCGCTCTGGGGCCATGTCGACAGCATCGCACGCGGCATTTCCGACAAGAGCCTCGACAGCCAAGGCAACGGCCTGGCGAACGTCAGCACCTCCTTCGACTGGGTCCGACTCTCGCAGCGCATCCCCGTGCGCATCGCCCTCGACGAGGTCCCCGAGAACGTCCAACTCTCGGCCGGCCTCACCGCCACGGTCTATCTCAACGACACGCGTGACGAACACCGGCAAGCCCCAGACTGGCAGCGTAGCCTCACCCGCTGGTGGGAATCGCTGGTCAGTATTTGATGCCCGCGGGAGCGGGGCAAGCTCACGCCACGGCGACCCAGTGCCCCGCTTGTGGCTAGGTATAGCAGCGCCCTGAACGCGTGCTTGACAGCCCTCTAGGCTGTTCTAGGTTGAATAAACCCAAGGTCTCAAAGACCAAAGGTAAACATTTGTAATTAAAGGAAAATTACTGCCTGACGTGTTTGCAGCTGTACCGGCTTGACCCCCGCCCGTGCGGCATCTGGCGAAGGGTCGCAGACACGGAGTCAGCTAGCGACAAGGAGTCACTATCATGAAAGCACTGACCTGGCACGGCACTCACGACGTTCGCGTAGATAACGTGGATGATCCCAAGATTCAGGAACCGCGCGATGCGATCCTCAAGATCACCGCGACCGCGATCTGCGGTTCCGACCTCCACCTCTACAACGGCCTGATGGCGGGTATGCAGGCAGGCGACATCATCGGCCACGAGTTCATGGGCGAAGTCGTCGAAACCGGCTCGGCGGTGAACAATCTGAAAAAGGGCGATCGTGTGGTCGTGCCCTTCACCATCGCCTGCGGCGATTGCTTCTTCTGCAACAAGCACTTGTATTCACTGTGCGACGAGTCCAACCCCAACGCCGACATGGCCGCCAGCGCCATGGGCCATTCGCCGTCCGCGTTGTTCGGTTATTCGCACATGCTCGGCGGCATTCCCGGCGGCCAGGCCGAATATGTGCGCGTGCCCTATGCGGATGTCGGCCCGATCAAGGTCGAGTCCGAACTGCGCGACGATCAGTTGCTGTTTCTCTCGGATATCTACCCGACCGGCTACATGGCCGTGGACAACTGTGACATGGAGCCCGGGGATACCGTGGCCATCTGGGGATGCGGCCCGGTCGGCCAGTTCGCCATTCGCAGCGCCTGGATGCGTGGCGCTGGCCGTGTGATCGCCATCGACCGGGTCCCCGAGCGGCTCAAGCTGGCCAACGAGAAAGCCGGCGCGGAAGTCATCGACTTCGAACGCGACGACGTCTACAGCAAGTTGCTTGAGATGACCGGCGGGCGCGGGCCGGATTGTGCGATCGACTGCGTCGGGGCCGAGGCCCACGGCCGGGGCGATCCCGAAGCCGAGCGCCGCAGCGCGGACTCGACGGAGGAGAACCATCCGACGGCGATCAACGAGATGATCATGTCGGTCCGCAAGGGTGGCCGCCTGTCACTACCGGGGGTGTATACCGACAAGGTCGACGGCTTCGCGCTGCACGCCTTGATGAACAAGTCGTTGTCGGTCAAGAGCGGGCAGACCCACATGCAGCAGTATCTCAAACCGCTGCTCAAGACGGTGGAGCAAGGGCTGATCGATCCTTCCTTCATCATCACTCATCGCTATCCACTGACCCAGGCGCCCGAGGCCTATGCCAACTTCAATGCCAAGCAGGACGGCTGCATCAAGGTGGTGATGACGCCGTAGGACGGGCCGCCTGATCACGTGGCCCCGCGGGGCTCGCAGGATGCAAACGCCCCACTGCATGTGAGCTCCTCCCGAAGGCTGGGCATTCAGCCCAGGCTTCGGGTTCTTGCCATGCCACAAGCGCGCCAATCCTCACGATTCGCCCCGCTCGTATCAGGCGCCGTCGGCACGCTTCGCCTCCTCCTCGGCCTCCAGCTCCAACGCCAGTTCCAGTTGCCCTTCTTCCTGCGCGGCTTCTTCCGTCCAGGCCGTGCCCAGCGGCGTGGTGTCCGAGGCCACCATCACGTAGTGGCCCTGCTCGGGCGATTCGCTGGTGGGGTAATAGCGAATGCAGTAAAGCCCGAACAGCACCATGACGATGTGCATGACGGCCAGGTCCCACAGGAAACCATCCGGCCCCAGCCATTCCATCAGCACCCCGGCGCTGGCCGGTCCTAGAATTGCGCCGATGCCCAATGCCAGGACGAGACTCGCACTGGCCGCCACGGTCTGCTGATCGGTGAGGAAGTCATTGGCGCAGGCCAGAAAGATCGAGTAGAGCGTGAGCGTCGTCGCGCCCAGCAGCGCCCCAAGCAGCGTCAATGCCATCGGCGACCAGCCGCTGACGAGCGCACCGACCAGCGCCAGCACCACCGCGACCAGGGCGACGCCGACGATCACCCACTGCCGGTCGGCCTTGTCGGACAGCTTGCCCAGCGGCCACTGCAGGATCGCACCACCGAAGATGAAGGCGCTCATGAAGATCGAGACCTGGGCAACGCTCAAGCCGCTATTGGTGGCGAACACCGCCCCCATGCCGAACACGGCACCGTTGGTGATGCCGGTCATGAAGCAGCCTACCGTGCCCAGCGGCGAGAGCCGATATAACGCGCGCAGGCTCATCGCCTCGGGCTGACTGAGCTCGGGCTGCGGCGTGTAGCTGATCAAGATCGGCACCAGGGCGAGCGAGACCAGGATCGACACCAGCAGGAACAACGCCATGCCCGAGGGGTCGGCACTGCCCAGCAGCAGTTGCCCACCGCCCATGCCGAGATAGCTGATCACCATGTAGATCGCCAGCAGGCGCCCGCGCAGCCGGTTGGAGGCATAACCGTTCAACCAGCTTTCGGCGACGACGTAGAGCCCGGCGTACGTAAAGCCGGTGACGAAGCGCATGGCCGCCCACACCAGGGGCTCGACGAACAGGGCGTGAATCAGGATCGCCACCGAGGTGATCGAGGCCAGCGCGGCGAAGACCCGCACATGCCCGACCTCGCGCAGCTTGCGCGGCGTCAGCACCGAGCCGACTAAAAAGCCCACGAAGTAGGACGACATCACCAGTCCCGTGATCGTGTTGCCGAAATCCGCCGCCGAGGCCCGCACCCCAAGCAGCGAGCCCTGCAGGCCATTGCCCATCATCAGAAGCCCTACGCCGAGCAGCAGCGTCCATAGGCTCCAGGCGGCAGACAAGGTAGTAGGGCGGCGAGCAGTAGTCGCATTCATCGCATCGATCCATGGCCAGTGAGATAGCATCACTACCTCAGGATAATTCTCTTTGCTGGCGGGGAACATGACGCGGCCATTCCCGGTTGAGCGAGGACGAAGACATGCGGTAAACTAATTAGCAAACTAATTAAATTATCCGACACGAGGTTGCATGAATCCCGTCATCGAACTGCTCAACGCCCACCGCTCGATCCGCCGCTTCACCGATCGCAAGATCGCGCCTGAATTGCTGCGGGAACTCATCCAGGCCGGGCAAAGCGCCGCGACGTCCAGCCATGTTCAGGCCTACAGCGTCATACACGTGAAGAATCCCGCCAACCGCGAGACCCTCGCCGAACTGGCGGGCGGACAGGACTACATCGCCACCTGTTCCGATTTCCTAGTGTTCTGCGCCGACATGAAGCGCCCCGCCGAGGCCGCCGAACGCGCTGGCGCCGACGCCACCCGCGGCATGACCGAACAGTTGCTGGTCGCCAGCGTAGACACCGCGCTCATGGCGCAGAACGTCGTCGTGGCCGCCGAATCCGAAGGGCTGGGCATCTGCTACATCGGCGGCATTCGCAATAACCCGCAGGCAGTGAGCGACCTGCTGCGCCTGCCCGAGCACGTCTATCCGGTCTTCGGCCTGTGCCTCGGTTATCCGGATCAGACCTCGGAGGTCAAACCGCGCCTCCCGGTCGAGGCCATCCTCAAGGAAGACTACTACCGCGACGATCAGGCCCAGGTCGCCGCCTTCGACGCTTCCATGCGCGAGTACTACCAAGCGCGCAGCAACACGCAAAAAGACACCACCTGGTCGCAGAACCTCACCCCGCTGTTCGAGCACAAGGTGCGCCCGCACATGCGTGACTTCCTTGTCTCGCGCGGTTTCGAGATGAAATGAATGACAGCCGCACCCGCCCCCGCGTGAGACGGGCGGGCGCAACGGTCATCAGCGACTACCTGGCTAGGCGGTCGTCGCGGCGCGTCTGGCGCCGCGACGTCGCACCAGCGCATCCACCCCCGCCATGACGATCATCGAGGCGCCCACCAGCGGGAAGATCACGCCGCCAATGGCGAGCAACGCCAGCACGCCGCGCAAGCGACGGGGATCCCTGGGTTCGGGGGGAATCCCCAGCTTGCCGCTCGGCCGGCGCTTCCACCACATCACGCCCGACGAGACGCACAGCAGCACAATCCCCGCGCAGGCCAGCGCCAGTATCAACTGATTGGCGAGCCCGTATTGCTGACCCATATGCACGTTGATGCCCCACTCCAGCGACTTGCCCAGCGGGCCGTAGTCGGCGTAGTTCATGTCCAGCAGTGGCTCGCCGCTATACCGGTCCAGATGCACGACGCGCTGCCGCGACAGATCGTCGGGGTAGATCGAGCCGGTATAGACGCCGATGGGACCGCTCGGCAGGCTGACGGCATATCCTGGGGCCAGCCCCAGCTCGTCGAATTCCGCCACCGCGCCGTTGAGGCCGATGCCCGGCGCGCCCTCGTGCCCAGGCGTCGATTCCGGCAGCCGCGCCTGCTCCAGCGACCAGGTGGTCATCTCCCGCTCCGCCAGACGTTCATCGGAGACCGGGACGTTGACGCGCACACCATCCGGATAGCCGAAGTTGTGACCGTTGGCGAGTTCGTTGACCTTGCTGCCCCACACCGTGGACCACGGCATGCCGGTAATCGCCAGAAAGAGAATGAAGCCCCCGACGAAAATGCCGGTGACGGCGTGAAGGTCACGCCAGAACATTCGCTTCGACGGGGTCGCACGTACCGATATCACGCCGCCGCGTCGGCCGCGCGGCCACCACAGATAGATCCCGGTCAGCACGAGCAGGATCGACCAGCCGCCGACGATTTCGATGATCAGGCTCGCCGTCTCGCCGAAGTAGCTGAGGCTGTGGATGGTGCGCACGATCCACATCACGCTGCCGCGATAGGGAATCGTGCCGGTGACCTCGCCGGTGTAAGGGTCGACGTAGACGGCTTGCTTGCCGTCGGCGGTGGTGATGTCGACCTCCGCGGCAAGGTTGGAGGCAGCCGGCGGCACGTAACGAAACGCCTCGCCGGGATGCGCCGCCATGGCAGCATCCAACTGTTGCTGCGGCGATACCGCCGCTGACGATTGCGCCTCGACGCGCACGATGTCCGCGTTGAGCCACTGGTCGATCTCATCCTTGAAAAGGTAGAGCCCGCCGGTCACCGCCAACGAAACAAGAAAGGGAATCGCGATGAGACCCGCGTAGAAATGCCAGCGCCAGACCGCCCGATAGAGGTCGCTGGCGTCACGTGAAGAACGAGACGAAGAACGAGACATAGAGCCCTCGCAGGGTGCTTTCAGCCACCTTGGGGTAGCTGCGTACCATCATTGGCCGATCTCGGCCTACCGATGCGTCAGGCAGACACATTCGGACCGGGATCGACACCGCTTATGCATGGCGGCAAAAGCGAGGTGGGGCTCGGGTCAGCGCGTTGGGGAAGGTGGTAACGATGGCATGCGCCGCGAGCACCCTCGGCACGCGCGGCGCGATGACGGCGGCGTTGTCCGCTATCGAGGCGGTGAAAGCCCCCTCGATGACCGGGAAATGGCCGAATAGGGAGCAGTAGGGGCACTGATCGTGCAGGCCGACCGATGCGACGTGACCGCCCCGCGAGTGGTCACCGTGCCCGGCCTCTTCGTGCATCATCGCGTGCGCAGGCATCGCATCGTGCCGCAGGGAGGCACTGGCCTGCCCGACCACCGGGCCGCACACCACCAGCAGCATGGCGAACAAGCTCAGCCAGGCAGTGAAACGACGCATGGATGTACGCGGGGAAAAAGGCATGGACTCGGCCGTGGGGTCGTCAGACGCATTCCATACTATCGCAGCCCTCTTTCCTACACAGCCGAATGATCGCGCGTGTTCACGGATGGGGGCGAGGGCTCTTCACGCAACCCGGGCCAGAGACGGCCTGCAGCGTTATGATGCAAGATGGGGTGCGACAATCCGCCTCGTGGATCGACCGCGCGTCGCGGCGCTTTATTTCGCTTTTTCACGCAAGGAGAGTTCATCATGCGCACCATCGGTTTGCTCGGCGGAATGAGCTGGGAGTCCACCGAGAGCTACTATCGGGCGCTGAACGAAGGCGTGAAACAGGCGCTGGGCGGCTTTCACTCGGCGAAGATCGCGATGGTGAGCGTCGACTTCGCCGAGATCGAGACCTTGCAGCGCGACGGACGCTGGGACGCGGCCGGAGAGGCGCTGGCCGCCGCCGCGCGCCAGATCGAGCACGCCGGCGCGGATTTTCTGCTGATCGCCACGAACACCATGCACAAGGTGGCACCGCAGGTGGAAGCGGCCATCGACATCCCGCTGTTGCACATCGCCGACGCCACGGCCGAAAGCCTGGTCGCCGACGGCATCACTCGGGTCGGGCTGCTGGGCACGCGCTTCACCATGGAGCAGGACTTCTACAAGCAACGCCTGAGCGAGCGTTACGGTATCGACGTGATCGTGCCCGATGACACCCAACGCGAACGCGTGCATCGGGTGATTTTCGAGGAACTGTGCCTCGGGCGCATCGAATCCGCCTCGCGGGACGCGTTTCTCGCAGTGATCGACGCCTTGCATGCGCGGGGCGCACAGGCGGTGATTCTCGGCTGCACCGAAATCGCCATGTTGATCAAGGCAACCGACACTCAGGTACCGCTCTACGACACCACGGCGTTGCATGCCCAGGCCGCCGTGAAACGCGCCCTCTCCGACGCCCTCTTGCCGGAAGACACTCCATAGCCCGGGAGGCTCCATGTCAGCAGATACCACGCAAGACCGCATCAGCCTGCACCCCCACACGCATCGCGTGTGGGTATGGGACGGCGACACCTTGCTCGCCGACAGCACGCACGCCGTCGAGCTGCGCGAGCGCGGGTATCCCCCGCACCAATACCTGCCCGAAAGCGACGTGCAGATGGCGCAACTGTTGCGCTCCACCACCGTGACGCACTGCCCCTTCAAGGGCGACGCCACCTACTACAGCACTGACGAACATCCCGACATCGCCTGGCAATACGCCAACCCGCTGGCGAATATGGCGGCAATTGCCGACCGACTGGCGTTCGATGACAGCGTGGTGACGGTGCAGGTGGACGCCGGGTAAGCGGGCACGTGCGTGCCATCAGCCAGTCACGAGGCCACGCAGATCGCCATTGGCACCTGGATCGGTGCTTGGATGGATACTTGGCGTCAGTGCACCACGTTGCGGATGAAACGTAGCCGCCCCGCGCCTTCGTTGCGGTAACGGTGGAACTGGTCGCTGGGGTAGACGTGAAAGTCACCAGCCTCGATCGTCACCTCGCGGTCCGCGAGCTCCAGGGTCAGCGTGCCCTCGATCACCACCAGCATCTCGTGCCAGCCGGTGCCGTCGGCGACGGACTCGTAAGTGTCTCCCGGCTCCATCGACCAGGACCACAGCTCGACTTCCTGCCGCGCCGGCTTGCTCGCCAGCAGCCGGGCGTGACTGTCGGGGAATCGCCCCACCCAGGCGACTTCGTCGATGCGCGCCGAGTCCTCACTGTCCGGCGGCTGAACCAGGGCGTAGAACAGCACCCCCAGCGCCTCGGCGAGTCGATCCAGCGTGCTCAGGCTGACATTGACGTCGCCCTTTTCGATATTGACCAGCATCCGCCGACTCACGCCGGCCCGCTCGGCCAACACCTGCTGGCTCAGCGACGCCCCCTGACGCAGACGCCTCACGTTGGCGGCGACGTGCACCAGGACATCGGGGCGCTCGCTAGACTTGTGCACTATATTGCCCATCCGTACAATCGCGGTTCTCTCGAATGCCAGCGTCCGAGCATGTCGGCAGGATGCGACTGGCGCCGTCAGAAGGGCAGCATGCCGCAGAACAAAGGAGGTGTCATGTCAGTCGCCATGCGCGAATTCGTGGCCAGGGTTTGGCCGGTGGCCATGCTGATCGTGGCAATGTGCTCCATCCAGACCGGGGCGTCCATCGCCAAGACCTTGTTTCCGGTCATCGGCGCCACCGGCACGACCTCGATTCGCCTAATCCTCGCCGCGCTGATACTGCTGGTCGTGATGCGGCCCTGGCGCCAGCGGTTCAGTCGCCGTGCCTGGAAGTCAACCGTGATCTACGGCGTCGCCCTGGGCGTCATGAACCTGCTGTTCTACCAGGCGCTGCAGACGGTTCCGCTGGGGATCGCGGTGGCGCTGGAGTTCACCGGGCCGCTGACGGTGGCGATGCTCTCCTCGCGGCGTTGGCTGGATCTGCTGTGGGTGGCATTCGCCGTGCTCGGCCTGACATGTCTTCTGTTGCTGGGCGATGACAGCAACGGCGCGGTCGATCCCTACGGCGCGACTTGCGCGCTGGGGGCCGGGGTCTGCTGGGCGCTGTATATCCTGTTTGGGCAAAAGGCGGGCTCGGTCAACGGCGCCCAAAGCGCCACGCTGGGCATTACCATCGCCGCGGTGGTAATCGCGCCCGTCGGCCTGATCGATGTCGGCCCGGCGATTTTCGCGCCGGAGGTCCTCCCGCTGGCACTCGCCGTCGCCGTGCTTTCCACCGCCCTGCCCTACACGCTCGAAATGGTGGCACTGCCGCGCCTGCCGACCCAGACCTTCGGCACGCTGATGAGTCTGGAACCGGCGATCGGCGCGCTCTCCGGCCTGCTATTCCTGAGCCAGCTTTTGAGTGGCCTGCAGTGGCTGGCCATCGGCCTGATCATCGTCGCCTCGATCGGCACCACGCTGACGGTGCGCCGGCGCGATACCTTCGAAACGCCGGTACCGGACTGAGAGGCCCGGCCGCTTGGGCGTCGTTTCAAGGCCCAGCGGCCCCTCATGCCCTACGGCGTATCGAGGACCCCGAGACCGGACAGGATGCGGTAGGCCGCCTCGACGCGCGCGTCATTGGGATAGTTCTTGTTGGCCAGCATCACCAGCCCCGTCTGTTCGCCGGGAAGCATCACGATGTAGCCGCCGAAGCCGTTGGTGGAGCCGGTCTTGTTGGCCCAGACATCATCGCGTGGCGCCTGCGGCGGCACGATCGCCTCGGCTGCGTTGGGCTCGAGGATCATGTCGTAACCGTTGCCGGCGCGCAGGGTATCGAGCGCCACGGGCAGCGGATACTGCTCCCAGATCAGGGCCTGGGTCATGTCGCCGACCCGGTAATGGCCCTGGCGGGTCGCATCGATGGCCTGCTGAAGCTCGGCGTCGACATCCGCGAGATGCAGGTTGGCTCGCACCAGCCCGGCCAGATCGGCGGCCGTGGTCTTGAGCCCGTAGGCTTCGTCGTCGAGCACGCCGGGCGAGACACGGATCGGCTGGCCGTCCTTGGCCTCGCCCATGGCGTAGTGCGCCATGTGCGCCTCGGGAACATCGTACCAGGTGTCCCGCATGCCGAGCGGCGCCAGCACCTTGGCGCGCATCGTCGGCACGAATTCGCCCCCCAGGCTCGCCGCCGTCTCCAGCCCCAGCAGGCCGATCCCCAGGTTGGAATAGGTACGGCTCTCGCCGATGGGCTCGCTTGGCTGCCAGTCTCGATACCAGGTCATCAGCGATGCATGGTCGGTCACTTCGTCAGGCACGAACAGCGGCAGCCCGCCGCCGGTGTGAGTACCGAGGTTGCGCCCATCGATCCTGTCGAAGGCGCTGCCTTCGAGCTCAGGCAGGTAACGGCTCACGGGCGCCTCGAGGTCGAGCTCGCCCTCGACGGCGGCCAACGAGGCCAGGGTCGCGGTCAATGTCTTGCTGAGCGAGCCGATCTCGAACAGGGTGTCGTCGTCGACAGGCGTGCCGGTCTCGCGGTTGGCGTCGCCGTAATGGGCGACCGTCGTGCCCTTCGGCCCGACGAGGGCGACCGCCATGCCGGGGATCTGCTGCGCCTCCATCAACGACGCGACGATGGGGTCGAGCACCTCGCGAGCTTGCCTGTCCGGCGCGTCATCCTGCGCCAGTGCCACATTCCACCCACCCAGTAACGTCAGCGATACCCCCAGCAGCCACCCTTTCATTGCGCTTCCTGCTCCCCTATCGATGAGCCAAATTCCTGAGCCGGTATCATGCGGCAAAAAAGCGACTGCTGGAACTGGCTTTCATAAAAGTTATGTTATAACGTATTAATCGCTTTTCAGCCACCATACCGCAATGAGTACCAGGAGATCACGATGCGTCACCCTTCAGTCCATGCCGCTCTCGCGCTCGGCCTGCTATCGCTGGCGAGCGTGCCACCGGCCGTCGCGCAGCAGGATGACCACGACCACCATGCACATGAGCACGATCACAGCCACGATCATGACCATGAGCATGAGCATGAGCATGAGCATGAGCATGAGCATGAGCATGAGCACGATCACTCCCACGATCATCACGACAGCGATATCTACGCCGGTTACTTCGATGATGATCAGGTCGAGGATCGCGCCTTGTCAGACTGGGAGGGCGACTGGCAGTCGGTCTATCCCTATCTGCAGGACGGCACGCTGGATGACGTCTTCGCGCACAAGGCCGCACAAAGCGATGACAAGACGGCTGCCGACTACAAGCAGTACTACACGACCGGCTATCGCACGGACGTCGACCGCATCGTGATCGAGGGCGATCAGGTCTCGTTCTACGGAGACAACGGCAAGCGCACGGGGGAATACACCTACGACGGCCATGAAATCCTCACCTACGAGGCGGGCAATCGCGGGGTGCGCTATATCTTCGAGCGCGATGGTGGCAGCGCCGACGCGCCTCGCTACATCCAGTTCAGCGATCACGCCATCTCTCCCATGGATGCCGACCACTACCATCTTTACTGGGGCGACGATCGCGCCGCCCTGCTGGACGAGGTCACGAACTGGCCGACCTACTACCCCTCCCATCTAGACGGTGACGCCATCGCACGGGAAATGATGGCGCATTGACCGGGCCTGTACATACCACTCGGCATCCTCGGCGACAGCCGCCCCGAACGGAGCGGCTGTCGTCTCAAGAACTCACCGCCCCCTGGGGACGTCTCTTCAACTGCGTAATGACGGCGCTGCCCAGCACACCCACGAAGGCGATGACCAACGGCAGACTGAACGCGGCACGCCCCACCAGGATCAGCAGCACCGACGACATGACGGGCACGAAATACGTCAGCACGCCCAGCAACGTGGAGGAGCTTCTCAGCAGGGCGTAGCCCCAGGTGATGAACGCCAGTCCATAAGGGCCGATCCCGATGAGCGCCGCCACGCCCCAGTCCATCGCCGTCGCGTGCTCGGGAGCGGTTTCGAACGCACGGTGCAGCCCCCAGGAGGCGACGGCGGCAACGGCGAACAGGTGCTTGTAGTCCACCCAGGACAAGGCGGCGCGCCCCCGGAGATAGAGGGAGAACATGATCCAGGAAGCGCCGGAGGCCATGCCCTGCATATAGCCCAGTGCCGAGGTCGATTCGCCCTGAGCGTTCGAGAGCACCAGCGGCACCAGCCCCGCAAACGCCACGGCCGACCCCAGTAAGGTACGCGCCCTAAGACCACGCCCGGCCAGCAAGTCTGCCACGAGCATGAATCCCAACGGCCAGAGGTACGTCACGAGCGTGATCTTGGCCGGGTCGCCCTTGCTCAGGGCGGAGAAATAGAAATACAGCGCGCCTGTCAGGCCACCGACCCCCATCAGCCAGAACTTCCCGTCGCGCCAGGCGGCCACGCCGGACGATGCACCACGCCATCCCATGAGCAGTGCCATCAGCGCAGCCGCCCCCATGGCCACTGCTGCCGTCAACATGGGAGGCAGATTGATCAGATCGCGCAATACCGGCAGGCTGGCCCAGAGCGTGACGGTCAGAAGGCCCGCCAGTAGTCCGGTGGTGGTGCGTGTGCTGGTCATGGCCTGCTCCTGTGTATACCGAATCGGCGTGGGTGGTATGTGACGCGAGCAGTCTGGAGCCGCATGAATTATCATGGAAACGAAGACTTTCGATATTTCGATCATGATTCGTGATGGTACTGAATGGCTAACTTTCGTCCCTTAGATCTAGTGGTGCTCAACACCTTCGTCACGGTGGTGGACAAGGGAGGGTTTACCGCAGCGACGGATGCCTTGCATCTAGCACAATCGACCGTCAGTGCGCACATGAAGCGTCTGGAAGAAACCTTCGGGCAGCCCTTGTTGCAGCGTGGGCGGAAAGCGCCGATCCCTACGCCGGCGGGAGAACGTCTGCTCTCGCACGCACGGCAGATGCTGCGCCAGAATGCGCTCGCCTGGCAGGATGTCAGCGAGCAACGGCTGGATGGCGTGGTACGCCTGGGAATACCCGACGACTACGTGGTCTATCTGCCCGAGGCGCTATCCGAGTTCGAGTCCCAGTATCCGGGAGTCGAATTGCAGGTGGACTGCGGGCTCAGCGTGGATCTGGTACAAAGCGTGCGCGCCGGCAGCCTGGACCTGGCGATCACCACGCGTCAGCCCAAGAGCCCCGGCGGCGAGGTGCTGTGTCAGGAGCCCACGGTGTGGGCCGGCGCCCCCGGACATGACACCCAACGCCGCACACCGCTGCCCCTGGCGGTCTCTACGGATGGGGTTTGCATCTTCAGGGAACGCGCCCTGGCGGCACTCGACGCCGTAGGCATCCCCTGGCGAATCGCCTATACCAGCGCCAGTTTGTCCGGCCTTACGGCCGCGGTACGCGCGGGCTTGGCGATAACGGTGCTCACACCCTCCATGCTGGGCTCGGACCTGAGCATCATCGATAGCGCCGAGGGGCTCCCCGAGCTGCCCATGACTGAAATCGCTCTGCACCGCAGCCCGGGACGCCCCAAGGAGGCGGCGCGGCAGCTCGCGTTGAGCCTGCAAGCCCATATTCAGGCCCGATCAACGGTCGACCTTAACAAAGCGGCGCCAGTATGAGCTGGCGCTCTCACCCCCGTAGCATCTTTGGCTACACTGCTGGCATTCTTGTCGCTCATCGGATTCCGACTGTAGGAGCTCGCATGGAGAGTGATCCTGTCACCCATTCATCGTCCGCGGCAGTTGCTGCGCCGCGCTTACAAGCGACTTTGGCGCTGCTTTTATGCCTGCTCGTTCTGGCCGGGTGTTCGTCGAGCCAACGCATCGAGACGCACGATCCCGGCCCGACCACGGCGGAGGGCCTCTCCATCGAGCGGGCACTGATCATTTCCAACGCCAAGCAGGCGCTGGGCACACCTTATAAATGGGGCGGCAATTCGCTGGAGACTGGGGTGGATTGTTCCGGGCTAGTGCAAGTTGCATACCACGCGGCTGGGATCGATGTACCACGCACTTCCAATCAGCAGTACCAGACGCTCGATCATCGCGAGCAGGCGCGACCAGGGGATCTGCTGTTCTTCGGAGCCGGGGGTCGCGCCACCCACGTTGGGATTTATCTGGGCGACCGACGGATGATCCACGCCCCCGGCAGTGGCCGTGAGGTCACGGTCTCCTCGCTGAATATCCGCTACTGGCGCAAGCACTACTTAGGCGCTGCTGGCCCGGCACCATGAACGCCTCACGGGCAACGCGCATATTCTTATAACCAAATCGTTATTCGGGGCTTTTTCGTTATTATCGGCGAGTCGCTATAGTGGCGAACCTATCGCTTACCCCGGAGACTCGCCATGCGACGACTGTTTCACTGGATCGGCGCGCTCGCGCTGACCGCCCTGCTGCCGGGCGCGGCCCTGGCCCAGAACGACGAAACGACGACTCTCGAGGTCGGCTACATGCCCATCCTGCCGGTCGCGCAATTGTTCGTCATGGAGGGCGCCGGCTGGACCGACGAGGCGGGGCTGGATCTCGAGTTGACGCGCTTCTCCAGCGGTCCGGCCATGGTGCAGGCGCTGGCATCCGGCAAGCTCGACGTGATGAACTTCGGCATTGGGCCGGCCATGGTCGCCCGAGCCAACGGTGTGCCGATCAAAGTGCTCGCCGCCAGCATCCAGGAGCAGATCGGGCTGATCGCCCGCGGCGAGCTCGCCAATGCCTTCGAGGGCAATGATCCGGCGGCCGCCATTGCCCAGTTCACCGAGACGCAGGGCCGCAAGCCCAAGATCGCCACCTTCCCCAATGGCTCGGTACCCTACACCGTGCTGCGCTACTGGCTGGAAGAACAGATCGGGGTCGACGCGGACGCGGTGGATATCGTCACCATGGGGGCCTCAAGGGTTCAGCAATCGCTGCTGGCTGGCGCGGTGGACGCCGCCTCTACCCTCGAGCCGATCCTCAGTGTCGTGCAGCAACGCGATCCCGACGCTCGAGTCGTGGCACGCGGCAACGACATGCTGCCTCACCAGCCCGGCGCGGTGCTGGCAGTACGCGAGGCCGTGCTCGAGGAGCATCCCGAGGCGATCCAGGCTCTGGTCGCGCAGCACGTCCGCGCCACCGAGATGCTCGAGAACGAGCCCGCGAAGGCCGCGCCGTACGTGCGCGAGTTCGTCGGCAAGCGGCTCATCGACGAGGAAACTGTCACCGCCGCCTTGTCCTCGCCGTCGTCCAACTACCTGGCCGACCCGCACATGATCATCGACGCCACGCGTACCATGGCCGACTTCCAGCGTCGCATCGGCACGCTGAAGAAGCCCGTGGACGTGGATGCGCTCTTCGATACGTCGGTCTATGACGCCGTGATGTCCTCGACGGAGAACGCAGCGCCATGACGCGTCCCGCACGCCATCGACGCACCCTGATCAGCGCCGTCAGCCTTGCCACCCTGGTGGCGCTCTGGGAGACGGCCCTGCGCGTGGGCTGGCTGCCGAGCAACCTGGTGCCATTGCCCTCGCAGATTCCCGGGGTACTCTGGGCGGAAGTGCTGGACGGCATCTGGCTCGACGTCGTGTTGTCGAGCCTCTCCCATTACAGTATCGGCCTGGTGATCGGCTCGGTGCTGGGGATTGCGGTCGGCATGGCCGCGGCGCTGCTGCCCCGGTTCGATGCCGCCCACAGCTGGCTGGCACGCCTGCTGCGGCCGATTCCGCCGCTGGCCTGGATCCCCTTCGCGATCATCTGGTTCGGCGTGACCGAAACCGCCGCGGCTTTCATCATCAGCATCGGCGTGTTCTGGATCAATTACTTCACCAGCTACAGCGCGGTGCGCGCCATCAACGACGGCTACTACGAAGTCGCCCGGGCCTTCGGCCAGGGCGGTTTCAGCGCGCGGCTGGCCAAGATCAGCCTGCCGGCGGCGGCGCCGGGCATCCTCGGGGGACTGCGTGCCGGCCTGGGCCAAGGCTGGATGACGGTGGTCGCCGCCGAGCTGTTCGGCATTCCCGGCATCGGCCAGCGCATGATGGAAGCCTCGGGCCTGCTCGCCACCGATGTGGTGGTGGTCTACATGCTGACCATCGCCGCGCTCTACGCCCTGTTCGACTTCCTGTTCATGCGCATTCAGCGGAGGGTTCTACGGTGGCAGCAATGAATGACGCGTCCGCACCCGTCCTGACGGCACGCGGCGTACGTCTGGGCTTTGCCGACGACATCGTGCTCGACGACATCGATCTCGAGGTGGCCCCGCGCGAATTCGTGGCCATGGTCGGCGCTTCGGGCGTCGGCAAGTCCACCCTGCTGCGCGCTTTCGCCGGCTTGCTAGCCCCGCTGCGTGGCGACGTCCATCTCTCCACCGCCGAGGCGTCGGCCAGCCGCGCCTGGTCGATGGTCTTCCAGGCGCCGCGCTTATTTCCCTGGCGTCGCGTGCGCGCCAATGTCGAGCTGGGTCTGGAAGGGCTGGGACTATCGCGCGACGAGCGCCGTGCCCGTGCCATGGAACCGCTGTCGTTGGTCGGGCTCGAGGAACTCGCCGAGCGCTGGCCACGCACGCTGTCCGGCGGTCAGCAACAGCGCGTGGGCATCGCCCGCGCACTGGCGGTACGGCCTCGGGTGTTGTTCATGGACGAGCCGTTCTCCGCACTCGACGCCCTGACCCGCCAGCGCCTGCAGAGCGAACTCACCGAGCTGCGCCAGCGCAGCGACGCGGCGATCGTCTTCGTCACTCATGACATCGAAGAGGCCGTTCTCCTCGCCGACCGCGTCGTGGTATTGGCCAAACCCGACAAAGACGCGCCGGCCACGGTGCGTGATATCGTCACCATCGACCTGCCGCTCGCCCGGCGCCGCGAGCAGAGCGGCTTTCGCGACCACGTGCAGCGCCTGGAACAGCATATCGGTGTTGCCGCCACCCCCGAGGAGACGACCTCATGAGTGCCTTGCGTGTCGTATTGCATGCTCCCACCGCCGATGGCCTCGCCCGCGCCCGGCGCAATGCACTCAACCTGGCCCGGGCACGGCCCGACACCGAGATGCTGATCGTGGCCAACGGCGCCGCCGTGGCCGCCGCCCTGGACACGCCCGACCCGGCCACCGATGCCTGGCTGCGGCTTTGCCGCAATACCCTCGCGACCCAGGCGCTGGACAACCCCGGCGGCCTCGGGGAAGTCGAGGCCGCAGTGGTCACGCTCGCCGAACTGCAGGCGCAGGGCTGGGCCTATATCCGCGCTTGAGTCTCGCGACGCCCCCCTTGTGATCCCCGGGGCGCGTCACCATGTGTTGGAGAGAGGGGCGCGGGAAGCGTCACGTATGGGCAAATACCCAAGATGCATTTGCTTAGCGAAATCCATTGTTTCCCATGCCCTAGTTTGTGATGCGATGCTCAATGCTTCGCCAATCAGTGAAAGGAGGACGCCATGGCACTACAACTCGGCGATATTGCCCCGGATTTCACCCAAGACAGCACCGACGGAACGATCAACTTCCATGAGTGGGCCGGCGACAACTGGGTCATCCTGTTCTCGCATCCCAAGGATTTCACCCCGGTTTGCACCACCGAGCTCGGCGAAGTGTCGCGCCTGAAGCCGGAATTCGAGAAACGCAACGCCAAGGCCATCGGTCTCTCCGTAGATCCGCTGGACGATCACAAGGCATGGGAAGGCGACATCAAGGAAACCCAGGGCCATGGCCTGAATTTCCCACTGTTGGCGGATGCCGACCGTCAGGTCAGCTCGCTATACGGGATGATTCATCCCAACGCCAACGACACCCTGACGGTGCGTAGCGTCTTCATTATCGACCCCAGCAAGAAAGTGCGCCTGACACTGACCTATCCGGCCAGTACCGGTCGCAACTTCTCAGAGATCCTGCGCGTGCTGGATAGCCTTCAGCTGACCGACAGCCAGAAGGTCGCCACACCGGTCAACTGGACCGAAGGCGACGACTGCATCATCGTGCCCTCGGTCGATAACGAAAAGGCTAAGGAACTCTTCCCGCAAGGCTGGGACGAGAAGAAGCCGTACCTGCGCATGGTCAAGCTGCAGAAGTAACCCGTTACACGTGACCTACTGGGTCAGGCGCCGTCCGGTGCCATGACCTTTGATCGCCCGTGGCCTCCTGGACCACGGGCGATTTTTTTCATGCGCGCTATTCTGTATGAGACAACCCTTGCCTACGGATACCGCCATGGCGTCGACAATACATATCGTGATACCGATCTATCCCGGCGTCACGCAGTTGGATTTCACCGGACCTCATCAATTCTTCTCGCGTGTGCCCCAAACCGAGGTCGTGGTCGCCTCCGTCGGCGGCCTGCCGGTAGAGGCCCAGGGGCTGACCTTCACCAACCTGGCCGACCTGGACGTTATCGAGGCATGCGACGTGCTGTGCGTACCGGGCGGGCTGGGGTGCCTCGACGCCGCAGAGGATGCACGATTCCTTCACGCCATTCAGCGGCTCGCCAGTACCTCGCGGTACCTGACATCGGTCTGCACCGGCTCATTGATCCTGGGCGCGGCCGGCCTTCTGCGGGGGAGACGTGCGGCCTGTCACTGGGCCTGGCGAGACATGCTGCCACTCTTCGGCGCCATCCCCGATGCGGGGCGCGTCGTGCGGGACGGCAACCTCATCACGGGCGGAGGCGTCACGGCCGGCATCGATCTGGCGCTGACGGTCATCGCCGAGCTGCTGGGTGACGAGACCGCCCAGGCGGCGCAACTGACGCTGGAATATGCACCCGAGCCGCCCTTCGACGCCGGGCGGCCAGATACCGCACCGGCGTCCGTACATGCGCATGTGCTCGACGGCATGGCGGACATGCAGGCATCCCGGTATCGGCAGGCCGAACGCATCGCCACGCACTTGCCCGCATGACGCCGCTCTCCAAGGCCTAGGCCACGGGCGATTGTCGTTTAGCGGCGCGCCGCCCGGTGAGGCGTCGCCCTTTCATACGGCAGGCACGCACCAGACACACCACCCGATAGGTGATGAACAACAACAAGATAGCGATCTTGAAACTGGCCTTGATGCGCATCGTCGTACCCGGCTCGGCGTCTCATTGGGGAGGAGTACGACGAGTTAATCAGAGGGATGTTAAGGAATGTTGACGCCATGGTGGACGGCTGTACCCAATATCGACATCCCATAGGCATACTTGAGCGTGAACACCTCTTTTTTATAAAAACTTTCTTATTCAATGCTTGCCGATAAACTCGACCCTCTATCAGCCTTGGGTCAGGCCCTCGAAGAAGCTCACCGCGTTGGCTTCCAGCCCCTCGAGATAATAGCCGCCTTCCTGCACCACGAGCGTCGGCAGGTCAAGCTCGGCCACCACGCGCCCGAGCTTGCCAAACCCCAGCGTGGAAACCGCCACCTTGGCCTGCGGGTCCTGCTCATGGATGTCGAAACCCAGCGCCAGCACCAGCGCGTCCGGCTCGAACAACCGAAGCGCCTGGCAGGCTTCATCCAGACGCTCGAAGAACACCGCTTCTGGTGATCCGTGCGGCATCGGCAGATTGAGGTTGTAGCCCTCTCCCGCGCCATGACCACGCTCATCCTCGAAGCCGGTCACCGCCGGATAGAAGTTAGTGGTGTCGCCGTGGATCGAGATATACATCACGTCGTCGCGGTCATAGAAGATTTCCTGCACCCCTTGGCCGTGGTGCATGTCGGTATCCAGCACCACGACGCGCGGGTAACGTGCGGTCAGATGCTGTGCAGCGATGGCGGTGTTGTTGAGAAAGCAGAAGCCGCCAGCGGCATCGGCGCGGGCGTGGTGCCCTGGCGGCCGCGTCAGCGCATAAGCCTGGCGTGCCCCATGATTGAGCGCATCGGCGCCGGCAATCGCGCTTTGCGCCGCCCAGTACGCGGAATCCCAGGTCGCCTCCCCTATCGGCGCACTGCCATCCGCCAGGTAACGCCCCGCCTCGGCCAACACACCGCGCAAGGCATTGGGCGAGCGCACGAAGACATTGGACATGACCTCGTCGCCCCAATCGTCTCCCAGCGCCGTCCAGCGACGGTGGGCGCTTTCCAGAAAGCGCAAGTACGGCAGATGGTGCACGGCGCGAATCGCCGCCAGGCCACTATCCGGCGGTGTACGCACTTCGAATCCCAGGCGCCGAGCGGCACCCAGCAAGCCATCGAGGCGCGTGGGAACCTCCTGAGGCTCGCGCAGCTTGCCGCGCGAAAAGTAGAGCCGGGGGTGGTGGCGGCGCTGCTCGGCATGAAAAAACGTCTGCATGGTCGTGCCTCCGTTCCGGATCGATCTCGATAACGGTGCAAGATACGCGCCGAAATACTCGGCACGGGCCGGCTATGCCCAAGCGGCGTGCGCCTCGACCTGGTGGTGCGCTGGCAAGGCCCGGCGGGGTGCTGCGTCACGCGACGCGGGTGTCTCCTGCGACGTCTCCATGAGGCGGAACCGGTGTACCACGCTGGCCAGTCGGGATGACTGATCGTGCAGCGAGGCCGCCGCGGCCGCGGACTGCTCGACCAGGGCCGCGTTCTGCTGGATCATGCGGTCGATGCGCTCCACCGCATGGTTGACCTGCTCGATACCACTGGACTGTTCGCTGGCGGTGCTGCTGATCTCGCTGATCGCGCCACTGACCCGCTGCACCCCGGCAACGATCTCCTCGATGGTCGTTCCCGTGGCTTCGGCCTGGCTCACGCCGGCGGCCACCGTTTCGCCGCTGTCGCGAATCAGCGTCTTGATCTCGTTGGCCGCCGTGGCGGAACGTCCCGCGAGATTGCGCACTTCACTGGCGACCACGGCGAAACCGCGGCCCTGGCCTCCCGCGCGGGCGGCCTCGACCGAGGCGTTCAGGGCCAGCAGGTTGGTCTGAAAGGCGATGTCGTCGATCAGCCCGACGATGTCGCCGATACGCCGTTCCGCCTCGGCGATGGCATGCATGCGCGCGACCACGTCCTTCACCGCTTCGCCACCGCGCACGGCTGCCTCGGCGGTATGCGTGGCCAGCTCGTCGGCTCGCTGCGCGGCCTGCGCGGTCTGCTGGATGCTCTCGGTCAACTGGGCGATTGAGGCGACGCTCTGCTGCAAGTTGCCCACCGATTGTTCGGTGCGCGTGGCGAGGTCCTGATTGCCCAGGGCGATTTCCTCGCTGGCGATGGCGACGCTATCGCTGGCGTCGCGCACCTGGGCGACCATGCCGCCCAGGCCCGTCTGCATGGTGCCCAGGGCCTCCTGCAGCTCGCTGATTTCATCACGCCCCTGGCAGGTGATCGGCTGAGTGAGATCTCCCCCGGCGATGGCGGTCGCATAGTCCTTGGCCTCGCGCACCGGCGCACAGATCGCCCGCATGTTGAGCCAGGTCAGCGGCGCCACGACCAGGATCGTCACCAGCCCCGCGACTACGAACAACAACAGCGAACCTTGCGCCACCTCGGCCAGCCGCGTGGCCATGATACCGGACTGGGTCTCCTGCACGACCCCCTGATCCAACAGTCCCAGACTGGCGTCGTACAAGCGGTATATGCCCCATGCCCCGGTTCCTCCCAGCATGCCCAGCAACACCAGAACGACGACGATAGCGCCCACCATGCGAACGCGCACCGAGAAACGGCGCATTAGCGTCATCAACATGAGTTCCTGCCTCTTGAGTGGTCGAAAACCATTCCACCACTGTGGCAGGGCACGCATCGCAAACCTTGATGTACGTCAAGTACGCGAGGATTCACCGGCATGGGCCGCCAGTATCAGGTCGTCGGGCGGGCCTTGATTGCCACCTGCCGTTCATACAAGGCGATGGCGACGCCGCTGCCGATGATCACCAACGCGCCGATGAAGACCCAGATATCCGGCACTTCATCCCACAACCACCAGCCCAGCAGCACGGCCCAAACCATAGCCGTGTAATCGAACGGCGCCGCCAACGCCGCCGGGGCGTAACGAAACGCCAGCGTGATGCACGACACCGCGCCCACGCCGAAGATGCCGGACCCGATGAAGCCCAGCCACGCCGCCCCCTCGGGCATCCGCCAAACATTGGGCAGCAACATAGCGCTAACGATCAAGGGCACCAGCGTGGCGTAGAAGACCATCGCCCAAAGGCTTTCCTTACCGCCATAGCGCCGCGCAGTGATCATCATCAGCGCGTAGCACACCGCGGCGCCGACGACGATCAGCGCACCCCACTGGAAGCCCGCCGCGCCGGGGCGCACCACGACCAGAACACCGGCGAAGCCGACCAGCGAGGCGATGAACGGCAGGCGTTCGACGCGTTCCTTGAGCAGCGGGCCAGACAGCAGCGTCACGAACAACGGCGCGGCGAAGGCGATGGCGGTAGTTTCCGCCAATGGCAGTAGAGTCAGGCCGGTGACAAAGCAAAACATCGTGCCAGTGAAGATCAACCCGCGCATGAGATGCACGCCCGGGCGCCGGGTCTTGAGCTTTTGCCAGCCGCCGTTGAAACGTGCCAGCAGCGCGATCAACGGCAGCGAGATCAGGGTGCGGAAGAAGATGATCTGAATCGGATCGTAGGTGGCGCCTAGCCACTTGGAAATCGCATCGCCCAACGCGAGGCACAACACCCCGGCGCACATGATCAAGATTCCCAGCAGGGACGGCGACATACCCACCTCCATGAAGAAAGACCACGCGGCGCCTATCACAATGCGCCCCGCTACGTGTAATGGAAACGGCCCGAAGAATCGGCCCTTGAGCATAGCCGAATCGAATGCGCACCGCGATGGTGCAAAAAGAGGTATGCCGCATATCGACGCCAAAACGTGCATAATCGGGGGGGAGATTCCCGTTTATTCACTCGACGTACGCAAGAGAGTCATGACGCTCGATACGACCGCGATCAACCAGCAAATGACGCATTTCAACGACCATGAGGCGATCTGGCTTTTTGGCTATGGCTCGCTGATCTGGAAGGCGGATTTCTCGTTTCTGGAAAGTCGGCCTGCACATATCATCGGCTGGGAAAGACGTTTCTGGCAGGGCTCGCACGACCACCGCGGCACGCCACAGGCGCCGGGACGTGTCGCCACGCTGACCGAACGCCCTGGCGCGGTCTGCCATGGTATGGCCTACCGCATCACCCAAGACGTGCTCGGCCCGCTGGATGTGCGCGAGAAAAATGGCTATCTGCGCGTGGTCACGCCGCTGCACTTCGATGACGTCGAGGAAGAGGAAAACCGCGAGGGCCTGGTCTATCTCGCCGGCGAGGACAATGCCGCCTTCCTCGGCCCTGCACCTGACACCGCGATCGCCCGGCAGATCGCCGAATCCCACGGGCCCAGCGGCCCCAATCGCGATTACCTGCTCAACCTGGCCCAAGCGCTGCGTGACATGGGCCACGACGACCCGCACATCTTCGCCCTGGAACGTGAACTACTCGCGCTTCCCACTCAGCCGGCGTGAAACGACACGTCGGCTGACAGCAGGTCACGTATCTATCTTGTCACACAGTACGCAAACCACATACTTTAGATAAGTTGTATGGTCATCCCAAAAGCTCCCACAAGCCTACCGTCAGGAACGGGAATAAACATAGCAGAACCACTACCACCATAGCCCCAGCAATAAATGGCACCACCGCCCTGAACACTGCCGAAGGTGAAACCTTGGCAATTTGGGATGAGATAAACACCAACAGACCTACTGGCGGGGAGACGCCGCCGAGCTGCAGGACAATGATCATAATGATACCGAGCTGAACAGGGTCGACCCCAGCGTTAGTCATCATTGGCAAGAACAGTGGCGCAATAATCAGCATCGCCGGGGTCAGATCGAGAAACATCCCCGCAGCGGCCAAGACCACCAGCAGGATGATGAACAGCCCAAGTTGGCCATCAACGATGGTACTCGCCCAAGCGACAATCTCTTGGGGTACTTGCTCGGCGATCAGGACCCAGGCGAAGGGCACCGAGGCAGCGATCAAAAAACCCACCAAGGCGGCATCGGTCCCGCACTCGGCGAAGGCACGGTAGAATTTCTTCCAGCCATATTCACGGAATACAAATTTGCCGAGTACGAACGTCCAGAGCAACGCTATGACTCCCGCCTCGGTAGCGGTGATAATGCCAAACCGAATTCCCCCCAGCACACCAACGGTAATGACCAACACCGGCAAGGCACGCAGGAAGCTACGCCAAACGTCGTTCCAAGGGGCTCGAGCAGTGGCCGTTTGGTACTGACGACGCACCGAGATCAAGTAGGAGACCCCCATCAGGACGCCCGCACAGAGGATCGCTGGCAGGATACCGGCCATAAACAGCCGAGCGATGGAGACATTAGCCACTGAAGCGTAAACCAGCATGGCAATCGCTGGCGGCACGACATTGGGCAGAATCGCCGATGAAGCCGTGACCGCACAGGAGAATGCCGGTGAATAGCCACGCTGAACCATCTCGGGGACCAAGATCTTGGTGCTACTAGCAGCGTCGGCGCTCGACGACCCGGAAATGCCGCCCACCATCAGGCTATTGAGTACGTTGACATGGGCCAAGCCACCACGTAAGTGGCCAACCAGGCTAGAGGCAAAGTCGATCAAGCGTGTGGACAGGCCTCCTAGATTGAGTAGATAGCCGGTCGAGAGGAAAAACGGGATTGCCAATAGAATAAACTTGGTCGAACCGGTGACCATATTCTGAACGATCGCTGGCGCTGGAAGGATGAACGACGCCGAGTTAGCCAGGAAGACCCCGAACATCAAAGAAAAAGAGACCGGCACACCAACTACCAGAGCCACGAAGAATGCGACCAGCATGATCAGACTAGGCGAAACACCCTGTAACGGAGCAAGCAAGCCATGATCGAGACCAAGATAAAGCAGGCCAGCAATACCAAGTGCCAAGAAATTGCGGACCAAGGTACGCGTGTTGTCAGCATCTCGAGCAAGCAGGAATACCAAGCCAATCAGGCCAAATACCGGAATGACCGCGTACTTATATACCTTAGGCCACTCCAAGCTGGCACTGACTCCGCCGACCATCTCGGCAAGCTGGTAGCCACTGAACATCATCATCATTACCGTCAGAGCCAAGATCAGGCTCTGGATGAAGCCCAGCAGGCCTGACGACCAACCAGATAAATTCTTGGTCAAAAAATCAGCAGCGACGTGGCGCTGCTGTCGGATCCCTAACGCCGCCCCGAGGAAGATCAACCAGGTGAACGACCAAACCGCGAACTCAGCGGTCCACGAAAAGGCGTCATTGAATACATAGCGCGAGACTACGCCAGCGAATACGTCTATCGTCATCGCCAGCAAATTGACGAAGATCAGCAGGCGGACCACCGACTCCAGCCCAGCAGCGCCGCGACCAAGACTCAGCAAAGGCAGCGTGTGAGAAAGGCGATAGGCTGACATTCGATACGCTCCAGAATGGCAACGCCATTGAGGTGGGATGGAACGTGCGACCCCGCCATGGTGGCGGGATCGCTTCCAAGGTTCAGTCGGCGTTCTCAATCAGCGAGACGAGTGCCTTGCCGTTAGGAATTTTCTTGGTGTACTCCTCCCTGACTGGCTGCATGGCTTCTTTCCACGGACCTTTATCATCGATCTCAATGATGGTGGCGCCATCCTCAACAGTCTTGGCTAGAGCCGCCTTATCATCTTGCTGACGCATAGCAGGCAGTTGCTCCTGAACTTCGCTGGCAGCCTTGGTGATCTCTTGCTGGTATTCCTCCGGCAAACGCTGCCACCAGCTTTGTGACACTACCCAAGTCCCCATCGCATAAACGTGCCCAGTTTTTACGTAGTAAGGCGCAACTTCATAGAAGCGATTGGTAAGGTAATTGGTCGCTGTATTATCAAAAAAGTCGATCACCCCTGTCTGCATTGAATTATATATCTCGGGAGCTGGGATTGGCGTAGGGTTAGCACCGGCGGCTTTCCACATAGCGACGTGCAGTGGACTCTGGATGACGCGCATCTTTTTCCCCTTAACGTCATCAACCGAATGAATTGGAGTGCTGCTCATCAACTGACGGATGCCATTGACCGAAAACCCCATGAGGTGGAAACCTTCACCCTCAAACTTGGGCGCCAATTCATCAGTGAGAGGCTCGTTAATCGCTACCGCCTGTTCGTCACTGTTGATCAAATAAGGCAGATCAAGAACCTGAACTTCGGGTACCCAAGAAGTCAGCACCGAGCTAGTAATGATCCCCATCTGTACGGAGCCAAGCCTAATTCCCTCCGCCGATTCGCTCTCACCGCCGAGGACACTGTTGGGAAACAGCTTAATATCGACATTATCATCGGTTCGCTCGCGCACCATATCGGCAAACTTTTTAGCCGCAACGTACTTAGTGTTACCCTCTGGCACGTCAAGCGAAAGCTTGGCGTTGTACTCGGCTGCCAATGCCGATGTGCTAGCAACGGAAATAGCCAATGTCGATAACAGTGCAGTAATTACCGGTAGGCCACGCAAGGAGTGTTTGATTTTCATGATACGTCCTATTGATCTTATGTTTACATTACAACGTGTAGGTTAGGAAACTTGTCATTGTCATGAGCGTAAGCTCTATTCACTAACCCTTGTGTAGGAGCTCATCAAAGTACGGCGAGCATGCCGCCATCGACGTAGATAATCTGTCCATTGACATAGTTGGAAGCAGGCGACGCTAAGTACACCACCGTCCCGACCAAGTCTTCAGGCGTTCCCCAGCGCCGCGATGGTGTACGTCCAGTGATCCAGCCATTGAAATCGGGATCATCGACTAGCGGTTGCGTCATCTCGGTAATCATGTAACCAGGACCAATCGCGTTAGACTGGATACCATGCTCTGCCCATTCCGCCGCCATCGATTGCGTCAATAACCGTACCCCGCCTTTAGCAGCCGTATAGGCGCCTACAGTAGGACGAGCTACGGAGCTCATTAGCGAACCAATATTGATTACCTTGCCACCCTGACCGCGCGCTATCATTTGGCGTGCGACATTGCGGCCAAGTAAGAAAGCGCTCGACAAGTTCGTATTGATGACCGTATCCCACTCATTGCGAGTCAACTCTACCAGCGGCTTTCGCAGCTGCATGCCAGCGTTGTTGACTAGAATATCAACATATACGCCATCCTCCTTGAGGTTACCAAGGGCCTTTTCGATAGCGGCTTCATCCGTAATATCGAAGGAAATCTTCAAAACATTGAAGCCTTCACCGGACAGTGCTAAGTGAGCCTCATGCAGCTTGTCTTGGTTGCGCCCATGCAAAATGACTTGGGCCCCGGCTTGTGCCAACCCCCTTGCCATAGCAAAACCCAGGCCACCAGATGAGCCTGTGATCAATGCTGTCTTGCCCGATAGATCAAAAAGCGTCATAAGCCGCTTACTCCCTTGCATCAGGATAGTTAAAGCTGTTGAATAACCGCATCGTCACCCCTAATTTTCAAGGCTTCAGAAGGAGCACCACGGTCATTACCCGAGCAGCCAAGGTTAAGCATTTAACTATGTGCCACCTTTGTCTAACGCTGCTTTTATGCTCTCAGATTTCGTTTTCTAATAAGAAATATATCGCCAAATTTCAAAGTATTCCATAATACTTAAGATTAACGATGGGCAGGTAAAACAATGTCTGAAACAAAAAAATCAGCAACTTACAGTAAGTCTCAGGGAAACCTGGCTTATGAACGGCTTGAATCAAGCATTGCTCATATGGATATTCAGCCAGGCGCCTTCATGACCATGGCCGACTTGCAGAAGCAGGTAGGGCTGGGGCGCACCCCAGTTTTGGAAGCTACGCGCAAACTGACTGATGATACCCTGCTGGAGATG
Organism: Chromohalobacter canadensis; assembly: GCF_029544075.1. Lineage (GTDB taxonomy): Bacteria > Pseudomonadota > Gammaproteobacteria > Pseudomonadales > Halomonadaceae > Chromohalobacter > Chromohalobacter canadensis_A. Next base: position 438,968 of record NZ_JAJQJH010000002.1, on the reverse strand, counting down.
CAGGCAGGCATTGGGATACGGGTCACCCCTATCGACCTGGCAAGAGAGAAGCGATTACTCAAGATCCGGCGTGATCTTGAGTGTTTTGTACTTGAGATGGCTATCGAGAATGAAAGCGGTCTAGTGCGCAACCAAATGCACCATTTAATTCAGGCTTTGCACGAAGCCGAGTCGAACAATGACTTGCGTCGATTCAACGACCTCGATAAGCGCATGGATCAACTAATTCTTGAAGCCGCCAACGAACCTTTTGTAGCACGCACACTACGACCATTACATACCATATTTCGTCGCTTAGGCTTTCTTTACCAGAGCCATCTAGGAGACACCACCACGGTCAACAAGAATATACTAATTCACATTAAAATCCTTGATGCAGTTCTCAATCGTGACGTCTCCTCTGCCATCTCCGCCAACCATGAGCTCATGGACTTTATGCATGCAATGTTCGAACCGCTGGACCGAAAGCTAGAGCCTTCATTCTTTGACGTCAGTATCAAGCCACTAAATGCAGGCCTTTACTGACCTTCTGAAAGATTAGCCGGCGTGAAGTGACACGCCGGCTGAAAGTGGGGTTACGTTTCTACCTTGCCACGCAGAGCCTTGGTTTTGCCCTTGCGGGTTTTCTTGTCGATGCGGCGGCGCTTCGCGCCCTTGGAAGGCTGGGTGGGGCGGCGCGCCTTGTGCTGCTTCACCGCATCCTGAATCAGCGCCTTGAGACGCGCCAGCGCCTCTTCCTTGTTGGCTTCCAGCGTGCGATAACGCTGCGCCTTGAGGATGATCACACCGTCCTTGCTGATGCGCTGATCGGACAGAGCCATCAACCGCTCCTTGTAGAACGGCGGCAAGGACGAACGGGGAATGTCGAAACGCAAGTGTACCGCCGAAGCGACCTTGTTGACGTTCTGGCCGCCGGCACCCTGCGCGCGAATCTGGCTAATGTCGATTTCCCAATCGGCGAGCGTCACCGTATTGGAGAGCGTCAGCATGGCGTGGCCCTCTTGGTGGGTGAATGAGCCTCGACAGGCTACACCACTGGCGCCTCCCTTGGGCACTCGCGTGACGTCAGGAAGCGTCGTCGTCCTGGCGTTTATCTTCGTTCAGTGTTGAGACCTTCGTCGTGGCGTCATGGACACTTACGTGTTGATTGGCTTCGCTTTCTGCTACCAGAGAGAACGGCAGCAGGGCAGAGACGACGATGGTTGCCAACATCGAGAACAGCTTGTTGAGCGCTTTCATAACCACTCCTTAAAGATGATGGTGATGCGGCGTTTTGTCGCAATACACTATTAGCATGCTAAAAGAATGGCCAAGCGTCAAGAGCTCCATGCTCACCCGTGTTTTCTGCCACACTCAAAGGATCACTGGCGGCAATATTATTAGCCGTTAAACTATTTTGGCCCAAGGCCACAATTTCTCTGAATTTTTTACTAAAATACCCATGCGGGCTACGACCAAAGGCGTAGCCACGGCTCAATCATTTCGCTCATAACCTTTGAGCCTGGCGCAATGCCCCGGCCCAACGGCGGAATAAGAGCTAGGTGATCATTCCTGTCCCACAAGGAGACAACAACGTCATGCCACAATCTCGTTCGCAAAGATTGGGCGCCATTGTGCTGCTGGTAGCTTCGATCGTCGGGTTTGCCATCGCACTCTATGCCTATTTCACCCCGTTGACCGGCGTCAATGGCACACTTGGCGCGCTTGTCGCCATCCTGGCCAACATCGCCCTGGCCGTCATGGCGCTCATATTGCCTGCACTGAAAGGGACCGCCGCGCGTAACGTGTGGCGCGTGCTGATTTTGCTGGGTCTTGCCGGTACCTTCTTCGCGGCGCTCCTCCTACACCAATGGTGGATCTGCGTCGCCATGGTGGTCGGCTTGATCGGGCTGATTCTCGATCTGGCCCTCGCGACCCGCACCGCACGCCCCGCCCATACATAAGGAGCCGCCCCATGCCGACATTGAGAACCACTGCGCAACGCCTGGGCACGGCCACGGCGCTAGCGCTTTTCCTGACGCCGCTGCCGCTTTTGGCGCAGGATCAGGAAGCCGACCAGGACGCCTTGAGTGCACAAGAAGGCACGTCGTCGCAAGCTTCATCCAAACAAGCGTCGTCCGAATCGATACCGCTGGTCCCCGGCACGCCAACGTGGGACAGCTTCCACGGCCAGCTCAACGCGCAGAAATACAGCCCCCTGGATCAGATCAACGCCGATAACGTCGGCGACCTGAAAAAGGTCTGGGAAGTGCATACCGGTGATGTCTCCGATGGCTCTGGCGACCTACCGCCCACTGTCTGGTCCGCAACGCCGGTTTTCGCCAACGACACGCTCTATATTGGCACGCCGTTCTACCGCATTCTCGCGCTCGACCCCGCCACCGGCGAGCAGAAGTGGAGCTTCGACACCGAGTCTTCCCTCGAGGCACTGACTCAGCCCGCGCTCAAGAGCCGCGGCGTCGCCTACTGGGAAGCGGACGACCCGGTCGAGGGCGAATCCTGTCAGAAGATCGTCTATCTCGGCACCATGGACGCGCAACTCTTCGCCGTTGATGCCGACACTGGCAAGAAGTGTACAAGCTTCGCCGATAACGGCGTACTCAACGTCAACCAGTGGAACGACACCCATGACAAATGGCCACTGTCGCTGCTGCAGCCGCCGACCGTGGTGGGCGACCACCTGATCCTCGGCTGGGCCGGCAAGGACTGGGCATTCGAGCAGGCGCCTCCCGGCACCGTGTTCTCCATCAACGCCCGCACCGGTGAGCGTGAGTGGAGCTTCAACGCCCTCTCCGATGAAATGCGCGAGAAGAGCGGTACCGCCAACGTGTGGACGCATATGTCCGCCGACGAAGAAAACGGCCTCGTTTATCTGCCGATCTCTTCGCCGTCACCCAACTATTGGGGCGGCAACCGCACCGAGGACGTGCCCTTGGCAACCTCGACCACCGCGCTCGATGTCGATACCGGTGAAGTCGTCTGGTCGCGTCAGTGGGTACACCATGACGTCTGGGACTACGACATCAACGCCGCACCGACACTGATGGATATCACGGTGGATGGCGAAGAAATCCCGGCATTGATCCAGGCCACCAAGCAAGGCTTCCTGTTCGTCGTCAACCGACTGACTGGTGAGGATGTCTGGCCGATCGAAGAACGTCCGGTACCACAGGGCGACGGCTCTGTTAAAGGTGAGGAATACGCGGATACGCAACCCTTCCCGACCAAGCCCGCGCCGCTTCTCGACCAATCCGAGAAGCCGAAGATCTGGAAACTTGCCGATGTCGTTGGCGGTGGCGAGTGTTCCGCGCTATGGGACGACCTGACGTATGAAGGCATGTACACACCGCCCACCACCAAGGGCGAAGGTGCACTGGCCTACCCGGACAGTGCCGGTGGCGTGCAATGGGGCGGCGTTGCCTTCGATCCCGTCAGCCAGACGGCCATCGTCAACACCTCGCACATCGTGCAGACCGTCAAGCTCTATGACCGCGAAGCCTACGAGAAAGCCGATAGCGGCTCGGGCAACGAAAGCGGCTTCGCACCGCAGACAGGGGCGCCTTACGGCATGCGCCTAGAAGTGGCGCGTAACTGGCTCGGCATGCCGTGCTGGGAACCTCCCTTCGGCGAAGTCGTCGCGCTCGACATGAAAACCGGTGATGTGAAATGGCGTCGTCCGATCGGCTCTTCGCAGCAGTACGGCTTCTTCATGCCTGAAAGCTGGGGTTCACCCACCATCGGTGGTCCTGCAGTCACGGCCGGTAACCTGGTCTTCATCGGTGCCTCGATGGACGCCAAGCTACGCGCCTACTCGCTCGACAGCGGCGAAGAGCTGTGGGAAGACCAGGCCGAAGCGCCCGCTGTCGCCAACCCCGCCGTCTACGAGTATGAAGGCCGCGAATACGTCGCCTTCGTGGCAGGCGGCAACTCGATCCTGAAGGATCAGGTCGGCGACCAGGTCGTCGTCTACGCGCTGCCGGAAGACGACGAGTAACGTCTGACGGTCAGCGGTAGAAGGCAAGACAGCAGTAACGTAGAAAGCAGACGGGGTGGGCCATTGGGCCCACCCCGTTCTTGTTGTCGCGTCTCTTTGTGGTCAGATTTTGTAGCCCCGTTTGTCTTGAAACCAGCTAACCGGCATCTGCAGCAGGGCGTGGACTCCCCCCGACCCAGTAGACACCTATCGGGTCTCAGCTTCGATCCCAAAAGCTGCGGTATCAAACCTGCGGCGACTACTGTCACTTCACCGAAAAAGCCACTGAAAGGATCAGCTCAATCTTGGCTTCGTCTCGGACATAGCCCGCGCCTTTCAAGATGAGACTTAGCTCAAGGGTTCGCACCAGATAGCTCACTCGCTGCCAGTTACTCAGGAAGTACCAATATTTCGATAGCAACGGCGAAGCAAAAGCGGGCAAGTCAGCCAGCATGATAGTTTAAAAAAATTCCTCCAATATGAAGTGGGTACCTATATCAAGAGGGGTATAAAAACCACAACGGCCACCAGGCACACAGTGCCTGGTGACTACTAAGAACCGTTCAGCGATTCACGACGTGTGACAAGCAGGAGAGCAGTAAAAACACCCATTCGATTGAGTGTAGTAGATTCTCTTTGCCTCACGCACGGCCGGAGCACAGCTTTGGAAATCGCCTACATAGGTTTTACTAACAATCTGATCATAATATTGGCAACTCTGTGTATGAACCTCATGATCACCATTAGCTTGTGCCTTGTCATTGACGTAATAGCGCATGATGCTTCCCTTTTATAATGAATTCACCACAACGCTCGCATTATATCTCAGTTATGTGATATCCCACTTTAGAATAACCGACCCGCATCGAGGATAGCATTAGGTGCATTTGCGGTTGGTACCCACATATTTTCCGTTAACCACTTACCGAAGTCCGCAAGTTCTCCATCGTTCACAAGATAGTGGTCTGCAGCCGACTAGCCAGCCTGTTGGGAAGCCCGCAACCTGCAGGGTATCGCCAATGTACTAGTGGTAGCTTCATCTTCCGCATCCTCGTCAGCCACCTCTCCGGCCTACACCCGCTACGCACAAAAGAACTTTGTCATTTCGAGATTCGTACTCTCGTTGGAGCAACTAGTATGGATGATGCACCATCTGGTAACCATCAGCTCGAATTACCGCTCACGCCTTCGATCCTGAAGGATCAGGTCGACGACCAGGTCGTCGTCTACGCGCTGCCGGAAGACGACGAGTAACGTCTGACGGTCAGCGGTAGAAGGCAAGACAGCAGTAACGTAGAAAGCAGACGGGGTGGGCCATTGGGCCCACCCCGTTCTTGTTGTCGCGTCTCTTTGTGGCAGAGCCTTTGAACCCGGTTAGCGATAGCGCATCACACTGAGGCGACGCCCACCAGATGTTCATAGAGTACGGCGACACCGATGGCGATGAGAATCAAGCCACCTAGCACCTCGGCCCACTTGCCGACGATGGTGCCGATGGCACGGCCGAGCAGCGTGCCGATGGTTACCATCAAGGCCGTCGCCAAGCCAATGGCCGCTGACGCCAAGACGATATTGATATCCGTCAGCGCCAGCGTAATCCCCACGGCCAAGGCATCGATGCTGGTCGCCAGCGCCGTGAAGGCAATTAGCCATATGGATTTTTCTCCCTGCTGATCTCCGGCGACCTTGATCGCGTCGGCACCGCCCTTCTGAAGCCCTTCCCAGATCATGTGACCGCCCAGCATCCCCAGCATGGCAAACGCGATCCAGTGATCGATACCGGATACGAAACGCATCGCGGCATGGCCTAGCGCCCAGCCCACCAGCGGCATGATCGCCTCCACCACGCCAAACACAAGACCTATGCGTAGCGCGCTGATGAAGCGTACCTTGCTCAACTCGGCGCCTCGGCCGATGGAAGCGGCAAAGGCATCTGTCGACATGGCGAATGCCAACAGAATCAAGGAAGCAGGATTCATGTGTTCTCCATGGTGCACGACAGGCGACGCCGATGACTCGACCTCGCACCAAAAACCTGATCATTTTTGTCAACTTTTAAAACAGCCTATACCCGACACCCCAAAAGAACAATAAATGATTGAAAATAAAGCAAAAATTAACCGCGATTGATAAGTATCGTGGTGGTTAACGGTTTGGGAGCAGGCTTCGAATGAATAACCAAGGTTTAACAATTCCTTGCGATTTATAGGGAAAGGCGAACGCACTGCGACGTTTCAGCGCAATATCCGAAAAATGCTTGGCATATCATCGCCATATCGCACAATCTGAAGATGGTTTTCGAAGGGAAAGAGGCATCGCCATGCACGTATTTTCGACTCGCCACCAAGTCCTCGGGCTGCTCGGCTGGCTGGTGGTCAGCTTCATTACCGCCGGGATCGGCGCCATCGCATCAGTGGATGCCACGCAGTTCTACGCCGAACTCACGCAGCCCAGTTGGGCGCCACCCGCCGGCGCCTTCGGCCCGGTGTGGACAACTCTCTTTGCATTGATGGGCGTCGCCGCTTGGCTGGTCTGGCGGGAAGGCGGCTGGCGTCGGCACCAGGGCGTACTGACGCTGTTCATCGTGCATCTCGCCATCAATGCACTATGGAGTTGGCTGTTCTTCGTCTGGCACCAGGGGGCGCTGGCCTTCGTCGAGGTCATACTGTTATGGGGCATGATCCTCGCCACGCTCATCGCCTTCTGGCGTGTGCGCCCGCTGGCCGGGCTGCTGCTGGTGCCTTACCTGGCTTGGGTGACACTAGCTACGGCGCTGACCTACACCGTTTGGCAACTCAACCCACAGTTGCTGAGTTGAGCATTCGGATAGCACCTGAGATAAGTCCGACATTCCCCCTCAATATGAGTGCGGCCTACATGGCCCCGCCCTGCGCCTCAGTCAATACTTGGAAATAGATCTCGCGCCATGGCTCAATTCTAGGCCATGGCGCTCTTGATGCTTTCAATAGAAACCTCTGTTCTCATTTTTAGCGTCGTCGGCTCAAGTTCTTTTTCAGACAGACAGTTCAACCAGGCTTGCTGAGGCTCAGCGCAGAAGAACCGCTTTATGCCATCGCCAAGAAAGTTTTCTAGATCAACATGATCACTGGGATATAACAGCGCAAATGCCTTTTTTGCCTCACCGATATCCGACACCTCTCTCGCAGTGCACCTCAGGTAGAGACACATGAGGTTGTTGGTCCCCCTCGCGCGTGTCGAATCATAGAAGGTCATGAAGGCCGAGTTATTAAAAATGATATTCTTGGAATGTTCCGCCTGAACCCAAGACGACCAGAAAAAGTTTAAATCCATATCCGGCAAGGCGGTGACAGGTGTATTCCATGGCACGTCGTTTTTCGACGTCGCTATGTTGGCATAAAGGTTGTCATTAAGAATACCAGCTGCCCGATTGGCTAAGTCGATGTCGTTCATTACTATCTCCCAGGTTGGAGGGTTCCATGGCTTTGGCGCCCCTGCATGCCACGGCTGAGGAGGATCAGCACCAGGCCCCTATGAGCGCAACACGACCATAAGCAGGGTAAATGCGCCTGGAGGCGTCGTTTCTTTGCGGGCCGTCACAAGAACAGCGTACGTACAATACCCACTTTCCTAAAAGCGATTTATCCTGATACCTGCTATCGTTTTTAGAGATAAGTGCCTTTCTGGCAGGGAGACACCGCATGCAACTCAAATCGTTACGTCTGTTCATGGCCGTGGCCGAAACCGGCAGTTTCGTGGCCGCCGCCGAGAAGATGCATACGGTGCAATCCAACGTGACAGCCCATCTCAAGAGACTCGAGGAAGAACTCGATGCCCAGCTCGTCCATCGAACAGGCCAGACGCGCCTGACCTCTGCCGGACGAGCGCTGGTGGCGTATGCCGAGCGCATGCTGTCCGCGCATGATGAAGCGCTATCGCACTTCAAGGGCAGCGACAAGACGCATGGACAACTGCGGATCGGCGCAATGGAAACCACCACCGCGTTACGGCTTCCCCCAATCCTCACGGCATACCATACCGCCCACCCCGAGATCGATATCACGCTACACACTGGTTCCACGGCGGAACTCATCGAAATGCTGATGGCGGGCCACGTCGATGGCGTATTCATCGCGGGAGGTCTCAAACATCGCCGTTATCATCTACTCAAGGCCTTCAGCGAACACCTCGTACTGGTCGGCCCCCAGCCCATGACCGCAATGCCCACCTCGGAAGAGCTGATGGCTACCGCCTTCCTCGCGTTTCGCCAAGGCTGTAGCTATCGCCAGCGCATCGAGCTGCTACTGGCCTCCCATGGCGTCAACGCAGCACGCATCTTCGAGTTCGGCAGCCTGGATGCCATGCTCGGCTGTGTCGCCGCCGGGATGGGCTATACCGTGCTCCCCTTGAGCACGGTCGAGGCCCACCAGCACCGCTTTGGCATCCACTACCTAGCTCTGCCGGCATCCCTGGCAGAAATCGACACCTACTTCGCCGCACCCGAGCCCGCCACCTGGACGCCTGCCCTGGCCCGCTTCGTCGACACTTTGCACCAGGCCGTAGACGTGCCCGAACCGCAGCGCGTCGAAGCCTGATATCAGCCAACGCGCATGTCATGGGTCATTCACGTTCATGGCCTCGGCGCAGATTAGACACGGCACTGATCTATACCGTCTAGCAGCTCAACCCACAATTGCTGGGGTAAGGCCAACTCTCGGCGGGAAAGCGCCTTACTGGGAACCCGGCTGACGTCGAACGAGTAGGATGACCTAGAATGGTGGGGCCCGGTGCTCACGCTGGCGTTTACTCGCCTCGATCCACCATGTCAGATCATCCGCAAATCGGCCAAACGCACGTTCAAAGGATTTGCCAGCATCACCGACGGGCGTGCCGTTCTCGTCCAACGTATTGGTAATCTGACCGACTGCGACCGTGCTGGAAATGACCACCATACCCATCTCAGCTAAAGTCCCGTGCCAGGCCAGGTTGGCGTGAGCACCGCCGAGACGGCCGGCCGAATAGCTGACGATACCGGCTGGGCGCCAGAACCACTCTTCCAGAAAGTGATCGGTCAGGTTCTTCAAACCCGGCTGCATGCCCCAGTTGTATTCGCCAGTGACGAAGATGAAACCATCGGCCTCGCGAATCTTGGCCGCCAGTGCCTCCATCGGTGCCGGCGCCTCGCCCTCGGGATATTCCTTGTACATGCGATCCAGCATCGGCAGATCGACGGCCTTGGCATCGACCAGTTCGGCATCAGCGCCCCGATTCTTCAACGCATCGACGATATAGTCGGCGAGCCGAATGCCGGCGCGGTCGGACCGGTAGGAACCATAGAAAACCAGAATACGATCAGCCATGAGAAAGTACCTCGAACGCGAAGGGTGATTGGACAGACAAGTCCCTTCAGAGTAGCGCCGTCGAGGGAAAGCCACCACGACCACTCCCCCCATGCGAAAGCCTACTTTATCTCCCGCGCGGAACCGGGCATGACTGTGCACAGGACACAACGCACAGGAGCCTGACATGCCCACCCACGCCACCACCGAATTCTGGAAGGACCTCGCCCCCATCGCCGAAAGCTTCAAGCCCGATGCCAGGCCCGAGGTCCACATCGCCAACGCCCCCACCGACGACGAGCGCTACTACGTGCCGTTTTCCGACACCGTTTCCTCCCGGCCGTTGTGGATTTCGCCTTCGCAAAACCGCTGGTGCGATGTCCTCATGGCCAAGGGCGCTGGCCTGGTCAATCGCCACTACCACCCACATGAAGTCTTCGCCTACACCATCTCCGGTAAATGGGGTTACCTGGAGCACGACTGGGTCGCCACCGCTGGCGACTTCATCTACGAAACGCCCGGCGAAGGCCACACCCTGGTCGCCTACGACCACCCCGACCCCATGCGCGTGTTCTTCATCGTCACCGGCCCACTGATCTGGCTCGATGAAAGCGGCGACTCCTGCGGCCACTTTGACGTGCACGACTACATCGCCCTCTGCCGCGACCACTACGACAAGGTTGGCCTCGGCGCCGACCTTGTGGACAGCCTCTTCCGCTAATCACCGGTTTTTAAGCGCACCGCCACCACGCCGCCACACATCCAGCAGCGTGTTTTTTAATGCGCCTTTGCTACAGTGAATGTATCGCTATGTATATTTAGGTTTCGAAAGGTCAATGGCGTAGGCTGTGCCGAAGTGGAATAGCAAGGCCGTGATAAGGAGCAGCTAACACTCGGATGGAATTTGGGTGTTTCAATACCAAGGAAGACACCAGGCAATTCTCTCCACAAAAGAGGCTTTTATGACAAAGTTAATAGCATTCCTGTTCGCTTCAATGATGATCGTTGGCATAGCCCAGGCGCATTCTGGCGGAACTGACGAGGATGGTTGTCACGCAGGTTCTAAACCGTATCACTGTCACTAACCAGTACATTACTGCACCAAGCAGATACGCTCTACTTGGTGCAGTGTTCACGCTACCTTCAGACCAAATACCCAAATCGGTCCGCGGAACGTGTATGACAGAGCTGATTCAGCCGAACAGCCAAGGATCGATCAGCCCACTCGGGTAAGTCAGGGTCAAGAACTCAGCCATACCCACCAGAAAGACCGTAACCCCAAGCGCCATGACGGCCGCCACCCAAGGCTTGAGACGCGCGATGGCCAACAGAAAGACGAGGCAGAATAGCGTCGCCGCGGTGATGAAGCCCAGTAGCTGCATGGCACCTACCAGAGCAAAGAATCCTACTAGCCAGAGCCCCTGCAGGCCGATGGCTTGATGCTCCCACTGGGGACGATGCATCAGGCAACGAGCGATCTCCATGAGGCAGGAAACGGCGAGGATTGCGATGGCCAGTCGGGGCATGATGCCGCCTATCAAGGTCAGGTCGGTCACATCGAGCCAGGCAACGATTGCCGTCCCCAGCAAGGCAGCGAAAAGTACCACGTCGATGACGCCCAGGGAGGAAGGTTCGGTGCGGTCCGTGGAAGCGGCGCCGACCGACGAGGCCTGTCGACGCTTGATCCACAGCGAACGCAGCAAGGGAATGAAGAGAGCCGCAAGGATCAGGGAGCCGATGATCAGCACGCCGGGACGCATGAAGGCATCCGCGCCCTGGAACTGCACCGCCTGGTAGAAGTAGCCCTCCGCTCCCGGCGCCAGCACGAAACCGATAAGAAAGGCAGGGCGAGACCAATTCGCCTGCTTGAACAGGACGCCCAAGATACCCACCGCTCCGAGGGCGATCAGGTCACCCGTGGAACGCGTGGCCTGGAAAGCGGCGAACATGATCAACACCGTGATCAGAGGTGCCAGCGTGGCGAAGGGGACCCGGGTCAGACTGGCTACCGGGCGAGCCAGCATCAGGCAGAGCGCGGCCCCCAGGATGTTGGCCAGGGCCAGCGACCAGATGATGGTGTAGGTCAGGTCGAGGTGAGTCTCGATCATGCCAACGCCAGGCTGCAGCCCAAGCAACAAGAGACCACCCAGGAACACTGCAGCCGTGCCCGAGCCCGGTACGCCGAACAGCAGAGTCGGCACCATGGCCCCGCAAGCGCAGGCATTGTTGGCAGATTCAGGGGCGATCACCCCGCGAATATCTCCCTTGCCAAATTCGGACTTGTCCTTCGCGCTTTGCACCGCATGACCGTAGGTGAGCCAATCGACCACCGAGCCGGCCAGGCCAGGGATGGTACCGATCAGGCTGCCGATAGCAGCACAACGTGCGACGAGGCCTCGTTGCTTACGGACATCTCGAATGCCTTGCCGCCATCCTTCACCGAGTTTACAAGGCTCTTCGGCGATCGAACCGCGTTTAACGAGTAGATCGACGATCTCCGGGAGAGCGAAAATCCCGAGCCCCACCACCACCAACGGCAAGCCATCGTAGAGATAGTCGAGACCGAAGTTCATGCGAAATTCACCGGTGGCCGGCGCCATGCCGATAGCACCCACCAGCAGGCCCAGGCCACAGGCGGCTAGCCCCTTGAAGAGATCGCGCCCGGAAAGTACGGCCACCATCGAAAGGCCTAGCAAGGTCAACATGAACAACTCGGAGGAAGAGAACGACAACACCAGCGGGCGGGCGATCAAGATAAAGCCGGTCAAGATGACGGCACCGATGAGGCCCCCGATCATCGAGGACAGAAAGGCACTGGACAGCGCACGTGCCGCTTGGCCGCGCTTGGCTAGCGAGAAGCCATCGATGACGGTCGCCTGGGAAGAGCTGGAGCCGGGGATACCCAGCAGCACGGAGGCAAAAGTATCACCGGTGGGAATCACGGCGACCAGGCCCATCAGCATGCCAAGGGCCACGGTCGGTTCCATACCGTAGAGGAAGGGCAGCAGCAGCGACATGCCGGCGATGCCCCCGAGGCCGGGGATGATGCCGACAACGAGGCCGACCAGCACGCCCAGCACCATGAAGAGCAGATGGGACAGGGTGAAGAGCTGCCCCAGGCTGGAGAGAAGAATATCGAGCATGGCGTATGGCTCATATATTGTGTGATCAGGAGGAGCCGGGGCTGCCGACCCAGCGGGCCGGCGTATTCCACTATTTATTAGATCTTGGCTCCGTGCTCCGACTGCAACCAGTCGGCCAGCCAGTCGCGAGTGGCATCGTTAATGGACATGGCATCATCAAGGTGGCGCTGGACGGTTTCGCCGATAACAGGTGTGTAAGGTCCCAATTGAGCGGCGGCCGCCTTCTTGAACGCCTTGGTGTCCACGAAGTCACGGGCCGCCTGACGATAGGAGTCGATCAGGGCTTCTGGGGTGTCTTTTGGCACCATGATCAACTTCTGCAAGGCATAGCCGGAGGCAAAGAACTTGCGGAATGCCTCATACTCATTGCCCGATGGTGCCTCGCCATGCCGCGCTTGGTAGACCTCGTTGAAAGTGGGCAAATCCGGAAAAGCCGGGTCACGCACGATCTTGCCTTCGTCGTTCAGCACCCCAAGCGAGAAGAGCGGCACTGCCTTGCCAGCCTCCACCAGCGGCTCGACGTTGCTCAGATAAGCAGAGGTCGTCTGGAAGTCGATATCGGCTTCACCACGCTCGAACGCCAGGCGACCCTCGCCCCGACTGCGCATGCCGAACACGGCTTGCACGTCGGCGCCCAACATGTCCAAGGCGATCAACACCGGAAGTTCGACGCCTGTGGGATTCTGCGCTGCCAATTTGACCGGCTGCTCCAGCAGGGCATCCAACGCCGTATCGGCCGACTCACCAAGGCTGGGCTGGGCATAGACCACTCCGCCTGTCGGCGTGGCCAGGATAGGCGTCCAGTCGCTGTAGTCGTAACGCACGCGGGGATCGCCGAGCATGGCTGGATACTGGGTCGAGGCCGAGGTCCCTAGCCAGTTACTGCCATCCGACTTGGCACGCACGGCAAACAGATTGGCGCCGTTTATCGAGCCGCCACCTGGCACGTTGTCGATCATGATGGTCGGCTCTCCCGACAGAGACTCGCTGAGCCAGGGCGAAAAGAATCGCGCCCAAACGTCTGTCCCCCCACCGACACCAAAGGGAATGGTCCACTTGATGTTACCGGGCACCTCGACGTCTTGAGCCTGAACAGCTGTCGTCAGTCCCAGTCCAGCAATCGCTCCCCCTAGCAGTACCGCTTTCTTGAGTCGCCCGAGCGAAAGGCAAGCAGTTGCAGTCTTGTTGATTGGCATGGCGTTACTCCTGTTGTGTTGTAGTTGTCATGGTTGATGATGGTCATCCCAGCGGATCTAAGGATTTAGCTGGCCCTGGATGCCAGCATATCCTGACCGGGAGCCGAGGGAAGTGAGTAGAAAATGGTTCCGCTCATGATCTTTCTGGCAGTACGAATGAGGGAAACGCGGGCAATGTCGACGGGATTGCCGTTGCGGTGCTCGACATCCAGGTCGATGAGTCCAGAAGGATGTTCCAAGCTGACCTGTGACAGCTGACCATCAGCCTCCAGTTTCCCTGCCTCAACCAAGATGCGGTTAGCCACGGTGCCAGGCACGCTGACAGCCGTGGCCACCGCAATGGCGCCAGTGACGGCAATGGCTTTGTGGCAGCGGTGAGGCACGAAATAGCGAGTGCATAACGTGCTGTCGTCGTCGACCGGTGCCGACACCAGCACCGGTTTGGGCAAGACGCTCTGGCTGACATCCCCCAACCCCATTCGCAGTCCCGCCTTGCGACGAACCGATTCCAGCCGTTCGAGCATGGCAGGATGAGCGTCCAGTTCAGAGGGAGACTCCCGGCCACTGAGCCCCAGATCGGCCGCGTTGATCATCATGATGGGAGTGGCAGCATCGAGGCAGGTGACCTTGAGGCCACCTATCGTGTCGACGGCGTTTCCGGTCGGCAGCAGCGCGCCCGTCTTGGTGCCGATGATATCCAAAAAGCTGAGCTGGATACCGGCGGCACATCCGGGGACGCCGCTGATCGTCGTATCGCCCTCGTAAGCGACCTGACGCCCTGGTGTCGGCACATGACACTCGATCAGCCGTTGGGTGTTGAGGTTACGCACACGAACGGTAGTAACCTCCTCCTGGAGCTCTACCAGCCCCGTTTCGAGGGCGTACGGACCGACGGCCGATAGCATGTTGCCGCAGTTCGGGTTGAAGTCGACACGCCGGTTGAGCACATCGACCTGCGCGAACAGGTAGTCGACATCCGCTTCGGGGTGCGATGAACGCTCCACAATAGCGACCTTGCTGGTCAGCGGATCGCCCCCTCCAATGCCATCGACCTGGAGAGCATGCCCCGATCCCATCAGGCTGATCAGGATCTCGGCTTGCGCTGCCTGGCTATCGGGAAGGTCCCTCATGCGCAGGAAAGGGCCTCTGGAGGTGCCACCGCGCATGATCATGCAGGGAATGCTATTCATCATCGTCATGCCATATCGCGTCTAAAAGGTGTGATATGAGCATGTCAGGGCGCTTTTAATGCCTCAAATGCAAATAAGAGCAACGACCAATTTGCAAATCACATTAATGTGCTATGGTCATTAATATACTTCACTCCATGCAAGAAAAAACGACATGCTACATCGTTTAGAATTCCTGGATTTACAAGCTTTTATTCTGGTCGCAGAGCTAGGTTCCTTCCACGAAGCCGCACAACGCCTTCATCTCTCTCAGCCGGCGCTGTCTCGCCGCATCCAGAAACTCGAGGAACTCTTGGAAATCGAGTTGCTGGAACGCACGACCCGGCGAACGCGGCTGACTCCGATCGGTACGGACTTCCTTCCCCGGGCAAGACGCATGATCGAGGAATACGAATCATCGATCCTGGGCATTCGAGAGCTGGCCACGCATCAGAAGGGAACGGTCACCATTGCCTGTATCCCCACCGCGGCGTTCTATTTCCTGCCTAGTGTTATTCGTGGTTTCAGCGAAGCCTGGCCAGGCATCCGCATCCGGATACTCGACGTGAGTGCCAAGGAAGGTCTGGAGAAGGTGATCAGCGGCGAGGCCGACTTCGGTATCAACATGTTCAGCGCCCAGAGTCCGGAAGTCTCTTTCACCCCACTGCTGAAAGACCCTTTCGTCCTGGCGCTACGTTCGGACCACCCTCTTGTGGATAAGCCAAGGATCGAATGGTCGGATCTTGAACAGGTCAGATTGATCACGGTGAGCCGGGACAGCGGCAATCGGATCTTGCTGGACAACACCCTCTCGGCGGAAGGCATCCGGCTGAATAGCTTCTACGAAGTCCAGCACCTTTCTACTTCGCTGGGCCTGGTCGAGTCAGGACTGGGGGTGGCTATCTTGCCTAGAATGACCATGCCTGGCGCTGGCCATGACTCGCTCTGCGCACGTGAGCTTCCCAAACCTCGCATTCAACGCACCATCGGGTTAGTGAGAAGCAACTCGCACAGCATTTCCAGCACAGCCCAGTTGTTTATCGACATGCTTCTCGAGCATTGGGGCAACTCCGAATGCACCTGAGAGAGATTGATATGCAGCCGGCTGATAACTCTCTTCTACCCGGCGAATACCGGCGCCTCATGTAGGGGCTCGATCCTATCCCGCCCTGTCCCCGATTCATCCAACCCCGGCCTCATGGCCGGGGCGAGGCACCTTTACTCCCCCTCACTCGTCGTAATCGATGGCGAACGCGGACCAGGCTTGGCGCGTGGGCATGACTTCCAGTCGATTGAAGTTGATATGCGGGGGGAGTGTGGCGATGTAGAACATCTGCTCGGCGATGTCCTCGGCGGTGAGCGCGGTGGTGCCGCTATACAGCGCGTCGGAGGCGGCTTGGTCGCCGCCGGTGCGCACAAGGGTGAATTCGGTTTCGGCGATGCCAGGGGCGAGGTCGGTCACGCGCACGCCCGTGCCGAGCAGGTCGCAGCGCAGGTTATAGCTGAACTGTTTGACGAAGGCCTTGGAGGCGCCGTAAACGTGGCTGCCGGGGTACGGCCATTGGCCGGCGATGGAGCCGACATTGACGATGGTGGCGCCCTCGCCGACGTCGATCAGCGTGGGCAGCAACGCATGGGTGACGTTGACCAGCCCCGTGACGTTGGTGTCGATCATGGTGTGCCAGTCGCGCCGGTCTACTTTTTGAGCGGACTGCGGCGCCAACGCGAGGCCAGCGTTATTGAGCAGCGTGCGTACCCGCGTGAAGCCTTCCGGCAACGCGGCCACGGCGGCATCGACGGCATCGCTGTCACGCACGTCGAGCGCGACGATATGCACCGGCACCTGGCCTTGCAGCTCTTCCTTCAAGGCTTCCAGGCGCTCGAGACGGCGCCCGGTGAGCACCAGCGACCAACCTGCGGCGGCGAAGCGATGCGCAGCGGCGCGGCCGAAACCGGACGTCGCACCGGTGATAAAGACACAATCCGTCATGAGGGTTTCCTCCAGTTGTGGAAATGAGCGGTGTTGGGGATCAGGCAAGCGCCTCGCGGATCAGTACCCACAGCGAGAGCCCGATCAACAGCGGCGCAACGCTAGACTTGAGCGAACGCGGCGGTGCGCTCTCGAAGCGCCACTGGCCGAGGGCATTGCCGAGCAGCGCTGGCAACAATAGCCATGCTGCCCAGTGCCAGGTGCTGGTGTGCAAGGCACCCGCCAGGCCCAGCCCGAGCAGGGAGGCGCTACTGCTGGCGGCAAAGAAAACGATGGCCGTGGCGCGCATCGAAAGCGATGGCATGCGGCGATAGAGCAGATACAGCATCAACGGCGGCCCGCCTGAGGAGGCCAGCGTCATGCATAACCCCGAGAGCCCACCCGCGCCGAGCGCCACGTCACGCCGTTGCGCAGCGTGACCGGGCGAGGCGACGTCCCGCTGACAGAGCAGGGCCACGGCACCGCTCATCGCCAATAGCGCGACGACGATACGCATCGGCGCGGCCGGCACGCTCGCCAGTAGCCACACCCCGAGCCCGGTCGCCAGTGCCATGCCCAGCAACAACGGACGCAGGCACGGCCAGTCGGCATGACGCAGGGCGCGTCGCCATAGTCCCAGGCTCGTGACGAGATCCAGCAGCAACGCCAACGGCACGGCTTGGATCGGCGGCATGAACAGCATCAAGCCCAGCGCCAGCAGCATGGCGAACCCGAAGCCGCAATATCCGCGCACGCCACCCGCCAATAGCGCGAGGCTCATCGCAGCGGCAAGCGTGGGCAGCGTCGGGGACACGGCAGCTCCTGGGATCGGGAATGAGGCACTGGCACAGCAGCCTAGCCAGCTTGTAAAGGCCACGGTAGGGCCAGTTACGGTATCCCGATGGGACATCCCGCTGTCACGGCGGTCGGCATTGGTACGCTGCTATCCGCGAAACACAGGCGTGCTGAAAGGCACACACCAGGAAGGCATGAATCGGATCGAGTTCATCAAGCGGAGGGCTTACGGTACGCGACACGGCGCACTTCGTCTTGAAGGGCCGTGTCGCGTTTCCCGGCGTGCGAGACGCTAACCGGGAAGGGGGGCGTTACGCGATGTCGAAGCGATCAGCGTTCATCACTTTCGTCCAGGCTGCGACGAAGTCGTTGACGAATTTCTCGCCATTGTCGTCTTGGGCATAGACTTCCGCGTAAGAACGCAGCAGCGAGTTGGAACCGAAGACCAGGTCAATGCGCGAGGCCGTCCACTTGACGGTGTCCGTCTGCCGGTCACGGATCGTATAGAGGTTGTTACCCGCGGGCTTCCAGGTGTTGCCCATGTCGGTCAGGTTCACGAAATAATCGTTGGTCAACTGCCCTTCACGGTCGGTGAAAATACCGTGCTGGGTACCGCCATGGTTGGTGCCCAGTACCCGCATACCACCGATCAGCACGGTCATTTCCGGTCCGGTCAGCCCCATCAACTGCGCGCGATCGAGCAGCATTTCTTCCGGCTTCACCACGTAGTCTTGCTTCTGCCAGTTACGGAAGCCATCAGCCAGCGGCTCAAGTGCCGCGAAGGAGTCGGCATCGGTCATCTCGTCGGTGGCGTCGCCGCGGCCTTTCACAAACGGTACGCGCACGTCATAGCCCGCCGCCTTCGCCGCTTGTTCGATACCCACGCTACCCGCCAACACGATCACATCGGCGATGCTGGCACCGGTCTCGGCAGAGATCCGCTCATAAACGTCGAGGACTTTGGCAAGACGCTCAGGCTCGTTCCCCTGCCACGCATTCTGAGGCGCCAGGCGAATGCGTGCACCGTTAGCACCACCACGCATGTCGGAACCGCGATACGTGCGAGCGCTGTCCCATGCTGTGCTGACCATCTCACCGATGCTCAAGCCGCTTTCGGCAATCTTCTGCTTAACGACCTCTTCACAGTAAGCGATGCTGCCTGCCGGAACCGGGTCCTGCCAAATCAGGTCATCTGCAGGAACGTCGGGGCCGATATAGCGTGCTTTCGGGCCCAAATCGCGATGGGTAAGCTTGAACCATGCCTTGGCAAACGTTTCAGAGAAGTACTCTGGATCGTTCATGAACTTCCGGCAGATGTCGTTGTAGACGGGGTCTACTTTCATCGCCATATCGGCATCGGTCATGATCGGCTTACGGCGAATCGACGGGTCTTCGACATCCACCGGCATATCGTCTTCGGCAATGTCGACTGGCTCCCATTGCCATGCGCCGGCCGGGCTCTTTTTGAGCTCCCATTCGTAGTTGAACAGCATATCGAACCAACCCATATCCCATTGGGTCGGGTTCTTGGTCCAAGCGCCTTCTATGCCGGATACGACGGTATCTCGACCGATGCCACGGCCTTTGGTATTCATCCAACCGATGCCCTGATATTCCACATCGGCTGCTTCTGGTTCTGCACTGAGCTCGTCAGCATCACCATTGCCGTGACACTTACCAATCGTGTGGCCACCGGCGGTTAGCGCCGCTGTTTCTTCATCGTTCATGGCCATACGAGCGAAGGTTTCACGTACATGCTCAGCAGTTTTCTGCGGATCTGGCTGTCCATTCACGCCTTCGGGATTGACGTAAATAAGCCCCATCTGCACCGCTGCCAGCGGGTTTTCCATGGTGTCCGGATTTTCGACATCAGCGTAGCGCTCGTCAGAGGGCGCTAGCCACTCTTTCTCATCACCCCAGTAGATATCCTTTTCCGGATGCCAGATATCTTCACGACCGAAGGCAAAGCCATAGGTCTTCAAGCCAGCGACTTCATAGGCAATGGTACCGGAAAGGACCATCAGGTCGGCCCATGAAATCTTATTGCCGTACTTCTTCTTGATGGGCCATAAGAGGCGACGCCCCTTATCGGTATTCACATTGTCCGGCCAGGAATTGAGCGGCGCGAACCGCTGGTTACCCGTACCACCGCCGCCACGGCCATCCGCTAAGCGATAGGAGCCTGCAGAGTGCCACGCGACACGGGCAAACATACCCACGTAGCTTCCCCAATCTGCGGGCCACCACTCTTGGCTATCTACCATCAGCTTTCGGAGGTCATCTTTCAGTGCTTGAACGTCAAGTTTCTTGACCTCTTCCCGATAATTGAAGTCAGGATTCATCGGGTCGGTTTTACGGTCGTGCTGGTGCAGGATGTCCAGGTTAACACCTTCCGGCCACCAATCTTTATTGGAGGTTCCTGTGGAGGTGTTACCGCCGTGCATTACCGGACATTTTCCGCTCATATTACGTTCCCCTTGATGGCGCTCGCGCTTGGGTATATTCAAGGTTTCCATGATCGGAACCTTGAATAACGCGCTCACTTTCGCGTGACAGTCATGTGTTATTGACGTGTGACGTTTTTAAAGCATCCCCGTGATAGTTAAAATTTGTATTTTGCTACCCACTAGATAGGTATAAATAATTACGAGGTAAAACAGGGCCATGCTGCTGTCACGACGTCGATACCTTTCTGGCTCTATCGGGGCATACGGAAAGCTGCCTAGGCTAAGGGCCATCGATCCTTCAAACCGTTCGTTGCCGACCGCACAGGACCTTGCTCATGACTACGACCAACGACCTCGTTCACCAGCTCGACCGCCAGTACGTCTTTCACTCCTGGTCCCAGCAGGGGCAGCTCGATCCACTGGTGATCGCCGGTGCCGAGGGGTGTCGCATGTGGGATTATGCAGGCAAGGAATACTTGGATTTCAGCAGCCAGTTGGTGAACACCAACATCGGCCACCAGCATCCCAAGGTCATCGCCGCCATCAAGGAGCAGGCCGAAACTCTAGCCACGGTGGCCCCGGCGCATGCCAACCTGGCGCGGGGCGAGGCCGCCAAGCGCATTGTGGAGCGTGCTCCGCAAGGCTTCTCCAAGGTGTTCTTCACCAACGCCGGGGCGGATGCCAACGAGAACGCCATCCGCATGGCGCGGAGCTTCACCGGGCGCGACAAGATTCTTTCGGCGTATCGCTCCTATCACGGCAATACCGGATCGGCCATCGTCGCCACGGGCGATCCGCGTCGCGTACCCAACGAGTTCGCGCGGGGCCATGCGCACTTCTTCAATCCCTACCTTTATCGAAGCGACTTCTGGGCCGGCAACGAGCAAGAGGAATGCCAGCGCGCCTTGCAGCACCTGCGCCGAGTCATCGAATGCGAGGGCCCCGGCGCCATCGCCGCCATTCTGCTCGAGCCGATCCCCGGTACGGCGGGCGTACTAACGCCCCCGGCGGACTACTTGAAAGGCGTGCGAGCGTTGGCCGACGAGTTCGGCATCCTGTTGATCTTCGATGAAGTGATGGCAGGTTTCGGGCGTACCGGGCGCTGGTTCGCCTTCGAGCATTTCGATGTCACACCGGACCTGATCGCCTTTGCCAAGGGGGTCAATTCCGGTTATGTACCAGCCGGCGGCGTCGTGGTCTCGGACGCCATCAGCCGTTATTTCGACGAACACATGTTCTTCGGCGGCCTGACCTACTCCGGACATCCGCTGGCGATGGCCTCGATCGTCGCCACGCTGGATGCCATGCGCGACGAAGGGATTGTGGAAAATGCCGCCCGCATCGGCGAAGTCGTGCTCGGCCAGGGGCTCGAACGCCTAGCGCGCGAGCATGCCATCGTCGGCGAAACACGCGGACTGGGGGTCTTTCATGCCCTGGAACTGGTCAGCGACCGCGAGAGCCGCACGCCGCTATCAGCGAGTGCGATGAGCGAGATCAAGGACGCCCTGCTCGCCGAAGGCATGCTGCCGTTCGTGGCCGAGAACCGCATTCATGTGGTGCCGCCGTGCATCGTCAGCGAGGCGGAAACCCAGCAGGGGCTGGCGATTCTGGATAAAGTCCTGGGCGAGATGTCGGCCAAGCACGCCGCTTGATTGCCCGAGTAGCGAGCTGCATCGCCGCCACAAACGCTAGATAACATACGCCGGGCCTTGTGCCCGGCGTAGTCGTGGGTACGCCGCTACCCCAGCGTTCGCGCCAGACGTTCGATGCCCGGTTCGATGCGTTCGGCGTCAATAGCGCCAAACCCCAGGCGCATGAAGTTGCGTGGCGGTACACGCTCGAAGAAATGCTGAAAACCAGGCTCGATGAGCACGCCGTTTTGCGCGGCCTGCCAGGCCAGGCGCTGAGTATCCACGCCTTGCGGTGCTTCCAGCCAGAACACGCTGGCATGGTCGCCGCCGACGCGCCGGCAATCGGTCAGGTGCCTGGCAATGGCGTCGTTCATGCACTCCCAGCGGTGGCGCATCTCGTCGGCGAACTGCCGCAGGTAGCGGTCGTAATGGCCTTGGGCGAGAAACTGCGCCAGCTGTTGCTGCAAGCTCGACGGCGGGTGGCGATACATCAACCGCCGCAGCGCGCGCAGCTCGTCGATCAACTCGGCGTCGGCCACGAGATAGCCCAAGCGTAGCCCCGGTGAGAGCGGTTTGGACAGGCTACTCATGTAGATCACCCGCCCGCCGGCCCGGCTGGCTTTCAGCGCCGGTTGCGCGTGACGGTCGAAGTTCACCTCTGCGTCATAGTCGTCCTCGAGCACGATCTGATCGAAGCGCTGGATCTGTTTAATCAACTGCTCGCGACGCTCGCGGCTCATGGTGACGCCGGTCGGCCCCTGATGGCTAGGCGTCACGTAGAGGTAGTCACAGCGTGGAGTCTCGGCATCGAGCTGCATGCCCTCGCCGTCCACGTGCTGGTAGTGAAGCTGGGCGCCCTGGCGCAAGAAGACATTGACCGCCTCGCGATACCCGGGGTTCTCGACGGCGACACGCGTTTGCCGGTCGAACAGCAGCTGCGCGATCAGAAACAGCGCATTCTGCGATCCCAGGGTCACCAAAATCTCATCGCTCTGCGCATGAATGCCGCGCTTGGGCAGCACCCGCGTGCGCAATTGCTCGATCAGCATAGGGTCGTCCTGATCATAGCGATCACTGAGCCAGTGACGCTCGCGATTCCCGCCCAGCAGACGTCGCGAAGTCTCGCGCCATTGTTCGAGGGGAAACAGCCGCGTATCCAGTTGCCCATATACGAAGGGAAACTCGTAATGCATCCAGTTGCTGGGACGCAGTACGCCCTGCAAGTGACTGGGGCGATGCGTGAAGCGTTTGCCCCAGGATGGTGCATCCACCGTCGTCTGGCTCGTCGCTTGGGCCAGCGCCAAGGTATCGCTGTCATGATAAGCGTCGTGCAGGTAGTAACCGCTACGCGGCCGGCTGACCAAGTAGCCGTCCTCGACCAGGCCTTCGTACACCAACGCCACGGTATTGCGCGAAATGCCCAATTGCAGGGACAAACGGCGACATGACGGCAACGCCTCGTCGGCGGGAATGGTCCCGGTATGGATAGCGTCGAGCAGCGACTCACGCAATTGCTCCTGCAACCCGCGCTGGGTATCGAAATCGAGATGGAAATAATGGTCGAGCATCGTTTTCTCCCGATGAGGCATCACACCGGAATAGATGCAAGGAGCGCGCCATGACACTGCACTGACTGGATGGACACATGATTAGGCGTCGAAACATCTGGCCAACCGGTGTCCATCAACTGGCTCTATATCGACCAACGTCGAATTCTTTAGGGTGGAATCACCAAGTTCGCGATTGCCGCCATCGCGGCGAGCCGTCTTCGGTCTCAGCCACCAACGATCTCAACAACAACAGCGAAGGTGATTATGATGCTTCCCACGACTCGTAACGCAGGTCGCACTACAGGTTTCACTCCCCGCCCCCGCTTCTCCAAGGTCCGTTTCTCCAAGACTATTGCCGCTACCGTGGCCGGCACCTTGATGTCGTTGTCGCTGCCCGCCCTGGCGGCGGATCTGGAGGAAATCCAGGAGCGCGGTTACATGGAGGTAGCCACCGAGGATAATTACGCACCCTTCAACTTCATCGAAAACGGCGATGCCAAGGGCTTCAACGCCGATATGCTCGAAGAGCTGCGCGATTACGCCGACTTCGAGGTTCGTCAGGAAATCCTCCCGTGGACTGGCCTGTTGGCGGCGGTCTCCAACGATCAGTACGACATGGCCTTGACCGGCGCATCCGTCTCCGATGAACGCTTGCGCGTGTTCAACTACACCCCGCCCTACGCCTCCGCCCAGCATTTCGCCATCAAACGCGCCGACGATGACAACATCAGCGATGTCGATGACCTCAGCGACAAGCAAGTCGGCGTCCAGGCCGGAAGCGTACTGCTCTCGCGCCTGCCGGAGTTGGAGGCGATGCTCGAAGAGGACGGTGGCGCACTCGGCGAGGTCGTGCAGTACGAATCCTATCCCGAAGCCTTTGCCGACCTGGCCAATGGGCGACTGGATTACGTCATCGACTCAGCGGTACCGGTGAATACACTGGTGGCCTCCAAGCCGGACGTCTTCGCCAAGGGCCCGGCGGTTTCCGGGGCGGGCTACGTTTCTTGGCCGATTCCCAAGGATAGCCCTGAACTGCTGGAGTACATGAGCGGCTTCCTGGAACACCTCAAGGAAAATGGCCGCCTCGCCGAGCTGCAGGAAAAATGGTTCGGTGAAAGCTTCCCGAACCTGCCCAAGAAACCGCTAAAGAGCGTCGAACAGTTCCACGAACTGGCCGGTCTCGACGACTAAGTGATGGCCGCACCCCTGTGTCACCGCGGCGCCGTGGCCCGGCCACGGCGTCGCCCCTATTCCTTAGCTCGGGGAATCTGTCATGAACGCCAGCGCCTGGCAAATGTTGCTGGAAGGGGCCTGGACCACCGTCTGGATCTCCGCTGTCTCGATTGCCATCGGGGTCGTGGCGGGCCTGGTCATCGCCCTGATTCGCCTCGCGCGAATTCCCATCATCGATCAACTTCTCGTTCTCTACATCAGCGTGGCCCGCGCCACTCCCCTGGTGACCCTGGCACTATTCATCTTTCTCAGCGCCCCTGACCTGGGGCTCGATCTCAACCGTAGCGTCGCCGGTATCCTGGCGCTGTCGCTCAACACCACTGCCTTCAATGCCGAGATCTGGCGCAGCGCATTTCGTAATTTCTCCCGCGAGCAAAGCGAAGCGGCCATGGCAACGGGCATGACGCCATGGATTACCTTTCGCCGCATCATGTTGCCGCAGATGGTGATTACCAGCTTGCCAGGGCTGGTCAACGAGATGTCCTTTCTGATCAAGGGTAGCCCCGCCATCGCAGTGATAGGGATCGTCGATCTGACCCGCGTGACCAATCGCATCTCGGCCGTGACCTATGAGCCACTGCCGCCCATTCTCGTCGCCGGCGCGCTCTACATGGCAATAATCGGTTGCCTGGTATGGCTACAACGTCTCGCCGAACGCCGTGCCAACCGGCTGGCAATGTGAGGATATGACCATGAGCAACTGGGACATCCTATGGGATGAGCGCGCGCAGTTCTGGAATGGTTTTCTGAGCACCCTGGAAATATTTGGCCTATCGATCGTGGGTGCCTTTTTGATCGGCTGCGGGCTACTTTATTTACTCGAAGGCAGCCGCAAGCGGCTGACCATGCCGCTACGCATTTTCATCGATGGCATGCGCATGCTGCCGTTCTTGATCCTCGCCTATCTGCTGTATTACGGCTTGCCAAGCGTCGGTATTCGTCTCGATGCCTGGTGGTCGGGGGTCGGCGCTCTGGCGGTGTATCACGGCGCCTATTTCGCCGAAATCTTCCGGGGAAACCGCTTGACCTTTCCGCCGGGGCAGATCGAGGCTGCCGAGGCGCACGGCTTCATCAAGGGCAAAATGTTCTTTCGCCTACTGCTGCCGCAGATCATCATGCAAACCCGGCCATTACTGGGCAACCAACTGATCTATGCGCTCAAGGACACTGCCTTTCTCGTCATCATCACCGTGAGTGAGTTGACCGCCGCCGCCAACAGCTTATCGAGCACCTATTTCATTCCCACCGAGGCGTTCATCGTCGTGATCGGTTTCTACTGGGCAATCAGCGTGACGATGGAAATCATCATCAAACAATGTGGGCGTTTCAGCGCCAAACGGGGGTTCGACAATGTCTGAAGCAAACACGTCTGAGACGGCTGCGGTTTCGATCCGCCATCTTTCGAAAAGCTTCGATGACGTCGAGGTGTTGCGTGATGTCGAACTGGAGGTAAAAACCGGCGAGGTGGTGACGATCATCGGCTCGTCCGGCTCGGGCAAGTCGACGCTGTTGCGTTGCATCAACTGGTTGGAGCAGCCCGACCGGGGCAGCATTCATATCGCCGGGCAGCGCATCGGCGTCAACGACGCCGGCCGGCCGATGCCGGTGCGCGAGCTGGCCAAGGTGCGCGCCAAGACCGGCATGGTGTTCCAGGGCTTCAATCTGTGGCCACACCTCAACGTGCTGCACAACGTCACCGAGGCACCCATCCACGTGCAGGGCAAGTCCAAGCGCGAAGCCGAGGAACTCGCCACGGCGCTACTCGAGAAGGTCGGCATGGCCCACAAGCGCGACAGCTATCCCAACACGCTCTCGGGCGGTCAGAAGCAGCGCGTGGCCATCGCCCGGGCATTGGCCATGCAGCCAACGGTGATGCTCTTCGACGAGCCCACCTCGGCGCTGGACCCGGAGCTAGTGGGCGAGGTGCTGGCGGTAATCAAGGATCTCTCCGCTGAAGGCTACACCATGGTCATGGTGACGCACGAGATGGCCTTCGCCCGCGCGGTGTCCGATCAGGTCGTCTTCCTGGAAAAAGGCCTGATCATCGAGCGGGCCGACCCGGAAACCTTCTTCACCACCCCCAAGACCGATCGTGTGCGCAAATTCCTCGAAAACCACGATACGCCCTCGCCCGCCTGAACGGACAAGGGCAATGGCCGACCGGGCCCCGCTCAGCCTGTCTGAGCGGGGTCAGGTACGGTCGGGAAGCGCGGCGGATGCGCCTGCATGAAGGCATGGCAGGCGCGCAGCACGCGGATGTCATCGAACTTGCCGCCAGCGAGCTGGAATCCTACCGGCATGCCCGTGTCGGTGAAGCCGCACGGCACGGCGGCGGCGGGTTGCTGGCTGAGATTGAAAGGATACGAGAATGGCGCCCATTCTTCCCAGTCCCGCATGCCGCTACCCGGCGGCACTTCGTGATTGGCTTCGAACGGCGACACCGACACCGATGGCGTCATCAGCAGGTGGTATTTCTGGTTGAAATGCTCGAGGCGTTGCGTCAGCCGCGCACGGGATTCCAAGGCGCGGAAGAAGTCCAGCGCGCTCCAGCGCTCGGCGATGCGCGCATTGGTGACTAGCCCCGGGTCGAGCAGGGTGCGTTCATGCTCGGTGGACTGCGACCAGACCTCCAGCGAGGCGGTGAACCAGATCTTCTGAAAGATCTCGATCGGCGACTCGAAACCGGGGTGAACCTCCTCGACCTCGGCCCCCAATACCTGGAGCTTCTCGGCGGCCTCGCGCACGCGGGCGGCGATCTGCGGCTCGACCTGGGCGTAGCCAAGATCCGGCGAGTAGGCGATGCGCAGGCCGCGCAGGTCGCAGTCCATGTCCACGCCCCAATCATCGGGCTGGCCGCGCGTGGCGTACGGGTCGCGGTAGTCGTAACGCCCGATCACGTTGAGCATACGCGCAGCATCGGGCACGTTGCGCGTCAACGGGCCGATATGCGAAAGCGAGGGTTCCGTGGCGGGCGGCCATTGCGGCGTCCAGCCGAAGGTCGGCTTGAAACCGAACACGCCGGTAAACGCGGCGGGAATACGGATCGAGCCACCCGAGTCCCCACCCTGATGCAACACGCCCAGGTTGAGTGCCGCCGCGGTGGCCGCACCACCTGATGACCCGCCCGGCGTGAGGCGTGTGTCCCAAGGGTTATAGGTAGCCCCGAACACACGATTGTCGGTGACGGCCTTCCAGCCGAACTCCGGCGTGTTGGTCTTGCCCAGGAAGATGGCGCCAGCCTCACGCAGCATGCGCGCCGGCGGCGCGTCGCTTTCACAGGGCGCATCCGTCGTGGTCAACGAGCCGTTGCGGGCCGGCATGCCGGCCACTTTGGTCAAGTCCTTCATCGACACCGGCACGCCGTCGATGGGGCTCAGCGCCTTGCCCTGCCCCCAACGACGCGCCGAGGCCTTGGCGGCTTGCTCGGCGCCTTCGCGGTCGACATACACATAGGCGTTGACCGCGTCGTTGAAGCGATCGATACGCGCAAGCGCAGCACGCGTGGCTTCCAGCGGCGAGGCCTCGCCGGACCGAAACAGTGCCGCCAGTTGCCCGGCATCCATCATGCCCAGATCGGTTTCTTGCATAACACCCTCACATCCTTGTTCGGTGAATGGCACGCGATGTTGGCGCGTAAGTCGCTGCGATTCTACCCCACCGCACTGACCGGCGATGAAGCCGAAACGCTCGGCATGCACAGTGGTTGTGCGGGCCTTTGCGTGACACGCGTTACGCATGACCGTGAGGGCCGCGCCCTTGAGTATGACAAGGATTACTGGCTACACGATGCCATCTGCCTGCGCGTGGAAGTGGCGATGGAAGTGGCGATGTAAGGCCTGCCGGGGCGCCTCATTGGCCGGAACCCATGGC
Source organism: Chromohalobacter canadensis (assembly GCF_029544075.1). Lineage (GTDB taxonomy): Bacteria > Pseudomonadota > Gammaproteobacteria > Pseudomonadales > Halomonadaceae > Chromohalobacter > Chromohalobacter canadensis_A. The sequence continues at coordinate 410,674 of NZ_JAJQJH010000002.1, read as the reverse complement.
GACCACGACGCAGTCGACACCCTCGCGCGCCAACTGCTGGCACCCTCGGCGCGCTTGAGTTTCCTCGAGATCCACCAACTGTGCCCGAAAGACGCCCCCATCGCCTTGCACCGATGACACTGCCACGCGACCGTCGAGATCGGCTGGCAGGAAATCGGCGGCTTGGTCGGCCTGCCGACGCGCCCGGGTACGGTCGCTGAATGCGCCCACCTGCACGGCCCAGGCGCCAGCATTATTGGCCGCTTTCCTGGCATCACCGTGCTCGTATTCCGCCTGGGCGATCAAGTCACGAATGGGGTCATCGGCGGGTGTGGGCGCGGGGTCACTCGTTGGGGTGGCCTGCAAGCGGTCCCCGTAAATGTCCGCCTTCGCGATCCAGTCACCATCCGCGACCGATTCGGCACGCGCGAAGCCACGATCGAGCAGCTCGCTCATGTGGGCATCGCGTGACTGGGCGGTAAAACCGCCCATGACCACGGACAGCAGACGACGCCCATCATGTACCGCGGAGGTCGCCACATTGAAACCCGAAGCACGAATGTAACCGGTCTTGAGGCCATCGGTGCCGGCATAGTTGTCGAGCAGTCGATTGTGCCCTTTGTAGCGCCTCCCCTGCCACGTAAACTCGGTCTTGGCGAACATCGGATAATAACTCGGAAAGTCCTGCATCAGACGCAGCGCGAGAATCGCCATGTCACGCGCAGTGGTGACTTGGCGGTCATCGGGTAGCCCCGAGGCATTGCGAAATGTTGTGTGCGTCATGCCCAAGGCGCGCGCCTTGTCGGTCATCTGGCCAGCAAAGGTGGACTCGCTACCGGCCAGCCCCTCGGCCACCACCGCCGCCACATCGTTGGCGGATTTGACCACCAGGATATTGATGGCATCTTCCACCTTCACCGTCTCACCTGGCCTCACGCCCATCTTGGACGGCGGTTTCGCGGCGGCATGCTGCGAGACCGGCAGGCGCGAATCCATGCTCAGCGTGTCGTCCTCAAGCGCCTCGAACAGCAAGTAAAGCGTCATCATCTTGGTCAACGACGCGGGGTAGCGCGTCGCATCGGCATTGGCGGCATGCAGGACCGCACCACTCTCGGTGTTGATGACGATGGACGCGTAACGCGGGTTGGGCGCCGCCTGCGCTGCAGGGAGCATACACAACGCCATCACGAAGGCGATCAAAATGAGCAGCGCAGACACCGCACGCGATCGATGAGGAAACGGGGACGTCATTTGTTATGTCCTTGAAGGAGGAACCCCTCGCGGGTCCACTCGTAACATTTGCCGCGACATTTGTTATGGCGACGCCACAGAGCGCAATAACATAGGGATTATGAGCGAGAGACGCATTCTGTACAGCCCCTATAGGCATTTTTGGCACCATCCGTGACATTTCGCAAACTTTCGTCACGCAACGACGGGGCCCGCATGGCGAAACGATGGCTCGGTTGCGATCACGTCAAGCGTAGTGGACGATGTCATCTTTCATCTGGTATACCCCAGAAAGAAGACGTCTCACTTGACGCCCCTTGAATCTGCCCGGAGGCCCACGCTGAGCGCACTTGCCATCGCCTTGATTGTCGTATCCGCCGTGCTCCATGCCGGCTGGAACCTGCTTGGCAAGCGCGGTGAGCCATCGCTGGCGTTTTTCGCCCGCTCCATGGCAACCGGCAGCGTGCTGTATGCGCCGCTCCTGTTCTGGGGGCCTTCGCCATTGCGGCTGCCCGATGTCTTTTGGGGCTGGATCATCGCCACGGGAGCGTGCCAGGCGCTCTACATGGGCGGCTTGGCCTGGGCATATGCACGGGGTGAAGTCAGCCTGCTCTACCCCATGGCGCGCGCGTTGCCGGTTCTGCTCGTGCCCGCCGTCGCGCTCCCCTGGCTTGCCACAAACGCGCTTAATGGCTGGGATATCCTCGGCATGGCATTGATCGCCGCCAGCGCGATGGTCATGCCCCTGCCCCACTGGCGCGCCTTTCGCTTGTCGCGTTACCTCACTCCTGCGCTGGGCTTCGTACTGCTCGCCGCTGTCGGTACCACCGGATACTCGGTAATCGACAAGCACGCCCTGGGCTTGATGACCGCGCATGGCTACACACCGCTGCAGGCTGGGCTGCACTACATGGTGCTGCAAGCCATGACCACCTGGCTGTGGATGTGGCCACTCGTACGGGCATTGCCCAACGAGCGTCACGCGGCACGACGACTGCACCGCTCCCCCGCCGCGCGTCGTGCCTGGCTGACGGGTGCCATGATCCTCGGCACCTATGGGCTGGTGCTGATTGCTATGTCCACCAGTGCCGACGTCAGCCACGTCGTCGCTCTGCGTCAGCTCTCGATTCCCCTCGGCGTCCTCGCCGCCGGTTACTGGTTCCGAGAACGCCTCCCTCCATTACGACTCGGCGCCATCGCCGTCATGCTCGGAGGACTGGCGCTCGTCGCATGGTGAAGTAGGCTTGGAAGCTGAGACTTCGCCTTTCAAGCATGCTTGTCGTGTGCTCAGCACTTCCGACAGATAGGAGAAAAAAGCCATCACCCTGGCGGTACGCCGCAAATCGGGATGCGTCAACAACCACAAAGGCGTCTCCAAGGGGGCCAGCGACTCACCGACTTTCATGAGGCTATCTTCCCTATCGGCGAGATAACACGGCAGAACACCGCGCCCCATGCCACTGCGCACTCCCGCCAGCATTCCCAACATGCTATCGACACGATAACGGCATTTAGCTTCTACCCCTTCATGAGCCATCCACCGCTCCAGGGCGGGGTATCCCAAGTGTGAATCAGGCCCTACCCAAGCGCTTGTCTCAAGGTGGTGCCGATGGACATAGACGGCCTGAGCGATTTGTCCCACTTGGCGACCCACTAGTGTTTCCGGGGGTAATTTTGTTGGCCGAATCGCGATATCCGCATCCCGGTGCGATAAATTATATTCACGATTAGAGACTTCCACTTCCAATACGATGTGAGGGTATTCATGCTGGAAACCTGCAAAGACATCACTCAGCAGCCCCATGAGCAAAGTGTCGGTCGTAGTGACACGCAACGTACCGGACAATCTGGCATCCTGCCCCACGAGACGCCTTTCCACGGCGTCGATATCTGTCGCGACACGTGCTGCGGTCGTCGCTAGATCGTCACCCGCTAGCGTCGGCACATAGCCCGTGCGTTGACGTTCGAATAGCCACACCCCCAACCGAGCTTCAAGCGCCCCTAAGCGGCGAAACACCGTGGCATGGCTGATCCCAAGTTCTCGCCCGGCCCCGGCTAGAGACTCCTGCCGCACGATTGCCAGTACGATCCGTAGATCATCCCAAGGCAGGATCTGTGCATTCATGCAAAGCTCACTTTCATTCATAGGGAATGTCATTTCTTTTATGCAAAGCCTAGCGTAATTAGTCCCATGTCGTTACAAGGCTTTCCCATGAATATTCTGATCGTGCATTGCCATCCCGAACCGCGTTCATTCAACGCCGCACTAACCGACATTGCCATGGCCACACTGACTCGAGAGGGGCATGAAGTGCATGTTTCCGACTTGTACGCCGAGGCCTTTGACCCTGTCGAGCGCGCCTCTCACTTCAAAAGGCGTGCGGATCCCGAGTATTTCTCGGCGCTCACCGAGCAACGTCACCATGTTCAATCAGACACACTCCCCAGCGACGTCCAGCGGGAAATCGACCGGCTGCAACACGCCGATCTCGTGATCTTGCAATTCCCGCTCTGGTGGCACGTTCAGCCCGCCATGCTCAAAGGCTGGTTCGATCGTGTATTCGTTTATGGCGGGCTTTACTCGGGCACACATCGCTATGATCGAGGACCTCTAAAGGGCAAGCGGGCTATCTGTTCGGTCACCACGGGGGCGCCAGCATCGACATTTTCTCCCAGCGGTCGAAGCGGCGATATCGCCACACTGATGTGGCCGATCCTGTGCTCTCTCTATTACGTCGGTTTCGATGTACTTTCCCCGCACATCACATACGGCGTGCAGGGTGGCGGTTTGAGCTATAAAGACGAACCTGCCTTCCACGATCATCTGGAACAGGCCAAACAACAGTGGGAGACACGTCTACGCCACTGGCAAACGGAGAAATCGATTCCTTTCACCGGCTGGCAGGACTGGGACGAACAGGGCCAGACCGTAGACGCTCACCCCTTGCGGTGGCGTATATAACCACGGCATACAATCTATCGGTCGTCCGATAGTCCTTGAGCTCGTCCCTGCATGGCACCTATCTTGAAGGAGCGCGGCACATAAAGGTGCCGTGCTTTACTCACAATGAGGAGATGACGAAATGGAAATCATCATCGAGAACGCCGGTATGGAAGCCGACGAGTTTCATGCGATGGCCGGCGGCGAAACCGGCGAGGCCTTGCGCAAGACAGCCAAGAACTACCTCGGCAGCCAGAACGTTACCGAACATCAACTCGAGGAATTGCGCATGGCAGGCGGCGCGGAATACGAAGCGCTGCGTCGTGACATGACGCAACACGCCTTGAGTGTGGTCAATGTACCCATGGACGCCGCGATCTCCCTGGATATCGCGTTCAAGGGCGGCGCCAAGTCGTAATCCCAATGCGATGACTCATTGCAAGGGGCATCTTAAGATGCCCCTTCTGTCGCGAGGAGCGTGTATGACCCCACGCCACGACCCCATCGAAGAGACGCCCCTGACCGATACCGACGATGTTGTACCGGGAGAAACGGTCGATTACGCAGACACGTTCCAAGAGCAGCGTTTCTGGCACAAAATCACCCGCTACGGACGCAGCGCCGGTCGCGAAGTCACGCGACGAGCACTGCAACTGTACTTCGTGCTACAGCGTCCCGACGTTCCGGTATGGGCGAAGACCACGATCTTCGGTGCACTGGGGTATTTCATCTCACCGTTGGACGCCATCCCCGACCTGATCCCCGCAGGCGGTTACGTCGACGACGCCAGTGTGCTCGGCGCGGCACTGATCGCGGTGTCGGTCTACATTGATGACGACGTCAAAGCCCGCGCCGAGCAAGCCATGCCCAAGTGGTTGTGAGTGCCCATAGAAAAAGCCCCTGACGATGTCAGAGGCTTCTCGTGTCACGCCGGAACACTGTCGTCGATCACTTCTCGACGAAGGCGCGCTCGATCACATAATCGCCCGGCTCGCCCATGCGCGGGGAAATGTTGAAGCCCAGTTCGTCGAGCATGGCGCTGGTGTCGTCGAGCATCGCCGGACTCCCGCAGATCATCGCGCGGTCTTGCTTGGGGTCGAGCTCGGGGAGGCCGGTATCGGCAAAGAGCTTACCGCTACGGATATGATCGGTCAGGCGCCCCATGGTGTGGAATTCTTCACGCGTTACCGTGGGATAGTAGACCAGCTTCTCGCTGATCTCTTCACCCAGGTACTCGTGAGCCGGCAGGTCTTGGGTGATGAAGTCGGCATAGGCCAGCTCGCTGACCGTGCGCACGCCGTGGATCAGCACGATCTTCTCGAAACGTTCGTAGACTTCCGGGTCCTGGATCAAGCTCATGAACGGCGCCAGGCCCGTGCCGGTAGACAGCAGGTATAGGTTGCGACCCGGCAGCAAGTCATCCACGACCAACGTGCCGGTGGGCTTGCGGCTGACCATGATCTGATCGCCAACCTTGAGATGCTGCAGACGTGAGGTCAGCGGGCCGTCCGGCACCTTGATGCTGAAGAACTCGAGGTGATCCTCGTAATTGGGGCTGGCCACCGAGTAGGCCCGCAGCAGCGGCTTACTGTCGGCTTCCAGACCGATCATCACGAACTGGCCGTTCTTGAAGCGCAGGCTACGCTCGCGCGTGGTGCGGAAGCTGAACAGAGTATCGTTCCAGTGATGAACACTGAGAACTTCTTCAAGTGCCAGTTTACTCACGAGACGCTCCTTAACTTATAACCGGAAAGCATTAACTGCTGAAATGGAAGTTGCACTAATTATAAGACTGAACCAATATATCTGTTAAATGAATTGTATGGATATCGGTTATCTATCTAGCCGATATAGAAAGGTCGATAAGATCGCCAGGAGATCGCCATGCGTTACACCCTGCGCCAGCTCGAAGTCTTCGTCGCCATCGCGCAGCACGAGAGCGTATCCCGCGCGGCACAGCGCCTGGCGATGTCGCAGTCCGCCACCAGCACCGCCCTCGCGGAGCTGGAGCGACAATTCGATTGCCAGTTGCTCGACCGCATCGGCAAGCGACTCAAGCTCAACGCACTGGGCTTTCAACTCTTGCCCAAGGCCGTGGCCCTGCTCGACCGTGGCGAAGAAATCGAAGAGCTGCTCAAGGGTCAGCGCGGTATTGGCTCGCTGGACGTCGGCGCGACGCTGACCATCGGCAATTACCTAGCGACACTGCTGATCAGCGACTTCATGCGCCGCCACCCCGGGAGCCGCGTGCGCCTGCATGTTCGCAACACGGCCTCCATCGTCGATCGTGTCACCCACCACGACCTGGACCTGGGGCTGATCGAGGGCGACTGCCAGCACGATGATATCGTCATGCAACCCTGGGTCGAGGACGAACTCACGGTCTTTTGTTCGCCACGGCACCCATTGGCCAGCGCCGGTGAGGCGGATCTGGAAGCGCTGATGCGCGAGGATTGGATCATGCGTGAGGAGGGCTCGGGAACACGCCGTACGCTGGATCAAGCAATGCGCCACCGGCGTGGCCGACTCAATGTGCTGCTCGAGCTGGAGCATACCGAGGCCATCAAGCGCGCGGTGGAATCAGGACTGGGTATCGGCTGTGTCTCGCACTTGGCCCTGCGCGACGCCTTTCGGCGCGGCAGCCTGGTGCCCATCGCCACCCCGGAGCTCGACCTGACGCGCCAATTCACCTTCATCTGGCATCGTCACAAATACCTGACCACCGCCATGCGCGAGTTTTTGCGCCTATGCCGTGAGATGACCGCCGGTATTCAGCGCAGCGACGACATCGACCTGCCCGCCGTGCCTTGATCAAAAAAGCCCATCGGCATATGCCGATGGGCCGTGATGGAAAGAAGTGGAGAGATTGCGTGGTCTTAGGACTTGGTCAACGCCGGGCGTGTCTGCGAGTGCCCGTCCTCGCGCAGGCTGAAGCGCCCCACGACTTCGGCCAAACGTGCAGCTTGGTCACGCATCTGCTCGGCAGCAACGGTAGATTCCTCAACCATCGAGGCGTTGTGCTGGGTCATTTGATCCAGGTCGTTGACGGCCTGGTTGACCTGGGTCACGCCTTGGCTCTGCTCTTGCGTGGCGGCGTTGATCTCGGCCAGCACATCGGAGACCCGCGCCACAGCAGTGACGATTTCCTGCATGCTGTCACCCGCCGTGCGCACTAGATCGGTGCCTTCGCGGGTCTTGGCCACCGAGGTGTCGATCAGCTTCTTGATATCAGCAGCAGCCGTGGCCGAGCGGCTCGCGAGTTGGCGCACCTCACTGGCAACCACCGCAAAACCGCGCCCTTGCTCGCCGGCTCGCGCCGCCTCGACCGAAGCATTGAGCGCTAGCAGGTTGGTCTGAAAAGCGATTTCGTCGATCAAGCGCACGATGTCGGAGATCTGCGTCGTCTGAGCATTGACCTCTTCCATGGTATCGACCGCCTGGCGCGCAACATCGCCGCCATGATTAGCGACGTTCGTCGCTTCCCGAGAGAGCTGGTCGGCCTGACGCGCGGATTGCGCGGTGTTTTCCACCGTGCTGGCGATCTGCTCCATGGCGGTGGAACTTTCCTGCAGATTGGAGGCGGCCTGCTCGGTGCGCCGCGAGAGATCCTGGCTGCCGTGAGCGATTTCGCTGGAAGCCTCACTCACCGAGGTGCTGCTGGCACGGACTTCGAGGAGTACATGGTTGACGGCATCGGCAAAGCCATTGAAGCCCTGGGCGATTTGCGCCACTTCATCGCGGCCGTCGATTTCGAGCCGGCGGGTCAGATCGCCTTCGCCGGAGGCGATATCGAACATGGCATCGCGCGCCTGGCGCAAACGCCGAAAGACAGGAGACAACAGTGCCCACAGCAGCAAGGCGGCGATCAAGCCGGACAGCACCATGGCGACCAGCGTGGAGTGCAACACGCCCTGCACCCCGGCGTTGGCTTCGGCGAGGTCCAGCGCGATGATCAAGCGCCAATCGGTTTCCGGCACTGCCACGGCATACAGGAGGACCTCGCGGCCATCGATGTTAGTTTCTTTGGGATGCCCTTCGCGCACCAGCGTGTCCAGCCATTCCGGCGTCAGGCTGTCATCCAGTGCCGTTGCTGGCTCCAAGGCCAGGTCGGCATCACGGTAGGCGACGATATCGCTGTCGCGGTTGACCAGCAACGCGAAACTGGCATCGGTAGGTTGGATCGAGGTCACATTGTCGGTGACGTCGGCCAGGCTGACATCGGCGCCGATCACGGCCTGGGTCTCGCCGTCCTCGCTCACCGGAGTGGCAAAAGAAACCACGAGACTATCGGTCACCATATCCAGATACGGCGCACTGGCGATGGTTTCGCCAGACTCCACGGCGGAGCGATACCAGGGACGCTGGGTCGGATCGTAATCTTCCGGCGGTTGCCAGTCGTCGTTGGTAATCAGGCGCTTGTTCGGCAGGCCGACGTAGACCTGGCTGAAGCCGCCGGCTGCGGCAGTCTGCTGCAAAGCGGGAACGAAATCGTCGCTCTCGAGAGCCGGGGGCAGCGCTTCGGTCAGGCGCTTCTTGCTCACAGCCCAGTCTTCGATGGCATCGACATGACCGCGCGCCACGGCGCTCAGCGTATCGATATTGGTCGTGCGTTGATGCTGGCTGACGAGCCAGTAACTGACGCCCCCGGTAGCCGCTAATGCGACCAGGATCATGGCTACGCAAGCCACCATGATCCGGGTTCGAAGCGATGTGAACATTAATGAGTGCCTATCGTTGGAGAATACCTCCTTTGATTAACGGCACTCATGGAAAAAACTTTAGTCGAGACGTTTATTCATTTTGATTCGAATGTCCACATCAATTGAGGGGCGGGCGAAACTTCTCGGCCAATTCCTCCTCGTTGGCACTCGATAAATCTTTATCCAAGGTATGGATGACGCAGGCCTGGGTCGGCTTGTCGAGTTTCTGACGAATCAGGCCCAAGAAGTGCGGCGCGGCGGCAATGATGAACTCGTCGGCTTTCCCTTGAGTGCGCGCCTGGCGGAGATAATCGGCGACTTCCTTGGCAAAAAACGCAGCATGCTTTTCCATCGTGGCATCGTCATTGCCGGACTGACGCGGTGAATGCGTTACCACGTCGTCGGATTCTCCTTTCCCACCCGTACGCAGATCGCCGGTATGCAAACGGCCCTCGGGATGAATCAACGTATCGACTTCACGAACCACACCGGCTTGATGCGCGAAGACACGCGCACGCGAGGCATTGGCTGTCACGATATAACGTTTGTCCATGTCTGACTCCTTGATCGGGGGTTCACCGGCATCTCGGGACAACGGCGCCTCCTGCGCCGTTGATGTCCGGCCGCCTCTTCGCGCGAACGGCGACCCTTCAAGCATCGAAACCTAGCGTATTTCTGTCAACCTCGCGGCAGGCGTCGGCACACCGCGACATCCGAGTAGCATGACAACAACAGGTTCACGCTTGACGCAAACCTGCTAACATCGCGTCGCTGGACAGGAATCACCGGCTACGAGCGCTATCTGCCAGGGAGAGCGACATGCGCGATTTTATCTTGATGCGTCGCCCACTACCGCGACGGACGTTGATCTTTTCTCATTGTATTCTGCAAATCGGCCTGCTGTTGGCCGGCGGTGTCTGGCTATGGCGCCATTCACCGGCGGCAAGCGGGGTATCGTGGCAGGAAAGCTGGCCGATGCTGGCGCTGGGCGGGGGCGTGCTGCTACTCGCTATGGCGTTGGTGCGCCTATTCGCCGAGTTATGGATGGCGCCGCACCACATGCAGGCACGCCGAGGCGGCTTTGCCCCGGGTGATGTGATGACGCGTGCCATCGACCGGCGTCCGGCCATGCACGATCCGGAAAAGGCCTGGATCAGCACGGCGAAGCCGCTCGACCCCGATGAAGGCGTGGTAGGCCAAGCGCGCGTGGCAGAGCCCCGCCAGCCAGCCACTCCCTCCCAACGTCAGGAACCCAGCCTCTAGTTCTTGGGCACATCGCCCCGCTAGTGGCCGAGAATCTGACTGAGGAATAGCTTGGTGCGCTCGGAGCGCGGATTATTGAAGAACGTCTCCGGTGGCGCCTCTTCGATGATTTGCCCTTGGTCCATGAAGATGACGCGGTCCGCCACGGTCTTGGCAAAGCCCATCTCGTGCGTGACGCAGAGCATGGTCATGCCTTCGCGGGCCAGCTCGACCATGACATCGAGCACTTCCTTGATCATTTCCGGGTCGAGCGCCGAGGTCGGCTCATCGAACAGCATCACCTCGGGGCGCATGCACAGCGCCCGCGCGATCGCCACGCGCTGCTGCTGCCCGCCCGATAATTGCCCCGGGTACTTGTACGCCTGATCGGCGATCTGAACGCGCTCCAGATACTCCATCGCGGTCTTTTCGGCCTCGGCGCGCGGCTTTTTCTGCACCCACGTCTGCGACAGGCAGCAGTTTTCCAGCACGCTGAGATGTGGAAACAAATTGAAGTGCTGAAACACCATGCCTACGTTACGGCGAATCTGTTCGATACGCTTGACGTCCTGCGTCATGGGCACGCCGTTGACCACGATCTCGCCTTGCTGGTGCGTTTCGAGATGGTTGATGCAACGAATCAACGTCGACTTGCCCGACCCCGAGGGGCCGCACACGACGATGCGCTCGCCACGTTTTACCGTCAGGTCGATATCGCGCAGAACGTGAAAATCGCCGTACCACTTGTTGAGGCCCGTCATCTCGATCATCGGCGTATCGCCGTGAGAGGTAGCAGTCGCTTGGCTCATGATGCAGTTCCTTGGCGTTATCGTTATTGGTTTAGTCGTTGTGGTTCAGTTCGTGTGGCCGGTCTGTAGGCGCTTCTCGATGTACTGGCTATAACGCGACATGCTGAAACAGAACACCCAGAACACCAGCGCGGCAAACACGTACCCTTCGGTGGCAAAGCCCAGCCAATCACTGTCGGTCAGGCCCGCGCGGATGATCGCCAGCAGATCGAACAGCCCGATGATCAAGACCAGCGAGGTATCCTTGAACAGCGCAATAAAGGTATTGACGATCCCCGGGATGACCAGCTTCAAGGCTTGAGGCAAAACGATCAGTCCCATTCGATGCCAATACCCGAGTCCCAGCGCCTTACCCGCTTCATCCTGCCCACTGGGAATGGCCTGTAGCCCGCCACGGATAACTTCCGCCATGTAGGCACTCCAGAACAGCATGATTCCCACCAGGGCACGCAGGAGCTTGTCGAACTCGACCTCGGTCGGCACGAACAGTGGCAGCATCACCGAAGCCATGAACAACACGGTGATGAGTGGCACGCCCCGCCAGAATTCAATGAAGACGACGCTCACGGCCCTGACCAGCGGCATGTTCGAACGCCGCCCCAAGGCCAGTATGATCCCGATCGGTAACGAGCCGACGATACCGATCGTGGCCACGGTCAGGGTCAGCATCAGTCCGCCCCAATTGCGGGTCGAAACGTGCATCAGCCCGAAATGGCCACCCAGAAGCAGGAAATACGCCGCGATCGGAAAGCCGACCACCGCAATGACCGCGGCCCAGCGTTTGCCCGGGATCCTGGGAATCGCCAACCAGGCAAGCAGCCCCGCCATCAATGCGAAAACGATATCCACCCGCCAGCGCGCCGCCTCGGGGTAGAAACCATAGATGATCGACTCGAACCGTGCGCTGATGAACACCCAGCAGGCACCTTCGCCACTGCACGCCTGACGCGAATCACCGAGCCAGTCGGCCTGGATCAAGGCCCATTGCACGAAGGGCCACAACACCCAGAGCAACACGCCAATAGTAACCACAGACACCACGCTATTGATGGGGCCGTTAAACAGGTTGCGCTGTAGCCACTTCAATACGCCCCGGTGCGCATTGGGTGGACGCCGCGCTTCAATCATCACATCACGCATGGACTCACCGGCCATCTCAACGCTCCTTGAGCAACGTACGCGCGTTATAAACATTCATCAGTGCCGATACCAACAGGCTGATCACCAGATACACGGCCATGGTCATGGCGACGATCTCGATGGCCTGCCCGGTCTGATTGAGAGTCGTGCCCGAGAAGACGGCCACCAAGTCGGGATAACCGATCGCCGTGGCCAACGAGGAGTTCTTGATGAGATTCAGATACTGACTCGTCAATTGCGGCACGATGACGCGCATCGCCTGAGGGATCACCACCTTGCGCAAGGTAATGCCGCCCGGCAGGCTCAGGGCATTGGCCGCCTCGACCTGGCCCGCGGGTACCGATTGGATGCCCGAGCGCACGATCTCGGCAATGAAGGACGCGGTATAAATCGACAATGCCAGCCACAAGGCCACCAGCTCAGGCAGGACTCTCACGCCACCGCTGAAATTGAAGCCCGTAAGCTCGGGAATGGACCATTCGAGCGGCGCCCCCGTCAGCAGGAACACCAATAGCGGCGTACCAATGATCAAGCCCGCACCCAGCCAATAGATTGGCAAAGCCTTGCCGGTGCGGACCTGACGACGTTTCGCATAAATACCCAGCGTGATCGCCGCAATGATGCCCACGAGCAGGGCCCAGGGCGTCGCCGCGAAACCGCTTAGTGGCTGCGGGTCGGGGATGACCAAGCCACGCACATTGATAAAGACGATTTCCAACAGGCTGAGGCTTTGGCGAGGGCTGGGTAATGCCTGCAGCACCGCGAAATACCAGAACAGGATCTGGACCAGCAGGGGGATGTTACGGAAGATTTCCACATAGGCGCCCGCCAAGCGCGCCAATAGCCAATTCGGCGACAGCCTCGCAATCCCCACCGCGAAACCGATGATCGTCGCGACTACGATGCCCAATGCCGAGACCAGCAAGGTATTGAGCAGGCCGACGATAAAGGTACGTCCATAGGTACTGTCGCCGGAATACTCGATCAACGTCTGCGGAATGGAGAAGCCCGCACGCTCATCGAGGAAACCGAACCCTGTGGAGATTCCTCTTGCCTCGAGATTGGCCATCGTGTTGGTGACGATAAAACCAATTAACGCCGCTAACGCCGCTAATAACACACCTTGCAATACATAGGCACGAAACGCCGGATTACGCCACAACGCAACCCGGTCGCCGGAAGGAGAACGCGACATATCGATCCTCTAATACGCTGGCACAAGAAGACACCCCGCAGATCATGCGGGGTGCTAACCGAGTACTTAACGAACCGTATCAGCGGATCGGCGGCGCGTAGAGAATACCCCCCTCGTTCCACAGGGCGTTCATGCCCCGCTGGATTTTCAGAGGTGAATTCTCACCCACCGTGCTGGAGAATACCTCTCCATAGTTGCCGACGTTCTTGATGATGTTGTACGCCCAGTCGTTGGGCAGGCCGAGTTGCTCGCCATAGTTACCGTCCTTGCCCAGCAAGCGTGCCACCCCGGGGTTGGGCGGGTTATCGCGCATCTCGTCGACGTTGTCGCTGTTAACGCCCATTTCCTCGGCGTTGACCATGGCGAAGATGGTCCACTGCACGATATCCAGCCATTGGTCGTCACCCTGGCGCACCACCGGGCCCAGCGGTTCCTTGGAAATCAGCGTCTCGAGGATCTCGACGCTATCCGGTTCGGGCAACTGCAGGCGCAACGCACTCAGCTGAGAGGTATCCGAGGTCAGCACGTCACAGCGCCCGTGGGCAAACCCCTGGGCGGTCTGGTCGGGCGTGTCGAACGTCACGGTGTTGATATCGATATCGCGCGAAGGGAAGTAGTCAGCCAGATTCAATTCGTGCGTGGTGCCGGACTGAATGCAGATGGAAGCACCGTTGAGGTCTTCCAGGCTCTCAATGCCTAGATCCTTGCTCACCATGAACCCTTGGCCGTCGTAAAAGGTCGTGGCGGTGAAGTTCAACCCCAGCGAGTTGTCGCGGGTCGCTGTCCAGGTCGTGTTGCGCGAAAGGACGTCGATCTCGCCGGACTGTAGCGCGGTAAAGCGCTCCTTCGCGGTCAAGGGTGTAAATTCAACTTTTTCGGGATCGCCAAAGATAGCGGCGGCGATCCCCCGACAGGTTTCCACATCGAGCCCTTGCCACTTGCCATCGGAATCCGGTGCCGAGAACCCGGCCAGACCGACGTTGACCCCGCAGTTGAGGGAGCCACGTTCCTTCACGTCATCGAGCGTCGCCGCTTGGGAGGCCGTTGCCATCCCTCCCAGCAGTAGGGCGGCAGGAACGGCAACCATGAACTTGTTCTTGTACAACATGCAGAAGCTCCTTGCGTTATTGTGGTGGCTTATTCGAGAGCCACGTTTCACATTAGCAAAGAGCTTGCCAGTCTAGCCAATATACCTAAGTCACGTACCTTTAACGTTTTTCACACGTTGCGCATCACACCGATAACGCACGCCGCATGAACGGCGGCAGCGTCAATGCACCACGATGGGTCTCGATGCTGTAGTACTCGAGCGGGAATTCCACCGCAGCGGCAGCGTTCTCGCGAAAGCGCGTCACGTCGTTACTCTTGCCGGCCAACGTGACGCTCCACCAGCCCGAGGGGTAAACCGGCTGTGGAAACGGCAGCGTGGCGACACTATCGAAGCCGGCGCGTTGCATGTCGGCGCGCAGCTCGCGAATGATCGAGCCGGTATGATAAAGCGGCGACTCGCTCTGTTGCACCAGCACACCGCCCTCGGCCAGCACGCGGTGACAACGCGCCAGGAAGTCAGCCTCGAACAGCCCTTCCGCTGGACCCACGGGGTCGGTGGAGTCGATGATCATGACGTCGACGCTGCCTGCTGGCGCGTTCTCGACCCATTTGACGCCATCCTCGAACTTGAGCGTGGCACGCGGATCGTCGTTGGAGGCCGTCAGTTCGGGGAAGTAGCGCTGCGAGGCTCGGGTAACCTCTTCGTCGATGTCGATCTGCACGACCTCTTCAACACCGGGATGTTTGAGCACCTCGCGCAACGTTCCACAATCACCGCCGCCGATGATCACCACGCGCTTGGGCGCAGCGTGAGAGAACAGTGCCGGATGCGCGATCATCTCGTGATAGAGGAAGTTGTCACGCGTGCTGAGCATCACGCAGCCGTCGAGTACCATCAGGTTGCCGTAGGTCTCGGTCGCGTAGACCTCCAGGTGCTGATAGGGACTCTGCACCTCGTGCAGCTTGTCTTTGATCATGAGGGAAAAAGCACTGCCATGGCTGTCGAACACTTCGGTGAACCAGCCCTGATCGAGACGCTCGGTCATGGGAATCCTCTTCATCGCCCTAGTGAAAGCCCTCGAGGGGCCGGAGTCGCGGCGTTCACGGCCTGCCGCGAACGCACCGGAAAACCGCGCAACATAGCCTATCCGCGCGCAACAAGAAAGCGCCTGGGCAGCAGCCAATGACAGGCCCCCACGGCGGCGAGCGCCCCTAGCGTATTAGCAAGAACATCGGCCCAATCGGCGCCGCTACGCCCTGGCACGCCTAACTGCAGGCCCTCGATGAAAAGGCCACAACCGATGGTCAGGCCCAGCGCCGTCACCGCACGCAGGCCGCCCAGCCGCAACAACGCAGCCAGCCCCGCATAGGCGATGAAATGGTTGAATTTGTCCCAGGGCAGGTCCTGGGGCATCTCTGAACCAGGCGTCAGACTTCCCCAGGCGATCACAGCGACGCTGACACCAGCCAATATCAGACATAATTCGCGAAGGTGGCGGAAGGAAACACGCATGACTCACTCTCCTTGTGGTGTGTCGGCAGAGTCCGAATTGTCATCCACCAAGGCGAGCGGCAATCCCAGCCGCCGGCAGGTCGCTGCGTCCAGACGCGACACCCAGTGCGGACCAACCTGCTGCGACCAGCCCGTCGCCGGCGCCAGTCGATGACGCCAGCGCCCCACGACATGATAGACACCATCGCGCCAGCCACGCGGTAGCCAGCGCAGCGTCGCCAGGCCACGCCAGGGCCACTGCAACCCTTGCGCCAGGCGCCACAGCGCGGCGCTATCGCGATGCAGCCCGCCCTCGCGCACCAGCCAGACGCTATCGAGCTGGCCAGGGTCGGCCCCGAAGTGCTCGCCCAAGCGTCGGGCCGGCATGTCATGCAAGCTCGCCAGGTACACCGGTGCCCGCGCGTGGCGCAGCACGAAGTGCACCGCGCGCCGACACAATGGGCACTCAGCGTCGAGCACGAGCAACATGGCGCGTTCAGCCATGATAGCGTGGGCTGAACTCATGCAGCGCCTCGATAAAGGCGGCAACATGATCGGGATCAGTAAATTGGCTAACGCCGTGCCCCAGATTGAAGATGTGGCCCGGCCCACTGCCATAACTGGCCAGGATGCGCGCTACTTCATCGCGAATCGCCTGAGGCGAGGCGAACAGCACGTTGGGGTCGAGATTGCCTTGCAGCGCCACGCGATCCCCGACACGGGTCCGTGCATCGCTCAGTTCGGTGGTCCAGTCCAGACCCACGGCGTCGGCGCCGCTATCGGCGATGGTTTCCAGCCACTGACCGCCCTGCTTGGTGAACAAGATCACCGGCACGTGGCGTCCATCGTGCTCGCGGATCAGCCCTTCGACGATGCGTGCCATATAGGTCAACGAGAACTCGCGATACGCTGGCGTCGACAGCACCCCACCCCAGGTGTCGAAGATCTGCACGATCTGGGCACCGGCACGAATCTGCGCGTTGAGGTAATCGGTGACCGACCGCGCCAGTTTGTCGAGCAGCGCGTGCATCGCCGCGGGATCGCCGTACATCAGCGCCTTGGCATGCCGGAAGTCCTTGCTCGAGCCGCCTTCGATCATATAAGTGGCCAGCGTCCAGGGGCTCCCCGAAAAACCGATCAACGGCACGCTATCCGCCAGCTCGTGCCGGATAGTGCGCACCGCGTTCATCACATAATCGAGATCCCGCTCGGCATTCGGCACCTGCAAGGCATCCACTGCCTCGGCACTGCGCACCGTCTTGCGAAACTTGGGGCCTTCGCCCGTTTCGAAGTAGAGCCCCAAATCCATGGCGTCTGGAATCGTGAGGATATCGGAAAACAGAATCGCCGCATCGAGCGAGTAGCGACGCAGCGGCTGCATGGTGACCTCGCACGCCAGCTCGGCGTTGCGGCACAGGTCCATGAAACTGCCGGCCTGGCCGCGGACTTCCCGGTACTCGGGCAGATAACGGCCCGCCTGGCGCATCATCCACACGGGTGTGCGGTCTACCGGTTGACGTGCCAGGGCACGCAGTAGGCGGTCGTTTTGCAATGGCATGGGAGCTCCAGACGTCGATTTTGCCCTCATTGTAACGAATGCCGAGCGCCACGACTTGATTCACGGTGACGCATCCCCATTTAGTAGCCTGCTAGTAACGTATTCTTCCGTAGTGAGCGCGCACGCGGCACTCACGGGATGAGCCCCGCGTCACGGCCTGCTAGAATGTTCGCCCCAGACGCCTTCCCTTTCCGCACCATAATGTGCATCACCGAGGTTCATCGTGACGATTCGCTTCATCGCCGCCTCTCAACTGCCTACCCCTTGGGCCACCTTCACCATGCATGGTTTCGAGGACGAGGCGACAGGCAAGGAACATATTGCCTTGACCCTGGGCGATGTCTCGACACCCGAGCCCGTACTGGGGCGCGTGCACTCAGAGTGCCTGACGGGGGACGCCCTGTTCTCGATGCGCTGCGACTGCGGCTACCAATTGCAGGAGGCGCTCAAGCGCATCGCCGACGAAGGGCGCGGCGTGCTGCTCTATTTACGCCAGGAAGGCCGTGGCATTGGCTTGCTCAACAAGATCCGTGCCTATCATCTTCAGGATCAGGGTTTCGACACCGTGGAAGCCAACGAGCATCTCGGCTTCGGCGCCGACATGCGCCGCTATGATCTCTGCGTGCCCATGCTCGACCACCTGGGCGTGCAAGCGCTCAAGTTGATGACCAACAACCCCCGCAAGGTAGATGCCCTGACACGCGATGGCGTACGTGTCGCCGAGCGACTGGCGATCACCGCCGGGCGCAACCCTCACAACGAGCAGTATCTGGCCACCAAGGTCGGCAAGCTCGGGCACATGATGGTACTGGACGACTTTGCCCCCACCCGCAAAGGTGATCGGGAGCGCTGACGCTGCCATTTGACGAACTATACTGATGCGCATGTTGTCTTGATGTCAGCGCGTCGTATAACGTCCAGGAGTTCGCCATGTCACATGAAGCCCCACCCGTTTCGTCCGAACAAGACGCTCCTTTTTCCGGCCTCGAAGAAGCACTGCATAGCATCAGCCATGGGATCGGCGCCGTGCTCAGCCTCGCTGGTATGGTGGTGCTCATCGTTGCAGCCAGCCTGGCGGCTGAAGTTAACCCTTGGAAGATCGTCAGTATCAGCCTATACGGCGTCTGCCTACTATTGCTGTACACGGCCTCGACGTTCTATCACGGCCTGCGCAGCGCGCACCTCAAGCGCCTTTTCCAGGTATTCGATCACTGTGCGATCTACCTGTTGATCGCCGGCACCTATACGCCGTTTTTGCTGGTCAACCTGCGCGGCCCCTTGGGCTGGACGCTGTTCGCGGCGATCTGGAGCCTCGCGCTAGGCGGCATCGCGCTCAAGATTGTCTGGCCGCATCGCTTTGGCATGCTGCGTGTGGGGGTCTACCTGTTGATGGGCTGGATGATCGTGCTGGCTGCTGGCGAACTCGATGCCCACCTCAATGCCCCCGGCCTTGCCCTGCTGGTCGCAGGCGGCATCACCTACACGCTGGGCGTGGTGTTCTATGCGATCCGTGCGATTCCTTTCCATCACGCCATCTGGCACCTATTCGTCCTGGGTGGCAGTGTGTGTCACTACTTCGCCGTCTACACCGCCGTGCTGCCGTTTCAGGCATAAAGCACGGCGGCGTCGCCCTGCCAGGAAATACGCATGTTCCGCTGGTTCGAAAACCGTCTCGCTCCCTTTCCGCCCCAAGAACCACAACGCCCACCGGACACTCTGGTCGCTTTCTGCCTGCATTACACGCGCGGCGCCTGGCCCTACCTGCTGACGGCAACGGTGCTGATGGCGCTCATCGCCGGCATCGAAGTATGGATGTTCGGCTTTCTCGGCAATATCGTCGATTGGCTGGCGGCCCAGGACCGCGAGACGTTCCTCGCCGACCAGGGCTGGAAGCTGACCGGCATGGCGTTGATCGTGCTGGTCCTGCTCCCCGGCATGGTATGGCTGCATTCGCTCTTTCAGCAGCAGACGCTGATGGGCAATTTCCCCATGCGCATCCGCTGGCAGGCGCACCGCTATCTATTGCGGCAATCGATGGGCTTCTATCAGGACGAATTCGCCGGACGCATCGCCACCAAGGTGATGCAGACGGCGCTGGCCGTGCGCGAGTGCGTGATCAAGCTGTTCGACGTGCTCAACTACGTAAGCGTCTACTTCCTGGGTACACTGCTGCTGGTGGGCAATGCCGACTGGCGGCTGGCACTTCCTCTGGTCGCGTGGCTGGCCGGCTATCTCGTTCTGCTGCGCATTTTCGTGCCCATCATGGGGCGTGTGTCCAAATCCCAAGCCGATGCGCGCTCGCGTATGACGGGCCGCATCGTCGACAGCTACAGCAACATCCAGACAGTCAAACTGTTCTCCCACGCTCAGCGGGAAGCAGCGTTCGCCAAGGACGGCATGCATGGATTTCTGGTCACCGTGCATCGCCAGATGCGCCTGGTTACGGGACTCTACGGCCTGCTTTATCTACTCAATGCGCTGTTGTTGTTCAGCATCGGCTGGCTATCGATCCAGCTATGGCTGGTCGAGGCGGTCAGCGTCGGCGCGGTCGCCGTGGCGCTGGGGTTGGTGATGCGTCTATGGGGCATGTCGCAGTGGATCATGTGGGAAGTCTCGGCGCTGTTCGAGAACATCGGCACGGTCCAGGATGGCATGGCGACACTCTCGCTGCCGCGCCAGATCGAGGATTCGCCCGAGGCGAAGCCGCTCGCCATCGACCGCGGCGAGATCGTCTTCGACCGGATTCGCTTTCACTACGGCAAGGGCAGCGGCGTCATCGATGAGTTATCGCTTGCCATTCAGTCGGGTGAAAAGATCGGGCTGATAGGTCCTTCGGGGGCCGGCAAGTCAACGCTGGTCAATTTGTTGCTGCGTTTCTTCGAACTAGAAGGCGGCGCGATTCGCATCGATGGCCAGAACATTGCCGAGGTGACTCAGGAAAGCCTGCGCGCGCAGATCGGTATGGTCACCCAGGACACCTCGCTGCTGCACCGCTCGGTGCGCGACAACCTCCTATACGGCCGGCCCGACGCCACCGACGAGATGGCCTGGAAAGCGGCCCGCGGGGCGCATGTCGCCGACTTCATCGAGTCGCTGCGCGACATCCAGGGCCGCGTCGGTTTCGACGCGCATGTCGGCGAGCGCGGCGTCAAGCTCTCCGGTGGCCAGCGCCAACGCTTGGCCATCGCCCGCGTGATGCTCAAGGACGCGCCGATCCTGATCCTTGATGAAGCCACTTCGGCACTCGACTCCGACGTCGAAGCGGCAATTCAAGAGAACCTCGACCAGCTGATGAAAGGCAAGACGGTGATCGCCATCGCCCACCGGCTCTCCACCATCGCCGCCATGGACCGCCTGGTGGTCATGGAGGGCGGACGCATCGTCGAACAGGGTAGCCATGCAGAATTGATCCGCCACGATGGTCTCTACGCACGCCTATGGCGGCGCCAATCCGGGGGCTTCCTAGAGAGTGAAGTTGCGGCGACCGAAACGCCCTGAGTCTTCGCTACCCCTTCGACGATGGCATGCCCGCAACGCCATCAAGCGCCGAGTCGCTCTTGCCAGCCTCGGGAATGACACTAAAGGTGCCGTCGGTCTCCAGCACCACCGCATACACCCGTTCAACGTCGGCGATGCCGTTTTCCCGGATAGCCGCCATGACCTCGGCTTCGACCACACGTTCCTGACGCATCGCTGCATGGCGATATTCGCCCGCGTACAGCAGCAATGTCGGCTGCGACTTGACCAAGTTCTTGACCCGTGGCGAGCGCACCGAGGAGAACGTGATGGCGAACTGCAACAGCACGATGATAGTAAACGCCGTGAGACTCTGCGCCAGCGACACCTGCGTCGAGACCAGCGCCGTGGAAAGCGTCGACCCCAGCGCGATGGTGACCACGAAGTCGAAGGCGTTCCACTTCGACAACGTGCGCTTGCCGGAAAGTCGGATCACGACGATCAGGACCACATAACTGATGATACCAACGACGATCGTGTGTGCGACCGGATGCATGATGGAACTCCTCAGGAGGGATGGAACGAGCCTGTCAGCGTAGGCGGCCCACCCTATCCAGGCCACCCTTTCTCGGTTCCTGAACTGTCTTTCTGTCTTGAATACGTTCACACATGGAAATGTGAAGTGTAGAACAAATCGCCGATGATCTTGTTTATCGGCCCGCTAAGTCCCGCCAGGACGTTGACATCGAGCAGCTGGTGTTATTTTAATAGCACATTACTGTGACTCTAATAACAAAACGACAAGCCACATGCTGGCGTATGCCGTTCCCTGTATAACAACCCACAATCGAACGTCATCAGGATGCTGATATGACCGCTATCATGAGCCTGGTAGGGATGGCGACACTGATCCTTATCGCTGTACTGTTTTCCTCTAGCCGCAAGTCGATTCGGCTGCGCACGGTTGGCGGTGCCTTCGCCATTCAAGCTGCCATCGGCGCCTTCGTGCTTTACATTCCTTTCGGACAAGCCGTTCTGGCCACGATCTCGGAGGGGGTCAGCCAGGTCATCGTCTATGCCAATGACGGTATCGACTTCCTGTTCGGCGACCTAGCCGACCCGGAGAGCGTCGGGTTCGTCTTCGCCTTCAAGGTACTCCCGGTCATCATCTTCTTCTCGTCGCTGATCGCCGTGCTCTACCACCTGAAGATCATGCAGTGGATCATCCGCCTGTTGGGGGGCGCGCTCCAGCGCGTACTGGGCACCTCACGCACCGAATCGATGTCGGCCACGGCGAACATCTTCGTCGGACAGACCGAAGCGCCCCTAGTGGTGCGCCCCTTCATCGCCTCCATGACGCGCTCCGAGCTATTTGCGGTCATGTGCGGTGGGCTAGCCTCGGTCGCGGGTTCGGTGCTCGCAGGTTACGCGAGCCTGGGCATTCCGATGGAATACCTGATCGCGGCCTCCTTCATGGCGGCGCCAGGCGGCTTGCTGTTCGCCAAGCTGTTGATGCCGGAAACCGAAACGCCCGATGACAGCATCTCGCGCGCCGAAGAAAAGATCGAAGAAGATGAAAAGCCCGCCAACGTGCTCGATGCCGCCGCCACCGGCGCCACCTCAGGCATGATGCTGGCGGCCAACGTCGGCGCCATGCTGCTGGCATTCATCGGTCTGATCGCACTGATCAACGGCATCCTCGGCGGCGTAGGCGGCTGGTTCGGCATGGACTCGCTGAGTCTGGAAATGATCCTCGGCTGGCTCTTCGCACCGCTGGCCTTTCTGCTGGGCATTCCCTGGAGTGAGGCCACGCTGGCCGGCTCGTTCATCGGTCAGAAGATCGTCGTCAACGAGTTCGTCGCCTTCATCAACCTGGCCCCGTACATCTCCGGCGACACCGTCGTGGCCGCCACCGGCGAGGCCATGTCCAAGCATACCGCCGCCGTGCTGTCCTTCGCGCTTTGCGGCTTCGCCAACCTGTCCTCGATCGCCATTCTGCTCGGCGGGCTCGGCCTCATGGCGCCCAATCGCCGCCAGGAAATCGCCCGCTACGGCCTCAAGGCCGTGCTCGCCGGGACACTTTCCAACCTGATGTCGGCCACCATTGCAGGGCTTTTCATTAGCTTGGCGTAACACTGAACGTATCTCGACCGCAACGTACAAAACGTAAAGATGGGATGAATGACCATGAACAAGATCACAATAAGCAAGTGGGTTGGGGCTTCGTGCTTGGCCACGATGGTAGGTGCTACTCCCGCCATGGCGGCGGATTATTCAGAAGGCATTCACGAAGACGACAACCTGTGGTTGACCTTCAATCTAATGCATAGTGAAGACAACCGCCTGCCGTTTCGCAACGCTCAGGATACCTATGTGGAGATGGAGTTCGGCGGGCGTTCGGGCATCGTCGACCTGTACGGCTATGTCGACATGTTCGATGCCCTCGACGACGGCAGCGACGACCAGAGCGGCGGCGACAACGTGTTCATCAAGCTCGCGCCACGCTTCTCGCTGGACGCCATGAGCGGCCGCGACCTCTCGGTGGGCCCGGTCAAGGAATGGTACATCGCCACCGTCACGACGATCGGCGACAACGGTCCCGGCGGCGGTCTATGGGAGCACTACGTCGGCCTGGGGTCAGACGTCGAGGTACCTTGGTTCGGCGAGATCGGTCTCAACCTTACCGCGCGCTATGTGCGCGAGAACTACGGCGGCCCGGATGAGAGTTCGTGGGACGGTTTCATGGCCTCCACCAACTGGTTCAAACCGTTCTACACCTTCTCCAATGGCAGCTATTTTTCCTACCAGGGGTATATCGACTATAAATTCGGTGCCGATACCGTCGCCGAACAGGCAGGACGCAGCAGCAACAGTCTGGAGTGGTTCAACGGCCTTTACTATCACACCGATCGCTTCGCCATCGGGTATGGCCTGAAGCTCTACAACAACATGGCTTTCTACCGCGACGACACCGATGCTTCCGGCGTCCGCCAGGACACCTCCGGCCCCGGTCATTACTTCAGCATCAACTACAAGTTCTGACCGCTTGCGTGTCCGCCGCTCGGCGGGCACGCACCGTCTACCGGCGCCCATCCGCCGATACACTCAAGCAACGCGCAAGTCGTATCACACGTCCTGCTTACCAGCCGGCGGGTGCGCCAAGATGGCGATTGTTGTCGGAAAGGATCTCCAACCAGCTACGCTTGTCCTCGGCTTGATCGGCGTCGCGAGCATCCTCATTGACGGCGCGCTGGCTGTCCGCCATGGCGACACTCATGCCGGCGTCGCGATAGTCTGCCGCATCAGCGTGGCGCATGCCCGGCTCAGTCGTCGTTTGAGATGCCACTTGCAGCGGCTCGTGATTCACGGCGGCGGCTTGTTGAGAAGCCGTGCTGGCTTGGGCGGCCAGCGGCAGGGCGGCGGCCAGTAGTGCAATAGCAGTGATTGAACGTGCCATGGGAATGTCTCCTTGTCGTGAGTGAACACGACACATTCTATTAGCCCGCTAAACATTATCCTACTATAGTCTTGCTATCGCACTTATAGTCTTGGACTATGGGTCGGATAGAAAACGCCATACTCAAGCCAACAGCTTGAGCCCCACTACACCCAGAACAATCAGTGCGGTAAAGGCGATTCGCAGGGGATGGCGTGATTCCCCCCAGTATAGCATCCCCAGCAAAGTGCCGCAGACGGTACCGATGCCAGTGAACACGGCATAGGCAATGCCCAAGTCGATACCGCGCATAGCCAGTGCCAAAAACCCGAGTGCCGTGCCGAATCCCAACGTCATGAGCACACCGCCAGCTAGCGCGCGCCCATGGCTGACGCGGGCAAACCCCACCACGCCGAGCACCTCAAAAACCCCCGCTCCGAGTAGCGCCAACCAATGCCACGTCATGAGGACACTCCTTCGCGCTGCCGTTCAGCGTCGTGATTCGCCCGACCGGCCTTGGGCTCGCCGGCAAACTGCTGCAAACCGATGACGCCAATCAGGATCAGGCCAATACACGCCAGCGATGGCCACGAGAAATGCGTACCGAATAGCCAGGCATCGGCCAGTACCGTGCCCGCCGCGCCCAGGCCCACGAAGACCGTGTACACGGTACTGGCCGGCAGAAAGCGCACAGCACGTACCGCCAGCAGTAAGCTCATGGCAGCCACGATCACGGTCGCCAGCCATTCAAGAGGGCTACTGGCGAGTTTCAACCCCGTCGCCCAACCGACTTCGGCCACCGCTGCCAGCGGTAGAATCAACCAACGTATTGCCATCCTGTCCTCCTTGATCAACTGCGCCTCGCACTTTTCGTAACACGTCTCACGCCAAGATCGCCAAAACTAACTAACGGTCGTTAGTATAGAGTTGACGACACGACTTGGCAATCATGCGCGCAAGCCGCGATCATGAGCATATTCACGCAGGCCCAGGGACGTTCAGTGCATACCCGCGACAAACTCAAACAAACCGGCCTCGCCTTGTTCGCCCAGCACGGCTACGAAGGCACCAGCCTGGCGCAAATCGCCGCCGAAACGGGCATCAAGAAGCCGTCTATCTACAACCACTTCCCCAACAAGGCGGCGCTCTTCCTGGCGATCTTCGAGGAGGTCGAAAGCGGCATCGTCGCGCTCATCGACGACAGCCTGACACGTTCCCACGACTTGCCCACGCGTGAACGCCTCGAGCGGCTCATTCGCTCGTGCGCCACCTTCATCCGCCGCGAGCATCAGGGCGTATTCTATAAGCGCTACCTGCTCTTTCCGCCCACGGACGTCGCCACCCAAGTCGCCGCCATCTCGAATGACAACGAGCGGCGCATCAACGCCTATCTACACGTACTTTTCGAAGATGGCCGCCAAGCTGGCGAACTACGCGCACTGCCCGAGGCGCAGTTCATCGCCGCCTTCTACTGCCTGATGGATGGCCTGTTCGCCGAGAACTTCTACTACGATGCCGATACGTTCGAACGACGTCTGGAGGGGGCCTGGGCCGTCTTTTGGGCGGGGGTGGAAGCCTGAAGGGCTCTATCAGGAGATCAAGGAGGAAGGCCAGGCCCGTGCCGCCATGCGCCGAATGAACGCCGCCGTTGCCTCAGACCGCATGATGGGCAGCATGTGCCCTGCCTCGGGCTCCACATGCACGAACATATCGGGGTATTGACGCTGCAGCGTTTCGATATGCAACGCTGGCTCGAGAATCCGGTCGTGCGCGCCGAACATGACGCCTAGCGGCACTCCCAGCGCCGCATAGCGCGGCACCTGCCGGGGCAATTCGTGCTCAAGCATGGCCAGGTCGGTGGAGGCCGCATGGAAGGCTTGGGGACGCAATGCCAAGCTCCCGCCGCCACGCATGGCGTAATCCGCAGGGACCGCCTCCGGCGCGAACACCTGCGCCAATGCTTGCCGCGAGGTCACGCGCGTCAGGGGAATGGCGAGCGTCTCGGCCATCCAGCGCCGCCAGCGGGGCGAGCGAATCGCCAACAGACGCATCGCCGGTGGCACATCCGATACCTGCGCCACCAGGGGCGCGAGCAATGCCAACCCCGCGACCTCCTCGGGATACTCCAGCGCTAGCGTCAGGGCCACCGCACCGCCCATCGAATGGCCCACCACGAGTGGCCGCTCGACCCCCAGCGCCCTCCAGGCCTCGTGCACGACGCGCGCCTGGCAAGGCAAGCGGGAACGCTCGTTGTCGGTGGCGTCGGAATACCCCGACCCCGGCCGGTCGATGGCAATGACGCGAAAATCATTGCCCAGTGCCTCGATCAAGGCATAGGTGAAATGCTGCAGCTGGCCGCCCAGGCCATGGATCATGACCAGCGGCGGCCCCTGACCGACATCGACGTAATGCAAGCGCCCGCCGGAGGTATCGATGAAGCCGCCGCAAGGCGGTAATCGGGCTTCGGCCTCACGGGCCAGGTCACGCGTCATGCGTCGCAGCCCCCAGAGACACGCCGCGACAAACAGCACACCGAGTAACATGCACCAGACCACGATCACGATCAGCATCAGGGCCACCCTACGGCGCGGCTCATGACCTTACCTCCGGCTTCTGAAAGGCCTGGTAGCAGTGCTGATTGCGCTCCAGCGCGACCAGGCTATGCTGATCGAGCCCAGGAATCGCGCGCGGGTACAAGTCCTCGAGCGCCGTCACGGCATCCGGAGGCACGGCGTTGTAGGGAGGGATATCGTTCCAGCCCAGCAGGAGCCGTCCGCCGGGTCGCAGGCAGGCCACCGTCGAGGCAAAGGCAGTGTCGATATCGCCGGGGGCATCCAATCCCCAGCCCAGCACACCGTTGCAAACCACGGCATCCAGGCTTTCGGGCGGTAAATGCGCTGCCAACGCGATCATGTCAGCGACGATATGGCGCTCAGCGCCGAAGGGCGATTTGGCTGGATCGACGTCCAAGGTGGTCACGCGGCTTACAGGGAAGAGATCGGGATAATCGCGCGTATACCAGGCGCAGCCGACGAGCAGTACATGACCGACGCCGACTTCCCTGGCCAGCGCCGGGAGGATCACCTTCTCCAACAACTGGCGATCACCATAACGGTAACCCACGCGCCATCCCAGGGAGTCGAATACGCCCAGCACGCGTGCCATGGCGCGGTACACTTGCAATCTCGCGGGCATCCACGTCTCCCGGTGTTGCGCCGTGCAGGCGATGACACCTTTCAGAGTTACCGACGCTCGGGGCACCTGTCAACGCACCGCCAGGCTGATGCGCTGGTCAGGCGTTCGCTTCGCGAGACTTCTTGATCAAATCGTAGGCGTTGGAGATTTCCTGGGTACGGGTCTCGGCCATTTCGCGCATGCTCTCGGGCAAGCCCTTGCCGGCGAGCTTGTCCGGGTGGTTCTGGCTCATCAGGCGGCGATAGGCCCGCTTGAGTTCGGCATCGCTGGCATCGGATTCCACACCGAGCACTCGGTAGGCATCGGTCAACGCCTGCTGCGATGTCGCGCCACCGCCCGCCTGCTGTTGACCGCCACGCAGCATGGCCTCGATCTGTTCGATCTCGGCTTCGCTGCATCCCAATCCGCGCGCCACGCGCAGTAGCATTTCATGCTCGGCGGGATGCAATTCGCCATCGGCGGCGATGGCCGAGAGCTGGACTTGCAGGAACACCTGCAACAGCGCGCGCTGCCCGCCGGTTACTCGCCGCACCGTGGCCAGCTCAGCGTCGAGGTCGAAATCGTCGGCTTTGCCGCGTTCGAAGGCCGCCTTCGCGCGCTCGCGCTGCGCCTCACTCAATCGTAAACGCCCAAAAAGCGTTTCGACGACACGCAGCTCGTCACCGCTGACGTGGCCATCCGCCTTGCAGACGCACCCCATGACCGCGAACGTTGAGTCGAGGAACTGCCCCTGCATTTGCGATAGCTTGGAGACGACCACGCGGCGTACCAGACGCCGCGCGACCCAATACCCCAACAAGGCACCGATAATCAGTCCCGGCAATTTACCGAACATGAAGCCGAGCCCGGCCCCAATCAAAATGGCGATCAGCATGAAGTTTCCGTCTTGTCGCTAAATGTTAGTCATTTTGGAGTGGCGCTCCCCAGCGCCGGCGCACCGCGGTCTCGATGCCCTCGGCGTCGAGACCGCACGCCGTCAGCAATTCGGCAGGCTTGCCATGCTCGACGAAGGCATCCGGCAGACCAAGATTCAATACCTCGACCTGGACACCCTCGGCAGCCAAGAGTTCATTGACGCCGCTCCCCGCGCCCCCGGCGACGACATTTTCCTCGAGCGTTACCAGCAGCCGATGTCGGCGCGCCGCCGCAAGTATCGCGTCACGGTCCAGCGGTTTCACGCTGCGCATATTGAGGTGCGTGGCATCGAGGTTTTCGGCAACCTCGGCAGCGGGACCGTTCATGCTGCCGAACGCCAGCAGCGCCACGCCGCCCTGCGCGCCGGTACGCCGTGTCTCGGCCTCGCCGATGGGCAGCGGCTCCAGGTTTGATGCCACCTGAGTGCCGGGGCCGGTGCCGCGCGGATACCGCACCGCTGCTGGGCCTTCGTGATGATAGGCGGCACTCAGCATGGCGCGGCACTCGGCTTCATCGGCAGGTGCCAACACCACCATGCCCGGGATGCAGCGCAGGTAAGCGAGATCCAGCGCGCCATGGTGCGTGGGGCCGTCTTCGCCGACCACGCCCGCGCGGTCGATGGCGAAGGTGACATCGAGCGCCTGCACCGCCACGTCGTGGATCAACTGGTCATAGCCGCGCTGCAGAAAGGTCGAATAGATCGCCACCACGGGCTTCATGCCCTCGCACGCCATGCCCGCCGCCAGCGTCACCGCGTGCTGCTCGGCGATCGCCACGTCGTAGTAACGCTCGGGATACTCGCGCGAGAAGCGAATCAGGTCGGAACCTTCGCGCATCGCTGGCGTGATGCCGATCAGGCGCGCATCCGCCGCCGCCATGTCGCAGAGCCACTCGCCGAAGACATTGCAATATTTGCGGGGCTTGGGCTTGGGCTTGGCTTCAGGCTCGGTCTCGTTGGGCGAGCGCGGCTCTTTCTTGGGCGGCGGCTCGCTGGCGGTTTTTTCGAGTTTGGTGATGGCATGGTAGCCGATCGGATCGGCCTCGGCAGGGCGAAAGCCGCGCCCCTTGCAGGTCTTGATATGCAGGAACTGCGGCCCTTCGAGGTTCGTCATACTGCCGAGCGTCTGCACCAGAGTCGGCAAGTCGTGGCCGTCGATGGGGCCGATATAATTGAAGCCCATCTCCTCGAACAAGGTCGCCGGGCTGACCATGCCCTTGACGTGCTCTTCGGTGCGGCGCGCCAATTCCAGCGCACCCGGTAGATGCGAAAGCACGCGCTTGCTGTTCTCGCGCATCACCGTATACGGCTTGCTGACCAGGATGCGTGCCAGATAACTGGCCATACCGCCGACGTTCTCGGAAATCGACATCTCATTGTCGTTGAGAATCACCAGCATGTTGGCATCGACATGCCCGGCATGCGCCAGCGCTTCGAACGACATGCCGGCACTCAAGGCACCGTCACCGATCACCGCACAGACGCGGCGCTTCTCGCCCTTGGTCCGCGCCGCCAGCGCCATGCCCAGCGCTGCGGAGATCGAGGTGCTCGAGTGGCCGACACCGAAGGTGTCGTAGGGCGACTCATCGCGCTTGGGGAACGCCGCCAGCCCGCCGAACTGGCGGATGGTCGACATCTGCTCACGGCGCCCGGTGAGGATCTTGTGCGGATAGGCTTGATGGCCGACATCCCAGACCAGGCGGTCATACGGAGTGTCGAGAATATGGTGCAAGGCGACGGTCAACTCGACCACGCCAAGCCCCGCGCCGAAGTGGCCGCCGGTACAGCCGACACTATAGAGCAGGTAAGCACGCAGCTCGTCGGCCAGTTCTCGCAACTGCGCCGTATTGAAATCGTGTAACGCCGCCGGGGACTCGAGCGAGTCGAGCAACGGCGTGGCCGGACGTTCGGCAGGAATCTCATCGAACAGCTTCATAAGCGTCATTTACAACCGATCAGTGATCGCGGTCGATCATATGGCGGGCCAAGTCGGCCAGAGGAAAGGCTCGCTCGCCCAAGGGCGCCAAGGCGTCCAGCGCCTCGTCGAGCAGGCCGTGCGCCTTGGCACGGGCGCCTTCCAGGCCGAGCAAAGCCGGATAAGTGGGTTTGGCACGCGCCGCGTCGGCGCCAGTGGCCTTGCCCAGGGTCGCGGCGTCGCCAGCGACATCGAGGATGTCATCCTGAATCTGGAACGCCAAGCCGATGGCGGTAGCGTAGGCATCCAGCGCCGCCACGCGAGAGTCGTCTTCATCGACGGCTGCCAGGGCGCCGAGCCGCACGGCAGCACGAATCAGCGCACCGGTCTTGTAACGATGCATGGTCGCCAGGGCATCGACATCCAACTGGCCGCCCACCGCACACAAATCGAGCGCCTGGCCGGCGGCCATGCCGTCACGTCCCGAGGCGTGGGCGAGCACACCCACCATTGCCCCCAGACGCGGTGGGCGCGCCTCGGCTAACACCTCGAAAGCCAGCGTTTGCAGCGCGTCGCCGGTCAGGATAGCCATCGCCTCGTTATAGACACGATGCACCGTAGGACGCCCACGCCGCATGTCATCGTCGTCCATGGCGGGCAGGTCATCGTGGATCAACGAGTAAGCGTGGATCAGCTCGATGGCAGCCGCAGGGGCATCCAGCGCAGTGTCCTCAGCGCCCAGAGCGCGTCCGGCGGCATACACCAGCACCGGGCGCAGGCGCTTACCGCCGCCCAGAACGCCATAGCGCATCGCGGCATCGAGCTCGCCGGCGACCGGCGTCGCGCGCTCGAAGACCCGCGCCAGCACTTGTTCGGTGCGTGCCCGCGACGTGGTGATGATGTCACGCTCGGCCAAGGGTTCAACGCTCACCATCGACCTCCCCAGCATCGAAAGGCGTCTCGTGGAAGCTACCATCGGGCTGCTCCAGCAACGCCTTGACGCGCAACTCGGCATTTTCCAGGCGTTGCTGGGCGTCGCGGGTCAGGTGCACACCACGCTCGAATGCCACCAAAGAGGCTTCCAGAGACAGCTCGCCCGACTCCAGTTGGCCCACTAGGGCTTCCAGGCGTGTCAACGTCGCCGCAAAATCCTCCGGCGCGCGTTCATCAACATCCGTTTCGTCGGGCTGGGCGCCATCGCCAACCGATGCATCCTTTTCCACCATGGCGTTTCTCGCTCATCCGTGCGGACCGATGCCACGGCCCGGTTGCCAAGAGTTGGCCCCACAGTATACACCCAAGCCCCGGGGACGCGTCTGCCCCGGCAAACGCGGCGCATCTGGCTCGTGTACCATACTCATGCGCAAGGTGCAGCGAATTCATCCTCAAACAGAGTGCCTGTGCTACGATATGGCCCCTGTCGCTGGGCGGCCTCCTCCCCCTTTTCTTGCCTCGGGGCCTCGGATCGCCCGCTTGGACAGGCCACCACCATACCGATTAGATAAACGTCGCATCAGTCGACGAAAGGGTTGAACCGACAATGGCCAAGACGTCTCTGGACAAGAGCAAGATCAAGATTCTGCTGCTCGAGGGCATTCATCAGTCCGCCGTGGACAACCTCCTGAATGCCGGTTACACCAACATCGAAACGCTCTCCACTTCTTTGTCCGAGGACGAGCTGGTCGAGAAGATCCGCGACGTTCACTTTATCGGCCTGCGCTCGCGCACGCAGCTCACCGAGCGCGTGTTCGCCGCCGCCGAGCGGCTCACCGCCGTGGGTTGCTTCTGCATCGGCACCAACCAGGTCGATCTCAATGCCGCTCTCGAACGCGGCATCCCGGTCTTCAACGCGCCGTATTCCAATACCCGCTCGGTGGCCGAGCTCGTCCTCGCCGAAGCCATCATGCTGCTGCGCGGCATCCCCGAGAAATCCACCCGCGCTCACCAAGGTGGCTGGCTGAAATCGGCCAAGAACGCCCATGAAGCACGTGGCAAGACACTGGGGATCATCGGCTACGGCAGCATCGGCGCCCAGCTCTCGGTGCTCGCCGAATCGCTCGGCTTCGACGTCCTGTATTACGACGTCATCACCAAGCTTGCCATGGGCAATGCGCGCCAAGTGGGCTCGCTCGAGGAGCTGCTAGCGCGTGCCGACATCGTCAGCCTGCACGTGCCTGACGTGCCATCCACGCGTTGGATGATCGGTCGCGACCAGCTGGCGCTGATGAAGCAGAGCGCTATCTTCATCAACGCCTCGCGCGGCACCGTGGTGGATATCGAGGCACTGGCGGAAGTGCTAGAAAGCGGCAAGCTGCTCGGCGCGGCCATCGACGTCTTCCCCGTCGAACCCAAGGGCAGCAACGATGAATTCGTCTCGCCGTTGCGCGGCAAGGACAACGTTATTCTCACGCCGCACATCGGCGGCTCGACCTTGGAAGCCCAGGAAAACATCGGCATCGAGGTCTCCGAGAAGCTGATCACTTACTCCGACAACGGCACCACCATCACTTCGGTCAACTTCCCCGAGGTCGCGCTGCCCGCCCATCCGGACAAGCACCGCCTGTTGCACATTCACGAGAACGTGCCGGGCGTGATGTCTGAGATCAACAAGGTACTCGGCGACGAGGGCATCAACATCTCGGCGCAGTACCTGCAGACCAACAGCGGCGTCGGCTACGTGGTCATCGATGTCGACAAGGCCTACGGCCCCAAGGCGCTGGAAGCGCTCAAGCGCGTCAACCACACCTTGCGCCTGCGCGTGCTCTACTCCGAAAGCAATTTCGAGGCGTAACGGCACGGCGCACGCCTTGCCCAACGCAACACGGCCCCTCCGAGAAGGGGCCGTGGCGTTTGTGGCCTGCTAGTTCAGCGATTTCCCGGTCGCGGCCTCACGGCGTCTCGTTGGAATGTGAGACATCCGCCGGGTTACTGGTCGGCCCGCTCTGGGGCACTCCCTTCTTGACCTCACGATGACCATCGTCATACGTATTGATCGTGCAGCCAGCAAGCCCCGCCAGCAGCAACGCGGTTCCCACCACCGCAAGTAGATAACGCATAGATCCCTCTTTTATCCGCTTATCGTGCCCAGGGCCCCCTGGCCGATGTCACCGGCCAGTGAGCGATTGATGCGACGCGTCTAGAACGCGACTTCCATACCAGCGTAGACGGTCCGCCCCGGCGCCGGCTCATAATAACGCCCATAGCTGCCGTTGAGACGCACATTGGCGAAATGCTCGCGGTCGAAGAGATTGCGCATGCCCACGTAGCCCTTGAGCAAAGTATCGCCGCCCAGATGCCAGCCATCACCGACGCGCAGATTGACCAACCAGTAGTCGTCGACTTCCACGTCGTTGGCGTCATCCGCCACCATATCACCGATATACTGCGTCTCGAGCGTCGCGAAGCGCTCGTCGAGCCCCTGCCAGGAGAGCTGGTTCATCCAAGTCTGCTCCGGCAAGCCGGGGATGCGATTACCGCCGTAGTTGCCATCCTGGGTGTCGTATTCGTCGAACTCGTACTTGGCCAGCGTCAAGGCACTGTCGAGGCGCCAGCTCGGCGTCATCTGCCAGCCCAGCGCCAGCTCGATACCATCGCGCGAGGAGTCGCCGGCGTTGCGGTAGAAGTCCCGACCATTCTCGTTGTAAGGCACTAGCTCGTCACGCACACGCACCGAGAACAGCGCCAGATCGTAATCCACGCCATTGTCGAAATTGCCCCGCAAGCCGATTTCACGGTTCCAGGATTTCTGCGGTTCCACGCCAGGGTTGAAACCGCCCACGCCGCTGGGGTTGGCGAACTCGGAGAATGTCGGCGTCTCGAACGCCGTCCCGGTCGTCACGTAGACCTGATGCGTCGGCAGATACCGGTAGCTCAAGCCCGCCGAGCCGCTCCACTCACGGAAGGTGCGGTCACCGCTCTGGTCGCCGTCGCTGTCGAAGTCATCGTCGATATCGAAATCGACGCGGTCGTAGCGTGTTCCCAGCGACAGCGTCAGCTTGTCGGTGAGATCCAAGTCACCCTGGGCAAAAACACCCAGCGAAGTGGCCGTCTGCATCTCGTCGCCCGCACGATCGATAACCCCATTCGCGACGTCTACATTGTGGCGATCCCGATCGTCTTCCTGGCGGGCCGCGTCGACCCCCACGACATAACGCAGCGGCAACTCGCCCAGCAGCAGATCCTGATGATATTCAGCGCTGGCACCGTAGTAATCGCGCTGGTAGTTGATGCGGCTATCGCCCTCATAGGGTAATTGCTGTTCGAAGTCACGCTGCAGATAAAAGCCCTTGACGTACAGCTCGCCCGGTCCCGCAGACAAATCCTCGTACTGTAGTCCCAGCACTTGTTGGTCGACTTCCTGACCGGCATCCAAGGCAAGCGAATTGGGCGCCGCATTTTGACGGTCATCGCCCACTTCCGACTCTTTCAACGCCCCTGGGTCCTCTGAGCGCGGATTGTCCAGCAAGTTGACGATGGCCGTCAGTGCGCGGTCGTTGCCCAGCTCGCGACTTACCTTGGCGTTCAAGTGATACTTCTCGACCTGACTCTGATCGCGATAACCGTCGAAATTCAGCGCCGACACACTCACATGATGCGACCAGGGGCCGTTCACGCCGCCATCGCTGAAGCGATATTTCTGGTAGCCGTCGCTGCCGATCTCGGCGCCCAGGCGGGTCTTCTGGTCGTCACGGCCATCCGCCGTGGTCACGCTGAGAACGCCCCCTGCCGCATTGCCATAAAGTACCGACGACGGACCGCGAATAACCTCGATGCGCTCGGCGCTATCGAGGTCGATGGCGTCGAGCTGTGCCTGACCATCGGGCAATGTATAGGGAATTCCGTCGGTCATCACCGTGATCCCGCGCACACCGAAAGGCGCCCGTGCGCCGAAGCCGCGAATCGCCAGGCGCTCGCCTTGGGCGAAGTTGTCACGATTTTGCAGAAACACGCCCGGCACGCGCACCAGCGACTCATCGAGACGCACGCGCTGTTGCCCTGCGGTAATATCATCATGTTCGATCACGGACACCGCAGCGGGGGTGGTGTACAGCTCGCGATCAAGGCGTGGTGCCGTGACTTCCATCACCTCCGGCGAGGAGGATTGGGCGAAGGCAACGCTGGAAACGCTCAGGGCGCCCAGCAACAAGGAGGTATTGAGGTAACGATGCGTCATGGAAATATCGACAGGTCGGGTCTGCCGGATGACGAGGCGTCGCCGGCGGACGGATTCATTAAGCGGGCAAGCATATTAGCATACCCATAACAAGATAGTCTTAGGTCTAACTCGCTATAGCGCAAGGTCATGGCGAGAAGGTACCTGAACGGGGCGGCATCCTGACGCAGATGCATCACCGCACGGCATTGCGTAAAATACGTCTCCCTTGGCACTCGCCAACGATTCACCCGGTCCGTCCTTTACGGGGACGATTACCAGGAGACAGACATGACCCAACCGCACGACGCGCCGCCCATCGTGGTGGCGGCGCTCTATCAGTTCGTCACCCTCGACGATTACGAAGCCCTGCGCGAGCCCCTGCTCGAGACGATGCGTGCCCACGACGTGAAAGGCACACTGCTGCTCGCCTTTGAGGGCATCAACGGCACCGTCTCCGGCACGCGCGAGAGCATCGACGCGCTGCTCGCCTGGCTGCGCGCCGACCCGCGCCTGGCCGCGGTCGACCACAAGGAATCCTACTGCGACGCGCATCCTTTCTATCGCACCAAGGTCAAGCTAAAGCGTGAGATCGTCACTCTCGGCGTCGACGGGGTGGACCCAAACCAGACGGTCGGCACCTATGTCGAACCCGAGGATTGGAACGATGTCATCGCCGATCCGGAGGTCCTGGTCATCGACACGCGCAACGATTACGAAGTGGAAATCGGCTCGTTCGAAGGCGCCATCGACCCACAGACCAAGACGTTCCGTGAGTTCCCGGATTACGTAAAGGCGCATTACGACCCCGCCAAGCACAAGAAGGTGGCGATGTTCTGCACCGGCGGCATCCGCTGCGAGAAGGCTTCTAGCTTCATGCTGAATGCAGGCTTCGAGGAGGTGTATCACCTCAAGGGCGGCATTCTGAGCTATCTGGAAAAGGTGCCTGAGGAACAGTCACGTTGGCAGGGCGAGTGCTTCGTGTTCGATAATCGCGTGACCGTGCGCCACGACCTCGCCGAGGGCGAATTCGAACAGTGTCACGCCTGCCGCCGGCCGATCTCCGAGGCCGACATGGCCTCCGCGAAATACGAGCCCGGCGTAAGCTGCCCGCATTGCTGGGACAGCTTGCCAGAGAAGACCCGCAACAGCGCTCGCGAGCGCCAGCGTCAGATCGAGCTCGCCAAGCGACGCGGCGAACCGCACCCGCTGGGTCGCGACCCGCGCCGTGACAAGGCGAGTCACGAAGCTTAAGCCCATCCCACCGCGAAAGACACGCGAGCCGACGCCCAGCCGTCGGCTCGAACCGGCGCTTCTGCCCCCACGCGCACGCCCGCGCGCACTCACGACAGCGTAATGACGATCCCCCCGAGCGCCAGGATGGCCACGACCGCCCAAGCTGGCAATTTCCAAACGCTCAAGAGCAAAAAGCCCACCAGGGCCAATGCAAATTCGTGCGGCCCGACCACCACACTGGTCCAGACCGGTTGGTAGAGAGCGGCCCCCAAAATGCCCACCACGGCGGCATTCGCACCTCGCATCAATGACTGCACGCGTTCCAGGCGCCTGAAACCATTCCAGTAGGGCAACACGGCCACCAGCAATGCGAGCCCCGGTAGGAAGATCATGATGAGCGCCAAGACCGCGCCGAGCAGCGGCACGGACAAAGCCCCCATCTCGGCGCCGAGATACGCTGCGAAGGTGAAAAGCGGCCCCGGCACCGCCTGGGCGGCGCCATATCCTGCGAGAAAACTATCGGGCGTTACCCAGCCCGACTGGACGACCTCGCTTTCCAGCAGCGGGAGCACCACATGCCCGCCCCCGAAGACCAGCGCACCGGCACGGTAAAAGGCATCTGCCATCGACAGCACCGGGGACGACGACACCCAGGCCAGCCCGGGCAACCCAATCAGCAAGGTGACGAAACACACCGCTGCGATTCGGGCGGCACGTCGAGACACCGGGAAGTGCAAGTCTCGCGACACGGGATCGCCTTGGCCTTGACGCACTTGGTCTCGATAAGCCGAGTCCCGGCACAACAGCATACCGCCCACCGCACCGGCGAGAATGGCCGCTATCATCCCCGCCGGACCACCGATCAGCACGACGATCAGCACCGCCGCCAGCGCAATGCCGGCGCGCCGCTGATCCGGGCAAAGCTTGTGCGCCATGCCCCAGACCGCATGGGCGACGATCGCCACGGCCGCCACCTTGAGCCCATGCAGAATACCCTCGCTGACCGGCCCGTCGAAGGATGCAGCCCCTGACGCAAACAGCACCAGCACGAGGGCCGAAGGCAAGGTGAAGGCCGTCCAGGCAGCGACGGCTCCCCAGCCCCCACCCCGCAACAGTCCCAGAGCGAAGCCGACCTGACTGCTGGCCGGGCCCGGGAGAAACTGACACAGCGCCACTAGATCCGCGTAGTCCGCTTCCGACAGCCAGCGGCGACGCGTGACGAACTCGGCACGGAAATACCCCAGATGGGCAATGGGGCCGCCGAAGGAGGTCAGACCCAGCACCAGAAAGGTAAAGAAGACTTCCTTGATACGTTCGATGGAATGACGAGCATCTCGCATGGAACCGGCCCCCGAGCAAGCGGATGAGGAGAAACCAGCGCTCACCGTGCCCGCCCTTATCGTTGAACGCCACCACGACGGCGTTTCGCGTCCTCCGGGGCGTTTCGCTTTACCACATAGCCTCGACTGCCTACATTTTAGGAGCGCTTAAGGAGTGAGCGCTCACGAATCCATTGACCGGCAGGAGGCCAACATGTCATCCCTTCCCTATCCCAGCCACGCCGACCCGCGCCGCACCCTGCTGGCCAGCGCGTTGATCGGCATCGGCTGCATGGCGGCGGTCGACGAAATAGTCTTCCATCAACTGCTGGCCTGGCACCATTTCGTCGATCGCTACACGGCCTTTGCGCTGGCCTCCGACGGTGTGCTGCACGCCATCGAGCTGGTATTGTTGGTGGTCGGCTTCTTCATGATGATCGAGTTGCATGGCGCTGGCCGCCAGGCGCCCGGCTACCGTGGCCCCGGATTCCTACTAGGCGCGGGGGGCTTCCAAGTTTTCGACGGCGTGGTCGATCACAAGATCCTGCGCCTGCACCAGGTACGCTACGTCGATAACCTGTGGCTCTACGACATCGCCTGGATCGGCTTCGGCGTCGTCGTCCTGGCGATCGGCTGGCTGTTGCTCAGGCGCGCCCAGCGTGGTCACGCTACAAGTCAGCATTAGCCTCCGACGTGTACATGCCCAACGTCGCGCAATGGCTCGCGCTGCTGGCCGCAACGCTGTATCTCGCCGGCGTGTGGCGCACCCGCCACGCCGGCAAGCCATGGTCGCTCTGGCGCAGCGCCAGCTTCGTCGTCGGCACCATTACGCTGGCCGTGGCGTTCGCCGCGCCGGTCAATGCCTTCGCGCACCACGACCTGCGCGGGCACATGCTGCAGCATCTACTGGTTGGCATGTTCGCGCCCTTGGGGCTGGTGTTCGGTGCACCGATGAGCCTGCTGCTGCGCAACCTGGCGCCAGCCCGGGCGCGGGCGACGGTCACGCTGCTGGGCAGCATGCCGGTGCGGATAGTCAGCCATCCGCTGAGCGCCGCGTTGCTCGATATCGGCGGCATGTATCTGCTGTATCTGACCCCGCTGTACACCCAGAGCATCGCCACCCCCTGGCTGCACCACGTCATCCATCTGCACTTCGTGATCTCCGGCTGCCTGTTCAGTTGGGCGATCGCCGGTCCCGATCCGGCACCGCATCGGCCGCGCTGGCGAACACGCCTGGGCGTGCTGATCCTGGCCATCGCCACCCACGCCACGCTCGGTAAACTGATGTACGCCTGGCTGCTCCCGGCAGGCACCGGCGCCAGTCCCGGCGAGATCCAGGCAGCCGCGCAATGGATGTACTACGGCGGCGATCTGGCCGAGCTCTTACTGCTGGTGGCGTTGATGCAGCAATGGTTGCGCGAACGGCAACGCGCCGCACGCGGGAAGCCGCTGCCAGCGGGATGAATGTCGGCGACTGTCTACGACGAGAGCCTCAAGGCAGGCTCACACGCATCGCCAGCGGGAACTCGTTGCAGTTGTCGCCCGCTCCGCCACGGTCGACCACCAGAAACTCGCCTTCCACGTCGAGCACCGAGTGAATGGCATGCCAGGTGCCGGCGCGGTAGTTGACCCCCTGGCGACCATCGGTGACGAAGGCCCGTACCCGTGCCGGGTCCACGGCCTCTCCCGGTGGCGCGACGACGACGACGAAGCGCTCGCCGTGCAGCGGCATGAACGCCTGACTGCCCAGCGGATGACGTTCGAGAAAGTCCAGCGTCAGCGGCAGTGTCACGGGCTGGCTGACGAAGAGGCTGATCAGCGGCCGAGCCCCTTCGCCGAGCGTTTCGATCCGCGCCAGGTCGTGATAGCGCTGGGTGCGACCGCCGTTGATGGGAAAGCCGTCGGCGTCCCGGCGGTCGATGACATCGCCGAACGGTGCGAAGGCTTCGGCGGTCAGGGGCTGGGCGGTAAGTTCGAGCATGCGTTCTCCTCGGAGGATTGTCTCAGCTCAAGCGCAGTTTCATATGGCGGTTCACATCCTTGTAGAGCAGGTAACGAAACGGCCCCGGCCCGGCGGCGTAGCAGGATTGCGGACAGAAGGCCCGCAGCCACATATAGTCGCCGGCCTCGACCTCGACCCAATCCTGATTGAGGTGGTAGATCGCACGGCCCTCCAGCACGTAGAGCCCATGCTCCATGACATGGGTTTCATCGAACGGGATCACGCCCCCGGGCTGGAAGGTCACGATGTTGACGTGCATGTCGTGGCGCACGTCCTGGGGATCGACGAAACGCGTCGTGGCCCAGCGGCCGTCGGTATCCGGCATGGCGATCGGCGCGATGTCGTTGTCGTTGGTGACGAAGGCTTCGGGCACTGCCAGCCCATCGACGAACTCGTAAGCCTTGCGGATCCAGTGGAAGCGCACCGGCGCGTCGCTGCCATTGCGCAGCTGCCAGTCGCAGCCCGGCGACAGATAGGCATAGCCTCCCGGTCCCATCGCGTGCGCTTCCCCCGCGATGGTCAGCGTCATCTCGCCCTCGACCACGAACAGCACGCCCTCGGCGCCGTCATCCGGCTCCGGTCGCTCGCTGCCACCGCCAGGCGAGACCTCCATGATGTACTGCGAAAACGTCTCCGCGAAGCCGGAAAGCGGCCGCGACAGCACCCACAGCCGGGTCTTCTCCCAGTGCGGCAGGAAACTGGTGACGATATCGCTCATCACCCCCTTGGGAATCACCGCATAGGCCTCGGTGAAGACTGCGCGCCCATGAATCAGCTGGCTCTGCGGCGGCAAACCGCCATGGGGGGCGTAGTAGGTTCTTTCAGGTGCGTCGTGGCTGCGTTGTGACATGAGAGGTTCCTCGCTTTTCAAGCCGGATGCGTTGCCGCCCAGTGACGCGCGATATCCACACGCCGGGTTATCCACACCCGGTCATGGGTCTCGAGGTGATCGAGGAAGCGCTGCAGCGCGCGGAAACGTCCGGGGCGACCGATCAGCCGGCAATGCAGGCCGATGGAGAGCATCTTCGGCGTTTCCGCGCCTTCGGCGTAGAGCACGTCGAAGGCGTCGCGCAGGTACTGGAAGAAGGGCTCGCCGTGATCGAAGCCGGTGGGCGAGGCGAAGCGCATGTCGTTGGTATCCAGCGTGTAGGGCACGATCAGGTGACGGTGCGTCTGACCCTGGCTGTCCTGGACGTCGCTCCAGAACGGCAGATCGTCGCCGTAGTAGTCGCTGTCGTAGAGGAAGCCGCCCTGATCGAGCAACAGCTGCCGTGTATTGGGGCTGTCACGACCGGTGTACCAACCCAGCGGGGCCTCGCCGTAGAGCGTTCGGAATATCTCGACGGCACGCTGCATATGCTCACGCTCGACGGCTTCCGACACATTTTGATAATGAATCCAGCGATAGCCGTGGCAAGCGATCTCGTGGCCCAGTTCCTGGAAGGCCTGGGCCACCTCGGGATGACGCTCCAGCGCCATGGCAACGCCGAATACGGTCAATGGCAACCCGCGCCGCTCGAACTCACGCAGCACGCGCCACACCCCCGCCCGCGAACCGTACTCGTAGATCGACTCCATGCTCAGGTGGCGATCCGGATAGGCCTCGGCCCCAGCGATCTCGGAAAGGAACTGTTCGGAGTGGCTATCGCCATGCAGCACGCTGTTTTCGCTGCCCTCCTCGTAGTTGAGGACGAACTGCACCGCGACGCGGGCCCCGCCCGGCCAATCGGCCTGAGGCGGTGTGCGGCCATAGCCGACGAGGTCGCGTGGGTAAATGTCGGACGGATCGGTGGAGGATGCGATGCCCATGAAGACTCCCGGTTTATTATTGTGCCGCTCGGATTAGCTTAGCGTGCGTTTATGTATACAAAAAATCAATCCCTCACCGCGCCCGAGACTATCCCTCGCGCTCAAGGACGTTCAAGCGCCTGCATTTCATCGACCCCCGCATCAACACCGATATGACCACACGCATCGTGAGCCCACCAGGCGCATCGTAGCGCCGAACATTCGAATCATCGCCGGCCGGATAGCGCCCGACGGCGATGCCGGCTGCGCCTGCGGCCGTTCAGCAGGGCACCGAGCAGTACTACGGCGCCCGCGGCGACACCAACTTCACGACGATGGGTACTCGCCCACAGTTGGACGCTCTGCCGGTGGGCCTCGCGATTGAAGCGTCCACGGGCGCCGCGCTCGCCGGCGACCGGTTGCCACAGGTTGTCGGCGCGATTCGCGTCCTCCGTCTCGTCGGTCTGCTGGCCGCCGACGGCGTTGTGCGCCAGATAACGGTCCATCAGCCCCGGGGCGAGCTTGTTGCCCCAGATGGTCAGCAGCGAGGAAATGCCGACGTAGAGCTGGCGACGGCGATGATGGGCCGCCCAGTAGATGGCGCGTGCGCCCACCTCGGGCTGGTAAACCGGAGCGACCGGCCGCGCGCGCCTGGGCAGGTGACTGCGACACCAGTCGAACTGCGGCGTATTCAGCCCCGGCATCTCGACAAGCGTGACATGCACGCGACTGCCCTCGTTGAGCAACTCGCAGCGTAGCCCCTCGGTATAGCCCTTGATGGCGTGCTTGGCACCGCAATAGGCGGTCTGCAGCGGGATCGGCCGATAGGCGAGCGCCGAGCCGACCTGCACGATGGTGCCTCGATTGCGTGGACGCATGCGCTTGAGCGCCGCCAGGGTGCCGTTGACGTTGCCCAGGTAGGTGACCTCGGTGACTCGCTTGAACTCCTCGGCGCTCATCGCGTGAAGCGGCGAGAACACCGTAGTCATAGCGGCGTTGATCCAGATGTCGATGGGGCCAAGTTCGGCCTCGATGCGCTCGGTGGCGCCCTCTATCTGCCGAGCGTCGGCGACGTCGGCGCTGATCGTCACCGCGCGGGCGCCCAGCGCCTCGACCTCGCTGCGCACCGCCTCGAGTCGATTCGGGTCGCGCCCGATCAATCCGAGATGGGCACCGCGCCGGGCGAACTCCCGCGCCGTGGCACGTCCCAGTCCGGCACCCGCGCCGGTAACCACGACGATTTCCTGATGCGTGTGGTGTGCGTTCATGGCACCTCCTTGTGTGCGTCGTTATCCGCGGTCATCGCTGATGGGATCAACGCCGTTGGCTCAATTTCCACAACGCCAGCCCGACCGCCGCCACGCCTCCGACGGTCACCGCGGCGCGCCGGTTGGCGCGACGCTGGGCTTGTTGCCGGCGGCGAACGATCTCGCCCTCCGGCAGGCCGATGTCTGTCGTCGGTGTCTGATCAAGCGCCATGCGCAGCACCTCGGCAATGTGCAAACCCTGGCGCGGCGTGGCCTGAGCGATCTGTTCGCGGCAGCTGAAACCGTTGGCGACGATCAGGGTTTCGCGGTCGGCCCCGCGCACCGTCGGCAGCAGCACCCGTTCGCCAGCCCCCATCGAGACGTCGTACTTGCCTTTCTCGAAACCGAACGAGCCAGCCATCCCGCAGCAACCGGAGTCGGGCATCCGGTGGTCGAGCCCGAGTCGGTC
Organism: Chromohalobacter canadensis; assembly: GCF_029544075.1. Classification (GTDB taxonomy): domain Bacteria; phylum Pseudomonadota; class Gammaproteobacteria; order Pseudomonadales; family Halomonadaceae; genus Chromohalobacter; species Chromohalobacter canadensis_A. The sequence goes on along the minus strand of NZ_JAJQJH010000002.1, from coordinate 367,210 downwards.
GAGCAGCTCAGTCTCGGCCTGCATGCCCACGACCGAGGTATGGTGGCAATGACCGTGCACCAGCGCCTTGCGATTCAGCGTCGGCGGTCGATAGTCGGCGCGCTCAATCAGGAATTCGCTGAACATCAGACTGTTCCTGCTCAGCGTGCGTGCGCGGCTGTCGTCGGGAAACAGATTGACCAGCTCGTCGCGGAACGCCGAGATGCACGACGGCTCCAGCCCGACGACCGGCACCTCGTCATCGATGACATCGCCTAGTTGGCCCATCACCTGCCTCAGGTAGGACTTGGCACTGTCGAGCATGCCGAAATCGTACAGTGGACGCCCACAGCACAAGCCTTCTGCCGGCAGCATGACACGATAGCCAGCCGCCTCCAGTACCTCGACGGCCGCCCGGCCGGTATCGGGGTAGAAATGGTTGGTGAAGGTGTCCGCCCACAGCATCACCGCGGGTGCGGTGGGGTTGACCGGCGCGCGCCCGGCGAACCACTGCTTGAAGGTCTGCGGCGCATACTGCGGCAGGCTGCGCTGTTCGGGCACGCTGGCAAGCTTCTTCGCCACGCCGCGCAGCCCGGGCGTGCGGGTCACGAAGTTGCTCAGAGCCGGCATTCTCGAGGCCAGCCGCGACCAGCGGTCGATGAAGCCGAAGGCGTAGTTGTTGAGCGGACGGCGGTGTCCCTCGTAGTAGTGCGACAGAAACTCAGCCTTGTAGGTCGCCATATCGACGTTGACCGGGCAGTCATTCTTGCAACCCTTGCAGGCCAGGCACAGATCCAACGATTCGCGGACCTCCTCCGATTGCCAGCCGTCGGTGATCACATCGCCCTGCATCATCTCCATCAGCAGCCTGGCGCGCCCGCGGGTGGCGTGCTTCTCCTCGCGGGTGACCCGGTAGCTTGGGCACATGGTGCCGCTTTCGTCGCTGCGGCACTTGCCGACCCCCACGCAGCGCATCGCCACTTTGGAAAAGTGCCGACCGTCGTCGGGAAACGCGAACTGCGTGGTCGGCTCCGCCGGGGTGTAGTCGATCAGGCGGAGGTTCTCGTCGAGCCGCCAGGGCGTGACCACCTTGCCAGGGTTCATTCGCCAATCGGGATCCCAGATCGCCTTGAAGCGCCGGAAGGCCTCGACCAGTTCACGGCCGTACATGCGCTCGAGCAACTCGCCGCGTGCCTGGCCATCGCCATGTTCGCCCGACAGCGAACCGCCATAGGCGGTCACCAGATCGGCGGCCTCCTCGGCAAAGGCATGGTAATGCGCTGCGCCGGCCTCCGACTGCAGGTCAAAGTCGATGCGCGAATGGATGCAGCCCTGCCCGAAATGACCGTAGAACGCCCCCTTGTAGCCGTACTTGTCGTAGAGTCTGCTCAGGTCTCGGACATAGTCGCCGACTTCGGTCGGTGGGACCGCGGAATCTTCCCAGCCGGGCCAGTGCGGGTGCTGGTCGGGCGGTGGGAACGCCGTGGCGCCCAGTCCGGCCTTGCGCACCGCCCAGATCTTGGCGGCCTGGGCAGGGTCGTCGACGATCTGGTGACCCTGCGGTGCGTTAGCGCCCGGCTTGGTCTGAAGCTTTTCGAGCAAGGCGTTGGTCCGGCCCCGGGCATCGTCGGCGTCGTCCCCGCCGAATTCGACGATCAGAAACGCATTGCCGTCGGGCAGCCGCCTTAGCTCCTCCTCGTTCATATGCTGCTGCTTCTCGTCATCGAACAGCCGCCGGTCGATCGCTTCCAGTGCGATCGGCCGCGCTTCGAGAATCTCCGGGACGTGATCGCCGGCGGCCGCCACGTCATCGAAGCCGATGACCGCCAGCGTGCGATGACGGACGTTCTCGGTCAGCTTCAGGGTTGCGTGCAGCACCGTCAGGCAGGTGCCTTCGGTGCCGCACAGCGCGGCAGCCAGATTGAAGCCGTTCTCGGGCAACAGGTTGTCGAGGTTGTAGCCCGAGACCCGGCGCGGCATGTGCGCGATACGCGGGAAGCGTTCGCGGATGCGCTCGGCGTAGCGATCGCGCAAGTCGCGCAAGGCGGCGAAGATCTCGCCCTGGCGGCCGCCCGCGGCGATGATCGACTCGATCTCCGCCTCGCTGTAATGGTCCTTGAGTGTCAGGCGCACACCGTCATAGGTGAGCACGTCGAGTGCCGCGACGTTGTCGCAGGTGCGCGGGCCATGGCCGAAGAATTGCGCCTGCACCGAATGCACGCCACAGGAGTTGTTGCCGATATTGCCGCCGATGGTGCACCACTCGTGGGTCGACGGATCGGGCGGGAATACTAGGTTATAGCGCCCCAACGCCTGGTTGACCTTGTCGTTGATGGCCCCGGGCTGCACCGTGATGCGCTGCGCGTCGACGTCGATGTCGACGATTTCATCGAGATATTTGGAATGGTCGAGCACCACCGCGTGATTGACCGTTTCTCCCGACAGGCTGGTCCCCGCACCCCGCGACAGCAGGGGAACGTCGAAGGCGTGACACAGGCGGTGCGTGGCGACGATATCTTCAATCGTCTTGGGTATCACGACACCGATCGGCGGCTGACGGTAATTCGAGGCGTCGTTGGCGTAAAGCGCCCGGCTACCGGTATCGAAGCGAACTTCTCCCTCAATGACGGCGCTCAGTTCCTCGGCCAGGTCGTGGAAGTCGCCGACCGCGTCGCTACCCGAGGGTTCGGATAATGGATGATTCACCGTGGCCTCCTTGCGTGGGTGATGAAAGGTGGGCGAGTCCCCTCCGATTCATGCCCGGTAACGCGCGGCCGTCTCACGGTCGAGACTCAGGCCCAACCCGGGACGCGTCAGATTGGGCTGTAGACGGCCATCGACCGGGCCGACATTGCTCTCGAACAGCAAGGCTTCGATGCGCGCATGGTCGTGAAAGTATTCGAGATGACGTAGCTGCTTGGCGCAGCACCCCGGATGCAGATGAATCGCCGGTGCGGTATGCGACGACAGCGGGATATTCCAGGCATCGCACAGCGCTGCTACATCCATGAAGCCGGTAATCCCGGCGCAGCGGGTGGCATCGGCTTGCATCACATCGACCGCCTGGGCTTCGAGCAGGTGACGAAAGTAGGGCAAGTCATAGCCGTACTCCCCGGCGGAGATCTCGACGCCGCCAGGCGCTCGATCCCGCAGCAGGCGCAGGCCTTCCGGGTCATCGGAGGAGACAGGCTCCTCGAACCAGCTCACGCCGAGCGGCGGAAACCGCTCGGCCATGGCCAGCGCCTGCTTGCGCGAATAGGCCCCGTTGGCATCGACATAGAGCTCGGCCGAGGGGCCGATGGCATCGCGCGCCTGGCGGATGCGTTCAGGGTCCGAAGCCGGCTCGCGTCCTATCTTCATCTTGACCCGGGGGATGCCGGCCTCAACCCAGCCAGCGAGCTGGCAACATAGTTGATCCTGCGAATAGTTTGTAAACCCGCCGCTTCCGTAGACTGCCACCGATTCGCGTACCGGCCCCAGCAGCGTCGCCAGTGGTACTTCGAGCAAGCGCGCCTTCAGATCCCACAGCGCGATATCCACCGCGGCGATCGCCATCGAGCTGATCCCCGGCCTGCCGAGATTGCGAATCGCTTCGACCATCGCCAGCCAGCATTCGCGCGTCGCCATGGCGTTGCGCCCTTGGATCAGTTCGGCCAGCTTGTCGTCGATCAACCGGGCACAAGCCGCATCACCGTAGGTATACCCCAACCCGGTACAGCCGCCAGCACTGAGCTCGACCAGCACCAGCGTGGTCGCGTCCCACGCCAGGGTGCCATCGGACTCGGGCCGATCGGTGGGCACGCTGTAGTGCGTCGTCTTTACCGCCTCGACCGGCACATGGCTTATAACCATCAGGCTCGCCTCCTGCCGAATCAGTGCTTGTGTATCTTGGGCACGACCTCGCGGGCGAACTGCTTGAACGAGGCCTTGATGATGCCCAGCGAATCGGGATCACCATGAAGCAGCGCCGACATGTAGGCCTTGGCTTGTTCGCGCTTGATGTGCGGCGGAATCGGCGGCACGTCGGGGTCGGTCTTGACCTCGAGCACCACCGGCCGGTCGGCGTTCAGGGCGCGGTCCCAGGCGCCGGCCAGGGCGTCCGGCTCGTCGACCTTGATGCCCTTGAGGCCGATCAGGTCGGCGTATTCGGCGTAGGGGAAGTCGGGCAGATCCTGCGAGCCGGCATACTTGGGATCGCCGACCTGAACGCGCATCTCCCAGGTCACTTGGTTGAGGTCCTGGTTGTTGAGCACCAGCACCACCAGCCGCGGGTCGCTCCAGCGTTGCCAATACTTGGCGATGGTGACCAGTTCAGCATTGCCGTTCATCTGCATCGCGCCGTCGCCGACCATCGCGATCACGGCACGCTCGGGGTGGGCAAGCTTGGCGGAGATGGCATAAGGCACCCCGCAGCCCATGGTCGCCAGGCCGCCCGACACCGAGGCCTGCATACCGCGACGCAACTTGAGGTCACGGGCATACCAGTTGGCCGCCGAACCGGAGTCGGCGACCAGGATGCAGTTGTCGGGCAGCTTCGGAGAAAGCTCCCAGAACACCCGCTGCGGGTTGACCGGGTCGGCGCTGGCCATGGCGCGCTCTTCGAGCATTTCCCACCATTGGGCGACGCTCTTCTCGAGATGCTCGCGCCAGCTGCGGTCGGTCTTGCGCTCGAGATGGGGCAGCAACGCCTTGAGCGTGGCGGCGCTGTCGCCGATCAGGTTGACCTCCATGGGGTAGCGCATGCTCAGCATGCGCCCGTCGATGTCGATCTGCACACCGCGCGCTTGGCCCTCCTCGGGAAGGAATTCCGAATAGGGGAACGTCGAGCCGATCATCAGCAGGGTGTCGCAGTTCGACATCATTTCCCAACTGGGATTGGTACCCAGCAGCCCGATCGACCCAGTCACATAGGGCAGATCATCGGGCAGCGCAGCGCGTCCCAGCAGCGCCTTGGCGACCCCCGCACCTAGCACGTCGGCGATCTCTATCACTTCATCCGTGGCATTGAGCGCGCCAGCTCCGACCAGGATACCGACGCGCTTGCCCTCGTTGAGCACCTTGGCGGCACGCTTGAGGTCATCCTCGTGGGGCTGGGTCCGTGGGCGCGGATAACCGACTCCAGAATGTACCGTACCGTGGGCATGCGCGGGCGTCTCGACGGCGGGCTGGGTTTGCAGGTCGTTGGGAACGATCAGCGCGGTGACGGTGCGGTCGGCGATGGCGATGCGCATGCACCGGTCGACCAGATGGCGCACCTGAGCGGGGGTGGTCGCCATGTGCACGTATTCATTGGCGACGTCCTTGTACAGCGCCGCTAAATCGACCTCCTGCTGATAGTCGCCGCCCAGCGAACTGCGTGCTTGCTGGCCGACGATCGCTACCACCGGGCGATGGTCCTTCTTAGCGTCGTAGAGGCCGTTGAGCAGATGGATAGCCCCGGGGCCGGAGGTGGCCAGGCAGACGCCGACTTCGTCGGTGAACTTGGCATGTGCGCAGGCCATGAAGGCGGCCATCTCTTCGTGGCGTGTCTGGATGAAATCGAAGCGATCACCGGCACGATCCAGCGCCCCCATGATGTCGTTGATCCCGTCACCGGCATAACCGAAGATGCGTTGGACGTTCCATTCAGATAAGCGCTTTAGCAAAAAATCGCTAACCGTTTCATTGCTCATGTCGAATTGCCTCCATGCAAGTTCTATCGCTAAACAAGCCAAGTAATTGCCGTGACTCTCTGGAAAGGCTAGATGGCTATTAAAATGTTTTCAGGCTTACAGGAATGAAAATAATTCATCGCCTAAGCGTGCCGAGCCAGGGTTAGATGCATCGGCTGGACTTTTTAATGCTTTCGATAAGACGCCAATTGAATGATTTCATGTCCAAACCCAGGAGGTCTCCCCACCATCAAGGCCGGCCTGTTGCTAACGTGGAATCTAACCTTTGCAGAGAAAGTGGATGCCACCTAGTTTAGGAAAGCGTTTTAAATAAGCATAAACATTGTTTAAAAATAGAGGGACTGAGGTGGATTAATATTTGTTAAACATGAGTAACGATAGGGGCGAGATAGGGACAATAAGTCATACTGATCTTGGTAAGCCAGGCTTTGATTAACCGACACTCACCGCCATTACAAGGAGTTTTCGGCATGGAGGCTTCCGCCAAGCGGATCGAAGATTACGGTTTCATCGGCAATATGCGTACCGCGGCCTTGATCGACCGCGACGCCACTCTCGAGTGGCTGTGCATGCCGCGCTTCGATTCCGATGCCTGCTGCGCCGCCCTGCTCGGGGATCGAAGCAACGGTTATTGGCAGATTGCGCCGCAAGAGAAGATGATCTCGCGCTCTCGGCGTTATCGCGGCGAAACGCTGGTGCTGGAAACCCTATTCGAAACCGACTCGGGGCGCGTAGCGGTCATCGACTTCATGCCGTTGGGCCGCGATGATGACGCGCGAGTCGACCTAATGCGGGTGATTGAAGGGCGCGAGGGCCGTGTGACAATGGAGTGCAACGCCCTGTTTCGATTCGGTTATGGCGATGTCACTCCGTTGCTGAGAGAGGATCGTCATGGCGTCTCGGCCATTGCCGGCCCGGATGCACTGCGGCTATGGTCACCGGCCCGAATACGTTGCGATGACGACACGCTACGTTCCACGTTCGAGGTTGCAGCCGGTGAGCGCGTGCCCTTCACGCTGACCTGGCATGCTTCGCATCAGAAGGCTCCCGAACCGCACGATACACTGCAAGCGCTCGATGAGGTCGAGCGTTGGTGGTCCGACTGGAGTGGCCGCTGCGAGATAGACGAGGCCTTCCGCGAGCCGGTGGTGCGCTCGCTGATCACCCTCAAGGCGCTCACCGATGAGCAGGCCGGCGGCATGGTCGGCGCCGCAAGCTGTTCACTGCCAGAAAGTCTCGGCGGAGAACTCAACTGGGACTATCGCTATACCTGGCTGCGCGATGCCACCTTCACGCTATACGCGCTGCTGGCCTCCGGTTATCGGGAGGAAGCCCACGCATGGCGCCAATGGTTGCTGCGGGTGGCCGCTGGCGAGCCCGGCAAGCTGCAGCCCATCTACGGCATCGCCGGCGAGCGTCGCATCGACGAGCACAGGCTCGACTGGCTCTCCGGCTTCAATGGCAGTCGTCCGGTGCGGATCGGTAACGGCGCCTATCGTCAGGTCCAGCTCGACATCCATGGCGAAGTCATGGACGGCCTGCACGCCAGCCGCATGCAGGATATCGAGCCCGATGCGGATCTCTGGCGTGTTCAGTACCGGTTGGTCAAGTATGTCGAGGCGCACTGGCAGCAGCCCGGGGCGGGGCTTTGGGAGCTACGCGGCCCTCAACAGCACTATACCCACTCCAAGGTGATGGCCTGGGTAGCGGTTGATCGAGCCATCAAGGGCGTCGAGAACTTCGGGCTCGAGGGCGATATCGAGGCTTGGAAGCGCTTACGCCAGCATATCCACGAGGACGTGTGCACGCATGGCTTCAATCGTGCCCGCAATAGTTTCGTCCAGCATTACGACAGTGATGAGCTCGATGCCTCGCTGTTGCTGCTGCCTCTGGTGGGATTTTTGTCCGCCACCGATCCGCGCATCGAGGCCACGGTCGAGGCGATCCAGCACGAACTGACACGTGAAGGCTTCGTCTATCGCTTCGCCACCGATACCCAGCGTCACGACCTGGCGGAAGACGAGGGAGCCTTCTTGGTCTGCTGCTTCTGGCTGGTCGATGTATTGCTGCTGCAGGAAAGGCGCGACGAGGCGCGGGCATTGTTCGACAAGTTGCTGGATGTGCGCAACGACCTAGGGCTGCTAGCCGAGGAGTACCACCCCATCCAACGCTGCCTGCTGGGTAATTTCCCCCAGGCGTTCTCACATGTGGGTTTGGTCAATAGCGCGCACAACTTCAGTAATGCGCACCGGCAGCATCAGCCGGCCCGTTCGCGTCAGGCGGATTGAACCTGGAGGTTCGTTAGGCCTCGACGATCTCGTAGGAGCGGGGCATCTCGGCGCCGCCCTGGGCGAGCACAATCAACGCACTGCAGTGTTCATAGCTCAAATCCATGCCCATGAAGATTCCCGGTTTATTATTGTGGCGCTCAGATTACCTTAGCGTGCGTTGATGTATACAAAAATCGACCCCTCACTGCCCCCTTGCCAACGAAAACGACACCCTGTGCGCTGCGGCGGTTCAAGGCATGTCCGGAGCAGCAGCCGACGATACAAGTGTGATCCGGCATTGACTTATTTTGTATTCAATACTAGAAATTTTGTAGACAAAACATGTGCGGCCCTGCCGCGCACCCAAGGAATGCCCCATGCGCTTGCACCTCATCAACCCCAACACCAGCACCGGCATGACGACACGCATCGGCGAGTCCGCCAGCCGCATAGCGGCCCCGGGCACCCGGATCGTGGCCACGCAACCGGAAAGCGGCCCGGTGTCCATCGAGGGTCACTTCGACGAGGCGATCAGCGCCGTGGGCGTGACCGAGGAAATCGCCAAGGGCGAGCGCGACGGCAGCGACGCCTACATCATCGCCTGCTTCGGCGACCCTGGGCTGATGGCGGCCCGGGAGCTGACCCGCGCGCCTGTGCTGGGCATCGCCGAGGCCGGCTTTCACGTGGCCAGCCTGATCAGCACGCGCTTTTCCATCGTCACGACGCTGAGCCGCACCGGCATCATCGCCGAGCACCTGCTGCAGGCCTATGGCTTCGCGCATCATTGCCGTCGTATCCGTGCCGCGGAAATCCCCGTGCTCGACCTGGAGGACGATGGCGACGCCGCCCTCACGCGGGTGATCGAGACCTGCCGGCGCGCCCGGGACGAGGACGGCATCGGCGCCATCGTGCTCGGCTGCGGCGGCATGGCCGATCTGCGCGCCACCATCGAAGAAGCGGTGGGCATCCCCATCGTCGAGGGGGTTACCGCCGCCGTGAAATTGGCCGAGGCGCTGGTCGGCCTCGGGCTCGGCACCAGCAAGCATGGCGACCTCGCCTTTCCGCGTCCCAAGTCCTTCACCGGCCATTTCGCCCATTTATCACGCTAATGCCCGCAAACGGGGGGAGCCACGTTTTCGCGCCACGACCCATACTCGCTAACGCTCAAGCCTGAAGCAGCCTAAATCATCGCCGGCGTCCTCTTACCGATAATCACAACACCAAGACGCCTGACAGATAGCCAAACAGCAGCACGCTACGCCACTCGGACGTCCCACAGCGGGGCGCACAACAACAAATCGCGGGGCACGGTCCCGCCCGAGGAAAGCGTCATGACAAGCGACTCCGCCACGTCGGAAGGGCCGCGCCCTGCCGGCAAGGCACCGGGACAAGAGTCCCTGGACCCACAGCGTACCCGCATCATGGGACGCCTCTCCTATCTACTGGCCTGGTTCGGTGGCTGCGTGTCGATCGGCACCTTCGCCATGGGCTCGAGTATCGTCGGTACGCTCAACCTATTACAGGCCTCGCTGGCCATCGCCATCGGCTGTGTGGTGATCGGCGTTGCGCTGACGATCAATGGCGCCGCCGGTTACAAGTACGGCATTCCCTTCATGGTCCAGGCACGCAGCGCCTTCGGCTTTACCGGCACACGCTTGCCGGGGCTCATCCGCGCGGTGCCGGCCATCGTCTGGTACGGATTTCAGAGCTGGATCGGCGCCGGCGCCCTGAACGCCGTCTCGTCGACCCTGCTGGGCTTCGACAATCTGGTGTTCTATTTCATCGCCTTCCAGCTCTTGCAGATCGCCCTGTCGGTGTTCGGCTTTCAGGGCATCAAGTGGCTGGAAAACATCGGCAGTGGCTTCATCCTGGCCTCGCTGGTCTACATGTTCTTCAGCGTGCTCGACAAGTACGGCGATGTAATCGGCGAACAACTGATCGACATCGACGGCACCTGGGGGCTACCCTTCTGGGGCGCGACGATGCTGTTCCTGGGCATCTACAGCACCATGATCCTCAATGCCAGCGACTACTCCCGCGAGCTCAAGCACGGCAGCGGGCCGGGGCTGCTGAGCACGCTCTACGCCATGTCGATTTTGCCCTGCACGCTGTTCATGGGCTTGATCGGGCTGATGGTCTCCGGGGCCACCGGCGTCGCCGATCCCATCGATGTCTTCGCCAACGCCGTCGACAATCCACCGCTTCTGATCACCACCCTGCTGTTCATCGCCTTCGCCCAGGTCACCACCAACGTGCTCAACAATGTGGTGCCGCCGACCTACGTGCTGATGGACGTCTTCAAGCTCAAGTTCCGCAGCGCCACCGTGATCGTGGGGCTGCTGGCCTTCGCGACCTTTCCCTGGGAACTGGTCAAGGACGATTCCGCGGCCGGACTGCAGCTGTTCGTGCAAACCTATTCGGCGTTTCTGGGACCGATCTTCGCGATCATGGCGGTGGATTATTACCTCATTCGCCGGCGCACGCTGGATCTCGACAAGCTCTATGACGCGCATGGCCCTTATCGCGGCATCAATTACCCGCCTGCATCGCCACGCTGATCGGCGCCCTGGTGGCGCTCAACGTCTCGGCGGTTTCGTGGTACGCGAGCCTGCTGCCGGCCGGCCTCACCTATTACTTGCTGATGCGCTACTGGCCGGCCTGCCGGCGTTTCAACCAATAACGATAAAGCTGTCCTCCACGACGTTGCATACCGATATAGAGCGCTTCCATGAACGATAACGACCTGCGCCTCACGGCGCCCGATGCAAGTCTCTACAACGCCGACCTGGCGCCACTGCCCCATGGCGAACGCCGCTGGGGCGCCTTCGAGATCTTCAATGTCTGGGCCAACGATATCCAAAGCCTGTTCGGCTACACCCTGGCCGCGTCATTGTTTCTGAGCTACGGCCTCAACGGCTGGGCGGTCATGGCCGCCATCATTCTCGCCGGCCTGGTGGTCATGGTACTGGTCAATCTGACCGGGCGCCCCAGCGTCAAATACGGCATTCCGTTTCCGGTGGTGGTGCGCGCTAGCCTCGGCGTGCACGGCGCCAACCTACCGGCGATGCTGCGCGCGGTGATCGGCATCTTCTGGTACGGCGTGCAAACCTACTTCGCCTCCACGGCCGTCACGCTCTTGCTAACCGCGCTGGGCGTGCCGGAGGGCGGCCAGTCCCTGGGGCTGTCGAGTGTGGCCTGGCTGGCCTTCGTAGTGGTGTGGGTCTTTCAGTTGGCGATGTTCTGGGCGGGCATCGAGCGCATCAAGCGCTTCCTCAACTGGGCCGGGCCGCTGGTCTACGCGGTGATGATCGTGTTGATGGGTGTGGTCTGGTGGCAAGCCGGTGCCTCGCTGCTGCCAGCCATCGACAACATCTTTAGCGGCAACAGCGACGCCGCCGGCAGTGCCGTCGGCGCCTTTTTCACCGTTCTCGGCACCATGATCGCGTACTTCGCCGCCGTGGTGATCAACTTCGGCGACTTCGCGCGCTTCGTGAAAAGCGATCGCGCCATGCGGCTCGGCAACTGGCTCGGGCTGCCGCTCAACGTCGCGGTGTTCTCGTTCATCGCCCTGATCATCACCGCCGGCACGCTGGCCTTGTTCGGCGAGGCACTGACCAACCCCTCGGACATCGTCGATCGCGTCGATAGTCTGCCGCTGACGATCGTCGCCGCGCTGACCTTCTTCGCTGCCACTGTGGGCATCAACCTAGTCGCCAACTTCATTCCCCCCGCCTATGACTTGTCCAACCTGTTTCCGCGCCGCATCAGCTTCCGGCTCGGCGGGCTGATCACTGCGATCATCGCCTTCTTCATCGGGGCCTTGTGGGTCAGCGTGATCAGCCGGATCGGCATTCCCGGCTTCGTCAACGCCATCGGCGCCGTCATCGCCCCGTTCTACGGCATCATCGTGATCGACTACTACGTCATCCGCCGAGGCCAGTTGGACGTTCAGGCGCTATTCTCCACTGCACCGGGCAGTGCCTATTACTATCAGAATGGCTGGAACCGCCGCGGACTGGCGGCTTTCGCCATTGGCGCACTGTTCTCGCTGGCCTCGGTGTGGGTGCCAGCGCTCGCCGCGCTGGAAGGCTTCGCGTGGCTACTCGGTGCCGGGCTTGGAGGTGCGTGCTACTACGCCTTGATGCGCGGGCAAGTCTCGACGCCTGCCGAGGTAGCGCACTGAGCACACATTGCTGGCGCGACGGCGCCAGCCCCTCGGCAAACCACCGCCAGTGCTACACTGTCGCTAGCATCCATCGCCGCTTTACAAGAGAGCTGAAATGCCCGACCAGACAGCCATTCTGCCACGCCTCGCCGAGCTAGCAGCCCGTGACGATGCAATCGCCGTGCTGTGGCTTTATGGCTCACGCGCCAAGGGCACGGCGACGGCGGAAAGCGATTACGATCTTGCCGTGGCCTTTCGCAACTTCGAGGAAGACGCCCTGGAGCGGCGTCTGCGTCCCGAGCTATTGGCACAAGACTGGCAAGATGCACTGGCTCTGACGAATGATCAGCTCTCCATCGTCGATATCAACCTGGCACCGCTGCCCCTCGCCCACGCCGTGATCCGCACTGGCCAGGTCTTACAAGCCAACGACCGCTTGCGTCTGATTTGCGAGGAAAACCGCATCACTTCGATGTGGGAGATCGATCATCAGTATCATCAGCAGCACTATGCTTGAATTGCGGCTTGAACCGACAGGTAAGCATCACGTGGAAACCGAATACATCGACGCCATGCGCGAGCATCTCGCCACCCTCGCCGAGGAACTAGAGCAGTTGCATCAGGCCGCCACGACGCCCGAAGGCTGGAACGCACTGCTCTACCGAGCGGCGGAGCGCAACCTCCAGTTGCTTACCGAGGCCTGCATCGGCATCGCCAAGCAACGCTTGAAGTCATTGAGCGTCGTGGTGCCTAGCGATGCTCGACAGGTCTTCGCCAAGCTACATAGCCTGGGGCATGACGACAGCGGTACGCCCTGGAACAAGGTGATCGGTCTGCGTAACGCGCTGGTGCACGACTATTTGAACCTGGATGCGGGAATCGTCGAGCACATCATCCGTCAGCGTGACTATCGGAACCTGCTCGACTTCGCCGAGACACAGCTTTCCGCACCGTAAAGGTGTCCAGCCACAATGGGCGCTGAAAGATTAACCACCGCGAGGCACACACCGTCACGACGGGGCGCCATCAAAGATAGCGTACAAGTCCGGGGTTTCTTCGGGCGCCTCGGCGATGGAAAGCGAGGCCTCGATGGCCTTGAGGTGGCGCTGCATGAAGGCGCGGGCACGCTCGGCGTTGCCGTTTTCGAGGTGACGAATCAGTTCGTCATGGTCGTGCGACTCGCAACCAAGGTGGCCGGTGTTGCCGTAAACGGCGAGGATCAACGACGAGCGCGAACACAGGCGACCTATGAACTCGCTGAGCGTGGCATTGCCCGCCAGCGCGGCCAGTTGATTGTGGAAGGCTGCCGAGAGCTTGATCGCTTCGCTCTGTTTGCCCGCCTTGAGCGCCTGGCGCTCGCGGTTGGCGCAGTCGCGCAGCGACTTGAGATCGTTCTCGGTAACGCGCGAAGCGATCTGCACCATCAGTTCGCACTCCACCAACTGACGGGCGGCGAAGACATCGCGCGCCTCTTCGGCGGTGGGCCGGGAGACGCTCGCACCACGCCGTGGCGTCAGGGTGACGAGATGCTCCAGGGCCAGGCGTTGCAGGATCTTGCGGATGCCGGTGCGGCTGACACCGAAGACGTCCGACAGGGCATCCTCGCGCAGACGCGCACCGGGCTGCAGGCGGTGTTCGATGATGGCGTCGCTGATCGCACGATAGATGGCGTCATGACGCTGCGCACCGTCGCCGGCCTTGCCCTCGTTGCGACGCGTTTTCTTGGCGGCATGCGCCTGACGTGACTCGCTCATTCACGGCTCCCGAATGCGTTTGCGCTGATCATCGCATTGCCCGCCCGACATCAGCTACCGCGGTAGGTGGAATAACCGAAGGGGGATAGCAACAGCGGGACATGATAGTGGGCGCCCGCATCGTCGATGCCGAAGCGCAGCGGAATCCGCGCCAGAAAGCGCGGCCCCGTCGGCGAAACCTCGTCTTGGCGGTCGAGATACTCGCCGGCCTCGAACAGCAGCTCGTACTCGCCCACCCGGAAGGCTTCGCCCTCCAGCAGCGGTCCATCGCAACGGCCATCCTCGTTGGTCACGAACTCGCCCAGCGCCTGACGGGTGTCGCCATCGAGCCGATACAGCGACAGGCGCATGCCGCGTGCGGGACAGCCCCGAGCGGTGTCCAGAACGTGCGTGGTGAGATAGCCCATGGTCACTCCTTGCGATCGTCGGCGGGCATCGAGCGGCGGCCCGGGATGGACGCCCGTGGCGCCACCGCTTACCCTGATTTTGTATACAACAATCCCGAACAACATAGCATCAGGAGACGCGCATGCGCCATGCCCTGCTCTCGCCGCGCCCCACGCAACTCGACCGCGAGGCCTTCGTGGCCGCGTATGGCGACATCTACGAACACTCTCCGTGGATCGCCGAAGCGGTATGGGACGCCGGCATCGATACCCACCATGACAGCCCCGCGGGTCTCGCCGAGGCGATGGCCGCCGTGCTCGACGCCGCCCCCGCCGAGCGCCAGCTCACGGTCATCCGCGCGCACCCCGACCTGGCCGGCAAGGTCGCGCTGGATGGCGGGCTCACCCAGGCCTCAAGCCAGGAACAGGCCGGTGCCGGGCTCGATCAGTGTACCCCGGACGAGCTGGCCCGCTTCGAGCGTTTGAATGCTGCTTACAAGGCACGCTTCGGCTTTCCCTTCGTGATGGCGGTCAAGGGCTACCACCGTCGCGAGATTCTCGATGCCTTCGAGGCCCGTCTCGCGCATACGCCCGACGAGGAACGCCGCACCGCCATCGCACAGATCCATCGCATCGCGCGACTACGCCTGGACGCCCATGCCGCCTGAAGGCAACTCTGCACCGAAATGAGCGCCGGCGTGCGTCTTTGGTGGGCTGGCGAGGCAGCGGAATTCATGGAAGAATTTTCCATGAATGCTTCGTGAGAGAGAGCCAGGCGTGACGGAAAGCAAACGCAAGACGGTCGGACGCCCCGCCGGCAACGGCAAGGCCGCCAGCGGCCACAGCCAATCGCTGGTGCGGGGCCTGAATATCCTCGAAGGGCTCGCTGCCGCCCCCGGTGGGCTGGCCCTGTCCGATATCGCCCAGATCGTGGGTCTGGCCCCGTCGACCACGCACCGCTTGCTGCAGGCACTCCACCAGCAGGGCTTCATCGCCCAGGACGCGGAGATGGGCGTGTGGCACATCGACGCCAAGACATTCCGCGTGGGCAATGCCTTCCTCGAGGCACGCGATTTCGTCGCCACCGCCCGCCCCTTCCTGCATCAATTGACGGCAGAGACCGAGGAAACCGCCAACCTGGGCATCCGGGATCAGGGCATGGCCGTGTTTCTCGCCCAGAGCGAGTCGCCGCAGATGATGCGCATGATCACGCGGCTGGGTTCGCGCGCCCCGCTTCACGCCTCGGGCGTCGGCAAGGCCCTGCTCGCCTGGCTGCCACGCGACGAGGTCGAGCGCATCCTCCACACGCGCGGCCTCGACAAGGTGACGCCCAATACCCTCGACACCCCGTCCCGCCTGCGCGACGCCCTCGGCGAGATCCGCCGCCAGGGCTATGCCTGCGACCGCGAGGAACACGCCATCGGCCTCAACTGCGTGGCGGCAACGCTGCACGACGAGAACGGCCTACCGCTCGCCGCCATCTCAGTCTCCGGTCCCGCCGCACGCATTCCCGAAGCCCGGCTCGCCGAACTCGGCGGCCTGGTGAGCCGCGCCGCCCGCGAGATCACGACACGACTGGGCGGGCGGCTGCCCGGCGCTCAGGACTGAGCAGACAAGCTAACTTAGTCTCGTTAGCCATTTCATTGAAAATCTCTGATTGTCGTTGCTTGATTGGCTGGGGCTTCTCTTCCACCCGCGTCATGAACGACCTGGCATCCTTGGCGGCCAGCAAAGGATAACGCCTGTCGCCCATCTGATCATCGGGGAACCTACAGCGACAGAGCTGATAGAGTATGCACTTCCCTACTAGAACCCCCTATTAACATGAGCCTGGTTCACTTTTAGGTGGGAATTCTTCATTGGTGGTGGAAGCCAAGAGGCTGCCAAAATGCGGCCTCGATTGAAGACGCACACCACCGCCGAGGCATTCATCCATGACGCAAGACCTGATCACCCAACGACTCGACCAGGGCCCCCTGATCTGTGCCGAGGGCTTTCTGTTCGAGCTCGAACGGCGCGGTTATCTCTCCGCCGGTGAGTTCGTGCCCGAAGTGGCGCTGTTGCGCCCAGACGCTCTGGAAGCGCTGCATCGCGATTTCCAGCATGCGGGGTCGGACGTCGTTCAGGCGTTCACCTACAACGGCCACCGCGAAAAAATGCGGGTGATCGGCAAGGAAGAGCTGCTGGAACCGCTGAACCGGGCTGCGTTGAAGATCGCTCGCAAGGTGGCCGATGAAAAGCCCGGTAACCTGATGGCCGGCAACATTTCCAACAGCAACGTCTGGGACCCGGAAGATCCGGCCGCCCAGCAGAGCGTGCGCGCTATGTTCGACGAGATGGTGCAATGGGCCGTCGAGGAAGGCGCCGATTTCATCATCGCGGAAACCTTCTACTATGCCGGCGAAGCCGAAGCGGCCCTGGCAGCGATCAAGGCCCAGGGGCTGCCTGCCGTCGTCACCCTGGCGCCGATGGCCGAGAACCGCATGGTCGATGGCCCCAGCATCGTGGAAACCTGTGTCGCCCTCGAGCAGCAGGGAGCCAGCGTGGTCGGCCTGAACTGCTTCAGAGGGCCGGACACCATGCGCCCCTGGATCCAGCAGATTCGCGACGCCGTTACCTGCCATGTGGCGGCACTGCCGGTGACCTATCGCACCACCGAGCAGGAGCCAACGTTCTTCAACCTCTCCGACAATCAGGGATGCAGCTGCCCGGCACCCCACGGACGCGCCTTCCCGACCGCCCTGGACCCGCTGTTCTGCAACCGTTACGAGCTCGGCGCCTTTGCGCGCGACGCTCATGCCCTGGGGGTCAATTACCTCGGCGTATGCTGCGGGGCATCGCCGATGCACGTGCGCGAAGTGGCCATGGCGGTGGGACGTGAACCGGAAGCCACCCAATTTGCTGAGCGCATGGAGAACCACTTCATGTACGGCTCCCATGAGCGCTTGCCGGAGCATATCGCCGCCCTAGGGGAAAAGGCCTAAGTAATTATTCATGATGAATAGGTTGCTCAGTTCCATAGCCACCGAGCAACCGATGTACCTCATATCAAAGACGGTCGAACGTGAGATAAGCGTTCAGGGGCAATCTGGGGTAGGTCAGCTTGCCGGTGCGGCGAGTACGCAATGTCTCGCTCGAGCTGGGTGGCAAGTCCTCCATCATTGTGACCGAGGACGCGGACATCACGTAGGCGGTGAGCCTCGTCACGAACGGGCATCTGCCATCGCGCGGCATCTCACGGCAGGATCGATCTGGACCAACATAGACCAGGTAGCCCCGCCCCAGGCGGCCTGGGGCGGTGGCAAGAAAAGCGGAATCGGCCGTGAACGCGGTCCCGAGGGCCTGGCTGCCTACCAGGATTTGAAGCAGGTGATGGCGCCCGTAGATGCCTGAGCGCCTCACCGAAAGCGACTGACGCCGCCCCGTCGCGGTTCAGGTATTGAGGATCACGCCGCCGTTGAGATGCAGCGTCTGGCCGTTCATGTAGGAAGATTCCTCGCTGGCAAGGTAGACGTAGGCGGGGCCCATTTCGCTGGGCTGGCCGGCGCGGTCCATGGGTACCTGGCCCCCGAAGCCGGCGACCTTTTCCTCGTCGAAACTGGCGGGGATCAGGGGCGTCCACACAGGGCCGGGGGCGACGGCGTTGACGCGAATGTCGCGGTCGACCAGGGACATCGCCAGCGAGCGAACCAGGCCCTGGATGGCACCCTTGGTCGCCGTGTAGTCGATCAGCGTGTCGTTGCCCTTGAAGGCGTTGACCGACGAGGTGGCGATGATGGTGTCGCCCTCGTGCATGTGCGGTAGCGCGTGCTTGGCCATGTAGAAATGGCTGAAGACGTTGGTCTGGAAGGTCCGCTGCACCTGGTCGTCGGGAATCTGTGTGACGTCGTTCCAGTCGTATTGCTCGGCGGCGTTGTTGACCAGGATGTTGATCGCGCCAAAGCTCGCCAGCGTCGTATCGACCACATGGTGGCACAGCATCGGGTCGCCGACATCGCCGTGCACCAGGACGCACTCACGCCCCTCGGCTTCGACCAGCGCCTGGGTATCCTCAGCGTCACGCGTTTCGTTGAGATAGACGACGACGCAATTGGCACCCTCGCGGGCGAAATGCACCGCCACGGCGCGACCGATACCACTGTCGCCGCCGGTGATGATGGCGACCTTGCCGTCGAGCTTGCCAGTGCCGCGATAACTGTCGCGGATATACTCGGGCTCGGGCCGCATGGCATGTTCATCGCCGGGTTGATCGGCTTGTTCCTGCGCGGGGAAATGTTGCTCACCCATGACATTCGCTCCTTGAATGGTGGGATATGACATTCATTACCATAGAAGTCGCTAGCGCCCAGGCCAAGCGGACCGCACCGGCGGGGTGCCGCATCGTGTTGGCTACAAGCAACGGATGAAGCCAACGGCGCGTATGCGTACACTACGCGCAGCGACCCCCTGCGCCACTTGCGAGGCTTACCGATGAGTTCCCATCTGCTTTCCGTCGATTCCCTGTCCCGCGATTACGTCGAGCACCTGATGCAGCTCGCCGGCCGCATGGAGCCCTTCGCCCAGCGGCGCAAGGTGACCCGTGTGCTCGAGGGTGCGGTGCTCGGCAACCTGTTCTTCGAGGCCAGCACACGGACTCGCATCAGCTTTCACGCGGCGTTCTCGCGGCTCGGCGGCAGTGTCTGCGACACCACCGGTTTTACCTTCTCATCGATGGCCAAGGGCGAGTCCCTCTACGACACCAGCCGCGTGATGGGCGGTTATGTCGATGCTGTCGTTCTGCGCCATCCCGACCAAGGCGCCGTGGCGGAATTCGCCGAGGCCACGCGCGTTCCGGTGATCAACGGCGGCGACGGCCCCGGCGAGCACCCCAGCCAAGCACTGCTGGATCTGTACACCATCGAGAAGGAATTCACGCGCCTGGGCAAGCGTCTCGAAGGCGCGCACCTGCTGCTGACCGGCGACCTCAAGCACGGCCGCACCGTGCATTCGCTGATCAAGCTGCTGTCGCTTTTCGACCCGCTGCGCATCACGCTGGTATCGCCGCCGGGGCTGGAAATGCCACGTCATTTGATCGACCTGGTCACCTCGCGCGGGCATCGCGTGGAGCAGCGCGAGAGCCTGGCCAACGATTTCGGCGACCTCGACGTGATCTATACCACGCGTATCCAGAAGGAACGCTTCACCGACGAGATGTCGGAGACCTTCGCCGGCATCTCCCAGGACTTCATCGTCGATCGCGCCTTCCTCGATCAGCGCTGCTCCCCGACCACCATCGTCATGCATCCCCTGCCACGCGACAGCCGCCCCGGCGCCAACGACCTTAATGTCGACCTCAATGGCGACCCGCGTCTGGCCATCTTCCGCCAAGCGGACAACGGCATTCCCATGCGCATGGCGATCTTCGCCAACCTGCTACAAGTCGAGGATTATATCGAGCGCGACGCCCAGGACGTGCGCTGGTTCGTGCCGCCGACCTTCGGCGTCGACGACCGCACGCTGTAAAGCTGGGGCGCCAACCTGCAGCGTGCTTAGGTTAACGACGCGCCTGCCAGAACAACGCAAACAGCTCCGACTGCGAGTTGATGCCCAGCTTGGCGTAAAGATGTTTCTTGTGGGCGCGCACGGTTTCCACCGAGATCGTCATGCGCCGGGCGATCTCCTTGGTCGAACTGCCACCCAGCATGAGTTGGCTGACTTCGCGCTCACGTTCGGTCAGTGACTGATGGGATTCCAGGTCGCGCGGCGCCTGGGGCGATGGATGCCATGGGTGCGGCCCCGGCGGCGTGCCATCTTCGTGTTCGAATTCGAAATGCATGCGCTGGCGCATCAGTGCCAGCACCCACGGCTGCACCAGACTCAGAAGGCCGAGCGCCTCGGGCGAGTAAGCGCGGGTCGATCCTAACGATAGGCATAGCGTGCGTTCAGCATCGAGGGGGCAATTGAACTGCACCTCGTCGGCGACGATGTTGCGCTGGAAGTAACGCTGGTAGTACTCGGTGTTCTGAAAGCACTGCGGTGCCACGTCGGCCAGCGTGTACAATCCCGCACGCGCGTGGTCCCGAGCATCGATATAGAACGGATCAAGCAGATACAGACCGCGCTGATAATCCTGGAACAGCGCCTCGTCGGCGCCGTCGTCCTCGTCGCTTTCGGCGAGGATGCGCGGCGGCTGGCGATGATGGAAGATCAGCACCACCCAGGTATCGAAGTCGACGTGACGCCCCAGGGTACGCACCGTGGCCAGCCAGAAATTGGCGCCATCCAACTTGTCCGCCAAGGCCCCGAAGGCGCGATGCCAGGCCACGCTTTCCAGACCGCTCGGTACTTCCATCTGCTCGCTATCGTCTGCGTCGCTCGTCATATCGCTCTCCTCGCTCACCCCCAAGGGGTAACCCCGTCGGGGAATGGTCATGCCTGTGTGATCGCGGATACTGAGGGAGCATCCGAATGACCGCACAGCCACAATGACGCTTCGGAGTTTTTCATGCAGATAGCCTTGGCACAACTGGCCGGGCGCGAGGGCGATATCGCCCACAACCTCTCGCGCACCCTGGCCTGTCTACGCGACGCCGACCCCGAGACGTCGCTGATCGTCTTTCCCGAAACGCACCTCACTGGCTTTGCCGAGCCCGGCCACGTCGACGACCGTACGCTGAGCCTCGACGGCGATGAACTCGCCACGCTCATCGCCGCCAGCCGCGAGCATGACACCGCACTCGCCCTGGGCTTGCTCGAACGCGATGGCGAGCACATCTTCAACACCACCGTCTTGATTACCCCGGAGGACGGCATCGCGCTGCGCTACCGCAAGGCGCATTTGTGGCCCGACGAGCGCGATCTCGTCGCCCCCGGCGATCGCGTGGGTTGCATCGAATGGCGCGGTCTCCAGATCGGCTTGTTGATCTGCTACGACCTGGAGTTTCCCGAGCCCGCACGCGCACTGGGACAACTCGGCTGCGATCTGCTGCTGGTCACCAACGGCAATATGGACCCCTACGGCCCCATGCACGCCCGCGCCGCCCAGGCACGCGCCCAGGACAATCACTACTTCGTCGCCATGACCAACCGCGCGGGCGAAGGCGCGGGGCTCACCTTCGCCGGCGAGAGCGCGCTGGTCGCCCCGGACGGCGAGACGCTGTTCCGCGCCGATCGCGAGGAAAGCGTCACCACGCTACAACTCGACCCCCAGCGCTTGCAGGACGCACGGCGTGATTACGACTACCTGAAGGACTGCCGTATCGGCCTGCAAGGCCAACGCCAGGATACCGACCGAGGCCGCTACTGGCATTTCTAAACCCGAGTCCCGGCCAGCTCCCGGCCACCCAGTAACAGTCGCAACAACCACAACAGGAGGCGACGATGAACCAAATGAAGAAGACCCTCTCCCTGAGCCAGGTCGTGCTGTTCGGCTTGGCCTACATGACGCCCATCATCGTGCTGGGCACCTTCGGCGTGCTCGCCGTCACCACGGAGGGCGCCGTCTCGGGCGCCTACTTGGCGGCGCTGATCGCCATGCTGTTCACGGCTCATAGCTACGGGCGCATGGCGAGTGCTTACCCGGTGGCCGGCTCGGCTTATGCTTACGTGCGCCACGCCATCGACGACCGCCTGGGCTTCATCGCCGGGTGGGCGATCCTGCTCGATTACCTGTTTCTGCCCATGGTGATCTGGCTGATCGGCGCCGCCTATCTGCACTCGGCCTTCCCGGCGATACCCACGCCGTTATGGCTACTAGCCTTCATCGCCGTTACCACCACGATCAACATCCTCGGCCTCAAACTAGCCAGCGCGGTCAATAGCGTAATGATGCTGGTGCAGATCCTGGTGTTGGTCGCGTTCGTAGGGCTAAGCATGCATTACGTGCTGGGCGACCCCAGCCAGCCCTTCTGGAGCCTGACGCCGTTTTTGGGCGCCGACTCCACCGCGACCCTGCCGGTGCTGATGGCGGGTGCCGCCGTGGCCTGCTACTCCTTTCTGGGCTTCGATGCCGTCACCACGCTGACCGAGGAAACCAAGGATCCGCAGCGTACCCTGCCACGCGCCATCCTGTTGATCACCTTGATCGGGGGACTGATCTTCGTGGTGGTGTCGTATTTCGTGCAGCTCGCCGCACCGGGGCATGACTTCGCCAACCCCGATGCCGCGGCTTATGAGATCGCGCGCAACATCGGCGGCGACATCTTCGTCTCGATCTTCTTGATCGGGCTGGTCGTCGGCCAGTTCGCCTCCGGCATCGCGGCGCAAGCCAGCGGCGCGCGCCTGCTCTATGCCATGGGCCGCGACGATGTGCTTCCCAAACGCTGGCTAGGCAAGCTGAGTCGTTTCGGCACGCCGCTGGGCGGACTGGTGTTCAGCGGCCTGGTCGCCTTGCTGGCACTGACCATGGACGTGCTCTCGGCAGCATCCTTCATTAACTTCGGTGCCTTCCTGGCCTTCGCCCTGGTCAACCTCTCGGTGATCTTTCACTACTACCTGAAGGAACGCCGTCGCAGCGGGCTGGATACCTTGTGGTTCCTGATCTGCCCGTTGATCGGCCTGGGCGCGATACTGTGGCTGATGGCGAGCCTGGATCACCTGGCGATCATGCTGGGCAGTGCGTGGCTGGCGTGCGGTCTGGCATGGCTGGTCTGGCTGACGCGTGGCTTCAGCCGCCCCACGCCGGAGCTGCATCTGGAGAGTTAATCATTCAGGGATAGAGTAGCTAAGCTAAGTATGACACTGCGACCGGCCCGGCCCCAGGCCGGTCGCTGTGCGTCATGGCATGCGTTGCAGGAAGGTGTCGTCGGCGAAGAAGCTTTCCAGGATCAACTGCGCGGCGATGCCGTCCACGCCATCGTCGCGATAGTTGCCCCGGTGCCCGGCGTCGCGGGCGATGCGTTTGGCGGCGCGCGTGGAGCCGCGCTCGTCGAACACTTCCACCGGCTTGCCGAAGCGCCCATGCAGGCGGTTACCGAACTTGCGCGCGCGCTGGCTCATGTCCGACTCGGTGCCATCCATGTTGAGCGGCAGCCCCACCACCAGCAGATCCGGCTGCCATTCTTTGAGTAACTGGCCGATCTGCTGCCAATCGGGAATCCCGTTACGCGCGGGCAACGGGGCCAACGCCGTGGCACTGCCCAGCATTTCGTTGCCTACCGCCACGCCGATGCGCCGCGTGCCGAAATCGAAGGCCAGTACCAGCCGTTGCCCTGCCTCGGCCATCAGGAATGTCCCGCCTCACGCGTCATCAGGTTCAGATCGACGCCCAAAATGCCCGCCGCCGCGTTCAGGCGTTGTTCGGCATGCACGTCGAAGAGGATCGAAGCGTCGCCTTCCACCGTCAACCAGGTGTTCTGCTTGAGCTCATCCTCGAGCTGGCCTGCCTGCCAGGCGGTGCAGCCCAAGCAGACGATGAAGTCATCAGGGCCCCGGCCCTCGGCGATGGCCTTGAGCATATCCATGGAGGTCGTCAGGGCGAGGTCGTCAGCGACCTGCAGGCTGGAATCCCAGGGCAGGTTCGAACCGCGATGCAGAATGAAACCGCGATCCTTGTGGACCGGGCCGCCATAGTGAACCGGCAAGTCACGCTGCAGGCACTCCGAGGCATCCAGTTCGAGCTGCTCGAGCAGGGCATCTAGCGTCAGCTCCATGGGGCGATTGACGATCACGCCCATGGTGCCGTTGTCGTCATGGTCACACAGGTAAGTCAACGTCCCCTTGAAGTTAGGGTCGTCGAGATGCGGCATCGCCAGCAGAAAATGATGCTTCAAGCTTTGCATGAGCCTCCCGGGCGTCGAGGCGCGTCCCGCCTCTCGCTTACGCCGAAATTGGTGCTTGTCGCAGCGATTGTATCACTGCCCCTGCTGAACCTCGCCATCGTGGGGTGGCAAGCGGCACTCAAAAGCGCCGGGCAATGGCGTCCATCAATAGTCCGCCGATGTCGGTGCCACGCTGGGCGTCGATCTCGCGCACGCAGGTGGGGCTGGTGACATTGATCTCGGTGATGTAATCGCCGATCACGTCGAGCCCGACGAAGATCAGGCCCTTGTCGAGAACCGCCGGTTTGACCTGCTCGATGAGCCAGTAATCGCGGTCGGTGAGCTCGCGGGCTTCGCCGCGCCCGCCAGCCGCCAGGTTGCCGCGCGTCTCGCCGGCGCTGGGAATCCGCGCCAGGCCATACGGCACGGGCTCACCGTCGATCAGCAGGATGCGCGTATCGCCGGCCTTGATCTCGGGCAGATAGCGCTGCGCCATGATCTGGCGCGTGCCCCGCCCGGTGAGCTGCTCGATGACCGAGCCCAGATTGCGGCCCTCCGGCGTGATATGAAAGATGCCGCTGCCGCCCATGCCGTCCAGCGGCTTGAAGATCACATCGCCGTGCTGAGCATGAAAGTCGCGCAAGACGGCATCGTGGCACGAGACCACGGAGGGCGGAATGCAGTGCGGGAACTGTTGGGCGAAGAGCTTCTCGTTGCTGGTCAAAAGCGCCTGGGTGGGATTGACCACCAGCACGCCCTCGCGCTCGGCGAAGCCCAGCAAATGCACGGCGTTGAGGAAATGGTCATCTACCGGTGGGTCCTGACGCATCAGGATCACATCGAGCTCCGCCAGCGGCGCCGCCTGCACCGCCTCGAGCCGATACCACGACTCGGGGTCGCGATACGCCTCCAGCGCGCGCATACGGCCCATGGCGCGACCACTTTCCAGGTACAGATCTTCCGGCTCAAGGTAATAAAGCGACCAGCCGCGTTCCTGAGCGGCCCACAGCATGGCCAGAGTGGTGTCTTTCTTGTAGGCGATATCGGCGATGGGATCCATCACCACGCCGAGCTTCAAGGCGCGCTCGCTCATGATCGGTCTTCCAGGCAAGGAATGGATGCGCGCAGTATGCCGCAGCGACCAGCGGAAGACCAAGGCGCCAGCGGCGCGTCAGCCGGACTGATGCGCGTCTATCGCCTCGCGCGTCAGGCGGATGCCTTCTTCCTCGATGGTGATGAGCCGCTTCTTGTAGAGCCTGCCCACCGCCTGTTTGAAGGCGCTCTTGCTCACGCCCATGCGCGCCTTGATCTCGGCAGCGGGTGTCTTGTCACCCAGCGCCACATACCCACCATGGCAGCGCAGCAACTCCAGCACTTTGTCACCGACCACATCGAGCCCCGCCTCGCCGGGCGGCAGCATGGCCAGATCAAGCCGCCCGTCTTCGCGCACGCGCTTGATATAACCGGTCAGCCGTTGGCCCCGCCGAGGCGGATGGATGATGTCATCGGCGTACAGCAAGCCCCAATAGCGGTGATCGACCACCGCCTTGAAGCCCAGGTCGGTACGCTCGGCGATCACTAGGGCGACGCGGTCGCCGGGCGTCATATCCGGCGCCTCATCGGCCAGGAAGCGATCCAGACGCATCGACGCCACCGGCCGCCCCTGAGCGTCCTCGTAGAGCATCACCAACACCCGCTTACCAACCTCGGGACGGAAACGCTGCTCGGCGAACGGCAGCAACACGTCCTTCGGCTGGCCCCAGTCGAGAAAAGCCCCGGTGGTATTGACCGCCACCACCTTGAGATACGCCACCTCGCCAATACGCGCCAGGGGCGGCCGCGTCGAACTCGACGCACGCCGGCCGGGAGCGGAAGAACGTGGGGCGGAATCTGGGGAACGGGACATGATGGCGACCACTGACGAGAGATATGTCCCCATTATGACGCCGCCCGGCAACGCGAGCAAAGGCCGTTGCGGGGTTAGCGGCATAAATCGGCGGTAGATGATTAAGTACAAGACGAGCCACAGCGCGCCATTGACTTACTAGTGGCGATCCGGAGAGTAAACGTTCTCACCAAACTCACCCGCCAGTTCTTCCACTAAACCATGAACAGCAGGCGAATGGCTTTTGCGACCCACTCTTAGGACATAAATGATCGTCGGAGGCGACGTCAGTTCATGATCCATGATCATCATCTCCGAGGTGACATGACGCTTATTGATTAGAGCAATCCCCAGGCCGGCGTTCACGGCAGACACCACGCCGGAGATGCTGGCACATGTCATGACAGTCGAGAAACCTGGCGGTAGCGACTGTCCGACCTCCATAGCCCAGCGCCGATAGAAGCAGGCATCATCAAAGGCGACCAACGGCAGCGGCCGCGTCATATCGAGTGCGAGATCGGGCGATTTCACCCAGTGCAGAGGCTCCTTGGCGAGCACTACATCCGATCCGCGCTGGCGATGCTCAAAGAGTTGCAGCAGCCCAAGATCGAGCTCACTGCGATCGACCTGCTCCTCAACCGTCAGGCTCTGATCGACGCGCGTATGCACCGTGACCTCCGGATGACGCCGCGTAAAACGGCCAAGGATGAGCGAGAGGCCATCGCTCGTCGTGTCCTCGGTCACGCCAAGCCGGATCTTCCCGCTTAGCGGCGACGCCCCCAGACTCATAACGGCCTCGTCGTGCAAGTCAAGAATACGCCGCGCATAACGCATCAACCGTTCGCCTTCCGGTGTAAACGGGGACTGTCCGGCGCGCCTCGCCAACAGCTCGCAACCTAGCCCATCCTCCAGCCGTTTGAGCTTGTGCGACACCGCTGACTGGGACAGCGCCAAATGCTCTGCTGCCCGCGTGATGCCCCCATGATCGGCAACGGCACATAGCGCTTGTAGCGCGCCCATCTCAAGTCTTGAGCTCATCGCCCCTCACATGACATATATCGATTCAAACAGAAAAACAATCAATTTGAGTCATTATAAAGCGTATCGCAATCTATGGGACGCCACCACCATTCCTTAAAAGCACTTCAGCTAGGAGCGGACCATGAAGCATCTCGCAAACGACCACCTGCTAATCGATGGAAAACGCATCGCTCACGGCGTCCACGGGAGCGGCGAGCCCGTCGTCTTGTTGCACGGCACCCCCTCCTCTTCTTTCATTTGGCGCAACATCGCGCCACGTTTGATCGAAGCGGGGTATCAGGTGCACGTATTCGATCTACTGGGTTACGGTCTTTCCGAGCGCCCCCAGGACCCGGCAGTCGATACCTCGATTTCCGCGCAGGTGCCAATCCTTGAAGCGTTGATGGATCATTGGGGATTGAGCACAACCCATGTGGTCGCACACGATTTCGGCGGCGGCATTGCCCAACGACTCGGCGTTTTCCACCCCCAGCGACTGCGCTCACTAACACTGCTCGATGTGGTGAGCTACGACAGCTTTCCCTCGCCACGCACCCGGCAGCAAATGGCGAGCGGTCTGGAGAGCCTGATCAAGGCACCCGATGCCGAACATCGCGCTCATTTCCGTGAATGGTTATTGACCGCTGTCCATGATCAAAGCGCACTGCACGGCTCTGTGCTCGACACCTACCTCGACTTCATCAGCGGGCCCATTGGGCAGCCCAGTCTCTTTCAGCACCAGGTTCGCCACTACGACCCTAAACACACGTTGGAAATTGCAGACCGACTACCCGAGCTCGGTAACCTGCCGGTCAAGCTCATCTGGGGAGCGGATGACGCCTGGCAAAGTGTGGATTATGCCCACCGCCTGAATGCGGATATCCCGGGCTCTGAACTCACCGTGCTGGATAACTGCGGCCACTTCTCTCCCGAGGATCAACCTGAAGCGATCGCACGGTTGTTGATTGATTTCCTCAGTCAGCACCGATAGGCGACTACCGCTGGAGGCCTGGTCACCCTCGACCAGGCCTCACCGACGGCGCGAGCGGCGTTTGGGATCTACTCTTGACTCAAAGTGGCGCGACCACGCTCACGGTCCCCGAGGGGTACACCACGTTGCCCATCGTCTTGGGTAGCACGGTGAGATGAACGGCACGCAGGTCACGCGGGATGCCAAACTCGAGCGCAAACACCGAAGACTCCCTACGCCGGTTCCAGGCCGGGTAGCTCGGCGCGGCACCGTCACTACTTCGGGCGTCGGCTCGCCCGCAGTCGGTGGGAGCCCCAACGGGCCTCCCGCTCTTTTCCACCACAGAGGGAGATGTGCCATGAGTTATTCCTACTCAAGACTCGACAAGAACGATGCCGCCCTGCTGATGATCGATCATCAAGCGGGCTTGCTGTCCCTGGTCCGCGACTTCACACCGGACGAGTTCAAGAACAACGTGTTGGCTCTGGCCGACATCGCCGAGTTCTTCGATCTGCCGACGATCCTCACCACCAGCTTTGAGGACGGCCCCAACGGCCCGCTGGTGCCGGAATTGAAGGAAAAATTCCCCGACGCGCCTTATATCGCCCGCCCCGGCCAGATCAACGCCTGGGACAACGAGGACTTCGTTCAGGCGATCAAGGACACCGGGAAAAAGCAGCTGCTCATCGCCGGCGTGGTGACGGACGTGTGCGTCGCCTTTCCGGCACTGGCCGCGCGTGAAGCGGGCTACGAAGTCTTCGTGGTCACCGATGCCTCGGGCACCTTCAACCCGACCGTGCGCGATGCTGCGTGGGATCGCATGTCGCAGGCCGGCGTACAGTTGATGAACTGGTTCTCGGTCGCCGGCGAGCTACATCGCGACTGGCGTAACGACATCGAAGGCTTTGGTGGCATTCTCGCCAAGCACCTGCCCCACTACTCGAACCTGATCCAGAGCCGTGACGCGGTGCTGAAAAACTAAACCACTACCGCGCCCACACTGCCGCCACCGATGCGCTCGGTGGCGGCAGCCTACGTCTCGCCAAGGAGGCCGCGCATGAGCAATACAGAGCACCGTCCCCGTCTCTACGATTCCCGTGAGTGCCCCGTCGTGGACGGTCACCGCCTGATCCAGCACTTAAGCGCCCGCACGGCGGATGTCGGCGGCATCCCGGTCAATCGCGTCATGCCCCAAAGAGGCCGTCGGCTGATCGGTGCCTGGTGCTTTCTCGACCATGCCGGCCCGGCTACCTTCACTGCCGGCGCGGGCGGCATGCGTGTCGGTCCGCACCCACACACCGGCCTACAGACCTTTACCTGGATGCTGGCCGGCGAGCTCATGCATCGCGACAGCCTGGGCAACGCCCAGCGCATCCGGCCAGGCGAACTCAACCTGATGACCGCGGGCCGTGGCATCGCCCATACCGAGGAATCCATCCCCGAATCCGGCCAACTGCACGCTGCCCAGTTGTGGATCGCCCTACCCCACGCCACGCGCCACACACCGCCACGCTTCGATCACTACCCCGACTTGCCGCGCTGGACCGAACAGGGCGCGGACGTGACGTTGCTGATGGGCGATTTTCAAGGCCGCGAGGCGCCCACGCATGCTTTCTCGCCGCTGGTCGGGCTCGACCTCGTCAGCCCCGATGCCACCCAGCTGACGCTCCCCACCCGTACCGATTTCGAGTATGGCGTCCTCGTGCTGGAAGGCAGACTCACCATCGAGCGTGACCGTTTCGACACCAACGAGATGGCCTATCTCGGCAGCGGGCTCGACGAGATCACGCTCGCAATGGAGGCCGGCACACGCGCCCTGTTGCTCGGCGGCGAACCGCTGAACGAGGACATCCTCATCTGGTGGAACTTCGTCGGTCACAGCAAGGCCGAGATCGCCGAGGCTCAGAAGGAATGGGAAGCCGGCAGCGACCGCTTCGGCGACGTGCCCGAATTCGATGGAGAACGGATCATGCCGCCACCGATTCCGTGGAAGGTGACAGCCAATTGAGTCGCGGCACTCACCCCAAATCGCCGAAGTGATACTGGAGTAGCGTGAGGGCGACGAAGCCAGCCGCGTGGGCGGCGTCGGTTTCGTTGGGGTTAGGTATAAAGCGGGTGAGGGTGATGGCCGCAAAGCTTATGGAAACGGGGCTACAAGACTTCCGCACCAAGCACAGTTGGCGGTACTCTTGAAGGATCGGCGTTATCTTAAGGAGAGTAGTCTTGAGCGGTCCTGCTGAAGACTGGTGCGTCGTCGCACCACCCTCCCGAATCGAGCGGATCGAGGCCCGTTTCCAGAGCCATGCCTACAGTATGCACAGGCACGATACCTTCGCGACCGGCATTACCTTGGGAGGGGTTCAGAGCTTCCACTACCGCCGTGATCATCGGCACAGCCTACCCGGTACGGTGATGGTGCTTCACCCGGATGAGGCCCACGACGGGCATGCTGGCGATGAGCGGGGCTTTCATTATCGAATGCTTTATATTGCTCCGTCTCTGATTCAATCCGCTCTCGGCGGGAAAGCGTTGCCGTATGTTACCGGTGGCCTCTCGACGGATCGTCGCTTGTCTGTCGCGGTGCGATCCTTCTTGTTCTCTCTGGAAGCGCCACTTGATGCCCTAGAGGAAAACGACGGTATCGCCGAGCTGGCCGCCGCGCTAGAAGCCAACAGCGAAGCTCGTATCTCCCGGCCCAGGTTGACATTAGACTACCAGGCCGCGAGCCGAGTCAGGGCTTACCTCGACGCGCATCTGTTCGAAGGCGTCACATTAGATGACCTAGAGTCAGTGTCGGGACAGGAGCGCTGGACGCTTTCCCGGGACTTTCGCGCGCTTTTCGGTACCAGCCCCTACCGCTACCTCACCATGCGTCGGCTGGATCTAGCACGACAGCAGATCGCAACCGGCAACAGCCTAACTGAAGCTGCCCTATACGCCGGCTTCGCGGATCAGAGCCATATGACCCGTGCCTTCGGGCGTACATTCGGGATGCCCCCTTCGCGGTGGCGCTCATTACTGCGTTATAGCTGATTATCTCATCGCACCCTGCAGGATCGTTCAAGACCAGCGGCAAATAGAATTCTAAGGTTGTGGTGTGCCTTCAGCGAATCGGAGTATCCACATGATGACTAAACGTCCTTCTCAAGCAGTCAACCCGTCCCAGAAAAGCGAACTCATTGATGACCTCTGGTCTCCCCGAGTCATCACCGAAATGAATGACTACCAATTCAAAGTGGTAAAAATCGAAGGAGATTTCGTCTGGCACAGCCATGCTGATACCGATGAAGCGTTCTATGTGCTGAAGGGTGAGTTGCGCATAGACTTCCGTGATGGCTCTGTGGCACTCGGTCCAGGTGATATATACGTCGTGCCGCAAGGCGTCGAGCATAAACCCTACGCCGCCAGAGAAGTTCATCTTATGTTGATCGAGCCCAAAGGCGTTAAGAATACCGGCGACGAGGGTGGGACACTAACCGCTGAAAACGAGGTCTGGATCTAACGCCACCATGCGCCAGCAGTAAGTACTGAGACGGAGCGGCACAATCGGTGCTGGCCGTCGACAATGACATCTCCACGGCGACGGTCCGACCGGTTCATTGGGCCAGGCCTACTCGCCCGGATGGTCACCCGTACCGAGCATTAACGGACTTCCGCAGGATAACGTTTGCTCTGTTTCATAGCTCCAGTTGCAAGAGTTAGAGCCTCCGACGTGTCCGGGACAGTTCACCGCTGTTATATATGCTAATTGTGGGGAAGCCTTAGGGGCTCCCACTATTTCCTTTTGAGCGGGTGTAACTCGGGTTTACTGTAAGACCATGTGTGTAGCGACTCCGATCAAGATCAGACCCAAGACGCGTTCTATCGAGGGCTTGAGGCGCCAGATGGCCGACAAGAACCTCGGTGTCGAGAGCCAGAAGGCCACACCGCCAAACCAGGCAAGATGCGCTAGTGAGATGATCAGACCGCACAGGATTTGAACGGCAATCGGTGTGGAAGGCTGAATGATCTGAGTGAAAATGCTCAAGAAGAATAGCGTCGTTTTTGGATTCAGAGCATTGCATAGAAAGCCGGATCCGAATGCCGAGCGATCTGTGATGACACGTTGATCAGCATCAGCGGCTACCTGTGGTGAAGTAGATGCCAGAAGGCTTTTCACGCCAAGATAGACAAGATAGGCCGCTCCGACCCACCGGATCATGGAGTAGACTTGGGGGAAGTTAGTGATGAGCAGGGCAACACCGGTCACGCAATACGCCACGTGTAGCCATACCGCAGCTGCTATGCCAACACTCGATAAGAGGCCGGCACGTCGTGAATAAATCATCGCGTTGCGACTAACCAATGCGAAATCCTGGCCAGGGCTAATGGCCATGCCGACGGCGATCAATGTCACTGTGCCGAGTAGCGGCAGGTAGTCAAGGTCGATCATAAATTCATGTATGCGGCGCTCGTCGGCCGAGCGCCGCAGCTCTCCAGCGGCATGTCGCCCCAACTCGCTGCGAACTCACGCCAGTCCGACAGTGCATGCTGATGCAGGTCGGTGAGAATGTTGGTCGTGGTCAGTCCATCGATGAAAAGATAATTGTGACGCGCTAAACCAGAACATAGATCATCGATATCCAGGCGTTGGGAAACGCGATCGGCGGAGTAACGTCTTGCTGTGGTTTCTTGTAAAGTCGACACTATTAATCTCCTTACCCATAGGCATGCGCAAGCACGTATTCAGCGCACACCTACACAATTGGACAGTAAGGCTCTTGTTGGGAAACGATTCCTTTTCACACGAAGACGTGAACTTTTCTCATGCCATGGCTGAGTGCAAGGAGCACAGGATGATCAGATCTCTAGATGCGCTGCGTGTGTTCGTGGCGGTTGCCCGAGCAGAAAACATGACAGTTGCTGCGGAGCGCCTGTTTGTAACGCCCGGCGCAGTGAGCAAACGAATCAGGGATCTGGAGCAAGAGCTCGGTGCCCAACTTTTTGAGCGCCAACACCATTCAGTGCGACTGACGGCCAAAGGCACTGAGCTGTATCGCGTGAGTCAAAGCCTTTTCGATACGCTCTCAAGCGCATTGGCCACGTTCGAGCAGCCCATCGCTTCCAACACGCCGCTAGTAGTGTCATGCGAACCCACGATCACCATGCAGTGGCTAATACCCCGGCTGCCAGATTTCTACGCCCAGCATCCCGACATCACGCTCCATCTGTTCGCTGCCGGCGGGCCTATGGATTTCCAGGCGACCTCGATCGATCTGGCACTACGTCGGGACGATTTCGAATGGGGCCCAGACGTTTTCACCTACCGCGTCGCGGATGAAATCACCGGCGTTGTTGCTTCACCTGGGCTGCCGGCTTCAGCCAACGCAAGGCAGACGATACTCCACACGACATCACGGCCATCGGCATGGACCCCATGGCGGTCTCGCTTTCGCCAGACCGCGAGCATCGATCGAGAACTCGAATTCGAGCACTTCTATCTCAGTCTCCAAGCTGCACGTGCCGGGCTGGGCTTTGCCATGGGCTCGATCTATATGGTCGCCGACCAGATTGAGACAGGTGAGCTCGTTGCCCCCATGGGCTTCATCGCCGACGGTTCTTCCTATTGGCTACTGTCACCCTCGTCTATCGACTCCGATGCTCGTAAACGCGCATTCCTTGGCTGGTTAATTGATGCACTCGGCAAAACAGCACAGGCTCAACTGGCAAACGAGTCGGAGGGCTTGCGGGCCAGCCCCCAGATCCAGGCCCGGCGTTAAGAATAATAGGGGGCAGACCAGAATGGCTCTAAGTTAAGACTGTTTTGCACGATATCGATTGCAATGCGGTATTTCTTTCATCTCGTGTCTTGGCGCGGTGAGGAGTGCAAACGGCTTAGGTCGTCGTTTGACGCATCACGGCTAGCGGCGACCGCGCGGTTTCGTCAGAGCATACAACCGTTCCGTTCTTGATCGTGCCGCGGGTGCTTCGGGAGGTCTTCACGGCCGGCTATACGCCCTGAGGATTGTTCTACTCACCCCAAATCGCCGAAGTGATGCTGGAGCAGCGTGAGGGCGACGACGGGGGCGGTTTCGGTGCGCAGGATGCGCGGGCCGAGGGTCAGGGCGGCGAAGTCGGCGGCACGGGCGGCGTCGATTTCGTTGGGGGATAAACCGCCTTCGGGGCCGACGAGCAGTGCGACGCGAGTGACGTCGCTGGCGTGTTGCCAGGCAGTGTCGGTGGAAGGATGCAGAACGAGGCGCAGCGTTTCGTCACGCGCCGCCAGCCAGGCGTCGAGCGTTTGCGGGGGATGCACGGTGGGCACGCGGCTGCGCCCGCATTGCTCGCAGGCGCTGACCGCGACGGCTTGCCAGTGGGCGAGTTTCTTGGCTTCGCGCTCGCCCTTGAGGCGCACGTCGCCGTGCTCGGTGTAGAGCGGGGTGATCGCCGCGACGCCGAGCTCGGTGGCCTTCTGGATCGCGTAGTCCATGCGGTCGCCCTTGGAAATCGCCTGGCCCAGGTGCACCGCCAGCGGCGACTCGGCGCCACCCTCGGTCACGGCGGTGACCCGCACACGTACCTCGCGGCGCCCCACACTGACGATCTCGGCGTCGGCTTCATGACCCTCGCCGTCGAACAGACGCAACGCTGCGCCTTCACGCAGGCGTAGCGCGCCCGCTACGTGGCGCGAAGCACCTTCGGGCAAGGTGAGCTCCGTCGCGGCGACCAGCGTGGCCGCCACATGAATGCGCGGTCCAGCCATCGCTTACTGCACGTTCTCGGCGGCTTCGCTCTCGCGCTTCTTCTTCTGGGCGTACATCGCCTCGAAGTTGACCGGTGACAGCATCAACGGCGGGAAGCTGCCGCGATTGACCAGGTTGTCGATGCACTCACGCGCATAGGGGAACAGCATGTTGGGGCAGAACGCACCCAGAGTGTGATCGAGCTGGTCATCACTCAAGCCGGCGATGCGGAACAGACCGGCCTGCTCCACCTCGGCGAGAAACGCCGTGGCGCCGTCTTCGTTGTTGGTGACCTGCGCCGTCACCTTGACCACGACCTCGTAGAGGTTTTCACCGACCTGCTCGCTGGTGGTGTTGAGGTCGAGCCCCACCTTGGGCTTGAACGCGTTCTGGAACACGCTCGGCGCGTTGGGCGACTCGAAGGAGACATCCTTGACGTAAATACGCTGCATGGAAAATTGCAGCTGGTTCTGCGTGTCATTGCCACCTTGAGCGGCCTGATTGTTGTCTTCCGCCATGTTGCACTTCCTTTGACTTATCTATGCATGAGACGCGGGGCCCGGCGTGCGCCGCCCCGCCAGTGTATCGCTTACTTGCGGACCACCGGCAACTCATCGGACTGCCACTGGGTCATACCGCCCTTGAGCTTGGCCGCGCGAGTGAAGCCAGCCTGGGTCAACTGCCCCACGGCAGCGCCGGAATGCTGGCCATGCTGGCATATCACCACCACCGGCTTTTCCTTGTAGTCCTCGAGCTCTTTGAGGCGATCCTCCAAACGGCCCTTGGGAATATTGCGGGCACCGGCGATATGTCCCGCCTTGAAGTCCTTGACCTCGCGAATATCCAGAAACAGCCCGTCCTCGCGATTGATCAGCGACGTGGCCTCGGACGGCGAGACGCCGCTGTTCGAGCCTTTCAGCTCGTAGGCGATCCATGCCACCAGTACCACCAGAAAAGCGCCTGACAGTAGCAGGTGGTTTTGCACGAATTCGAATAACTGATCGATCATGGGTGCGGATAACTCTCGTTGTGTGTCTGTCGGCGTCGTGTGCGCTCGGCGAACGCCGCATGCCCCGGCGGGCGCCTTAGTATACATGAGCCATGCGCGAGCGTCCGGCCCCACCAACGCGGCTGACGCTCTCTCGTGACTGCGTTATGATGCCGCAAGGAGACGTGAGTCGCGAACCCCCAGCGGCACTGCCGCTTCATGGGGTCATCGGTCGAATACGCCGATGCGACGCCCATCAGATTCCCGCGAGGCATGTTATGGCAGATACCCACACCCAGCGTCCCCGGCCGGTTGCGCTGTTGATCCTCGATGGCTACGGTCAGAACGACGACACCGAGTACAACGCCGTTTACTCGGCCAAGACGCCGGTCATGGACGCGCTGAAACAACGCTACCCTTCCGCCTTGCTGCACACCGATGGCAAGTACGTCGGGCTGCCCGACGGCCAGATGGGCAATTCCGAAGTCGGCCACATGAACCTCGGCGCCGGGCGTATCGTCTATCAGGACTTCACGCGTATCACCAAGGCCATCGAAGACGGTGAACTGGCCGCCAACACCGCGCTGACGGCACCCATCGATGCCGCCGTGGCCGCCGGTCGTGCCGTGCATCTACTCGGTTTGCTTTCGCCCGGCGGGGTGCACAGCCACGAGGATCACATCCTCGCCGTGGCCGCGCTAGCCGCCGATCGTGGCGCCAAGCACGTCTATCTGCACGCCTTCCTCGACGGTCGCGATACCGCGCCCAAAAGCGCTCGGGCCTCGCTGGAACGCGCCAATGCGCGGCTCGCCGAGCTGTTCGGTGCCGACAACGCTTATGTCGCTTCGATCGTCGGCCGTTACTACGCCATGGACCGCGACAATCGCTGGGACCGTGTCGAGCAGGCCTATCGCGTCATCGTCGAGGGTGAGGGCTCACAGATCGCCACCAGTGCCGAGGCCGGGCTGGACGCCGCCTACGAACGTGACGAAACCGACGAATTCGTCGCCGCCACTAGCATCCGCCCGCACGGCGAGCCGGTGCGAATGGCCGACGGCGACGCCGCGCTGTTCCTGAACTTCCGTGCCGACCGCGCCCGCGAACTGACTCGCGCCTTCGCCGAGGACGACTTCAGCGGCTTCACTCGCCAGGCGCGGCCCAAGCTGGCCCACGAAGGGCTGGTGATGCTCACCGAATACGCCGCGAACATCCCAGCACCGGTGGCTTTTCCGCCTACCGACCTGGTCAACACTCTGGGCGAGACCGTCGCCAAACGCGGCCTGAAACAGTTACGCATCGCCGAGACCGAGAAGTACGCCCACGTCACCTTCTTCTTCTCCGGTGGCCGCGAGGACGAGTTCGACGGCGAAACCCGCGAGCTGATTCCCTCGCCGCAGGACGTCAAGACGTACGACGAGAAGCCGGAGATGAGTGCTTACGAACTCACCGACAAGCTGGTCGCGGCCATCGACGCGGGCACGTTTGATCTCGTCGTGTGCAACTACGCCAATGGCGATATGGTCGGCCACAGCGGCGACTTCGATGCCGCGGTCAAGGCCATCGAGGCGGTCGATGTCTGCCTGGGCCGGGTGATCGACGCCATCGAGCGTGCCGGCGGCGAGTGCCTGGTCACCGCCGACCACGGCAATGCCGAGCAAATGGTGCACCCTGAAACCGGCAACCCGCAGACGGCGCATACGACCTTTCAGGTACCGCTGGTCTACGTCACGCCGCGCGCCGGCGCCACCCTGGCGGACGACGGCAGCCTGTGTGACCTGGCGCCGACCCTGCTAACGATGATGCACGAGCCGATCCCCGAGGAAATGACCGGCCGCGTGCTGGTCGATACGCCCTGAACGGTGTGCGTGTATTGCGGAGCCGGCGCATGAGCGCGCCAACGTCCAGCAAACGAATCGCCATGGCCTGCGCCATGGCGTTCTCGTGTGCGTGGCTGTCGCTGGGCGCCTGGGCGCAGAACTCGCCGGAAGAGGTCAAACGTCAACTCGAAGCCTTGGGCAGTGACATCGAGAACGCCGAGTCACGCCTTGAGGGCACGCGTGCCGAACGTGACACCGCGCAGCAGGAACTGCGCGAGGTGGAAACCGAGCTGGCCGACACCCAACAGCGGCTGACCAGCCTGCAACGCGAACAAGATCAGCTCGACCAGGAAGTCGCCGAGCTCAAACAGCAGCGCCAGACCCTCGAGGAAGAACGCCGCCAGCAACGCGCCGCTCTCGCCACACAGCTCAACGCGCTCTACCGGCTTGGCCCGACACCACAGCTCAAGCTGTTGCTCAACCAGACCGACCCCGCGCGACTGGATCGCCTTCAGCAGTATCTCAATCATCTCAACCAGGCGCGTCAGCAACGCCTCGAAGCCCTGGCAAAGCTCGAGGACCAGCTCGACGAAACGCAACGCGCGCTACAGTCACACCAAGAGCGCCTGGACAGCCTCGCCAGTGAGCTGACCGAACGCCGCGAAACGCTCAGCGATCAACGCAGCAAACGCGAAGCCATCCTCTCGAAGTACAAGGAGCGCTACACCTCCGAGCAAGCCAAACTGGCCGCGCTCACCGATGACCGCGAGAATGCTCAGCAACTGCTCGAGCAGATGCAGACCAAGCTCGAACGCCTCGACCAACCGCCGCCTTCCACGGACATCGACCAAACCCGGGGCGAGCTACCCTGGCCCGTGCAGGGCGACATGCTCGCCACCTACGGCAACGGCGACGGCGTCGACCGCAACGGCATGCTCATCGGCGCCGAGGCGGGCACGCCGGTCTCCGCCGTACACGCCGGCCGCGTGGTCTTTGCCAACTGGATGCGCGGCTTCGGCAACCTGTTGATCGTCGATCATGGCGACAATGTCATGACGCTCTACGCCCACCTGCAACGCTTCAATGTCGGGGTCGGCGCCCAGGTCACGCGCGGCGACACCCTTGCTGCCGTCGGCGACAGCGGCGGCCGCGACAGCCCTGCGCTGTATTTCGAGGTGCGCAAGAACGGCGATCCCATCGACCCCAGCGACTGGATCGCTCGGCGCTGAACGTCCGCCGTGCTGGATTGCGCCGACCCATAAAGGCTATGCTGGGCCTCGGCGCGCGTGGGTTATCTTCGCGCTGCCATAGCCCTGCCCTTGAGGCCGACCGACACCAGTCCGTTCCGCCGCGTTGTGGAGACAGCATGACCGCAAGCCAATCCCATTCCCCGCGTCTCATCGTTCGTCACTTGCTAGCAATGGGCATGGCCCTGGTGGTCGGTGCGCTCACTCTGCCGCTACCGGCGCACGCCCAGCAAAGCACTCAGTCACCGGCCGGCAATAACGCCCTTCCCGTGGAAGACGTGCAGACCTTCGCCGAGGTTTTCGAACGCATCAAGCGCACCTATGTCGACGAAGTCGACGACACCACGCTCATGCGCAACGCCATTCGCGGCATGCTCGGCGAGCTCGACCCGCACTCCGCCTATCTCGACAAGGACGACTTCGAGGCACTGCGCGAGACCACCGAGGGCGAATTCAGCGGCGTGGGCATCGAAGTCGGCATGCAAGAGGGCCAGTTGACGATCATCTCGCCTCTCGACGATACCCCTGCCGCGCGCGCCGGGCTCCAGGCCCAGGACCGCATCCTGCGCATCGACGACACGCCCACCGAGAGCATGTCGCTGCAGGAAGCCGTGGACATGATGCGCGGCGACGAAGGCGAGGATATCCGCCTGACCATCATGCGCGAGGGCGAGGATTCGCCGCGCAACGTCACCCTGACGCGCGAGACCATCCAGACCGAAAGCGTCAAACACGAGCTACTAGCGCCAGGCTATGGCTACCTGCGCATCAGCCAGTTCCAGAGCCGCACCGGTGAGCAGGCCCGCGACGCCATCGCTGCGCTGCGTGAGGAAGGCGAGCTCAAGGGGCTGGTGCTCGACCTGCGCAACAACCCCGGCGGTGTGCTCGACAGCGCCGTCGACGTCGCCGACCTGTTCCTCGACAGCGGCCTGATCGTCTACACCGAAGGGCGCCTGCCAGACAGCGACATGCGCTTCTCGGCCTCCACGCAGACCAGCGCCCCGGACGTGCCCATGGTGGTGCTGATCAACGGCGGCAGCGCCTCGGCGGCGGAGATCGTCGCTGGCGCGCTGCAGGACCAGCAACGCGCCGTGCTGATGGGCACCGAAAGCTTCGGCAAGGGCTCTGTCCAACAGGTCCTGCCGCTGAACAACGGCGATGGCCTGAAGCTGACCACCGCGCTCTACTACACACCGGATGGCCGCTCGATCCAGGCTCAAGGCATCGAGCCGGATGTCGACGTGGTGCGTGGCCGTCTCGAAGTCGCCGAAGGCAGCGGCCTCAACATCCGCGAGGCGGATCTCGAGAACCACCTGCGCAACATCAACGGCGACACCGAACGCACCGAGCGCGAAGCCTCACTCGCCGAAAGCGACTACCAGCTCGGCGAAGCCCTCAACTTGCTCAGGGCCCTCAACGTTCTGCCCCGTGCCCAGGGCAGCAACTAACACTCCATCCGCGCCCTGAAACGCAAACGCGCCCGTGCTATTTGAACTGCACGGGGGCGTTTTCTTCGGGCGGCCTTACGCCAGCACCCCAAAGGGTAAACAGGACAGTCAGGAACATTCTCGCATGAACACTTATCTACTCGTACATGGCGCGTGGCATGGCGCTTGGTGCTGGCATAAAGTCATTCCGAGCCTGGAAAAAGCGGGGCATCGCGTCATTGCACCCGACCTACCCAGCCTTGGTGCCGACAAGACCCCCACCTCAGAGATCGGGCCCTATACATGGGTCGACCATATTTGCGAACAGCTAGACCGCTTGGACGAGCCGGTGATTCTGGTAGGTCATAGTCGGGGAGGCATCGTCATTAGTCAGGTGGCTGAAAAGCGGCCTGACAAAGTGAAGTCGCTCGTCTACCTATCGGCCTTCATGGTCCCCAACGGCGAGTCTTTAAAAAGCACCGCCAACTTGCCGGTCAACTCAGACTCCATCGCTTCACCCAATATGGAAATCGATACGGAAGCGGGCCAGGTGACCATCAAGGATAAAGTGATCAAGGACGCGTTTTACCACCTCTGCTCGGAGGAGGATGTCGCGCTAGCTCGGTCATTGCTGCAACCAGAGGCGTTGGCACCGCTGGTAAAAAAGGTGGCCATTACCGAGAAAAACTTTGGAAGCGTTCCTCGGGTTTATATCGAGCTTCTCCAGGACAAGGCCGTCACATTGCCCTTGCAGCGATATTTCCAGCAGCAACTGCCATGTGACCGAGTCATCACCATCGACAGCGACCATTCACCGTTTTTCTGCCGCCCCCAGGAAGTTATCGACGCGCTTCTGAGCCTATGAGCGGAACGGCTCGCCTTCTGCCGCACGCACACTCCCGCGCCTGAAACGCAAACGCCCCCGCGCCGTGATTTGAAGTAAACGGCGCGGAGGCGTTTTGTTTGGGGTCTTCCTTGCACATGTAAAAGGACCGTTTTACACTGCCTGCATGGACATACGTACACGCTTGCTCGAGACCGCCGAGCCACTCTTCGAACGACACGGCTTCGCCGCCACCGGCATGGACCGGCTGACGAGCGCTGCGGGCATCTCGAGCCGCACGCTCTACAAGCACGTCGGCAACAAGAACGGCCTGATCGCCGCCGTCCTGAACGAGCGCGACCGCCGCTTCCATCGGCTGGTGGAGGCCAACAGTATCGACGCCTTGTTCGCCGCGCTGGAAACCTGGTTCGGCCAGGCTGGCGCTCGGGGCTGCCTGTTCCTGCGCGCCTGGGGGGAAACCGGCGGCGGCGTGCCCGAGATCGCCGAGGCGATGGAGCGGCACAAGCAGCGCCTGCGGGAGCGGATCGACGCCATCGTCCTCGCGGAGATCGGCCGGCACGACGACGACCTCGTCGAGGCGATTCAATTGCTGTTCGAAGGCGCGACCCACGCGGCGACATATCGCGGCGAGGCCGCCGCCGATGCCGCTCGCCGCGCGGCGCACCGGCTGGCCGGTCTCGCGCGGATCGCGTAACGGCGGCACTCGAATCGAACGCTAGCGGCTCGCCACCGCCGCCAGCGATGCCGCCGAGCGCTGACCGGACGAGCGTCATCGGGTACACACGACCGGCGCCTGCGCCGGGGGCTCGTTACGCCCATAGTGAAAACGATCGTTTTACATTCAGCAACACGATGCCGGCCACGGGCCGAGGGGAGCACACCGCATGACGCGCACCGAATGCCGCCTGATCGTCGCCGGCACCATGCTGATCGGCACCACCTACGGCCTGGCACGCTTCGCCTATGGGCTGTTCCTGCCCAGCATGCGCGAGGAAGTCGGCTTGAGCGCGACCCTGGCCGGCATCATCGGCAGCGGCGCCTATGTCGGCTACTGCCTCGCCATCGTGCTCAGCGCGCTGCTGGTGGAACGCTTCGGGCCACGCCGGATCGCCGTCGCCGCCGCCCTGATCGCGTCGGTGGGCATGGCGGGCATCGCCGTCAGCACACAGGCGATATGGCTGGCCGGCGCCGTGCTGCTCGCCGGGACGAGCACCGGCCTGGCCTCACCGCCCATGGCGCAGGCGGTGTCCCGCGCGATCACCGCGCCTCGGCAAGGGCGGGCCAACACCGTCATCAATGCCGGTACCAGCCTGGGCGTCGCCGTCTCCGGACCGGTCGCGTTCATCGCCACCGGCCAGTGGCGGCTCGCCTACGCCGCCTTTGCCGTCGCCGCGTTGCTCAACGCCCTGCTGTTGTTGATCAGCGTGCCACGCACCAGCGCCAGCGATACCGCCAAGGCGACCGATAGCAAGGACGACGACCGCTCCGGCGGGCTCTGGCGACCCCGTGCATTGACGCTGATCGCCGCAGCCACCGGCATGGGCGTGGCCAGCGCCGCCTTCTGGACCTTCTCGAGCGAGGTGGTCATCACGCTGGGGCACTTCGAGCAGGCCACGGCCAACATCGCCTGGATCCTGATCGGCGTCGCGGGCTTGGTGGGTGGCGCGGCGGGCGACCTGATCGCACGTTTCGGCCTCAACACCGTGCATCGCGCCAGTCTCGCGGCGATGGCCGGTGCGCTCGGGCTGCTGGTACTCAGCCCCTCGAACCTGGCGGCGGTGTTCGTCTCGGGCGCACTGTTCGGCGCGGCCTACATCATGCTGACCGGCGTCTATCTCGTCTGGGGCATCCGGCTGTATGCGGACCGCCCCGCCATCGGGCTGGGGCTCCCCTTTTTGATGATCGCCGTGGGGCAGATCGTCGGCTCGCCCCTCGCGGGTTACCTGATCGGCAGCCGAGGGTATCTCGTCTGCTTCATCGCCTTTGCGCTGATCGCGGTGGCCACGGCTCTCATCGGCGACAGGACCACCGAGCGCGCGGCGCTCCAACCGGCTTCCACTTCCCCCTGACATCGACGTTCCCGACAGATGCAGCGGCACTCACGGGACCTGTCAGGTTCTTGAAGGCAACGCGAGAAGGAGAAGGTATGCATAACGAGGCGCAGTATCGCAAAAGCGAGCGAGACGAGCGTTCACCCGACGACCGGGCCGAGCATGAGCAGGCGCTGAAGGTGATGTACATGCCGGCGATGCCGCCTACCGGGCTCTTCGTCTGGAGCAAGAAGACACTCCAGCGACTTCTAGAAAAGGTACGATCCTGATGCACTTGGAGGCACACAGCACGAGACGGCATCCCCTGTGGGCATGACCCGCAGGGGATGCCGGTTTTTTACGGCGGACAATGCGTCGATTTTCCACTTTCCCCTGACGACAGGAGCTCTCAATGGCAGGTGCAACGGCACTCGTGGTTCTCGCCTCATTTTGCTGGGGTTTATCGGGCGGTATCGGCGGCATGCTCATGGCGGACGACTGGGACGCGTTCGTCGTCTCGTTCTACCGGGGCGCCATCGGCCTGGTGTTCGTGCTCGGCTGGCTGGCGATCCGCCCCCGCCACAGCGGGTTGAGCAACCCTCGCCTCTGGGGCTGGTCGGCGGTGGCCGGCCTGGGGGTCGCGGGCAACTTCGCGTTCTACTTCCTCAGCATCTCGCAGGGCAGCGTCGCGGTGGCGGCGACCCTGATGTACTCGGCGCCTATCTTCGTCTACCTGCTCTCGTTCGTGCTCAAGCTCGAAAAACCCACGCCGCTGAAGTGGGCCGCCATCGTGGTGGTGATGCTCGGCATCGTGCTGCTGACGCGCATCTATGACGTCGGCGCGGGCGGGATCACCCTGCTCGGTGTGGGCGCCGGGCTGCTGGCCGGGGT
This sequence comes from Chromohalobacter canadensis, assembly GCF_029544075.1. GTDB lineage: Bacteria > Pseudomonadota > Gammaproteobacteria > Pseudomonadales > Halomonadaceae > Chromohalobacter > Chromohalobacter canadensis_A. The sequence goes on along the minus strand of NZ_JAJQJH010000002.1, from coordinate 323,406 downwards.
CTCCTACGCGGTGTTCATCTTCGGGTTCAAGTACGCGGCACCGCACGGCAGCCCGCAGGCCATTCTGGTGATCGCCTTCGCGGTTCTCGCCGTGCTCCTGGCCGGCCTCGGCGACACCAGCCAAACTCTGGACGTGCTGCACACACCGGACTGGCCGCTGTTCGTCACGCTGGGGATACTCGGCGCCGGGCTCTCGTTCATCTTCTACGTCAACGGCCTGCACCACACCGCCCCGGCCGTGGCCTCCATCGTCGCCATGGTCGAACCCGTCACCGCTTCGCTCTTTGGTGTCGTGGTCCTCGGCGAAAGCCTGGTGAGCATCCAGATCGTCGGGATGGTGCTGATCCTCGCCACGGTGACCGCGCTGAGCGTCTACTCGAGTCCCAAGGAATGAGTCGGGGGCGGGGAATTCATGTAGCCGATGGAACACCCCGCCGCCATCCTGATGTCACCTGGTACTGGCGGCTAGACGCGCCCCCAAGGCAACGAACATGGCACCAAGGCCGCGATCCATCCACATCCCCACTCGCGGGCTTGCCTTCAAGAAAGCGCCCAGCTTTGCTCCCATCATCACCAAGAGAGGTTCGATAAAAGCCGCGACCACGATAATCAAGCTGCCATGCAAGAACAGCTGGGCACCCACCGGCCCGGCACCTTCCACGACGAATTGCGGCAAGAAGGCGAGAAAGAAGACGGCCACTTTAGGGTTCAGCGCGGACACCAGCACACCCTGCCAATAGGCCGACTGCGCCTTTGCGTCCCGTCCCCCGCCATTGGAAATAAAAGAATCCCCCTTGGACAACAGCATCTTGACGCCGAGCCATATCAAATAGACAGCCCCTACCCACTTGATCACCGAAAACGCCACCGCCGAGGTGGCCAGAATGGCCGACAGGCCCGCCGCCGCCATGACCACATGCAATGCCGTTCCTGACCACCCCCCGAGCATCGCAGCGAACCCATGTCGACGTCCGCTGCGTAGCGTCTGGCCTAGCATGAACGCGATATCGGGTCCTGGAGAAAGATTCAGAAGCACCGCCGCTGACAAAAACGCCAGCCAATGCACCAACGAATAATCGAACATATCGAGATTCCTTTTATTTCTACGTCAACGGCTTGTGTCCAAGAGCCCTAAAGGTGAGCGTAGCGAATCAAAATCGCTTATGTCTCATCACTTGGTAGCCCGATCAGGTCCGTAACGCCGACATCAATGCCCAACTGGGTAAGAAGCGTTGTAGTCTGGCCACGATGATGTGTCTGATGGTTAAAGAAATGTGAAAGGGCAAACCAAAGCGGATATCGACGAGGCACGGGATTTACGATGCCGGTATAGATCAAGTCTTCGTCTAAATCTTGTGGAGAAAGCGAGGCGACCCATTCGATGATGCGATTGTCCTCAGCCTCTCGCTCGCTTCGAAGCACATCGAAGTCTGAGTAGAGCTCATGATCTAGTGACGTGATATGGAATGGCTTACCCGTAAACCGCCCCATCCAGACCCGGTCAGTAAGTAGCAAATGGTTAAGAGTGCCATGAATCGATTTGAAAAAGGCACCCATATCGCGCTTTCGCTTCTCATCTGACAATCCAGAGCAGCACTCGTAGATTTTCTGATTCATCCAGCGATTATATCGCGCCATCGTTTGAATATGCATTTGGCTTACGCCCTCATCTGTCTCGCCGCCCAACGCCACAGAGACCTCATCCTGATGCTCAGCAAGGCTGCCAACGCCAGAACTCAAGTCGCCTTCGCGCTGATCGCGGTGGCCTCGGGTATAGCACCGCTGGGGACGAAGTGCTATCCAGCGTCACGCCTCATGAGGCGGACGTGAATTCGATGCGACCCGCCAAACGCATCAGCTCGCCTTTTGCCGGCATGACCACCGTGTGCGCCTGACGCGCTTCAAGATCCAGCACATGCACGATGGTGCTGCCGATATGCTCTTGCCAAGAAAGCATGATCAAGCCATCACGCAGCGCCACGGCTTCGTAATCGACCGTATCAGCGAAGCCGAGGTTATCACCGGCAACGACCTCCACGGTGAGCGTGTTTTGCGTCTCGATGGTGATTCGCGGCGTAAAGGCTGGGAAATGAATCTCCAACACATCACCCACGCGCAGTGATGGCCGCACCTCAGGCTCCATATTCACTCCTGCTTGCAGAAAGCACCCGTCCACGCGTAGCGCACTGTCAGGCCTTCATTGGTCGCAGCGAATGTCGGCCTCACACGCGACCTCAAAGTTCACCGAATTCGCAATGAAGCATAGCGAATGCGCTTTCTCATGAAGAGACGTCGCTAGCTCACTATCGTCGTTTTGGCCGATGCTGACGGTGGGCTTGAGTGTCACTTTATCGAAATGACCGCCGCCGCTTTTGGTCTCAACCATGCGACCTTCGGCGTTGTCCTCGTAACTCGATACCGTGATGCCGGCATCAGCGCACAGGTGTAGATACCAGAGCATGTGGCATGCAGAGAGCGAGCTCAGCAACAGCTCCTCCGGATTATAGCGGGACGAGTCGCCAAGAAATGCCGGATCCGCCGACCCGGCTATTGTTGATTTGTCACCGCAGGTTATTTCATGATCGCGCGAGAATGCGCGGTAGTTCTTTGTACCTTCGCCGGAATTACCGGTCCAGACGACGGTAGCAGAATAATTGTGCTCACCTTTTTGTGGCATCGGTGGCTCCCCGTTGAATAAATGGTGCGTCTAACGCCAAATAGAACGCACGGCCATGGGATAGAAGTGTAGCTGCAATGTAGTAAACATTTCCGTGACTGGCCTTGTCCTGTATCTAGTATTCTGCGTTCATCGTGATTAGAGCATTTGACGGTATGCTAAATGAAATTGTATAGCGTGACTGCTCCCACTCAGTTGGAGAACACGCTTCGGGATCTGATAGCTCTACCACGACAGGAAACTTCTGAGACCTTAAGGAAACAATATTTCTATTAGCCCCTCCTGGCTCTCCCCAAAAGGCCACAAAACCTCCGGAAGATGTTCGACATTTCAACCAACATGTTTCTTTCTCCACAGAACAGCTATCATTCACAATCTCAGTCAGCACTATTTCCATTCCGTCTCGCTCACATATAAATTCGAAACTTAGTTTTCACCAAAGCGGCCACAGGATGCGGATAGAAGGCGGAGCGAACAGCGCTCGGGCAGTCAACTACAGCGACAGTTTAGGCACGACTAAACCCGCCCCCAAGGCAATAAAATTCTCAACGCAGGTCTAGTTCGGCGAATACCATGGCGCGCTTGATTAAGAACTTCCTCAAGATCTTTCACTTCTAGCTTGCCTTGTTCCGCTTTTAACATGGCATCAGCCACATTTTTGTGCTCCTCATCAACACGTATTCCCGCCGATTTATGACCGAAATATATGAGATCGGCTGCGACCAGGGGTACGGCTGAAGAGTCGTTACGACTTACCATGACTCGGCCGTGCTCTTGCATGTACTCGATGCTATTCATTGCCCGGTGCGCTTCGCTACACAAGCTGGTGAAACGAACGAAACGAGATACCACCAAGCCTGAGTAAAAGCCTGTTACTAAACCTGCCACAATGCCGCTGAAAAGCCCTACGGCTATATTTCCGAACAGCGAATCCATTTATTTATCCAATGTCTAACGAACCGCTAACCGGGGGGAATTTCATTGTCGGTTGCAGCGACTTGCCTGCCACTTTATCTGCTGACCATGAACTTTCTGTCGAACGAATAAATGCATCATAGGTTCTGATTTGTAAGCGCCCACCGCTCAATCTATTCCAGGCCGCCTTAAGGCTCTGTTTTCTTTTATCTTCTAATAGCTCACTCTCGCGACCAACGATAAGACACCCTTCAGGCTCCCGAAAATCATTCAGACGCAAAGTATCACGCATATAGCCTTGAGCTGATGAGCAATAATCCACATAATTTAATAGCTGACATATACCATCGTTTACCGCATTACTAAAAACGACATTGCCATTTCTTTCAGTAAATATATTTTGGTCGGCTCCTTTTAGCTCAACAACAAACCATTTATATCCATCAGACCCTTTCCCCCCAACTATATAGTCGGGTTTAAGCCCTCGTTGCTCACTTGTTAAAGGTGGACGCACTTGTTGCTGAGGAATCACCCATGTGCCGTGGTGTCCAAACTGAGAAAAATTCATAAATTTAGCTAATAAGCCGCGATATTCTTTCATACATTCATCAATTTCTTTCTCACCACTACGTGCGTAGACTAATTCAGTGAATCTATCCAGTCCATCATTAACCGTTCCTGGCTGAATCCAAAAGCTTTCTGGTGGAAAATGATCTGGATACTTAAAGCTGCCATTTGATTCAACTTCTAACATTTAGACATTCCTTGGTTTTTACACGAACTGAGTGGCTAACGCTAAAGCGCACCGGCGCACTGAAGTGCGTCCGCGCGGTGCGACTTGTTAACAGATTTCCCAACGCTTGCTGTTACCGTTCCATTCATACTTTTGGGCGTGTACCCTGTCGAGCTTACGATAGAATGTATACTCATAGGTGATGTCAAGCTCTATCCTACTTCCCAGACTCTCGTGCGCTGGCATCTCCAAACCAACATTAGCTAGCTCATCATAGGGTTTAAAGCTCCGTTGCCTACGATCTTGACCAATCATTGTCATCCCCGAACGGAACAGATGGCCCAGCGAATATTTCGCACCATCTACCGTAACTTCTACTATTATTGTTAGATCGTCAAACTTGTTGTGGGTGATATTGTTATAACGGATAAAGCTTACCGGAAGATTGGTTACATTTTCATATTTATTTTCCAAAAGAATCAGCAACTGCGGTCTTTGCGCCTCTATGAATGCACGATTCGTTTGCAAATAGCTGAAGATCACAAAGGTTGCAGAGACTAAAGCGCCAACACTAGCGGCAATCGCAACAATGGAGGAGACGAGCTCCGCATCATCAAGGTCTAAGCTCCTGCTAACAGTCAAATACCAGCTGGCACACAATCCTGCTGTAATAAGGGCAACAGATACTACCATTGAGCCTATAATCGTTCTGATAGCGACTCCTCCTCTGTTAACGCTTTACTCACCGGAAAATTGGGAGCGTAGCGAGTAACTTTTCCGAGTGCAGCAACTTGTTATGTTTGCAGCACAAAAACTTTAACATTGCCAACCCACTCGGTTTCATCTCCCAACACCAGCTCCAACTTCATTGATAGTCGAGAATCAACCAAAACAACCGACGGGATGTTCACCGACACTATTTCCTTTATGAAACTAAGCGGAGGCGTAACGTTTTTATTGTCAGATGAAATCCTCGGAACAAGTGACAACCTTATCATCTCAAGCTTCATCATAGATTCTAACAGATAAATATCATCTTTATACTTATGAAAGATTTCACTAACGAATGAACCTGCTGTTTTATCGAAAAAACACTCGCCGTACAAGGTACCAGCAGAAGTCGCTATCGACTGAATAGCTGCTTCAACACCAGAAATCCGTGTGATTCCACCACCTGATAAATCTAGATCGCCATCATCACCTAACTTAATAGTACTTCCAACACCGGAAGGCTTCTTGGCAATAACTTTATCTTCAATTTTGACTCTAAATAACTCAGAACCGTCAGAGGAATAACAAATTTCAATAGGTGATTTAATTATTCTCGCATCACCTTGAGACTCTACCGATATAAACCTTTGATTCATCTCTATAGAACCAAAGCCATCTGAATAATGTTTTAATTCTTTGCTCGAGCCTTCTAAGTATCTTTCAACCATGAACTCCCACTCATTACCTTTAACTGACGACCATACACCATACAGCAACAAATCAAGGCCAATCGCAATAAGTGTTCTTCTATCTTCAAAATTATAATTACCTTGTAGCTTTAGACTTTTGTAAGCTTGCTCTTCGGCTTGGATTTTCCACAATTTTAAAGTTTCAACCGAATATTCTTTATGATCTGTATCTACAAACCTTGCATGGGCTCTACACATCCAGATCCCATTATCAATGGATCGCCTGAACTCAGGTGTAGCATTTTTGTCAGATCTAGGGCCATTTTTTGCGGCGGCAACGATATGAGCTGCCTCACCTAAATTTAAAGACTTCCTTTCTTCTCCCTGTCCCATTCTTGGGCCAATTGTTATTTTTCCACAACCAGGAAAACTGCATCGCCAAGCGGCTCGCTCAGCCATAACCCTTTTGGTTGTTTCGGTGAAATCGTCTCGTTTACTCATAGATACTCAGTGAAACATAAAAGCTATTAGACCGCGCGCTCGTTTTATCACTTGAACACGCCCACGCGTTCAATAAATCTTATCTAGCTCGTCCCCCCTCACCTAAGCCATTTATTTTAAATAAATTAAAAAGCAACTCAGCAATCTATGTAGACTTCGCGCGTTTTATCGGAGCCAGCGTGTGGAGGGGAAAAGCAGCAGGTCACGGGCCTGGGCACGCTACCGCCCCTACCCTGCAAGCCGTGATGCGCCCTTGCCATCCCATGCGGTAGTCCCAGCGTTATGCCGTTGTCGCTCTTTTATATGACTCTCAAAGGAACTTTAGTGAATCAGAGTATTCAAGAGTGGTGATAGATGCAAAACGGCGGTTGGTCGTAGAGGTGGGGGCTGGTATTAACGCATGAAGGGGAAAAATGCCCTCTCCGCCGGGGCGCGCCGTGAGTGGCGGTGACGGAGAGGGTGGGGAGGGGCGGTTTACGAGGTGGCGATGCCGGCCCCGGCGGCGCGCGCGGCGTGCAGCTTCCGGTAGCTTTCGATCAGGCGCTGGTGGCGGTCGATGCCTTCCATCCCCATGCTGGTGGGCGTCAGCCCGGGGAAGCGTACCTCGTCGTTCACCGCGCCGATCACCTGGCGCATGGTCTCTTCGCCGAACATCCGCGTGAGGTTGCGGTGGTAGTCGTTGAAGTCGAGGTCGTCGTCCAGGGCGATCTCCAGCACCGCTTGCATAGCCTGATGGAACAGGCCGCGCTGCACGGTATTGTCGTTGAACTGCAGGAACATCTGGACGTGCTCCAGCGCGGCTTCGTACTCGCCCAGGGCGAGCTCGATCAGCAGCTTGAGCTCGAGGATGGTCAGCTCGCTCCACACGGTGTTGTCGTCGAACTCAATGCCGATCAGCGTGCCGACCTTGATGTGATCGTCGAGCTGGCTTTCTTCCAGGCGCTCGAGCAGGTCGGCGAGGCGCTCATCCTCGAGTGTGTGCAGATTGAGAATGTCCGCGCGGTAGTCCAGCGCCATGTTGGTGTTGTCCCACACCAGATCCTCGACCGGGTATACCTCGGAATAGCCCGGCACCAGGATGCGGCACACCGGCGCGCCCAGGTCCTCGTGCTCCATCACGTAGGCTTCCAGGCCCTGGTCGGCGAGCAGTCCGTAGAGGCGCTCGGCTTCTTCCGCGGTGGTGCCGGCGAAGTCCCATTCGTGGAAGTCGAGATTCGCGCGGTCGCTAAAGAAGCGCCAGGAGATCACCCCGGAGGAGTCGATGAAGTGCTCGACGAAGTTATTGGGCTCGGAAACGGCCAGCGAGCTGAAGGTCGGCTGCGGCAGGTCGTTTAGGCCCTCGAAGCTGCGCCCCTGGAGCAGCTCGGTGAGGCTGCGTTCCAGCGCGACCTGGAAGCTCGGGTGCGCACCGAAGGAGGCGAACACACCGCCGGTGCGCGGGTTCATCAGGGTCACGCACATCACCGGGTAGCGGCCGCCGAGCGAGGCGTCCTTGACCAGCACCGGGAAGCCCTGGGCCTCCAGTGCGGCGATGCCTTCCTGAATGCCGGGGTACTTGGCCAGCACCTCCTCCGGCACGTCCGGCAGGACGATCTCTTGCTCGATGATCTCCTTCTTCACCGCGCGCTCGAAGATCTCGGACAGGCACTGCACCTCGGCCTCGGCGAGCGTGTTGCCGGCACTCATGCCGTTGCTGAGGTAGAGGTTCTCGATCAGGTTGGAGGGGAAGTACACCGTCTCGCCATCGGAGCGGCGCTTGAACGGCAACGCGACGATGCCGCAATCCGTGCGCCCGGAGTTGGTGTCGATCAGGTGCGAACCGCGCAGCTCGCCGTCCGGGTCGAAGATCGCCCGGCAGTGTGCGTCGAGCAGCCCGGCGGGCAGGGCGTCGTCGTCTTCCAGCGGGAACCAGCGCTCGCTGGGATAGTGGACGAAGGCACTATCGGCGATCTCCTCGCCGAAGAACTGATCGTTGTAGAAGAAGTTGCAGGAGAGGCGCTCGATGAACTCGCCCAGCGCCGAGCACAGCGCCGCTTCCTTGGTCGCGCCCTTGCCGTTGGTGAAACACATCGGCGAGGCCGCGTCGCGCAGATGCAGCGACCAGACGTTGGGCACGATATTGCGCCACGAGGCGATCTCGATCTTCATGCCCAAATCCTCGAGGATCCGGGTCATATTGGCGATGGTACGCTCCAGCGGCAGGTCTTTGCCCTCGATCCAGGTTTCGTCGCCTGCGTCGTCGTCCTTGGCATTCGTGCCCATCAACAGCGCCTGGGCGTCCTCGTCGATGTTCTCGACCGTCTCGATCTGGAATTCGGGCGCGTTCTGGATCACGCGCTTGACACTGCAGCGCTCCGCCGCGCGCAGGATGCCGGTGCGGTCTTTCTCGGAAAGGTCCTCCGGCAGCTCCACCTGGATCTTGAAGATCTGGTTGTAGCGGTTCTCCGGGTCGACGATGTTGTTCTGCGACAGCCGGATATTCTCGGTGGGGATGTCCCGCGCGTTGCAGTACAAGCGCACGAAATAGGCCGCACACAACGCCGAGGAGGCCAGGAAGTAGTCGAACGGACTCGGTGCCGAGCCGTCGCCCTTGTAGCGAATGGGCTGGTCGGTCTCGACGGTGAAGTCGTCGAACTTGGCCGCCAGCCGCAGGTTTTCGAGAAAGTTGACCTTGATTTCCATGTACACGAACCGGGTTGGTGTCGGGTGCGCCCAGGGGGCGAATTGCCCGCCATTATCCGGGTTTCAAGCGGGTGTGTCTTGGGTGGGACAGCGATGATCGGTGCAACGCAGAGGGAGAAGTGAGCCTCGATGCCAGACGACCGCCGGTGGCGGTCGTCTGGTATGCCATTCGCGGCGAACGGCCATTGAGGTATTCAGCCGGGGGTCAGAACGCCTCCCACTCTTCTTCCTTGGTGGTCTGCCGTGCAGTGTGACGAGTGCTCGTCAGACGCGGTGCGGGCGCGGATGTCGACGCCTGCTGCTGCGCGCTGCCAGTGGCGGCTCGGGGCCGCTCCGCCGCATACCGTGCGTTCTGTGAAGAGGCCGCGCCGAGCTCGAAAGCCGACATCAGCTCCATCAGCTTGTGCGCACGCGCCTTGAGATTGTTGGAGGCGCTGGCGCTTTGCTCGACCAGGGTCGCGTTCTGCTGAGTGACCTGATCCATCTGGGTGACGGCTTCGCCGGCCTGCTGCACTCCATCACGCTGTTCGGCGGTCGCGTTGCTGATTTCTTCCATCAGCTCGGTCACGCGCTTGACGGACGTCACCACGTCTTCGGTGGTCTTGCCGGCTTGAGTGGCCAGTTCCGTCCCCTGCTCAACACGCTTGCGATTGGCGGTGATCAAGGCATGGATTTCCTTGGCCGATGACGCAGAGCGACTGGCCAGCTCGCGCACTTCCTGGGCGACTACGGCAAAGCCACGGCCATGCTCACCGGCACGTGCCGCCTCGACGGAGGCATTGAGCGCCAGGATGTTGGTCTGGAAGGCGATACCATCGATCATCGAAATGATATCGGCCACTTCATTGGAGCTGGCATCGATGTCGTGCATGGTCTGCACCACCTGCGTGACGACCTCACCACCCTCCTCGGCGATTTGCGAGGCGTTGGCGGCCTGCTTGCGTGCTTCCACGGCGTTGTCGGCGTTTTGCTGAACGGTGCTTCCCAGTTCTTCCATGGCGGAGGCGGTCTCGGCCAGAGAGCTCGCTTGCTGCTCAGTGCGGGAAGCCAACTCGTTGTTACCCTCGGCGATCTGTTCGCTATTGGTGGCCACCGATTCGGCCGAACCGCGCACTTCCAACACTGTTGTTTTCAGCTTTTCCGCCATCGATACCTGAGCAGCCATGATGCTGTTGCGATACTGCCGTTTCAGCGACACCTGACGGGTCAGATCGCCATTGCCCACCGCCTCGGCGAAGGCCTTGACCTCGTAGGGCTCCGCGCCGAACTCGCGCAACAGCAGCCTGGTCAACAACGTAGCCACCAGCCCCCCGATTACCAGGGCCCCCAGGCACAGCAACACCATGGTGATCTGGAAATTCTCGGCGATATTGCGCGCAAAGCCGGTTTCGGCGGCGTTGAGCTCCTCTTGCAGGGTGATGAAGGTGTTGATGTCGTCGAGCCAGGTGCTGAAGGCCGGCGCCGCTTCGTCGAGCAGCAACTGCTCGGCCCCCGCGATATCGCCTGCCTGTCGCCGCTCGAGCACTTCCTCGATCAGCGGCATGGTCGTGGCCTGAATCTCCTGGATAGCGGCCAGGGCGTTACGCTCTTCGGCGGTGACATTGCTCTCCGAGAAGATCTCCCGCATGCCGGTCGCAGCCTCGCGGTAGTCGCCTTCGAGGCGCTGAATGTCCGCAAGGATCGGTGCCAGGTCGGCCTCGTCGTCGACCAGTACCGCATCGCGCACGGCGATGGCGCGATCGTGTACGCTGCCTCGGAAATCGACCGCATGCTGCTGTTTGACACTGTTGACGTCGTTGATGACTTTCATGCTGTGGTCGATCAGGTTGACCTCGCGCACCCCTTCGGCGGTCAGAATGACCATCAGCAACAGAACACTGGCAAAGCCGGCCGTCATCCGGGCCCGAATCGTCGTTCCCCGTAGCCATGAGAAAAGAGTTTTCAAAATATTATTCCTTTCTTGCGATTCCAAGGAGGCATATGCACCGAGAACGCCTAGCGCCCGGCAGCTCTTGCCATGTACAAACATTGTACATAATGTAAATTATTGTATAGAAAAACACCACCGATTCCTGGGGAAGCGGCAGCTACCAAAGACGAATTGCCCGCCATGACCCAGGTTTCAAGCGGGTGTGTCTTGGGGTGTGGTCGGAGAGAGAAAGGCAGGGGCACCGAAAGCGGGACCGTCCGGCGCCCGAAAATGGCAGGGTCTCAATTAATGGTTCTTTTCAATCGAGCAAGCGCTCAAGAACCTCTTCATGGACTCGGGCGCCCGCCTCCTGGAACAGCACGAAGCGGATATGCTTAACCGAGGATAACTGGGGCAGCATCTCCAGCACCGTCTTGAACGCTACCTGCGTCGCGGCTTCCAGCGGATACCCGAAGGCACCGGTCGAGATCGCCGGGAAGGCGATGGAGCCAAGCTCGTTTTGCTCGGCCAGTTCGAGCGCGTTGCGGTAACAGGCCGCCAGCAGTGGCTCGGCGGGCTCGTCCACTCCGTACACCGGGCCCAGGCAATGCACCACCGAGCGATTGGGTAAGTTATGAGCGCCGGTGATCACCGCTTGCCCCGGCTGAATAGGCGCCAGCGGCTGGCATTCCCGCTCCAGTTCCGGCCCGGCGCCCCGATGAATCGCACCCGCCACGCCGCCGCCAATCCGCAACTCCGCATTGGCCGCGTTCACGATGGCGTCCATATCCGGCTGGCGCGCAATATCCCCCTGCACGCACTCGAGTGTGACGCCCTGAAGATTTCGTTTCGTCATGAACTCACCTCCATGGGTACCTGATCCGTTGTCTAAGTGGAGGGCTCGCTATCCTCTTCCAACCCCAACCGTTGGTGCCATTCGGCAAGGCTTTCTTGCGGATACACGGCAAAGCATTGGTCGTTTTCCCGGGCGTCGACCTCGACCCAGTTAGCTTTGCTATCGAGCATCAAGTGAACGCGCTCGGGCGGAATGGGCAGGGGCGTGTCGATGGCGGAGGCAAACGGATGCACCAGACTCGGCCATTGGGGATCGAAGACCCACAGCGCACTGGCGCAGTGCCGGCAGAAGCGGCGCTCGCCGGTGCTGGTCTCGCCATCGATGACAGCGCGGTAGACGTTGATGTGCTCACGCCCCTGCACGTCGAGCGTCTCGGCGCGACCACTCAAGTTGATAGCGTAGCCACCACCGCCAGCGGTCTTGCGGCAGATGGAGCAGTAACAGCGCTGATAGGGATAGGGGTGCGGGGAATCGACACTGAAACGCACCGCGCCGCAATGGCAGGAACCGTCGAGTCGCATGCAGAGAACTCCCAAAGCGAATGTCACATATCAGTCTAGAAGCACAAAGCCTGGATGCACATGGCGGCTCGGCCTTCGCAGGTGCTGTAATGACCGAGCGGAGGAACCCGCCTTCGATATCCGGCGCCTACGTTAGTCGTGAACGGTGAGGAGAGAGCATCTACGCTAAACGTCTTCGAGCACGTTCCCAGAACTTCGCCAGTTCCGGGGCACGATGCCCTCAACGATCACGGCCACCTTGGCGGCCGTGATCGAAAGGCAAAACGCCCGCGCTACTCGAAAGGCACTTCCTTGGCGGTCGCCATCAGCGCGTCGACATCCTCGCTGAGCAAGAAGCCTTCCTGAACCAGCTTCCACGCTGCCTGGCGATAGGCCTCAAGATAGGCCTCACGTGTCCCGTAGAGTCGTTTCAGCTTCTCAGTGCCGAAGGGCTCGATTTCTGGGCACCCTTCCGACAGCGTAGCACGGCCCTCACCAAAAGAGGCCACGGGCACTTCCACCATGGGCAGGCGTAGACCACCTTGCGCGGTGTTGTTCTGATCGAAGGCGACCTGCCCCTCTGAGGTCAATTCGATGGGATCAGCCGAGGGTGGAGCCTTTCCATCTTCCACCCAATCGACCAAGTGCTCGTAGAGCGCTTTCTCGGCCATATAGAGCGGCACTTCCGGATTGGCTGGACTACAACTCCATGCGCTCCACTCTGCATCGGGCGAGAGAAGCCCAGCCTTGCGGAGGTCGTCATGATCAGCGTCGCCGTACAGATACTGGAAGCGCCAGCCATGATTGGCACCGGCAAGCTCCCAAGTCACGCTCCGGTCGTCGGCCGTATTGGCGTCAGGCTTCCGTTGACCACCCCGCGCCGGAAAGAAGTCCCATTGCGAGTTGATCATGGCCAAGGGTGTACTGCGACCCGGAATCAGGTTTTGCGGATCGTCGGCAGGCAGCGGCGTCGCGCACTGCCGAATCGGCACTCCTGTCGGCGTAGTGGCCGCTTCCGTCAGGAAACCGTCATATATCGGCACGCTCCCGCCATTTTGTTCTATCGTGGCATCGGGCTGGAAGAACTTGTAGTAAGTGATCGCATAGTTGCCGCTCTGGGACTCGCCGGTAAAGAATACCCGTTCGGCGGGAACACCCAACGGGTTCTTCGGATCGCCGCTTTTGAGCAGACCGCCAATTTGAGTAAACATATCCCATGCCACGCCACTTTCCGTCTCCGAGGAAAGCCCCTTGTAGGCGAGCTCGTCCTGCGGCAATTCGCAGTTTCGATCGCTTTCGAGATTCGCGCTCGGCATGGCCATTCGACCATAGCGATCGGCATCGAAGGCCACTAGACCGGGAATGACGTTCGGCTTGCCAGTGATCCCCACATAGACATCACCATTGGCCGTCACACGCTCCCAAAGAGCCGCCCACATGGCAGTCCAATCGTAATCAGCCGACATGTTGATGACCTCCATCACCACGCGGCCGCTGAAGTTCTCCATGTTCTCGGGCCGGCGGACGACCATGCGAGTGGTGTAAGTGCTCTTACCGACCGGGACGGCTTCATAGTCACCATTGGGCTCCCAGTCATAAACCTGAGCCTGCCCCGATACCAGAAACTCTTCTTCGGTGTAATTGAATGATGGCAGGTCGATGGGCTCGACCTGATGAGCAGCGCCATTGAAGGGGTACGATTCCTCAGTGATGGGTAGTGGTTCTACCTCTCGCGGAAACTGCTCCAACGGCTGGGCAAAGACTGCCCCACTGCTAAGGAGGGCCATCAAACTTGGCAAGACGATTCTGCGGTCGAATTTCATGTGTAATTCTGCACCTTTTTTCTTGGATCGACTCAGTGTACATGACATCCCGGCCATTTCATGGCGCTCAACGCGAAGGCGCCGGGATCGATCCCGAGGAGGTCACACGTACCATTCGCCATTGTTGGAACTGCCGCCATCGGCCAGCGCCGCCGCCGTCCCGGTCCACTGGCTGCTCACCTTTGCAGGACCGATCAGATCGTGCCTAGCGGCACACGGCGGGCAGCTCGCCGCGTTCGCCGGCAGCTTGGCGAATCATGATGCGCTTGAGGGGCATGAGCTTGTCTGTACTGGAGAGCCCGACGTTACGTATCAATCGTAATGCGGGGTGTTGGGTGCCGAACAGCAGGCGGAAGCCGTCCATTAGCGCCAACATGGCGGCGTTGTCGCCACGCCGACGACGGGCGTAACGCGCCAGCGTGCGGGCGTCGCCGAGCGCTACGCCACGCTGCCGTGCGTGGATGATTTCTTCCGCCAGCACCGCCGCATCCAGAAAGCCGAGGTTGACGCCCTGGCCGGCCAGCGGGTGAATGCTGTGTGCGGCGTCGCCGATCAGAGCCAGGCCCGGTGCGGTGTATTCGCGAGCATGGCGCTGGGTCAGCGGGAAGTGGTGCACCTCGTCGAGCACGTCGATCTCGCCTAGCCGGCCTTCCATGGCGGCGTTCAGGGCCTCGGCGAATGCCGTCGGGTCCAGCGCCAGCAGCCGCTCGGCATGCTCGGGGCGTGTCGACCAGACGATCGAGCAGTGGCGGTCATCTTCCTCGACGCGTAGCGGCAGGAAGGCCAGTGGCCCGTCGGGCAGGAAAACCTGACGCGCCACACCGCCATGGCCATGCTCGCAGCGCAGCGTGGTGACCAGCGCCACATGACCAGTCTCGCGCTCGCTGACGTCGATACCTGCCAGGCGGCGCAGCGGTGAGCGGGCACCGTCGGCGGCAACCACCAGCGGCGCCGTCCAGCGGTCGCCGTCGTCGAGGGTCAAGGTCTGCGCTTCGCCCTCACGCTCGATCCCCGAGACCCGCGCGCCGTACCGCTGGGTCACGCTCGGCAGGGCGGCGAGGCGTGCTTCGAGCCCCGCCAGGACGACGTCGTTCTCGACGATATGGCCCAGCTCACGCAACCCGATATCCGCCGCCTCGAAGGCGATTTCACCACTGCCTTCGCCATCCCAGACGCGCATGCCCTGATAGGGCGACACGCGCCGCTCGGCCATCCACGGCCACGCCCCCAGATGCGTCAGCAAGCGCTGCGACACCGGCGTCAGGGCACTGACCCGGGGCGCAGGCAGGCCACGGCCGACATCGTCGCTGGCCAGTGGCGTCGGGCGGGCGTCGAGTACCGTCACCGAGATGCCGGCCTCGCCGAGCAGCGCCGCCAGCACGGCACCGACCATGCCGCCGCCGACGACGATCACTTCATCGTGTGTTGTCTCATCCATGCTGGTTTCCTCGTCGGCCTTCATCGCTCCAGCCCCATCGCGCGGCGCGCCAGGGTACGTCGCAGCGGACTCACGATATTGAGCCCCACCAGACCTGCGGCACGCAGGTGGGAAAACGCGGCATGCTCGATGCCGAACAGGCGAATCAGACCATCGCTGAAGCGGATGACGTTACGCCGGTCGGCAGCGCGGCGGGCCTCGAAGTCGCCCAGCAGGCTCGCGCCACCGATAGCCTGGCCACGCGCCAGACCGGCTTCCAGCGACGTGACCAAATCCATGACGCCGCGCAAGGCAAGATTGAAGCCTTGCCCGGCGACCGGATGCAACGAGTGGGCCGCGTTGCCCATGATCGCCAGATGCGGGCGCACCGGTTCGTTGGCGGTGATCAGCGACAACGGATAGGCGTCACGATGCCCGATGCGCCGAAAGCGTCCCAGGCGGTCGCCGAAGGCGTTTTGCAAACGTCTCAGGCATTCGGCGTCGCTCCAGCCTAGGGTTTCCTCGCGTGGCGCCTTGGCGTGGGTCCAGACCAGCGCCATGCGGCGTCCGGCCAAGGGCAGCAGTGCCATCGGGCCCTGGCTCGAGAAACGCTCATAGGCCACGCCAGCGTGGTCACGTCCGATTTCGACATTAGCGATCAAGGCGTGCTGTTCATAGGACTGCGCTTGGCTATCAATGCCCAGACGCTCCTTGAGTCCCGAGCGTCCGCCATCGGCGAGCACCGTCAAGCCGGCCTCGAGGCAGGCACCATCGCTGAGCGTCAGCCGGTGGCCGTCGGCGATGGGCGCGATGTCGTCGACGCGCGCCGGGCAGTGCCAGGTCAACGGTAACGATTCCAGGCCCGCATGCAGAACACGCCCCATCCAGGCGTTGGGGATCACGTAGCCCAGGGCGTCGAGGTGGAACTCGTCGGCCGTCAGCCGCGTCGCCCCGAAACGCCCGCGTTCGCTGACGTGGATCTGGCGAATCGGCGTGGCGCGCTCGGCCATTGACGCCCATACCCCGAGCCGCTCGAAATGCCGGCGCGAGCCTTGCGCGATGGCGCTGGCGCGGGCATCGAAGCTGGGCTGATACGTCGTAGGCTGCGTCGCGTTCAGCGGCGCTGCCTCGATCACCGCCACGCGCAGCCCGTGACGCTCGATCAGCGGCGCCAAGGCACATGCCAGGCTGGCGCCGACCAAGCCACCTCCCACGATGGCGATATCGACCCGGTTAGACGGCATCGAAAACTCTCCCTGTCGGCTTCGAAGGTCTTGCCATAAGCGATGGCGAGACACGCTGTTTTGTACCACGTTAAGTGCATGGACGGCAGTCATGACGGGGCTCTTTCACAAGGCTCTCATAGGGCTTTCATAGGGTACTCGCGGAGCCGTCCACAGAGCCTTCCCGTCACGGCAGGCCGTTTTACGTATGCGTAACGTAATTACGTAATCAAAAACCATGCGATCAAAAAATGCTCAACCCTTGCGCATAAGTGCCTCGATTTCCGTCACTTCCTTGGGCACGTCTGCCGTCAACACCTCGTGCCCTATGGCGGTCACCGCGACATCGTCTTCGATGCGAATGCCGATGCCGCGATACGCCTCGGGAACGTCCTCGGCGTCGGGAATATAGAGCCCGGGTTCGACGGTCAGCACCATGCCCGGCGTCAGCACACGCGGCTCGCCATCCAGCCGATAGGTACCGACGTCGTGCACGTCGAGCCCCAGCCAGTGCGAGGTGGCGTGCAAGAAGAAACGCCGGTATCCGTGATCATCGATACGTGCCTCAAGCGGGCTTTCGAGCAGCCCCAGGCGAATGAGGCCAGCGGTCAGGTCGTGCACGACACCATCGTGGATCGCACTCAAGGTCGTACCTGGTGCGACGGCAGCCACCGCGCGGCATTGCGCCTTGAGGACGACCTCGTAGAGCTCACGCTGCGCTGGCGTGAAACGGCCGTTGACCGGGAAGGTGCGCGTAATGTCGCCGGCATAAAGTTCGAATTCGCCACCGGCGTCGATCAATACCAGGTCGCCGTCGCGCAGCGCAGCACTGTTCTCGATATAGTGCAGCACACAGGCGTTTTCGCCGCCCCCGACAATCGTGGCATACGCAGGTTCGCGAGCGCCGTGCCAGACGAACTCGTGCTCGAGCTCTGCTTGTAGCTGGTACTCAAAAAGCCCTGGACCCACGTTTTGCATGGCCCGGCGGTGCGCCTGCGCCGAGATACGCGCGGCGTGGCGCATCAGGCCAAGTTCCGCCTCGCTCTTGATCAGGCGTTGTGCGTGGATCAGCGGCACAATATCGGCGAAGGCACGCGGTGTACGTTCGCCGCGCCGGGCCTGGGGCGCCAGTTCGGCACGCAGTGACTCGACCAGGGCCAGCATCTCGCCATTATCGAGGGGCAGGAACAGTGTTTCACGGCCCTCGAGCAGCTCGGGCAGCAGGGTATCTCGGGTGTCGTTCTCGTAGGCTTCATCGACGCCGTAACCCGTCACGGCGGCCTCGGCGCCAATGCGTATCCCGGTCCAGACCTCCTGGGAAGGGTCCTTCTCTTGGCAGAACAGCACGGCTTCGCCGGCGTCGCGACCGGGCAGCAGCACCAGCAGCGCGTCGGGTTCGGGGAAACCGCTCAGGTAGTGGAAGTCACTATCCTGGCGAAAAGCGTATTCACTGTCGCGGTTGCGCGTGACCAGCGAGGCCGCCGAGATCAATACGGCACTATGTGTGGGCAAGGCCGCCATCAACGCCTGGCGGCGGACACGGTATTCATCGGAAGAAATCGCCGCCGGACGCGGCAGGGCAGTGCGAGGCATGGGCGCTCCTCGGATGGCGGGAGACATGGGAGAGAGGCCGGGACAAGCCCGGCCAAGAGATTGATCAGTGTGTCTGTGACGGCGGTGTGGTGGCGTCGTCGCCCTCGGGATTCTCGACGCGCTCGACCTGGGGTTGGCCGGGGTGCTGCTCGGTATAGAGCATCATGGCGGCCATGCGCGCATGCTCGGTCAAGGCGAAAAGGTCGTTCTCGTTCTCGGCGTTGTCCTCGAGCTCGATCTCCAGGTTGACGAGCGAGCCAAGGTCTTCGAGCACTTCGCGCAAAGCCGCCGACCAGTCGTCACTCTGGCCGCCGGCCTCGACGATGGCCTCCAGGAAGCCTTGAGTCCATTCCTGTAGGCCGTGCGCGCGCTCGGCGAGAGAGAACAGGTCATCGGGCAGCAGCGGCTCGAAGTTGAGCTCTGGCGCGGCCAGGGCGTCCAACGCCTGCCGCCGCCAGGCGAGCAGGACTTCGCCGTCTTCACGGCTATTGGGTTGGTCGACACCCAGGGTCGCGCAGACTTCCTCGAGCCAGGTATCGGCGCTGATGTCGGCCAACGCCAAGCGTGCGCACAAGCGACCGTCGAGAAACGCCGGTGACTGCATGCTGCCGTGGGCGAGAAAGGTGTCGGCGACACGTGAAAAATCGAGTTGTTCGTCGATTAGGGACATGATGCGGTCCTGTGCTGCAGGCCACCGGGCCGCGTTGACCGCGACCGGGCGGCTCTTTATAGTGATCAATGGCTTACATGGCGGCGAACGTAGGCTCGCGACGGGCAGGATGCCATGGTCGTCGAGGCTGTTCCCTCCACCGCGCATGACGCGGAAACTTGGTTCCATCTTACCGCATCGGGCCCGACCTTGGCCCGCTCTGGAGCGATCCATGAACGACGCCTCGCGGCAGACGACCGAGATCACGTTGCTGGGACGCCCCTACGTGATCGCTTGCCCGCCCGACCAGGAAGACGAGCTAAAGCGCGCGGCGCGCTATCTGGATCGCGCCATGAACGGCATCCATTCCCAGGGCAAGGTGCAGGGCGCCGAGAAGATCGCCATCATGGCGGCGCTGAATATCACTCATGAACTCCTCGAAGCGCTCGACACCCAGCGCGAGAGCGAGTCCAGTCTGTCGCGCCTTAGCGAGCGTCTGGAACAAGCCCTGGCCGATGCGCCCGTCGCCGATGACAAACCTTCAAGCTGACGTTCGGCCTTGCCCGACAAGCACTTAGGTTCGTTACGCCAGAGCTCTATACAAGAAACGGTGCGATACGAGACAAGAGGCTATACGCGGGAAGGCTCTATACGAAAAGTGCCTGATGCTTTGGCCGCGCCCCGGTCTCTGCTAGGATAGGGGCGTTCCCTGAAGTGTTCGCCAGTCGTTATAGTCCCTCGAGCCTATGCGCATTACTAGGGGGCCAAATGCTAGACGGGTCTGTGTGCATGTCCGTGCGACGGAAAGCCTGATGACTCGTCTGCGGCCACCCACCTTGAACCTTTAGGTTCAGGGCCAGAACGACAGCGGCACTTTGGGGAACCTCACCGAACATGACGCACGAAGCCCCTCTCGAACTATCCGACCGACGCAGCCTACGCCGCGAATTGCGCCGGCGTCGACGCCGACTTTCCGCGTCCCAGCGCCGTCAGGCCGCCTATGCACTATGCCGCCGCCTGCGCCAGTTGCCAGAGGTCAAACGCGCGCGCCGCGTTGCGCTCTATCTGCCCAACGACGGCGAGATCGACCCGACACCGCTGATCGCATGGTTCCGACGCCGCGGCGTCCGGGTCTATCTCCCGGTGCTGCGCCCGTTGTCCGACAATCGCCTGTGGTTCGTGCATTACCACGCCAAGACGCCCATGCGCACCAATCGCTTTTCCATCTCGGAACCGAGCACGCGCCATGGCGCGCATCGCGCACGGCGTCTGCCGGCCTGGGCGCTGGATCTGGTGCTTATGCCGCTGGTTGGTTTCGATATTCAAGGCAATCGATTGGGCATGGGCGGCGGCTTCTACGACCGCACCTTCGCCTTTCGACGCCTGCGCCGTCCGCACCCGTGCCTGATCGGCCTTGCCCACGACTGCCAGTACGTCGAGCGATTGCCCATCGCGGGCTGGGATGTGCCTCTCGATGCCATCGTCAGCGACGCCCGCACCGTGCGCCCGTAACGCAAGCGGCCGACGATGGGGAACCATCGTCGGCCGCTTGGCGGGCCATGCAATCACTCGGGCGTTCAAGACGACCGACGAATACGCCCAGATACCGGGGCGTACATCAAGTGCCCATCAATGTCTGTGCGTAACCCGTCGCCACGACACCCAAGCCAAACAACATTACTAAAGCCATGACTAGATCAGGCTTGCGCTTCATTTCCTGCTCCGTAAAGGACTGTTTTTTATAGCACCCCAAATAACGCTTACGACTATAGGGCCAGCCGTATGGGTTGACAACTGGCCTCGGGCACAAGAATGAAACGTTTGGTTAACGAACGATGTTCTTATTTGCTATTCGTCATATTAACGATATGAGAACCTATGGAAATATAGGTTCTCATAATCTATAACTATAAAGGCGTCATAACATGACGCCGGACGGTTCACGCCATGAACAGACGATAGGCGGGATTGTCGGATTCTTTCCAGTACCGATAACCGATGCGCTCGAAGTGTTCCTCGACATGCGCCCGGGCGCCATCGGGAATCTGCATGCCCACCAGAACCCGGCCATACGCCGCGCCGTGATTGCGATAGTGGAACAACGAGATGTTCCAGTCGGCGGGCAGATGCGTCAGGAAGTTCATCAACGCACCGGGGCGCTCGGGAAACTCGAAGCGATAGACTTCCTCGCTGAAGTGTTCCTTGGGGCGTCCACCGCCGAGATGGCGAATGTGCAGCTTGGCCAGCTCGTTATCGGTTAGATCCTCCACTGGATAGTCGGCCTCGCGCAGCTTGTCGATTACCGCCTGGCGGTCGTCGCCGCCCGGCTTGACCTGCACGCCGACGAAGATATGCGCTTGCTCGGGATCGGCATAGCGGTAGTTGAACTCGGTAACCATGCGCTTGCCGATGGTCTTGCAGAACTTCTTGAAGCTGCCGGGGCGCTCGGGAATCGTGACCGCGAGGATCGCCTCGCGCTGCTCGCCCAGCTCGGTGCGCTCGGCGATGTGCTGCAAGCGGTCGAAATTGGTATTGGCGCCCGAGTTGATGCACAACAGCGTCTGACCGTCGACGCGCTCTTGCTGGATATACTTCTTGAGCCCGGCCAGCGACAGCGCGCCAGAGGTCTCGGCGACGGCGCGCGTGTCCTCGAAGATATCCTTGACTGCCGCACACATTTCGTCAGTGTTGACGGTGATCACACCGTCGATCCAATGGCGCAGAATCTCGAAAGGCGCCTCGCCGATCTGTGCCACGGCGACGCCTTCAGCGAACACGCCGACTTGATCGAGGGTGACGCGCTCGCCGGCTTCCATGGCCGCCTTGAGGCAGGCCGCATCTTCCGCCTCGACCCCAAACACCTTGATCTCG
This sequence comes from Chromohalobacter canadensis, assembly GCF_029544075.1. Taxonomy (GTDB): domain Bacteria; phylum Pseudomonadota; class Gammaproteobacteria; order Pseudomonadales; family Halomonadaceae; genus Chromohalobacter; species Chromohalobacter canadensis_A. Next base: position 301,657 of record NZ_JAJQJH010000002.1, on the reverse strand, counting down.
GGGCGCAAGTACTTGATATAGGCTACCACACCGGCGAGCAGGCCGCCGCCGCCCACGGGCACGAAGATCGCATCCAGCGGCCCGCTGTGCTGGCGCAGAATTTCCATACCCACCGTGCCCTGGCCGGCGATCACATCGTTGTCGTCGAAGGGCGGAATGTAGGTATAGCCGTGCTCGTCGATCAGTTCGCGTGCATGGGCCAGCGCCTCGCCGAAAGCATCGCCCTTGAGCACGACCTTGGCGCCTCGGGCACGTACCGCCTGAACCTTGATATCCGGCGTAATGCGCGGCATCACGATGACCGCCTTGACGCCCATCTGTTTGGCGGCCATGGCCAGGCCTTGGGCATGGTTGCCGGCGGAGGCGGCGATCACGCCCTTGGCCTTTTGCTCTTCGCTTAGCTGGGCCATCTTGTTATAGGCGCCGCGAATCTTGAAAGAGTAGACCGGCTGCAGGTCCTCACGCTTGATCAGAATCGTGTTGTTGAGACGGCGGGAGAGGAAAGGAGCAGGGGATATCGGTGTTTCCCGGGCCGCTTCGTATACGCGTGCCTGGAGGATTTTCTTGACGGTCTCTTCTAGCATTCTGGTGTGTCCTGCGAATTCGCGCGTCTCATTGTGAAACCGGTGCGCCAGGGGGCTGGCCAACCGATAGCAAACTTCCATTGTTAGCAGAGGGCGTGGCACAGCGTCCAGTCCCATGCGTGCCGCCATGTCTCTTGCACGGCGCGCATAAGCTCTATAATGGGCACGGATTTCGCCGATACTGCTTTACAAGAACGTTTATACGAACGCTTATATGAACGTTTACACAAACGTCTTACGACTCGATACCAACGCCCATACGGACGCACCATGACCCAAGACGAACTCAAGCGCGCGGTGGCCGTCGCCGCCATCGAGGATATCAAGCCTTTGCTCGGCCGTGACACCATCATCGGCGTGGGCACCGGCTCCACCGCCAATTTCTTCGTCGACCTGCTCGCCGAGCTCAAACACGACTTCCAAGGCGCGGTGGCAAGCTCGGACGCCACGGCCGAGCGCCTGCGAGGTCACGGCATCGATGTCTTCGAGCTCAACCACGTGGGCACGGTGCCAGTTTATGTCGACGGCGCCGACGAGATCGATGCGCACTTCAACATGATCAAGGGCGGCGGCGCGGCGCTGACGCGCGAGAAGATCGTCGCGGCTTGCGCCGAGCGTTTCGTGTGCATCGCCGACGCCTCCAAGCACGTCGACGTGCTCGGCGGCTTTCCGTTGCCCATCGAGGTGATCCCTATGGCCCGTTCCTATGTGGCGCGGGAGATGGTCAAGCTGGGCATCACACCGGTCTACCGCGACGGTGTGGTCACCGACAACGGCAACCAGATCCTCGATGGTTACGAATGCCTGTTCGAGGACCCCAAGGCCATGGAGCAGCGCCTCAACAATATCGTCGGCGTGGTGACCAACGGGCTCTTCGCCCAGCGCGGTGCTGATGTGCTGTTGTTGGGGACGGAGAATGGCGTTGAGCGCTATACGCCCTGACGAGGTCTCGTTCGAGACCGTCGATAGCCTAGCGTTACAAGCTGGGCTGTGACGGCAACCGCGCCGCGATGCCTTCTAGCGTCTTTTCCAAGGCGCCGCGATTGGCGGCCACCACCGCTTTGCCGGCGGCGCCTAGCTGGCGGCGCTGGTCGGGATCATCGGCGAGGGTCGCCAAGGCCTCGCCCAAGGCCTCGGCGTCGCCGATTTCGCATAGCGCCTGGGCCTCGCGCAGGGTCTCGGCGATGTCCTGAAAGTTCTCCAGATGCGGTCCGGTGAGTACCGGGACGCCGAGCGCGGCGGGCTCGAGCAGGTTGTGCCCCCCGATGGGCACCAGGCTGCCGCCCACGAAGGCGGCGTCCGCTGCGGCGTAAAAGCGCATTAGCTCACCCATGGTATCGCCCAGCAGAACGCTCGTCTCGGCGCTGGGCGTTTCACCTTGCGAACGCCGCGCGAGGCACTCGCCGCTTACTTCGCAGAGCTCGGCCACCGCCGAAAAGCGCTGTGGATGACGCGGCACCAGCACCAGCAGCGCCTGAGGATGCGTGCGTCGCAGGTGGGCATGCGCGGCCAGAACCTGCTCGTCTTCACCCTCATGGGTCGAGCCTGCCACCCACACGAATCGCGCACCCCACTCGGTATGTAAGCGCTCACCTTCATCACGAATATCGTCGTTGAGCGGAAGGTCGAATTTTATCGACCCGACCACGTCGCCACGCTCTCGGGGCAACCCCAGCGCCACGAAGCGCTCTAGGTCCGCCGACGACTTGGCCGCGAGCCAACTGACCGCGACCAGTGCGCCACGCAGCAATGGCGCCACATTGCGATAGCCCCGGAAAGCCTTATCCGAGAGCCGGGCGTTGGCGACGACCACAGGCACGTGTTGCCGATCACATGCTGCCAGCAGGTTGGGCCACAGCTCGGTCTCGACGATGATCGCCAGACGCGGGCGCAAACGAGCGATAAAACGCCGCGCCGTGCCCGGGAAGTCCAGCGGCAGGAAATAATGCGTGAGCGCATAACGCTCGGCGGGAAACAGTGCCCGTACGCGCTCGGCGCCGGTCGCGGTCATGGTGGTGACCACCAGACGGTGGTCGGCATGACGCAGCGCCAGCTCCTCGATCAAGGGGCGTGCGGCCAGCACCTCGCCGACAGAAGCGGCATGCAGCCAGATCGTCGGCGTATCATCCGCCGCGTCGGCGATCAGCCCCAACCGTTCCGCACGCTTGTTAGTGAGCGCATGCTCACGCCATACCCGCCACCAGATCAACGGTGAGAGCAGATACAAAAGCGCGCTGTAGAAGCCACGTGCGATACCCGGTGCCATCATTGCGCCGCCTTAGGCTTTGTACTAAAACTGCCTGTGCTCGGCCATACGGCGTTAAAAATCAGCTCAAAGTACTCATTTACACCACGTAAACTCCGTCTTTTCGCTGATTTTTGCCTTGTCTGGCCATCGCTCGCCGACTTTTCGTACATAGCCTAGCCTTCACGGTCGAGAATGGTGCCGATCATCGCCGTGGTGGAGACGCCATCCTCGAAGTTGAGCACCCTCACCTCGCCGCCATCGGCGATGACCGCTTCACCGCCGGCGATGTCCTCGGGGCGATAGTCGCCGCCCTTGACCAGCACATCGGGCAACACCTCGGCAATCAAGCGTGCCGGGGTCTCCTCAGCGAAAGGTACTACCCAATCCACCGCGCTCAAGCCCGCCAATACCTGCATGCGCCGTTCGAGAGCATTGATCGGCCGCTTGGGGCCCTTGAGACGCGCCACGGAGGCATCGTCGTTGACGGCCACTATCAGCCGGTCCCCCAGCCGCTTGGCCTGCTCGAGATAGGCCACGTGGCCAGCATGCAGGATGTCAAAACAGCCATTGGTCATCACCACCCGTTCACCGCGCAGCTTGGCCGCGCGCACCGCGTCGACCAACGCACTTTCCTCGATGGGGCCGAATTCGGCGAGCTTGTCGCCATGCAGCGCTGTGTAGAGCTCGGCGATGGACAATGTCGCGGTGCCCGGTTTGGCGACTACCAGCCCCGCCGCCAGGTTGGCGAGCATGATCGCTTCGGGGTAGCCTTGACCGGCCGCCAACGCCAGCCCCAGCACGCCGATGACGGTATCCCCAGCGCCGGTGACATCGAAGACCTCTCGGGCATGCGTCGGCAGATGCAGCGGCGCGTGGCCCTCGCGGATCAAGGTCATGCCCTTCTCGCTGCGTGTGATCAGCAATGCCTCGAGTTCCAACTCGGCGCGTAGCTGCTCGCCCTTCTCGGCGAGCGTGGCATCGTCGGGGCATGGTCCCACCACCGCCTCGAACTCGCCCAGGTTGGGGGTGATGATGCTCGCCCCGCGATACTTGTCGAAGGCATGGCCCTTGGGGTCGACAAGCACGCGCTTACCTGCCTGACGCGCGATGGCAATCAGCGTTTCGACACGGTTGAGACTGCCCTTGCCGTAGTCGGAGAGAATCACGACGTCGGCGTCGGGCAACGCCGCCTCGACGCGCTCGGTCAAGCCCTGGGTGTCTATTTCCCACAGCGATTCCTCGAAGTCCAGACGCAGCAACTGCTGGTTGCGGCTCATCACACGTAGCTTGGTGATCGTGGGGATATCTGGGCTATGGTGAAAGTGAGTACTCACATCGGATGCTTCAAGGCTCGCCTTGAGCAAGGCGGCATTGTCATCCTCGCCGACCACGCCCGCCAGCGCGGCATGCGCACCCAGCGCGGCGATATTGAGTGCCACGTTGGCGGCACCGCCGGGGCGATCTTCCGATTCACCGACCTTGACCACCGGTACCGGCGCTTCTGGCGAGATGCGTGAGGTGCCGCCATGCCAATAGCGGTCGAGCATGACATCGCCCACCACCAGTAGGCGGGCCTGTTCGAGAACTGTCAGATCAAGCTTCATGGTCGGGCTCCGAGCGGGGCGAAGCGGACGGCGCGGCATCCAGCAAGGCATCGAATTGGGCGATGACGTCGTCGGCACGGATCAGGCTCATGGCGTCGGGGTGCCGCACGCGCGTGCCCCACGGGATAGCCTCCGGTGACTTGTGCAGATAACGACGCACGGCATCGGGATAACGGTCGACCACGAAGCGCCGCCAGCAATAGGGCGCCGCGCGATCGGGATTGGTGGTGGCGAAAAGCCCCAGCGTAGGCGTGCGCAGGGCGTTAGCCATGTGCACCGGCCCGGAGTCGGGCGCAATCACCATGCGCGCGCGGTCGAGCATGGCCAGAAGCCCCTTGAGCGAGGTGCCGCCGATGGCATCGATGACCGCCTCTTCCGCGCACAGGACGCGAATGCGCGCGCCCATTTCCTGCTCCTGGGCGCTGCTGCCCCCGGTCATCACCGTGCGCAGGCCGTGCTCTTCCCAGGCATGTGCGATCACCGCCGCATAGCCCTCGGCGGACCAGTTGCGGAAATTGCGCAGGCGCGGATTGGCGCAGGGGCTGATCACCACGTAAGGCGTCTCGCCGGTGACACGCGCGGCTTCCTGGTAGGCGCTGTCGGGGATCGCCAGATCCCAACGCAGAGGCTCGGCATCGACGCGTTCTTCGCCGCCCAGCAGGCGCGCAAAGTCGAGAAACGACTCCAGCACATGCGCACGGTCATGCGGCGCCAGTTGACGATGCGTGAACCAGTTCTGCCAATCCTTGGCCCGCGCCTTGTCGTACCCGATCCGCAGGTCCGCCTTGAGCCCTAGGGAAAGCGCGCTGGCGCGCAGCGCCTGTTGCATGTGCAGCAGCACATCGAAGCGCGTATCGCCGAGCTGACGCCAGATCTCGCGCATGCCGGCCCAGCCCGAGGCTTTGTCATAGACGATGAACTCGACCCCTGACAGGCCGGACAGTAGACTGTGCTCCCCCTTGCCGATGATCCAGGTGATGCGAGCATCGGGCCATAGACGCTGCAGCACGCGGATGGTCGGGACGAGGTTGCAGACATCGCCCAGCGCGGACAGTCGTAGTACACAAATATGCGCGGGACGGACGGGCAGAGGATGCTTCATGCGGTTGGCAACATTCCAAACGGGACAGGCATTCATTCTATATGATGCCGACATTCTATGTGACGCCGGCCAAGGGCCACAAATCGACTCGCGCTGGCTGACCCCGGACTTCTGGCGCGAGCGCGACGCCGTACTCGGCGAAGCGCCGGGGCGCGGGGCGAGCCTGTTCGTGGCCTGTGGCGAGGAGCGTTGGGCGCTGCGCCCCTATCGGCGCGGCGGCTTGATCGCCCGTCTCAGTGACGCGCGCTATGTGTGGACCGGGCTCGAGCGTACCCGCGCCTTTCGCGAGATGCGCCTGACCGCCGAACTCAAACAGCGTGGCCTGCCGGTACCCTCGCCGGTGGCCGCTGGCGTGTGGCGACACGGCCCGAGCTACACGGCCACGCTGATCACACGGCTGATTCCAGGTGTCACTGCCTTAGCCGAGCGCCTACCGACAGCGACGCCCGACCTGCTGAAGCGAGTCGGGCATACCGTGCGCCGTTTTCACGACGCCGGGCTCGACCATGTCGATCTTAATGCCCGCAATCTGCTCGTCGATGCCGATGACCGGGTCTGGCTGATCGACCTCGACCGCTGCCGCCTGCGCGCGCCGGGGCGCTGGCAAGAGGCTAACCTGAAGCGTCTGGGACGCTCGCTGGAAAAATTCGGCGCACCCCAGCAGGCGCTGGAAACAATCCGCCTTGGCTATGCGGCATCCGCGTAAATCTCGCACAGTCCGGATACGTGGCGGGCCAACGTGAAGCGTGCATTGACGAAGCGGCAGGCATTGGCGCCAAGGCGCTCTCGCAGTTCAGGTGCATCGCGTAGCTCGCCGAGCGTCGCCGCCCAGGCCGCCGGGTCCTGGGGATCGGCGAGTCGCCCATTCTCGGTGCCAACCAGTTCCGGAATCGCACCGCTGTCAGCACCTACTATGGCCTTGCTCGCCGCCATCGCCTCGATCACCGTCAACCCGAAAGCCTCATTGCGCGACGGCACGCAGACGATATCCACCACCTCAAGGAGCCGCGCCAAGTCGCGCCGAAACCCGGTGAACGTGACACGTGCGTCCAATCCCCTCTCGCTGACTTGCTGACGCAGGGACGCAATGAACGTCGGGTTGCCGCCCTCATCCGCTTCCCGCCCCCCGATCAGCACCAGGTGGGATTGCGTATCGCCGGCGCCACACAGGCGGGTAAAGGCATCCAGCAGCACTTGCTGACCCTTGCCGGGGGTCAGGCGTCCGGGCAGAGCCATCGCCACCGCCTCGCGCGGAATGCCCAAGGCGTCACGTAGTGCCCGGCGCTCAGTAGCATCAAGCTGAGGAACAAACTCCGCTGTGTCGATGCCCAGATACAGTCGGGTGATCCGCGATGCGGGCAGTGGAAAGGCCTGGCGATTACGCAAAAGCGTTGCCTCGCTGATCGACAGCACACGATCGACATGCCGGTAAACCCAGCGGTGGTAAGGGTCATGCTTGGGCCGCGTGGCCCCCATGTGATCGGTGAAGATCAAGCGTAATTCTGGGCATAGACACTTGAGCAATGCCCCGAGACGTAGATCACTCGACTTGTGGCAATGCACGACGCGGATGTCACGGCGGCGCAGCCAGCGCACCAGCATCGGAAGTTGCCACAGCGCGCGCGTGGGTGAGCGCACACTACGCACTTCGAGCGCGCCACTCTCAGCCAGCGTGTGGGCCACTCGCGTTCCCTCGAGCGCCAGGGCGTAGGCATGCCACCCCTGACGGGCCAGCTCGGGTATAATGCGCGCAGGATACATTTCCAGCCCGCCCCAGCCGCGGGATAAACAGATATGCAAGACCTTGTGCTGCAAGGCAAGCTCCTCGGACAATGTTCGACTCACGCGTCGACGCCACCGGGCATAGGAGACTCGATGACCCAGTCGCGCCCAAAGCGCATCCTCGTGGTACGCAACGACAAGCTCGGCGACTTCATGCTCGCCTGGCCGGCTTTGGCCTGCCTGAAGAGTGCCCATCCCGGCAACCATGTTGCCGTGCTGGTGCCCACCTATACAGCGCCCTTGGCGCATGCCTGCCCGTGGGTCGATGAAGTGATTCTCGACCCGGGCGGCGTCGCGCCGCGCCACCAGCAGAAAGACTTGCTCAGGCAGCTTCGCGCCGGGAAGTTCGACGCCTTACTGACGCTATTCTCCACGCCACGCATCGGCTGGCTAGGGTGGCGTGCCGGTATTTCCTTACGCATGGCGCCCGCCACCAAGTGGGCTCAAATATTTTACAACTTCCGCATTAAACAGCGTAGGTCACGATCGCAAAAACCCGAGTATGTCTATAACCAGGATCTCGCTCACACGCTGCTGCGAAAGCTTGGCCAAGACGTGCCCACGACGGCGCCTCCCTACTGGCCGCTGCCCGATGCGGCACGCGACACCCAACGCCAGCGCCTGAGCGATGAACTGTCGCTTTCCCCGGCGCGCCCCTGGTGGTTTCTGCATCCCGGCAATGGTGGCTCAGCAGTCAATCTCAGTGTGGCGCAATACGTTGATCTCGCCCAGGCGATTAGTGCCAACCTGCCCATAAAGCCGAAGTGGGTGATTACTTACGGCCCTGGCGAAGAACCGGTCGCCCAGCACCTGGTGGAAACGCTCAACGCACGCGAGGTCGATGCAGTACTCATGCCGCCACGCGCCAGCCTGACCGATTTTGCCGAGACCCTGGCCGCCGCCGATGTCTTCATCGCCGGCTCAACGGGGCCCTTGCACATCGCCGGAGCGCTCAATCGACCCACGATCGGCTTCTATCCCGCCAAGCGCTCGGCCACGCCGCTGCGCTGGCAAACCTGCAATGCCGAGACATGCCGCTTGGCCTTTAGCCCGCCTGCCGATGATGCCTCCGCCAGCGATATGTCGCGTATCGACATCGCGGCGGTGGCATGTCAAATCGCCGACGCCTGGCCAACGCCAACGGCCACCGAGGAAACGCCATGCAACCGCTGACCGGAATCGTCATCACCCTCAACGAGCAAGCCAACATCGCCGACTGCGTGCGTTCGCTGTCACGCGTCTGCGACGAGGTGATCGTCGTCGACTCGCTGAGTAGCGACGACACTGTGGCGATTGCCGAGGCCGAGGGCGCTCGGGTGATCGCACAGGCCTATCTCGGCGATGGGCCACAAAAGGCGCACGGCGTGCCGTTTGCCAAAAATGACTGGATCCTGGCCTTGGACGCCGATGAACGCCTTGACGACGACGCCGTGGCACTGATCGATTCCCTCGCCCTCGACGACCCGCAGACCGCCTACAGTTTTCGCCGCAAGAACTACGTGGCTCGGCACTGGATTCGCGCAGCGGGCTTCTACCCGGACTCGGTGGTGCGCCTTTACAATCGCACCACCGCCGGCTATCTGCCCAAGAAGGCACACTCTTCGGTCGAGGCCCCCAAGATCGAGGCCACCACGGCACACCTGCGACATTTCACTTACGAGGACATGTCACACTGGATCCGGCGCATCGATGCGCTATCCAGCCGAGATGCCTGGGCGATGAAAGAGCGCGGTGTAAGCCCCTCACGGCTGCGCCCGACACTGCACGCCATCAACGCGATGCTACGCAAGCTGGTCTTCAAGGGCGGCATGCTCCAGGGAATGGATGGCATGACGGTCGCGCTGACCACGGCGTTTCATGCCTACATGAAGTACGCCAAGCTCAACGAGCTCTACGAACTTGAACAAACGCCGCAACGATGAGTCAGATCGGCTTCTCCACTGTCATACTCTAGTCATAAAGACAATCTAGTCATAAAGACAAGGACACGTTCTTATGATGAAGCTGCCCGCCGCCGCCCTCCGCTGGAGTGTACTGACTTACCTCGGCTTATGCCTGGGGTATCTCTTCACCACCCTTACGGTCATCAGCCACTGGTTCCTGTTTCCCGTCGCGGCGGTGTGGGTCGCCATCGCTTGGTATTTTCGCTGGGGCCATCCCGCGCAGCGCACGAGCACGCGACGCGTCTTGCCCTGGTCATCGGTGCCGCTGGCCCTGTGGTGGGTTTACCTATACCTGGATGACAGTTTCGGCAAAGTGGACCTGGGTGCGATCATCTTCCACCTGCAAGCCGGAATGACCGAGCATGGCGGTGTCAGCCGTATTTTCGCCGCCTTCATCTTCACCTTCTGCTGTATCCTGATGCTAGTGGCTTTCACCTGGTTGGTACGCGCCGACCACCGGTGGCGGCTATGGGAGCGCGTCGGTGCGCTCTTCTTGCTGGCCTTCAATCCGCTACTATTCGGACTCTCGCAACGCGGCGCTTCGGTGGTCACCGAGGGGGATTGGTTGCGCAATCACTACCACGTCCCGAGCCTTGAAAGCGAGCCGCAAACGCGCCCCAACCTCCTCTATCTCTATCTGGAGAGCACCGAGCGAACCTACGCCGACCGCGACACGTTCGGCAACGCCTATGAGGATCTCGCCGCGCTCGGCAAGCGCGGTACCGTCTTCGAGGGGCTCAAGCAGCTCGACAATACCGGCTGGACGACCGCGGGCATGGTCGCCACCCAGTGCGGCGTGCCGCTGATTCCCGCCGGGTTGAAACACGACAATCAGTTCGAGCCGCTCGACGAGGTGCTTCCACATACCCGGTGTCTAGGCGATATTCTCGATGCTCAAGGGTACGACCTCACCTACATGGGAGGAGCCAGTACGCGCTTTGCGGGTAAAAAGGTGTTCTATGAAGGGCACGGCTTCGATCGCGCGTTGGGCCGCGACGAGCTGGAGGATCAGGTCACGCCGCCGGATTACCTCAACGATTGGGGCCTTTACGATGACACCCTGCTCAACATGGCCACCGAACGCATCCGTAAGCTCGCTGATAATGACGACCGCCAGCCTTACGCGATGTTCGCTCTTACCCTGGCAGCCCACCCGCCATTCGGCAATCCGGCTCAGGCGTGCCTGGAGCACCAGGGCGAGTTCGACGGCGTCAATATCCTCTACTCGGTGAAATGCACAGGCTGGCTGGTACGCCGCTTCCTACAGCGCCTCGACGAGGAAGGCTTGCTCGACAATACCCTAGTAGTGATCTCTAGCGACCACCTGAGCATGAAGAACTCTGAGTGGCCGCAGCTGGTCGACGCCGAGCGCGAAAACACCTTCATGATGCTTGGTGAGGGTGTCCCTGCCGGGAAGCGTATCCAGCGCCAGGGGTCGATGGTCGATGTCTACCCGACGGTACTCGAAGCCATGGGCTTCACGCTGGACGCACGTGCCGCCGGGCTGGGGCGCTCACTATTCGCCAAGGCCCCCACGCTGGTCGAAGAATACGGCCTAGAGACCATCAACGACCACATGGCGGAGGAAGACGCACTGCAAACCTATATGTGGAAAGGCGTCAACTGAGCGCCGCGTGCCGAATCGACGCCAATAGCCGTGCCGGCTCCAGATGACGCAGACAATTAGTGTGCCCCAACGGGCAGTCACGCGCGAAGCACGGCGAACATGACAGGTAGAGGTCGTGGATCTCGGCGTTTTCGGTCAGAGGCGGCGTGTAGGCCGGCGAGGACGAGCCGTAAATGGCCTGCACACGCGTGTCCACCGCCGCCGCTACATGCATCAGTCCCGAGTCGTTGGTGACTACTTGCTGGCAGTCAGCGAGCAGGTCCACCACCTCGGTGAGCTTGGTGCGCCCGCACAGGTTATGCACGCCGTCCAGCCCTTGGCTGATCGTCTCACCGGCGTCGGCGTCCTTGGGACCACCCAGCACCCGCACCTCGAAGCCCTCGGCCACCAGGCGTTCCGCCAGGGTGCGAAAATGCGCCAGCGGCCACTGCTTGGACGGGCCAAACTCGGCACCCGGCATCATGCCAATGGCAGGACGATCCGAGAGTCCCAGCGTCCCGCGCAGGCGGTGTTGTTCGTCGACATTCACCTCGAGGCGCGGCGTGGGAATCGCAAAATCGCCGGCTTGCGCCTCGTCCTCGGGCAGGCCTAGCGAGACAAAACGCTTCACGGTTTGATTCAGCACGCTTTTATCGAGCTGACGGCGCGCATTGAGCACCCCATAGCGCTGCTCGCCGTGGAAGCCCACGCGCTCGGGGATACGAGCCAGGAACGGTACCAGCGCCGATTTCCAGGAGCGCGGCAACACGATCGCCCGGTCGAAACGGCCCTTCAGCGTGCGCGCCACGCCACGCCGCGTGGCCCAGCCGAATTCGCCGTGCTTGACGTCCAACGCGATGGTCTCGTCGACCTCGGGCATGCGCGCCAGAATCGGCAGCGACCAGCCCGGGGCCAGTACGCCGAGGTAGGCCTCCGGATAGCGCGCCTTGAGCGTCATGAACAGGCTCTGCGCCATGACCATATCGCCGACCCAGGAAGGGCCGACAACGAGCAGGCGTGGGGCGGCGTCGGTAGCGTTGTCGTCAGCCATTCAACCAATCCAGGTAGGCGCTGACGCCTTCGCGAACGGTCTTGAATTCGGCCGGGTAGCCCGCCTCTCGCAGGCGCGAGATATCCGCACGGGTATAGCTCTGATAGCGCCCCTTGAGCTCCTCGGGAAAGGCGATGTAGTCGATCTTGCCAGTCTGATAATAATCGATCACCGTCTCGGCGATAGCCTTGAACGGTTCGGCACGGCCAGTGCCCAGATTGAAGATGCCCGACACCTCGGGGTTATCGAGACACCACAAGTTGACGTCCACCACGTCGCCGACATAAATGAAATCACGGCTTTGCATGCCGGCTTCATAACCTTCCCAGGCACCGAATAGCTTGGGATTCTCGCCGCGCTTCACCTGACTGTGATGGTGGTAGGCGACGCTGGCCATCTTGCCCTTGTGCTGCTCGCGCGGACCATAGACGTTGAAGTAGCGGAAACCCACCACCTGGGCATCGAACGACTCCCAGTGAACACGAACGTACTGGTCGAATAGCAGCTTGGAGTAACCATAGACGTTGAGCGGCTTTTCATGCTCCGGCGCTTCCACGAATACCTCGCTGCCGCCGTAGGTTGCCGCTGACGACGCATACAGAAAGGGAATACGCTTGTGCTGGCAAAAGTGCAGCAGCACCTTGGAATACTCGAAGTTATTCTCGAGCATGAACTTGCCGTCCCACTCGGTAGTATCCGAACAGGCCCCTTCGTGGAAGATCGCCTCGATCGGCGGCAGCTCACTCGGTTCGCCGCGCAGCTCGGCCTTCACGCGTGCCAGGAAATCATCCTTGTCGAGATAATCCCCCAGCGTGCAGTCGACGAGATTGACGAACTTGGTGCCGTCGGAGAGGTCATCGACCACGAGCACATCCTCGTGGCCGCGTGCATTGAGAGCCTTCACTAGATTGGCGCCGATGAAACCGGCACCGCCCGTCACTACGATCATGTCGTCGATTCCTTCAAGTCGTGCACCCACGCGGGAAGCGTGCTTTTCGTCACGGTGCCTATAACCGATTAACCGCTAATTGTATACTTGGCAGTTCGTGAATTCATGGGCCAACGGTACTTCACCAATGACACAGTCGACGCCAGACGTGAAAACCTTCCAGGGCCTGATCCTTGCCCTGCAACAGTACTGGGCCGAACAGGGCTGCGTAATCATGCAACCCCTGGATATGGAAGTCGGAGCCGGCACCTTTCATCCCGCGACCTTCCTGCGCTCCATCGGCCCCGAGACCTGGAATGCCGCCTACGTGCAGCCATCGCGCCGCCCCACCGACGGGCGCTATGGCGAGAACCCCAATCGCTTGCAGCACTACTATCAGTTCCAGGTGGTGATGAAGCCCTCCCCCTTGGAGCTACAGGCGCTGTATCTGGGCTCGCTCGAGCGTCTCGGTATCGACCCGCAGGTCCACGATATTCGCTTCGTCGAAGACAACTGGGAGTCTCCTACCCTAGGTGCCTGGGGGCTCGGCTGGGAAGTCTGGCTCAACGGTATGGAGGTGACCCAGTTCACCTACTTCCAGCAAGCCGGCGGCATCGAATGCTATCCGGTCACCGGTGAGCTGACCTACGGCCTGGAACGCATCGCCATGTACTTGCAGGACGTCGATAGCGTTTACGACCTAGTATGGACCTACGCTCCCGATGGTTCATCCGTCACCTATGGTGATGTCTACCTGCAAAACGAACGCGAACAGTCGGCTTACAATTTCGAACACGCCGATGTCGACTATCAGTTCTCCGCTTTCGACCACAGCGAAGGCGAATGTCAAAAGCTACTCGACGCGGGGTTGCCCCTGCCCGCCTACGAGCACGTGCTCAAGGCATCGCATACTTTCAACCTGCTCGACGCCCGGCACGCTATCTCGGTCACCGAGCGTCAGCGTTACATCCTGCGTGTGCGCACCATGGCCCGTGACGTCGCCCACGCCTACTTCGAATCGCGCAAGGCAGCCGGGTTCCCCATGGCATCCGAGAGCATCCGCCAAGAACTGCTGAGCCGAGAAAGCAACGAGGGAGACGCGTAAGAATGGCATCCAACACCCTACTGGTCGAACTCGGCGTCGAGGAGCTTCCGCCAGGCGCCATCGAGCCCCTCGCCAATGCCCTGCGCGACGGTCTCGCAAATGGCCTTGCCGACGCTGAGGTCCCCTTCGAAGCAGCTCACGCCCACGCCACGCCACGCCGCTTGGCGGTCAGCATCGTGGCACTTGGCGACAAGCAGCCGGATCGCGAGATCGAGCGGCGCGGCCCGGCCCTGGCTGCCGCCTTCAAGGACGGCGCGCCCACCAAGGCCGCAGAAGGCTTTGCGCGTTCCTGCGGCGTCGAGGTCGCAGACCTGATCCATCTGGAAACCGACAAGGGTACCTGGCTCGGCTATCGCTATCAGGAGCCGGGCGAAGCCACCACGGCGCTGTTGCCGGCCATACTCAGGCGTGCCGTCAACGCTCTGCCGGTGCCCAAGAACATGCGCTGGGGTGCCTCTCGGCTCGAATTTTCGCGCCCCGCGCATTGGTTGGTCATGCTCTACGGCCAGGATGTGGTTCCCGCCGAGGTACTCGGCCTCGAGGCCGGCCGTACCACCCGTGGGCATCGCTTCCATGCTCCGCAGGCCATCGAGCTGGCACACGCCGATGACTATCTGGACGTGCTCGAAAACGCCTTCGTACTGGCCGATAACGATCGCCGGCGTGAGCGTATCCGCGAGCAGGTACTGGCCGAAGCCGAGGTCAACGACGCCACGGCCGTCATCGACGACGACCTCCTCGACGAAGTCAACGGCCTGGTCGAATGGCCGGTGGCGCTGACCGGCAGCTTCGACGAGCGTTTCCTCGAAGTCCCCGCCGAGTGCTTGATCTCGTCGATGAAGGCCAATCAGAAATACTTCCACCTGCTCGACGCTGAGAGTCAACTCAAGCCGGCCTTTATCACCGTCTCCAACATCGAAAGCCGCGATCCGCAGCAGGTCATCGAGGGCAACGAGAAAGTCATCCGCCCGCGTCTGGCCGATGCCGCTTTCTTCTACGATACCGACCGTAAACAGACATTGGCCTCGCGGCGCGACGCACTGGATAACGTGGTCTTCCAGCAGTCGCTGGGCACGCTGGGTGACAAGGCGCGACGCATGGAGACGATCGGCGCGTTCATCGCCGAACGGATCGGTGGCGACGTCAACCATGCCCAACGTGCCGCACAGCTTGCCAAGTGCGACCTGGTCACCGAGATGGTGCTGGAGTTTCCCGAACTCCAGGGCATCATGGGCACCTACTACGCCCGCCAGGACGGCGAACCGGAAGAGGTCGCGCAAGCACTTCACGAGCAGTACCTGCCGCGTTTCGCCAGCGACGACGTACCCAAGACGCAAACCGGCTTGGCTCTAGCCTTGGCTGACCGCCTGGATACGCTGACCGGCATCTTTGGTATCGGCCAGCGCCCCACGGGCACCAAGGACCCCTTCGCCCTGCGTCGCGCCGCCATTGGCGTTCTCAACATCCTGATCAAGGGTGAGCTCGATCTCGACTTGCGTGAACTTCTCGAACTCGCCGCCGCTCAGCATGACGAACTACCCAAGGCTGACGGCCTGATCGATGATGTGCTGGGTTACATGCTCGACCGCTTCCGCGCCTGGACCCAGGACGAAGGCATCGCCGTCGAGGTCTATCTGTCGGTGCGCTCTCGCCCGGTCAAACGACCGCTCGATTTCGCACGTCGGATCCGTGCCGTGCATGCCTTCAGTCAGCGGGAAGAAGCGGCAGCGCTAGCGTCAGCCAACAAGCGCGTCTCGAACATCCTCGCCAAACAGCAGCACGATGGCTCTACCACCGTGGATACCTCGCTGCTGCAAGCCGAAGCCGAGACGACGTTGAGTGAAGCGCTCGAGCAATGCCATCAAGCGGTACGCCCACTACTCGATGCCGCACGCTATTCCGAGGCGCTGGATGTACTGGCCCAGCTTCGTGGCCCCGTCGACGCCTTCTTCGACGATGTCATGGTCATGGCTGAAGACGAGGCGGTACGCCGCAACCGCCTCGCTTTGTTGGCCAACCTCCAGGCCCTGTTCCTGGAAGTCGCGGATATCGCCCAATTGCAGCAATAACCCACACACGCGTTGCAACTGAAAAGGGTGGCCTAACCGGCCACCCTTTTTTGTTTCACGTGGAACATAATGTTTAGCG
The DNA here is from genome assembly GCF_029544075.1 of Chromohalobacter canadensis. GTDB lineage: Bacteria > Pseudomonadota > Gammaproteobacteria > Pseudomonadales > Halomonadaceae > Chromohalobacter > Chromohalobacter canadensis_A. The sequence goes on along the minus strand of NZ_JAJQJH010000002.1, from coordinate 285,556 downwards.
ATATTGTGCTTCTTCACTAGACCAGCCAGACCTTCCTTGCGTACCAACTATAAAATGTTTCACGTGAAACACTGCGCGCCCGGATTTGACATCGAGGTCCTCCTCTTCCCTCTTCCTCGTAGCTCGTAGCTCGTAGCTCGTAGCTCGTAGCTCGTAGCTCGTAGCTCAAGGATTGTTCCACGTGAAACATCACGCTCAGGAGGGAGGACCGTGATGCGATGGCCGTTGGAACTGAAGCCACGGCGAGACTAGATTGACCGACGACTATATCCATTATTTTAGTGCTAGATGTAGACGGCAGCGACAAGGATCGCTTGAGCAAAATATCGTACGAAGCGGATGTGTCACGTAAAACAGGGAGGAAGCACATGAAAGCATTAATCGCAGGCGCCAGTGGCATCATCGGTCACGGTGCGCACGATGCACTGAAGAAGCATGGCGCCGAGGTAAAGGGACTGGGTCGACGCTCCATCGAAGGTATCGACACCGTTACGGTGGACCTGACCGACGCCGAAGCAACCGAGAACACGATTCGCGATCAGGCGGCGGATACTACACACCTGTTCTATGCTGCCTTAGCGCCGGATACCGATCTGTCGACCGAAGCGAAACGCAACGCCCAGATGCTGGATAATCTACTCGATGCACTGGAGCAGGCCAATGCCCCACTGACGCGAGTCGTCATCTATCAGGGGTTCAAGATTTACGGCATACATCTCGGCACCCAAGTGCCAACCCCGGCGCGAGAGTCTGATCCCAGCCATATGCCACCGAACATTTATCAGGCCCAAGAAGCAATGCTTGCCAAGCGCGCAAAAAGCGCCGAGTGGGATTACGTCGCCTTGCGCCCCGATGTCGTCGTCAGCGGCAATATCAACGGAAACCCCATGAATATTGCAGCCGTCATCGGCGCCTTCGCGGCTATTTCCCGCGAGCTCGGCGTGCCACTACGTTATCCGGGTAGCGAGGCCGCTTACCATGTACTGATGCAGACTACCGATGCGGCACTGCTGGGAGAGGCCAGCCTCTGGGCCGCCGAAACCGAGGGTATCGGTGGTGAAGCTTTCAATGTCACCAATGGTGACATTTTCCGCTGGGAGCGCCTATGGCAGGATATCGCCGCTTACTTCGACTTGCCCAGCGCTAGTCCTGTCCCGCTTGATCTCGAGCAGCACATGGCCGATAAGCAACCGGTCTGGGAGCACATCGTGGAGAAACACGGTCTCGCGGAAAAACGCCTCGAGCGTGTGGTCCAATGGGGCTTCGGCAACTTCGTGTTCAATACCGAGACCGACGTCATTTCGGATGTTAACAAAATCTACCGTCATGGGTTCACTCGCCGCTGTGATTCCCGTGAATCGCTATTCGCAGCTTTCGATCGATTGCGCGAGAGGAACATTCTTCCGTAAGCGACTCTCCGCCACACCTCCCATGCCCCATTGTCACTAAAAACGACACCCCATGTTTCACGTGAAACATGGGGTGTTTTGCAGCCGGCGTACTTAGCCATGATAATTGGTATCAGTTTTCCTGCTGGCCGAGACTCCATGACTCAACTCGTCATCCTCGATCGAGACGGCGTCATCAACCGAGATTCCGATGACTACGTAAAATCGCTCGATGAATTTCTCCCCTACCCTCAGGCCATCGAGGCCATTGCGCGTCTATCGCAAGCCGGCTGGACAGTGGCGGTTGCCACCAATCAATCGGGCATCGCACGCGGCTATTTCGATGTAGCCACCCTTGAGGCGATGCATGCCAAGATGCAAGAGCTGGTGAATGCCGCTGGGGGTGAAATCGTCTACACCGCCTATTGTCCGCACGGGCCGGACGATGGCTGTTGTTGCCGCAAGCCTTTACCAGGACTGCTGGAGCGCATACGCGATGCACTCGGGTTAGAAACGCTCGAAGGCAGTTGGATGGTGGGCGATAGCCTGCGCGACCTGCAGGCCGGCGACGCTGTGGGATGTCAAAGCGCTCTGGTGCGTACCGGCAAGGGAAAGCGCACCGAGCTAAAAGGCACAGGCCTCGATGACGCATTCATCTTTGACGACCTTGCCGCCTTCACTGATTGGCTTCTCGGCCACAAAGCCGCTTCTTGATACTTGCTTGCCTTGGCACAGCGGCTTACGGTTCGTCATCACACCACAAAAAAGGCTGGCAACGCGATGACGTTACCAGCCTCTTTCTATCGCACTGTAGAGCAGTACTTCACCGCAGATGTTCCACGTGAAACATCCCCTGCCCGTGTGCCCTGCTAGATATCCAGATTGGCGACCAGTGCATTGCGCTCGATGAAGTCACGACGCGGCTCGACTTCGTCACCCATCAAGGTGTTGAACATCATGTCGGATGCCACGGCATCTTCGATGGAAACGCGCAGCATCCGGCGAGAATTGGGGTCCATGGTCGTTTCCCATAGCTGATCGGGATTCATCTCGCCCAAGCCCTTATAGCGCTGCACACTCAAACCACGCTGAGCTTCGCTCATCAACCACTCGAGCGCTTCATAGAAGGTATCCACCTTACGCTGACGCTCACCGCGGGCTACGTAGGAGCCTTCTTCGAGCAGCCCATCGAGCGTCTCGCCCAATGCAGTCATGGCGCGATAATCGGCGCTACGGAAGAAATCGACGCCCCACACGTAGTCAGTCGTCACCCCATGCGCCGTCAATGCTACGCAGGGCAGGTAAACACCACGCTCGGTATCTTCCTGTAGATGGAAGGTATAACGTGGACCGCCCTCGTAGGCGATGAGATCGTCCATTTCGCGCTGCAGATGGTCGATCCAATGCTGCATGGTCTCACGGTCCTTGAGGCTATCGCTCTCAAGCCTTGCAGTATGCACGATCTTGCGCAGCACGAGGTTGGGATAAACCCGCGAAAGACGGTCGATACGCCGCATGACATCGCGATACTCATTGACCAGGGTCTCGAGATGCTCGTTGGCAATGCCCGGCGCATCGGCATTGACGTAGAGGCGAGCGCCATCCAACGCCGTCGTGGTCAAATAATCCGTCAGCGCCTGTTCATCCTTGAGATAGGTTTCCTGCTTGCCGCGCTTGATCTTATAAAGTGGCGGCTGAGCGATGAACACATGGCCACGTTCGATCAGTTCCGGCATCTGCCGGAAGAAGAACGTCAATAGCAGCGTGCGGATGTGCGATCCGTCAACGTCGGCATCCGTCATGATGATGATCGAATGATAGCGCAGCTTATCGGGATTGAACTCCTCGCGCCCGATGCCACACCCCAACGCCGTGATCAGCGTGCCTACTTCAGCCGAAGACAGCATCTTGTCGAAGCGCGCCTTCTCGACGTTCAAGATCTTGCCCTTGAGCGGCAGGATCGCCTGGGTGCGTCGATCACGTCCTTGCTTAGCGCTGCCGCCTGCCGAGTCGCCCTCGACCAGATAAAGCTCCGACAGGCTCGGGTCTTTCTCCTGACAATCGGCCAACTTGCCTGGTAGCCCAGCGATATCCAATGCACCCTTACGGCGCGTCATATCGCGCGCCTTACGCGCTGCCTCGCGAGCACGTGCAGCGTCGAGCATCTTGTTGACGATGGCCTTGGCATCATTGGGCCGCTCCACCAGATAATCGCCCAGCTGACGCCCCATCTCCTGCTCGACTGCCGTCTTGACCTCGGACGACACCAGCTTTTCCTTGGTCTGCGACGAAAACTTGGGATCGGGCACCTTGACCGACACGATCGCCGTCAACCCTTCCCGCGCATCGTCACCGGCCGTGTTGACCTTGGCCTTTTTCAGCAGCCCTTCGGTTTCGATGTAGTGATTGAGCGTACGCGTCAAGGCTGCCCTGAAACCGGCTAGGTGCGTGCCGCCATCGTGCTGGGGAATATTATTGGTGTAGCAGAAGATATTCTCGGAGAAGGTGTCGTTCCACTGCATCGCCACCTCGACCCCGATGCCATCTTCGCGTTGCGTTTCGAAATGGAAAACGGGGTTCAACGTTGCTTTGTTGGTATTCAGGTGATCGACGAAGGCCCGTAGCCCGCCTTCATAGTGAAACAGTTCTTCCGCACCCGAGCGCTCGTCGAGCAAGCGAATCGCGACACCGGAGTTGAGGAACGACAGCTCACGCAAGCGCTTTGCCAGAATATCGTAGTGAAACTCGATATTGGCGAAGGTTTCGGTCGACGGCTTGAAATTGACCTGGGTACCGCTCTTCTCAGTCTTTCCCACCACATCCAGGGGTGAATCAGGCACGCCATGATGATAGATCTGTTCATAAACCTGACCGGCGCGCCACACCGTGAGCTTGAGCTCTTCAGAAAGCGCGTTAACGACGGAAACACCAACGCCGTGAAGTCCGCCCGAGACCTTATAGGAGTTGTCATCGAACTTGCCGCCGGCATGCAGCACCGTCATGATGACTTCTGCCGCCGAGACGTTTTCCTCCGAATGCATATCAGTTGGAATGCCACGCCCATTGTCACTGACGGTGACGGACTCATCGGGGTGGATCACCACGCGAATCTCGCTACAGTGTCCCGCGAGCGCTTCGTCGATGGAGTTATCCACCAACTCGAAGACCATATGATGCAGGCCCGTGCCATCATCGGTATCGCCGATGTACATGCCGGGGCGCTTGCGTACTGCATCCAGGCCCTTGAGAACCTTGATGCTCGATGAGTCGTAAGCTTGTTCGCTCATTGCCTACTCCGTCGTGAAGTCATTCCGTGAGCAGTCGCCCGTGTTCCACGTGAAACATCGCGACATCCGTTTCCGACTGCCATGCATTCTCGAGCGCACTGCGCTCGACTCCGGTAATAAAGACCTGGCAGTGCAAGCGCTCCAGCCAATGACAAAAGATCTGCCGATGCGAAACATCAAGCTCGGCAGCCAGGTCATCGATCAGGTAAACGCAGGTACGCCCCGTCAGTTCTTCCAGCAAGCGCCCTTGGGCTAATTTCAGCGCACTCACTACCAACTTTTGCTGCCCGCGCGATAGCTCTTCCACGGCAGCGCGCTTGCCAATGCGTAAGCGCAAATCGGCACGTTGCGGCCCCTGCTGGGTAAAGCCCATTTGCCGATCGGTATCCCGACCGTTTTCGAGCACGTCTAGCAACCCACGCTGTTTGTCCCATCCGCGATAATAACGGAGAGACAAACCGGAAAGCGGCAACAACTCATGCAATGTCGCTTCGAATGTCTTGGCGAATTGCGCCATGTAGTCGCTGCGCAAGAGGTCGAGTTGCTCACTCCAATGTGCCAACTCTTGCTCCCAGACACGCATCGATCTTAGGTCGATTCTATCATGTCTGAGCAGGGCATTCCGATGTTTCAGGGCGCGCCGTACGCGCCGCCATGCCTCGAAAAATTCGTGTTTCACGTGAAACACTCCCCAGTCTAGGAACTCACGCCGAGCCGCAGGCGCACCTTCCAGCAGACGGAATGCATCGGGGTTGATCAGCTGCAGGGGGAGCGTTTCCGCCAAGCGCGCCACACGGATACCGCGTTCGCCATCGAGACGAATTTCCAGCTCAGCGGCATCGCGTGACCGACGAACGCCCAACGATACCGGCGGATCACCTGCCAGACGACCGTGCAAGGTGACGGCATCGGCATCGTGGGTGATTGCGTGCTTGAGCTTCTGAGTGCGGAACGAGCGCGCCATCCCCAACATGTGCACGCCTTCCAGCAAACTGGTCTTGCCACTGCCATTGGCACCGGTCACCAGGTTGATCCCCGGCGCGGGTCGCATATCGAGTGCTGCCAGGTTACGCAAACCTAGGAAATTGAGACGTTCGAGGGGCATAAGGGGATCGGAGGCAGCATGCCACCTCGGACGCGGTTAGTAATGTCGGCTTGAACCGACCGCGCCCGAGACGTACATGGGTTAAAAAGCAGCGCAGGCGATCAGAGGCGCATCGGCATGACCACATACATGGCATCGCCACCGCCCGGTTCTTCCAGCAGTGCGCTGCTGTTGGGGTCGGAAAGCGTCATTTGCACGCGGTCGGCATCAAGCACGCCGAGCACATCCACGAGATAGCCGACATTGAACCCCACTTCCAAGGTGTCGCCCTCATACTCGATGGCCACGTTTTCCTCGGCTTCTTCCTGCTCGGGGTTGTTGGCCGTCACACGCAGGTTGTGCTCTTCGAGATTGAGCCGCACTCCACGATACTTCTCGTTAGAGAGAATCGCGGTACGCGACAACACCTGACGCAACTCACCACGCTCGGCGATAATGACCTTATCGCCGCCCCGCGGGACCACTCGCTCGTAATCGGGGAACTTGCCGTCGACCAGCTTGGAAGTAAAGGTGAAATCCCCGGTTTGTGCGCGCAGATGGGTGCCGCCGATGGTGAGCTCCACCGGCTCATCGCTGCCATCCAGCAAGCGCGCCAATTCGAGAATGCCCTTACGCGGTACGATGAGCTTCTGCGACGGCTCCACTTCGACCTCGGCGCTACGCGCACACACCGCCAAACGGTGACCGTCGGTCGCCACCGTACGCACCAGATGATGGCCGAACTCGAGCAGCATACCGTTCAGATAGTAACGCACATCCTGCTGCGCCATGGCGAAAGAGGTCGCATCGATCAAGTGCTTGAGTGTGCCACGCGTCAAGGTCAAGGTCGTATCGCTTTGACTTCCCTCGATATTCGGGAATTCCGCCACCGGCAATGTTGACAAGGTGAAGCGTGAACGCCCCGCACGTAGCACCGCACGCCCTTCTTCGAGCGTAAAGGTGATATCGGTCCGTTCGGGCAACGACTTGCAGATATCCATTAGCTTGCGCGCCGGCACCGTCGCCGAGCCCGGCTCGTCGACATGATGCGGGGCCGTGCGACCGATCAGTTCGACTTCGAGGTCCGTACCGGTCAGCGCCAGTTGCGTGTCGCGTACCTCGAGCAGCACGTTGGACAGCACCGGCAGGGTCTGGCGACGTTCGACGACGCCGGCGACCAGCGACAGTGGACGCAAAAGGTCTTCGCGGGTGATGGTAAATCTCATGGGCTCCACTCTCGTCCTGGGGTCCAAGGGAATATTCTGGCCGCTATGCTCAACTGGTCAGCAGCCGCAACAAGTTCTTGTAATCCTCGCGGATATCCGCGCTTTCTTCCTTGAGTGTCTGCACCTTTCGGCAGGCATGCAGCACCGTGGTGTGATCGCGCCCCCCGAAGGCATCGCCGATCTCGGGCAGGCTATGGTTGGTCAATTCCTTGGCCAAGGCCATGGCAACTTGGCGTGGACGTGCGACCGAACGCGAACGGCGCTTGGAGAGAAGATCCGCTAACTTGATCTTATAATACTCCGCCACCGTGCGCTGAATGTTGTCGACGCCGACCTGCTTGTCCTGCAGAGCCAGCAGATCCTTGAGCGATTCACGGATGAAATCCTGGGTGATCGGCTTGCCCATGAAGTGCGAGTCGGCGATGACCTTTTTCAATGCCCCTTCCAGCTCGCGCACGTTGGAACGAATCTTCTGTGCGATGAAGAACGCTGCATCGTGCGGCAGGTCGACCTTGGCTTGGTCAGCCTTTTTCATCAGGATCGCCACGCGGGTTTCCAGCTCGGGCGGCTCGATGGCCACCGTGAGCCCCCAGCCGAAGCGCGATTTGAGGCGTTCTTCCACCCCACTGATTTCCTTGGGGTAGCGATCCGAGGTAAGGATCATCTGCTGGCCGCCCTCAAGCAACGCATTGAACGTATGGAAAAATTCTTCCTGCGAGCGCTCCTTGCCGGCGAAAAACTGGATGTCGTCGATCAGCAGTGCATCCACGCTGCGGTAGAAACGCTTGAAATCGTTGATGGCGTTGAGCTGCAGTGCCTTGACCATGTCAGCCACGAAACGCTCTGAATGCAGGTAAACCACCTTGGCGTTTTCCCGCTGGCCAGCCAGATGATTGCCTACTGCATGCATGAGGTGCGTCTTACCCAAGCCGACACCACCGTACAGGAACAGCGGGTTATAGGCACCACCGGGGTTTTCGGAAACCTGGCGCGAAGCAGCACGCGCGAGCTGGTTCGATTTACCCTCGACGAAGGTCTCGAAGGTAAAATTGGGATTGAGTCCACTCTGGTGCTTGAGACTCCCTTCCACCTGCACCTGACGCTCGCCACTACTCCGGCGCGAGGAATCCTCACGCTCACGCATGCGATCGATTTCCTGCTCATCCGCATAATCGCCCCGAGCTCGCGGTGCATGTACGGCGGGCGGTGTCTCGGGGGGGCGCGAGGTATTCATTGCCGCCGCCGATACAGGTGACCCTAGATCACGCGGCGACGACATGGCCACGTTGCGACGGCTGCCAACCGTCAGCTGCACCTTGGGCGGCTTGCTGGATGCAAGCTCCCTCAGCAACTCATTGATACGCTTCAGGTATTTATCATTGACCCAGTCACGCACGAAGCGATTGGGCGCCAGCAGACACAGCTCGTTGGCGTCACCGTCCTCCGCCTGCAAGGGGCGAATCCAGGTGTTGAACTGCTGAGAGCTCAGCTCATCCTGAAGAAAGTTGAGGCATTGCTGCCAGAGAGCGACCGACACACGACCTCACCTAGCGTTGATGAATGGCCGACTATTGTATCGTTCGGCGCCCGGGTTATCCACATGGGCACCAAGTCTCTTTTCCTGTGGAAAACCCTATCCATAACTCAGCGCACAACGTGTCCTCTCAACGTGGAGATGTCTCAGGGTGTGGAGAAATCGCCACTTACCCACAATGCTACCGACAGTTTACCCACCGCTTTCACGCCTTTTCTCCACATATTCAAGAACATGGCATCTCTTTGTTAATAAAGGTATAAAATTGGTTATCCACAAACAATATCCCCACTATTAATAACAACATCAGTTAGTATAACTTCAATAATGATAATTGCTTTATCGTTTCACTCAGGGACGGGACGACAAGCGGTGAGCGTCCAAACGAGTATTCGCTTGGGCGGACCGCCTCGGCACATGCCGAACCCTCGGCGCCGTAACAAAACAGGTGTGGATAAAAACGCCGGAAAAATTGCACCTGCCCCAGGGATTCACTAGAATTGCCGGTCTTGAGCCGAATACCGCCTGGTGCGAGCGTACCAGGCTCTTCAGTTTCAAATCGTTTCCAAACAACCACGTGAGAATTCGCAGCTATGAAGCGCACTTTTCAACCGAGCGTCCTAAAGCGCAAGCGCGTGCACGGCTTCCGTGCTCGCATGGCCACCCAGAACGGCCGCCAGGTGCTGGCGCGTCGTCGTGCCAAAGGTCGCAAGCGTCTGAGCGCCTGACTGGACAACGAATGTCCGATCAGGGCTTTCCCCGGCGGCGGCGACTGCTAACTGCCGGGGACTATCAGCACGTCTTCGCTCACGCGGCCTTCAAGGTGCACGGCAAGGGCCTTTTGATGCTTGCGCGTCCCAATACTCTCGGTGAACCGCGAGTGGGGCTCGTGTTTAGCAAGAAGAACGTACGTCGTGCTGTCGACCGTAACCGTCTGAAACGCCTCGTCCGTGAATCCTTTCGTCTCCAGCAGCATCATCTACCCGCCGTGGATATCATCTTTCTCGCTCGGCGTGGAGCTCATGAGCTGGATAACGATACCTTGCATCGCCAATTGCACGGCATGTGGCGACGCCTGGAAAAAGACGTACGCAAGCAGTCGGTCTCGTCCACGCCATCTCCTTGATCGGCATTTCTTCGCCACGTTCCACCGTGGCCGCAGTGCCGGTCGGGACGTGACGTCAGAATGTATCACCGGGCAGAATCCTTATGGACGTAAAACGACTCCTACTTGTCATCCCGCTCGCGGTACTCGCCTATCTACTGGTCATTCAGTGGAACGCGGATTATGGGCAAAACAGCGTCGAACAACGCGCACCTGAAAGCGTTACCCAGGATACGTCCGATAGTAACGCCGGCAACGACAGCCTCTCGGTTCCCACGTCCAACAGCAGCGGTAACAGTGCCTCATCGCAAGAGGCCGCCGACATGCCTGGTGCGGACGGGCAAACCGACTCGGACGGCTTGATCGAGGTACGCACCGGCACACTGGATATTCGCATCGATCCGCGTGGCGGCGATGTCGTCTATGCTGCTCTACCCAAGCACAAAGAGTCCTTGAATAGCGAGCAACCCTTCGTTCTCCTCAGCGACAACAACGTGCGCAGCTACGTTGCCAAGTCGGGGCTGCAATTGGAGGGCCATGATGGGCGCATCGATTTCTCTTCCGAGCAAATGCAATATTCGCTCGGCGACGAGCAAGATAGCCTAAGCGTCGACCTCACGGCCGAGGTCAATGGCGTGGACGTCATCAAGCGTTATACCTTCGATCGCGACAGTTACGCGGTCAATGTCGAGTACCTACTCGACAACCAGAGCGAAACGCCTGTCTCCGCACGTTTCGTCGGTCAGCTTGCTCGCGACAATAGCGCCGATCCCAGCCAGGGTGGCGGTCCTATGAGCATGAAGTCATTCCTCGGCGCGACCTTCTCCACGGAAGAAAGCAATTACGAGAAGATCGACTTCGATGACATTCGTGAAGGCAACTTCAAAAATGTCAACTCCGAGGGCGGCTGGGTCGCCATGATCCAGCACTACTTCACTTCAGCATGGGTTCCGGTGCAGAGCCAAGAGAATCTTTATTACGCCAATATCGATTCTCGTGATCGCAATGTCGCTGCATTTGCCGGCCCCTCCCAGCAGATCCAGCCCGGCAGTGAAGCCACTCTGGCCGCGACGCTCTACATGGGCCCCAAGATTCAGGACCGTCTGGAAGACATCGCGCCGCACCTGGAGCTGACCGTCGACTTCGGTTGGCTGTGGTTCATCGCCAACCCGCTGTTCTGGCTGCTGGCGAAGATCCATGGCCTAATCGGCAACTGGGGTTGGTCGATCGTGCTGCTCACGGTCGTCGTGAAGCTCGTGCTCTTCCCGCTCTCTGCCAAGGCGTACAAGTCAATGGCGAAGATGCGCAAGATGGGCCCGGAGATGAAGCGCATCAAGGAGCAGTACGGCGACGACCGACAGAAGATGTCGCAGGAGATGATGAAGTTCTACCAGAAGGAGAAGATCAATCCTCTGGGGGGCTGCTTGCCCATCGTCGTGCAGATGCCGGTCTTCATCGCCTTGTACTGGATGTTGCTGGAATCAGTGGAACTGCGTCATGCGCCCTTCATGTTGTGGATCAATGACCTTTCGGCCCAGGACCCCTACTTCATCCTGCCGATCATCATGGGTGCTTCGATGTTCGTTCAGCAGTTGCTGAACCCGACACCGCCGGATCCCATGCAGGCCAAGATCATGAAGATGCTGCCTGTAGTCTTCACGTTCTTCTTCCTGTGGTTCCCGGCCGGCCTGGTGATCTACTGGATCTGCAACAACGTCATTTCGATCCTTCAGCAGTGGGTTATCACGCGCAAGATCGAAAGTGACGGCGAAACGGGAAAGACGAGTAAAGCCAAGAGCTAACGGCTTCTCGATTTCCACTAGATCAGACCCCCGCTTCGGCGGGGGTCTGGCGTTTTGGGCCTGCCACCCGGACAATACCGGCAACGAGTCGGAGAATGACATGACTGCCACGCCTCTCTATCGCCAAGACACCATCGCTGCCATCGCCACGCCCCCCGGACGGGGAGGAGTAGGCATCGTACGCATCTCCGGGCCCGCCAGCCGCACCTTGGCCGAAGGCATACTCGGTCATTGCCCGGCGGCGCGTCACGCGTATTACGGTCCCTTCCACAACGCCAACGGCGATGTCATCGACGAAGGGATCGCGATCTTCTTCCCCGGCCCCCACTCCTTTACCGGCGAGGATGTTCTCGAACTACAAGGGCATGGCGGACCGGTGATCATGGACCTGCTCCTCGAACGCTGTGTCACGCTAGGCGCCCGTCTGGCGCGTCCCGGCGAGTTCTCCGAGCGCGCTTTCCTCAACGACAAGCTCGACCTGGCCCAAGCCGAGGCCATCGCCGATCTGATCGATGCCAGTTCCCGCGCCGCCGCCGAGAACGCCCTGCGCTCGCTGCAGGGAGAATTCTCGACGCGCGTCGCAGCGCTCGTCGATAAACTGATCGAGTTACGCATGTTCGTCGAAGCCGCCATCGACTTTCCCGAGGAGGAGATCGACTTCCTCGCCGACGGCAAGGTAGCGGCGATGCTTAACGACGTGCACACCATGCTCGGCGAGGTACGCGCCGCCGCCGGTCAGGGGGCGTTGATGCGCGAAGGCATGAACGTGGTCATCGCCGGGCGCCCCAATGCCGGTAAGTCGAGCCTACTCAACGCCCTGACGGAACGCGACAGTGCCATCGTCACCGACATCGAAGGCACCACCCGCGACGTACTGCGCGAATACATTCATCTGGATGGCATGCCGCTACACATCATCGACACCGCTGGGTTGCGCGACACACCGGATGCCATCGAGAAAATCGGGGTCGCCCGCGCTTGGGAAGAAATCGAGAAGGCTGACCGCGTGCTGCTATTGGTCGATGCGGCGACCACGACTCAGACCGACCCCATGCAACTCTGGCCCGAATTCGTCGCGCGCCTCCCCCATCCCGAGCGCCTGACGCTGGTGCGCAACAAGATCGACGAAAGCGGTGAGGACGCCGTAAGTGATTTATCCACAACTCCACCACTGGTGCGCATGTCCGCCATTACCGGAGTGGGTGTGGATAACTTGAAGAACCATCTCAAGACGGTGATGGGCTTCGATGCCACCACCGAGGGACGTTTCTCTGCACGCCGGCGACATCTTGATGCCCTCGACCGCGCCGGTCAGGCGCTCGACAACGGCATCGCCCAACTACAGGGTCACGGCGCCGGTGAACTCCTCGCCGAGGATCTTCGTGAAGCGCAGCACGCGCTCGCCGAAATCACCGGCGAATTCACCGCCGACGACCTGCTCGGCGAAATCTTCGGCAGCTTCTGCATCGGGAAGTAAGGCCGCACGCCCCCTTCCTGGCGATCGTCACCGCGCGCTATCGCCAGGAACCTATTCCATCAGTGAAGACGAATTGATTTAGGAATTGGCTTGCCACGACCTTGGGGCAGGCGTAACCTACAAATAACAACGAATCTCATTATCTTTCGAGATCGTATCCTCTTATCCCGCTTCACCAGGACACCAACGTGCTTGTCCCTTTTCTCATCATGCTACGCGAGGGGCTCGAGGCCGCCCTGATCGTCGGCATCATCGCCAGCTATCTTCGCCAGACCGGGCGTGGCGCCTGGATGCCCGCAGTATGGATCGGCGTTTTCCTTGCTGTCGCCTTGGCCCTGAGTGTCGGCGCAGGCCTACAGTTCGCCAGCGCCGAGTTCCCCCAACGTCAGCAGGAGCTGTTCGAGGCACTCGTCGGATTGATCGCCGTGGGTGTGTTGACCTGGATGGTGTTCTGGATGCGCCGTGCCGCCCATAGTGTACGCCGTTCGCTGACCGGTGCCCTCGACGACGCCTTCGAAAGCGGTCATCGCCAGACCCTGGCGCTGATCGGCATGGTATTCCTGGCGGTGGCCCGCGAGGGGCTGGAATCGGTTTTCTTCCTGCTCGCGGTGTTCCAGCAAAGCACCGACCAGGCTGCTCCATTAGGGGCTTTGCTGGGTATTCTCGCCGCACTCTTGGTGGGCCTGGCTCTCTATCGCGGTAGCCTGCGCCTCAACCTCGCGCATTTCTTCCGTCTGACTGGATTCTTCATCCTGCTGGTGGCCGCTGGCCTGCTGGCTGGTTCAGTGCGTGCCTTGCATGAAGCCGGCGTCTGGAACCATGCCCAGCAGGTCCTTTTCAACCTCGGCGACCGGTTGCCGCTGGATTCACCGCTCGGCGCCGTGTTCGCCGGTGTGCTCGGCTACCAGCCGGCCCCGACCGTGAGCGAGGCGGTGGTGTATGTCAGCTATCTACTGGCGACGCTACTGCTGTTCTTTCGCCCCGCTCGCACCGCGCGATCGGCCGTCCCACGCACCAACGCTCGCTGATCGGAGAGAGTTCCATGCCCCCGTCTTCCCCTCCCTCCGCACGGCTGCTCAAGCTCGGCATATTGGCATCGGCCGTGCTGATGCTCGCCGCCTTGGGCCTGTTCGCGCTATCGCTTAACGGTCGCGACCATGGCGACGGCGATGTCCGGCTCGTGGTCACCGCTCAGGGCTGCGAACCCCGTGAACTCAGCGTGCCCGCCGGTGAGACGCGCTTCAGCATCGTCAACGACTCCCAGCGAGCCATCGAATGGGAGATTCTGGATGGCGTGATGGTGCTCGAAGAGCGCGAGAACATCGCCCCCGGCCTGCACCAGCCGCTGACCGCGACTCTGGCGGAGGGCGACTACGCCATGACCTGCGGGTTATTGAGCAATCCCCATGGCACCCTCCACGTCACGGCCAACGACGATGCACCAGCGGTCGCCTTGTCGCGCCAGGATTTCATCGCTCCGCTGGCCGAATACAAGGTCTACCTGACCCTACAGACGCGTCGCCTGATCGAAGCCACCGAGACCTTGCACCAGGCCATTACTGCCGGAGAACTGGACACGGCACGCATGGCCTACCGCGAGGCACGCCTCATCGATCAACGCTTGGCGATGGCCACCGGGCTCTATAGCGATCTCGACGAACGCCTCAATGCCCGCGCCGACTACTTCGCCGAGCGCGAGCAGGATCCAGAATTCGTCGGCTTTCATCGTCTGGCCCAAGGCTTGTTCGAGACTGGGAGCACCGACGGCCTGATTCCGATCGCAACGCAACTGCTCGAAGATACTCGGACACTCGGCGAACGCCTCAGACACCAGGCGATTCCGCCGTCTCAACTGGCCAACGGCAGCGCCCGGGTACTCAAGGCTTGGCACGCCCACGCCATCGACAGCAAGACACTGAACGCACATGAACTGCTCGACTTACAAGGCCTGACCGCAGGCGCCGAGAAGATCGTCACGCTACTCGCGCCGCTACTCGAACGTCAGGCACCGGACGCCCTGGAAGGCCTGCAAGCGCAGCTCGCCAGACTCCAGCAGGACTTGCCGGAGAAGAGCAACATAGCGCCGGGAGCGAAACGCAGCAGCGCTGTCGACCGCGACGCCTTGCTGACCGACACCCACGCCCTGGCCGACACCCTGGACAAGCTCGACCGCACGTTGGCCCTGAATGGCTGATCATCGTCCCTCTTGCATCATCACGGCTTATCGACATGAGTGATCGACCCGACAATACCTCACGCTGCCCCTTTACATTGGATCGACGTCGCTTTCTACAGGGGCTGGGGGCGGCCGGTGCCGCCGCCGGGCTGGGCGGTTCGGCCTGGGCCGGATCGCGCGACGATGCCGCCGGTGCCCACGCCGTTACCGGCGCACCGGTCAGTACCACCACCCAGCAGTCTCATCCCTTTCACGGCCGTCACCAGCAGGGCATTCTCACCCCGCGTCCGGCCACCGGCATGGTCGTTGTCTGCGACGTGCTGGCCCGTGACCGCGCCGGACTGGAGCGGCTTTTGCGCATCCTCACCGAGCGTATCGCCTTTCTTACCCAAGGCGGCACCTATCCTAAACGCGACCCAAGTTATCCACCGGCGGATTCCGGCATCCTCGGGCCGACCATCGCCCCGGACGCGCTGACCGTCACCGTCTCGTTGGGTGCCTCGGTGTTCGACGAGCGTTTCGGCCTGGCGAACGCCAAGCCCAAGCATCTGCAACGCATGACGGGATTCCCCAACGACGCTCTGGAGCCGGCACGTTGCCACGGCGACCTGTCTTTGCAGATCTGCGCCAATACGCACGATACGACCATTCACGCCCTGCGCGACATCATCAAGTACACGCCCGGCCTTCTCATGGTGCGCTGGAAACAAGAAGGCACGGTGCCGGTGATGCCACCCAGTCCTGATCTCCCCGCGCCCAGCGCGCGCAATTACCTGGGCTTTCGCGACGGCACCGCCACCCCGAACACCGACGACGACGCTCTGATGAACGCATTGGTGTGGACCGGCGCCGATCCCGACGAACCCGACTGGACCCACGGCGGTAGCTATCAGGTAGTACGCATCATTCGCAACTTCGTCGAACGCTGGGATCGCGCGCAGTTGGCCGAACAAGAAGCGATCTTCGGGCGGCGCAAGGAAAGCGGCGCGCCACTGTCTGGCGGCAGCGAATACGACAAGCCCGACTACGCCAACGACGTGGATGGCCAGATCACCCCGCTGGACGCGCATATTCGGCTGGCCAACCCGCGTACCCCAGGCTTCGAGAAGCACCGTATCCTGCGTCGACCGTTCAACTATTCCAACGGCGTCGAGGCCAATGGCCAGCTCGACATGGGGCTGCTATTCATCGTCTACCAAGCCGATCTCGAGGCCGGTTTCATCACCGTTCAGAACCGCCTCAACGGCGAGCCGCTGGAGGAATACATCAAACCGGTAGGCGGCGGATACTTCTTCACGCTACCGGGCGCCATCGATGAACACGACGTTCTCGGTCGTTCCCTGCTGGAAGCGACCGCGCCCCATGCTTGATCACAACGACAGGCGCTCCCCAGGTGCCGATAGCCATGACCGAACTGGCCCACGAACAACTCGATCCCCACTCAAGGAGTCATCGCATGTCACCGCGTGCACTGTTTTTTGCCGCTAGCGTCTTCGGCCTCATGGCCCTGCAGACACCGGCCCAGGCGGACGTCGATCCCGAGGCGCTGGTCGAACCGATAGCCGAGTACAAACTTTACGTGCTCGATAATCTCGATCAATTCGTCAGCCATACCGAGAAATTTACCCAGGCCATCGAGGCCGGCGATCTGGAACGCGCCCAAGCGCTCTACGCCCCGACACGGGTCTACTACGAACGCATCGAGCCGATCGCCGAGCTGTTCGCCGATCTAGATGCCAGCATCGACGCCCGAGAGGACGACTACGAACACGGAGTCGAGGATCCCGACTTCACCGGTTTCCATCGTCTCGAATACGGCCTCTTCAAGGAACAGACCACCCAAGGGTTTACGCCCTACGCCAAACAGTTGATGACGGACGTCAATGACCTCGAATCACGCGTACAGGATTTGACCTTTCCGCCCGCGCAGGTCGTTGGCGGCGCTGCAGCACTGATGGAAGAAGTCGCCGCAACCAAGGTCAGCGGTGAGGAAGACCGCTATAGCCACACCGACCTGTGGGATTTCCAGGGTAATGTCGACGGCTCGCAGAAGATCTTCGAGCTTTTCAAGCCGCTAGTCGCCGAGGAAGACCCGGCCTTCGTCGACCGTGTCGAGAAAAACTTCGCCGCCGTTGAAGACACACTCGCCCACTACCGGCACGAAACCAACAATCCCGAGTCCGGTTTCGTCAGCTACGAAAAGGTCAGCGAGACGGACCGGCGCGCCTTCGTCGGGCCGGTCACCGTGCTTGCCGAGGATCTCGCGACCCTGCGCGGCAAGCTAGGTCTATAAAGACCCGGTGCGATCACGCAACGGCATCAGCAACCCCCTGCTGGTGCCATTGTCGTTTTGTTGTCTCACTCCGGCGCCCACCATTGCGATGAATGTGTCGCGTCGCCCCCCAGGCAGCGTACGACACGCGCCAGGCTGTCATCGAGCTGCGTATCCACGCCCCAGGGCGGGTTGAAGATCAGCATGCCGCTACCGTACATGCCATGCGTGGCATCGCCGGGCGGATGCAGCAGCAGCTCGCTGCGCCAGACCTTGCGTACCCCACTGCGCTGGACGGCATCGAGCAATTCGTGATGGCGCCCGCTGGGCAATAACGGATACCAGATCAAGACGATGGCGTGACGCACCTTCGCGGACACGGCCTGCAACGTCGTAGCGACGTCGACATATTCCTGCTTGATCTCGTAACTGGGGTCGATGAGCACACAAAGGCGGGGCGTCGTAGGCGGCAAAGAGGCACGCAGGCCGGCCAGCCCGTCCGCGTAGAAGCGTCGTGCCTGATCGGGCAATGCTTGGGCCTCGAGATGGCTCGCCTCGCCCGGATGAAGCTCGTACAGGTCGAGCTGATCCTGCACCCGACATGCCTGGGACAACCACCAGGGCGACCCCGGATAGTGGCTGAGCCGAGGTGATGCCTGCACTGTGCCGAGACACTCGCACCATGGGCCCAGCAACGGATCGTCGGCAAGGCACTCGCGCGCCGCCCAGAGACTCGCCACACCGTGGCGATATTCCTTGAGGCGCTGTGTTTCCTCGGCATCGAGGGAATACAGTCCGCGTCCGGCATGTGTATCCACATACGTAACAGGGGAAGGTTTACGTAATAGATGACGCAGAACGGCGAACACAGAGAGATGTTTGTGAACGTCGGCAAAATTACCGGCGTGGTAGGCGTGCTGATAGGCGAGCATGAAAGGTTCCGAAACGACGTGAAGCGCGGAGGAAGCCCACGTCAGGGGCGCTGATGAACCTGGCAGGCCAGGCCGGCGTGAACCGGCCTGGCACGCTGCCGTGGTCGCTTAGCTCTGCTGAGTGACAGGCGTCAGCGTGATTTCGACACGACGGTTCTGGGCACGGCCGCTTTCAGTATCATTGCTGGCGACGGGTTGGCTTTCACCGTAGCCGACCGTAGCGATACGATTGCCAGCGATGCCTCCCTGACCGAGATAATCAGCCACGGACTGCGCGCGACGCTCCGACAGGCGCTGGTTGTAGTCGGCGCTACCGGTGCTGTCGGTGTAGCCTGCCACGTTGATCCGTGTCTTGGGATACTCGCGCATGACGGCGGTGGCATCGTTGAGTGCCTGACGAGCGGGCGTCCGTAGCTCGCTGGAGTCAACATCGAAGGTCACGCTGCTGGGCATGTTGAGGACGATATTGTCGCCCTGACGGTCGACCCCGATGCCGGTCCCGTCGAGATCCTTGCGCAGCTTTTCTTCTTGAGCATCCATGTAGGCGCCCACACCGCCGCCGATGGCTGCCCCGGCAGTCGCCCCGATCAACGCACGGTCACGCCGGCTGGTGCTGCCGTCCCCGGTCAGCGCCCCGGCAATTGCGCCCACTGCAGCACCAATGCCCGCACCACCTAAGGTCTTGCCGTGGTCACTCTGTTGGCCGCCGGTTTGCGCATCGTTGCTTGCACAACCCGTGACACCAATCGCCAGAGCCAGCGGAATCGCCATCCATATCGAGCGTTGCATGCGTCCTTTCTCCTTAGCTGTAAATACGCTTCGAAAAACGTTCTAGCGTTCCTGTTATCGAAGCATTTGTCACTGCTCATCACAAAGCGCGAGCAGGTCATTCAAGAATAACAGCCCGTGAGGCGATGCTTGTAGGCGCCGTGCCGGATCGCACAGCAATCCTTTAGCCTGAGCCTCTTCCAGTCGGGCGTCGAGCAGTGTATCAGGCAGGCCGCTCCGCTCGCGCCAATAATGTCGCGGAACGCCCTCGGTGAGACGCAGGGCGTTCATCAAAAACTCCAGCGGCAGATCCTGCGTCTCGAGAGCGCGACGCCCGGCGACGAAACCGCGCGGATCCTGTGCACGCCGCAAATAGGCTTCCGGCTGACGCACCTTCCAACGCCTTTCGATGGCCAGGCTGCCGTCGGGCTGCCAAGCACTCAACTTGCCGTGCGCCCCGGCCCCGATGCCGAGATAGTCGCCGAAGGTCCAGTAGTTGAGGTTGTGGCGCGCCTGGTGATCGGGACGTGTATAGGCGGAAATCTCGTAGCGGTAATAGCCCGCGGCCTCGAGCCGCGCGTGTCCAGCCTCCTGGATATCGCACAGGATGTCTTCATCGGGCAAGCGCGGGGGCTGTGAGTAGAACTCGGTATTGGGCTCGAGCGTGAGCTGATACCAGGAAATATGTTCAGGCGCCAATGCCAGCGCCCGATCGATATCTGCCAGGGCATCTTCCACGCCCTGCTCGGGAAGCCCGTGCATTAGATCGAGGTTGATGTTATCGAACCCCGCCGCGCGCGCGTTGCGCAATGCCTGGGCGGCTTCATCGCCGTCATGAATGCGCCCCAGGAGCTCGAGCTGGCGAGACTGGAAACTCTGCACCCCCAACGATAGGCGGTTGATGCCGGCCTCGCGATAGGCCGCAAAGCGGTCGTGTTCCACGGCTCCGGGATTGGCTTCCAGGGTGATCTCGATATCCGAGGCGAACGGTAAGCGTGCCTCTATCGCCTGTAAAAGACGACGATACGCCGCGCCGCTCAGCAGGCTGGGGGTACCGCCGCCGATGAAGATACTCACCAGCTCGCGATCACAGGCCAACGCCAACTCCGCATCCAGATCGTCGAGCAGGGCGTCGACATAGGCGCGTTCGGGAAGCGTTCGGTCATGCCCCACGCCATGCGAGTTGAAATCGCAATACGGGCATTTGCGCACGCACCAGGGCACGTGTACATAGAGTGACAAGGGAGGCAGAGTCGTCATGAGTCGGCGGACAATTGGGCGAGCAGCGCAGTCATGGCACGGCCCCGATGGCTGACCCGGTTCTTGTCCTCGGCGGGCAGCTCCGCAGCGCTCATGCCACGTTCCGGCACCCAGAAGAGTGAATCGTAGCCGAAGCCGCCCTCGCCCCGTGGGTGCGCCAGAATTTCCCCTTCCCAGGCGCACTGCACGATATGCGGCACCGGGTCCTCGGCATGGCGCAAGTACACCAGTACACACCAGAACCGCGCGGTGCGTTGCCCCTCCGGCACCGCGTCAAGCGCTTCCAGGAGTTTGCGATTGTTGGCGCCATCATCCTTGGGCTCGCCTGCGAAACGCGCCGAGTAAATCCCCGGGGCGCCATGCAAGGCGTCGACATCCAGCCCCGAATCGTCGGCAAGAGCAGGACATCCACTTACCCGCGAGGCTTCGCGGGCCTTGAGCAGGGCGTTCTCGACGAAGGTCAGGCCGGTTTCCTCGACCTCGACCACAGCGAAGTCGTGCTGGGGGCGCACCTCAAGGCCCAAGGGACCCAGCAAGTGTTGGAACTCGCGCAACTTGCCAGTATTGCCACTGGCTAGCACCAGGGTCTTTCGATCCGCCATCATGCTTCCTCCTTATCGCTCGGCCACTCATTCTACGGGCCGCACTACGGTCGGGGAACCACTCTGACCATTAATTAATATATGTTTAAAAACAATGCTTTAGTGGCTTAAATGACATTTCTCATACTTTTAAACCAAAATTTGACTAATATAAATTAGCGACATGCCTGAAATTTCTTTTCCTCCACCCACGCTGCGCTCATCGAGATACCTGCGAGCCTCGCCCAACCACCTGATGTGACTGTAAAATTAACAAAGGGTATAAAAACATGTAGATTATATTCCTTTAAGTTTTAAGGTGTTGGGGTTACTGTCTATTTACAAAGGACGTATCTCGGACAAGGCTTGAGGGCAATTCGGCATGAAACCGACCATGAGAAAGTCGGGAGATGCCACTGATAATGTCTCACACAACACCGGGATGAAACGCATGAGCATGGAAAACACAAGGGTCCTGATGGTCACCGACTGCAATCCGCAGTCGCAGCTGTTCATCGATTACATTCGCCAGCAACTCGATTGTCAGGTCTCGGCGCTGAGCACTCAGGAAAGCTTCGAGCCGCCCACGGATTGCAAGGTCGTGGTATTGCTGGATGCCGACCATGTCGACGAAAACTGCATGCATCTATGGAACAGCCGCGCCAGCGAAAGCCCGGAAATGATCCTCGCAGCCTTCAACCTACGTGACGATGAGCATGCGGCGGAGCTTCTGATCAGCCTGCATCTACAGGGCGTCTTCTATCGTCAGGACAACCTGCTGCTGATCTGCAAGGGTATCGCCAAGCTGCTCGAGGGCGATCTGTGGATGTCGCGCAACCTCATGACACGTCTGATCGACTTCTATCGCCGCCAACAGCTCAATGCGTATCGTCCGGTATGCGGGTTGACCCACCGCGAGCTGGAGATCATCGGCCTACTGGGCACCGGCGCTTCCAACACCGAAATCGCCGATCAACTCTTCGTCAGCGAGCATACCGTCAAGTCGCATCTCTACAATATCTTCCGCAAGATCAAGGTTCACAACCGCATTCAGGCCATGAACTGGGCGCGTCAGAATCTCGGTGCGCCGCCCATGGTCTCGCTGCGCAGTCCTCGCAAAGCGCGCACGTCATGACCCCGGCGGTACCAACAAAAAAAGCGCCGCTCCCAAAAGAGCGGCGCAATGTCACGAGATTCACGTTGCCTACACGCCATGCGGCAACGTGACGACCCTAACCACTCCTTTAGCATAAAAGGGACACATGACAGGCCCATGACGCAGCCGCGACATGACGATGACGGCGCCTCAATTGAGTTGGATACGCTCCTGAATCATCGACACCAGGGTACGATTGGCATCCGGTGCTGTGGTATCGAGATGGACCAGATGGCTCAATTCATCGTCGGCGAAGGGTTCGAAACGTGCCAGCTGGCGTTCAAGTACCTCGAGCCCCGCCTCGGAGGGGTCGCCACCACGCTGGGCACGTCTTTCGATGCGCGCGCGCAGGGTCGCGTGATCCGCTTCGAAACTCACCAGCAGTACCGGCAGCCCACGACGTTCGGCTTCGAAGCACAGTTGCGTGCGCTGAGCGCGCGTCAGGCAGGTGGCATCGACACAGGCCGGCAGCCCTGATTCCAGCAAAATACCCGCCAGTTCGGCGAGACGATCATAGGTACGTGCAGTGGCCTGAGACGTATAGATATCGGCACCATCGGCGGTACTGGCCTGGGCCTCGAAGCCATACAGCCGCTTGCGTTCGATATCGGAGCGCACCCGCACGCCGCCCAGCCGCTGCACCATATCGCCAGTAAAACGGCTCTTTCCGCTGCCCGAGACCCCTACGCCGACGATCAGATACGGGAAGCGAAACTCGCTGTAACGCTCTGCCAAAGCAATGTAGTGCTGGTATTCCGCATACACTTCCTGGCGTTCGTCCGCCGTCAATTGCGGTTGGTGGTAATGCAGCATCGCCACCTTGGCCCGCACCAGCGCCCGATAAAGCTTGTAATAGGCAAGCAGGCGCACCAGCTCATAATCGCCGGAGAGCTCCAGATAGCGATTGAGCACATGGTTGGCGAAGGCCTGTTCGCCGCGCGCCTCGAGATCCATCAACAAGAACGCCAGCTCGCAGCCGACATCGTTCCAGCGCAGTTCAGCGTTGAACTCCAGGCCGTCGAAGAGTAGCGCGCGGCCCTCGAAATGCACCGCATTGCCAAGATGAATGTCACCGTGGATCTCACGCACGTAACCTTCGCGCCAGCGTCGCTCGAATTCGTGTTCTAGGCGCGCGAAGCTGTCCAGGCTCCAGGTTTCGAGCCGCGAAAGCCGCTCGCGTGCCTGGGGATCGTCGAGCCGCGCCTCGATCAAACGGAACTCACGGTCCAGCGTGCGGCGTACGGTGTCCGGCGATCCCAGCGAGCTATCGCCACTGATGCGCGGCGCGTCTTCGTGGAACGCCACCAGTTGATCGACGAGGTCGTCGAGCAACTCCACCGAAAGCTCGCCACTCACCTGCAAGGTGCTGAACAAGTGACGGTTGCTGAACTGGCGCATCTTGACGGCATACTCGAACGGCGTGCCACTGCCATCCAGCCGCGGTGCCTCGGGCGTACCACTGATCGGCACCGTCTCCAGATACAACGCCGGAGCGAGCCGCCGATTGAGGCGCACTTCCTGCTCGCAGAGCCGGCGCCGCTTTTCGAGGGTGGAAAAGTCCAGAAAACTGCCAAAATCCAGCGGTTTCTTGATCTTGTAGGCATAGTCGCCAGTAAGGATGACCCAGGAAATATGGGTCTCGAACACCTCGATCTCGCCGACCGGGTGCCCAAACTCCTGGCCTTGGCGCAATGCCTCGATCAATACCTGGCTCACTGAGCGTTCTCCCGCATCCTGTCGTTGCATTGCATCGTTCACTCGCCGTATCAGGCCTGTCCCAGTGTTGCCAGTACCCGCTCAGCGGCGTCCAGCGTCGTCTGGATATCGGCCGCCGTATGTGCACTCGACATGAAACCCGCCTCGAACGGCGAAGGTGCCAGATACACGCCCTCCTCGAGCATACCCAAGAAGAAGCGCCGGAAGGTATCAGCATCGCAGGCAGTGGCCTGGGCGAAATTATCGACGCGCCGCTGGGCCGTGAAGAAGACGCCGAACATGCCGCCCGCACGCTGGGTGATCAGATCCACACCGGCCGCCTCTGCGCGGGCTTCCAAGCCATCGCACAGCGTCGCCACGCGTTCGCCGAGCGCATCGTGGAAGCCCGGTTCGCGAATCTTCTCGAGCAACGCGATCCCCGCCGCCATGGCCAGAGGATTGCCGGCCAGCGTACCCGCCTGATAGATCGGCCCTAAAGGTGAGACTTGCTCCATCAGCTCACGCGTACCACCGAAGGCACCAACCGGCATGCCACCGCCGACGATCTTGCCCAGGCATGTCAGATCGGGCGTCACGCCGAAATGCGCCTGCGCACCGCCCAGCGCCACGCGAAAGCCGGTCATCACCTCATCGAAGATCAGCACGCTGCCATGCTCATCGCAGATCTCGCGCAGGCCCTTGAGGAAATCGGACTGCGGCGGGATGCAATTCATGTTGCCCGCTACCGGCTCGACGATGATGCCGGCAATCTCGTCCCCTAGCTCGGTGAAACACGCACGTACCGCATCCAGATCGTTGTAGGGCAGCGTCACGGTATGTTCGGCCAGGGACGCCGGCACGCCAGGCGAACTCGGCTCGCCGTGAGTCAACGCGCCGGACCCGGCCTTGACCAGCAGCGAGTCGGAATGCCCGTGGTAGTTGCCCTCGAACTTGACGATCTTGTCGCGCCCGGTATGGCCACGTGCCAGGCGAATCGCCGACATGGTGGCCTCGGTGCCCGAGTTGACCATGCGCACCATGTCGATGGACGGCATGATCTCGCAGATCAGATCCGCCATGCGCGTTTCGATGGCGGTCGGGGTGCCGAAGGACAACCCGTCGTCGAGTCGCGCGCGTACCGCGCCCAGCACGTCGGGATCGGCGTGACCGGTGATCAACGGCCCCCAGGAGCCGACATAATCGATATAGCGCTGCCCTTCGACATCGTAGAGATAGGCGCCCTGGGCGCGCTCCACGAACACCGGCGCGCGTTCCATGCCCTTGAAGGCACGCACGGGTGAATTCACACCGCCGGGGATGTGACGGCAAGCCTGCTCGAAGAGTTGTGCGGACGTGGTCATGACTTCCTCTGGCTGTGTGTGGCTAAGATAACGTGTCGCTAAAGAAGCTGTGGATAACTCTCTGGACAGGTCGAACAACATGCCGCTCAAACCTGTGGATAATTCAGTGCCGCGCCGCCTCGCCGAGACTCGCCTGCAAGCCTCTGACGGCAACGGCGGGATCGTCGGCACCAAAGACGGCATGTACCGTGGCCAGCAACTCCGCACCGGCCTCGCGGGCTAGACGCATAGTGTGGACGTCGAGTCCCCCGATCGCCACACGCGGTAAGCCGAAACGCGCTGCGTCGCCGAGCAGCGACAAGGGCGCCGGTGGTGCCTCCGGCTTGGTGTGTGAGGCGAAGAAGCGGCCGAAGGCCAGGTAACTGGCCCCTTCGGCCGTCGCGCGCTCGGCCAAGTCGAGACGCGCATGACAGGTCGCGCCGATGATCGCCGAGGGCCCCAAGGCCTCGCGCGCGGCGTCCAGCGCGCCATCCTGCTGCCCCAGGTGCACCCCGATAGTAGTGCCGAAACGCGCGCCCAGCCGCACCGCCAAGGCGGTATCATCGTTGACGATCAGCGGGACCCCGGCATCGTGGCAATACCCAGCCAAGGTCGTGGCCTGGCGCCAGCGTTTATCGGCATCCGCCGACTTGTCACGATACTGCAGCAGCGCCGGACCCGCGCTCAAAACGCGCTCGCAAGCCGAGAACAAGCGTTCATCGTCCGGCAGCAGCGTCGCATCGGTAATGGCGTAAATGCCTCGCGTCCAATCCGCCGTCATGTTGCCTCGCTCTCGAAGGGCGGCAATCGCCACAGGCGATCGGGTAACGCCTGACCGTGCCCGGGACGTTGCGCATGCAGCAAGCTATCCCACGCCACTCGTTGGGCCTGGCTGCATGCTTCGATCAAGGATTCACCACACGCCAGACGCGCGGCCAGCGAAGCCGCCAGGGTACATCCCGACCCATGGTAATCACCCGCCAGCCGCGGCCAGCGCCATTGACGACTATTGTCGGGGGTATGCAGGGTGTGGACAACCTCATCACGCATGAATGTCTCTTCATCCCAGGCATCGGCACCGGTGACAAGAATCGCCTGCGCGCCCAGCGACATCAGCTCCACCACCCGATCCACCTCGCTGCCGAAAGCCCCGCTCAGACGCGCCAACTCCTGGCGATTGGGCGTTAAGATATCCACTAGCGAGAGCAGGCGTTCGCGGTAAATCGCCACGTTGTCATCGGGCGCCAGTGCGCTGCCGCCACCGGCGCGCATCACCGGGTCGACGATCAACGGTAAATGGGGATGCGCGCTCACCACAGCGATGACCGCCTCGAGGGACGCACGGTCGGCGATCAATCCCACTTTGATGGCACTAATCTCGATATCCGCGAACAAGGCCTCGCAAGCGCTTTCGATGCTCTCGCGCGAACACGGCATGACGCGCTTTACGTCACGCGTGGTTTGCACCGTCAGCGCGGTGGGCACGGTCAACGGCCAGCCACCGCAGGCACGGATGGCTTCGGCATCGGCGGTCAGCCCCGCCCCACCAGTGGGATCGTGTCCAGCAAGCACCAGCACCGCCGGCAATCTTGGCGTCGCCATCAAAACGGCTGAAACACGACGAGCAGGATGATGGCAAACAGCAGCAGGACGGGAATGCCATTGAAGACACGCAGGAATTTCAGACTCTTCTGGCAACGCCCCGCCGCGAACTGCTTGAGATAGGCCAGACACACATGATGGTAGCCGATCAAGAAGGCGACCAGCAGCAGCTTGACATGAAACGAGCCATTACTCATGACGCTCGGCACTAGATAGATCAGCAGCCCACCCAAAACGATCACCGCGATCATCGCCGGCAGCATGATGCCCTTGTAGAGGCGCCGTTCCATGAGCTGGAAGTAGCCCATCGCCTGTTCATCGCCATGATCGCGCGCCTGGGCATGATAGACGAACAATCGGGGGATAAAGAAAAGTGCCGCGAACCAGGTCATGACGGCAACTAGATGCAGCGATAAGATCCAATGATACATGGCGAGTCCTTAATGCTAGTTCTACGTTCTTTCAGAAAATGCCTCGGAGCCGTGCCGGAGTCATTTGTTACGGTAGTAGTTCTCGATGGCGTCGCGGGTGATGATACCCGAAATCTTGCGGATCAGCGGCGCCGTGGTGTGCTCGACATACAGCACATCGACCCCCTGTTTGTTGAGCTGTTCGAAGGCTTCGGAAAGCGTCGCCTGCAAGGCGATCGGCGCCATGTCGACCCGCTGGCCGGGAATCTCCAGTAGGTCGAAACGCGTCTCGCCCTGCCACTGCTCGTCGAGCATGAGCCGTGCCAGCCCGGCGGCCTTGAGTCCTACCGGTGGTTTGTCGTTCTCGCGCGAGACCACCAGCCAAGTGGGTTTGCCGGCCAGCAGTTCCTGAGCTTGGGCGCGCGTCAGTATGCGCGGCGCCCGGGCCACGCTGCGCTCCATGACGGCAGGCACCGCGACCCGTGACAAGGCTTGCATCAAGGGGCGCTGCAAGGGATGCAGGCCCTGGCTATCGAGCGTGGAGATGAAAAAACCTGAGCAGTGATACCCCTGTCGCGCCACCAGCACTGCAATGACCACCGCCAACATGCCTGGCAGCAGGATGCTCGAATTGTGGGTCAATTCCAAAAGCGCCATCAATGCCGCCAGGGGCGCCTGCAGGACGGCACCCATCATGGCGGCCATGCCCAGCAGCGAGAACACCACCGGTGACGAAGCTAGCTCCGGCATCAGCGTGGCCCACAACAGTCCGCACAACGTGCCCAGGGCCGCCCCCGACACCAGAATCGGCCCAATGATGCTCACCGGAACCCCGAAGGCGATGGCCAATGCCGTCAGCGCCAGCTTGCCGAGCGCCACGGCGATCAGCACATCCAGCGCCGGCTGACCGACGAGCATGCGCTCTAGCGAGTCATAGCCCATCCCCTGGACCTGAGGGTACCACCAGGCCAGTGCCGCCACCGCGACACCCACCGCCAGGAATCGACCCCACATGGGCAGGCGTGTCTGCCACACGGCAGGCCTGGCAAGACGCACGAAGCCACCGGCCACCAGCCCGATCAACAAGGCCGTAACAGCGATCCAAGGAAAGTCGAACAACGAAGCCAACTGCACGCTGGGCACCGAGAAGGCGGGCTGGGAACCGTAGACCAACTGCGAGACAACGGCACCGGTAGTCGAGGCTAGAATGACCGGCATGAAACCGGTAATGGTGTACTCCATCATCACCACTTCCATGGCGAAGATGACACCGGCAATTGGCGTATTGAACGACGCGGCGATGCCCGCCGCAGTGCCGCACCCCACCAATACGCGCAGGCTGTTGTGGGGCAACCGCATGGTTTGGCCGATCCAGCTCGATGCCGCCGCACCAAGGTGAATGGCGGGCCCCTCGCGCCCTGCTGAAAGACCGCCCAATAGGGCCACGAGCCCTACCCACCACTGGGTGATCCAGTTGCGTAGCGGCATCTTGCCCTGGTGATAAGTCAACCGTTCGATGACATGACCGATGCCGATCTTGCCGACGCTCGTCGGCATACGCCATAGCCACAGACCGATCAGCGCCACAGCGATCAACGGCAATACCACGCGAAGAGGGACTGCGAGTCGCTCGAAGGCCTCGGGGTCGCCATCGGGCATGAAAGCCAGCGCCCCAAACTCCAGTGCGCCGCGAAACACGACCATTAGACCACCGGTCAGAAGCCCCGAGAGGACCCCCAGCACACATAACTGCGGCAACGCATCGACACTTGCCAAGCGGCGACGAAAAGCGTCCATACTGGGCCGCTTGAGCGGTGGTCGAAACCGACGCGAAGGCACACCATATCTCCCCATGAACGGATAATTCTACCGAGGACATGGCGCGCGGCATGGCCACGCCCCGGCGTCGCCATGTCAACCTGACATAGCGTATTTTCTATCATACACCTTAGCGAAGGACGGTAGGCAGCACTCCAGAGCAATACAAAGTTGACCGTTTTGCTTGGTTTTCACGATAATGGTAAGCCATATGCCACACGATGGATTAAGGAGGTCACCCATGAGCGGGGCTGAATCGTTCGTCCCGGTGCCCATGTACTTGACCGATGCCGCAGCCCAGCGTCTGGGCGTATTGGTCGAGGAAGAGGGCAAGCCGGGTCTCAAACTGCGTGTCTACGTCACCGGTGGAGGCTGTTCGGGCTTCCAGTACGGTTTCGATTTCGCCGAAAACGTCGGCGATGAGGATACCGTCATCGAACATGGTGGCGCGTCGATGATCATTGACGCCCTCTCGTATCAATACCTGGTTGGCTCCACGGTAGATTTCGAGGAAGGCCTCGCCGGAGCGCGCTTCATCATCAAGAACCCCAACGCCACATCTACCTGCGGCTGCGGTGCCTCGTTCGCCGTCTGAGCGGTCATGCAGCGCCTCGGGCGTCCGCCACGCGGATGCCCCTTCTCTTCTTTCGCGTTCCCCCTGCCTCCACTTGACGCCCCCACCGGGACTCGTCAATGTAGAACCGGTCCCATCAACAACAGCAAACGGGGAACACCATGAAAAACTTGCCACTACGTCTTTCCGCCCTGGCTCTGGCACTGGGTGCCAGCGGTGCCGCTCTCGCCCAGGATACGCCCACGCTCGCCGTGGCTACCGACCCCAGCTTCGTGCCTTTCGAAATGATGGACGAAGATAGCGGCGAAATGGTCGGTTTCGACATCGACATCATCAACACCATCGCCGACCGAGCCGGCTTCGAAATCGATCTCAACACCATGGATTTCAACGGCATTATCCCCGCTGTGCAGACCGGCAACGTCGATATCGCCATCGCCGGCATCACGATTACCGACGAGCGCAGCGAGATTGTCGATTTCTCCGATCCGTACTACGACAGCGGTCTACGCATCCTGGTCCCCAGTAACAACGACGACGTCGAAGAACTCGACGACCTCGAAGGCATGCGTATCGGCACCAAGATCGGTTCCACCAGCTACGACTACCTTCAGGAAGAGCTTGGTGACGACGCCGAAATCACCCCGTATCCCGGCAGTTCCGACATGTACATGGCCCTCATGGGCGGCAGTGTCGATGCCGTCTTCTACGATGCGCCCAACGTTGGCTACTTCGCCGAGACCAAAGGCAAAGGTAAAGCCAAGGTGGTCGGGCCACTGTACGAAGGTCAGCAATACGGCATCGCCTTCGTCAAGGGCAGCGAATGGGTAGAGCCCGCCAACCAAGCGCTCAGCGAGATGCGTGAAGACGGCACCTACGACGATATCTATGAAAAGTGGTTCGGCAAGGCGCCTGACGCCGAATAAAGACGACGATCCTTCAGGGGCCGGGTGACCATGCACCCGGCCCCTTTTCATGGCTCATCATCCACCCTGAGCGTCGTCGCCTCAGCGCGCACGTACGCCGAGACACGACCCTGGAGATACCTTCGTGGACGTCACTTTCCAGTTCGACTGGCAGGCGGCCATCGCCTCCCTCCCGCATCTTCTCACTGGTATTCCCTGGACCTTGCTGATCTCCTTCGGTGGCCTCGCCATCGGCTTTCTGATCGGCATCGTCTTCGGCCTACTACGCATCAGTCCGCTGCGCTTACTACGCTGGCCGGCCGCTATCTACATTGAGAT
Source organism: Chromohalobacter canadensis (assembly GCF_029544075.1). Taxonomy (GTDB): domain Bacteria; phylum Pseudomonadota; class Gammaproteobacteria; order Pseudomonadales; family Halomonadaceae; genus Chromohalobacter; species Chromohalobacter canadensis_A. The sequence goes on along the minus strand of NZ_JAJQJH010000002.1, from coordinate 254,825 downwards.
ATTCCGCGGCACACCGGTGCTCGTGCAGGTACTGTTCATCTTCTATGGCTTGCCGCAACTCCTCGGTGGCCCGATCAACGCCATCGTTGCCGGTATCGCCGCCATCGCCCTCAATGCGGGTGCCTATATTTCGGAAATCGTGCGTGGCGGCGTGCAATCCATCGAAAAGGGTCAGCGCGAGGCCGGCCTTTCGTTGGGCCTGTCGCGGACCGATACCTTCCGCTACATCATCTGGCCCCAGGCGCTACGTCGCATGATCCCAGCGCTTGGCAATCAGGGCATCGTCAGCATCAAGGATACCTCGCTGTTCTCGGTCATCGGCGTGGGCGAGCTTGTGCGTCAGGGCCAGGTCTATATCGCGACCACCTTCACCGCGCTCGAGGTCTACTTGATGGTCGCCTTGCTCTATCTGGCGATCACCCTGAGTCTCTCTTTCGCCTTGCGCCTGCTCGAGCGCAAGGGCCTGGTCGGACAATGAGGCGCCTATCATGAATGACAGTCAGCAAGATTCCACCACTCCGATCGTCACGCTGGAGAAGGTCAACAAGTATTTCGGTAGCCTGCACGTGATGCAGGATATCGATCTCGAGATCGCCGCTGGCGAGGTGGTCGTCATCGTCGGTGCCAGCGGTTCCGGCAAGTCGACGCTCATTCGCTGCGTCAACGGCCTCGAGGAGTTTCAGTCAGGACGCATCGTCGTCGATGGCAACGAGCTCACACCTTACGGCAAGGGCGGAAAATCGTTGCAGACCATCCGCACCGAGGTCGGCATGGTTTTTCAACAATTCAATCTGTTTCCCCATTTGTCGGTGCATGCCAACGTGACCCTGGCCCCGGAGAAAGTACGTGGGCTCAATAACACCAAAGCCCGGGAAATCGCCGATCGACTGCTCGAACGCGTGGGTATCACCGATCAAGCCGACAAGTATCCCAGCCAGCTCTCCGGGGGCCAGCAGCAGCGAGTCGCCTTGGCCCGCGCATTGGCGATGGAACCCCGCCTGATGCTGTTCGACGAGCCCACCTCGGCTCTCGACCCGGAAATGATCGGCGAAGTACTCGACGCCATGCGGGAACTGGCCAATGAAGGCATGACGATGATGATCGTGACCCACGAGATGGGTTTTGCACGCGAGGTCGCCGACCGCGTCATCTTCGTGCACGGTGGCCGCATCGTCGAACAAGGCACGCCACAAGAAGTTTTCGATCGTCCCCAACATGAACGCACCCAAGCTTTCCTCTCCCGCGTTCTCAAGCACTAGCTTTTGTTCTCAAACACCAGGTAGCGCTCCCACCTCACGATCACGCGGTGACCTCCAAGGGTCGCCGCGCTTCATTTCTGTCTTCACAAGGCAATTTTTTGCCTGTGCATAACATTGATGTCACGAACCGCTCATTCTCGCTACCAGCCCCGTCATGCGGGGGTTAAGAGGCAAAACCGCCAAATGTTAACCACTATGGGCGGGGCCCTGGTATACGCCTGGGGACAAGTGGTGCACGATCTGGCGTGTGGATAAGCCCCCCTTCCATCCACAGGCCATCCCCCGCTCCCGCGCAGGCTATTTGCGCTTTTTCCTATCAGCGATGAACAGTGTAAAACCCTGATGAAACTTGTTTTTTTACACTTATCCCCAGATTTAGTCGATACCAGTAATAACAACAACAACAGAACTTCTTTTAAATTCTATATTGTTATTAATAAGAGACCCTATGACGGGCCAACCCACTGGCAATCCATGTGTGGAAAACCCTGACGGTTACTCACAAGGGGTTTATACTGTCCGGCTATTTACCAAGCTTCATCGCCTGACGATGAGGCTTGCCGACATGCACGACCGCAGCCATACGCTGCGATTCGAGGTGTAACGTGGATTATCCAGACCGCTTTGATGTCATCGTCATCGGCGGGGGCCATGCGGGAACCGAAGCCGCACTGGCTGCTGCTCGCATGGGCTGTCAGACGCTATTGCTGACGCATAACATCGAGACTCTTGGCCAGATGTCCTGCAATCCCGCCATCGGCGGGATCGGCAAGAGCCACCTGGTCAAGGAAATCGATGCCTTAGGCGGCGCCATGGCGCATGCCACCGATCTCGGCGGCATTCAGTTCCGTGTACTCAATGCCCGCAAGGGGCCCGCCGTGCGTGCCACTCGGGCCCAAGCCGATCGCGTCCGTTACAAAGCCGCGATCCGCAGCCAACTGGAAAACCAGTCTCATTTGACGCTCTTCCAACAGGCTGCCGACGACCTGATCGTCGACGGCAACACGGTGCGCGGCGTCGTCACACAGACGGGTATCCGGGTCTATGGCGAGAGCGTGGTGCTGTGCACCGGGACCTTCCTCGGCGGCGTTATCCACATCGGGTTGGACAATCACTCCGGCGGGCGTGCCGGGGATCCGTCCTCCAATGCCTTGGCGCAACGCCTGCGTGCCCTGCCGTTCAACGTCGATCGGCTCAAGACCGGTACGCCGCCGCGACTGGATGCCAAAAGCGTGGATTTCTCGGTACTCGAGACCCAACCTGGCGATACGCCGACCCCGGTGATGTCATATCTCGGCAACCGCGAGCAGCATCCACGTCAGATGAACTGTCACATTGCGCATACCAACACCCGTACCCACGAGATCATTCACGCCAATCTCGAACGCTCTCCGATGTATTCTGGTGTCATCGGGGGTGTCGGGCCGCGCTACTGCCCGTCCATCGAAGACAAGGTGAATCGCTTCGCGGACAAGTCGAGTCACCAAATCTTCGTTGAGCCCGAAGGCCTCGATACTCACGAGCTCTATCCCAACGGGATTTCAACCTCGCTGCCCTTCGACGTGCAGTTCCAGGTGGTACGTTCGATCAAAGGCTTCGAGAACGCGCACATCACGCGTCCCGGTTATGCCATCGAGTATGATTTCTTCGATCCGCGCGATCTGCGTCACTCGCTGGAAACAAAATTTATCCACAACCTGTTCTTCGCCGGTCAGATCAACGGCACTACCGGCTACGAGGAAGCTGCCGCCCAGGGCTTGCTGGCCGGGCTCAACGCTGCACGGCGTGCCCAGGGCCAGGATGCCTGGGCGCCGCGTCGCGACGAGGCCTATCTCGGGGTGCTGGTCGATGATCTGATCACCATGGGTACCCAGGAGCCGTACCGCATGTTCACGTCGCGGGCCGAGCATCGCCTGCTGCTGCGCGAGGACAACGCTGACTTGCGTCTCACCGAGATTGGTCGGGAACTCGGGCTCGTCGATGACGAGCGCTGGCAGTGTTTTTCCACCAAGCGCGAAGCCATCGCCCGCGAATCCGAACGCCTGCGGGATACCTGGGTACAGCCCCAGAGTGAGCTGGCCCAGCGCCTTTCAAGCAAGCTCGACAAGCCCTTGGCCCGCGAATATCGTCTTGCGGATCTACTCAAGCGGCCCGAACTGACGCATGCCGACCTCGACGACGAGGCGCCTGCGCTCGATCCCAGCGTCGCCGACCAGGTTCAGATCCAGGCTAAGTACCAGGGATACATCGCACGCCAGCAAGACGAGATCGAGCGTCTGCGCCGCCATGAGACACTGCGTCTGCCCGAGGATCTGGACTACGCACGCATCGACGGCCTGTCCCACGAGATCCGTCAGAAGCTCGAGGCCGCGCGTCCTGAGACGCTGGCGCAGGCAGGACGCATCTCCGGGGTCACCCCGGCGGCCGTATCGCTGCTGCTGGTGCATCTCAAGAAGCGTCGCCTGATCGATGAGCAGTCTATCCAGGCGGCCAACGCATGACCCCAGCTTGTGAAACGCGTCTCGATACCGGCCTCGCAGCGCTCGGCGTCGAAGTCGATGCCACTGCCCGTGAGCGTCTACTGGCGTTGCTCGCGTTGTTGCACAAGTGGAACCGCGCCTATAACCTCACCGCGGTACGCGATCCTGAGCAGATGGTCACCCGCCATCTGCTCGATAGCGCCAGCATCGCGGCCGCCGTGCGCGGTCCGACGTTGCTCGATGTCGGCGCGGGCGCCGGGTTGCCTGGCCTGGTATTGGCGATACTCGATCCTTGCCTGGCGGTAACCATGCTCGACGGCAATGGCAAAAAAGTACGCTTTCAGCGCCAGGCCGTTCTAGAGTTGGGGCTGGATAACGTCACGCCGGTGCAAGCGCGGGTGGAAACCTTCGAGCACGAGCACGGCGGTTTCGACCAGATCGTATCGCGGGCCTTCGCTCAGTTGGCGACCTTCGTCGAGCTCACGCGCCCGCTGTTGGCCGAAGGAGGCGAGTGGCTGGCGATGAAGGGACGCGACGCCGCGTCCGAGCTCGCCGAGTTGCCGCCGGACGTGGCACTGGTCGAGCGCCGTGACCTGGAGATACCCGGCGATGAGGCGCAACGTGTGCTCGTGCGCTTGCGATGTAGTTGAATGCCACCAGCGCTGCCGTTTTCGGGCGTTGTCGATAATGGGAGTCGATCGTGACCAAGATAATCGCCTTGACCAATCAGAAAGGTGGCGTTGGTAAGACCACCACCGCGGTCAATCTCGCGGCCTGTCTCGCCGCGTTGGACAGGCGTGTTCTATTGGTCGATCTTGATCCTCAAGGACATGCCACCATGGGCAGTGGTGTCGACAAGCATGAGCTCGAGGGTAGTGTGCTCGAGGTGCTACTGGAAGGACGTCGCGCCAGCGAGGTGATTCTCGATTGCCCCGACGCCGGTTATGCTCTGCTGCCCGGCAATGGCGACCTGACCGCCGCCGAAGTCGATCTCCTCGATCGTGACGGACGCGAGCGCTGCCTGGGCGATGCTTTGGGAAGCGTGGCTGCAAGTTACGACGTGGTGATCATCGATTGTCCCCCTTCGCTCAACATGCTGACCGTCAACGCCTTGACTGCCGCGGATGGGGTATTAATTCCCCTGCAATGCGAATTCTATGCGCTGGAAGGGCTCTCAGCGCTTCTGGATACCGTTGAGCAGATCCAGGCCAACGTGAATCCCGATCTAAGCATTTTCGGCATCGTGCGAACCATGTACGACGCGCGCAACAGCCTGACGCGCGACGTCAGCAAACAGTTGAGCCAATATTTCGGTGACACCCTGCTCAAGACGACCATTCCGCGCAACGTACGCGTCGCCGAGGCGCCGAGTCATGGCCTGCCGGTCACCAAGTACGCCCGCTTGTCGCGGGGTAGCCAGGCCCATCGGGTGTTGGCCAAGGAACTGATCCGCCGCCTGGCGCTATGATGCGTCCCTGGCGAGTAGGAGACGAATTGAGGGAATACCTATGACGCGCAAACGCGCACTGGGACGCGGCCTGGATGCCTTGATCGGTGCAGGCGCGCGTCAACGCGATACACTCGGCGATGACGCTATCGACGGCGACGTCGTGCTGGAACCCGCTCAGGCCCCGGCTGCCGATGAGGAGCAGGAGCGCTTGATGCGCTTGCCGCTGGGACAATTGAGTCGGGGCAAGTATCAACCACGGCGCGACATTCAGCCTGAGTCGCTTGAGGAACTGGCCGATTCGATTCGTGCCCAGGGCGTCATGCAGCCTATCGTGGTTCGACCGATGGGCGAGGCTCGCTACGAGATCATCGCCGGCGAACGACGCTGGCGGGCCGCTCAGCTGGCGGAACTCGACGTCATCCCCGCGGTAGTGCGCGAGGTCAGCGACGAGGCCGCCCTAGCCTTGGCGCTGATCGAGAATATCCAGCGCGAAAATCTCAACCCGGTAGAAGAAGCCATGGCGCTGAAGCGCCTGCTCGACGACTTCGAGCTCACGCAACAGCAGGTGGCCGATGCAGTAGGCAAATCGCGCGCACAAGTGGCGAACCTGCTGCGCCTGTTGAGTCTCGACGAGGAAGTGCAGACATTGCTCGAACGCGGCGACCTGGACATGGGGCATGCGCGTGCTCTTTTGACCCTGCCCGCCGCGCGCCAGCGCAGCATTGCGCGTGAGGTCGTCGAGCGCGATCTGACCGTGCGCCAGACCGAAGCGCTGGCCAAGCAGAATGCCAGCGGCAACAAGGGGGCCGCCAAGTCCACGCCGAGCGCGTCGGGCAATACCGATGTGGCACGGCTCGAAACGCGTCTCGCCGAACTGCTGGGCGCGCCGGTCAAGATCCAGCATGGGGCCTCCGGCAAGGGGCGTGTCACCATTCGCTATACCAGCCTCGACGAACTGGACGGCATCCTGGGGCATATTCAATGATGGGATGGCGTCGCGCGATATACTGGTTAGTGTGACAAAATGCCGCAGTCAACGTTTAGCGCGTTAACGTTATTTATCGTCTTTTCGTGCCCCTTTAGTGGTAAGGAACTGCCAGATCGCGCTAAATCGGTCCATGTTCTGTTGAAGGCCACTAGGCCCTCCCCTATAATCCGCCAAGATTTGTCCGGGTGACGACACCAGCAACGAGAGGACGGCAAGACCGACGCCATGCATAAAGCGGCACCGGCCAGGCTCAAGGGCCCACGACTGTTTCCCTTGCTGATGTTGCAGTTGTGCATGGCACTAGGAATGACGGCACCCACGTTGATCTGGCATACGCCTGAAGCGGCGTTATCGACATTGTTAGGCGGCCTAGTTGCCTGGCTGCCCAACGTTTTTTTTGCTTGGCAAACCTTTCGTCATCAGGGGGCGTCGCAAGCGCGCAACATCGTAAACAGTTTCTACCGAGCCGAGGCCGGTAAGTTCGGTTTGACGGCGGCATTGTTCATAGCGGTATTCGTAGCCGTGCCTCCCTCAAACCCCGCTTTCTTCTTTGGCGCTTACGTGGTGACGCAGTTGGCGCACTGGCTGGGACCCTGGCTGTTGCATCGACCGTCGCGCACTTGAACTCGAGGCTTACTCAATGGCAGGCAACAACCCGACGTCTTCGGAGTACATCCAGCACCACCTGCAAAACATGACCTTCGGGTTGCACCCGGAGCATGGGCTGGGGCTGGCACATTCCGCGCAGGAGGCCCAGGAAATGGGCTTCTGGGCCATTCACCTGGACACCATGGGCTGGTCGATCGGCCTGGGGATCTTGTTCCTGTGGGTGTTCCGCATGGTCGCCAAGACCGCGACCACCGGCGTGCCGAGCGGCCTGCAGAACTTCGTCGAGATGATGGTCGAGTTCGTCGATAATTCGGTACGCGAAACGTTTCACGGCAAGAGCAAGTTGATTGCGCCGCTGTCGCTGACGATCTTCTGCTGGATCTTCCTGATGAACCTAATGGATCTGGTGCCGGTGGACTTTCTGCCGATGCTGGCGCAGAAGATCGGTGCCTGGTTCGGGGCTGATCCCGCGCATGTCTACTTCAAGGTCGTGCCGACCACCGACGTTAACGCCACGCTGGGCATGTCGCTGGCGGTCTTTGCCCTGATCATCTTCTACAGTATCCGCGAAAAGGGCTTCTCCGGCTTCGTGGCCGAGTTGACGCTGCACCCCTTCAACGCCTCCAATCCGTTCGTCCAAGCCTTGCTGATTCCCGCCAACTTCCTGCTGGAAGCGGTGACGCTGCTGGCCAAGCCCGTGTCGCTGGCATTGCGGCTGTTCGGTAACCTCTACGCAGGCGAGCTGATCTTCATTCTGATCGCCATGATTGGCTTGTGGCAGTTGCCCCTGCATTTCGCGTGGGCGACTTTCCACCTTCTGATCATCACGCTACAGGCGTTCATCTTCATGATGCTGACGATCGTCTACCTGAGCATGGCGACGGAAAAGCATTAACCGGTTTTCTCAACCCCAACCCCTTAAACCTTGAAATAAACTGGAGTCAATCATGGAAGCACAAGTTCTGGGCATGACCGCTATCGCCGTCTCCCTGCTGATCGGCCTGGGTGCATTGGGCACTGCCATCGGCTTCGGCATCCTCGGCGGTAAGTTCCTCGAAGGTGCGGCACGCCAACCGGAAATGATTCCGCAACTGCAGGTGAAAATGTTCATCGTCGCTGGTCTGCTCGACGCCGTGACCATGATCGGTGTGGGTATCGCGCTGTTCTTCACCTTCGCCAATCCGTTTGTCGGTTAACTTTGCCGTTCGGCCCATGGGCCACGGTGACATTAACCCCAAACTTGTGATGCGAGAGGTGCTGGCGTGAATCTGAACCTAACCCTGATCGGTCAGGCCATAGCCTTCGCGGTCTTCGTCTGGTTCTGCATGAAGTTTGTATGGCCGCCGGTCATGCAGGCGTTGCAGGAGCGGCAAAAAAAGATCGCTGATGGCCTGGATGCGGCCAGCCGTGCGACTCGCGACCTTGAGCTGGCTCAGGAGCAAGCAGCCGAGCAACTCAAGGAGAGCAAGGAGCAGGCGGCCGAGATCATCGAGCAGGCCCATAAACGGGCCAACCAGATGATCGAGGAAGCGCGTGATAACGCTCGTCTCGAAGGGGAGCGCATGATCGAAAGCGCTCGCGGCGAGATCGAGCAGGAGACGCAGCGTGCGAAGGAAGAGTTGCGGACCCAGGTGGCGACACTCGCCATTCAGGGGGCCGAGCGCATCCTCGACTCCTCCATTGATGAAGCCAAGCATCGTGAGCTGGTCGACAAGCTCGCGGCTGAGCTCTGAGGAGGTGAGGCATGGCTGAAACGTCTACCGTAGCTCGTCCGTACGCCAAGGCGGCGTTCGAATATGCGCGCGATCAAAAGGCGCTTGAAGCCTGGTCCGGACACCTGGCCTCGGCGGCGCAAGCGGTGGTTGACACCGATTTCAACGCCAAGGTGGTGGGCAACCCGAAACTGTCCCGAGGACAGAAGACCGAGTTGTTGCTCGAGGTTTGCGGAGAACTCGATGAGTCTCTTCGCAACTTCCTCCGTACCGTTGGCTCGCGGGGGCGGTTTGCCGCCCTCCCGGCGATCGCCGAGCAGTTCGAGGCATTGCGCGCTCGAGAAGAGAAGCGGGTGGATGTGACCATCGTCTCCGCCTTCGATCTGGATGCCGCACAGCAGGACAAGCTCGCGACTGCGCTGAAAAAGCGTCTCAACCGCGAAATCTCCATTACCACTCAGGTGGACCGTGCGCTGATGGGCGGCGTGATCCTGCGTGCCGGCGATACCGTTATCGACGGTTCGGTACGCGGTCGATTGAACCGTCTACGCGACGCACTTTCCGCTTGAGTTCGAGGGACATGGCATGCAGCAACTGAATCCTTCCGAGATCAGCGACATCATCAAACAGCGTATCGAAAAGCTGGATGTCGCATCCGAAGCCCGCAACGAAGGTACCGTGGTCAGCGTTTCCGACGGTATCGTGAAGATCCACGGTCTCGCCGACGCGATGTTCGGCGAAATGATCGAGTTCCCCGGCAGCATCTTCGGCATGGTGCTCAACCTCGAGCGTGACAGCGTCGGCGCCGTGGTGCTCGGCGACTATCTGCAGCTCGAAGAGGGCATGACCGCGCAGTGTACCGGTCGTATCCTCGAGGTGCCGGTGGGTCCGGAATTGATTGGCCGTGTGGTCGATGCGCTGGGTAACCCCATCGATGGCAAGGGCGAGCTCGACACCAAGATGACCGACGCGGTGGAAAAGGTCGCACCGGGCGTCATTACCCGTCAGTCCGTCGACGAGCCGATCCAGACCGGTCTCAAGTCCATCGACGCCATGGTGCCGATCGGCCGCGGTCAGCGTGAGCTGATCATCGGTGACCGTCAGATCGGTAAGTCGGCGATCGCCATCGACACCATCATCAACCAGAAAGACAAGGGCGTTACCTGCGTCTACGTCGCTATCGGCCAGAAGCAGTCGACCATTGCCAACATGGTGCGCAAGCTCGAAGAGCATGGGGCCATGGAGCACACCATCATCGTCGCTGCCGGCGCCGCTGACCCGGCACCGATGCAGTTCCTGGCGGCGTACTCCGGCTGCACCATGGGCGAGTATTTCCGCGACCGTGGCGAAGACGCTCTCATCGTCTACGACGATCTCTCCAAGCAGGCCGTGGCCTATCGCCAGGTCTCGCTGCTGCTGCGCCGTCCACCGGGCCGCGAAGCCTATCCGGGCGACGTTTTCTATCTCCACTCGCGTCTCCTCGAGCGTGCCGCGCGTATCAACGCCGATCATGTCGAGAAGCTCACCAACGGTGAGGTCAAAGGCAAGACCGGCTCGCTGACCGCGTTGCCGATCATCGAGACTCAGGGCGGCGACGTCTCGGCGTTCGTGCCGACCAACGTGATCTCGATCACCGACGGTCAGATCTTCCTCGAGACGAACCTCTTCAACTCTGGGGTACGTCCGGCGATCAACGCGGGTCTGTCGGTATCGCGTGTGGGTGGCTCGGCACAGACCAAGATCATCAAGAAACTGGGCGGGACCGTGCGTCTGGCCTTGGCGCAGTATCGTGAACTGGCTGCTTTCTCACAGTTCGCCTCGGATCTCGACGAAGCGACCCGGAAGCAGCTTGAGCATGGGCAGCGCGTCACCGAGCTGATGAAGCAGAATCAGTATTCGCCGATGTCGGTGGCCGAAATGGCGGTGACGCTGTACGCCGCCAACGAAGGTTTCCTGGAAGATATCGAGGTCAAAAAGGTGCTGGATTTCGAGAAAGCGCTGCAGGCGTATATGAAATCCGAGCATGCCGAGCTGATCGACAAGATCAATCAGACCGGCAATTACGACGACGATATCAAGCAGGGCCTCAAGTCCGGCCTCGAGACGTTCAAGTCCACTCAGACCTGGTAATGCAAGGCCCGGTGATACCGGGCCGGCAATCCTAGCTGAGCGGCTCGCAAGAGGGTGAGATCGAGATGGCAGCTGCAAAAGAGATTCGCACCCAGATCGGGAGCATCAAGAACACGCAGAAGATCACCAGTGCCATGGAAATGGTCGCTGCGTCGAAGATGCGCAAGGCCCAGGAACGCATGACGGCCAGCCAGCCGTACGCGAAGCTGATCCGTCGCGTGGTGAGTCACATTGCCAAGGCCAACCCCGAGTATCGTCATGAGTACATGATCGAGCGCGAAATCAAGCGCGTGGGGTATATCGTGGTCTCCAGTGACCGTGGTCTGGCCGGCGGCCTGAACGTCAACGTGTTCAAGGCCGTGACGCGCGAAGCCAAGTATTGGCATGAACAGGACGTCGAGGTCGATTACGCGGCCATCGGCTCCAAGGCCAATGTGTTCTTTCGCAACCATGGCGGCAATCTGGTGGCGAGCAAGAGCGGACTGGGCGAAGCCCCGGCCGTCGAAGACCTGATCGGGAGCGTCAGCGTCATGCTGAAGGCCTTCGATGAGGGACAACTGGATCGGCTTTACGTGGTGCATAACGAGTTCGTCAACACCATGACCCAGAAGCCGGTCGTACGTCAGTTGCTCCCCTTGGAAGCCGAGGCGGATGATGACGATGAAGAAGAGACACGTGCCAGCGGCAGCTGGGACTACCTGTATGAGCCGGACGCCAAGACCCTGCTCGATCATTTGCTAGTGCGCTATGTGGAATCGCAGGTGTACCAGGCTGTGGTCGAGAATGCGGCCTGCGAACAGGCGGCACGGATGATCGCAATGAAGAGCGCGACCGACAATGCCGGCAATCTGATCGATGACCTGGAGCTGGTCTATAACAAGGCCCGTCAGGCCGCGATCACCCAGGAGATTTCGGAGATCGTCGGCGGCGCCGCCGCCGTATGACGACGCAGGTCCCACCGAGGTCCCAGCGCGGGCAACCTCGGGGCCCAGGCGAAGCAGGTTTCATTTGCAGGTATTAGAGGAACCAACATGAGCGGACGTATCGTACAAATCATCGGCGCGGTGATTGACGTAGAGTTTCCGCGGGACGATGTGCCCAAGGTCTACGACGCGCTGAAGGTCTCCGACACCGAGACCATTCTGGAAGTACAGCAACAGCTGGGTGACGGCGTCGTGCGCGCCATCGCCATGGGTACCACCGAAGGCCTCAAGCGTGGTCTCGATGTCGCCAACACCGGGGCAGCGATTTCGGTGCCGGTGGGTAAGGCCACGCTGGGACGCATCATGGACGTCCTTGGCAATCCCATCGACGAAGCCGGCGAAATCGGCGAAGACGAACGCATGCCGATCCACCGCAAGGCGCCGGGCTACGCGGATCAAGCAACGTCCAACGAGCTCTTGGAAACTGGCATCAAGGTCATCGACCTGGTGTGCCCGTTCGCCAAGGGCGGCAAGGTTGGCCTGTTCGGCGGCGCCGGTGTCGGCAAGACCGTCAACATGATGGAGTTGATCCGCAACATCGCTACCGAGCACAGCGGTTATTCCGTCTTCGCCGGGGTGGGGGAGCGTACCCGTGAGGGTAACGACTTCTACCACGAGATGAAGGACTCCAACGTTCTCGACAAGGTGTCGCTGGTCTATGGCCAGATGAACGAACCGCCCGGGAACCGCCTGCGCGTGGCCCTGACCGGTCTGACCATCGCTGAGAAGTTCCGTGACGATGGGCGTGACGTGCTGTTGTTCGTCGACAACATCTACCGTTATACCCTGGCGGGCACCGAGGTCTCGGCGCTGCTGGGCCGCATGCCCTCTGCGGTGGGCTATCAGCCGACCCTGGCCGAGGAAATGGGCGTCTTGCAGGAGCGCATCACCTCGACCAAGACGGGCTCCATCACCTCCGTTCAGGCGGTTTACGTCCCGGCGGACGATTTGACCGACCCGTCACCGGCGACCACCTTCTCGCACTTGGACGCCACCGTGGTACTGGCGCGTTCCATCGCCGAGTTGGGCATCTACCCGGCGATCGATCCGCTGGACTCCACCTCGCGCCAGCTCGATCCGCTGACCGTCGGCGAAGAGCACTACAACACCGCACGCGGTGTGCAGGGCGTGTTGCAGCGCTACAAGGAGCTCAAGGACATCATCGCCATCCTGGGGATGGACGAGTTGGCCGACGAAGACAAACTGACCGTGGCACGGGCGCGCAAGATCCAGCGTTTCCTGTCACAGCCGTTCTTCGTCGCCGAGGTCTTCACTGGGGCGCCTGGCAAGTACGTCTCTCTCAGGGAGACCATCCGCGGCTTCCAGGGTATCCTCGACGGGGAATACGACGAACTGCCCGAACAAGCCTTCTACATGGTTGGTACCATCGACGAAGCCGTCGAAAAAGCCAATAACATGAAGTAAGGCCATGCCCATTCGGGAGTAGTAAGGACGGCGCCGTTGCGCGTCGTGCCCGACGCTTCCATGAACGAGGAGATAGCGATGGCTAGCTTCCAATGCGACATCGTCAGCGCCGAGAAGGCCATCTTCTCCGGCAACGCCGAGCAGCTAGTGGCGGCCGGCGTGTCGGGCGATCTGGGTATTCTGCGTGGTCACGCACCGCTGCTCACCGAGCTCAAGCCGGGACCGATACGCGTGACACGCGAAGATGGCGAGGAAGAAGTGTACTTCGTCACCGGCGGTTTCCTGGAGGTCCAGCCGGAGGTGGTCTCGGTGCTGGCCGATACGGCCACACGGGCGCACGATCTCAATGAGGCTGCCGCCGAAGAGGCGCGTCAGGAGGCCTTGCGGTCCATGGGCGACAAGCAGTCCGATCTCGACTACACCCGGGCAGCCGCCGAGTTGGCGGAAGCCGTGGCTCAGTTGCGGACCATTCAGCAACTGCGCGAGAAGGGTAGTCGACGCTAGTCGCCGCACGCGATGCTACTGTCATTAAGGCGACCCACGGGTCGCCTTTTTAGTGGGCGCGTACCGAGACGCCTGCTTTACGGGCGTTCACGTATCATGTCCAGAGATGACGCATGTCGCTTGGTGGCGCCTTCCGCCCGCCGTAGAATACGCTCATCTTCTTCGAGAGATGCATAGGGACGACAGCGATGACGTTAGACGTGGTGATACTCGCCGCCGGCCAGGGAACGCGGATGCGTTCGGCCAAGCCCAAGGTCCTGCATTCGTTGGCGGGCAAGCCAATGGTGACGCATGTGCTGGATACCGCCGAGCAATTGGGTGCGACACGCACGCACGTGGTGATCGGCCATGGCGCCGAGCAGGTCGAGACCGAGCTCGGCGGGCGCGAAGTGCGTTTCGCCCTGCAGGCGGAACAGAAGGGAACCGGTCATGCCGTGGCCCAGGCATTGGAGAGCATGGGCGACGGCAAGGTGCTTATCCTTTACGGCGATGTCCCGCTGATCCGCGCCGAGACCTTAGCGGCGTTGCTTGCCGAAGTGGATGAGACCCGCTTGGGGCTTTTGACCGTGGAACTGCCCGATCCCAGCGGTTATGGGCGAATCGTGCGTGATACCGACGGCCGCGTTACGGGCATTGTCGAACACAAGGAAGCCAGCGAGGCCCAGCGCGCTATCACTGAATGCAACACGGGTATCGTTGCCGCCACCGGGGCGCAGCTCAAGCGCTGGTTGCCCCGGCTCTCCGCCGAGAACGTTCAGGGCGAGTATTATTTGACCGACATCTTCGCCATGGCGGCGGCCGAGGGCATCGATATCGCCACGGCTGCGCCTGCCTCGGCGCTGGAAGTCGAAGGCGTCAACAATCGTTCCCAGATGGCGGCCCTTGAGCGTTCTTATCAGCGGGACCGGGCCGAGCGTCTGCTGACCGAGGGCGTGGCACTTGCCGACCCCGCGCGTTTCGATGTGCGTGGTCACCTCGATTGTGGGCATGATGTCTTCATCGACGTGGGCTGCGTGTTCGAGGGCGAGGTGACGCTTGGCGATGGCGTCAGCGTGGGCCCCTATACGCTGATCCGCGACAGCCATATTGCGGCGGAGACGGTGATCGAGGCGCACAGCGTCATCGACGGCGCCGAGGTAGCTGCGCGCGCGCACATCGGGCCCTTTGCACGTTTGCGTCCCGGTACGCGTCTGGCGTGCGACAGCAAGGTCGGCAACTTCGTCGAGACCAAGAACGCCGAGGTTGGCGAAGGCAGCAAGATTAATCACTTGAGCTACGTAGGCGATGCCCGGCTGGGACGCGGCGTCAATGTTGGTGCGGGCACCATTACCTGCAATTACGACGGCGTCAATAAACACCTCACCGAGATCGGTGACGATGTCTTCGTGGGCTCCAATACGGCCTTGGTGGCGCCGGTATCGCTAGGCGATGGGGCGACGGTCGGAGCCGGCTCGACCATCAACAAGAATGTCGACGCCGGGGCGTTGGCGGTGGCGCGCCCCCGCCAGACCACGCGGGCGGGATGGCAGCGTCCCCGTAAGTCTTCGTGAATGACAAAGGGCGGCCCTCAGCGGTCGTCCTCTAACGATCCCCTCCCGCTATCTCTTGGGGAATGAGATTTCTCCTCTGCCGTGCGCTATTTTTCTTCCTCATGCTGGGCGGTGCTTGACCGAAGATGTCGAATCGCGTTTGATACGCGTATTGTTTCGTTTCGGAAGATATATCTTTCGTGAATAAGGATGATATGCCCAAACGCGATACTGCCCAGCGCCGCCATGCCATGCTGGCCTATGTGAATGAGCAGGGCGAAACCAGCGTCGATACGCTTGCCCGCCACTTCGCAACCTCCGAAGTCACCGTACGCAAGGATCTAGCCACTCTGGAGAAGAGTGGTTTGTTGTTGCGTCGCTTCGGCGGCGCCGTGCCGTTGCCCAGCGAGATACTGACGGAAGCCAATACGCCGCTTTCGACTCGAAAGATAGCGATCGCGCGGGCGGCGAGTACGCGTATCCGTGCCCACAATCGCATCATTATCGACAGCGGCACTACCACCTCGGCGATGATTCCCGAATTGGGCGGGCGCGAAGGACTGGTGGTAATGACCAACGCGCTGTCGGTGGCCAATGCCTTGCGCGAGATGGAGCCCGAGCCGGCGATCCTGATGACCGGTGGCACCTGGGACCCGCACTCCGAATCCTTCCAGGGGCAGGTCGCCGAGCAGGTGCTGCGTTTCTACGATTTCGATCAATTGTTCATCGGTGCCGATGGCATCGACCTGGCGCGCGGGACCACCACCTACAACGAATTGCTGGGGCTATCGCGGGTGATGGCCGAGGTCGCACGCGAAGTCGTGGTGCTTGCCGAATCCGACAAGATAGGCCGGCGCATCCCCAATCTGGAACTGCCGTGGGAACGCATTCATACCCTGATCACCGACGAGGGGCTCGATGCTGATGCCTGTCGACGGATCGAGGCACAGGGCATTGTCGTCATCCGCGCCGCGGTCAACGAATGAAGACGAGGAGTTCAATATGTGTGGAATCGTAGGAGCCGTCGCCGAGCGTCACGTGCAGGAAATCCTTCTTGAAGGCTTACGCCGTCTCGAGTATCGCGGCTACGACTCGGCGGGCATGTCCGTGCTTTCCGACGATGCGCGACTCAATCGTCAGCGTGCGGTGGGCAAGGTGGCGGCTCTAGAAGAGAAGCTCGCCGACACGGCGCTCAAGGGCACCCTGGGTATCGCCCACACGCGTTGGGCCACGCACGGTCGCCCCAGCGAGCAAAATGCGCATCCGCATCAATCCGGCGATAGCCTGGCGGTGGTGCATAACGGCATCATCGAGAACCACGAGGCGCTCAAGGGCGAGCTCGAAGCCCAGGGCTACGTCTTTACGTCCGAAACCGATACCGAAGTGGTCGCGCACTTGTTGTCGCGCGAGTTCACTCTTTCTCAAGATCTGCTCCAGGCCGTGCAACGCAGCGTGGCCTTGCTGGAAGGCGCCTACGCCCTGGCCGTGGTGCACCGTGCGGAGCCCGATGCGATCATCGGTGCGCGCAAGGGTAGTCCGCTGGTGGTAGGCGTGGGCATCGGTGAGGCGTTCCTGGCGTCCGACCCGCTGGCGCTATTGCAGGTCACCGATCGCTTCATCTACATGATGGAAGGCGATGTGGTACGCCTGGCCCGGGGCGGTGAAATCGAGCTCTTCGAGACGAGCGGGGAGCGCGTCGAGCGTCCGGTGAGCATCTTCGAGCATGGCGACGGCGTAACCAGCAAAGGCGGCTATCGCCACTTCATGCTCAAGGAAATCCATGAGCAGTCCCAGGTGATCGCAGCCACGCTGGAAGGACGTCTCGGCGATCATCAGGTGCTGGTCAACAGTTTCGGAGCGGATGCCGCGTCGTTGTTCGAGGGCGTGCGGCAGGTGCATATCATCGCCTGTGGTACTAGTTACCATGCGGGTATGGTGGCGCGCTACTGGATCGAAAAACTGGCCGGCGTACCCACTCAGGTCGAGGTGGCCTCGGAATATCGCTACCGCGAAGTAGTCGTGCCCGAGGGCACTTTGTTCGTGACGCTATCGCAGTCTGGTGAGACCGCCGATACGTTGGCGGCGCTGCGCTTCGCCAATCAGCGCAATTATCTCGGCAGTCTGGCGATCTGCAACGTGCCAGGCAGCTCGCTGGTGCGTGAATCGGATCTAACCTTGATGACGCAGGCTGGCCCCGAGATTGGCGTTGCCTCGACCAAGGCGTTCACCACCCAACTGGTGGCGTTGCTGCTGCTGGCTCTGGCGTTGGGCCGCGTGCGGGGCGCCAATGGCGAGCATGCGCCGCTTGTACAAGGCCTCCGGGAGCTGCCCGGAGTCATCAACCAGGTGCTGGCTCTGGATGGCGAGATCGAGCAGTTGTCGATGGCGTTCGCCGAGAAGCATCATGCCTTGTTCCTGGGGCGCGGTGCGCATTTCCCAATCGCCCTGGAAGGCGCGCTCAAGCTCAAGGAAATCTCCTATATTCATGCCGAGGCCTATCCGGCGGGCGAGTTGAAACACGGTCCCCTGGCCCTGGTCGACAGCGAAATGCCGGTGATCGCCGTAGCACCTAACGATGAACTGCTCGAGAAGCTGAAATCCAATCTTCAGGAAGTGCGTGCCCGCGGCGGCGAGTTGTTCGTGTTTGCCGACGAGAGCATTCGTATGGAGACCAACGAGCACCTGCACGTGCTACGCGTGCCGGCGGTCAGCGAGGCGTTGGCACCCATCGTCTACACCATTCCGCTGCAATTGCTGGCCTATCATGTCGCCGTGCTCAAGGGCACGGATGTCGACCAGCCGCGCAACTTGGCCAAGTCGGTGACGGTGGAATGATGCGACATTTTGTCGGCTGGGTTGTTTTGTTAGCGTGCTATAAAATACATTCCGGTTCTTAACGCCGGGCGCCGCCGCGCCCGGCGGCGATCAAGGAGTCTTACATGCCTGCTCAGTTTCCCCAGGCCCGTCTGCGACGCCTGCGGCGCACATCATCGCTGCGTGACATCGTGCGTGAAACCTCGCTGCGTCCGGAGCATTTGGTGTATCCGATCTTCGTGGAAGAAGACGCGGACGATTTTGTCCCCATCGAGGGGATGCCGGGGCAGTATCGCGTGCCGGAAAGCCAACTGGCGGAGGAAGTGAAACGCCTCAGCGCGCTGGGCCTCAAGGGCATCATGCCGTTCGGCATTTCGCATCACAAGGATGCCGACGGCAGCGATGCCATGGACGAAAACGGCCTGGTGTCGCGCATGGTGCGCATCATCAAGGCGGCCGATCCCGAGATGGTGGTGATTCCGGATATCTGCTTCTGTGAGTACACCACGCACGGGCACTGCGGCATCCTCAAGGGCAATACCGTCGACAACGACCTGACCATTCGCAATCTTGGCGTCCAGGCGGTCGCGGCCGCCCGGGCGGGGGCCGACATCATCGCGCCCTCGGCGGCCCAGGACGGTCAGGTGGCGACGATTCGCGCGGCCCTAGACGAGGCCGGTTTCGAGGATATTCCCATCATGGCGTATTCCACCAAGCTGGCGTCGGCGCTGTACGGCCCCTTCCGCGAAGCGGCGGGCACCGAACTCCAGGGGGATCGCAAGACCTATCAGATGGACCCCATGAACCGCCGCGAGGCGCTGCGCGAGTCGCTGGCAGACGAAGCCGAGGGCGCCGATTTCCTGATGGTCAAGCCGGCGCTGGCGTATCTCGACATCATGGCGGACATCCGTCGCAACAGCCTGTTGCCGCTGGTGGCGTACCAGGTCAGCGGCGAATACGCGATGATTCGCCTGGCGGCGCAACAGGGCGTGATCGATGAAGCGGCGGTGATCCGCGAAACACTGGGCTCGATGCGCCGCGCCGGTGCCGATCTGATCATGACCTACTTCGCCCCGCAATTGCTCGAGGAAGGCCTGTAGAGGCTGGTAGTGCCTACGCGGGGTGTGTCGTTTCCCAGCGCGCCCCCGTGAGCTCGCACGAAACCTCCCACAGGCGCGCCTCGACCGCCGGGTCACGCGTGTTACGAGCGCGGTGGGCCAGTTTGGGTGCGCCACGTGTCTCGCCGAGACCGTCAGGCCCGATGTAATCGCCGGGACCGACGTGATCGCTGAGCGCGGCATGCAGCGTGGGGCGGGCGCCCTCGGCAGCGGACTGGCTGATCAGCGGTAGGGTCAGCTTGAAGACACTGCCGATGACCGGGCGGCTTTTCACGCCGTCGTCGAACAGCGCGGTGCGAGACAGCCCGGGATGGGCGGCAAGGCTCATGAGCCCCCACTGCCGGGCGTCGCTTTGTTTCTGCAGCGCCTGGGCGAACAACAGCATGGCGAGCTTGGATTGCCGGTAGGCTCGCCAGGGATCGTAGAGCGTCTCGCCGTTAAGGTCGTCGAAGGCGATGCGGCCGCCACGATGAGCGAGGCTCGAAAGTTGTACTACGCGGGGCGCCGTCGCGGCGGTGAGCAGTGGTAGCAACTCGCTGGTGAGAAGAAAATGCCCGAGGTAGTTGATACCCAACTGACGCTCGAAGCCATCTTGGGTGCGTTCGAGGCGTGGCAGGGCCATGATTCCGGCATTGTTAATCAAACGGGCCAGCGAGGATTCGTCCCGGTTCAGGCGTGCGGCGAAGTCGCGTACCGAGGCGAGGCTGTCGAGGTCGAGCGCTTCGTGACGGACTGTGACGCGCGGGGCATGGGTACGAATGGCATGGCAGGCCAGCTCGCCTCTTTCCACGTTGCGTGCGGTGATGATTACACGATAACCCTGCGCGGCAAGGCCCTTGGCGGTCTCGAGACCGAGCCCGGCGGTAGCGCCGGTGACCACGGCCAACGGGGCCGTGGCGTGGCGATCCTCACTCATGCGTCTCTTCCCTCTTTGCCCGATGATTGGCTCATTTCGGTATCAGTACCCACAGGCGACCGTCCTGCTTCATACGTCTGGCGCGCTCGCCAGCGGTGTCGCCGTGTCCCCAGTAGAAATCCGCACGCACGGTTCCCTTGATGGCACTGCCGGTGTCCTGAGCGACCATCAGGCGCTGCAAGGGTTCTTTCGAGAGCGGCTGTGTGGTCGATAAGAAAATCGGTGCGCCCAGCGGAATGCGCGAGGGATCCACGGCCAGGCTGCGTTCCGCGGTCAAAGGCACGCCGAGGGCACCGATCGGTCCTTGGGTAGTGCTGTGATCGCTATCCAACTCACGGAAGAACACCATGCGCGGATTTATGGTGAGCATTTCCTTGACTCGCCCGGGATGGCGCTTGGCCCAGGCGCGCACGCCGGGCAGCGTGGCCTCGGAGGCATCGATCTCGCCACGTTCGATCAAGGCACGATTGAACGAGCGGAAGGGTTGATTATTGGACCCCGCGAAGGCCACACGCATGGTACCGCCGTCGTCTAACCGAACACGCCCCGAGCCCTGAATCTGCAGGAAGGCGGCCTCGACGGGGTCATCGACCCAGACCAGTTCCTGACCGCGCAGGGCACCGCTTTCCAGCAATGTGCGCTGCTCGGCACGTACACGATGCGGTGCCGCTTGCCAGGCGTTGGGAAAGCGATAGAGCGGCGTCTGGTACGGCCCGTGCCGGTCACGCGAGCCATTCAGAATGGGCTCGTAATAGCCAGTGATCGTGCCCGTGGTGGAGCCATCGTCGTTGGTGAGGCGGTAAGGCTGAAAGCGAGTCTCGAAAAAGCGCGTAATACCGCTTTCATCGAGCGGGTCGACATGTTCGGCATCATCGCAGACCGATGTCCAGCGGGGCTTCTTGGCAAGCTGCGGACAACTGGCGAGAAACGCACTCCAGGCGGCGATGACGTGATCGTCACGCCAGCCGGGCAGTGCCTGCCATTCCATGGGCTGCATACGCTCGGACTCTGCCGGCGATGGCGTGCTCGGGGCGGGAGGCTGAGAACTGCAAGCCCCCAGCACCAGCAGCGGCAACAACCACGCCGTGCGTGCCAGTTGGCGCAGGGTGTGGGTGGCGTCGATGATCGGTCGCGGCAATGGCATGAACAAGCAAGGCACCTCGGCGGTCGACTCCCGGAATGAGTATCGCCAGCGATGATGCCTTGCCGGGGCGAGTCGTGCCAGTGGCATCTCGCCTAAGGCGCTTTTCAGGCGAGGCCTAGCCTTCCTCGTTGAGAGGCCGCAAGCGCGCGATCGAAGCGCGATGGGGAGACAGGGCGCCCTTGCGACGCGGAATGCGCGCCGTCTCGTCATCGTCGTCAATGGGTTGGTGACGCTGGCCACTGGCCTTGCGATGATAACGGCCGAGCACCGCGCTCAAGGTGAGAAATGCCAAGGCCGAGCCCGCCACCTGCGTCCATGGGTAGACGATGACGGCCAACAACAACAACAGCAGATCGCAGCACAGCGTGGTGCGACCGGCATGCCATCCCACGCGGCGTTCCAGATAAAGGGCGAGAATGTTGAGACCTCCCAACGAGGCGTTGGCTCGAAACAGCAACGCAAGCCCGAGGCCGATCAACAGCCCCGCCGCGATGGCGCACACCACAGGGTGCGTGTTGCCCAAGGGAAGTGTGGCGGTGAGGGTGTCGCTGAGTACCGAAAGCAAGGTCACGCTCAAGAGTGTGCGTAGCGTGAAATCGCGCCCCAATTGCTTGAACGCGAGCCCGTAAAAGGGCAGGTTGATGACGAAGAAAGTGATGCCGAAACTCACCGGCAACAGATCGCTGATCAGCAAACTCAACCCTGCGGTACCGCTGACCAGTAGATCGGCGGATTGCAGAAGCCGCACGCCAAGTGCCACCAACAGGCAGCCTTCGAACAGCGTCAGCCAGGAACGCCAGGAAACCTTCATGTTGTCTCTCCCGTGGGTGTGGAAGATGAATCGATGCCAAGGATGGTCGGCGAACCGCTTCAGGCTTGTGGCCGGAAGCCGGGAGCATGACACGATGCAAAAAGCGTACCCGGTGAGGCGGCTTCGTGCAGCGCATCATAGCCGCGGGATACCCGCGATACAATTGCGAGGCGCATCGTGACGGGGAATCACCCACGTTTGTTCCTGGGCTTGCCGATGTGGGCGAATGGAGAATGGCGTGGCAGTCTCTATGCTCGACACGCGCGCCAAGAGGGCATGCTGCACGATTATGGTGCCGTGTTCAGTAGCGTGGAAGGCAACACAACCTTCTACAGCGGGCCGCCTAAGGCGGCGACCATCGCCCAGTGGGCGCGCCAGGCGCCGCCGAATTTTCGTTTTTGTTTCAAGTTACCGGCGCGGCTCACGCATGAAAAACGCCTGGTGGGCATTGCGGATGAAATCGAGACGTTCTTTGCAGCGCTAGCGCCGTTACATGACCGGCTAGGGCCGACGATGGTGCAGTTGCCGCGTGATTTCGGGGCCCCGGAACTGCCAGCGTTGGAGGCATTATTGAAACACTGGCCGTCGGCAATACCCTGTGCCGTGGAGGTGCGTCATAGTGAATTTTTCCACAAAGGGGCGGCGGAACAGCAATTGAACCGCTTGTTGATAACTTATGGCGTGGATCGGGTCATGCTCGATGTCAGGCCGCTTTTTGCGACCCCTGCGGGAGACGACGCGCGCTTGATCAAGGCGCAGGGCGAAAAGCCGAAACGCCCGTTACACGTGATTTCCACGGCAAATATGCCTATCGTGCGTTTCATCGGGCATTGTGATATGGACATTAACGATCGACTTTTTACGCCTTGGTGTGAGCGCCTGATTCTGTGGATAAAACAGGGGAAAACCCCTTTTTTGTTTGTGCATACGCCGGATAACCGACAAGCACCGCAATTGGCCCGACGCTTCTATGCACGCCTGGCCGAACGTGTCGATTTACCACCTCTCGAAGCCTTTCCCGGTGAGCACCAGAGTGCACTTTTCTAACGCAGTGATAACGCCATGGCGTCGTATGACTCGGTGTTGATGGCTTGACGCTATAACGCGAATGGTTTTGGCTAAAACTTGTCGCTAAAATGGCGCTTCTCTGTGGACGACGTCGAGGACAGTCGTCTCCTCAACCGGTGTTTATCGACACTCATACGGTGACTGACATCGCTGCGAGCGGTGCGGTCTCCTTGCTGATCGGTGGCTAGATCCCAGCGCTCGCAAGGACCTGTCATGCTCCATGTCGCGGTGTGCAATCCATGCCCAGGGGACGTGGCAACAACAATACAACGCCGTCATTTACATGCTTGATGGCGCCACGCAACTCAGGTGAAGCAATGTCTTACAAGTCTCATTCGCACGCGCAGTGGTCCTCCCGGATGGCTTTCGTGCTGGCCGCCGTCGGTTCGTCGGTCGGCCTGGGCAATATCTGGAAATTCCCCTACATGACCGGCGAAAGCGGTGGCGGTGCTTTCGTTCTGGTGTATCTGATCTGCATCTTCCTGGTCGGCTTGCCGATGTTGATGTCCGAATGGTTGCTCGGGCGATTGGGCCAGAAGAATCCTATCTCGACGATGGGCGACATCACGCGGCGCCTCAAGCGCAGCCGAGCTTGGGTGTTGATCGGCGTGGCCGGGATTCTCGGCGCGTATTTGATCCTCTCCTTCTACAGCGTGATCGGTGGCTGGGCGCTGGCGTACATTCAAATGGCGGTGGTCGACACCTTCAGCGGGCTGGATAACGATAGCGTTGGCACCTTGTTCGGCAATCTGCTGGCAAGCCCCGTGGAATTGCTGCTCTGGCATAGCCTGTTCATGATCATGACGATCGGTGTCGTGGTGGGTGGCGTTGCCGGTGGCCTGGAGCGTGCGGCGAAGACCCTGATGCCGGCGCTGGCTGTGCTGCTGGTGTTGCTCGTGGGTTACGCTGCGACCACTGGTGCTTTCGCCGAAGGGGCGGCTTACCTGTTTACGCCGGATTTCTCCAAGATCACCCGTGACGGCATTCTCGCCGCGCTGGGGCATGCCTTCTTCACCCTGAGTCTGGGCATGGGCATCATGATGGCGTATGGCTCGTATCTCTCCGATGACGTCAACATCGGTCGCTCGGCGCTCATCGTCGTGGTCATGGATACTGTCATTGCCCTGCTTGCCGGACTGGCCATTTTCCCCATCGTGTTCGCCAATGGATTGGATGCGGCCGCGGGTCCAGGCCTGATCTTCCAGACCCTACCGCTGGCGTTCGGCAACATGGCCGGTGGTTGGCTGTTCGGCCTGCTGTTCTTCGTATTGCTGGTGTTCGCGGCGTGGACCTCTGCGATCTCACTACTGGAACCACTGGTGGAATGGATCGAGGAGCGCTCACCGCTGTCGCGCGTGGGCTCGACCATCGTCGCGGGGTTGGCAACCTGGGCCCTGGGGCTGGCCACAGTGCTGTCGTTCAACATCTGGGGTGATTTTGCGCCACTGGGCATGTTCGACAAGTTCGCCGGCATGACCATCTTCGATTTGCTCGATTATGTCACCAGCAAGCTGCTGCTGCCGCTGACCGGCTTGGCGACTGTGCTGTTCGTGGGCTGGTTCATGGGGCGCGACGAACTGCGCTCGCAGCTCAACATGAGCGATGGCGCCTTCGCGCTATGGCGTGTGGCGGTACGTTTCATAGCGCCCATCGGCGTGGTGATCGTCTTCGTCAGCAGCCTCTGAGCGTTACCCGGCGTGGGCGCATATTGCCACGCCGGGTCTGGAACGCCCTTCCAGGAACCCGATGAACGAGGAGGCTTCTCCGTTCATCGGGTTCCTGCTTATTGCCAGTCGTCGTAATCGACGATATCGCGTTCCAGACGCTTGAATTCCTGATGCAACTCAATACCGCGCCGTGCTCGCAGGTAGCGTGTCGCGGCGTGTTTCTTGCGTTGTTCGTGCTCGATCATTTCCAGACTCATGTGGATGTCGAGAAGCTCGCTTTTCAAGGATTGAAGATGTTCGGCATCGCGCATATCGAATCTCCCAATCGTCCTCACAAACCGACTTATTGCCATTTAGCCGCGTTCCGCTTGACATAATTACTATAACGCACTTGACAGAATTGTGACGTCGAGGCTGAAACGGGCGTTTTTTCTCTTCTTCAATGCCTGCGGCATACTAGAATCGAATCTGTTTTTCACGTCGTTGCTGGTCAGCCAAGGAGTCGCGCCATCATGAGCAGTGCCCTGTTCGACGAGATGAGACGCCGCATGGAGCACTTTCGACGCTCCGAGCAGAAGGTGGCGCGTTTCGTGCTTCGCCATCCTGAGGATGTTATCCACATGCGCATCGTCGACCTGGCCACCGAGGCCAAGGTCAGCGAGCCCACCGTGGTGCGTTTCTGTCGCGCGCTGGGGTGCAACGGTTTCCAGGACTTCAAGCTCAAACTGGCGCAGATGCTGGCCACAGGGAGCCAGTTCGCGCAGTTCTCGATGAACGATAGTGACAGCGTCGCTGAATTTGCCCACAACATTTTCGACTCCACCGTGGGTACGCTGCTCTCGGTGCGCGATCGGCTCGATCATGCCGCGCTGGGCAAAGCGGTCAACGCCCTGGCCATGGCCAATCGTGTGGAGTTCTACGGCTTCGGGGCCTCGGGCGCGGTGGCTTTCGATGCTCAGCACAAGTTTTTCCGTTTGCAGATTTCCACTGCGGCTTATTCCGACCCGCACATGCAGAATATGTCGGCGGTAACGCTGACGCCTCGCGACGTGGTGGTCGCCATCTCCCAGACCGGACGCACACGGGCGCTGGTGGCCAGCGTGCGCTTGGCCCGTGAGACAGGAGCTACGGTGATCGGCTTATGTCCCAGCGATTCACCGCTGGCAAGCGAAGTCACTCTGCCGCTTTATATCGATGTGCACGAGGACACCGAAATCTACACTCCGATGAGCTCGCGCGTGGCGCATCTGGTGATCGTCGACGTGCTCGCCGTGGGCGTGGCCAAGACACGTGGGCCCAAGCTGGCAGAGCAACTCCAATCGGTGAAGAAAAGTCTGGTCCCGCTGCGCTATCCCGACGACGAGGAAGACGAGACATAGCCGGCGACCGAAGCACGGGCCGGCTATGCTAAGCTAGTCGCTCATTTCGCAACGCCAAGATACGTGATCCATGGACGACGTTTCGCCGGGCGACGTTTCGCCGCTACTCGACTCGCTGAACACGGCCCAGCGCGAGGCTGTGAGCCATCCGCAGGGCAATTTGCTGGTACTGGCCGGCGCCGGTTCGGGCAAGACGCGTGTCCTGGTGCATCGTATCGCCTGGTTATTGCAGGTCGAGGGGCTATCGCCCTATGCGATTCTCGCCGTGACTTTCACCAACAAGGCGGCGCGCGAGATGCGTACGCGCCTTGAGGCGTTGCTGGGCCTGTCGTTACGCAATATGTGGGTGGGGACTTTCCACTCCATCGCGCACCGCCTGCTACGCACCCATTGGCACGACGCTCGCCTGCCCCAGCATTTCCAGATCATCGATAGCGACGATCAACTGCGCCTGGTCAAGCGCTTGCTCAAGGACCATCGCATCGACGCTGAGCGCTTCCCGCCCAAGCAGGTGCAATACTTCATCGGCGGCTGCAAGGAAGAGGGGCTGCGCGCCCATCAGGTCCAGACCCATGGCGATGCTTATATGGGCCAGATGGTCGATCTCTACGAGCGCTATCAACTAGCGTGCGAACGCGCCGGTCTGGTCGACTTCGGAGAATTGCTGCTGCGCGGCCTGGAACTGCTGCGCGACAATCCGGCGTTGCTGGCGCATTATCGCGAGCGCTTCGGTCATCTGCTGGTCGACGAGTTCCAGGATACCAACACCCTCCAGTATGCTTGGCTCAAGCTGCTCGCCGGTGACCGCGCGGGCATGACCGTGGTCGGCGATGACGATCAGTCGATCTATGGCTGGCGTGGGGCCAAGGTCGAGAACATCCGGCGCTTCGCCGAAGAATTCCCCGCGACCACTACGGTGCGCCTGGAGCAGAACTATCGCTCGACGAGTGCCATTCTCGAGGCCGCAAACACGCTGATCAGCCATAACGCCGGGCGCATGGGCAAGGAGCTTTGGACAGATGGCGTTCATGGTGAACCGATCTCGGTTTACGCCGGCTTCAACGATCTCGACGAGGCCCGCTTCATTGTCGATACCCTCAACGAGGAAGTGAACAAGGGCAGCGCGCGGCATGACATCGCGATTCTCTATCGCTCCAACGCCCAGTCGCGGGTGCTCGAGGAGGCCTTGATTCGCAGTGGCGTGCCGTATCGCATCTACGGTGGTCAACGCTTCTATGAGCGTCTCGAGATCAAAAACGCCCTGGCGTATCTCCGCTTGACGCTGACGCGCGACGACGATGCCTCGCTGGAGCGCGTGATTAACGTGCCGGCGCGCGGCATCGGCACACGCACCGTGGAAGTGCTGCGCGAGCGGGCTCGTACGCAGTCAGTTTCATTGTGGCAAGCCTTGCACGATAGCCTCAGCGAGGGATTGTTAAAGGGGCGCGCGGCCAGTGCGCTCTCGGCATTTTCGGAGCTGATCGAGCGTCTCGACAACGATACCGCCGGCATGGCGCTGCATGAGCTGATCGAGCATGTGCTCCACACGACCGGGCTACTCGAACATCACCGCAACGAAAAGGGCGAGAAGGGGCAGGCGCGTGTCGAGAACCTCGAGGAACTGATCAATGCCGCGCGCAATTTCGCCCAGGGCGATCCCTTCTCGCTGCAGGAGATCGGCGAGGGCGCGGCCGCGCTGGAACCGTTCCTGGCGGAGGCGGCGCTCAATGCCGGTGATCACGAGGCGAACGACTTCGAGGACAGCGTGCAACTGATGACGCTGCACTCGGCAAAAGGGCTGGAGTTTCCGGTGGTGTTCGTCGCCGGTGTCGAGGAGGGCTTGTTCCCACATAAGATGTCGCTGGAGGAGCCGGGACGTCTCGAGGAAGAACGGCGGCTGTGCTATGTCGGGGTGACCCGCGCCATGCGCAAGTTGTATCTGACGCATGCCGAGATACGGCGCCTGCATGGCAAGGAAACCTTCTCGCGGCCGTCGCGCTTTTTGCATGAGTTGCCCGAGTCGTTGCTCGAGGAGGTGCGTTTGCGTGGCCAGGTCTCGCGGCCGGTTTCCACGCGGCCGAACCGCGGGCTCTCCCAGCAGCAGAGCGTATCGAGCGACGAC
This sequence comes from Chromohalobacter canadensis, assembly GCF_029544075.1. Taxonomy (GTDB): domain Bacteria; phylum Pseudomonadota; class Gammaproteobacteria; order Pseudomonadales; family Halomonadaceae; genus Chromohalobacter; species Chromohalobacter canadensis_A. Next base: position 226,717 of record NZ_JAJQJH010000002.1, on the reverse strand, counting down.
GACCAGCCCTCGTTGAGCCTGGGGCAACGGGTCAGCCATCCGGTCTTCGGTGAAGGGGTCATTCTCAATGCCGAGGGCGAAGGCGCCAGGGCGCGTGTCCACGTCAGTTTCGAGGACGAAGGCGACAAATGGCTGGTCCTGGGGTTCGCAAAGCTCACGCCGTTATGAAGCGACGCGTGTCGAGCGGTACGGCCGGAGCAATAGCCGGGTACAAGGAAAGTGAGGAGCAACGATGAAGAAATGGTTTCCCGAGTTGATGGATCAGTGGTCGCAGCTCTCCGGCTATCAACGCTTCGAGCGGCTGGTGTCACTGGTGCTCACGGTGGCGATCGGCTGTGTGGTGCTGGTGGCGCTGTATTATCTGATCATGCACGTGATCGAGCTGCTATTCGTTCAGACCCGCGATCCGTTCGATTACCGCGTCTTCCAAGCAGTGTTCGACATGATTCTCACGGTGCTGATCGCCATGGAGTTCAACAATTCCATCGTGCGCACCATGGAAGGGCGTGGCGGCTTCATTCAGGTCGAGATCGTGGTGCTGATCGCGATCATGGCGCTGGTCCGCAAGTTCATGGTCATGGACATGGAAACCATCGATCCCTTGATGATCATAGCGTTGGCCACTGCGGTACTCGCCTTGGGGCTGAGTTATTGGCTGGTGCGGCGCGGTAGCCAACATCCCGACGAGAAGCGTTAAACGTCGGGAACGGGACGGATGCGACCATTGTCATCCAGTGCCACCATCACGAAACGCGCCTCGGTGACCTTGTAGCGCTCCTCGGGACTGCGCTCGTGTGGTGGGCGGATCCACACCTCGACATCGACCTTGATCGAGCTGCGCCCGACTTCGCTGATGCGGGTGAAGATATTGACCATCGCGCCGACTCGCACCGGACACAGAAAATCCATGCCCTCGGTGGCCACCGTCGCTGTCCGGCCGCTTGCCAGGCGTCCCGCGGCGAGCTCGGCGGCCTGGTCCATTTGCGCCATGAGCCAGCCGCCGGGGATATCGCCGTAGAGGTTGGTGTCCTGGCGCCGGGTGACGAGCTTGAGCGTGAGTTCGCCCTGCGGGGTGGGAATATCGTCGAGTTCATGCATGATGTGGGTCCTGGCGATTGTTGTTGTGAGCGTTGTTATGGGGCGTTGTTATTAGGAGGCGTCGTTGTTGAGCGTATCGGCTCGCCGTTGCGGTCATCTCATGCCGTTGAGATCGTCTCATAGTAAACGCCGCTGGGCCTCGACGACCAGTCGCCCGGCAAGGTGTATCGCGTCGGGGCAGGCGTGACAACGGGGGCGAGAGCGTTGATAAGGAAAAAGCGAACAGGTCGGTGCACCACAGTGACCTGGCGATATCGCGTGGCGATGGCGCTGGGGGCGTTGCTGTTGCCGATGATGGCGATGGCGGCGCCGTTGAGCGGCACACTGGGCTCGGTTGGCTCGGATACGCTGGGTGGCTTGATGACGCAATGGGGCGAACGGCTCAGCGTGCGTCATCCCGAGGTACGCTTGCAGGTACAGGCCTCGGGCTCGGGGACTGCGCCGCCGGCGCTGGCCGAAGGGGCGACGCGCATTGGTGCCATGTCACGCCCCATGACCGAGGCCGAACGCGCCGACTTCATCGCCCGCCAGGGGCATCCGCCGGTGGCGGTGCCGGTGGCACTGGATGCGCTGACGCTGTTCGTGCATCGCGACAATCCGTTGACCTCGCTGACATTGGCGCAGGTCGAGGCGCTGTTCGCCGACACTCGCTTCTGCGATCAAGCGCCCGCTATCCGGCGCTGGGGCGCACTAGGGCTCGACGGCGACTGGGCCTCACGGCCGGTGGCCCGCTTCGGCCGCAACACTGCTTCCGGATCGCATGCCCTGTTCAAGCGGGAGGCCTTGTGCGGCGGTAATTTTCGGCGCGACGTCAATGAACTGCCGGGCTCCTCGGCGGTGGTGGCGGCGGTCGGCCGTTCGCGCGAGGCGATCGGCTATGCTGGCCTTGGCTACCCCACCGCGATGGTCAAGGTCCTGGCGTTGCGCGATGACCAGGGCACGCCGCGTCTGCCCACGTACGACAACGTCGTCAGTGGACGTTATCCCCTCACGCGGCCTTTGTATATCTACGTCCACCTGGCGCCGGGCGAGTCCTTGCCGCCTCTGGAGCGCGCCTTCTTCGACCTGGTGTTGTCGTCCGAGGGCCAGGCCATGGTCGCTCGCCAGGGGTTCGTGCCCCTGCCTGAATCGCGCCTGGCCACTGCCAGGCGGACGTTGCGGCTGCCACCCCTTGTCGATGTCACACATTCGTCATCAAACTGACGTAATCTGATGGCCTCACTTCATTGCAAGGCAACGCTTCGCCGCCGGGCTCGCCGATGACTGAACCTTCCACCGTCCCGCCTCGCTCGAATCGCCGCCTGCGCCAGCGTCTCGATCGTCTGGCGACTGGCGTGATCGCCGCCAGCGGTATCGGCGTGGTAGTGGCGGTACTGGCCATCGGCGTGTATCTGATGCTGGCCGTGCTACCGCTTTTCGACGACGCCGAGGTGCATGTCGACGCCGCCCCTTCGGTCGCCGACGAAGGCGCGATTCACGCCGTCTGGTTGGCCAATGATGGCACGCGCTGGTTGACCCGAGACGGGCAGCTACGCGACGCCGAGGGCGAGGTCGCGACGCTGGCCACAAGCGCCGCAATCACGGCGGTGGCCGAGGCAGGCGATATGCAGCCGCTGGTCTTGGGGTTGAGCAACGGCGAGGTGCGTCTGGTGCCCCGCGATGACCGGGGGCGGCTGCGATGGGCCCAGGCTTCTACCATGCGCTTGTTCGAGGCCCGTGGTGTGGCGGCGCTGACGCTGCGTCGTGTGGCTCAGGGCTGGGTGCTGGCGGGGCGCGATAGCCAGGGCGAGGTGGCGGCCCTTTGGCATACTGGTGAGGCTACGCGGCGTATTGCGGTGCCGGAGACGGCCGAGCATATCGCGCTGGGCCATGCGGGCCGCCTGGCCATGGCCCAAGGTACGCAATTGACGCTGTGGGAGCTGTCTCCCGATGGCGGTGGCAAGGCATTGGCGCGTACCGACACCCAGGCGCCGGTGACGGCGTTGAGCTTCCTGCAGGGCGGACGCACGCTGATCGTCGGCGATGCCGAAGGAGGGCTGCACCGTTGGCGACTCTCTCCCGACGATACGGGCTGGCAAGCGGCCGAGACGTCTTATACTAACCTGGGCGATGCTGCTCTTCGCCGTTTGATTGCCCTGCCCCGGCAGCGCCTGTGGCTGGCGCTGGACGACAGCGGCCGCTTGGGGCTCTATCAATCCCTGAGTGGCCAGCGCTGGCAGGGCCAGGCCCCCGTGACCATGCCGCCGACGGCCGTGTCGATTAATGCGCAAGGCACGCAGGTGATGTGGCTGGACGAGGCGGGCACGCTCCAACGACTGGCGATTGAGGCACCGCATGCCGCGGTGAGTCCGGCGACGCTGTGGATACCGCAGGTTTATGAAGGCCATAGCGATGCCGAGTGGCGTTGGGCGGCGGCCGTTACGGGTGATGAAGAGCCGCAGTACAGCCTGGTACCGCTGGCCTGGGGGACACTCAAGGCGGCGGCCTGGGCCATGGTGTTCGCCGTGCCGCTGGCGCTGGGAGCGGCGGTGCATAGCGCTTGTTACATGTCACGGCGGCAGCGCGCGCGTCTCAAGCCCGCCATCGAATTGATGGAGGCGTTGCCCGGCGTGGTCATCGGTTTCGTCGCGGGGTTATTCGTGGCGCCCTTCGTCGAACGTCATCTTGCCGGAACGCTGGCGCTTTTCGTGTGCGTGCCGCTGGGCAGCGTGGCGTGCGGCTGGCTGTGGCGGATTCTTTCCCGACGCTGGGGACTGCATCTACCCCCTGTCAGTGCCGGAATAGGACTGATGGTGCCCCTGGCGCTGCTGTGCTGGGCGGCGTTGAGTCTCTCGCCGTGGCTCGAAGCTTGGTGGTTTGGCGGCGACCTGCGTGCCTGGATGCACCAGCAGTGGGGCTGGGATTACGCGCAACGCAATGCGCTGATCGTCGGCATGGCCATGGGGCTGGCGATCATTCCCACGCTGTATTCACTGGCCGAGGAAGCGCTTTCCGGCGTGCCCCGTCCCCTGGCGGAAGGCTCTCTGGCACTGGGCGCGACACGGGCGCAGACGCTGTGGCGGGTGCAGTTGCCTGCCGCCGCGCCGGGAATTCTCTCTGCGGTCATGATCGGTGCGGGACGCGCGGTGGGGGAAACCATGATCGTGCTGATGGTCACCGGCAATACGCCGCTGATGTCGCCGAGCCTCTTCGAGGGCCTGCGCTCGCTGGCCGCCAATCTGGCCATCGAATTACCCGAGGCGGCGGTGGGCGGCACGCACTATCGCCTGCTGCTGCTCGGGGCGTTGCTGCTGTTCGTGTTCACCTTCGTCGTCAACACGCTGGCGGAAATGGTGCGCTGGCGGCTCAAGCGTCGGTATCGACGCTATGGGGGTGACGTATGAGAATCCCTCGGGTGGGTGGTGACGGCGTCTGGCGATGGCTGAGCGGGGCCTGCGTGGCGCTTTCGCTATTGGCCGTGGTGGCGCTGCTGGTGCTGGTCGTGACACGCGGACTGGCGCACTTCTGGCCTGCCGATATCGAGCAACTGACCCTCGACGACGGCCAACGGATTGCTGGCATCGCTCGTGGCAGCGAAGCCGGTGAACAACGCTATTTCACCGCCAATCGCGACCTCGACGGTCAGGTATGGCGATGGGTCGAGACGCAGGCTATCGAGACGCGCGAGACGCCGCCGGAGTTGCTGTACGCCGAGCGTCGCGATTGGGGGCCCTTCATCGGACGTCTGACGGCGGTGGAGACGCCCGCCGGCGAACGCCTGCAAGGCGATGAAGCCGAGCGCCGCCTGCGTCGGGCCCTAGCGGGGGACGCCGAGGTCACGACGCTGCATGTGCGCAACGTCGAGGGGCGCGCGCTCGAGGTGGAATTTGCGCAGGTAGCGTCGCTTTCCTGGCCCAATCGCATGGATATCGGCGACAAGCTCGCGGCCTGGGGGCACGGTGTATGGCGCTTTCTTAGCGAGGCGCCGAGCGATGGCAATACCGGGGGCGGCGTATGGCCGGCTATTTTCGGCACATTATTGATGGTGATACTGATGTCGCTGGTGGTCACACCATTCGGCGTGCTGGCGGCATTGTATCTCAACGAGGTGGCACGCCAGGGGCCGTTGACGCGCCTGGTACGCATCGCGGTGCGCAATCTGGCCGGCGTGCCATCGATCGTCTACGGCGTGTTCGGGCTGGGTGTGTTCGTCTACGGATTGGGCGGTCACCTCGATAGCTGGTTCTTCGCCGAGCGCCTGCCATCGCCGACCTTCGGTACCGGCGGGCTGCTGTGGGCCTCGCTGACGTTGGCGCTGTTGACCTTGCCGGTGGTGATCGTGGCCACAGAAGAGGGCTTGGCGCGAGTTCCCGTGGCATTGCGTGAAGGTTCATTGGCGCTGGGCGCGACGCGTTTCGAGACACTGCGCCGGGTGGTGGTGCCCATGGCGCTGCCGTCGATGCTGACCGGGGTGATTCTGGCCGTGGCCCGTGCCGCCGGCGAGGTGGCGCCGCTGATGCTGGTGGGCGTGGCCAAGCTGGTGCCGGAAATCCCCGTGGATGGGGAGTTTCCGTACGTGCATCTCGATAGCAAGTTCATGCATCTGGGCTATCACTTGTTCGATCTTGGCTTCGCCAGTCGTGATGCCGAGGCGGCGATGCCGCTGGTGTTCGCCACGGCGACGTTGTTGGTCGTCGTCATCGTGGTGCTTAACCTAACTGCAATAATCTTGCGCCATCATCTCAGGGCACGTCATCGTGCACTGGAGCATTCGTAGGAGGTTCGTCACTCTTGTCAGCCGCGTCTTTTTCCGCCGCCGAGACTCAGCGCTTCTCGTCGGCGGTGGTCGATTTCCCCTCGACGTCGAGCTGTTTCGACATCGAGGCCCTGTCGCTCGCCTACGAAGGGAAGCCGGCGCTGCGCGACTTGACGCTGCGCGTGCCGCGTCACCGCGTGACGGCGTTCATCGGGCCCTCGGGATGCGGCAAGTCGACGCTACTACGCAGCCTCAATCGATTGCACGACCTCAATGACCAAGTTACGCGGAACGGACACATTCGTCTCGAGGGCCAGAACATTCATGGCCGCGATGTGGATGTGGCCGAGCTGCGTCGCCGGGTGGGGATGGTGTTTCAGACCCCCAATCCGTTTCCCATGTCGATCTATGAAAACGTCGCCTACGGGGTGCGTCTGCAGGGCATCAAACGCAAGCGCGAGCTGGATGAGGTCGTCGAGTGGGCGTTGCAGTCGGCGGCGCTCTGGGAGGAGGTCAAGGCGGATCTGCACGCCTCGGCGTGGACGTTGTCAGGTGGGCAGCAGCAGCGTTTGGTCATCGCGCGCACTCTGGCAGTGCGCCCGGACGTGTTGCTGCTCGACGAGCCGGCTTCGGCGCTGGATCCGATCTCGACCCTCAAGATCGAGGAGCTGATTCGTGGCTTGAAGTCGCAACTGACGCTGATTCTGGTCACCCACAACATGCAGCAGGCGGCGCGCGTGTCCGACTACACCGCGTTTCTGCACGCTGGCGAGCTGGTCGAGTACGCCCCGACCGATACGTTGTTTACCAATCCGCGCTTACGGCGCACCGAAGATTACATCACCGGCCGCGTGGGTTGAGTCGCGGCGATTCCGACAAGCGGAGCAGTGTCATGGACATTACCAACGAGACGCATAGCCAGCACATTTCCCGTCAGTTCAACCAGGAACTGGAGCAACTCAAGACCCAGTTGATGGCCATGGGCGGGCTGGTCGAGAAGCAGGTACAGGATGCCGTCGAGGCGTTGCTCGAGGGCGATAGCCGAACCGCCGAGCGTGTACGCGATAGCGATAACGCCGTCAACGACATGCAAATCCAGATCGATGAGGAATGCACCCGGGTGCTGGCACGCCGGCAGCCGGCGGCCTCCGATCTCCGCCTGGTGTTGGCGGTCATCCGGGCTACCTCCGATCTCGAGCGCGTCGGTGATGAGGCCAACAAGATCGCACGCAATGCGTTGACGCTCATCGAGTCGGACCGCCATTCGCGGGGCATGGTCGAGATTCGCCATCTGAGCGAGCACGTGCGCAAGATGCTGCGCGACGCGCTGACTTCATTCGCGCGCTTCGATACGCGCCTAGCGTTGCAGGTGCTCCACGAGGATGAGTCGGTCGACAACGAATACACTACGGCCACGCGCTCGCTGGTGACCTTCATGATGGAAGATCCGCGCGCCATCACCTCCATTCTCAGCGTGATGACGATCCTGCGGGCCTTGGAGCGGGTTGGCGATCATGCCGACAATTTGGCTGAGCATGTCATTTATCTGGTCAAGGGGCTCGACGTGCGTCACACCGATCCCGGTGAGCTGGACGAGTCGCTAGGGAAGTGACGCCGTTTTCTGGCAGTGGCCGTCAACAACGCTTCGGCATGGGGCGGGGTTAAGGCGATGGAAAAGACATGGCCCTGAATGCTGTGGCAGTGGAAGTCGCGCAGTAGCGTGACCTGGGCGACGCTTTCCACGCCCTCGGCAACGACCTGCATGCCGGCATCGCGACCCAGCGAGACGATCGAGTGCACCAACGAGGCTACTCGTGGCTCGTCGCATATACGGTCGATGAAGCTCTTGTCGATCTTGAGTGTGTCGAACGGAATCCGCGTGAGGTAGGAAAGCGACGAATAGCCGGTGCCGAAGTCATCGATAGCGAACCCCACGCCACGACGCTTGAGGCGTTGCATGCTGTCGATGATGGCCTCGGGGTCGTCGATCAACGAGCGCTCCAGCACTTCCAGATTGAGCAATCGCCCGGGCAGGCGGTGGCGCGTGAGCAATGAGTCGATCAGGTCAACGAAGGCGGGTCGCGCGAGCTGCTCTTGGGAAACGTTGACGGATACCGGTAGCAAGGAATGGCCACGGTCGCGCCACGTGGCCAGTTGCTGGGTGACGGTCTGCAGCACCCAGGTATCCAGTTGATCGCCGAGATCGATTTCCTCGCTGATATCGACGATATCCTGGGGGCTGACTTGCCCCAATTCACTGTCATGCCAACGCAGCAAGGCCTCGAACCCTTTCAGACGATAGCCGTGTATGGCGACCTGCGGCTGGTAGTGGAGCCGGAAGCGGTCTTCGGCCAGTGCCGAGGCCGTACGGCGGCGTAGCAAGTTGCGCCGCGTCAGGCGTGGCAGTGACGCTGGCGTATCAAGGCGGAGGAGGACGTCGCCGCGCTCGTTGTGAAGGCGTCGGCAGGTATGCTGCAGGGCGGAGAGGATGTCATCGGCATGGCCGAGCTGGGTGGCGTCCTGTGCCCAGACCACGCGCGCGGCGGCGGTGACGGTCTTGCCGGCGGCGATATAGGGTGCCCGCAAGGTCTCGGCCAGCGTCGCCATGGTCTCGGCCATGCGCGCGGGGTCTCCCTGGTAGAGCAGTACTCCGAGGCGTTGGTCGTCGATGCGTGCCAAATCGAAGACAAAACCGTCGAGAGCTTTCTCGACCCGCGCGATACCGCGCATGAGCACTTCGTTGCTGGCCTGTAGCGAAAAGCGCGTCCGCACCGCACGCATGCCGTAAAGATCGATGGCGGCGACGCCACAGAACGTCGCGGTTTCCGGCAATGCTGCCAGGCGCGCCTGAATGAGTTGTTGAAAGCGCTGTTGCGTGGCTAGTCGGGTTTGCGGGTCAAACTGAGTGCCGATCTCGGCACGGGCGCGCTCAAGGCGCGTGATGACGTCGTCGCCGATCTCGTTTTCCACCAGGCGTGCCAAATCGAGCAATATCTCGCGTTGGTGGACGTCGAAACGCCTTGGGTGACGGTCGATCACGCACAGCGTGCCCAGCGGCAGGCCCGAGGCCATGCGAATGACGGCGCCGGCGTAAAAGCGGATGTAGGGCGTGTCGGTGGCCAGGAGGTGATCACGACAGCGAGGATCGCTGGCGGTGTCTTCGATCACCAGCATCTGCCGCTCGAGCAGGGCGTGGGCGCAAAAGGCGTTGTCGCGGGAGGTCTCGCAGGCATCGAGGCCGAAGCGCGATTTGAACCACTGGCGGTGGCGGTCGATCAACGTGATCAGCACAATAGGCACGTCGAAGACCCGCGCGGTCAGCCGGGTGATATCGTCGAAACGCTTCTCGGGCGGTGTATCCATCAGGCCAAGACGTTGGAGTTCGTCGAGGCGGCGCGTTTCATCATCATGATCGGGGGCGCCGGCCCTAGGGGCGTTTACCATGAGGTGTTCTCTTGTCGCGATGCCGGGCCGCGTCATGTACAGGCTGGGGGGGCGTCAACGCTGCCATGCAGGCATCCCGGTGGCAGCAACGTTAGCACACCGCTGTGCCGCGCCTGGCCGCTATTCGCCGGGTTGCGCCGAAAGGCCGAGTGGGTCATGCGTTTTACTGAGCACGAAGTCTGATAGCGCCTCATACTAGTATTAAATTTCTCATCCATTGCGGGAGATGGGCGCTGGGGCCGCCGCATGGCATGCTATTGCGCAGGGCCCGCGCTATCGTCTATCAAGGAATAAACTTCGATGCTGCACGCATTTACAGCCATCGGTCAGGGCACACGGCTGGTTCTGTCGCCGGGGATGCGCCGCTTCGTCATTGCACCGGTGGCGATCAATCTGCTGATCTACGCCGCCACGCTAGGCTATTTGTTCTCGCATTTCGGTGGCTGGCTCGACTACTGGATGCTCAAGGTGCCGTCCTGGCTCGAGTGGCTGGAATGGTTGATCTGGCCGCTGCTAGTGGTGAGTCTGCTGTTGGTGGTGTTCTTTTCCTTCACGCTGGTGACCAACCTGATCGCTGCGCCGTTTTATGGCTTTCTCGCCGAAAAGGTAGAATGGCGCCTGAGCGGGGCGCCGCCCAGCGATACGCGGGGGCTTTTCCGCGCCGGGGTCGACGCGCTGGGCCGGGAATGCGTCAAGCTGGGGTACATGCTGCCGCGCATGGCGCTGTTGTTCGCGTTCGGCTTCGTGCCCGGCGTGAACATATTCATGCCGTTCTTGTGGGCTGCTTTTTCGGCGTGGATGCTGGCGATTCAATACTTGGACTATCCGATGGATAACAACCAGGTGAGCTTTGGTGATATGCGGCGACGTTTGCGGACGCGTTGGTGGCCGACGTTAACCTTCGGGTTCGGCATGTCGCTGGCGACGTGGATCCCCGTGCTCAATCTGGTGTTGTTGCCGGGCGGCGTGGCGGGTGCGGTGATACTCTGGCAGCAGTATTACCGTCATCTACCAGCTGTGACACGCTGAACGCTCTCGACGACGCAGGAGATCCCGCATGCAAGATACGCAAGCGCCCTCGCAAGCGCCCTCGCAAGCGCCTTCCATCGCGCCCGGTGGCTTTATTCGACGCCGCTGGGCGCTGGGTATCCTTCTCGCGGCAGCCGTGGGCGCGTTCTTAATATGGTGGCTGGGCGCCCAGATGCGCGATTGGCTGGGGACGTTGAGCACGCTTCAGGCGGGCATGTTGGCGAGCCTGGTGGCTGGGCTTTTCACGCCGCTGGGGGCGCTACCGATCATGGTGTTGCGCCACATCAGTCAGCGGCTCGAGGATGCCCTTATGGGCTTCGGCGCTGGCGTGATGTTGGCCGCTACGGCCTATTCTCTGGCCATGCCGGCCTACGAGGATTCGTTGGCGCTCACCGGCACCATCGGCTGGGCCCTGATGATCGTTTGCGGGGGGATCGTGTGTGGCGGCATTCTGGTCTGGGGCATGGACCGCTTCGTGCCCCACGAGCACTTCGCGCTGGGCAAGCAGGGTGGCGCGGATGCTTTGCAGATCCGGCGTATCTGGTTGTTCATCTTCGCCATCACTATTCACAACTTTCCCGAAGGGTTGGCGGTTGGCGTGGGCTACGCGCGTGGCGACATGGCCGCCGGGGTAGCGCTGACGCTGGGTATCGGTCTCCAGAATCTGCCCGAGGGGCTGATCGTCTCCCTGGGCCTGCTGGCTATCGGCTATTCGCGCCTAACTGCATTGGGTGCGGCGTTATTGAGCGGTCTGGTGGAACCCATCGGTGGGGTCATCGGGGCCTTGGCGGTGCACGTCGTGGATGCCTTGCTGCCTTTTGGTCTGGCCTTTGCCGCCGGCGCGATGTTGTTCGTAATCAGCCACGAGATTATTCCCGAATCGCATCGCAAGGGACACGAACGCGATGCGACCTTCGGAGTGCTGGGAGGATTCATGCTGATGTTCGTGCTCGACAAGGTGTTCTGACCCCACGAAGCGGCTAAGTAATTGACAAACCTGCAATGAAAACTATTATTGTTAGGTACAACGTGCCGTTGGTGCCATGTTGCACCAAGGCTCGACATTCGACGATAGATTGACAAGGAGGTATGTCGTGGCGCATCAACTACCGACGTTACCCTATGCTTATGATGCCTTGGAACCGCATATCGATGCGCTCACCATGGAGATCCATCACAGCCGTCACCATCAGACCTACGTCAACAATCTGAACGCCGCTCTGGAAGGCACGGATCTCGAATCGCTGCCGGTCGAGACCCTGATGGGCGAAATCGAGCGCGTTCCTGAAGCCAAGCGTCAGGCAGTGATCAACAATGGTGGCGGACATGCCAACCATTCTCTGTTCTGGACGGTCATGTCGCCGCAGGGTGGAGGCAAGGCCAAGGGCGATCTGGCCTCAGCCATCGAAAGCGAGCTGGGCGGTGACGAAGCGTTCCGTGAAGCCTTCACGCAAGCTGCCGTCAAGCGCTTTGGCAGTGGCTGGGCTTGGCTGTCCGTCACGCCTGCCAAGCGTCTGGTCGTGGAAAACACGCTCAACCAGGATAGCCCGCTGATGCACGGCAACACGCCGATTCTGGGGCTGGACGTGTGGGAACACGCCTATTACCTCAAGTATCAGAACAAGCGTCCCGAGTACATCAAGGCCTTCTTCGAGGTCGTCGATTGGGACGAAGTGGCGCGTCGTTACGCCGAAGCCACTGCGTAAGCCTATCGGGAGTATGTCATGGGCCCGGCGACAGGCATGGCAAACGATGTCTCAGAGCCGGCCCAGTGCCTGACCATGGCAGATTTCGGCGCTTTCGAGCGCCGTTATCGTTTGTATCACCGCTTTCCCTCCTTGACCCGCAACGACGCCGCGTCCACCCCCGTGGCCGAGGGTTGGGTCGACGAATGTCGTCCAGATCTGGGCATCAGCCTCGTCGGCTCGCGACTCACGATTCATCACACCTATGAAACCCACGCGTTGGCGGATGCACCGGCGCATGTGTCGATCATCGTCATGCTCGAAGGACAGGCCGAGCTGATGCATGGCGAGAAGCGCATCACGCTGTCGCCACGCGAAGGTGTGATGTTGTCCAATGACGGTAGCTGTCCGTTGAGTGCGCGTCACATGGGCGGCCAGCGGCTGCGCGCGATCAATTTGACGCTGCTCGACGATGCACGCACCGCCCAGAGCCGACTGGCCGAGCCTCTTACCGAATTGCTGACCTCGGCGACGGGTGGTGCCTGGCGGTTGGCGCTTCCCGAGGGCCTGCTGTCATCGCTCGAACAGTGGCTGAACGCCCCGGGGGCGGGCACCTCGCACACGTTGCTCGGCGAGGGGCTGGGGCTGCAATTGATGGCGCATGGGCTGGCGGCCAAGGAAAACGCCCCGACTGGGCAGATGGATCACTTGGGCGTACGTGACCGCCATCACCTGGCACGCGTGCGTGAGTGCCTGCACGATCATCCCGACGTCTCGCATGGCCTCGACTCCCTGGCGCAACTGGCCTGCATGAGCCCCAGCGTATTACGTGAAAAGTTCCGTCAGGCGTACGGCCAGTCGGTCTTCGAGTACTTGCGTCAACGCCGCCTCGAGATGGCACATGACCTGCTCCGGGAAGGCTACAGCGTGCAGTACGTGGCAACGCGCGTCGGCTATCGGCATGCCAGCAACTTCGCCACCGCCTTCAAGCAGCGTTATGGCCTATCACCGCGTGCGTTACACCAGCGTCTCTCCTTGACGGGTGTCGTGCATACTCCTTGATGAGGAAAGAAGTTCCTTCGCGAGATCGCTTGCAGCGTCGTGCATAGGTTTTTCGGCGTTGATCATAAGCAGAACGACTCTTAAAAGTTAATAATTCTCACTCTCCATAAGAAACGGGTCGACCTCGACCCGAAGACGAGAGCGAGGAGCCGTTTTCATGAGTCGCACATTGCATCCCCACTGGTTTTCCTGCGCGTTCCTGGCGGGCGTCTTGTTCATGCCCACGACGACGTGGGCTCAATCCGAAAGCGAAGACGGCGGTGCTGTGGATCTATCCACGGTGACAGTGTCAGGACAGGCCGCCACCAAGACGCAGACGCCGATTGTCGAAACCCCGCAGTCTGTCTCGCGCGTCGACCGCGACGAGATGGATGAGCGTGGCACCCGCACGCTCAGGGAAGCCGCGCAATATACGTCGGGGGTTTACACCAACCAGGTCGGTGCCTCCAACCGCTACGATTACCTGGTCATGCGAGGGTTCTCCGACGGCAGCTTGAGCAATACCTATCTCGATGGTCTCAAGGTCATGGGCGATACCAACGGTTACAGCTCGATGGTGATCGATCCGTATTTCCTGGAGAACGTTGAAATCGTCAAGGGGCCGGCCTCGGTGCTTTACGGACGCTCGTCTCCCGGGGGCCTGGTAGCGCTGACCAGCAAGCAACCGCAATTCGAGACACACCGGCAGCTGCGCTTTGGCGTGGGCAACAACAGCCAGCGCAGCGCGGCGTTCGATGTCACGGGGCCACTGGATGATGAGCGACGTGCCGCCTATCGCGTGGTGGGTTTGGCAAGTGGCGCGGACACCCAGTTCGACTCGGTCGAAGAGGAACGCTACGCCATCGCACCCTCGGTGACCTGGGATGTCACTGACGACACGACGCTGTCGTTCATGGCCTATCTGCAAAAGGATCCGGAAGGCGGCTATCACTCCGGCGTGCCCTATGAGGGAGCGGTGGAAAGCCACAATGGCCAGAAGATCAGCAACAACTTCTTCGATGGCGAGGACGATTACGACAAGTTCGAGCGTACCCAGCGCATGTTCGGCTACAGCCTTGAGCATCGCTTCAATGATGCTTGGACCGCGCGCCAGAAGCTGCGTTACCTGAACTCGGACACTACCCTGAACCAAGTCTATGGCTACGGATGGACATCGCCTGATTCCAACGAGTTGGTTCGCTACTACTCGGGGGGACGAGAGTCGCTCGAGGCCTGGACGGTCGATAACCAGCTCGAGGGCGAATTCTCGAGCGGCTTCATCGATCATACCCTGCTGGTCGGCGTCGATTATCAGAATCGCGAGAACGACGTGGTGTGGACGTCGGGCGCCTTCCCGTCTCTTGATGCCTTCGACCCGCAGTATGGGGCCGACCCTGTAGGGGATATTGCGGTGACCAACGACGAACGTCACGAGCTGACCCAGACCGGGGCATATCTACAGGACCAGATGGCCTTCGATCGCTGGCGTCTCACGCTCGGGGGCCGCTACGACTGGGTCTCGATCACCAACGAGCAAAAGCTGGCTGACCATGAGGATACGCTCGACGAAACCTATTTCAGCGGTCGCGCGGGACTGTTGTACCTGTTTGACAACGGTGTCGCGCCCTACGTCAGCTACAACACGGCCTTCACACCGACCAGCTTTGTGGATACCGATGGCGATGTGCTGGAGCCAATGGAAGGCGAGCAGTGGGAAACTGGCCTCAAATACCAGCCCCCGGGAACCGAGGATCGCTACAGTCTCTCGCTGTTCCGCATCACCCAGGAAAATGTCGCCACCAAGGAGCAGCCAACCGATCCTTACCGCTCCATTGGCGAGATCGAGTCCCAAGGTCTGGAGCTGGAAGCTCGTAAGCAATTGACCGAAGGACTGCGCTTGCAGGCCGCTTATAGCTACACCGACATTACCTACACCAAGAGCGACGTAGACAGCGAAGAAGGCAGTCATGCCATTTACGCCCCGCGCCATCAAGCCAGCCTATGGGGCCACTATGCCTTCCAGGGCGAGAGTCTCACGGGGTTGGATGCCGGTCTCGGGGTGCGCTACTACGCCGATATCCAAGCGGACCGCGCCAACACCGAGCAAGTTCCCGACTACACGCTAGTCGATGCCATGTTGGGTTATGACATGAGCCAGATGGGCATGCCGGGCATGCAGGTACGCCTCAACGTAGGTAACTTGCTCGACAAGGAATACGTAGCGTCATGCAACTCGCTTGAATATTGCTACTTCGGAGCGGAACGGAATGTGCGCGCGAGCCTGACCTACGACTTCTAGACCCTGCAAGCCATCGCTCGACGGCTTCGCCGGCAAGATCTTGGCGCGATTGAGTCGCGAGTGGTTTTCATTTACGCTGCCTGGCGTGGGTCATGGCCCACGCCACCCATTTCGGCCTCGCCACAGGAAACGCTTTCGATGTCGGTGTCGCTTACCCGGCTTTATGCCGGCCCTTTGAAGGGGATGGATCGCAAGCTGATGACCTGGGACCAGGCGCCCAAGACGGCCTGGCGGGCGCAAGATCTGTTTTCCCGGCGTGGCATGGCGCACGTGATCCAACGCTATGGCGCCGAACATCAGCATGGCGACTGCCGTGCCGTAATGTCGCTCTGGTCGAAGTATTTCCTGGCCCTGACGACGTACACGGGTATGGCGCACAACCTGCTGGCGGATCGGCAGCTGCCGCTCGATCTGTCGCGGCTCGGGGTCGTGCTCGGCGAAGACATGCTCATCGATGCCCTGGTGGTCGAGGATGCGTCCGCGCCTCTGGCCGACACTCGAGCAGAAGCGCGCTTTTTGCCGCTGATACACGACACCTGGGGCCCCGCCATCACCTGCATGGCGCATCACAGCGGCATCGCGCCGCGTGCTCTGTGGAGTAACCTGGGGCAATACGTCGACTATCTCGTGCGCCAGTTGCACACTTTGCCGGAGGCCCAGCGTGGAGCGGAGCTCGGCGAACGCTGGATGACTCTGCGCGAGTTGGCCGACGGCCAGCGCAATCCACTTTTCCAACCCGTTCGTCAGCGTGAAAACGCCGATGGCGACATCGAACCCATCCGGCGCGTCTGTTGTATCCGCTACCTTCTTCCCGGGCTCGGCTATTGCGGCAACTGTCCGCTGGCGTGCCGCGAGAAGCCCGAGGCGCAACCGCCACGGCGCGTGGCCAACGGCTGACTTCCCCACCTGCTTGTCCGCTTTTCCCTGCGTGCAACGCCGACTTGTCCACATGGGCATCGACACTCGGAAAATGAGTGCTCGATAGCCTTGAAAATCGCTTGGCCGTTCCTATATTCGCCACTGAGAGAGGTACTGCATCTTCGACGTGGCGGTCTCTCTCTCGGGAGTCTGTCTAATGTAGGAGGTGTTCGCTATGTTCGACGATATCAAGCGTTTCGAGACGGGATCACCCCAGCAATTGGACTGGTTCCGTCAACTGCTGGATGGCTTCTTGCATGACGGCAACGCGATGGACCTTCGCGCGGTGCCACATGGGAGTTTCCCGATGATCAATGTGGCGCGAAGCGACGACGCGGTGCGGGTATACGTATTTGCCGCAGGGCTGTCGCCGTCGGAGTTGACCATCGATGTTCAGGATAACGTTCTGACCTTGCGTGGTCGGCGCGATTCTTCGATAGCCAGTAACGAAGATGGCAGTGCGCGTCCGGTCTTTCGTCGCGAGCGCGCCAGTGGCGAGTTCGTGCGTGCGGTCGCATTGCCGGATGGCCTTGACGCCGAGCGTGCCGAGGCGTGCCATGCCCATGGTGTCTTCGAGATCGTGTTGCCCAAGCGAGAGGAACTCAAGCCGCGACGTATCGAAGTCAAGGCGGCTTGAAGGACATCGGTCCTCTTGGATCAAGGAGGTATGCACCATGAATAACGTCGTTCGTTCATCCTCTCA
Source organism: Chromohalobacter canadensis (assembly GCF_029544075.1). Lineage (GTDB taxonomy): Bacteria > Pseudomonadota > Gammaproteobacteria > Pseudomonadales > Halomonadaceae > Chromohalobacter > Chromohalobacter canadensis_A. Next base: position 209,765 of record NZ_JAJQJH010000002.1, on the reverse strand, counting down.
CTCTCCGCTCCAACAGCGTGATCAGGAAAAGCGTTCACAGGACACTCTGCTACCGGCGGTGGATATCGTCGAGGAGTCCGACGTTCTCAAGCTGGTAGCGGATATGCCCGGTGTGACGCACGAGTCGCTTACAGTGGAAATCGACAACAACGTGCTGAGCCTGGAAGGCGACATAGCCTTGAACATGCCGGAAGGGCTGAGCGCATTGCATGCCGAAGTCCGCGGACAACGATTCGCACGGCGTTTCAATCTCAGCCACGAGATAGATGGCGATGCCATTACGGCCACTATCGACAATGGCGTCTTGACGCTGACGCTACCCAAGAAAGATAGCCACCGCACTCGACGTATCGACGTGCAGGCAGCATGAGTGGGAGCGTCATTAGATAGTTAACGTCGAACCTGAAGAGTTGCTCTTCTTGGCGGGCTTTACGTGGTGAGTGTCCACATTCGCGTGGACACTCTTTTTTCTATCTAGCTGAGCCATCAGCTTTGGAGATCCTTCCCAGAGGGATGCCACGCTGAGGGCTAGTCGCCGCCCATGGCACGTCGTTCTTCTTCGGGAGCGGCGTGCACGCGCGTGGCGGGGAATACGCAGCGAAAGAGCGCGCCCTGGCCAGGGTGGCTGTCGATATCGAGGTGTGCGTCGTGGCGCAGCAGGACGTGCTTGACGATGGCCAGGCCCAGGCCGGTGCCGCCGTTGGCGGCGCTGCGCCCCTTGTCGACGCGGTAGAAACGCTCGGTGAGGCGTGGCAGGTGTACCGGGTCGATCCCTTCGCCGTCGTCCTCGACCTCAACCGCGGCCCCTTCCTTCCAGGCCTTCCAGCGCAGCGTGACGGTGCTACCCGCCGGTGTGTACCGCACGGCGTTGAAGACCAGGTTGGAGACGGCGCTGCGTATCTCGCCTTCGTCACCCAACAGGCAGTGGTCGGCGTGGATATCCAGAGCTATTTCGTGACTGCCAGCGCAGAGGTTGGCGGCATCGTCGCGAATGTTTTCCAGCAGCGTGGCCATGTCCAGCGGGGCCGGGTCATCACGGGTCTGATCGGTTTCCAGTTTCGACAGCAACAGCAGGTCCTCGACCAGGTTCTGCATGCGCTGGGTCTGTTCCTGCATCTGGCCGAGGCCACGCTGCCAGCGCGATGGCAATTGGTCGGCCTGATCGAGGTAGGTCTCAAGATAACCGGTCAACACGGTGAGCGGGGTACGCAGTTCGTGGGAGACGTTGGCGACGAAATCGCGCCGCATTTCTTCCAGGCGATGTAGTCGCGAGATATCGCGGGCCATGACCAGTCTTTCGTTATCGCCGAATAGCGTGACCTGGTATTGCAGCGTCACGTCATCGCGTATCGGCGAGGCCAAGGTCAGCGGTTCGCGGTAATCGCGGGCATTGAAATAAGCCACGAAGCTCGGATCGCGCAGGAAGTTGGTGATGTGCTGGCCGCGATCATGGGGCGTTTGAAAGCCAAGCATCTGGGCCGCAGCGCTGTTCCACCACTCCAGGTCGCCGTGCCGGTCGAGCATGACCACAGCATCGCGCATCGCTTCGCAGGAGTCCTGTACGCGGCGGATGATGTCGCGCAGGCGGGCCTGCGATTGACGCTGGGTCTTCTGATACTTGTAGAGGCGGTCGAACAGGTCGCCCCAGACCCCGGCGCCGACCGGTGGCGTATCATGCGGATGCTGGGTCAGCCAGACATACAGAGCGCGCAAATGGCGCAGATGCAGGTAGACATAGAGGCCCAGACCGGCGGCCAACCCCCAGCCGGGCGCACCCAATAACCATCCGAGGGCACCGAGACCGATGACGAGGTATGCCAGACGCCATAGTTCATTGGTCCAATAATACACGTGCGCTACTCCTTGGTGGAGAAGCGATAACCGGTGCCGCGTACCGTCTGGATGAGGTGTTGGTGGTCATCGCCGAGCGCCTTGCGCAGGCGGCGAATATGTACGTCGACGGTGCGCTCCTCGACGTAGACATTGCCACCCCAGACTTGGTCGAGCAACTGGCTACGGGTGTAGGCACGCTCCTGATGCGTCATGAAGAACTGCAGGAGCCGATACTCAGTGGGGCCCACGTCCAGTGCCTCGCCATTGGCGCTGACCCGGTGGCTGACGGGGTCGAGACGCAAGCCGTCGATTTCCACCGTATCCTCGACCCCGGTGGGCGTGGCGCGTCGTAGCACGGCCTTGAGGCGTGCCACCAGTTCCCGCGGCGAGAACGGCTTGGTGATGTAGTCATCGGCGCCGGCTTCCAGCCCCTGAATCTTGTTGTCTTCCTCGCTCTTGGCGGTGAGCAGGATGATCGGCAGCTCGGCGGTGGCGGTATCGCGCTTGAGACGCCGTGCCAGTTCGATGCCGCTGGTGCCGGGCATCATCCAATCCAGCAGCAATAGATCGGGCTGGTCGTCGACCACCATGGCGTGCGCCGTCTGGGCATTGTCGGCTTCCAGCACGCGGTAGTCGGCCATTTCCAGCGCCACCGCGATCATTTCGCGGATGGACGCCTCGTCATCGACGATGAGCACGGTCTTGGCGGTCATGGGCGTGGGCCTCTTGCGGATCGCGATGAAGCGAATCACTCATGAATGACATCAGCATGACGATTACAACGCGCTAATGTGACAGCTTCGTGACAATCGTGCTCTTTACCTATAGCTCATAGCGTCACATAGGCCATAACGACAGGGCGATGCCCGCGAAGGTCACCAGCCCGGCCCAATGATTGTTGAGGAAGGCGCGGAAGCAAGGATCGCGTTCGCGATAACGAATCAAAGAGTGCTGATAGACGAAGATTGCCACCATGGCGGCCAGCCCCAGCCAGAAGAAACCGCCCAGCGCCAAACGCAGGCCGATACAGGCGAGCAGCACGACGGTTACGCCCTGCAATAGTCCGATTATCAGCCGGTCGGCGCGGCCGAACAGGACCGCCGTGGACTTGATCCCTACCTTGAGGTCGTCGTCGCGGTCGACGATGGCGTATTCGGTGTCGTAGGCCACCGTCCAGGCGACGTTGGCGGCCAGTAGCAACCACGCCTCGAGCGGTACCTGGCGCTGAATGGCCATGAAGGCCATGGGAATACCCCAAGAGAAAGCCGCCCCCAGCACTACCTGCGGGAAATGCGTATAGCGCTTCATGAACGGATAGGTGGCCGCCAGGGCCAGTGCCGCGAAGGACAGCAGCACGGTTGGCAGATTGGTCAGGCAGACCAGGCCGAAGGCAACGATCACCAGGCCCGCGAAGAGCACCTTGGCTTCTTTCTCGGTGATGCGTCCGGTGGCCAGTGGCCGGTCGCGGGTACGCTTGACGTGCCCATCGAAATGGCGATCGGCGTAGTCGTTGACCACGCAACCGGCGGCACGCATCACGTACACGCCGATGACGAAGATCAGCAGCGTACCGCGTTCGGGGATGCCCTCGGCCGCCAGCCACAGCGCCCACAACGTCGGCCACATCAGCAGCCAGGTGCCGATGGGGCGGTCGAGTCGTGTCAGGCGCAGGAAATCCGGCACGCGGGCCAGGCCGGTGGGGCGCGTGGCGTCGGATGAATCGGCGGACATCGGGCTCTCCTGTAACAACGTGGCTGTGAAAAGCAATGTGTCTGTGAAAAAGCAACGTGCCTATGAAAACGTGCACAGCCAGCTTAGCGCGATGGCAACGCGAGGTCAGCGGTCATGGCATCGAGAAAGAACTCCTGTACGAGAATCGACGTACGCCCCAGGCGCAGGATCGAACGTCGTCCCCAGGGCGTGACGCGACCGTGTGCCGTCACGAGCGTGGGTGTCGGTGACCGAATGATCTCGATAGGGCCACGTTCGAGGCCGGGTTGGCGAAACAGCCAACTGCCCAGCGAACGTGTTCCCAGCGACTGTAGTCGCGCGCCGTGAAGCGATGCCAGTGGGGCGACCGAACGTGCCGCGACCCACGGTGTTTCGCCCAGCATCAGCATGACTTCGCGCCGCCAGATACGGGCTCGGGGGTCGAGCTCAAGCGCTTGGGCCTCGTCGTGCCGGGGGCGGCTGATTCCCTGAGCGAGCAGCCGTACCCCGAAGGGCCGTGTGCTGGCGGCGCGCAGGCGCGCGGTCAGCGAGTCGCGCGAGGCCACCCAGCGCCACCAAGCGGGGCTCATGCGGGGGCGCTGGGCGGCGGCCGGTAGCCAGTGTGGGCCAGCGCTGAAACTGTCGTGTGCCATGCGTAAAATCAGGCTCAAAGTACATGAGTGTATCATGCGTGTACGATGCGCTATGGCGGCGTCCGCGCTTGCGGCGTTCGAGCTGTCATATCGCCGCATCATCATTTTCTGACATGCGTAGCACGAGGCGCCAATGAGCGACCCTTTGATCATCGTCGGCAGCGGCATGGCCGGCCTGGGCCTGGCCCGGCAGGTACGTGCTCGCGATGCGCGGCGCGCCATCACCTTGATTACCGCCGATAGTGGCGCCGACTATTCGAAACCGCTTTTGTCCACGGGCTTTGCCAAGGGGATGTTGCCTGAGCGTTTGGCGATGCGCTCCCCCATCGACGTGGCCGATGCGCTCCAGATGACAATGCGCACGCACACGCGGGTCGATGCCATCGACCCGCAGACGCAGACGCTTGCTATCGGCGTGGAACGTCTACCCTACGGCGAGCTGGTATTGGCCACTGGGGCCGCACCCAGTGCGCCCTTCACGGTGGCGGACGAGGTGCGTGATCGCGTCTTCACCATCAACGATCTCGACGACTATCGGCTTTTCCATGCCGCCTTATCGCGCCATGGCGGCGCCGCGCGCGTGGCGATCGTCGGTGCCGGACTGGTGGGCTGCGAGTTCGCCGACGACTTGCTGGCCGGAGGGCATCGCGTTGCCCTGGTCGCGCCCGAAGCGGCACCGCTGGCGCGCTTGCTGCCGCCGGCCCTGGGCCGCGTGCTGGGCGGTGCAATGCACGACGCCGGCATCGACATGCGGCTGGGACGCACCGTTGCGAGCTTGCAGCGCGATGGCGAGACGGTGGTGCTGACGCTCGATGACGGCGACACCTTGCCCGCCGACCTTGTGCTGATCGCCACCGGGCTCACGCCGCGCACCGAGCTTGCCGATGCCGCCGGCCTCGAGACGTCGACCGCGGGCATCCAGACCGATCGTTACCTGGCGACTTCCGCGCCGCGTATCCATGCGTTGGGGGATTGCGCCTGTGTGGCAGGGCTCAATGCCATGTACGTTCAGCCGCTCCAGGCCAGTGCCAAGGCACTGGCGGCCACCTTGACCGGCACGCCGACGCCGGTGGCCTATGGCGCCTGGCCGGTGGTGGTCAAGACACCGCTTTGCCCGGTAGTGGCCCTGCCGCCACGCCAGTCGCCGGCACGCTGGCGGATCGAGGGCGAGGGTAGCGATCTCAGTGCGCTCGCCGAGGACGAAAACGGCTATTTGCAAGGGTTTGCATTGACAGGCGCTTGCGTACGTCGGAAAGTCGAGCTGGCGCGGGCCGCCCCGCCGTTGCTACCCTAGCTTAGGTCGTCATGCCGGTGGGTACCGGTCTGGCGCAGTAGGTGGGTAGTGTCAGCGCTGCGCCGATGGCGTGGCGCTTGTTTCGCTCATTGAAAAACAACAAGCGATATCTCAAAGGTGTCGCATTCGTTGCCAAACCAGGAGGGCTTTATGCGCAAGCCAGAACTCGCCGCGGCGATCGCCGATCGCGCCGATCTTTCCAAGGACAAGGCCAGTCAGGTCCTTAATGTCATTCTCGATGAGATCACAGGTACCGTCTCCAAGGGCCAGGATGTCTCGCTGATCGGGTTCGGTGCCTTCACCGTCCGCGAGCGTGCCGCGCGTACCGGCAAGAATCCGCAGACGGGTAAGCCGCTGACCATTCCGGCGAGCAAGACCGTGGCGTTCAAGCCCGGCAAGGCGCTCAAGGACGCCGTGAAGTGAGTGATGGCACGGAGTGTTCGGGCCATCTATTCACCGGCGCTCCGTGCAATTTCTTCTCCTTTCCCCTCTTTTTCTATGTGGCGAGGCGCGCATGAAACTGCGTCTGATGCTGTGGCTGTTGGGTGTTATGCTCAAGCGTGCTCGACGTCGCAATCCGCGTTTTCAGCAGAAACTCTCGGACATGCAACGCTTCGATTGGGGCGTCGCCACCGAGGATCTCAGCCTCGCACGCCATTACCGTATGCGCCCCGAGGCCATCGAGGATGCGCCGGGCTTACCCATCGATCTTGATCTGGAATTGCGCTTTCGCGATGCCCATGCTGGCGTGGCGTTTCTCAAGCGCCCCACGGCGCGTGCGTTCTTCGACGGTTTGCAAAGTGGTCGTCTACGTCTGGTCGGCGATTCGCGCGATCTGGAACGCTTGCAGGGATTGCTCAAGCATCTACGCTAGCTCCGCTGTGCGGTGTCGTGACGCCTGGTGCGCGCGACGGGCATCGCCATGTCTCGGTCGGATTCGTTATACTAAAGTCGTAGTGTCGTGCATGGCGCGACTTCCTGGCTTGTTACCGTCCGACCGAGATATATGCTGCCGACGTCGTTGACCCAACCGCTCAGACGCCTCTGGACCCTGGAGTCCTTCGCCTACAGCTTGCGTGTGTTCATCGCTCTGGCCGGCGTCATGGCGCTGTGCTGGTATCTCGACGACATGGGCAAGCTGATCCCGCTGTTCCTGGGCATCATCGCCAGTGCCCTGGCGGAGACCGACGATACCTGGCAGGGGCGTCTGCAGGCGTTGCTGGTGACGCTGGTATGTTTCGCCGTTGCCGCGTTGTCGGTGGAACTGACGTTTGCGCATCCCGTGATCTTCGCGGTGGGCCTTGGGGTGTCGAGTTTCGGCATGACCATGCTCGGTGCGGTGGGGCAGCGCTATGCGACCATCGCCACCGCGACCCTGATTCTTGCCATCTACACCATGATCAGTCTTGAGCAGCACGGCGGTGTGGCACTGGACGGGCTGTGGGGCGAGCCGTTGCTGCTGGTCTCGGGCGCGGCCTGGTACGGGGCGATCTCGGTGGTGTGGTGCGCCTTGTTCTCGCGTCATCCGCTCAAGTTGAGCCTGGCGCACGTCTTTCGCGAGTTGGGCGTGTACTTGCGCCTCAAGTCGGCGCTTTTCGAGCCGCTCAGAGGGATGGATATCGAGCAGCAGCGTCTGGCGCTGGCCCAGCAGAATGGTCGCGTGGTGGCGGCGCTCAACCAGAGCAAGGAAATGATTTTCCGACGCCTCGAAGGCCAGCGCGGCGGGCGCAAGCTCAATCGTTACCTGCGGCTCTACTTCATCGCGCAGGACATCCATGAGCGAGCGAGTTCCTCGCATTATCCGTATGGCGCGTTGGCCGAGACGTTCTTCCATCACGACATCCTCTTTCGTGCCCAGCGTCTGCTTGATCAGCAAGGGCGTGCCTGCAAGGCCTTGAGTCGTGCGTTGCTTCTCGATCGTCCTTTCGATCACGGCCCCAGCGCCCAGGCGCTGGAGGATTTCAACGCATCCCTGAACAACCTGTATGCCCAGGGACGCGACGAATGGCGCGACCTGCTGAGCTCGTTGTCGGCGCTGGCCGATAACCTCGCCACGTTGGAAGACAAGCTGGCCGGTGCCGACAATCCCGACGCGCGGGCCGATCACGAGGACAGCAGTCTGTTCGACCGCTCGCCACGTGGGCTGAGCGACGTTGCCGAACGTCTCCAGGCGCATATCAGCCTGGCATCACCGGTGTTTCGCCATGCGCTACGCTTGAGCGTGACGCTGGTAGTGGGCTATGGCTTGCTGCACTGGATTCATCCCACCCAGGGGTACTGGATCCTGCTCACTAGCGTATTCGTGTGCCGGCCCAATTTCGGGGCTACGCGGCGTTTTCTGCGTCAGCGTATCCAAGGCACGGTGATGGGGTTGGTCGCCGGTTGGGCGCTGATCACGCTATTTCCCACCGAGCCTGTCCAGGCGTTGATCACGGTGGCCGCCGGCGTCGCCTTTTTCGCTACCCGTGCGCATCATTACACACTGGCGACGGCTTCCATCACTCTGATGGTGCTGTTCTGTTTCAATCAAGTCGGCGACGGCTTCGGGCTGATCTGGCCGCGTCTGTTCGATACCCTACTGGGCGCCGCCATCGCGGGCCTGGCGGTGCTGGTGATCCTGCCCGATTGGCAAGGGCGCGGGCTGCACCGTCAAGCGGCGACGACACTCGAAGCCAGTGCGGCTTATCTGCGCGCGATCCTTGACCAGTACGCGCGAGGCAAGCGCGACGACCTTACCTATCGGTTGGCACGGCGCAACGCTCATAATGCCGACGCGGCGCTTTCCACGACGCTGGGCAATGTTCTGCTGGAGCCGGGACACTTTCGCAAGGATGCCGATGCCGGGCTACGTTTTCTGGTGCATTCGCACACCCTGTTGAGTTATCTCTCGGCACTGGGGGCCCATCGAGGGACGGCCGGTGCCGCGGGGGAAGACAACACCGCGGTGACGGCGGCGGCCGATGACGTGGCCGAGACGCTGGCGCGCGTGGCGCGCCAGCTCGCTGCGGGCGAAACGGTCACGCCGTGCAAGGACTCCCTGATGCGGCATGCCGGCTTGCTGGAGGCGTCCGCCGCCGAGGAAACGTGTGATGAACGCCGCTTGCTGCAGAACCAACTGGCGTTGATCAGTCGTCAACTGGTCGCGTTGAGCGAGGCGGCGGGGCGTTTGTCGATCCAGGCCTCGCGCGAATGACGGCGTCACGGGTAAGTCACTGCTATCTCGGGATAATCGACGTCACGCAACGTAACCGGTAGTGTTGCCCGATCTTCAAAAAAGCAACGGAATGGTTACGTCGCATGGGGGCGAGACGCCTTACTGTGCAGGCATGGAAGACGCCAAGACCCAATTCGCCCAACGCCTGCGCGAGGCCATGCAACAGGCCGGCTATGCGCCCAAGCCCGCCGTGCTGGAGCGTGAGTTCAACCTGCGCAATCCGGGACGCCCAGTGACGCTGCACGGCGTGCGCCGTTGGCTGCGCGGCGAAACTCTGCCCACTCAGGAAAAGCTCGTGGTTCTCGCCGAGTGGCTGAAAGTGCCGCCAGCCGCCTTGCGCTTCGGTGCGCCGGTGCAGCACCGCGTCCACGAGAGCGATCATCTGTGGGAAGCGCTGAGTTATCGCGAGCGCGAGACACTGGAAGCCTTCGCTGGCTTGCCGCCGAGTCAGCGTGCCATTGCCCGCGAGGTCATCATGGCACTGGCCAAGGCGGGCAAGTGGGAGCGCCAGGCCGGCCAGGCCGAGGATGACTCCAAGCCATCATGACGGCCGGGCGGTGCCCGCCTGGGTTTACACCTGCCCGTAATGTCCGGCGTCTTCGCCCAGCCAACGGCGGATCAAGGGCGTGGCGGCCTCCGGCGCCTCGTCGAGCAGCGCACGCGCCAGGGGGCTGATGGTGTCGAGCAGATCACGATCGCGCTCCAGGTCGGCGATCTTCATCTGCGCCAGGCCCGTCTGGCGAGTGCCGAGTACTTCGCCAGGACCGCGCAGCTCCAGGTCCTTCTCGGCGATACGAAAACCATCGGTGGTATCGCGCATCACCCCTAACCGTTCTCGCGAGTGCTGCGACAGCGGCGGATGATACAGCAGCACGCAGAAGCTCTCGGTGGCGCCGCGCCCCACGCGGCCACGAAGCTGATGCAACTGCGAGAGCCCCAAACGCTCGGGGTTTTCGATGATCATCAAGCTGGCATTGGGCACATCGACGCCGACCTCGATCACCGTGGTGGCGATGAGAAGATCCAGCTCGCCCGTCTTGAATGCCTCCATTACCTCGGCCTTTTCTGCCGCTTTCATGCGCCCATGCACCAGGCCGATGGCCAGGTCGGGCAGCGCTTCGCTGAGGTGTTCATGGGTCGCCTCGGCGGCCTGGCAGGTCAAGGCTTCGGATTCTTCGATGAGCGTGCACACCCAGTAAGCCTGATGGCCCTCGGCGCAGGCGCGACGAATGCGCTCGATCACTTCGGGACGACGCTCGTCGGGGACTGCCACCGTTTTGACCGGCGTGCGGCCGGGCGGTAGCTCGTCGATCATCGACAGGTCGAGATCGGCGTAGGCGCTCATCGCCAGCGTGCGCGGAATCGGTGTGGCGGTCATGATCAACTGGTGTGGCGTGAGGCCGCCGGCTTCGCCCTTCTGGCGTAGCGCCAGTCGCTGGTGAACGCCAAAGCGGTGCTGTTCGTCGATGATCGCCAGGCCCAGGCGGTGAAAGTGCACGTCGTCCTGAAACAGCGCGTGCGTGCCCACCGCGACCTGAACGCGACCATCGGCGATTGCCGCCTTGGTGTCCAGGCGCGCCTTGCCCTTGAGCTTGCCCGCCAGCCAGCCGACCTCGATGCCCAGCGGCGTAAACCAATCGCGGAAGTTGCGATAATGCTGCTCGGCGAGGATTTCGGTAGGCGCCATGATGGCCGCCTGACAGTCACCGGCGATGGCCGCCAGTGCCGCCATGGCAGCGACCACGGTCTTGCCTGAGCCGACGTCACCCTGGACCAGGCGCAGCATGGGGGTGGCGCGTTCCAGATCGTGGCTGATTTCGTCGAGGACGCGGCGCTGCGCGCCGGTCAGCGAGAACGGCAACTGGGTCAAAAAACGTGCCTGCAGGCTACGCCCACCGCCCAGTGCGGGCGCGCTGTCGGTCTGGATGCGCAGGCGCACCTGCCGCAGGCTGAGTTGATGGGCAAGCAGTTCTTCCAACGCCAGGCGTCGCTGGGCGGGATGACGCCCTTCGGCAAGGCGTTCCACCGGCGCCTCGGGAGGCGGTTCGTGCAGGTAACGCAGCGACTCGAGCAGCCCCGGCAGGCGAAAGCGCTGGCGCAGGGCGTCGGGAATCCAATCCGGCAAGGCGTCGGGCGCGGCATCGAGTTGCTTGAGTGCCTGCTGGATCAGGCCGCGCAGGCGTGGTTGGGTCAAGCCCTCGGTGGTGGGGTAGATCGGCGTCAGGTGTTCCTCGACCGGGGCGTCTTCCTGATGCAGCAAGCGGTACTCGGGATGATAGATCTCGAGGCCCGTAGCGCCAGCGCGGGCCTCGCCGAAGGCACGCACACGCAAGCCACGCGTGAACTGCTGTTGCTGCGCGGGCGAAAAGTGGAAGAAACGCAGGCTGAGGATGCCCGAACCATCCTTGAGGCGCACCAGCAGGCTGCGCCGCCGTCCCTTGACGATATCGGCAGCGGCGATATCGCCCTCGACCACGGCTTCGGTACCGGCGCGCAGCGTGCCGATCGGCGTGATGCGTGTCCGGTCCTGATAGCGCAACGGCAGATGAAAGAGCATATCGGCGATGCTGGCGATACCCAGCCGGGCGAGCTTGGCGGCCAGCGCCTCGCCCACGCCGGTGAGTTCGCTGACCGGCGCATCCATAGCCTTTATGTCAGTGCTCATGCCGCCTGGATACGCTGCTGTTGGCATGTCTCGATGGCCGTGGTCAGGGCATCGATGGCCTTGGGCCTGGGGAAGCTGGCACGCCAGGCGATGGCCACCGTGCGGCTGGGTACGCTATTGGCAAAGGGCCGGCTTTCGAGCAGTCCCGATTCATAATGGCTGGTGCCGATGGCCGACTTGGGTAGCACCGTGATGCCCAGCCCCGAGGCCACCATGTGGCGAATGGTTTCCAGCGAGCCGCCCTCGGCGATCAGAGTGTTGCCCGGATTATTGAGTTGATTGTTGATGGCGGGGCAAGCCTCAAGGATCTGGTCACGAAAACAGTGTCCCTCGCCCAACAGCAGCAGCTTTTCCTGGAGCAAGTCTTCCTTGGCGACCGCGGTCTTGCGTGTCCATGGATGGCCGGCGGGTAACAGCACTTCGAAAGGCTCTTCGTAGATCGCCTTGGTCAGCACATCCGGCTCGTTGAACGGCAGGGCGACGATCACGGCGTCCAGCTCACCACTGCGCAACTTGCGGCGTAGATCACCCGTCAGGCCTTCTTCGATGTACAGTGGCATCTGTGGGGCGTGACGCGCCAGCTCGGGTATCAGGTGCGGAAACAGGTAAGGTCCGATGGTGTAGATCGCCCCAATGCGCAGCGGGCTTGCCAACTGGTCCTTGCCTTCAGTGGCCATTTCCTTGATGAGGCCGGCTTGTTCCAGCACCCGATGCGCCTGAGCAACGATCTTCTCGCCCAGTGGTGTGACCTGTACGGTGGATTTGGAACGCTCGAACAGGGCGATGCCCAGTTCGTCTTCCAGTTTCTTGACGGCCACCGAAAGTGTGGGCTGGGAGACGTAGCAACGCTCGGCAGCGCGCCCGAAGTGGTGCTCTTGAGCCAAGGTTACGATATAACGAAGTTCTGTTAGGGTCATGGGCTGGGCCTTTTCGGGCCTCCTAGGCTACGCGATGGATTCACTAAGGTATTCGATGCAAGGGACTTTTTGCCAAAGACTTTTTATCAAGGACTTTTACCAAGAGGCTAGGGAAAGGTGAAGAAAACGACTCTGATTATTGGTTGCGGCGACATTGGTATCCAGCTAGGTAAGCGGTTGATCGACGCTGGCCAGCGGGTGATCGGCGTGCGCCGCCAGGTTGCGCCGCTCGCGGAAACAGGCATCGAGGCCCTGGCACTAGACGTCACGGACCCCGCTACGCTGGCACGTTTGCCCGACGCGGACACCGTAGTCTATATCCTAAGCGCTGCGCGCTTCGACGAAAACGCCTATGCCGAAGCGTATCCCAAGGGGCTCAAGGCCGTGCTCGGCGAACTCGAGACGCGCGCCACGCCACCCAAGCGCGTGTTTTTCGTCTCATCGACCGGCGTCTATGCCCAGCAAGCGGGCGAAGTGGTCGACGAAACCTCCGAGACCGAGCCCACCGGGTTCTCGGGGCTGTTGATGCGCGAGGCCGAACAAGCGCTGCTCGATCACCCCATGTCCGGCACCGTGGTGCGTTTCTCCGGGATCTACGGCCCGGGGCGCGATCGGTTGATCCGCCAGGTCAAGGAAGGCCGCGTCGCAGCGGCGAATCCGCCGATGTACTCCAACCGTATCCATCGCGACGATTGCGTGGGCGTGCTGGCGCATTTGATCGCTCTGGCGCTGGACGACCAGCCGCTGGAGCCGCTCTATCTGGCCAGTGACTGCGAGCCGACGCCTTTGCACGAAGTGATGACGTGGATGGCGGGAAAGCTCAAGGTCGAGCTAACCGAGACCATTCAGTCGCCGCTACGGCGCCGGGCCAGCAAGCGCTGCGACAACACCCGGCTGCGTGACAGCGGCTACCGCTTTCAGTATCCCACTTTCCGCGAGGGTTACGAGGACGTTCTCAAACAGGGCGGTTTCCTGACCGCTACGGAAAACGCCTGACTCGCGAAAGACGGCTGACATTTTTCTTTGTCGGATGTGACGTTTCGACGACGAATCCGTGTCAACGCGATGACGGTCGACGCCAACCTGCTGATACTCCTAATAAAGCGCCTGCGGGCGCTTTTCCGTTTTCTGCCGGTCACAGCGTGAGAAGGTTCATGTTTGAGGCAACATGGCACAGTGAGCGCGTGCATGGAGATTCCAGCGACGTTTATATGGTCTCAACCTTGGCTGCGATTATCCGCCAGTGTCCGATAGCGCGAGCCGCTGTCGTCGAGCTGCGATTCCACCAGGGCGAGATGGTCGAAGCGCCAGCGGATCGGGGTGGGCAACCGTGATTCCGGTGCCGCGCGGTCGGCTTGGCGCACCAGGCTGACATGCGGGGTGAAGTCACGCTGCGGCGCGGTGAAGCCGTGACGGGCCAGCGCCTGCCAGAGCTCGGCATCGAGCACCATCAGCTCGGGACTCGACGCCTGGCTGCCCGCCCAGACGATGCGGGGCTTGGGGAAATGCCCGAGCCGATCCAGCGTCCACTCGCCCTGCAGCGCCGGCCAGGCCTGCGCGAGGGCGACGAGAGGGGCGATTCGGACTTCGTCGACATTGCCCAGAAACGCCAGCGTGATATGCATGTTCTCCGCGGGCAGCGGATAGCCGCCGCAGCGTGGCGCCAGGCGCTGAGCCTCGGCGGCCAGCGCCCGGCGAGTGGTGTCGTCGGGCCACAGGGCGAAGAAGAGTCGGCGAGAAACGGTCACGATAGCGGCTCCCGGTGGCGTTGCCAGCAGGGTGACGCATTAGCCCTTCCTTGCCAACGATTTGCCGGGGTGACCGTGGCTCCCGGTCAGGCAGGGTCGCTTTCCGGCCGGTGATCTTCGCCTTCCAGCGTCGAGCCGTGATCCTGGCTGAGCGGACCGGCCAGCTTGCGCAGTGCGACGTAGAAGACCGGCGTCAGGAACAGGCCGAACAGGGTCACGCCGAGCATCCCGGCGAATACCGCGATCCCCAGCGCCTGGCGCACCTCGGCCCCGGCGCCGTGCCCCAGCGCCAGCGGTATCACCGCTGCGGTGAAGGTGATCGAGGTCATGATGATCGGACGCAGCCGCAACCGGCAGGCCTCCAGTGCCGCTTCCACCACGCCGCGCCCCTGGAACTCGAGCTCGCGGGCGAATTCGACGATCAGTATGGCGTTCTTGCAGGCCAGCCCGATCAGCACCACCAGGCCCACCTGGACGAAGACGTTGGTATCGCCGCCTGAGAGCCTGACGCCGACGAGTGCCGACAGCAGGCACATCGGCACGATCAGGATCACCGCCAGCGGCAGGATCCAGCTTTCGTAGAGCGCCGCCAGCACCAAGAACACCAGCAGGACCGCCAGCGGGAACACCACCAGCGCGGCATTGCCCTGAGTGGACTGCTGATAGCTGAGGTCGGTCCATTCGAAGTCGATGCCATCCGGCAGTACCCGTGCGCCGATATCGGTCAAGACGCTCATCGCCTGGGGCGAGGAGAGCACCCGCGGGTCGGCCTCGCCGGCCAGGTCCGCCGCCGGGTAGCCGTTGAAGCGCAGCACCGGGTCGGGGCCGAAGCTCTGGCGGATATCGATCATCGAGCCGATCGGCACCATGTCGCCTTGGGCGTTGCGGGTGCGCAGCCGGGCGATGTCCTCGACGCTGTCGCGATAGGGCGCGTCGGCCTGGGCGATGACCTGCCAGGTGCGGCCGAAGGTGTTGAAATCGTTGACGTAGGTGGAGCCAAGATAGGTCTGCAGGGTATCGAAAAGATCGCTCACCGCCACGCCCTGGGTCTTGGCCTTGAGTCGGTCCACCTCGGCGTCGAGCTGGGGCACGTTGGCCTGGTAGCTGGTGATCGGATAGCTCATCCCCGGCGTCTGCACCACCGCGCCCTGGAAGGCGGTCACTGCCTCCTGCAGCGGGCCGTAGCCGAGGCCGCCGCGATCCTCGATGAACAGCTGATAGCCGGAGCCGTTGCCGAGACCCAGGATCGGCGGCGGCATGAACGAGAACGCGATGCCATCCTTGAGACCGCCGATCTTGCCGGCGATCTCGGCGTTGATCTCCGCCGCGGTGCGGGTGCGCTGATCGAACGGCTTCAGGGTCAGGAACGCCAACCCGGTGTTGGCGGTGTTGGTGAACTGCAGCGCGTTGAGACCGGGAAACGAGATGGCGTGTTCGACGCCGTCGGTCTCCATGGCGATATCCACCACCTGACGCAGCAGGGCATCGGTGCGTGCCAGCGAAGCGCCCTCGGGAAGTTTCACGCCAGCGATCAGGTACATCTTGTCCTGCACCGGAATGAACCCTGGCGGCACGATCTTCAACAGATAGCCGGTGGCCCCCAGCAGGACCAGGTAGACCACGAACACCGCGCCGCGACGGCGCAGGCTCCTCGACACCACGCCCTGGTAGCGCCTGGAGCTGGCGTTGAAGAAGCGGTTGAACGGTCGGAACAGCCAGCCGAACAGGACGTCGATCACCCGGGTCAGGCGATCCTTCGGGGCGTCGTGGGGCCTGAGCAGCATCGCCGCCAGGGCCGGTGACAGGGTCAGCGAGTTGATCGTCGAGATCACCGTCGAGATGGCGATAGTCACCGCGAACTGGCGGTAGAACTGGCCGGTCACGCCGGAGAGGAACGCCATCGGCACGAACACCGCGCACAACACCAGGCCGATGGCGACGATCGGGCCGGACACCTCGCGCATCGCCTGATGCGCGGCGGCGCGTGGCGCCAGCCCCTGGCCGATGTTGCGCTCCACGTTCTCCACCACCACGATGGCGTCGTCGACCACGATACCGATGGCGAGCACCAGCCCGAACAGCGTCAGGGTGTTGATCGAATACCCTAGCAGCAACAGCACAGCGAAGGTCCCCACCACCGAGACCGGCACCGCCAGCAGCGGAATCAGCGAAGCGCGCCAGGTCTGCAGGAACAGCGTCACCACCAACACCACCAGCAGTATCGCCTCCAGCAGGGTCTGGACCACCGAGCGGATCGAGTCGCTGACGAACAGGGTGGTGTCGTAGACGGTGCGATACTCCACTCCCGGCGGGAACCGGGTGGCCAGCTCGTCCATGGTGCGGACCACCTGGTCGCGAATCTGCAGGGCATTGGCGCCGGGCGACTGGAAGATGCCGATCGCCACCGCCTCCTTGCCGTCCAGCCGGGAGCGCAGGGTGTAGTCGCCCGCGCCCATCTCGAGCCGAGCGACATCGCCAAGTCGCAGGATCTCGCCATCCTCGCCGACCTTGAGCACGATGTTGCCGAATTCCTGCTCGGTGGACAGGCGCCCCTTGGCGTTGATCAGGGTGAGGAAATCGCTGTCCGGCATCGGCTCGGCACCGATCTGGCCGGCGGAGACCTGGACGTTCTGTTCGCGCATGGCGTCGACCACATCACCGGCGGTGAGACCGTGAGAGGCGATGCGGTCGGGGTCCAGCCAGGCGCGCATGGCGTAATCGCCGCCGCCGAACAGCTGCGCCTCGCCGACACCGGAAATCTTCGCCAGCTGGTCGCGCACGTGCAGGCGCGCGTAGTTGCGCAGGTAGAGGGTATCGTAGCTGTCATCCGGCGAGACCAGGTGCACCACCATCAGGAAGGTGGGGGACTGCTTCTGGGTGGTCACGCCCTGTCGCCTCACCGCTTCCGGCAACCGCGCCAGCGCCTGGCTGACCCGGTTCTGGACGCGCACGGTGGCCTGTTCGGCATCCGTCCCGGGCTGGAAGGTGATGGTCATCTGCAGCACGCCATCGGAGCCGGCCACGGACTTGAAGTACATCATGTCCTCGACGCCGGTGATCGCCTCCTCCAGCGGCGTCGCCACGGTTTCCGCGATCTCCTTGGGGTTGGCACCCGGGTAGGTGGTGCGCACCAGCACCGAGGGCGGCACGACCTCCGGATACTCGCCGACCGGCAGGTTGGGAATGGAAATCGCCCCCACCGCGAAGATGACGATGGAGAGCACCGCCGCGAAGATCGGCCGGTCCACGAAAAAGCGGGAAAAATTCATGACGACTGGCTCCTGGGCGGTGGGGACGCTGCCCACCGCGTCTTGTCATTCCGGGGAGAGAGGGAAACGTCTTTAGGCAGCGCTAGGATCGCGTGGCGACGTCATTGCCGGTGTTCGGCTCGCGCATGGCCACCGGGTTTGGCGTGACCGGCATGCCGGGGGCGAACACCTTCTGGGTGCCGTTGACGATCACCCGCTCACCGGCCTTCAGCCCGTCACGAACCACCACCAGAGCCCCCACCTCGCGACCGATCTGGACTTGGCGGGGCGTCACGGTGTTGTCATCGCCGACCACGTAGACGAAGCGCCGGTCTTGATTGGCGAGCACCGCCTTGCGATTCACGAGTACCGCCTCTGTCAGATGAGCCACGGGCATTTCTACCCGCGCGAATTGGCCGGGCCTGAACGCGCCATCCGGGTTGGGCAGAACCGCTCGATAGCGCAGCGTGCCGGTATCCGCGTTGATCTGGTTGTCCACGAAATCCAGCTGTCCCTGGTGGGGAAAGCCCGTTTCGCCGGTCAGGCCGATGCGCAGCGTGGCGGTCTTTCCTTGATTGAGCAGCGCTTGAGCGCTGGGGGCTTCGGCCTCGTTGCTGTCGAAGTAGACGTACAAGGGATCCACCGATACCAGCGTGGTCAGCACCGACTGGTCGGCACTGGCGAGATTGCCCTTCGTGATCATGGCGCGACCGGTGCGGCCTGCCACCGGCGCGGTAACCCGTGTGTACTGCAGATCCAGTTCGGCACTGGTCAGCGCGGCATCGGCCTCGGTTTCCCGCGCCCGCGCATTGAGCGCGGCCGCCTGACGCTGATCGTGCTGCTCCCGGGAAATGGCCTGCCGGCCGATCAAGGTACTGGCCCGTTCGGCCTCGACCTCGGCGAGCTGACGCTGGCTGCGTGCCTGTGCCAATGATGCCTTGGCGGCCTGGACGCGAGCCTCGTAGGGGCGGGGGTCGATACGAAACAGCAGGTCGCCCGCCTCGACTAGTTCGCCTTCCTCGAAGGCGACTTCGTCGATATAGCCACTCACCCGTGGCCGGACTTGTATGGTCTGCGGGGACGCCACGCGACCCGTGAAGGTCTCTCTCAGCGTCACCGGCTCTCTCAGGACCGTGGCCACATCCACTTCCGGGGGCGGTGGAGCATTGGTGGCATCCGCTTCGCCACGGGCGTCGCAGCCGTTGAGCAGCGCGATGACGAGCATAACGCCCAGGCCGTGAGTCAGTCCTGATCTCGGCATGCGCTTCTGGTCGAACCTCTTCATTGCCTGGCCCCCTGGGTCGTTTCCGGTCGTCGATCCCGTGTCCTTGCGTCCGGCGGAGCGCCCTGGCGGGCGACCAAGAGCCGGTATGGGATCATGGACGATCAATGTACGGTTCCAGGGTGGATGCGCGTTATCGGGTTACTCGTGGTTAATTGCCTAATCCTGTAGACATCGCTCATCGGGATAAGAAAAGCGCTCGCCATCGAGTGGGTCAGGAAGGCGCTTGCCCGTTCCTTCAAAGATCTTGCCCAATCCTGCAGGGATCGGTTTTTGTCATCAAAATGCCGGTTGGCTGGCCTATACTCGCGCTTTATCGAAAAACGATAATTAGTCGGACAACGAGAGGGCGGAGTCGTGAGTGTCGTGCAGCCTGTTTTCGAAACACTGGATGATGAGATCGACCAATTGGCGAATACTCTGTCTCGCCAGATTCAGAAATGGGCGCCGGAAGAAGGACTGACGCCGACGGCGGTACCGGGCCTGGAACTGGTGCGTGCCAATTCCTCGTTGACCAACTGTATCGGCTCGACGGTCTACGATCCTTCGCTGTGTCTGATCGCGCAGGGCAGTAAGCGCATATGGTTGGGAGATCGGGAAATCGATTATGGGCCGCTGAGCTGCATGGTGTCGGCGGTGCATCTGCCGGTACTGGGCAAGGTCACCGAGGCCTCGGCGGAGCGACCCTACCTGGGGCTGAAACTCGCCGTCGACGCCCAGGAGATCACCGCTCTGGTGCTGGAGCTAGGTGAAGGACTGGGCGAGATGGAGGAGTGGGAGTGCGCCGAGAGTGCTTGCGGCCTCGGGCGCGTGCAGGCCGAGAAGGGGCTGGTGGAAGCCTTGCTGCGACTGGTGAGCCTGCTCGATGCCCCGCAGGACATCCGCATTCTCGCGCCGCTGGTGCGACGCGAGATCTTCTATCGTGCGCTGGTCGGCGAGATCGGCCTGCACATGCGCAAGTTCGCGGTGGCCGATACCCAGACCCATCGCATCTCGAAGGTGATCGCGGTACTCAAGGATCGCTTCACCGAGCCGCTGCGCGTTCGCGAGCTGGCGGACATGGTGAACATGAGCGAGTCATCGCTGTTCCACAGCTTCAAGCAGGTCACGCGGATGTCGCCGGTGCAGTTCCAGAAGAAACTGCGATTGCACGAAGCGCGCAGGCTGATGCTGGCCGAAGGGATGGAGGCAGCCACCGCCAGTTTCCGCGTGGGGTACGGAAGTCCATCCCATTTCAGCCGCGAGTACAGCCGCCTGTTCGGCGTGCCACCCCGCACGGATGTGAGCAAGCTGCGCGGTGAGCTGCCGCAGACCGCCCGCGCCTGATCGTGCGTCGATCGTCGGGGTTGAGTGACGGCCTCAGTCGCCGATGACCATCACTGCTTCCGCTTCCACCTGGCTGCCCTTGGGGAGTTCCTTGACGCCGACCGCGGCGCGGGCCGGATACGGTGCCTGGAAGTACTCTTCCATGATCTGGTTGACCACGGCGAAGTTGCTCAGGTCGGTCAGGTAGAGATTGAGCTTGACGATGTCCTGCAGCGAGCCGGCGGCTTCCTGGCACACCGCCTGCAGATTGGCGAAGACCTGGCGCGCCTGGGCCTCGAAGTCTGCGCTGACAAGTTCCATGGTGCCGGGGTCCAGCGGGATCTGCCCGGACATGTACACGGTGTTGCCGGCCTTGATGGCCTGCGAGTAGGGGCCGATGGCGGCCGGCGCCTGCTCGGTATTGATGACGGCTTTGTTACTCATGGCATGGCTCCTTGTCTTTATGCGATGTGCGCATTGCGATGGACAAAAATAACGACACCGCCGCGTCCGCGTTTGCGGGCGCGCCGGGTATCGTAAAAACGAAACGACCGACCCGCCGCTTCTGTTGGCGGCGGGTCGGTCGCCATGGTGTCAACTGCGAACGCGAGTGATCTTGCCGACGTGGGGCAGGTTGCGCAGTCGTTTCATGATACTTGCTAGATGCACGCGGTCGTGGACGGCCAACGTTAGATTGACGATCGACAGGCGTGCATCGCGTTCCTCGATGCCGATGCGTTCGATATTGGCATTGGCGTCGGTCACCAGGCCGGCTAGTTCGGCGACCAGGCCGCGCCGTGTCTCGACATGCAATCGCAGCGCCACCGGAAAATCCTGATCGATCTGCTGCGACCACTCCAGGGCGAACAGCTTGTCGGGGTCATCACGCAGTTCCCGCAGGTTACCACAATCGTGGCGGTGCACCACGATTCCCTTGCCGACCGAAAGGTGGCCGACGATGGGGTCGCCGGGCAGCGGATAGCAGCAGCGTGCGAAGCTGATGATCATGCCCTCGGCGCCGTTGATCACGATCGGCATCCCAGAGCGCGACGCCGTGGCGACTTCCTCGGCGGTTTCCGGCGCGTTGCACTCCAGTAGGCGGCGTGCGATGGCGTAGGCCATGCGCGTGCCGAGCCCGATCGATTCGAGCAGATCGTCCTCGTGCTTGAGATCGAGCTCTTCGAGTACCGCTGCCAAGCGATGTTCGGGCAGCTCCTCGAGGCTGGTCTCGAAGGCGCTCAGCGCGCGGTTGAGAAGCCGCCGTCCCAGCTGCACGGATTCGGTGCGCTGCTGGTGCTTGAGGGCGTGACGGATCGCCGAGCGCGCCTTGGCGGTGACCACGAAGTTGAGCCAGGCCAGGTTGGGTCGGGCGCCGGGCGCGGTAATGATTTCCAGCGTCTGGCCGCTTTCCAGGGTCGAGGACAGCGGCGCCAGATGGCGATCGATGCGGCAAGCGATGCAGCTGTTGCCGATGTCGGTGTGCACGCTGTAAGCGAAATCCACTGCCGTGGCGCCTCCGGGGAGCTCCATGATGTCGCCCTTGGGCGTGAACACGTAGATATCGTCGGGGAACAGGTCGTTCTTGACGTGCTCGATGAATTCCAGGGAGTTACCGGCGTGGCGCTGCATCTCGAGCAGTCCGCGGACCCATTCGCGGGCGCGCGCATGGCTACCGGCGCCGATGGGGCGCTCGGTCTGACCGGCCTTGTAGAGCCAGTGCGCGGCGATACCGTTGTTGGCCATCGCTTCCATTTCGCGGGTGCGAATCTGTACCTCAACGGGCATCCCGCTGGGGCCGAACAGCGTCGTGTGCAGGCTTTGGTAGCCGTTGGCCTTGGGGATGGCGATATAGTCCTTGAAGCGCCCCGGCACCGGCTTGTAGAGATTGTGCACTGCGCCGAGGATGCGGTAACAGGTGTCGACGTCATCGGTGATGATGCGAAACCCGAACACGTCCATGATCTCGGCGAAGGGTTTACGCTGGTCGCGCATCTTGCGATAGATCGACAATAGATGCTTCTGGCGACCCACTACGCTGCCGCCCAGCGCATCGTCATCGAGGCACTTCTGCAGGCTGTCCTGAATCTGGCGCATCATCGAACGGCGATTGCCGCGCGCCTTGGTGACCGCACGCTTGATGCGCTCGGCGCGCATCGGGTGGATCGCCTGGAAGGAAAGATCCTCGAGTTCGACGCGAATGGTATTGATGCCCAGGCGCCCGGCGATACGCGCGTAGATTTCCAACGTCTCGCGGGCAATGCGGCGCTTCTTGTCGGGACGCAGTGCCCCGAGCGTGCGCATGTTGTGCAAGCGGTCGGCGAGCTTGACGATGATCACGCGGATGTCCTGAGACATCGCCAGGACCATCTTCTGGAAGTTCTCCGCCTGGGCGACCGCCTTGTCCTCGAAGGTGATCTGGGTCAGCTTGGAAACGCCATCGACCAGTTCGGCCACGGGCTCGCCGAATTGCCGGGTCAACGCCTCTTTGGTCACGCCGGTATCTTCGATGACGTCGTGCAGCATGGCGGCCATCAGGCTTTGATGGTCCATGTGCATATTGGCGAGGATGTTGGCGACCGCCAGCGGGTGGGTGACGTAGGGCTCGCCGGAGCGCCGCCGCTGGCCGTCATGGGCCTGCTCGGCATAGTAGAAGGCGCGCTTGACGTGCAGAATCTCCTCGGGGGGTAAGTAGCCGCCGAGTCGGTCCGCGAGATCGTCGATGGTGAACATAGCGCGCGCCTTCGAGAATGGAGAGAACTTAGTCGTTGTACTCTCGCTCGGGACGCGGCTTGGGAGCGGGCGGGTCGACGACTTCGTCGAGGACGTTGACATCGACCAGGCCGGCCGCGATTTCGCGCAGTGCCATGACCGTGGGCTTGTCGTTTTCCCACGCCAGTTGGGCATCGCGCGAGCCGCGAGCGAGCTGACGTGAACGCTGCGTGGCGATCATCACCAACTGAAAACGGTTATCGACGTTGTCGAGGCAATCTTCTACGGTAACGCGTGCCATGAGTGTGAACCCTGATCGAGAAATAAAAACGGCGTAAGCCGGACCTGCGGAAGGACCTCCGAGTCTACTCGACGTCTTCCACGCGTGACAAGAGCGCCGCCAGCAGTGGCGCGTGTGCGGCCCGAACGCGTGTCACGCGGGTGCGTTCGGCATGCACCAGACAGCTCAGCTCGTCGAGGGCATGCGCGAAGGTGTCGTTGATGATGACATGCTCGTATTCGGCGTAGTGTGACATCTCGTCGACCGCATCGCGCATGCGCCGGGCGATGGTCGCTTCGTCATCGGTGCCACGCCCAGCAAGCCGCGCGTGAAGTGCTTCACGCGACGGCGGCAGAATGAATACCGAGACCGCCTCGTCGAAGGCCTCGCGCACCTGACGGGCACCTTGCCAATCGATTTCTAGGATCACGTCTTGGCCGGCGTCGAGCAGGGCCTGAACAGCGGCACGCGAGGTGCCGTAGTAGTTATCGAAGACCCGCGCATACTCGATGAAATCACCGCTTTCGATCAGGCGCTCGAAGGTCGTGACGTCGACGAAGTGGTAGTTGACGCCGTTGTGCTCGCCGGGGCGCATGTCGCGCGTGGTGTGCGAGACGCTGACCTGGATGCCCGCGATGCGTTCGAGCAGGGCACGTACCAAGCTGGTCTTGCCCGCGCCGGAAGGCGCCGAGACGATGTAGAGTGTCCCTTTTGACGGAAGCTGAGTGGGCATAGGGCGTGTCCGATTGAGCCGCTTCTGGGGAAACGAGCATTATCGCATACACTTCGTGTCCTGCCGACATCGCGCAGGATGCGCGCCACCTGACAAGGAAACTGTTGCATGTCCCCCACGGGTATTTCCTCAAGTGATTCGACGGCGCGGCTGGGCTTTGCCGGGGTCGCCTTCGCATTTCTCGTGACCATGCTGGGCACGACGCTGCCGACACCGCTCTACCCAGGCTATCAGGCGGCCTTCGACTTCTCGCAACTCGTCATTACGGTGATATTCGCCGCCTATGCCGTGGGCGTCATCGCGGCGCTGTTGATCACCGGGCGCTGGTCGGATCAGTTGGGGCGTCGTCCGCTACTGTTTGCGGGTTTGGTGGCAGCGGCGCTTAGCGATGTGGTCTTCCTTGCGGCCGATGGACTTTCCACGTTGCTGGTCGGGCGCGTGCTGTCGGGAATGTCTGCGGGCATCTTTACCGGTACGGCGACAGTTGCCGTGGTCGAGTCGGCACCGGCGGCCTGGAAGCGCACGGCGACCTTCGTGGCCACCGCCGCCAACATGGGCGGCCTGGGTTTGGGGCCGGTGGTCGCGGGTGCCTTGGGTGAATATGCCGCGTGGCCGCTACACCTGGCGTACGCCGTGCACCTGGGGCTGCTGGCTATCGCCGTACTGGGCGTCGCCGTGGCATCGGAGACCGTGACGCGGCCACCCCAGGTTCGCCTGCGCATACAGCGTTTGAAGGTGCCCGCCGAGGTGCGCGGCGTTTTCGTGCCGGCGGTGATCGCCGGGTTTGCCGGTTTCGCGGTGCTGGGGTTCTTCACCGCCACTGCACCGGCGTTCATGAGCCAGGTGCTGGGGCATTCGAATCTGCTGGCGATCGGCCTGGTGGCCGGCTGCGTGTTCTTCGCCTCGACGCTGGGACAGCTCGTGCAGGGGCGTCTGCCCGAGGCGCATCGCTTGCCGCTGGGGTGTGCCGTGGTGATTGTCGGCGCATTGACCGTCGGGACGGGACTGGCGTTGGCGACGCTGTGGGTCTTCCTGCTGGGAGCGCTGATCGTTGGTTTGGGTCAAGGCATTGCCTTTCGCGCCGGGCTGGGCGCCGTGGCGGCTGCCTGCCCGATGAATCAGCGCGGCGCGGTGACGTCGACCTTCTTCGTCATCGCTTATGTGGCGATTTCGATTCCCGTGGTGGGCATCGGCCTGGTGGCGCGGCTCGTCGGCCTGCAAGCAACCGGCGTGGGATTCGCCATCGGCGTAGCCGCACTGGCGGGCGTCGCTTTGGTATCATTGCAGCATCAGCGTGCTGCCACGGCGGCCGGCTGAATTTCTCGTTCCGTTATCGTCATCAGGAGTCCGCGCATGTCCGAGTCCCCTACCCGCCTGCGAATCCGTCGTCCCGACGACTGGCACCTTCACCTGCGCGATGGTGACGTGATGCGCCTGGTGCTGCCTGCCACTAGTCGGGTCTATGGGCGGGCCATCGTGATGCCCAACCTGATGCCGCCGATCACTACGCTGGCGGAGGCTGAGGCTTACCGCGCGCGGATTCTCGAGGCGGTGCCGGCGGGTCATGACTTCACCCCACTGATGACTTGCTACCTCAACGAGAGCGTCAGCGCCGAGACGCTGGAGGCAGGGCACGCCAGCGGCTTGCTGACGGCGGCCAAGCTGTACCCGGCCAATGCCACCACCAACTCGCAACATGGCGTCAAGCGTATCCAGGACATCTATCCGCTACTCGAGACGATGGAGCGGATCGGTATGCCGTTGCTGGTGCATGGCGAGGTCACGCGCGGCGAGATCGATATCTTCGATCGCGAAAAGTTCTTTATCGACGAGGTGATGATCCCGCTGCGTCAGCGCTTTCCGGCGCTCAAGGTGGTGTTCGAGCACATTACCACCGGCGATGCTGCGCAGTACGTCTTGGAGGGCGATGCCAACCTGGCCGCGACATTGACGCCGCAGCATCTGGCGCACAATCGCAACGACATGCTGGTCGGCGGCATTCGTCCGCACCTGTATTGCCTGCCGATCCTCAAGCGGGCTGAGCATCAGCGGGCGTTGCGCGCAGCGGTGGCCAGCGGTCATCCGCGGTTCTTCCTGGGCACCGACTCGGCGCCACACGTGGTCGCAGCCAAGGAAACGGCCTGCGGCTGCGCAGGAGTGTTCAACGCCCAGGCGTCGCTGTCGGTATACGCGGAGGTGTTCGAGGAAGAGGGCGCACTCGAACACTTCGCGGCATTCTGCTCGGAGAACGGTCCGCGCTTCTATGGTCTGCCTCTCAACAATGAGGAAGTCGAGCTCGAACGTCGCCCTTGGACGATGCCCGAGCGTACCGAAGGTCACGGCGAGACATTGAAGCCCTTCAAGGCCGGCGAAACCCTGGCCTGGACGGTCAACGCCGGACGCGCTTGATACGCCGGGGTCAGGTCGTCTTCGATAGGCGCGGCAGGTGTGCCACGTCTGACTCAAGTAGTGGGCGGATCTCCCAGCCGCGTGTTCCGTATGGCGCCACCCATTGCGGCATGGCGTTATCGGTGCGCGGCCCTTCCGGTGAGCCGCTGTCGAGATAACGGATCACTCGGATCAGCCCGGAATGGCCGACGATCAGTGGCGTCTCGTGTTCGACGAGCAGGGCATTGAGCGTGGCGACGATACGGGTGACGAAATCCGCCCATCTTTCCCCGCCCTCGGGTGAGAGCAGATAAGGCATTGTCTCGGGGATGGGATGTTCTTCATGCTCGCCCCAATGGCGTTCCTTGAGTCCACCGATCAGGCAGTGAGGGGCACGCCCGGTGGCGAGTTCGGCCGTGCGTCGGGCGCGTTCCAGGGGGCTGGCGACGATCAGCGGCCAGGCGACGTCGCCGAGCAGTAGCGCTGCCTGGCGTGCTTCGCGTTCGCCTTGCGCGGTGAGGGGAACATCGCGTTGGCCGGCGATTCGGCGGTTTAGGTTACTGGTGCTCTGGCCGTGGCGCAGAAAGACGAAGGGGCGGCGAATCAGCTCGGGCATGGCGATGGCTCCACGGGCGATGATGGCTTGATCCTACCAGGCCAAGCGCGGCGGAGCGCGTGCCTGTGCAATTGCTGTCAATAAACAGCATGATAGAGCGCTTGTGTTTTAGACTTAAGTCTAAATCTGAGAGAATTGATCGTTTCGGCCCACAGGTTGCGAATTGGTCGCGACACGTTGTCTTCGGGACACGTTCTTTTCGATACGTTTCTCAGGATTAGGACCTCAAGACAGGAAAATGCCCATGAGCGCATCCACAGACGCATCGACGCCTTCCGGCAGCGCCGCGCACCCACGCCTGGCGGAGTTGGCCCTGGCGCTGGGCGGCTTCGGTATCGGTACCGGCGAATTCGTCATCATGGGATTGATGAGTCGCGTCGCCGAGGACCTTCAGGTATCGGTGCCTGATGTTGGTTATGCCATCAGCAGTTACGCGCTTGGCGTCGTCGTCGGCGCGCCGATCATCTCTGCATTGGCGGCACGGCTGCCCAAGCGAGCGTTACTGATTGGGCTAATGCTGCTGTTCGCTATCGGCAACTTCGCCAGCATCATGGCGCCGCATTTCGGCACCTTCGTTGGGTTGCGTTTCATCGCTGGCCTGCCGCATGGCGCCTACTTCGGCGTCGCGGCGCTAGTGGCCGCGGCGGCGGTACCCGTCGATCAACGTGCCCGGGCGGTGGCGCGTGTCATGACCGGGTTGACCGTGGCGATTCTGGTCGGCGCACCGCTGGCCACATGGGTAGGCAATTTGATCGGCTGGCAGGCGGCTTTCGCCGGTGTGGGTGGCATCGCGCTGCTGACTGCTCTGATGGTGCGCCTATGGGTGCCGTATCAGCCTGCCGACCGTCAGGCCAGTCCCAAGCGCGAGATGACCGCGATGATCAAGCCGCGCGTACTGTTCACGCTGGGCGTGGCCTGTTTCGGGTGCGGTGGCATGTTCGCGGTGTTCAGTTATGTCATGCCCACGCTCACCGAGCAGGCCGGCATGGCCGAGTCGCTGGGGCCGCTGGTGCTGGCGATTTTCGGGGTGGGTACCATCCTGGGTAATTTCGCCGGTGCGCGTATCGCCGACTGGAATCTCTTGCGCGGCATTCCGATCATTCTGCTGTGGGTGGCGTGCGTACAAGGCGGTTTTTACTTCGCCGCCAACTCGGTGTGGACAGGATTTTTGTTCGTGGCGCTCGTCGGGACCAGCATGGCTGTCGCTCCCGCCATGCAGACGCGGTTGATGGACGTCGCCGAAGACGCCCAGACCATGGCGGCCTCGCTCAATCACGCCGCCTTCAACATGGCCAATGCGCTCGGCGCCTGGCTGGCTGGCGTGACCATCAAGGCGGGGCTGGCGTGGTCGTCCACCGGCCTGGTGGGCACCTCGCTTGCCTTGTTGGGTATCGCGATCTTCGCCACCGGGCGCTGGATGGAAAAGCGCGAGGCGTTGCAGCAGTCCGCTGCTTCGTCATAAGGCACGCCGCGAGTCGCGTTTTGACGTTGCTCGCGGTCGTCACTCTCCTTGCATCACAACTCTCTCGGCATCTTCATTGTTCGGCAAAATTTAAGTTTTTCCTTATTCTTGCCGATGGGGCTTTAGGGGCAGTGTCGCCCAGCCGCATCGCAAGGTGAACGTACTCGCGATACTTCGCGGGGTGGGACCATTGAAACCACCAGAATGGACGTCGTGGAGAAATGCTATGTCGGGGATGGAAAATGGGGGTGTAGTTCGGGAAAAGGGTAAATTCGCGGTGCTCGGATTTGCGCTGTCATGCCGTCTGCAGGCAGTGGAACAAGAGGATGCGTCGCGGCTGCTCGATGCGCTGGATGCAGAACTCGAGTCGCACGGTCTGGTCATGGGCGGCGGGGTCGACTTGGACTGGCTGGATGTCTTCGTGTTGCCGCGCAAAGATGCTGACGCTACTGATAGCGACCGCCTAGCGCTGGCCGAGTGGCTCGATCAACAACCGCTGTGCACGGAGGTGGCGGTGGGCGATTGGGTGGATGCCTACGGGGTCGAGTGACAAACGCGGTGGGTATTCACAGGTCTGTTTCAATGCGGTTCAAGGGCCTTTTTCTACGGCCTCGCGCTGGCCGGGTGTCGTTTCAATCCAACATGCAACGGCCCGAGGCATCTTGCGATGCTTCGGGCCGTCGAATCTCGCCCGGGAGATGGGCGAGCGTGTTGGTGATGTCTAAGTAACGATACTCACACTTCGACGTTGAGCGTCACGTCGATGTTGCCGCGTGTGGCGTTAGAGTACGGGCAGACCTGATGCGCCTTCTCGACCAGGGCTTCGGCCTGCTCCCGATCCATGCCCGGGAGCTTCACCGTCAGCGTGGCTTCGATGCCGAAAGCGTCGCCCTTGGGGCCGATGCCGACTTCGCCCTGGATTCGGGTGTCGTCGGGCAGCTTGGCCTTCTCTTTCGAGGCGACCAGTTTCAGCGCGCCGATGAAGCACGCCGAATAGCCAGCGGCGAACAGCTGCTCCGGGTTGGTGCCGTCACCGCCGGCGCCGCCCAGTTCCTTGGGTGTCGACAGCTCGAGGTCGATGGCACCGTCGGCGGCGATGGCACGACCGTCGCGGCCGCCAGTGGCGGTGGCTTCGGCACGGTAGAGGATTTTATCGAGTGACATGGGACTTCTCCTTTCGGGTTAAAGATCGCGCTCGATTTAATCGTGTGCGATCTAATTGGATAAAAGAATCTTTCGTCAATTACGCCAACATTTCACTGGCTGTCGAGTCGCTGGCGCAGTCCATGCAGCGCATCGCGCAGTTCGGCGGCCTCCTCGGGCGTGCACTGGCCCGCGCAGCCGGCGGCATGGGGCACGGCCTTGGCCCGCTCGCGCAGCGAACGGCCCTTCTCGGTCAGTGCGACCTCAACCTGGCGTTCGTCCTGGCGCGAGCGCTGTCGCGTTATAAGATCGGCCGCTTCCAGGCGTTTCAGCAGCGGCGTCAGCGTCGCCGAATCCAGGTAGAGGTGTTCGCCGATCTCCGACACCGTCTGACGATCCCGCTGCCATAGCACCAGCATGGTCAGGTACTGGGGATAGGTCAGCTCGAGCTCACGCAGCAGGCCGCGGTAGAGCTTGTTCATCGCCAGTTGGGTCGAATAGAGCGCGAAGCAGAGCTGCGATTCGAGCGCCAGGGCGTTGTCGGTGTCATCAGGTGTCGTCATGCAGGCAATATAGATCGCGCACGATTCAATCGCTAATTAGGTTTTGCTATGGCCGTCTGAGGTGCCGCCTATTCGTTCACGCCACCGGTCCCAGGACGGACGTGGCTCCAGCGATTCCCGTAGATAGTCGAGAAACGCGCGCACCTTGCGCGTTCGTAGGCGACGTTCGGTGGTCAGCACGTGAATGTCGCGGTGGCCGGGCATGACCTCGCCGCGCCACGCCTCGAGCAGTGGCACCAGTTCCCCTTTTGAGAGCGCATCGCCGATCAGCCAGGTGGGAAACAACACCAGTCCCTGGCCCAGCAGCGCGGCGCGCAGCAGGCTCTCGGCATCGTTGCTGTAGAGGTTGCCGCTGACCTCGAGCGGGGTCGAACCGCTCTGGTCCGACGCCTGGAAATACCAGCGCTGGCGCCCCAGTTCGCCCTGGTAGAGCAGGCAGTTATGATCGGCCAGCGCCTCGGGCGTCCGGGGCTCACCGTATACGTCGAGATAGCTCGGGGCCGCGGCGACCACGTAGTTCATCGGCGCCAGCCGCCGCGCCACCAGCGAGGAATCGGCCAGGTCGCCAACGCGAAAGGTAATGTCCTGACCTTCGCGCACCGGATCGACGACCTGATCGCTCAGCTGCAATTCGGCGGTGATACCGGGGTGGCGACGCTGGAATCGATGCAGCAGTGGCACGATCTGGCGCTGGCCGAAGGCGACCGGCGCATTGATCCGCAGCACGCCGCTGGGCTCGGCGTTGGGATAGGCCAGCGCTTCGGTGGCGAGATCGAGTCGCTCAAGAATCTCGCGAACCTCCTCGTAGTAGCGCCAGCCCGCTTCGGTCAGTGCGACCGCGCGGGTATGCCGGTAGAGCAGCGGCTGCCCGACCGCCTCTTCCAGCCCGCGAATCTGACGCGATATCGAGGAGACCGCGCGGTGGAAGTGACGCGCGGCGGCAGTGAAGCTACCGGTGGCCGCGACGCGTTCGAAGACGCGCAGGGCGTTGAGATCTAGCGAATTGACGTTCACGGCTTTGAAACCCATGGCTTTGAAATGTCTGAGGTTGCGTCTCGCGCAATAAAGATTTGCGACGCTTTCGATTGTAGCAACGATCAGACACTACCAGACTGCGTTCATCGATCCGGCGCGCCCCGGATCTTCCTGACTCGACTCCCTGACTCGAAAGGAGGTCATCGACCATGCGTAAAGGGACTGCACTCGTCGTCGGCGCGACCGGCATCACCGGCGGCAATCTGGCATCTTATCTGGTGGCCAGCGGCTGGACCGTCTACGGCCTTTCTCGTCGCGCGACCGAGCAGAGCGGCGTGATTCCCGTCGCCGCCGACTTGCTGGACAAGCCCGCCACCGAGAAGGCGCTGGCCGGCCTGCCCATCACCCACGTCTTCTACTGCACCTGGATTCGCCGCGACAACGAGAAGGCCAACGTCGAGGCCAATAGCCAGATGATGCGCAACCTGTTCGCCGCGCTCGACAGCGACAAGCTGGATCACGCCTCGCTGGTGACCGGCACTAAGCAGTACTTGGGCTCGTTCGAAGCCTATGGCAGCGGCCGCATCGAAACCCCGTTCCGCGAGTCCGAGCCGCGGGTGCCGGGCGATAACTTCTACTACGCGCTGGAAGACGTGCTGTTCGAGGCCGCCGAGCGTCACGGTTTCGCCTGGAACGTGCACCGCCCGCACACCGTGATCGGCTACGCCCGCGGCAATGCCATGAACATGGGCACGACGATCGCCGTCTACGCCTCGATCTGCCAGGCGACCGGCCAGCCGTTCGTGTTCCCCGGCTCACAGACCCAGTGGAACGCGCTCACCGACATGACCGATGCGCTGGTGCTGGCACGCCAGATGGAGTGGGCGGCGACCACGCCGGGCGCGGCCAACCAGGCCTTCAATACCGTCAATGGAGACGTGTTCCGCTGGCGCCGGATGTGGCGCGAGATTGGCGAGTACTTTGGTCTTGAAGTTCAGGGCCCCGAAGCCTCGGACGACCCGGAGACGATGCAGCCACTGGAAACGCAGATGGCCGGTGCCGAATCGGCCTGGCGCGAGATCGCCGAAAAGCACGATCTGGTCGAGCCGGATGTCGCCAAGCTGGCCTCCTGGTGGCACACCGACGCCGACCTTGGCCGCGATCAGGAGTGCGTCAACGACACCACCAAGTCTCGTGATTTCGGCTTCGACCACTTCCGCGAAACGCGAGCGGCCTTCTTCGACCTGTTCGATCGCCTGCGCGCCGAGAAGGTCATTCCCTGATCGATCTGGCTGATCGTTTTTTGATCGACAGCAGGTCTGTATTGACGAAAGAAAGAAACCGGCGCCTTCTCGGCGCCCTATCACTCCGTACCCTGTGTCGATGCCACCTGACGAGCGCGCCCGGCGCCCAGCGCCATGACCAGCGCGCCCAGCCCCAGCACACTCACCAGAACGCCCACCACGTTCCAGCCGCCGCTCCAGTCGTGCAGCACCCCGACCAGCAGCGGCCCCGCTGCCGCCAGGGTGTAGCCGATGCCCTGGGCCATCGCCGAGAGACTAGCCGCGGTCGTGGCGTCCGGTGCGCGCAGGGCCAGCAGCGTCAACGCCATGCTGAAAGTGCCGCCCTGGCCCAGCCCCAGCACTACGATCCACAGCCACACACTACCGATCGGCGCGTAAAGGCAGCCCAGCAGCCCGATCAGAGTGAGCGTCATCACGACGGCCAGCACCGTCCGCTGGTCGCGCATGCGGCTGCCGATCCAAGGCGCCAGGATCGCGGTGGACACCTGCAGCAGGATCGATACCGATAGCGCTAGTCCTGCGGTGACGGCCGTCAGTCCGCGATCCTGCAGGATCGTCGGCAGCCAGCCGAACACGATGTATGCCAGCGACGACTGCAGCCCCATGAACAGCGACACTTGCCAGGCCAGTGAATCGTGGCGCAGCCGCGCGCCGCGCCGCGCGGGAACGCGAGTCGGCTTGGTGCCCCTGAGCTGCGGCAGCCACAGCAGCGCGGCGATCACCGCCGGCAGCAACCAGAATGCCAGCGCACCCTGCCAGGCACTGAGGGAAGCCCCTTGTGCAACGTCATCCAGCAGTTGACGCAGCGGCTCCGTGGTGCCCGCGGCAGTCGAAGCACCGAGATTGAGCGCCACGGTGTAGAGGCCGGTCATGATGCTGACGCGTCGAGGAAAATCCCGCTTGACGATGCCCGGCAGCAGCACCCCGATGATCCCGATGCAGCCGCCAGCGACCGCCGTGCCCAGAAAGAGCCCCATCGTGCCGATATAGGGCCGCACGAGCAGCGCCACCGCCAGCACCACGAGGGCCGCAAACACGCTGCGTTCAGGGCCGATCCGGCGGACCAGGCGTGGTGCCAGCGGTGCCGCCAGACCCAGAAACAGCACCGGCAATGTGGTCAGGATGCCTTGCCAACTGGGGGAGAGCGCCAGCGCTTCACCGATGTTGCCGAGCACCGGCGACACGCTGGTCAGCGCCGGACGAAGGTTGAGCGCCACCAGCAGCAGCGCGACGAGGGTCAGAACGCCCCGGCGGGGCATCGCGGAAGTCGACAAGAGAGCCATCCTTGGAAATCGAAAGGTGTCAGATCGGCGGCAAGCCGAGGACGCAAGGGTAGCCGATTACGGCCAAAACCGGGATGGTTCTACGCCAATGGTCGAGGGCCGGTAGTGGTGTCGACGACATGGATGGCCACTGACCGTCGTGGTGTTCTACTTGCTGTACGTCGGTCGTTAGGCCAACGTCGAGAGGCTTGAGCTGGAAGCGCTGGGGATTGCCACCCAGGCAATCGCGCCAACGAGAGGACGTTAAAATTAAAGGTGCCTCTATTTCAAATTATGTCCAAAAATGAAATAGTGGCGTCGCCTATTTTAACTTCCGAGAGGGACGCTCATGCGTCGCGGGCTGACCGGTCATCATGTTCCCAGCATCGCAGGCGGTGTGAATTGCCAGGCCTTTGTGCCTGCGACACTACCGCCTGATCCGCCTCTGTCACTTGATGACAAGCTTCAGGCGCGCCTGTCACAGGCGCATGTCGCCTTGGGGCGTCTGGATGGTATCTCGGTGTTGTTACCCGACGCGCAGCTGTTTCTCTACAGCTATGTTCGAAAAGAAGCGGTGATGTCATCACAGATCGAGGGGACGCAGTCTTCACTCAGCGACCTCATGATCTACGAGATGGAAGGCATTCCCGGCGTGCCCATGGACGATGTGCAGGAAGTCTCCTGCTACGTACGGGCACTCAACCTGGGGATTCAGCGAATTCGCGAGGGTCATCCAATCACAATTCGGTTGGTGCTGGAGCTCCACGACGCCTTGATGACCAATGGCCGTGGTACGCATCGCCGGCCAGGAGAGTTCCGGCAGAACCAGGTCTGGATAGGCGGGCATCGTGCGGATGAAGCCGCCTTCGTACCGCCGCCGGCTAACCAGCTTGCCGACTGCTGGAGCGCCTTCGAGCGCTTTCTCAACGACGAGCCGACGGCGACGGAGCCGGTGATCAAGGCCGCGCTGGCGCATGTCCAGTTCGAAACCATTCATCCGTTCATGGATGGCAACGGCCGGCTTGGGCGCCTGCTGATCCCGTTGATTCTGGTCCAAGCGGGCATTCTCACCGAGCCGCTGCTCTATCTTTCGGTATTTTTCAAACGCCACCGACAGGTTTACTACGAGCACCTCCAAAACGTGCGCCTGACCGGCGATTGGGAAAGTTGGTTGCTCTTTTTCGTCGATGCGATCACCGATACCGCCAACCATGCTGTCGCGACGGCGCAGGAGTTGAGTGCGTTGCTGACCCAGGACAAGGCACAGCTCTCGGCATTGGGCCGTCTATCCGGCTCAGCGACCCAAGTACTGGAGGCGCTGTTTAGCCATCCGGTGGTGAATATTGCCACGCTGCACCGAGAGACCGGGCTGACCCACGCCACGATCGGTAAAGTATTGGAAGCACTGGAGAACCAGTTGGGTATCGTGCAGGAGTTGACCGGGCAGAAGCGTAATCGTGTCTACGCCTATAGAGCCTATATCGAGCTCTTGAACCGGGACGAATAATTAAATGTATGGCGCGGGACGGAAGCCCAAATAATTATCGAAAGATGGGTGGATGCAGGGGAGACTAAGCTAAACCCACCGGAGGCAGGAAACGCCGGTACGTATCCGTACCGGCGTTCCAGTGCCCGATGGCCTGCGAGGCGGGGGAGAAGGCCCCCGCCTGCCGGGTCATGGTCAGCTAACCGAGTCGTACTGTGCCGATGCTTTCGGGCCCCATGCCCAACGCAGCACAAACACCACGGCCAATAGCGCAGCTACCCCGCTGAGTCCCCCTATCCAGGCTGAGTCCGTCAGCCCGGCGACGAAGAAGGCGATGATGCCGGATGTTCCTGCGCTCAGTGCATAGGGTAATTGGGTCCGTACGTGGTCGATGTGGTCACACGAAGAGCCGGCCGAGGAGAGGATGGTGGTATCCGAAATCGGCGAGCAATGATCGCCGAAGATACCGCCGCTGAGCACCGCGGCAATGGCCAACGATAACGACATGTCCATTGCAGCAGCCACCGGCATGGCGATGGGGATCATGATCGCGAAGGTGCCATAGGAGGTGCCGGTGGTGAAGGCGACGAGCGAGCCGATCAAGAACAGCAGGACGGGAATCAGGCTCGGTGCGATGCCGGCCTGGGCCAGCGTGACCAGGTAATCGGCAGTGCCCAGTTGTGAGGTCACGCTACCGATCGACCAGGCCAGGGTGAGAATGATGTAAACCAGCGTCATGCTCTTGATGCCGGTGACCACCAGATCCATCGCTTCACGAAAATCGAACAGCCGCTGTTGCAGTCCCATGCCCAGCGCTACGCTAACCGCCAGGAAGGTCGCGATCAGGATCGACAGGCCGCCCTCGGCTTCTCCCATCGCCGTGATCAGGTCGTTCTCGGGGAAGTTGCCGGTCCACAGGAACAGGGGCGGGATCATTCCCACCAGCACCAGGATCGGCACGAGCATGTTGCGCTTGCGCGAGCTCTCTTCGGCCACGCCCAGCATCTCGGTCGCTTCGCGATCGGACGGCGGCTGGGCGTCATCCGCCAGCAGCTTACCACTCACCCGTGCGCGTTGCTCGGCCTTGGCCATGGGGCCGAAATCCGATTGGGTGACGACGATCACCAGAATCAACAGCAGCGCCAGCCAGGCATAGAAATTGAGCGGAATCGACGACAGGTATATCAGATACTCAGAGCCCGTCATGTCCATCTCGCCAAGCTGGGTGCCGATCAGCCCCATGACGAACACCACCCAGGTGGATACGGGCCCCAACAGGCACATGGGCGCCGAGGTCGAATCGACGATGTAGGCGAGCTTTTCTCGCGAGACGCGCATGCGGTCGGTGATCGGCCGCATGACACTCCCCACCGTCAATGCATTGAAATAGTCCTCGAAGAAGATCAGTACCCCGAAGCCCAGGGTAGCGCCCTGGGCTCCACGCGGAGAGGCCACCTTCGAGGAAATGGCGCGGGCGATGGCATGGGCGCCGCCGGTTCGCTGCAGCACGGTGATCAGCACCCCGAACAGGCCGCAGTAGATGAGAACGGTAGCGCTCCACTCACCGCCCACACTGGGGATGATGAAATCCGCGAAAC
Organism: Chromohalobacter canadensis; assembly: GCF_029544075.1. GTDB lineage: Bacteria > Pseudomonadota > Gammaproteobacteria > Pseudomonadales > Halomonadaceae > Chromohalobacter > Chromohalobacter canadensis_A. The sequence continues at coordinate 173,377 of NZ_JAJQJH010000002.1, read as the reverse complement.
TATTGTAGAGCCCGGCTGCCGGATTGCCGCCACTGAGCATCGTCGCTCCCAGCCAGACCCCACAGAATAACGCGGGAATCACGTTGCGGGTCACCAGCGCCAGCAGGATCGCGAGCAACGGAGGGAACAGGGAAAACAGGCCAAAGGACATGAAGCGTCTCCATCATGTAATTGTTGTGCGTCGTATCAAGAGCGGGGCGGCAGGCCCAACCGTTGGAAGGGTGTCCCCGGTCCGCGTTCGCGCGGATCTCACTCCAAATTTTGGATCTGCTCGCGCATCTGTTCGATCAACACCTTCAGCTCCACTGCGCAACGGGTAGTGTCGGCGACGATGGATTTCGAGGAGAGGGTGTTGGCTTCGCGGTTGAGTTCCTGCATCAGGAAGTCGAGGCGGCGGCCGATGGGACCTTTTTGCGTGAGCTGACGTTCGACCTCGGCCACGTGGGTCTCGAGACGGTCGAGTTCTTCGGCGACGTCGGCCTTTTGGGCAAGCAGGGCGATTTCGGTCTCGAGGCGTTGTGGGTCGAGTTCGGCCTTGAAGGCGTTCAGTCGGTCGGTCAGCTGTTGGCGCTGGTTGTCCAGAATGGCGGGCAGGTGCGCGCGAACCTCGGCGACCAAGTCGCGAATACCCTCGAGCCGCTCGCGGATCAACGCCGCGAGACGCTCGCCTTCGCGGGCGCGGCCGACGGTCAGGTCGTCCAGCGCGGTTTCGAACAGTGCCTGGGCGGCCTGTTGGACGCGTTCGAGGTCGACACCGTCGCTTTCCAGCACGCCGGGGTGATCGAGCAGCGCCAGGGCATTCGGCATGGCGGCGTCGGGCACCTGTGCGCGTACTGTTTCCAGCGCTTGGGCCAGGGTGGCCAGGCGCGTTTCGTTGACGCTGAGCGTGGTGTTGTCGTGGGCCGGGTCGAAACGCAGCGTGCATTCGACCTTGCCGCGTGAGAGGCGCTTGCGCAATGCATCGCGATAATGCGGCTCGAGATCGCGCAGGTTATCTGGCAGGCGGAAATGGGGTTCCAGGTAGCGCTGATTTACCGAGCGCAACTCGAGTTGCAAGCTGCCCCAGTCGGCGTCCTGCGTCTGCCGGGTGAAGGCGGTCATACTGTACGCCATGCGATTCTCCTGCGCGGTACGTGGCCAATCATTCAATTCTGCAGTCTAACCGATTCACGGTCCGCGTGAGGCCCGCTTGGGTGTAGAATGCGCGGATCGTCGTGGCATGGCCGCGACTGGACGTTTCGGCCCGGGGTCTTGCGATCCGGGTCTTCCGAAGTGAGTGTTTCGATCGACGATGCAGAGAGGTGGTATGCGCCCGAGTGGACGACAGCCCGATGAACCCCGCGAGATCACCCTGGAACGGGGCTATACGCGCCATGCGGAGGGGTCCGTACTGGTGAGCTTCGGCGATACCAAGGTGTTGTGTAACGCCAGCGTGGAAGCTGGCGTGCCGCGCTGGTTGCGTGGCAAACAACAGGGGTGGATCACCGCGGAATATGGCATGCTGCCGCGCGCGACGCACACGCGTGGCGGACGCGAGGCCACGCGTGGCAAACAAGGCGGACGCACGCTGGAGATCCAGCGCCTGATTGGCCGTTCGCTGCGCACGGTGGTGGATCTCAAGAAGCTGGGTGAATTCACGATCACCGTAGATTGCGACGTGATCCAGGCCGATGGCGGCACACGCACGGCGTCGATCACCGGCGGCTGTGTGGCGCTGGTGGATGCGATCCATCACTTGCAGCGCGAGAAGCTGATCAAGAAGGATCCCTTCAAGCAGCTGGTGAGCTCGGTGTCGGTGGGCATCTTCAAGGGCCAGCCGGTGGTGGATCTCGACTATCCAGAGGACAGCACGGCAGGCACCGACATGAACGTGGTCATGGCCGAGGATGGCGGCTTGATCGAGGTGCAGGGCACCGCCGAAACGGCGACGTTCACCCGCCAGGAGCTCAATGCGATGCTCGATCTGGCCGAGGGTGCTGGACGTCAGTTATTCGACCATCAACGCGAGGCGCTGGGCTTTCGCGACTGATCGCGAGCGCTACCATACGGCAAGAACGCACGACGCCGGCCTAGGCCGGCGTCGTCATTTGCGCGGGACCAGCGACGTTACAGGTCGAGATCGTACTCGACGATAAGCGGCGCGAATTCGGAGAAGGTCGCGTCGCGGTCGATCCAGGCATCCACCACGTGGCGGCGGAAGTCGGGGCCCACGATCTGGTAGTCGAGGCGCCAGCCTTCCTGACGCATGCGAGGCACGTCCTGATCGAGCTTGGGCCACCAGGTGTACTGGCTGGCATCGCGATTGACCTCGCGAAAGGTGTCGATATAGCCCATCGGTCCGAACACCTGATCCATCCACGCACGCTCTTCGGGGCGGAAGCCCGGCGTGGTCTGGTTGTCGGCCCAGTTGGCGAGATCGATGGTCTTGTGCGCGATGTGCCAGGTGCCGCAGATGATGTATTCACGGCGTTTTTTCACCATCTTGCTGAGATATTCCTGGTACTGATTCATGAAGGACTGCTTGGCCTCCATGTCGCTACCGTCGGGCATCAGGAAGCTGGCGATGCTGAAGCGATCGTAATCGGCCTGCAGGAAGCGCGCTTCGTTATCGCACTGGGGAAAGCCCAGCCCGTACATGATGGCCTTGGGAATCTTGCGGCAATAGAGTCCTACACCCGAGAAACCGTCTTCCTCGGCATCCAGGAAATAGCCTTCGTATCCCTCGGGGAAAAGAATGCTGTCGTCGAGTTCGAAGCTTTTGGCCTTGAGGTTCTGGACGCAGATGACGTCGGCGTCCTGATTGGCCAGCCAGTCGAGAAACCCCCTCCCGACCGCTTCGCGGATTCCGTTGACATTGATGCTGGCGATTTTCATACATGGTCCCTTTTTCGTCGCGCGTGTATGATACCTGAGCTTTCGACGTTTAGGTAAATGTGTAATAGCGATCAGGGTGATAGGGAGTCCGGCGTGACCGCGCAACTGCAACCATATCAGCAGGAGTTCATCGAGTTCGCCATCGAAGAAGGCGTCCTCACCTTCGGTGAATTCACCCTCAAGTCCGGGCGGGTCAGCCCCTATTTCTTCAACGCCGGCCTGTTCAAGAGCGGCCGTGCCCTGGCACGCCTGGGCCGCTTCTATGCGCAGGCCATCGCGCATAGCGGCCTCGCGGCGGATGTTCTCTTTGGCCCGGCCTACAAGGGCATCCCGCTAGCGACCACCACCGCCGTGGCACTGGCCGATCATCATGACCGCGACTTGCCGTTCGCGTTCAACCGCAAGGAAGCCAAGGCTCACGGCGAAGGCGGCAACATCGTCGGCGCGGCGCTCGCCGGCCGGGTGCTGATCATCGACGACGTCATCACCGCAGGCACCGCAATCCGCGAGGTCATGGACCTGATCGATGCCGCCGATGCCCAGGCGGCGGGCGTGGTCATCGCCCTTGATCGTCAGGAGTGCGGCCAGGCCGAAGATGGCACCCAGCGCCACAGCGCCATCCAGGAGGTCGAGGCACGCTATGCCATGCCGGTCGTGAGTATCGTCACGCTCGACCAGGTGCTTGCCTATCTCGAAACTCATGCCGGTAACGACCTCAAGCCTCATGCCGAGGCTATTCGTGCGTATCGCGATCGTTACGGTGTGCGTCTCGACGGATAAGGTTTGAAAACGGCGTTTCTAAACTGATGCGATTATGCCATAGTGGTGGCAGTGTTCACCATCTTTTGCGGGAGTCTCCCATGATCAAGTCACTCGGTTTTGCGCTCACCTCTGCCGGCCTCCTGCTGGCCAGCCAGCAGGCCATGGCGCTCAGCGTTTCCGCCAACGCGGGTGCCGACTCGCATGGGATCGAAGCGAGCCAGAGCATCTTCCCGACCCTGCGCGCCAGTGTCGGCTACTTTTCCTCGGACGATAGCGGTCATGACGCCGACGCTTATTCCGGGTCGTTGATGTTCTCGCCCTATCTGCCGCTGGTCGACCTCTCGGTGGGCGCGCGCTATCAATACCAGGACACGCACTTCGGTGACGGTGGCGGCGTTGGGCTCGGCGGTTCGGCCTACGTCGATACGCCGATTCCGCTGACCTCGGTGGGTGGCTACGGCTTTTACACGCCGGATGGCCTGAGCCACGGTGACATCGAGAAGAGCTACGAATACGGCGCCCAGGCGCGAGTCAATGTCGTCTCGCAGACCTATCTCTATGGCGGGTATCGCTATTACCGCACCGACTTCGACGAGAGCGGCGAGCATACCCTCGACAGTGGGCCGGTAGTAGGCGTCAGCGTTGGCTTCTGAGAGCGCCCGGTTGTGCCGGTAGCGGTAGACCATAAGCCTTAAGCGGGAAGAAAGATCAAAAGCCGAACCCATGGCTTCGAGCGCTGGGTTCGGAGCGCTGTAACGAGTATCGGCGTCCCATTCGGGGCGCCGATTGCGTATCATGGTGGCTCTTCGCCGCCTTGGCACAGTGATCCTCATGCTCGATATCGTACTCTTTGAGCCCGAAATTCCGCCCAACACGGGCAATCTCATCCGTTTGTGCGCCAATACCGGCTTTCGCCTGCATCTGATCGAGCCGCTGGGCTTCGCGCTCGACGACAAGCGTCTGCGTCGTGCGGGCCTCGACTACCACGAGTGGGCGCGGGTGAAGGTACACGCCGACTGGGGCGCTTTCGTGGATAATGTGCAGCCAGCGCGCGTGCTGGCGGTGTCCACGCGCGGCCGCACCGGCTATCACGAGGTCGCCTATCGGGAAGGCGACGCCTTGGTCTTCGGTCCCGAGACCCGCGGGCTTCCACAGACCATGCTCGACGCCTTGCCGCCGGCGCAGCGGCTGCGCATTCCCATGCTGCCCGACAGCCGCAGCCTGAATCTTTCCAATGCCTGTGCGATCCTGGTCTTCGAAGCCTGGCGACAGCTCGAGTTCGCTGGGGCGGGGATCGCCGATGCGAGTACGGCACCGACGTCATGAGCACTACGCCCTCGATTCGCCAGCGCCTCGCCAAGCTCAACCCCCGTCAGCAGGAAGCCGCGCGCTATATCGACGGCCCTTGCCTGGTGCTGGCCGGCGCCGGGTCCGGCAAGACCAGCGTGATCACCACAAAGATCGCCTACCTGATCCAGGAATGCGGGATGAGCGCGCGCAAGATCGCGGCGGTGACCTTCACCAACAAGGCGGCGCGCGAGATGAAGGAGCGCGTGGGGGAGATGCTCAAGGGACGCGAGGGCCACGGTCTGACGGTCTCGACCTTCCACACCCTGGGGCTCAACATCATTCGCGGCGAATTGAAGACGTTGGGCTACAAGCCAGGCTTCTCGCTGTTCGACCCCGAAGACGCCAAGGCACTGCTGCGCGACTTGATGCAGAAGGAAGCGGATACCGACGCCGAGCAGATCAATGCGGTGCAGGGGCAGATTTCTCAGTGGAAGAACGACCTGGTGCTGCCGGGACAGGCGATCTCGCACGCCGCGGATGAAGACGCGCAATACGCGGCGCGGGTGTACGAAGCCTACAGTCGGCATCTCAAGGCCTACAACGCGGTCGACTTCGACGACCTGATTCTGCTGCCGGTGGTGCTGCTGCGCGACAACCCCGAGGCCTTGGCCCGCTGGCAGCGCAAGATCCAGTACATGCTGGTCGACGAGTACCAGGACACCAACGTCAGCCAGTATCAGTTGGTCAAGCTGCTGATGGACGAGCGCGCGACCTTCACCGTGGTGGGCGACGACGACCAGTCGATCTACGCCTGGCGCGGTGCGCGTCCCGAGAACCTGGTGACACTGGGCGAGGACTTCCCGCGCTTGAACGTCATCAAGCTCGAGCAGAATTATCGTTCCACCGGCACCATCCTGCGCGCGGCGAATACGCTGATCGGCAACAACCCCCACGTCTATGAGAAGACTCTATGGTCGGAGATGGGCCAGGGCGGCGCCATTCGTGTCATCGTCAACCGCCATGAGGAGGCCGAGGCCGAGCGCGTGGCCAGCGAGATCCTTACCCGGCGGATCAAGGAGCGTGCCGAATGGCGTGATTTCGCGGTCCTTTACCGAGGTAACTTCCAGGCGCGATTATTGGAGCTCAAGCTCCAGCATTACCAGATTCCCTACAAGCTCTCCGGCGGCACGTCGTTCTTCTCGCGCAACGAGATCAAGGACGCCATGGCGTACCTGCGCCTGTTGATCAATCCCGGCGACGACAACGCCTTCCTGCGCATCGTCAACGTGCCGCGTCGCGAGGTCGGCCCGGGAACACTGGAGAAGCTTGCCAACTACGCCACCGAGCGGCAGGTGTCGCTGTTCGCCGCATGCCACGAAATCGGCCTTGAGCAGGTTCTGCCCACGCGTGCGGTGGAGCGTCTGTCGCGCTTCACGCACTTCATCGACGGCGTGCGCCGGCGCATGGATCAAGGCGATGCCATCGCGGCGATTCGTGACATGCTGCGCGAGATGGATTACGAGGCCTGGCTGTTCCAGAACGCCAGCGCCCCGACCATCGCAGAGCGGCGCATGGCCAATGTGTGGACGCTGGTCGACCAGCTCGAGAAATCGATGCACCGTGACGACGAAGATGGCGATGCATCCGAGGAGACCGATGACGTACAGTCGGCGATATCGCGTCTAGTGCTGCGTGACATTCTCGAGCAACAGGCCGAGGAAGACGACTCCGACCGGGTGCAGCTGCTCACCATGCATGCCTCGAAGGGGTTGGAGTTCCCGCATGTCTACCTGATGGGGCTGGAAGAAGAACTACTGCCGCATCGCAACGCGGTCGAAGCCGGTACCATCGAGGAGGAACGGCGTCTCGCCTACGTCGGCATCACCCGGGCGCGGCGCACGCTGACGCTGACCCTGGCTCGCCAGCGCAAGGCCTACGGCGAGCTGCTGGACTGCACGCCTAGTCGTTTCCTTGAGGAGCTCCCGCCCGACGACCTCGAATGGGAAGGCCGCGCCGACAAGGAAGACCCCGAGAAGAAGCAGGCGCGCGGCAAGGACGCCATCGCCGGGCTGCGCTCGTTGCTGGGGTAGCGCGCCAGCGCCTGCAAGATAACCGCGTCATCTGACGGAGCCTGTTATGAACCCGCACGCCCTACGCTCTCTTTTATTCGTGCCGGCCACCCGGCCGGATCGCATCGCCAAGGCCCTGGCTAGCCCGGCGGATGCCGTGATCGTCGATTTGGAGGACGCTGTCGCCGATGGCGACAAGGCCGAGGCCCGGGATACGCTCGCGGCATTCCTGGCGGATAATCCGCAGACCTCGCTCGTGGTGCGCGTGAACGCGCCCGGCTCCCCGCATCATGCGCTCGATCTGGCGCTGTGCGCGCGCCATGCGGCCGTCACGCATCTGCTGGTGCCCAAGGCCGAATCCGGCCCAGCGCTGGAGCAGGCGGCCGCCTGCGGCAAGCCGCTGTGTCTGCAGGTCGAAACGGCGCAAGGCTTGTTGGCGTTGCCTAGCCTGACCGGCGTGGCTGGGGTCGAGCGGCTGAGCTTCGGGGCCCTGGACCTAATCACCGAGCTGGGACTGAGACCCGAGACGCCGGGTGCGCGCCAAATGCTAGATCAGGGGCGCTACCAACTGGTAGTTCACTCGCGCGCGGCGGGCCTGGCCGCGCCGCTCGAGAGCCCCCATCCCGCCATCGACGACACGGACGCCGTGGCGCGGACGGCCGCCCATGCCGAGGAGATGGGCTTCGCCGGCATGCTATGCATTCACCCCCGGCAGTTGACCGCCGTCAACCGGGCGTTTTCTCCCAGCGAGGCCGATGTGGCCTGGGCCAGGCAAGTGATCGACGGTGCTGACCGCGAGGCTGGCGCATTCAGCGTCGCGGGCCAGATGGTCGACGCGCCGGTCGTCAGCCGTGCCCGGGGCATTCTCGCCAAGCACGAGGCGGGTGTTCGCGGTGGACAACACCTGTCCTGACACAGTAGGATATGCCGCGTTCCGCCCTTAGCTCAGCTGGATAGAGCGTTGCCCTCCGGAGGCAAAGGTCGAAGGTTCGAATCCTTCAGGGCGGGCCAAGAATATCTAAAAGCCCGCGAGTCATCTCGCGGGCTTTTTCTTTTCTCTATTCCCCCTCCTGAATAGGCGTGGCAATACAGATGCCGTTTGAGTCCCTCAGTTCGAGATGATGACAACCCTCATGGCTTGGGTATAAGGGCATTTAAGCCGGACGGATGTTCTGGTTGACACGGAAAATGTTTGCCGGATCGAACTTCTTCTTGAGTTTTGCCAATCGCTCGTAGCTCGTACCGTAGGCGAAAGCGACGCGATCGCTCTCATCCCCGGTCAGGAAGTTGATATAGGCGCCACTGCTGGCGAAGGGTTGTGAGCGAGCAAAGAATTCACGTGCCCAGGCAATGCAGTGTGCGTCCTCGGCAGCCGTTTCCCATCGCGCATGCACGTTCAGCACGTAGTTGGCATCACGGTTTGAGTAGGCCATCGCTTCGGGAAGTGCTTGGTGTGTCTGGCCTCCGATCGTGCCGATGAATATCTCGCACTGCGAAGACGGTAATGCACTGGCATATTCGATGATGGCATCGATCGGCCCTTCTTCGAGCGTCGAGAAATTATGTGTTTTCCAGTAGTTGCGGGCACCTGGTGTCAACAGTGGGTCGAAAGCCTGTTGCCAGTCGGTGTATGGCTGTACACCAATGTGCTCGCCGTAAGCGGTACCGAATTCTCGCAACGGTGCGATGTGTCTCTCGCCCTCAGCAGGGTCGCCGGCGTAGCACATGGCGAGCGCGACGATCTCTTTCCCGTGGACGTCCCCAGGTAGAAAGGGTAGAGGAGGCGCCTGGCGAGTGATCAGCCATACGTTGAGTTCGTCCGGCATTGTTTCGGTGAATCGAGCAAACCGTGTGATGACCTCTTTCGCTTGGTCGAAGGGGAAGACGATAAGACCGCACAGTATGTTGGGTCCCACCGGATGCAATTGGTACTCGAAACGCGTCACGATCCCAAAATTACCGCCTCCGCCGCGCAGCCCCCAGAAAAGATCGGCGTTTTCTGATTCACTGGCGTGTAATTGTTGACCATCGGCTGTAATCACCTCCATAGAAAGCAGGTTATCTATGGTCATGCCGTACTTGCGGCTGAGCCAACCGAAGCCCCCGCCCAGAGTTAGACCGGCCACTCCCGTGGTGGAGTTGATGCCTAACGGTGTGGCGAGGCCGTACGCTTGGGCGGCGGCGTCAAAATCAGCGAGGGTACAGCCTGGCTCGACGGAGCCTTGTTGACGCTCTTGATCGATATGCACTCCCTTCATCAGCGAGAGGTCGATCATCATGCCAGCATCGCAGACAGCGTTGCCTGCGATGTTGTGACCGCCTCCGCGTATGGAGAAGGACAAATCGTGCTGGTGAATGAAGCGTAAGGAATGGACCACATCTGCAGCTGAAGTGCAGCGCACAATCATGGAAGGCCTGCGATCAATCATGGCATTCCAGATTTGGCGAACTTCGTCGTATTGCGGATCGTCGGGGAGAATCACACTTCCCGCGACATTGGTCTTGAACTCCTTTAGTTGGGTCTGTGAAAACTGGCTCATGGCAACCACCGTTACGTATGCCACGGGGCACACACCAAAGGCAGCCCCGGGCGGGGGAGAGGAATACGACCAGTCTGGCGATTAGCCTTATGCCTCACAGTGATCCCATGATTGGCATTTCGTCAGTGGATAAGCACAGTATAGGTGTGAATGTCAACAATCTCCTCCTGTTTATGCCCTTCCATCTTCATGTGTCTGCAGCAGGGCTTGGGTGACGCATGATTGCTTGCTGGCCCGCCTGTTGCTCTTCGATTCCTGATCGCGGCATTGGCTTGCGCGCACGCTCCGAGCGCGATTCTGTTATCCTGCCGCCATTCCATCCTTGATCATCCACTCGCTATTACGCGCCGCCTCTTCGTGTGTATGGCGTGGCCAGCTTCACGACAGGATTTGCCGCCGTGTCCGATTCGCCATCCCCATCCGATTTCGCCACTTTGCCGCTGGCGCCTGCGTTGCTCGCCAACCTTGAGTCGCTGGGCTATCACACCATGACGCCGATCCAGGCCGAGAGCCTGCCGGCGATTCTCGCCGGGCGCGACGTGATCGGCCAGGGCCAGACCGGCTCGGGCAAGACGGCGGCGTTCGGCCTGGGCGTGCTCTCGCAGCTTGAAGTGAAAGCGTTTCGCGTGCAGTCGTTGGTGCTGTGTCCGACCCGTGAGCTGGCCGACCAGGTCGCCGGAGAGGTGCGTCGGCTGGCGCGCGAGCTTGGCAACGTCAAGGTACTGACGCTGTGCGGCGGGGCGCCGCTCAAGGCGCAGCGGGACTCGTTGGCGCATGGCGCGCATGTGGTGGTGGGTACGCCGGGGCGGATCGAGGAGCATCTGCGCAAGGGCTCGTTGACACTCGACGCGCTGACCACGCTGGTGCTTGATGAAGCCGACCGCATGCTCGACATGGGCTTCCAGGCGGCCATCGAGGCGATCGTCGGCCAGGCGCCAGCCTCGCGTCAGACGCTGTTGTTCAGCGCTACCTACGGCGCGGGCATCCGGCCCATCGCCGAGCGCATGATGCGCGAACCGCTGAACGTCGAGGTCGCCTCGACTCATGACGACACCAGCATTCGCCAGCACTTTTATCGGGTTGCCGACGAGGATGCCCGTGTGCCGGCGTTACAGCGCCTGCTGCTCAGCCAGCGCCCGGCCTCCAGCGTGGTGTTCTGTAACACCAAGCGCGAGACCCTGCAGGTCGCTGATGCCCTGAACGCGGTGGGTTTCAGCGCGCTGGCGCTCAACGGTGACCTGGAGCAGCCCGATCGCGATCGCATCCTGGCGATGTTCGCCAACAAGAGTGTGTCGATTCTGGTCGCCACCGACGTGGCGGCGCGCGGATTGGATATCGACGCGCTGGATGCGGTGTTCAATTATCAGATCGCCCGCGAGCTCGAGGTTCACGTGCACCGCATCGGGCGTACCGGCCGGGCCGGTGAGCAGGGTGTGGCTTGTACGTTGGTCGCCGACAATGAGCGCTATCGGCTCGAAAAGCTTAGCGACTTCCTCGGCGAGTCGCTTGTCTTCGAACCGCTGCCGACGCTGCGCGGCAACCCGCAGCCGTTCACGCCGCGCATGGCGACGCTACAGCTCGGTGCCGGCAAGAAACACAAGGTGCGCCCGGGTGACATCCTCGGCGCGTTGACCGGCGAGGGGGGTATCGCCGGCGATCAGGTCGGCAAGATCCAAGTCACCGAGCGCAGCGCCTTCGTTGCCGTCGAGCGCGAGGTGGCCCGCGCCGCGCTCGATCAGCTCGCCAATGGGCGGATCAAGGGGCGGTCGTTCCGGGCGCGCCGTGTCACTCGCTAGTCATGTTTTCGTGGGAGCGAATTTATTCGCGATGCCGATACGATGCGTTGCCGATTATTGGCTCATACTATAAATAAGGTGATATGAAAGTACCCAAGAGACTCCAGCCCTTGGTCGACGACGGTTTGATCGATGAGGTCGTCAGCCAGTTGATGAGTGGCAAGGAAGCCCAGGTTTACGTCGTGCGCTGCGGCGCAGATTTGCGTTGCGCCAAGGTGTTCAAGGAAGCCAGTCAGCGCAGCTTCAAGCAGGCAGTGCAGTATCAGGAGGGTCGCAAGGGGCGCAATAGCCGGCGCGCCCGGGCGATGGCCAAGAAGACCCGCTACGGCCAGAAGGAACAGGAAACGGCCTGGCTAACCTCCGAGGTCGATGCGCTGTATCGGCTGGCGGCGGCAGATGTGCGCGCGCCACGGCCGCACGGTTTCGTCGATGGCGTGCTGTTGATGGATCTGATCAGCGACGGTGAGGACGGCGTTGCCCCCCGGCTTGGCGAGGTGACGCTGAGCCCGCAGCAGGCGCGTGATTATCACGACCGAGTAATCGCCGATGTGGTGCGCATGCTGTGCGCCGGGCTAGTGCACGGCGATCTCTCCGAGTTCAACGTGTTGGTCGACCAAGACGGGCCGGTGATCATCGACCTGCCCCAGGCGGTCGACGCGGCGGGCAACAACAGTGCGCCGATGCTGCTGGTGCGCGACGTCGACAACATGCGTGCCTGGTTCGGGCGCTTCGAGCCGGCGCTGCTCAATACTGACTACGGCAAGGAGATCTGGGCGCTCTATGAAGCTGGCGAGTTGCACCCGGATAGCCCGCTCACCGGACACTTCGAACCCGACACCCTCGACGTCGATGTTATGGAGCTGATGGCAGTGATCGACGATGCCCGCGAAGAAGCCGAAGAGCGCCGCGAACGCGCGCGTGACGATCTTGAGGACGACGACTGATTCAGCGGCTAGCGCTGGGGCGCGACAGGGATGTTGTGACGTACTGGCCGCTACGCTTCTATGATGTAGCGGGCCTGTAGGGCCCTTACGTCGAGGGAAAATGCATTTGTTGCCATAGAAAGCTTTGGGGTAGTGTAGGGGCTGTGTTCCTGCCTTATGCAGCATTGAGCGACGATAAGAGCGATATGATGGAAGATACTCATGCCAATGCGGCTTCTGGTAACCTCTTGCCGCTATGATCAAGCATACTGAGCCAGATCAGACGCTTATCAAGATGCCGTCGCTAACGGCAGTGAAATCTTTCGTGGCTGCCGCTCGTTATCAGAACTTTACGCGAGCGGCGGAATCCCTATGTGTCACCCAAGCGGCCATTAGCCGTCAGGTGAGGGAGCTGGAAGGGTTTCTCGGGACCGCATTGTTCAAGCGGGTTGGGCGTTCCATAGAGCTGACCCCGGATGGTTCGATTTTTTTCGATGCCGTCCAGCTCTCTTTCCTCAATATCGCCCAAGCGGCAGACCGTATCCAAAAGCAGAGCTCGACCAATACCAAGCGCTCGCTAACGCTTTGTTGCTCACCCGCATTTTCAGCGTTGTGGTTATCGCACCGTTTGCCCAGTTTTTTCAGCGCCCACCCGGACGTCGACCTTCAACTGGTGACAACCGAGAATTTTCTGACGCTGGAACCCGGGGTTCGTCCCGACATCTTCATTACCAAGATGCAAAAGGTACGTGAAGGTTATCGTGGGATTCCTTTGTTCCATGATGTTATCTACCCCGTCTGTTCACCGAACTATCTGGAGGCACATCCAGAACTAAACACGCTAGAAGGTTTGCGTAATGGTGTATTGCTCAATCTGAGCCCATACGGTCGTTCGCAAATAGCGGAGCACGTCAACTGGGAAATGTGGTTAGCCATACACAAAGCACGTGATGAAGGGCCTCCTCAGGAAGGAATGCACACCTTCAATGCCAACGATTACAACATGCTTGTGCAGATGGCGTTGAATAATCAAGGAATTGCGTTGGGCTGGGATCACCTCGTGAATCCATTGGTCGCCAAGGGACGCTTGGTGAGGCCTGTCGAACAGGAACTCACTTTGGAAGGCACCCGGCATTATCTGGCTTATCGCGAAGACAAAGAAGACGACGAGACGCTTTCTCTTTTCAAACACTGGTTTCTAAATCAGTGCGATATCGCCACGGCAAGCGCATGATGGTGGGCTTTCAGAAGGTACGGAGATGAAAGCGTTGAAGCTCTCCCATCTGCATTGATGGGATGCTGGCTAAAGTGCTACTGCCATTCCCGACGGACGGGAATGGCAGAAAGCCGTAATGTGGCCTTTCTCACGCAAGCTGTATCCAGGTCGTTTTTAGCTCGCAATATTGGTCGTGGGCATGCAGCGACTTGTCGCGGCCACTGAAACCAGACTGCTTGTAGCCGCCGAAGGGCGTGGTAGCGTCTCCCTCCGAGAAGCAGTTAACGGAAATCGTACCCGCTCGGATCGCCGCGGACATACGATAGACCGTGTTCAGGTTCTCGCTCCACAGCGATGCCGCCAACCCATAACAGGTATCGTTGGCGATCCTGATTGCTTCCTCTTCCGTGTCGAAGGGCACCACTGCCAGGACGGGACCAAAGATTTCTTCCTGGGCGACTGAGGCGCTCGCAGGCACCTCGTCGAAAATGGTCGGAGCGACGAAATAGCCCCCCGTTTCTTCGTTCAACCGCTGACCTCCTGTGACCGGGACAAAGCCTTCGGCCTTGGCGCGCTCGATATACCCCATGACCTTTTCCAGATGCGCCTGCTCTATGAGAGCACCAAGTTGAACGGAGGGATCCAGGGGATCGCCTGTGGTCCAGTCGGCATCGAGTTGGCGCAGCACCTCTTCGAGTAGTTTGTCCTTCACTGAACGGTGCACAATCAAACGCGAGCCCGCAGAGCAGTTTTCACCCATGTTCCAGAACGCGGCAGCCAGGACATCGCTCGCCACGGCCTGTATATCGGCAATGTCCGACATGACGATCTGCGGGTTTTTACCGCCGCATTCCAGTACCACGCGCTTGAGGTTACTGGCGGCTGAATACTCCAGAAAACGCCGTCCCGTCTCCGTCGACCCCGTGAAGGCGACCAAATCGATGTCCGGGTGAAGCCCGATGGCCTTGCCAGCAGTATGCCCCAGCCCAGGCACGACATTGAGTACACCGGATGGGATGCCGGCTTCCAAGGCCAGCTCGGCCAATCTCAGCGTGCTCAGCGAGGTCAGTTCCGAGGGTTTCAGAATGACGCTGTTGCCCGTCGCCAGTGCGGGCCCTAGCTTCCAGCCCGCCATCATGGCCGGGAAGTTCCACGGCAGAACGGCCGCAACCACACCGATCGGCTCGCGAGTGATCGTGGCCATGACATCCTTGTCGGTGGGCGCGACTTCGTCATACAGCTTGTCGATCGCCTCGGCGTGCCAGCGCAGGCTGTTTGCCGTGTCGGGGATGTCCACATTGAAACATTCGCCAATCGGCTTACCCGCTTCGAGCGCCTCAAGGGCGGCAAGCTCGAAGCAGTGCTCTTCGATGGCATCGGCGAAGCGTATCAGCGTGGCCTTGCGGTCGGCAGGCGCGAGTTGCGACCAAGCGCCACTCTCGAACACGCGACGTGCCGCCTGAACGGCCATATCGACATCTGCGGCATCACAAGCAGCGATCTGAGTCAGTAATTCGCCGGTGGCCGGATTCAATGTAGCGAATGTTTCTGCAGAGCGAGCAGGGACGAATTGACCATCGATAAACGCCAGATTGCGGTATTCCAGCCGTTCGATCTGATGCTTGATAGTTTCTTGTGTCAGAACATTGGACATTGTTGTTCTCCTGTTTAATGCATTGACTAGAGCTCAATACCGGCTTGCCATTCCTTCCAGGCCAGCGTCGAACGCACTCCCAGGCCGAGCAGAGGCTCGGGCGGGTTAGCGATGGGCTTTGGCTGTTGCAGCATGTCATTGAGCAGTTCGCTTTCGACACCGAGTGCATACTCGGCAATCAGTTTTCCGGTAATCGTCCCGCGGGTCAGGCCGAGTCCATTCTGGCAAACGGCGCTGAAAACCCCCGGTTTGATTTCACCAAAAGGCGTCCCCCCATTGCGGGAAACGCATAAAGCGCCTCCCCAGGTGTACTCCATGTCGACCTTTGGCAGCATGGGGAAACGTTTTTCGAATGAGCGACAATGAGAGGTACGTACACGTTGGAGTCGGTTTGCACTGGCACTGACGCTCGGGTTGTATGTAAAGGAGTTGCGTATACAGATGCGCCCATTGGACAGTCGTCTTACCGTGGTTCCCATCGGGTCTGAAGGTATCAGGCCCCAGCTTTCCTCCCCCCCCAGCGCGTCTTGCTCATGGGGGGTCAAAGGCCTGGTCAGGCTTCCGTAGGTATAGACAGGGAGTATTCGTCCCTTGAGGCCAAGTTGGCTAAATTGAGCGGCATAGGCGTTGTTGGCCAGTATCATCTTTGTGGCCTTCAATTGTCCCTGATCGGTGATCAGGGTATGAGGGGCGCCGATGGTAATGTCGCGTACAGGGCTATCCTCGTAGAGTTGGACATTTGCCGGGAGCGTAGCGCCCAGGCCGCGGCACAGTGCGGCTGGTTGCACCAAAACTGCCCCAGGAGTGCGTAAACCGGCACTATAGAAGTCTGTGCCGGTTATGCGCTTCATCGCTTGGCGATCCAGCTCGTGATAAGGCTCGTCCAGTGCACTCAGTCCCTTGGCGAACGACGTTAGCGCGCGGATACCATGAGGCTCGACAGCGCCGTGGAGTTTGCCTTTTTCCTGCCAGTCGCATTGAATGCCGCAGCGCTGCACGATGTCACGCATGTAAACGATCGCACCACGGTTGAGACGGATCTGACGGAGATCCGTCTCCCGGGCACCGGTATAGCTGTGTGACGCCAGATCATGCGGTAAATCGATCATGAAACCGGAGTTGCGCCCAGCTGCTCCGAAGCCGACACGGCGTGCATCAATCAGAGCAATCCGCTTCCGAGGCTGTAGTTCGGCCAATCTACGCGCGGCAGCGAGGCCAGCTAGCCCTGCACCCAACACAACCCAGTCGGCCTCGGCCTTACCCCTAAGCGGCGTTGCTGCTGGTGGTTGGGGAAGTGTGTCATACCAGCCACAGCGGCCATCATTTTGGGGAAGTAGATTGCATTGGAGTTGCATATCGAAGGCCTCCACCAACAATCGCTCAGCCGCGTTGAGCGACAAGTGCATCGTATGCACTTTTAAAATTGGCCTTTTCTTCATCGTTGAGAGGAAGCAAGGGACGCCGCGCTGGTCCAACCGGTAGACCCGCCAGTTCGCAGCCATACTTGATGTACTGGCAGAACTTGCCGCCCTGTTCGAGGAGGTTGAGTACCGGCAATAGGCGAGAAGCCAGTTCACGGCCCGCAACGAAATCTTGTTCAACCACACATGCCTGATAGAGGGCAACGTGCTCTGGTGCCAGGAAATTGGACGCCCCGCCAACCCAACTGCGGGCACCCCAAGTGAAGAACTCCAGCACCTGGTCGTCCATGCCGCAACTTAGCTGGATCTGATCTTTAAAGTCATTGGCGAGGGCATGCATCCGCTCTATAGAGCCTGTGCTTTCCTTGATTGCCTGAATATTGGGACGGTCGCGAAGCGCCTGAATGAGCTCAAGGCTCATCGGCACACCAGTGCGATCGGGAAAGTTGTAGAGCATGACTGGCATATCGAGGGCGTCGTCAATACAGCGAATATGCTCCAGCAATTCGTCCTGAGTCGGCTGGCAGTAATAGGGAGCCGGTACCAAAATCGCATTATAGTTGACGGATTTTGCATAGCGGCCCAGTTCCAGGCATTCCTCGGTCGTCGTGGCGTTGATACCCGCCATGATGGGCGCACGGCCATTGACGTGTTCGGAGACAAAGGCAAGCGCTTTCTTTCGCTCATCTTTGCTCAAGGCATAATATTCGGCAGTCGTACCGCCGATGATCAAACCGCTCACCTTTTGGTCAATTAATGTGTCGACGACGTTGCCTAGAACGGTAAGGTCAACAGACCCATCTTGGGCGTAGGGAGTGACGACAGGCGTCCAGATACCATCAAAATTCATATTATTCCCTTTTGTTTGTAAGTGATGTGAGGATGGCCGAATGGCCATGTCTACAGAATAAGCATGCGGGCGTAACGCAAGAAAGAAACCTTTTTTGGTAATTTTCAATTACCACAGGTTATTGATTTCTGCCCTTGATGTTCAGGTGACTTTTGTACATTGTGATCGGTTGGTGTTGTCGCCCATAAGAATATTGGCAATGCGTTGTTACTCTTGACTTTTAGCAACGAACTATTAGATGTCAGTATCCTGTATTGACGATAGATTGAATTAAATTGTTTGCCCTCTAACGAAATCGAGATGCATAATTGAGTGATAGCTTCTTCTGTGTGCCTTCCCCCCTACGAACCTGCAGCCCTAGCTGAAGCGGGATGGTGCTGACCGCCTCAATTGGCTAGCCGGTACCGGTCGACAGCTTCGGTAATGCCTATTAGTAGTGCTGTGTGTGTGTCTATCATAACCTCAGGTTTTGCTTTGTACTGAAGAAAAGTCGTTTTCATTACTCACCCCGTAGTAATAGGTTGAAAGAATGCTTGGCATGCAGCCATGCGAAAAGGTACGAGTCCAATTACAAAAGCTCGCCTGGAGAGGTGTTATGACACTGAAAAATGCAATGACGGTTAACTCAACCTTAGTGGCAGTATCACTTATCGCCGCTGCTGGTTTCTCGGCTTCCACTTGGGCAAGTGAGAAAGAGTTAGATTTTACGATAGCGACGGAGTCGGGTGACCGAGAATCGCCACAAGGCCAGGCAGTAAAGCGAATATCGGATATCGTGGAAGAGGAATCCGATGGCAGAATTTCCATGAATGTTTTTTATCAGGATGAGATCGGGGGGCCTCAGGAGCTTTTCGACCAGTTGGTCCGCGGCAATATCGACCTCTTCCTGGGCTGGCCCCAAACATCTTACGATGAAAGGCTTGGCGTGCTGACGTTACCGTATTTGACGTTAGGATGGGATGATGCACTTGAAACCTATGGCCAGGATGGCTGGATTACGGAAGTCATTGATCCCATCTTGTCGGATATCGGGCTGAAGTACCTAGGGCCTTTTCCGGAAGGCTTTGGTGGTATAGCGACAGCGGATACCTATGCGACTAACTATGAAGACGCGCAAGGAATAAAGCTTCGCTCGCAACCTATCTTTCCGTTGCCTCAAACGATTCAAGCCATGGGCTTTCAGGCTGTTCCTATTGACTGGTCCGAAGTTTACACCTCAATCCAGACGGGCGTCGTCGATGGTGACTCTAGTAATGTGATCTACTGGGACTACACTTATTTTAACGAGTTGCTCGACTATTTTGTGCATTCCAAGCACAACTTCTCTTTCTATACTTTCTTGATGAATCAAGGGGCATGGAAGGCTCTGGATGAAGAAGATCGGAAAATAATCTCTGATGCCGTGGAAGTCGTAGTTAACGAGCAGTTCGAGAATGCCCAGGCCGAAGATGAAAAGTGGATCAAGAAGGCCCAGGAAGATGGCATGGAATACATTGAGCCGTCCGATGCCGAAATGAAAGCATGGATTGAACGAGTCCGTAAATCAGTGTGGGTCGAGGCAGAGGAATCCTTGGGCGAGGACATCATGAAATCTGTTCGTGAGAATGCCTCCAAGCCACAATAATGTCTTGACAGGTGATATGGAGTGGCCGCTTTAGCGGGCCACTCCGCTCACTGCCTATTGGGGCAATATCATGAAAACCTTTATGAATCTCCTTGTCACTCTCGATGATAAGATCACATCTCTTATCAAAGTCGCCGTGACGATACTAGGCATCTTCGTGTCCTTCGCCATGGTGGCAGGAATTGCTTCAAGGACTCTTCTCGATGTGCCCGTCTTTGGTCTGGAAGAGCTGGTTCTGATGGCCGCCATATGGCTGTATATGCTCGGAGCTGCCTTGGCATCGCGGGAAAGATCCCATCTCAGTGCCGACTTTATTCAGGCCTTTGTGCATCATGAGACTTGGCAAGACATGATAAGGCTGCTCGCCACCGTGCTCTCGGTCGTGATGGCAACCTTTTTTGTGACCTGGAGCTACAGCCTTTTTTCTTGGGGTTTTGACAAAGGCCAGGTGACGCCAGTGTTCGGCATTCCACAATATCTTTCCCAGGGTAGCCTGTTTGTGGCGAGTGTTCTGCTGCTGGTCTATGCGGTAAGAGACTTAATCAAGGATGTTGGGAAACTCATGAACAAGTGATATGTAAATGAAAAGAGATGGTTCAAGAAAGGCCTGACGCCATGAGACCTTTTAACAACAACCGGAGAAATATATGGGTGCCTTATTAGCTATAGGTGCAGTCGTAATTTTGATGATCATAGGCGTGCCGGTTGTGTTCTCGTTTGCCGCCATGACGCTCGTGCTCTCGCTCGCTTATGATGTCGATATCTCGTCATTAATGACAACAGGGTTTTGGTCCATCAATTCCATTATACTTCTGGCGCTACCGCTATTTGTCATGACCGGCTATTTGATGCAGTCAGGGGGGATCGCAGCCAGGTTGTTGCGTTTTGTCGAGGCTGTCGTGGGCTCGTCCCGCAGTGGAATGGGAACCTCCATGGTGATGGCCTGCGGCGTCTTTGGTGCTATTTCGGGCACTGCCTCTGCCGCCGTGGCCTCTATCGGCACCATCATGATCGGTCCGATGGAGAAACACGGTTATAGCCGTCCTTACTCCACCGCCTTGGTCGGGATCTCTTCACTACTCGGGTTATTGATTCCGCCCAGCATCACCATGATTCTTTATGCCGTGGTGACCCGACAATCTGTCGCTGCCGTGTTTTTGGCAACCATCGGCCCGGGTATCCTGTTGATCATTTTCTTGTGCGTCATCAACGCCATCAAGATGCGCAAAAACCCTGCTTATAATCCCGAAGTGATCACGCTGAGCAACCGGTTCCGGGACATCGGTAGTACGGGGTGGAAAGCCTTGCCCGCGTTGATGCTTCCGGTCATTATCCTGGGCGGTATCTACGGCGGCATCTTCACTCCCACCGAGGCGGCAGCTATTGCGGTCGTCTATGCCATTCCCGTCGGACTGTTCGTTTACCGTGACCTCGACATGAAGGCGCTGGCACGTTGTTTCATTCAAGCGGCCACGACGACAGGCGTCATCATGATCATCCTGCTCTTTTCCTTTGTCGCGAGTCGTATCTTTACCTTCGAAAGAGTGCCACAGCAATTGACCGATCTCTTGTTGGACCTCTTCCAGAATAAGTTACTGATTCTGCTGATGGTCAATCTCTTTCTGATCCTGATGGGAATGATCATGGATGATGTGAGTGTCGTGGCCATTCTCAGCCCACTGCTGTTGCCGGTCATGGAGAGTATTGGCATCCACCCGGTTCACTTTGCCGCCATCGTGGGCACCAGTGTCGTCATCGGTTGCAACAGCCCGCCCATGGCGCCAATCCTGTTCATGAGTTGTCGGATAGGACAGGTCGGCATGTCTCAGGTGATTCGGCCCGCTTTCAGCTTTATGCTGCTTGCCGCGTTGCCGGTGATGCTGATCACGACCTACTGGCCGTCGTTGTCACTTTTCCTGCCTCGGCTGCTCGGCTATGTCGGCTAGTACAAGCATTGTGGGAAAGTGAAAAAAGAAAGCTGCCCCCCTCGGGGGCAGCTTTTCGTGGGGAGCCAGCGCCTTGGCATCGAGACGTGCTACTCATCCTTGAACGATGGCCAGGTGTCGGTCAGGCGATAGCCTTCAGGCCAAGGATCTTCGGGATCCAGCATGTGCTGATGAATACCCGTGATCCAGCCCCGGCCCGAAATTTCCGGGACGATGGCCTGTTGACCTCCGACTGTCGTTTCGCCTTTGAGACGGCCCTGAAACTCCGACCCGATGATCGATCTGCCGGTGAAATAATCTCCCACGGCCATCTCGTCCCGAGCATGCAGTAGGGCCATACGGGCGGATACCGCCGTGCCAGTGGGGGAGCGGTCAATCTTTCCTGGCTGGATCGATACCGCTGAGCGGGCCGAGAGGCGGTTTCCCTCACGCCCCACGGGGCCTGCGAACAGGCAGAAAGAAAAATGCGTCCACTCCGGGTTGTCTGGATGATGGAACGTCAGCTGCTCATTGGCAGCATTTGTGATGCGCACGCCAAGCTTCGCAAGGTGATGAGCTTCGTGTTCTTCAAGGCTGAGCCCGAGCTCGTCAGCATCCACGACAACGAAGCTATCACCACCGTAAGCGGTATCGACTCGAATCTCCCCGATGCCTGGCACGTGAAGTGTCTGGTCCAGCGCGCAGGCGAAGGAGGGAACATTCTCCACGGTGATCCGCTGGGCCTTGCCGGCATGACACTCTGCCGTCACCCTGACCAGTCCGCCTGGGGCCTCGAGAACCATTTCGGTCACCGGCTCTTGCATCGGGATGATGCCACTATCCAACAACACTGTGGATACGCAGATGGAGTTAGAGCCCGACATGGGCGGAGTATCCTCCGGCTCCATGATGATCCAGCCCATCTGGGCTTCAGGATGCTTTGGCGGGACCAGGAGGTTAACGTGACGGAAGACTCCACCGCGCGGTTCGTTGAGGACGAAGTTGCGTAGTGTCTGATCTTTGTCGATCCAATTGCGTTGTTCCCAGAGAGTGTCACCTGGCGGAGGTGCAACGCCCCCGACAATGACATCGCCCACTTCGCCTTCGGCATGGCATGAAACAACGTGAATAGTTTTTGAAGTTCTCATGTATATCTCCTATCCGCCGCTCACAGGAAACGGCGGATATCTTCGAGGACGGCAGTATCGATCGTAACCTGATCCGCTTCCGACACATCGTTTTGTACCGGGCGGCGACCGGGTACATAGGTGCCGCGGTCGGCGATTCGGTCGAGCTGTCGGCTCAAACGCGTGGCAAAGTCTGCGTCGATGGCCGTGGGCTGGATGGCAATGATCGTCATCCCGGCATCGATCAGGCGCTCTCCCTTTTGGAAGTCCGGCATGTCGAGTGACCAGGAGGCGCCAGATACCCCGGCGGCGAGGCACTCGACCATCAATGCAACGTTGGCGCCTTTTGTACCGCCGAACGCTAGAAGCGTGCCGCGCAGGGCGGCGGTGGCATCGGTCGTCATGCTGCCCGTTTCGTCGGTGGCCCAGCCGGCGGGAATCTCGCGACCTTCTTCTGCTGCCTTGGCAAGATTGACGAAGGCCGTAGCACTGGAGGCCTGATCGATGACCAGTGGCGCGATGGCATCGGCCAGGGGCGCGGCAAACGCCATCGGATTGGTACCGAAAACGCCCTGGCCACCGGGGGCCCCCGCGACCACGGCAGGACTGTTGGACACGGCAAAGGCAATCAGCCCTTCCAGAGCCAGACGGCGCACGTAATAGCCTAGCTCACCGGTCGTATAGCTATTGCGTTGGGTGAAGAGCGTAACGCCCAGCTCCCGGGTTCTTTCGACGAGCGTTGAGGCTGCCGAATCGAAACCGAGCTGCGCGATGCCGCCATCGGCGTCCGAATGCATGATGGCCGGCAAAGGCGAGGTGAGTTGCGGCTCGGCATAGCCATTGATGCGCCCTGCGCGGAAACTGGAAAGATAGTCCAGTAGATGCGGGAAGCCGACGCCAGCGCGTCCGAAGAGCTCAGCCGACACTGTTGCCTTGGCCAGGGAGCGCGCGGTGGCGTGATTGGCGCCCGCGGCGAGACAAGCCCGTTCGGCCAGGATTTCTGCCTCGTGGGCGGAAAGAGTCTGTTGTTCCAAGAAACTTGAACTCCTCATAAGCGCCGCCAAGCCACTCTGAAACGTGGCCTGGCGGCTCGGCGTATTGGTGAAAGGCGTCTAACGGCGCTGTGTCTCAAAGATCCTTGACCAGTCTGAGGGCATCGTAGATGGCAGCATGCGTATTTCGCTGGGAAATCGCGTCACCGATTCTGAACAGTTGGAATGTGCCCTCTTCATTGGTATTGAGCGCTTGAGGAGTGCCGACGATCAGCTTGTCATAATTGACCGCGCCCTGGTTGCTCGATAACGGTTTCAGTTCCTCGTAGAGATCTTCCATCGGCAAGGTGCCGAAATTGACCACTACCTGGTCCACGCGCCGTTCCCGCTGGACGTCGGTGTAGTCACTGTTGACCGAGGCCACCAGGCCGCCCTCGTCGCGGCGAATGCCGGTCAGGCGAAAAGTCGGCGTGAATGTCACGTCCAGCTGCTGGAGAGAGCGCATATACGGCACCAGGTTCATGGCCATGACCTCCGGCGCCAGTGCGCGATCGGCGGTCATGTACTCCACTTTACCGCCCGCCTTGGCAATGATCTCTGCCGCCTGCAAGGCTGTATGGTCACCGGCGTCGTCATAGACGAGGACATTGCTGCCCGGCTTGACGTGGCCAGAGAGGATATCCCATCCCGTGATGGCCAATTCGTTGCCTTCATCAAGCGCCTGCTCGTTGGGCAGCCCACCGGTCGCCACGATGACGACATTGGGCGATTCGGCGAGCACTTCGTCCTGCTCCGCGAACACGTTGTACTGGAAGGCGACGCCCATGGCTTGGCAGCGCTCAACGCGCCAGTCGATGATCCCCATCATCTCGCGGCGACGCTCGCTTTGTGCCGTCAGGCGGATCTGGCCGCCCGGGGCATCGGCGGCTTCGAGCACCACGACTTCGTGTCCGCGCTCGGCAGCCACTCGCGCTGCCTCCAGACCGCCAGGCCCGGTGCCGATCACCACGACCTTACGCTGGGTATCGGCCGGTGGGATGGTGTGCGGCATGGTGGTTTCGCGGCCGGTGGCCGCGTTATGGATGCAGTAGGCCGCTCCGCCTTGATAGATGCGGTCGAGACAGTAGTTGGCGCCAACGCAGGGGCGGATCTCCTCTTCGCGTCCCTCCATGACCTTCTTCATCAGGTGGGGGTCTGCCATATGGGCGCGTGTCATGCCGACCATGTCGACCTTGCCGGAGGCGATGGCGTGCCGTGCTGTGGCGACATCCTGGATCTTGGCGCCGTGGAAGGTGGGGAAGTCGACTTCACGCTTGATGTCACCAGCGAAATCCAGGTGCGGTGCGCTGGGCATGCCCTGGATCGGAATGACATCAGTCAGGCCGGGGTCGGTATCGATATGGCCCTTCACGACGTTGAGGAAATCCACCAGGCCGCTGTCCTTCAGCCGGTGCGAGATCGCCATGCCGTCGCGTGCATCGAAGCCCCCGGGCAAGCATTCATCGCCGGTGTAGCGCACCCCTAGCAGGAACTTATCGCCTACCCGTTCACGGATGCTTTGAAACACCTCAAGAGTGAAGCGAAGTCGATTTTCCAGGCTACCCCCGTAGGGGCCATCGAGCTCATTGGTCAGCGGCGACCAGAACTGATCCATCAGGTGTCCGTAGGCCTGGATCTCAAGGCCATCCAGGCCAGCGGCATACATGCGTTCGGCAGCGTCGGTGTAATCCTTGATGAGTCGCTCAATATCCCAGAGCTCCGCCTTCTTGGGATAGGCGCGGTGGGAGGCCTCGCGGTGGTGAGACGCCGAGATGACCGGCAGCCAGTCGCCCTTGTCCCAGCGAGTCCGGCGGCCCAGGTGGGTTAGCTGAATCATGACCGCAGTACCGTGCTCGTGGCAGGCGTCGCTCAGATCGCGCATCCACGGCACCACTTCATCCTTGTAAGCAAGAATATTGTTGAAAACGGGCGGGCTATCTCTGGATACCGCAGCGGATCCCGCCGTCATGGTGAGCGCCACACCCGCCTTGGCGCGTTCGACGTGATAGGCCCTGTAAAGCTCCTTGGGCATACCGTCTTCCGGGTAGGCAGGTTCATGCGAGGTCAGCATGACTCGGTTTTTTAGCGTCAGATGCTTGAGTTGTAGAGGTTGTAGCAACGGATCGTTTTTCATGATGGGAAGGCCTTTTTGTTTTGGTGTTGACACAAGCTAGTCTTCGCTGTACATCTTTGTCAATAATGAAGACAGCGGTGTACATAAAGCCGACAAGTCGCTTTTTGATATCATCATCGTCGTGTCCATTACCTGAGGAAGTTGCGTGAAAAACGACCGTCCCACTATTAACCAGATTGCCTGGATCGATGCGGCGTACGACTTGTTGATCACCTCCGGTGTCAGCGCCGTCAAGATTGTGCCGCTGGCCAAGAAGCTGGGAACGTCGCGCACCAGTTTCTACTGGTTATTCAGGGACCGTGGAGAAGTGCTTGGCGCACTGCTGGACCGCTGGGAACGCCAAAATACCCAAGCGCTGGTGCTGCAGACCGAAAAGTATGCCTCCTCGATCGTCGAGGCGATGCTGAACGTTTTCGACTGCTGGTTCGACCCAGCGCTCTTCGACTCGGAATTCGAATACGCCGTTAGAAGTTGGAGCTTGCAAGAGGACGCCGTCTCCGAGCGGGTCCGCCGCGCCGATGAACAGCGCCTTGAAGCCTTGCAAGCCATGTTTATCCGCTACGGCTACGAAGCCTCTGAAGCCGATACCCGGGCCAGGACCGTTTACTTGCTCCAGATCGGCTATATCTCGATGCATACCCAAGAGAGCAAGGACACGCGTATCCGGCGTGTGGCCCAGTATGTCGATATCTTTACCGGACAACCCTGCACACCCGCGGACTTGGAGCGTTTTGCCGCACGGCATACAGCCCGGTTCCCAGCCGAGGAGCTGGCGGCTGTCCAACAGGAGATGATTCATGAAGCAGACACCGACGCTCGGCATCCTCGGCGGTAATGGTTGGCTGGGTAGCGCGCTGGGCCGCGCGGCACTGACCAGTGGTTTGATTGGCCCCGAGCAACTTGTCGTGACGGCTAGCCGCTCGGGTTATCACTACGACGAGTGGCCGGATGTCACTTGCGTCGACAGCGCCGAGGCGCTCCTTGCGTTAGCCGATGTCGTCGTCGTATCGGTAAGGCCCGAGCAGTTTGCCGAGTTGAATCTCTTGCTCGAGAAGCGGTTGGTGATTTCGTTGATGGCCAAGGTACCGGTCACCACGCTGAGCCAGGCCACCGGCAGCCAGCGTATCGTGCGCGCGATGCCCAATGCCGCTGCTGCCATCGGGCACTCCTATACGCCCTGGTATGCCACGCCTGGCGTCGACCAGGTCGAGCGCAGTTGGGTCCATCGGTTGCTGTCGAGCTGCGGGCCATGCGATGAGTTCGAAGATGAACCCCACATCGATTACCTGACAGCCCTGACCGGTAGCGGTCCGGCTTTTCCGGCGCTCTTGGCGGACGCGCTGATCAGTCATGCCGTGGCTCAGGGAATGACAGAAGCGACTGCCCGGCGCAGCGTGCTACATACCCTATCGGGCGCCAGCCAACTGATGCTGGAGAACGCCGCCCCTCCCAGTGAACTGGTCAAAAGGTTTCTCGATTACGGTGGCACAACCACCGAAGGCCTGAATGCCATGCTTCAAGGTGGTTTTAGACAGGCCGTTCATCGTGGGCTGGATGTAGCCCATGACGCCGCTAGGCATACGCCTGGCTGAGTTGTCCGACTAACGATATTTCTTCAACAACACCATAAAAGGAAGAGAGTATGAAACCCGATAACAATACCGTACTTCCCTCTCCTGGCGGGGCTCGAAAATCCCCCCTCCTGCTTGGAAAGCCCGTATCAGCAACAACCATTCTCCCCGGTTTGCGTCCCAGACGACGATCCGCGTAGCCATTGCCTTGATCAGCGACTGAGCCATCAGCACAGCGTTGATCATACTCAAACAGTAACAACAACTATTGCGGTGCCATGGCACTGCCAGGCCGGCTTTTGCCTTAAATAAGGAGAACGCTGATGCTAGATAACAATAATACGGTCGTTATCGCGACCTTTGCCCTCTATTTCGTGGCGATGTTCATTATCGGCATCGTCGCCTGGAGAAGGTCCTCCGACTTTTCCGATTACGTACTGGGCGGCCGTTCGCTGGGCCCCTTTGCGACTGCCATTTCGACCGGGGCATCTGAAATGTCCGGCTGGTTGATGGTCGCCATGCCCGGTGCTGCTTATCTCTCGGGCATGTCTTCGTTCTGGATTGCTGCCGGTCTGCTAACCGGCTCGCTCTTGAATTGGCTGATCGTCGCGCAGCGACTGCGCGTCTACAGTTTCGTGGCCAACAACTCGCTGACGATTCCCGAGTTTCTAGCCGAGCGATTTCAGCAGCATACCCAGGGATTACGGCTGGTCGCTTCGCTATTCATCATTGTGTTCTATCTCTTCTATACCAGTTCGGGACTGGTCGCTGGCGGCAAATTGCTCAATACCGTCTTCGGCATGAATTATGAGCTCGCGGTGGTGCTGGGGGTGCTCGCCATCGTTTCATACACCTTCTTCGGTGGTTATCTGGCCGTGTCCTGGACCGATGTTTTGCAGGGCATCATGATGCTATTCGCGCTGGTCGCGGTACCGGTAGCGGCGATCACGGAGTTGGGGGGAGTCGATGCGTCGGTGGCATCGGTGCGGGATGCATCCCCGTATCTCTTGCAGTGGTTTACCGATGCCGCCAGTGGCGAGCGTCTGACCTGGATTGCGATCGCCAGCTCGTTGGCCTGGGGGTTGGGCTACTTCGGCCAACCCCATGCGCTGGCGCGCTTTGCCGGCATCAACGACCATCGCAACATCCCCTTTGCCCGCCGCGTGGCAGTCTCCTGGACTGCCATTGGCCTGGTATGCGCCTTATCGATCGGTGTGTTGGGACATGGCTTTTTCCCTGACGGTATCGATGATCATGAGCGCATTTTCATGTTCATGGTCGACATGCTGTTCAACCCGATCATCGCCAGTGTGTTGTTGACTGCCATTCTGGCCGCGGTCATGTCGACGGCGGATTCGCAGCTATTGATCTGTTCCTCGACGATCGCCGATGACATCTACAAGGCCGTATTTCGTAAGCATGCCACCCAAAAGGAACTGATGCTCGTGGGGCGGTTGGCCGTACTCGGCGTCTCCGCGATAGCACTGATGCTGGCACTGGCCCCCGACTCGGACGTCCTGGCGTTGGTGTCCTATGCCTGGGCCGGTTTTGGCGCTTGTTTTGGCCCGACGCTGATTCTCTCTTTGTATTGGAAGCGCATGAATCAGTGGGGCGCGCTGTCGGGCATCGTCGTTGGTGGCGTCACCGTCATCGTCTGGTCCTGGTTGTCAGGTGGGATTTTCGACCTTTACGAAATTGTTCCCGGCTTCGCGTTCTCTCTGATATCCATCGTCTTGGTGTCGTTGATGACAGCAGCTCCGCTTGCCTCGGTTTCACGCCAATTCGATGAAATGCAGCACGAACTTCAGGAAAAACAACAGGAGGCTCATGCATGAAAATTCTCGTCGGCGTCAAGCGTGTCATCGATTACAACGTTCAGGTCAAAGTGCGCTCGGACAACACGGATGTGGATCTGAGCAACACCAAAATGGCCATGAATCCCTTCTGCGAAATCGCCGTTGAAGAAGCGATTCGGTGTAAGGAGAAAGGCATTGCCACCGAGGTGGTCGCCGTGAGTATCGGTCCCAAGGGCGCTCAGGAGCAGCTACGCACCGCGCTGGCGCTCGGCGTTGATCGGGCTATCCATGGCCAGAGTGAGGAGCAGGTCGACTCGCTGGATGTCGCGCGCGTCATGGCCGGCATCGTCGAAGAGGAACAGCCGGGCCTGGTGATTCTCGGTAAGCAGGCCATCGACAGCGACAACAATCAGACGGGCCAGATGCTGGCCGCACTGACCGGCATGGGGCAGGGCACCTTCGCCTCGGAACTGGCAGTGGAAGGCGAGCAGGTCACGGTGACCCGTGAAGTCGATGGCGGCCATGAGACGCTAGCGTTGCGCCTACCGGCGGTGATCACCACGGACCTGCGCCTGAACGAGCCTCGTCATGCTCGCCTCCCTGACATCATGAAGGCCAAGAAAAAGCCCATCGACACTCGCAAGCTCGAGGAGCTGGGTATCGAACGCGCGTCCTATCTCACACTCATGCGTGTCGAGACACCCGCGCAGCGCCAGGGCGGGGTCAAGGTCGACTCGGTCAGCGAGTTGGTGAACAAGCTGAAAAACGAAGCGAAGGTGATTTCATGAGCATCCTGATCGTAGCGGACCATCACGACAATACACTGGCCGACGCAACCGCCCATGTGGTCAACGCGGCCCAACGGATGGGGGCAGACATCGACATTCTCGTTGCTGGTGAACGGGTCGAGGCCGTGGCTGAAGCGGCCGCTAGCCTGGACGGCGTGCGAACGGTGCTGATAGCAGATCATGTGGCGTATGCCCACCAGCTGGCCGAGCCGATGGCCGAGTTGATCGTTTCCCTGGTCGCCGACTACACCCATCTGCTGGCGGGTTCCTCCACGACGGGCAAGAATATTCTGCCCCGTGTCGCAGCGCTCAATGGCGTTCCGCAAGTCTCCGATATCATCGCCGTCGAGTCGGCCGATACCTTCAAACGGCCCATCTATGCCGGCGGTGCGATTGCCACGGTCAGCAACAGCGCCCCGCTCAAGGTCGTAACGGTTCGAACGAGTGCCTTCGAGGCTGTCGGTTTCGGGAGCAATGGCAACGCAGAGATCAAACCCTTGGCGACCGCCGTTGATAATCCACGTTCCACCTTCGTCAGCGACGCACGCGCCACCAGTCAAGGGCCGGAGTTGGGCAGTGCCCGAGCGGTCGTGTCCGGTGGGCGTGGGCTGGGCAGTGCCGAGAACTTCAAGCTGCTCGACGGTGTGGCAGAAACGCTTGGCGCGGCGATTGGCGCTTCGCGTGCTGCGGTGGATGCCGGTTACGTTTCCAACGACATGCAAGTGGGACAGACTGGAAAGGTCGTGGCGCCGGATCTCTATATTGCCGTCGGCATCAGTGGTGCCATTCAGCACTTGGCGGGGATGAAGGATTCCCGTGTGATCGTGGCGATCAATAACGATGAGGAGGCGCCGATCTTCCAGGTCGCCGATTATGGACTGGTCGGAGATCTGTTCGAGGTATTACCCGAGCTCGAGCGTCAAATCAGGGCCTGAACTCCATGCCGCAAGGTGGCTTTCGAGACGAAGCCCTGGGGCCAATGGCAACACGCCATTGGCCCAACGCGAGGAGCACTAGTGCTCTGACTTCAGTCGTGCACGTCCAAACGCACCATGTGATAGCTCAGCGGTGCGATCGTCCCCTTTAGCGTATTGCCGTCAACGTCCAGGCCCTGACCTTGGGTGGGGCGTACATTGCCGGGTTGCTCGGCGGTATTGGCCGCTTTCATGTCGGGATAATCGATGGTTTGGTGCTCCTTGAGCTGGCAGGCCGTGAAGCCGCCCAGATCGACCCCGAGGTCGAGTGCCTCGTCGGGATGGCGGTTGACGATGAACAGGGCGATGGTTCCCTGCGCGTCGTCGTGCACGGCGGACACGTCGAGATAGGGGATATCGCCGAGTTCGTCGACCGCGTAGGTCGGGCTGTCGACAGCCAATCGCAAGGCCTTGCCACGGCCGAAGCGGGAGGCGAAATACAGCGGGTAGAAAATCGTCTGGCGCCAGGCATTTCCGCCGCTCTCGGTCATGATCGGGGCGATGACGTTGACCAACTGCGCGATGCAGGCGATGCGCACGCGGTCGGAGCGACGGATGAAGGTGTTGAGCACGCAGCCGATCAGCAGGGCGTCCTCAACGTTGTAGGCGTCCTCGAGTATTGCCGGTGCGAAGGGCCAGTCGTTGCCCTGCAGGATGCGCTTGTCGCGCTCGGTGCTGTGATACCAGACGTTCCACTCGTCGAAGCAGATGTGCACGTCCTTGGTGGAACGCTTCTTGGCCTTGATGTAGTCGATGACCCCGCCGATCGATCCGATGTAGCGATCGAGTTTCTCGCTGAGTGCCAGGTAGCTACCCAGGTCGTCGGCATAGTTGGTGAAGTACATGTGCAGCGAGATGTAGTCGACCGTCTCGTAGCAGTGGTCGAGCACGGTGGCTTCCCACTCGGGGTAGCTGGCCATGTCAGGGTTGGAGGAGCCGCAGGCGACCAGTTCGAGGCTACTGTCGTAGGCTTTTAGAGCCTTGCCGGTCTCGTTGGCGAGATGGCCGTATTCGTCGGCGTTCTTGTGACCGACCTGCCAGGGGCCGTCCATCTCGTTGCCCAGACACCAGAGCTTGACGTTCCATGGTTCCTGGCGGCCGTTGTGAATCCGCAGGTCGCTCCAGGCACTGCCCTCAGGGTGGTTGACGTATTCGAGGAAGTTGCGGGCAGCGTCGATGCCGCGCGAGCCGAGATTGACCGCCAGCATCATGTCGATGCCGGCCAGCTCGCACCAGTCGGCGAACTCGTGGATACCTATCTGGTTAGATTCGCGACTGTGCCAGGCCAGGTCGAGCCGTACCGGGCGCTCCTCGCGCGGACCGATGCCGTCTTCCCAATTGTAGGCGGAGACGAAGTTACCCCCCGGATAGCGCACGATGGGCGGCGCTAGCTCCTTGACCATGTCGAGTACATCGCGGCGAAAGCCGTTGTCGTCCGCTTCGGGATGGCCCGGTTCGTAGATGCCGCTATAGATCGCCCGGCCCATGTGTTCGAGAAAGGCGCCGTAGAGGCGGTCATCGATCTCGCTGATGACGAAGTCGCGGTGCAGGGTGACGCGAGTGTGCATGATGATCTCCTTGGCTTGAGGTCAGGAAAAGGCGGAGCCAGTGGCCGGGGACGTTGGCGCATCAGGCGCGGCGTCGCTGTCGCGCTTGCGGGTGTCCAGATCACGGCGGATGGTATCCATGGCGTGATCGTCGAGACCGAAGAACCAGATGGCGATGGCAAGCAGAGCGCTGATAGCAGCGGGAATTAACGTCAGCATCAAGCTGATGGCGTTGAGTGCGTCGGCACTTTGCTGTTCGACGCCGGCTTGGTATCCCCCCCAGGCAAGCAGATAGCCGATCATCCCGCCGGAAAAAGCGAGGCCGAGCTTGAGAAAGAACAGGTTGCCCGCGAAGGAGACCCCAGTATTGCGGGTGCCGGTTTTCCACTCGCCGTAGTCTTCGGCATCGGCCATCAGTGCCCAGGAAATCGGCGTGCCAATGCCATGTAAGAAGTTGACCAGCACGAACAGTACGGTCGCCATAAGCACCCAGCTTCCTGGCACCAGGTAGAGCATCACCGAGGCGAAAATAAGAGCACAGGTACTTGCTAAAAATACGCTGCGCTTGCTGATGCGGTTGCTGCACCAGCTTGAAATGGCGGTGCCCGCGATCTTACCGACGACCCCGGAGGTCACGAACACGGAAATACCGGTAGCTCCCAAACCCAGCACATAGGTCGCGAAATAGATGGCCGCGCCCTGACGCAGGAAAAACTGCAACGCTTGCAGGAAGGTGATGCCCAGGATAATCCGCCATTTCTCGTTTTTGGCCAGTGCTTTGAGTGTCGTCACCAGGCTTTCCTGCTGCTTGGGGGGCGGTTGAACGCGTTCTTTGACCGTGGCAAAGCAGAAGCCGAACATGGCGAGTGCGATCACGGACATGATGGCCATGGTGTACTGAAAACCCTGCGCTTCGTCGCCGCCGCCAAGCAACTCGACCAGGGGCATCAAGGCGCTATTGAGAATCAGGTAGGCCACGCCGACGAGGATAAAGCGCCAGGACTGAAACGATACTCGCTCACGGTGATCGTCGGTGATCACACCGCCCAGCGCGCAGTAGGGAATGTTCACCGCGGTATACAAAAGCGACATCGCGAAATAGGTGGCGAAGGCGTAGCCAATCTTGGCTGAGTCCGACCAGTCGGGGGTGGTGAACATCAGCACACAGGAAGCGGCCAAGGGCACGGGAATAAACAGTATGTAGGGCCGGAAGCGTCCCCAGCGGCTACGCGTGCGGTCGGCAAGCGCTCCCATGAGCGGGTCTGTGATGGCATCCACGAAGCGCATGGAGATGAAGATGGTGCCAACGACGGCCGGCGAAATGCCATAGACGTCGGTATAGAAATACGAGAGATACATGACGACCGCGGCGAACGTCATATTGTTGCCGGCGTCGCCCATTCCGAAGCCGATTTTCTCCATCACACTGAGTTTGGCGTTACGCATCGCGGGCCCCCGAAGGTTTATTTTTCCTTGAGTCTGCGAAGCGTAGGGGGCGCTTAACTATTGCCGCTAATGTATGTATTCCTTGTTTTTGATATCAAAAATGTTATTAACCAACGCCAAAGCAGGCCATAACAAACACTTCTGTATGTAATGCGACCAAAGGTGCGCGACGAAAGTGGGGGCGATGAGCGGCCGTGAGGTCAGGGTCATTTCATTATGAGAATACGAATATTTATCATAATCGTTGACTATTGTGTTGGGGCTTTCCATACTTCGGCATTTGGAAATGCTCATGAAAGCGACGCCCATGACGCGTCCTCAAGGGAACACAATGAACAAACCATCCTCTCGGTCGTGCGATTTGGGCCTGATGCGCGGCCAAGGCCGCGCGTATTCTCTTTGCAGTTGCACGTTACCGATTGCGCTTTTCTCCTCCGTCGCCGCGTTACTCTCTCCATCAGCCCTGGCCCAGTCCAACGATGCCGATGAGCTGAAGACGGTCACCATTACTGCCCAGAATCTCTATGAGAACGTCGGCTACACGCGCCGCACCACCACGGCGGGCACGCGTTTCGAGCTGAGTCCCAAGGAGGTGCCGCAGTCGCTCAGCATCGTCACCGAGCAGCGCATCGAGGATCAGGATCTACAGGACATCGAAGAGGTCCTTACCAACACCACGGGTGTCTCCGCCAGTCGTATCGACAGCAACCGCGTGTCGTTCTACTCGCGCGGTTTTCGCATCAATAGCTATCAATATGACGGTATTCCCACGCTCAACACGGACAGCCGCTGGTACTTCGGCGAGGGGGCCCAGAACACGGCGATCTATGATCGGGTTGAGGTGGTGCGCGGCGCCAACGGCCTGATGACGGGCGCGGGGAATCCCGGTGCCTCGGTTAATTTCGTGCGCAAGCACGCGGACAGTCGCGAGTTGACGGGGGCGGTATCCGGCACGCTGGGTAGCTGGGACCAGCGCCGCGGCGTGGTCGATGTCACCACACCGCTGACGCCGTCCGGCGATGTGCGCGCACGGTTCGTCGGTGGCTACGACGTCGGCGATTCCTATCTGGACCGCTACTCCGAGCGTGAGAAGTTCGGCTACGCGGTGATCGATGCGGACGTGACCGATAACACCACCCTGTCGGTGGGTTACGACTACCAGAACACGCATGCCTCGTCGCCGACCTGGGGCGGCCTGCCGCTCTGGTACAGCGATGGCAGCGAGACGGATTACAGCCGCTCGTTCAGCGTGGCGCCGGACTGGTCCTACAGCGATTACGAATCGAAGAAAGTATTCGCGCAGATCGATCACCGCTTCGGCAATGGCTGGGAGCTGCGCGGCACGGCGACCCATGAAGAGTCGGATCTGGATTCGCGACTGATGTCGCCCTACTTCGATACCGCCTTCTCTTCATCGCCTGATCCGGTCACCGGTGAAGGCCCCGTTTTTTATACCGGCTGGAATCGCGGTGATCGTGATGTGGATTCTGCCGACGCCTATGTGAAAGGTCCTTTCGAGTTATTCGGTCGCGAACATGAGCTAGTCGTTGGAGGCAGCTACAGCGATCAGGACAACGATTACGAAAGCAGCTTCACGTCCGGGCCTATCGACGTCGGCGACTTCGATGACTGGGGCGGGGCGACGGGGGAGCTTGATTGGCCGGCATTTTCTCCGTCGGAAAGCGCGAGTACTCGCCAGCAGGCCGTTTACGGCGTGGCGCGCTTCTCGTTGGCCGACCCGCTGACGCTGATCGTCGGCGCACGCTATACCGACTGGCATGGAAGCACCTGGTCGAGTGGCCTGGGTAACCACTCGCAGGACGAAGACGATATTACCCCGTATGGCGGCCTGGTCTATGACATCAACGATGTCTGGTCCACTTACTTAAGCTATAGCGAGATTTTCCAGCCCCAAAGCTATCGCCTGGAGGGCGGCAACGGCTATCTGGATCCCCTCGTGGGCAAGAACTACGAGACCGGCATCAAGGCGGCCTGGTTCGATGGATTGCTCAACGCCTCGTTCTCGGTGTTCCGGCTCGAGCAGGACAACGTGGCCGATATCGTCAGTACGCCTGGCTCAGCCATTACGACTGCGACTCCGGTCAGTGACGTCGTCAGTGAAGGCTTCGAGGCCGAACTGACTGGCGCGGTGACCGACGATCTCGATATGACCGTGGGGGTTACCCACTACACGGCGACGTCCGCGGAAGGCTCGTTCAACACCGATCGCCCACGTACCCAGGCCAATCTGTTCGCCAGCTACCGCGTGCCACAGTGGCGTCAGTTGACGATCGGTGGGGGCGCTAGATGGCAGAGCGACACCTTCATCGACGATCAGGCCGCGCCCGGTGGAACCCGCGACTACGAGCAGAGTAGCTACGCGGTCGCGAATGTCTTCGGTCGTTACCAGTTCACGCCGCAGCTGGCGCTACAGGTCAACGTGAAGAATCTGTTCGACGAGAAGTACTACAGTTATTTCGACACCTACGGTGTCTATGGCGAACCACGACGGGTGACCTCGACGCTGACCTATTCGTTCTGAATGTCCTGGCGGGCCCCGGCGCATGTGCAAACGCCAGGGTCTGCCAGCGTCTCGGCCTCTAGCCGGCTGGCCGTTTCCACGCCTCGAACCATCCCAGTCCCGCCCGCGTGCCGGCACGGGGCTTGTACTCACAGCCGATCCAACCCTCGAACCCGTCTGCGTCCAACTGTTGGAAAAGCCACGGATAATTCACTTCACCGGTATCGGGTTCGTGACGCTCGGGAACGCCAGCGATCTGAATGTGGCCGACCCCTGAGCGATGACGCCGATAGGTCGTCCAGATATCTCCATCCATGATCTGGGTGTGGTAGAAATCCATCTGCACCTTGACGTTGGGCTCGCCCAGTTCGGCCACGATGGCGTGCCCCTCGGCCTGATGATTGAGGCAGTACCCCGGCATGTCGCGGGTATTGATGGGCTCGAGCAGCAATTCGAGGTCGTGCTCGGCGAGGCGGCGGGCGGCATGGCGCAGGTTGTCTAGGTACACCGCGCGCCATGTTTCCCGTGAAACATCCTCAGGTGCCAGCCCTGCCATGGCGTGCAGACGCGGACAGTTCAGCGCCCGGGCGTAACGAATCGCAGTCTCGACGCTTTCGCGGAATTCCGCCTCGCGCCCCGGTAGGGCGGCGATGCCGCGCTCGCCGGCGTCCCAGTCGCCCGGCGGCAGGTTGAACAGCGCCTGCTGCAAGCCATGACGCTCCAACTCGG
The DNA here is from genome assembly GCF_029544075.1 of Chromohalobacter canadensis. Classification (GTDB taxonomy): domain Bacteria; phylum Pseudomonadota; class Gammaproteobacteria; order Pseudomonadales; family Halomonadaceae; genus Chromohalobacter; species Chromohalobacter canadensis_A. The sequence continues at coordinate 136,769 of NZ_JAJQJH010000002.1, read as the reverse complement.
CGGCGATGTCATCGGCCGCGAACGCATAGGGAAACAGGAACTCGACCCCTTCGAAGCCGCAGGCGGCGGCCTCGGCGAAGCGCTCCATGAAGGGCACCTCGTTGAACATCATGGACAGGTTGGCGGCAAAGCGGGGCATGGGGAGACTCCTTTCAGAAAAGGCTTACCAGTGGGCGCCGAAGGCCTGACGAAGCTCGTCGATTTCCGCTTCGCCCAGGGTGCGCACGTCGTGCTGGCGTAGCAGGAGATACAGCTTGGCGGTTTCTTCCAGTTCCTCGATGGCGTTGCGTGCCGCTTCCAGGGTTTTGCCCGCCACCACGGGGCCGTGATTGGCCAGCAACACCGCGCCATGGGTCTTGGCATGCTCGCGTATCGCGTCGCCGAGGGCGGGATCGCCGGGGCGATAGTAAGGAATCAGCGGCAAACGCCCTACGCGCATGACGAAATACGGTGTGATGGGGGGCAGACAGGAGCGTTCATCGAGGCCGTTGAGACACGAGACCGCCGCCGAGTGCGTGGCATGCAGGTGAATGATGCCGCCGGTATCGGGACGCTGATCGTAGAAGGCGCGGTGCAGGAACGACTCCTTGGTCGGTGGCGCGCCGTCGAGCAGGTTGCCGTCCCAGTCAAGTTTGGAAATCGCGGCGGGATCGAGGGCGCCGAGGCTGGCGTTGGTCGGCGTCATCAGCCAGCCGTCATCGAGCTTAGCGCTGATGTTGCCGGAGGTGCCGGGCGCCATGCCCAATAGTCGGAAGGCGCGACCGATTTCGGCGATCTCCTCGCGCAGGCGATTCTCGGTGGTCGTGGTGCTGATGTGGCTCATGGCAACATCCCCCATGCCTTGGTCATGAAGTCCTGGGCGCCGAAGTTGCCCGACTTGAGGGTCAGGGCGAGCGGCGCCGGGGTGCCAAAGGTGGTGGTCCAGGGCACGCCGGGGTCGATGCTCGGGCCGATGCGCAAGCCTTGCACCCCAAGCGCGTTGACCACTGCGCCAGAGGTTTCGCCTCCCGCCACGAGCAAGCGTCGTACGCCATGGTGCTCGACGAGGGACTGGGCGATCTCGGCCATGGCGTGTTCGACCAGGGCCCCCGCTTCCGCGACGCCAAGGGCCTCCTGCGCCCGTCGCACGTCTTCCGGCGAGGCGCTGGCATACAGCAGTACCGGGCCACGGTCGAGATGCTCTTCGGCCAGCGCGAGCGCCGCCGCGATGACCTCTTCGAAATCATCGGCCAGGGCCAAGGCGTCGAGGTGATAGCTCGGATAGTGCTCGCGGCCATGCTCGAGCTGCGCCAGGGTGGCGCGCGAACAGCTGCCGCTCAAGATCGCTTCTCGCCCGGCGATAGCGGGTAATGCATCGGCTTGTCCCGCCGCAGGCAATCGGTCGGCCAGGTTGGCGGGCAAACCCAGGGCCAGGCCGGAGCCGGCGGTCACCAGGGGCAGATGGCGGCAGGCGCGTGCCAGCGTATGTAAATGCTGGGTGTCGATGGCGTCGCAAATGGCGATGCCCACGCCCGCCGAGCGCAGCGCCTGGATGCGGGCCTCGACGGCCTCGGCCCCCTCGCTGAGCGTGGCGTAGTCGATCAAATCGACCCGCTGGTGCGTCTGGGCTCCGAGAACGCGCACCAGATTGGCATCCGTCATGGGCGTCAGGGGATGATCCTGCATGCCGCTTTCGTTGAGCGGCACGCCACCCGCGAACAGGTAGCCGTTGTAGACGGTGCGCTGGTTGGCGGGCAGTGCCGGGCAGGCCACGGTGAAGTCGGTGTCCAGCGCCGTCATCAGCGCGTCGGTCACCGGCCCGATATTGCCTGCGGGCGTGGAGTCGAAGGTCGAGCAGTACTTGAAGTAGAACTGCTCGCAGCCTTGGGCCTGCAACCACGCCAGCGCTTCGAGTGACTGCGTTACGGCCTCGTCGGCGGGCAAGGTGCGCGATTTGAGGGCGACGACCACGGCCTCGACGTCGTCGTCCAGCGCCGTCGAAGGGACGCCGATGGTCTGCAGCGTGCGCATGCCGGCGCTGACCAGCATGCTCGCCACGTCCGTGGCGCCGGTGAAGTCGTCAGCAATGCATCCGATGATGGGCATCGTCATTCCTCCTCCCCTGTATCGGCATCGTTGGCCGCGTGAGACGGCAACCCAAAGCCCGGAAACGTCTTGATCACGGCGGCGTCATCGTCGCCGCCATGGCCTTGTGCCGAGGCTTGGGTAAACATGGTGAGTGCTTGACTGGTCAGCGGCAGGGGAAACTTGTCGCGATGGGCGGTGTCGTGGACCAGGCCCAGATCCTTGACGAAGATATCCACTGCCGAACGCGGCGTGTAATCGTCTTCGAGAATGTGTGGGACGCGGTTCTCGAACATCCATGAATTGCCGGCGCTCTGGGTGATGACCTCATAAAGCACCTGTGGGTCGCAGCCGCCGCGTATGCCATAGGCCATGGCCTCGGCGGCAGCGGCGATGTGCACGCCCGCCAACAGCTGGTTGACCAGTTTGACCTGTGAACCCTGTCCCATCGCGTCGCCAAGGCGGAAGACCTTGGCGGCGAGGGCGTCGAGGACGTCCTCGACGCTATCGAAGACATCGGCCGGCCCCGAGGCCATGATCGTCAGCGCGCCTTGTGCGGCCTTGGCGGCGCCACCGGAAATCGGTGCGTCGAGCAGACGCAGGCCCCGGGTGGCGAGCTCGTCGCCCAGGGCGACCACGGCGTCCGGCGCGCAGGTGGCGCACGAGATGACCACGCTGCCGGGCGCCAGGCCGTCGGCGATGCCCTGCGGCCCGAACAGAACCTCGCGGGTCTGTTCGGCGTTGACGACCACGCTGACGACGACATCGACGTGGGCGGCCATCTCGGCGGGCGTGGCGACCGCCTGACCACCGTGGGCCTCGAACGCCTGCCGGGCATCGGGCCGCAGGTCGCAGCCCCAGGTAGTGAAGCCAGCATCGACCAATGACGTCGCCATGCCCATTCCCATCGACCCCAGGCCGATGATTCCCACGCGTGCACGTTGTGCTTGTGTCATCTCGCGTTCCCCTGTCGTTAGTTAGAACGGCCGTTGGTTAGACCGGCGTGTCGGTTTCGGTGTCCTCGAGACGTTCCAGCAGATCCGTCGGCGCCTGGCGCAGACGCCATTCGGCATGTTCAAGATGGCGCGCGGCGGCTTGGGCGGCGGCGTCTTCGTCGCCCTGCTCGATGGCATCGACGATCGCTTGATGCTCCTCGATGACCTGCGCCATGAACGTTTCGCGTAGCGACTCATTGGTCCGCGTCACGGTAATGGCGTGATGCAGGAAGCGATTGTAGAAGTCGATGACGGCGGTGAAGTGGGTGTTGTTCGAGGCCTCGGCGATGGCGCGGTGAAAGGCCATGTCCTGATCGACGCCATCGGCACCGATTTCGACGGCTTCATCGATATCGGCCATGGCATTGCGAAGACGGCGCAATTGGGACGGCGTTCGACGCTGGGCCGCCAGCCGTGCCGCCTCGACTTCCAGGGCTCGGCGCAGTTCGAGCAGGCGGATGATCGATTGCAACGATGGGTCGGGAATCGCCAAGCGTAACGCCACGGTGGGTACCTCGGCGACGAAGCTGCCGCTGCCGCGACGTGACGTGACCAGGCCGGCGTTGCGCAGCATGGAGATAGCTTCGCGTACCACCGAACGGCTGATGCCATAGCGTTCGCCCAGCGCGGCCTCGGTGGGCAGACGCTCGCCGGGACGCATCTCGCCGGTATGGATGGCATGCGTCAACTGCCGTGCGACCTGCTCCGAGAGTTGCGCGCCACGGGTCGGTTTTTGGGTCTCTTGGTTGGTGATCACCGCAGTTCCTTCGTTTATCGCTGCGAGGCGTGGTGCGGCCTCGCCAGTGATAGCGCTGGGGCGTCTCCGACTAATGGCGGTGTTGCCCCAATGGATTTGTCAGACAACATTATAAATAGCGCGGTGGCGACACAATACGTCTTTGGACCAACGTCGCACTGCCAGTGGAGATTCATGCGAAGCGCCGCTTCGCTCGACCGAGGAGAAGTGCATGCAAGTCATCGTGACCGGAGGTGCTGGCTTTCTCGGCGCGCGCTTGATCCAGACGCTGCTCGAGGAAGGACAGCGTATCGAGGGAGAGACGATTACGCGGGTGACGTCGATCGATCTCGCGCCCTGTCCTCTCGACGATCCACGCGTCGAGTCATGGGTCGGGGATGTCGCCGACAAAGCGCTGATCGAGCGCGCCATGGGCGACGATACTCTCGCCGTGTGCCATTTGGCGGCCGTGGTCAGCTCCCAGGCGGAGGCCGATTTCGAGTTGGGAATGCGCGTCAACCTCGAGGCGACGCAGGCTCTGCTCGATGCCTGTCGTGCTCATCCGCGCCGCTTGCGTTTTTTATTCGCCAGCTCGCTGGCCGTATTCGGTCCGGGACTGGAACAGCCGGTGCCGGAAGTGGTCGGGCCTCAGCCGCGCTCTTCCTATGGCGCGCAAAAAGCCATCGGCGAGCTGTTGGTCAACGACTACAGCCGACGGGGCTTCATCGACGGACGCGTCTGCCGGCTACCGACCATCGTGGCGCGACCCGGCAAGTCCAATCAGGCGGCCTCTTCGTTCGCCAGCTCGATCATTCGCGAACCGCTGGCGGGGCAGCGTGCCGTGTGCCCCGTGGACCCCGAACTGCCGCTTTGGTTGTCGTCGCCGCGCGCGGTGGTCGGCAATCTTCGACATGCCTTGCAGCTCGACGGTGACGCGCTGGGCGAGTGGCGCACGCTTAACTTGCCAGGCATCACCGTGACGGTGACGCAACTGCTGGACGCATTGGAGCGCCAGGCAGGGGCCGAGACGCGGTCGCTGGTGGACTTTGAGCCGGATGCCGCCATCGACAAGATCGTTGCTAGCTGGCCGGGAGCCCTGGAGATTGAGCGTCCGCTATCGCTGGGGTTCCAGGCCGATGCCGATGTCGACGCCGTAATTCATGCCTATCGCGAGGATTACCTGAATACCTGACGCCCGTCGAGGCCCGGCGGCTTTAGTGGCCGCCCGTGGCGTCGGCGACATTCCACGCACGCTTGCATCCTTGGATACAACAACGCTGCTCAGCCAGTCACAACAATGCACAGGAGTACGCCACCATGACGGAAACCGCCGCAGGTCCACAGGTCATCATCGGCCTGGGTATCGCTATCTTCGTAATGATCGCGCTGGTATTGAAAACCCGCGTGCATGCCTTGCTTGCGCTCATTATCGCCGCCTCGATCGCTGGCTTGATCGGCGGCATGCCGCCCAATGCGGTGATCGGAGCGATCACCGACGGCTTCGGGAGCACGCTGTCGACCATTGGCCTGGTCATCGGTTTCGGGGTGATGATGGGACGTATCCTCGAAGTCTCGGGTGCCGGTCAGCGCATGGCCTACTCCATCCTCAAGATGCTCGGCAAGGAGCGCGAGGACTGGGCGATGGCGTTGACCGGGTACATCGTTTCGATTCCGATTTTCTGTGATTCCGCTTACGTGATTCTGAACCCGCTGGTCAGGGCGCTGGCGCGCAATAGCGGCCGTTCGGTCCTGGCGTTGGGCATCGCCCTGGCGTCGGGGCTGGCCATCACCCACAGTGCGGTGCCACCGACGCCAGGGCCGCTCGGGGTAGCGGGTATCTTTGGCGTCGATGTTGGCCTGATGATCGCCTGGGGGATCGTCTTTACGATACCTGCCTTGATCGTCATGGTGCTTTACGCACGGTTCATGGGGCCGCGTATCGAGGCGATGATCGAACGTGACGTGCCCGATACTCTACGTCGCGATGAAGACGAAGAAGACCCTCTCGCCGGTCAGCGCCCCATGGAAGAGCTGCCTACGTTGTTGAAGTCGGTACTGCCCATCGCGTTGCCGATTGCCTTGATTTTCTGCAATACGCTGGTCACCGCGCTGGTGGGCGAGAGCGACAATCCTGCTCTGGCGGTGCAAATCATCCAGTTCGTCGGTCACCCGGTGATTGCCGTGGGCATCGGGGTCCTGGTGGCAGTGTACGGACTGGTACCCAAGATGCCGCGCGACCAGGTGTTGTCGCATCTCGAAAAAGGCGTCGAAAGCGCCGGCATCATTTTGCTGGTGACCGGTGCCGGGGGCGCTCTGGGGGCAGTATTGCGTGCCAGTGGGGCCGGCGATTACATCGGCGAGAGCGTTGCGTCGCTGGCCATGCCGGCCTTCTTGATTCCCTTCATCATCGCCACGCTGGTGCGTTTCGTACAGGGTAGCGGCACTGTCTCGATGATTACCGGGGCGTCGATTTCCGCCCCGATCCTGTCGTCCATGCCGGATGTCAATCTGGTGCTGGCGGCCCAAGCGGCGTGCCTGGGTGGGCTGTTCTTCAGCTACTTCAATGACAGCTACTTCTGGGTCGTCAATCGCATGCTCGGCGTGAGAACCGCCAAACACCAGCTGCTGGTGCTATCGGTGCCCACGACGCTGGGGTGGGCGGCCGCACTCGTCGCCTTGTTCATCGCCAACGCCTTCGTGGGTTGAATGCTATTCGCTGTGCCTGGAAGAGGGAAAACGCTATGCAAATCACGCAGGTCAGAGTACGTGTCTTCGAGTGACCAGGGCTTCACGGCGATGAAGATGCGTTTCGGTTACGGGCCCAAGGATGGGCCCCGCGGCATGCACGAGAACCTCTAGAGCGTGGCCGCGGTGCGCGAGGTAATTGGCGAGGACATCGACCTGATGGCCGATTGTTACATGGGATGGAATCTCGACTATGCCCGCCGCATTGGGCTTGACGTTCAACACGCGCCATCTCGACCGCTTCCACATCATCGAGTGACAACGCGCAGAGTTGCCCGACCGAGGAGAGGGGCATGCAAGTCATCGTGACCGGAGGTGCCGGTTTTTGATGTCGGAAAGACGTCGAGTCAGAGAGCCTGGTGCGGTAGCGGTATGCAACTAAAGTTTTATAGGTAATCGTGCGCGAACGGCGGAGGATAGAACAAGACGAACGTCGAAGGCGGCGGTGCCGCGCGTGGTAAGAACGAGGGCCATATGACCGAGCTTGCAGATCAACGTTGCCAGTTACCCAACTGGCGCGACCGAATGATGAGTGCCGATGAGGCGGCCACTCTGATCGATGACGGTATGGTCGTCGGTATGAGTGGATTCACCCGTGCCGGGGAAGCCAAGGAAGTGCCACTGGCACTGGCTCGGCGCGCTGAGTGCGATCCGCTCAATATCACCCTGATGACTGGCGCCTCGCTTGGCAACGACATCGATGGCATCTTAAGCGATGCCCACGTACTGGCACGGCGCATGCCTTTCCAGGTCGACCGCAGATTGCGTACTGCGATCAACGCAGGCGAGGTGATGTTCACCGACCAGCATTTGTCAGAGACCGTCGAGCTGTTGCGCAACAAGCAGCTCGGCAAGCTGGACGTTGCAGTGATCGAAGCCGCGGCCATCACTGCCGATGGTGGCATCGTGCCGACGGCTTCGGTCGGCAATTCTGCCAGCTTTGCGATTCTAGCCGACAAGGTGATCGTCGAACTCAACCTGACCACGCCTGAGGCGATGATCGGGCTGCATGACATCTACGTGCCTGGCATGCGTCCCGACCGTCAACCGATCCCGGTGACAGCGCCGGATTCGCGCATCGGAACGTCTCATATCCCCATCGATCCGGATAAGATCGCCGCCATTGTGCTGACCCAGGGCCACGACAGCCCCTCGACCGTAAACCAGCCCAACGACGCCACGCGGCGCATCGCCCGCCACCTGATCAGGTTCTTCGAGAATGAGGTGAACGAGGAACGATTGACGCCCTCGCTGCTGCCACTGCAGGCCGGTATCGGCAGCATGGCCAATGCCGTCATGCATGGCCTGATGGAAGGCCCTTTCGAAGGACTGACGATGTACTCTGAAGTGCTGCAGGATAGCACTTTCGATCTGCTCGACAGCGGCAAGATGACATTCGCCTCCGGCAGTTCCATCACGCTCTCGTCGAGCTGCGGCCAGCGCGTGTGGAATAATCTCGAGCTCTACAAGGATCGTGTCGTGCTACGGCCTCAGGAGCTCTCGAACCATCCCGGCATCGTGCGCCGGCTGGGAGTGATCGCGATCAACACCGCGCTGGAGATCGATATCTATGGCAACGTCAACTCGACCCACGTCAACGGCACCCACATGATTAACGGTATCGGCGGCTCGGGAGACTTCGCTCGCAACGGTCAGTTGTCGATCTTTATCACCACCGCGACGGCCAAGGATGGGGATCTGTCTAGCGTGGTACCTTTCGCCAGCCACGTCGATCATACCGAGCACGATGTCGATATCGTGGTCACTGAAAATGGCTTGGCCGACCTGCGTGGCTTGGCGCCTCGCGAGCGGGCCCGCCGGATCATCGAGAATTGTGCCGATCCCTACTACCGTCCGGCGTTGGCGGACTACTTCGAAGCCGCCTGCGAACGTGGTGGGCATACGCCCCATTGTCTGGAGCGGGCGCTGACCTGGCACGCTACCGCACGGCGTGACGGCTCGATGCGCGCTGTTGTCGAAGCCGTTTCGGCACCCGCGACCGAACTCTTGCCGGACACCTGAGAGCTATCCCGGCACGGTCATTTCCGCGATGTCAAACCATGAAACCCGCTACATAGCGGGATTTGTCGTCGTGATACGTCAACATCGAGGCGTGCCATGTCAAATAATGGCAAGGGTGGCCAACCACAATGAGTGTCGTCGCAACGCACCTGCCGGGTGCGCTCATGCACTGCCCCGTACCGCGATTGGCTCGGGGCCGGACCGAGAAGCTCTTCCATGAATCGAAACGTCATTCTTACCTGTGCCATCACCGGCGCGGGGGACACCGCCGATAAGCATCCCGACCTGCCCATCACGCCCAAGCAGATCGCCGACAGCGCCATCGAGGCCACGCGCGCCGGGGCGAGCATCGTGCACTTGCACGTGCGTGACCCGGAAACCGGCGGGGTGAGCCATTCCACCGAGTACTTCCGCGAGGCGGTGGGGCGCATCCGCGAGGCGGACGTCGACGCGGTCATCAACATCACCGCGGGCGGCGGGGGCGACCTTTTCCCCGAAGTTCGTGACGGCGCCATCCATGGCCTCGAAGGCACCGATCTGCAGACACCGGCGGAGCGCCATGCGCCGGTCGGCGAGCTGTTGCCGGAAATCTGCACCCTGGATTGCGGCAGTCTCAACTTCGGCGACATGGTCTATCTCAACACCGCCGATTGGCTGCGCGAGCATGCCCGCCTGGTCAAGGACGCGGGGGTGAAACCCGAACTGGAGTGCTTCGATCTGGGCCACGTTTGGTTCGCGCGCCAGTTGATCGAGGAAGGCCTGATCGAGGGCGATCCGCTGTTTCAGCTCTGCCTGGGGATTCCCTGGGGCGCCGAGGCGGACACCGAGACCATGCTGGCGATGCGCAACAAGCTGCCCGCCAACGCTCATTGGTCGGCGTTCGGCATCGGGCGTAGCGAGATGCCGATGGTCGCGCAATCGATGCTGCTCGGCGGTCACGTGCGGGTCGGCCTCGAGGACAATCTTTACCTCAGCCGCGGCGTGTTCGCCACCAATGCTCAACTGGTGGAACGCGCCGCGACGATCGCCGAGAACCTGGGTGGCCGCGTGCAGACGCCGGCCGAAACACGTCAGACGCTGGGTCTGCGCCAGCCATGAGCGACAAGGAGAACATGATGTCTCGACAAGACACGGCCGCAGCGGCCGATGTGCCCGCGCGGGTCGCCGTCATCGGCACCGGCGTGATCGGCAATGGCTGGATCGTGCGGGCTCTGGCGGCGGGCTGCGACGTCGTGGCCTTCGACCCGGCCCCCGGCGCCGAGGCGACGACGCGCGCCTTCGTTGAACGGGTCTGGGATTCGGTGGCGACGACGGGACTCGCCGATACGGCGGACCCGAGCCGGCTGCGTTTCGCGGCCTCGGCCATCGAGGCCGTCGAGGACGCCGACCTGATCCAGGAAAACGTGCCCGAGCGACTCGAGATCAAGCATCGCGTCCTGGCGGAGCTGGATGCACATGCCCCCGAGGGCGTGGTGATCGGCTCCTCGACGTCCGGCATCAAGCCCAGCGAGCTGCAATCGGCCTGCACGCGCGACCCCGGTCGCGTCATCGTCGCGCACCCGTTCAACCCGGTGTATCTGCTGCCGCTGGTCGAGCTGGTGGGCGGCGAGCACACCGCGCCGGTCGTCACCGAGCGCGCCCGGGCCCAGTATGCTGCGCTGGGCATGCGGCCGCTGGTGGTGCGTCGCGAAATCGAGGGCCATGTGGCCGACCGCCTGATGGAGGCGCTGTGGCGCGAGGCGCTGCACCTGGTCAACGACGGTGTCGCCACTACCGAGGAAATCGATGCTGCCGTGGTCTACGGCGCGGGCCTGCGCTGGTCACTGATGGGCACCTTCCTGACCTTCCACCTGGCCGGGGGTGAGGGTGGCATGCGCCACATGCTGCACCAGTTCGGGCCGGCACTGAAGCTGCCGTGGACCAAGCTCGAAGCGCCGGAACTGACCGACGAGCTGATCGAGAAGGTCGCCGATGGTTGCGAGCATCAGGCCGCCGGACGCAGCGTCGCCGAACTGGAGACGCGGCGTGACGCCTTCCTCACCGAGCTGCTGGCATTGACCCGCAAGTACTGGCCGGAGGCCGAAGGGCTCGAGGGGCGCATCTGATGAGTCGGACACCAGACAGCTCGACGTTCGGCCCCTTGCTGGAAACCCGGGTAGCTGATGACTGGGTCGACTACAACGGCCATATGAACGATGCCGAGTACGCGAGGGTCTTCTCGCTGGCCGTCGAGGCGCTGATGGAGCGTATCGGCCTCGATGTGGCGGGGCGAGCCGAGCATGGTTACACGCTCTATACCCTGGAGACGCATCTCTGCTACCGCCAGCAAGCGCATCGTAGCGAGGCGTTGGCGGTCGAACTGACGCTACTCGATCATGATGCCAAGCGGTTGCATGTCTTTTTTACCCTGCGCAACGCCGACGGCGACCCGCTGGCGACCAGCGAGCAGATGTTGATGGGCATCGATGTCGCTAGCGGCCGACCGGGGCCGTTCCCCGAACCGGTCGCGGCGGTTGTCGAGACATTGCCGCCCGCCGGAGACGAGTGGCCGAGCGCCGCGGGGCGGCGTATCGGAATAGTACGCCGCTAAGGAAGCGCCGGATAAATCGGCGAACGTCAAAACGTTCCATTACGTCTTTCCTCGCTGCAATAACCCGCCCATGGCTTGCCATGGGCGGGTTATTTCGTGCCTACAGGTCCACCGAACGCCTGAATTAGCCCTGACCAAGGGCGTCGACGCGTTGCCGGCGGTGAGCACGGCGCAACATGCGCAGCCGCGAGCGGGCTTCGTCGCGCTCGAGATAGCAGCCCTGCAGCCAACGGCGCCCTCCCTGGCCGACATCGAAGGCATCGCGGGCGTGCAGCAGGCGGCGGTTGTCGAAGATCACCATGTCGCCGGGCGTGTAGGTGAAGCGCAGCGCGAAATCGGGCTCTCTGAGCAGGCGCTGCAGCGCCATCAAGGCGGCATAGGCAGGCTCCACGTCCTCGAACGGTGCCATCAGCGGGCCGCGCAGGAAATCGGCGATGCGCACCTCGTCGAAATTGCCGTCGTCATCGAGCTTGATCATCGGTGCGTACCACACATGATCGGTGGTGCGGGCCGTATTGGCGTAGCACCAGCGTACACGCGTGAGCGTCGCGAAGTGCTCGGGATGACGCTCGCGCAGGGCCTCGGCCATGGCGAAGCCGTCCATCATCACCGCTTCACCGCCGATGGTGTCGTTTTCCAGGCAATGCAGCAGCTGCAGACCGGGCTGATACTCGCGGGTCGGCAGATCGACGTGCGGTGGCAGGGCGATCGAGGTGTAGGCATTGGAATCGGGATCGGGCTTGGCACGCACGTCGAATAGCGTGCCGAAGTTGGTGGCGCGCGGCGGGCCGATGCGCCGGGCGATGGCATCCAGGCTGCCGGGCTCGGTGGGCAGGTTGCGTAGCCGCACCAGGCCTTCGCCGATGACGGCCTCGAGGGCGCTTTCGAGGCAGGCATCCGGTGCCAGAGGATCATCGTCGGTGTCCAGCCAGTCGCGCGCATCGAGGGTCGTGGGCGCGTCGCGTTCGCTGCCTTTCCATAACGTGGCAGGAGGCAGCGGGGCATCGAGTTCCGCCAAGTGGGTATAGTCGTGCGCGCGTAGCCAGCCGGGGTGAAAGCGCAAGCGGCGTTGCTCCGGCGCGAAGACGATCTCCAGCGCGCCCGCGTCGTCGAGGCACGCCTCACTGATGGTGGGCCACGCCCCGAGGCGTGACAGGTCGAGGATGCGCTCGCGCGTGGCCGGATTGACGGTGCTGTCGTCGGCGGCGTTTTCGCGCAGCCAGATGCTGTGGTATTGGCTGACGCGGCCGTCTTCCCAGTGAATTTCGACCTGGCGCGGAGTGTGGCTCACGTTGTGGATGGCGACTTCGACCGGCCAGGCGTCGTAATCCGGGGTCGCGGGGAGCGTATCGCTGGGCGTATTGGCAGACGTGGCAGCAGGCGTGGAGAGAGTCATGACGGCATCCTTGGCTACAAAACGTAGTCCCAGCATGGCTTGACTCGGCATTCATATTTACACCCCAAGCGACGGCTTCTTGCCGTCAGTCGTCATGTTGTGTCGTCAGAGTGCGGGCGGCGTGTCTGGCGCGGGCTGGCGCCGAAAAGCTGCTTGTAGGCTCGCGAGAAACTGGACGCGGAGGTGAAGCCGCTGGCTAGCCCAATGCTAAGAATGTCGCGGTCGGTTTCCCGCAATAGCTGGCGGGCATGCTGCAAGCGTAGACGCAGATAATGATCGCGTGGCCGCTCGCCGAGCTCCTGTTCGAAGAGCCGCTGTAGCTGGCGCAGCGAGATACCGATACGGGCGGCGAGTCGCGCGAGCGACAGTGGCGTCTCGAGATGACGCTCCATCAGGGCGACGGCCTCGATCACGCTGTGCTTGTGGGTCCCCAGACGCTGGGTCAGATCATGACGCTGGTGGTCGTGGCGGGGCCGCATGCGGGCGTGAATCAACTGCTCGGAAACGTCAGCGGCCAGCGCATCGCCATGGCGGCGGGCGATCAGGTCCAGTGTCATGTCCATCGCAGCGGTGCCGCCGGCACAGGAGAAGCCGCGTGGGCCGACTTCGAACAGCGACTCGACGGCGTCGATCTCGGGGAAGCGCTCGCGAAACGCCGGAAGGCTTTCCCAGTGCAGGGTGACACGCTGCCCCTCGAGCAAGCCGGCGCGGGCGAGGATCAGGCTGCCGGTGTCGATGCCGCCCAGCACGCAGTCGCCTTGATGGCGCTGATGCAGCCAATGCAGCAAGTGGCGGGTCAGGCGCTCCTCGGGCTCGAAGCTGGCACAGATGGCGATGCTGGGCAGCGCGGGTGCCGAGGCGAGGGTGTCGTCGGCGAGCAGCGTCATGTCGTTGCTGGCGGTGACCGAGGCGCCGTCCAGGCCGATCACGCGCCAGGTGAAAAGCCGCTCTCCGGCGATGCGGTTGGCGATGCGCAGCGGCTCGATAGCGGAGAAGAACGCCATCATCGAGAAGCGCGGCAAGAGTAGAAAGCCGATGGGCTCGGGTGACGCCCCGGCATAATGTAGACGCATCTCTCCCCCGTGGCGGTGGCGACTCAGGCGGCGAACGTTGACGCGCCGAGGCGCGCGAGGCGATTACCATAGCAAATTCCGCTTGAATAGGGGTACGCGTCGGGAGGCAGTGCTGGCGGGAGATAAAGCGGTAAGGGCCGGTCCTGATGGACCGGCCCGGGGAGGTCACTCCTTGTCGAGCCAGCTGTCGATGAGATCGCGATGTTCCTCGATCCACTGCTTGGCGCCTTGCGTGGGGTCGCCGACATTTTCGATGGTCAGCATGAGATCGGCCAACTGGGCGTGGCTCATGTGCCAGGTGTCGAGCATCTCGGTGACCTCGGGGTGCTCCTCGCCAAAGCCCTTGGGCGACATCCACATGATGTCGTCACCGCCGCCATAGCTCTTCTTGGGATCCTCGAGCGCTTTGAGGTCGTACTGCGCGTAGGCCCAGTGCGGCTGCCAGAGCGTGACGGCGATGGGCTCTTCGTTGGCGTAGGCTTCCTCGAGGGCCGCGAGCATGGCCGGGCCGGAGCTGTTCAACTGACGGAACGGCAGATCGTAACTCTTGATGGCGTTTTCAGTCTCGCCGGAGATGGCCGAGCCCGATTCGATGCCGATGATGGTCGGCTCGTTCTGGTAGTTGAAGCGCTCGGCATTGTCCCTGAGATCGCTGATGCTATTGATGTCTTCCATGTAAGCCGGTACCACCAGTTCGTCTTGGGCGCCGTCGAACCAGGCATCGTGAACGTCGATCTTATCCTCGTAAGGCTTGATGTACTGGGCGTCGCCATGCGGGAGCCAGACTTCCAGCGAGATATCCAGATCGCCTTGTGCCAGCCCGCTGAAGAGCACGCTTTTGCCGGTAGTCGTCAGGTTGACGTCGTAGCCTTGCTCTTCGAGCAATTGCTGCCACATGTGCGAGACGGCGATGTTTTCCGACCAGTTGTTGGTACCGATGGTCAGCGTGTCATCGGCCGAGGCGGTCATCGAGAGGCCGGCCAGACCAAAGGCGACGAAAAGGGGAGTCAACGGTTTCATCAGATTTTTGCGCGAGATACCCCGTACTTCTAGTGCGGGGAGGGATAGCGCGTCGTCTGTGGGACGACCCTATTCTCGCTGCCTCCTTCTTGAGTGGTTGCTATCTTTGAGTTTAAGTTTTATATAATGTTACGCATGACGAAACGCGCCTACCAATACCGCTTCTACCCGACGCCTGAGCAAGCTCAGTTGCTTGCCCGGACGTTCGGTTGTGTACGTTTCGTCTATAACGCGGTGTTGCGTTACCGCACGGATGCCTTCTACCAGCGCCAAGAGCGGATAGGTTACGTTGAGGCCAACGCTTACCTGACGCGGATGAAGAAAGCCGACGAAACTGCGTTTCTCAACGAAGTTAGTTCGGTTCCGCTTCAGCAGTGTCTTCGCCACCAGCAGGCGGCCTTCAAGAACTTCTTTGAAGGCCGTGCCCGTTACCCGACCTTCAAGAACAAGCGGCACCGCCAGGCGGCGGAGTTCACGCGCTCGGCCTTCAAGTATCGAAATGGTCAGCTGTTCCTGGCCAAGTGCAAGGAGCCGCTCGCTATCCGCTGGAGCCGTGAGCTGCCCAGCGAGCCGACGACCATCACGATTTCCAAGGACTCGGCAGGCCGCTACTTTGTCAGTTGCCTGTGTGAGTTCACTCCCAAGACGCTGCCCGTCACCCCTCGGATGACCGGTATCGATCTGGGCCTGAAAGACCTGTTTATCACCGATCAGGGAGAACGAATCGGCAATCCCCGCCATACCGCTAAATACGCGGCTCGTCTGGCCAAGGCACAGCGACGGTTGAGCAAGAAGAAGCTCGGCTCCGCCAACCGCGCCAAGGCCAGAAAGCGAGTGGCGCGACTTCACGCGAAGATCTCCGATTGCCGAATGGACCGCTTGCACAAGCTGTCTCGCAGACTGATTAACGAGAACCAAGTGGTCTGCGTCGAATCCTTGAAAGTGAAGAACATGCTCCGCAACCCGAGCCTTGCCAAGGCCATTGCCGATGCTGGCTGGGGCGAGTTCGCCCGCCAGCTTGAATACAAGGCACAGTGGGCCGGACGCCAACTGGTTAGGATCGACCCGTGGTATCCCAGCTCCAAGCGCTGCTCGGATTGCGGACACATCAAAGACGCGCTACCGCTGAGCGTTCGTGCCTGGGACTGCCCCGCCTGCGGGGTTACCCACGACCGTGACATCAACGCCGCGCGTAATATCAAAGCCGCCGGGCTGGCGGTGTTAGCCCTTGGAGAGAATGTAAGCGGCATGGAGCCCGTCTCCGTGTCCGGTTCTCGGTGAATTGGGAACCCCCATCCTTCAGGGCGGGGAGCAGTCAAACGCGTCCTTTTTGTGTTGATGAATCGAAAGGGATGAGAAAGAGTGATGCGCTATGGCGTTATTCTGCCATCAGCGTGTCGGAATAGCCGTAAGTTGAGAGACGCTCGATGCCATCTTCGGTGATCAGCACCTGTTCTTCCAGCTTGACGCCCTCGGTGCCGTCGCGGTGGCCGATATAAGCCTCGACGCAGAGCGTCATACCGGGCTCTATGGCGCCGTCGTAGCCGACGTCGTCCCAATCCATGTCGTGGGCGATCAGTGGCCATTCGCCGGTCATGCCGCAGCCGTGGACGATGTCCAGGTAGCGATTCTCGCGATAGCCGTCGGGTATCGGCCACGCTTGTTGCGAGTAGTCGCGAAAGCTCATGCCGGGACGCAGCAGGGCGATATTGCGCTCGAGCTGGTCGGCGGCCATGCGATATAGCTCTTTCTGCTCGGCATTGGGCGCGCCTGCGCCGGGCACGTGGAAGGTCCGCGAGAAATCCGTGTAGTAGCCGAAGCAGCCGACGATGTCGGTATCGAAGGCCACTAGCTCGCCCGGGGCGATGATCTTGTCCGAGCATTCCTGGAACCATGGATTGGTGCGCGCGCCGGAGCTCAGGAGTCGAGTCTCGGCGTATTCGCCACCGGTCGCCAGCACATGCTGGTTGAAGATCGACCACAGCTCGTTTTCGCTCATGCCGGGGCGAATGGCGGCTTCCATGCGCGTCATCGCGGCTTCGGTCAGGGTCACGGAGCGGTGGATGAGCGCCAGCTCGTCGACACTCTTGATCGACTTGGCGCCCTCGACCACGGTAGCGGCATCGGTTAGCTGGAATCCGGCCTGGCCCAGCGCCTCGATGGCGCCGGTGGGTGCGGATTCGATGCCCAGACGTTGCCCTTGGGTGTGCGAGCGCTCGAACAGGCCGCGGATGTCATCGACAAAGGCCTGGGTATGCGCCGCACAGCGCGGACCGCTGTACTGCGGCATTACCGCCCGGGCGGGATGCACCTCGTCGAGCAATTCGGCGTTGGCTGCCAGATGCAGGCAGGCGCTGAACTCAAACAGCACCACCGGGCCGTCCGCCGCGACGTAGAGGTAGCGCGCAGGGTTGCGCTGCGAGTAAACCTGCATGTTGCGCACGCCGCAGGCATAACGAATGTTGATGGGATCGAACAGGATCACCGCGTCCAGCTCGTGATGCTTCATCTGCTGGCGCAGGCGTTGCAGCCGGTAGCGCTCGACGCGCGAGAGCAGCTCGGCATCGAGCGTGGCGTGACGAAAGCCGCCGTCGGTGTAGGGGCCGCCCGTGGGGACGGACCCGGCGAGTGATACGATATCGCCCATTGAAAGGCATCCTTGTAAAGAGTGAACGAGACGCTTGGTGACGTACGCGAGGCGGTGTTAGCCCATGAGCGCGTCGTGACGGCGCTGATTGTCGGCGTCGATGTGTTGCTGCGTGACGCGACCGTAGATGCGCCGGGTGTGCTCCAGGCTACCCATCATGTCGGGCGTCTTGGCGTAGCCGAGCAGGGTGCACAGGCGTTGGCCCTTGGCGGCGTCGACACGGTGCATGGAGTAGCGTCCCTTGAAGAGCTGCAGGTCGCCGGTGTTGAGCGTCAACGACTCGACGTCGGTATGATCGCCTTCGAGCACGCGCTGAACGGCCGCGAAGTTCTCGTCGCCCGGACGACGGATGTTGGGTGCGTACTGGAATTCGCCGCCTTCGTTGGGACGCCGCGTCATCAGGCTGACGATGAATTCGTTGGTGTCGAAGTGCCAGGGCAGCTCGGTGTCGTCGGGCATCACGTTGATGACCAGCCCCGCGATGGGGTCGGCGAACTCGTAAATCACCGGCTCTTCGAGGCAATCGGCGACGAAGCGTTGAAAGTCGGGGTCGCGATAGAGCTGCTGGACGATGGCGTCCTCGGGGATCAAGTCGCGCGCCACGAAACCATTGGTGTAGTGCTGAAAGAAGCGAGCGGGGTGATCCTCGGGCAGCGACGGATCGTCCGGCGTGACGTAGGGATTGACGTTGTTGTCCGAATAGAACGCTTGCGGTGCCAAGGCCTCGCTTTCCTCGCGCAGCGGCTCGATGAGGTCTTCGCGGATGAACTTCGACAACAGGGCGCAGCCGTCGGTGCGCAGTTGATCGCGCACGCCCTCGACAGTGGCCCGGTAGGCGTCACTATCGCGCTCCAGGATCGGATAGCGTTCGAGGTCGATGAACCGCGCCAGGGGATGATGCTCGGCGGTGACGTCTTGCTTGGTGGCCTGGGTTGCGAGTGTTGCCTGTGACATGAGATCGCCCCTCCTGATGGATCGTAGTTAGCCAGTCGTGGCCGGCCAGTCGGCGCTAGCCGGTCGTGACGAGCCGTTCATGACGAAAGAGTGGCGATACGGTAAAAGCCCGGGGAGGGTGAAACTAATGAGAATGTCCGGCCATCTGCGACGAGATTCTTATCGTTCGGTCGCAAGCCCATGGCGGCGCGCCTCGCCTTTACTCATCGGCGCGATAAAGGTGACGTAGCGTTTCCGCCAGAGAGTCGGCAACGGCAGCGATGTGGGGCATTTGCGTATAGGCCAGGTACCAGGGGACGCGCGGAAGGTCGCCGGCCAAGGGGCGCATGACGACGTGTCCGGCCTGATGGGCGTCCCGCGCGGCCCAGCGCGAAAGGATGCTCACCCCCTTACCGGCGGCGACCAGCTCGAGAATCAAGGTGACCGACTCGATCTGCACCATGTGCGAGGGATAGACGCCCGCCGGTTGAAAGAAATGCTCGAATTCATGACCGGATTCGGGGGTGATGCTGTAGGTGAAATGTCGGCCTTGATCGAAGACTTCGGCGGGCACCGCGTCGCTCTTTGCATAAGGATGCCCGGGCGGCAACACGGCCACTAGCGGTTCCTCGAACAGCAACTGGTGGGAGATGCCGCGCTGTGAGGGCACTTCGATCATGCAGATCATGTCGACCCGGTTGGCGAGCAAGGCCGTGGTCATGTCCGCCATGGGCAAACGCACCAGATCGATGTCGTGTTCATGCTGATCGTAAAGGTGCGGGATCGCCCGCGAGAAGGTGTCGTAGGGGCCGATGCCAAGGCGCAAGGCGGGTTCAGCACGGCGTGCCAGTTGCCATGCTTCGAGTTCGGCGCGGCGTAGCTGTGGAAGCACCGCGTGGGCAGTGTCGAGTAAGCGCTCGCCCGAGGCGGAAAGCGTCAGCCGGCGCCCTTCGCGATGGAAAAGGGCGACGCCCAGGCGGCGTTCCATCTCCCGAATGCGATGCGTCGCTGCGGGCTGGGTGATGCCGATGGCGGCGGCGGCATCGTGCACCGTACCGTGGGTAGCAATGGCGTCAATCAATACGTAATACTTGATATCCAACATGGGACTCGCGAGGCTCTTGATGGGTGGCTGAAGAGTGGCGCGTCGCGTGAAACGGCATGCTACGCTCGATACCAGATGTCACACGGAGATGCCACAAGGAGCAAGTCACGATGTCGGATGATCACGACACCGCCAACGCCGAGCTGGATGAGGCCACGATTCGCCTGGCCACGGAGATCTTCAACAGCGCACGCAACGGCGAGACAGAAAAGCTGCGTGGCTGGCTGGCCCAAGGGCTGCCGCCGAACATGTGCAACGACAAGGGCGATAGTTTACTGATGCTGGCTAGCTACCATGGTCATCTCGAGGCTACGCAATTGTTGCTCGAGCATGGCGCCGACCCCGAGATGTACAACGACAATGGCCATCATCCGCTCTCCGGTGCGGCTTTCAAGGGGCATTTGGCCATGGCCGAGCTGCTGGTGGCGCATGGCGCCTCGGTCAACGCGCGCTCTCCAGATGACAAGACGGCATTGATGTTCGCGGCGATGTTCGACAACGCCGAGGTCGTCGAGTACCTGCTGGCCCAGGGCGCCGATCCCCGCGCCACCGAGAGCCGGGGCATGACGGCCAGTGAGCTCGCCTCGGCAATGGGCGCGACCCGCACGCCCGCGATGCTGGACGCCGTCTGAGCGCTTCTTGGCAACGCCTGCTCGAAAATGACCGCCCGGAAATGATAACGCCCCTCACTGCCCCTGATATCGAAGGGTAGTGAGGGGCATCGTTGCATCATCGTGCTGGTAGGGCGCGGTTTACACCGCGTCCTTACCGGTTTCGCCGGTACGGATACGAATAACCTGTTCGAGCGGCGAGACGAAGATCTTGCCGTCGCCAATCTTGCCGGTATTGGCCACCTGCGTGATGGCTTCGATCACCTTCTCGATCATGTCGTCGTCGACGGCGACCTCGAGCTTGACCTTGGGAAGGAAGTCGACCACGTATTCGGCCCCGCGATACAGCTCGGTGTGACCCTTCTGACGGCCGAAGCCCTTCACTTCCGTGACGGTAATCCCCTGAACGCCGATCTCTGACAACGACTCACGGACGTCATCGAGTTTGAACGGCTTGATGATGGCGGTCACCAGTTTCATCGTCTTTCTCCTCGCATCGTATATGCGGGTGGCGCATACCACCCTCGATTATGCCCAACGATCATGCTTTCAAGCATACACCGCTGGTCGCGGGATTAAAAAAGGCCCCCCGAAGGGGGCCAGGGGAGCACGCCAGCTCACTCGGTACTCCAACAAGGTTTACGTCTTGTTGGAGGCAAACTCGGGGTAGGCTTCCAGGCCACATTCGGCCAGGTCGACCCCTTCGTATTCTTCCTCTTCGCTGACCCGGACACCCATCGCAGCCTTGATGATCAGCCACACGATCAAGCTGGCGATGAAGCACCACAGGAAGATGGCGAGGGCGCCGATGATCTGTACACCGAAGGAGGCGCTGGCATTGGTGATAGGCACTGCCAATACACCCCACAGGCCCACTACGCCGTGCGCGGAGATGGCACCGACCGGATCGTCGATCTTCAGTTTATCCAACGCCACAATGGAGACGACGACCAGCAACCCGCCGACGGCACCGATGAGGGTGGCGCCCAAACCGGAGGGCGACAGCGGATCGGCGGTGATCGCGACCAGACCGGCGATCGCGCCGTTGAGCGCCATGGTCAGGTCAGCCTTGCGGAACCAGAGCTTGGCGAGGATCAGCGCGGCGATCACGCCCCCGGCAGCGGCGGCATTGGTATTAACCAGCACCTGCGCCATGTTGTTAGCGGAGTCGATGTTGGAAACCATCAGCTCGCTGCCGCCGTTGAAGCCGAACCAGCCCATCCACAGGATGAAGGTCCCCAGCGCTGCCAGCGGCAGATTGGCGCCGGGAATGGCATAGATCGCGCCGTTCTTGCCGTACTTGCCCTTGCGCGGCCCGAGTACCAGCACCCCAGCCAACGCGGCCGATGCTCCCGCCATATGCACGATGCCGGAACCGGCATAGTCGGAGAAGCCCAGCTCGGAGAGCCAGCCGCCGCCCCAGGTCCAATAGCCGGAAGTCGGATAGATGATCCCGGTCATCACCACGGCAAAGGCTAGAAACGCCCAGAGTTTCATGCGTTCCGCCACGGCCCCGGAGACGATCGACATGGCGGTTGCGACGAACACCACCTGGAAGAAGAAGTCGGCACGGTTGGAATAATAGATATCCCCGTTGCTGCCCATGACCTGGCCGACGGTATTTTCACCGCCCAGCAGAAAGCCCAGACTCGGCAGGAAGCCGCCAGCGCCACTGGAATACATCAAGTGGTAGCTGAACAACAGATACATGGTGCAAGAGATGGCGAACAACACCACGTTCTTGGTCAGGATTTCCGCCGTGTTCTTGGAGCGGACCAGGCCCGCTTCGAGCATGGCGAAGCCGGCGGCCATCCACATGACCAGCACGCCGGCGATCAAGAAATAGAAGGTGTCGAGCGCGTACGATAGCTGTGTAATATCTTCAGTCATTTATTGTGTCTCCCTTCAGCCCTTGCCTAAACGGCGTCGGCTCCGCGTTCACCGGTACGGATACGAATGACGTCTTCGAGTGGCGTGACGAATAGTTTGCCGTCGCCGATCTTGCCGCTGTTCGCGGCATTGCTGATCGCCTCCAGCACGCTTTCCAGTCGGTCTTCTTCCACGGCGATTTCTATTTTTACCTTGGGAAGGAAGTCCACGACGTATTCGGCGCCGCGGTAGAGTTCCGTGTGACCCTTTTGGCGCCCAAAGCCTTTCACTTCCGTGACGGTGATACCTTGGACGCCGTTGTCGGCCAGCGCCTCGCGGACATCGTCCAGTTTGAAAGGTTTGATGATGGCGGTAATGAGCTTCATGCCAGTTCTCCCGTTGTCGGCTTTCGCCTCTCGGGACGTACGCAGAAGCCATGCCATATTGGCTTGTGTGTCATTAAAAACAGCCGGTTACGGGAAGGTGTGGAAACGGCGCTGTATGTAATGCCCAAACATGGACCGCCCCTCGGCAGATTTTGGTGCGTGTTGCTGACGGGGCTGCACCAATATGGCGCATGCGTATTTCGCCGGCCTTGCGTATGCTGTGTCGAGATGGAAACGTTCAATCCGAGGGAACTCTCATGGCGACACACGACCTCTTCTCACGTCTCGCACAGCAAGTCGGCGACCGGCTCCAGGATGCCTCGCACGCGCCGGAAGACATCCAGCGCAGCGTCCAGGGTGTGATGCGCGGCGCCTTCGACCGTATGGAGCTGGTCTCGCGTGAGGACTTCGATATCTTGATGGAAGTGCTGCAGCGCACGCGCTCGCGGGTCGAATCTCTCGAGGCGCAGGTCGCGGCACTGGAAGCGGCGCTAGACGTGGGCCAGAGTGCCCCGGTGGCCGCCGCCGAAGGCGCCGAGCCGGCAACCGAACACGACGCCAATGGCGACACCGACGAGTCGAGCGCATCCGACACCTCCCGCAAGAGCTGATCGCCGCTCGATCACGAATGCCGTCTCGGTCGAGACGGCATTCGCGCCTTGTGCCTCTTTCTTGCCGATAGGCCCTCTCGCCGTCTTTCGCAGCGCGTGCGTTACCGCCGTCAATCAATTAGTGTATACGCATATTTTGATGTGACCGGAAGGAGGCTGCATGGCGCTTGCCATCATCAATACGCGTGCCGGCTTGGGGCTGGAGGCGCCGAATGTGTTGGTCGAAGTGCATCTCACCAACGGCCTCCCGGGATTGGCGATCGTCGGACTGCCGGAGGCAGCGGTAAAAGAGAGCCGCGAGCGAGTGCGCAGCGCTCTGATTAATGCCGGTTTCGACTTTCCCACGCGGCGCATCACGCTCAATCTCGCGCCGGCGGATCTCCCCAAGGAAGGCGGACGCTTCGATCTTCCCATTGCGCTGGGCATTCTGGTGGCCTCAGGGCAGATTCCCGGCGAGGCGGTGGAGGATCTCGAATGCCTGGGCGAGTTGGCGCTGGATGGCAAGTTGCGCCCCGTGCGCGGGGTGTTGCCGGCGGCCCTGGAAGCGCGTCGCGCCGGGCGTGCCCTGCTCCTCCCCGAGAGCAACGCCGATGAAGCGGCGTTGGCCGGCGACCTGGCCGTTCTTCCTGCCGCCGATCTGCCCCAAGTCGTCGCCCACTTGCTCAAGCAAGCGCCGATTACGCCGCACCAACTTGGTGAACGGCCTGCACCGCGCTTGGCTGAGCCTGACCTCGCCGAAGTGCGTGGCCAACATCAGGCCCGGCGGGCGTTGGAAGTCGCCGCCAGCGGTGGCCACAATCTGCTGTTCGCTGGCCCGCCGGGTACCGGCAAGACCATGCTCGCCAGTCGATTACCCGGGATTTTACCGCCACTTCAAGAAGATGAAGCGCTGGAAGTGGCCGCCGTACGCTCGGTATGCGGCCTGCCGATCCTAGAACGCTGGGGGCAACGGCCGTTTCGTACTCCGCATCACACCGCTAGTGGTGTGGCCCTGGTCGGCGGTGGCGGCAAGCCACGCCCGGGGGAGATTTCACTGGCGCATCACGGGGTGCTGTTTCTGGATGAATTGCCGGAGTTCGACCGGCGTGTGCTGGAGGTGCTACGTGAACCTTTGGAATCGGGGCAAATCGTCGTCTCGCGGGCGTTGATGCAGAGCTGCTTCCCCGCTCGCTTTCAACTCGTGGCGGCCATGAACCCGTGTCCCTGCGGACATCTCGGCGACCCGCGCAAAGCCTGTGTGTGCACGCCGGCCCAGGTGCAGCGCTACCAGGCGCGTATCTCGGGCCCGCTGCTCGACCGTATCGATCTGCAGGTGGAAGTCCCCGCACTGCCCGCCGCACAACTCACCGAACAACGCAGTGGCGAAAGCTCCGACGTTGTCCGTCGGCGTGTCCTCGCCGCCCGCCAGCGCCAAGCCCAGCGCGGCGCGCTCAACGCTTATTTACCCAGCAGCACGCTGGAGGATCTCTGCGCCTTGGATGGTCAGGAGCGCACTTGGCTTGCCGACGTGCTCAATCGTCTCAACCTTTCCGCCCGCGCCTACCATCGCGTGCTGCGCGTCGCCTTGACCCTCGCCGATCTCGCCGAGGAACCCCGCCCCCGCCAGCCGCAGTTGATGGAAGCCATCGGCTATCGCCAGTTGGACCGACTGATCGGCGGCAATGGAGGGGCTTAGTTGTCCGCGTCGTAGGAAGGCTTCTCCGCACCGGGGATGCCCTCACGGATGCGAGCAGAGAAATCGTCGGCGTCGTTCGCTTTCAGGGCACGGGCGTTGATGTGGCCCTTGGCCTTGAGCGCGGCGAAGGGAACGCCGGGTGCCAACGCGCCGACGCTGTGCACGTACTCGGGCAGGTAGCCGGATAGCAGCAATCGGTAGTCGAAGGGCAGGCCGGGGACAATGCGCTTCATCATGGCGTAGACCAGCGTGGTGCAGTTGGAGGTCAGCGTGTTGTAGTAGCGTGGCTCGCGTTGTAACTGGTGGGCTTCGTCGAGGTAGGCGCGAAACAGGTCCTGCATGACCGGCTTGGGCATCTGCACGCGATATAGATAGACGTCCTCGCCGCGCGTGTTGGTGCGCACGCGCACGATATCGCGCTCGTCGGCGGCGATGATGCTGACTTCGTATTCCTTGAAGAAGCCGCCCAGGGTGGAGAAGGCCTCACCGCGCTCCTTGCGTATCTCCACCGAGAACGTCAGGTAACGCCCGTCGTCGAAGCCGAAGCTGACCAGCGTATGGGCGATGGCCGGCCCCATCCAGTAGGACACCAGCAGATCGACCGAGCGCAGCTGGTCCAGATCGTAGTGGCGGGTTTCCCAGCGCTCATCGAAATCCTGCGGGGTGCGCCATTGGAAGTTACGCACCTTGTTGACGGTGACGCGGTTGTCGTCTTCTTGTGTGCCGCTGACGATATGCGCGACATCCGGCGCCCAGTCGCGCTCGGTGGCGGGTTGGATCGTCCACCACCAGATGCCGAGCACGAGGTACATGGCTAGATAGCCGAGTAGGGCGCGTGCCGGCCAGCCCTTGAGGAACAACCCCATGCAGCATGCCAGCGCGGCGATGATCCACAGCCCCGCCACGCCGTAACGCAGCACGGTGGGACCGGGAAGGCGATACCACAGCGCCAGCACCGCCCAGCCGCTGCTGGCGACGATGAGCAGTGCCAGCACGCCGGCGATGAGCCAGTGCCATAGTGAGGCAAGCCAGCCGGGACGTGCCATGATCAGTGCTGTGCCTCGAGCGCGCGTTCCAGTGCGGCCAGCCGGCCGGGCGCCAGGGCGTCCTCGAGCGTGCTGATGCGCAGCACGTGGCCCAGCGCGGGATGCGCGGGACGATGCACGAGCGTGCCGGCCTCGAGCAGTTCGCGATGGATGCGGGCGGCGAGCTCCGCCTCCGGCAGGCGCACGGCGATGAAGTTGGTGGCACTGGGCGGCACGTCAGCGCCGAGAGCTCGTAGATGGCCGGCCAGTGCTTCGCGGCGGGCGATCACGCCGCGTACGTGCTGCGTGGTTTCCTCCGGGTGGTCGAGCACAGTCTCGGCGGCGGCCAGTGCCAGCGATGAAACCGCGTAATGAATACGCACCTTGTGCATCAACTCTATCAGCGCCGGTTCGGCGATGGCATAGCCGATACGCAGCCCCGCCAGGCCATGCGCCTTGGAAAAGGTACGCAGACGCACCACGTCGGGCCAGACGTCGCCCGCCGTGGGGGCATCGGCGTCGTCGCGGAAATCGTGATAGGCCTCGTCGAGCAGCAGTGTGCAGCCATCGGGCAAGGCATCGCGTAGCGCCAGCACGTCGGCATCACTGTGTAGATGTCCGCTGGGGTTGTCGGGATTGGCCAGGTAGACCACGCGGGCGTTATCGCGCACTGCGCGGTCGGCCAGGGCGTCGAGGTCCGGCGCCAGCACGCTGGGCGCGTCGTGATAGTCAACCTCGACCAGCCGACAGCCCTGACCTTCGGCGAAGTAACGAAAGGTGGGATAGGTGCCCGCGCTGGCGATGACCGTGCTGCCGGGATCGCACAGCGTGCGCAGGGCGAGCGCCATTAGGCTGTCGGCGCCGGCGTCGATGACTAGCGCCTCCAGTGGCGTGCCGAGCAGGGCATTCAGGCGTTGGCGCACCTCCATGGCTTCGGCGTCGCCGTAGGCGCGGGCCAGGGTGGCGACCTCATCGCCAAAACGCGCCTTGAGCGCCTGGTGGGGCATGTCCAATCCTTCGTTGGAGCCCAGGCGATGCGGCACCTCACGGCCTAGCTTGCGTTCCAGCGCTTTGAGGCCGGGGAACGGATTGGACGGCCCGGAACGATCAAGGTGGCGAGCGTGACGCGACATGCGAGACTCCTGAAACGCAAAAGGCTCATTGTGCGACCGAGACGCGCTGGGCACAACGTGACACGCATACGTCCGATGCCTCGCACGCACGCATTACAACGCGCTGGCGTCCAGGGCTCCGGAGAGCGTGGCGCGCCAGCTGGGGGCGTCTTGGCCGGGACGGCGCAAGGTGATTTCCCACTGATAGGGCAGTAACTCGCGGTCGGTTAGCCGGATCACGCCGTTGCTATTCAAACGGCTTTCTAGAATCCAGTGATTGTCCGGCGCATCGTCGGTCATCATGCCGGGCGTCCAGTCGAGCACCTGGGGGCCCTCTGCCTGTGCCAGCAGGGCGCGGCCCAGTGTTTCGGTCAAGCGGGCGGCGCTGATATTGAAAGTGGCATCGACTGTCGGCGGTGCCAGCATCACCACCATATTCTGTGTATCACCCGACCAGGGTGGCGATTCGAGCAATGCCTCGGCGGCCTGGCCACTCATGCCATATACCGCCTGGCGCATGTCATTGGGCGGTGCATCGCCGAGCCCGGCGCATCCCGACAACAGCAGGCAGAGTACGATGACGCCAGCGGAGCGGGCATGCTTCATGGCGTTTCCTGCGAGCAAGGGTCGGCACTGGGTAGCGTGTCGTGGGAGGCGCGTCGGTGCTCGTAACCCGCCAGGAAAACAGCCAGTTCATGGAAGAGAGGGACACGAACCAGCTTGGCCTCGTTGACCAGATGATGGCGTGCCTCCGGATGACGATGAACATCGGCATTGGGAAATTTGCCCGTCAGCGTTTCTAGGTTCCATTGCCAGTCTACGGTGAAGTCTTGTTCGCCTTGGAGGATCAGTACCGGCAATTCGCTGGCTGGCAGGGATAACAGCAGGGGGATCCAGTCGCGCATGGCGCTGACCCAGGTCAAGGCTAAGCGGTCGGGCTGCAAGGGATCGCCGCGGCGCAGGAAATCAGCGAAGCCAAGATCGGTGGTGTTGGGGCGAAACCGGCGCGGTACCGAGCGGACGAAGGGGCTAGCCACCCGGTGCAGCCAACTGGATTGCTGCCAGCCCCAGGGGCGCACCAGCGGCGCCAGCAACGCCAGGCCGTCCCAGCGTGTCTGATGGCCGTGGGCCAGGGCGTCGGTGGCGAGAATCGACGCGCCGGTACTTTGGCCGATACCGATCCAGGGACCATCGGCCAGGTCGAGACGCGTGACTTCCTCGGTCAACGCGTTCAGGCAGCCGATATAGTCGTCGAAGTCGTCGATGGAGGCGCGTGCGCCGCTGGAGAGCCCGTGTCCTGGGAGATCCCACATCACCACGCGCCAGCCACGCGCCAACAGCAGTTCGAGCAGGTGGCGGTAGAGTCCCAGGTGATCGAAGTAGCCATGCACGACGAACGCCGTGCCTTGCGGTTCGGGCGGGCTCCACACCTGGGCCCACAACTGAAACCCCCGGGCCTCGAAGAAGCCGGCATGCAGATCAGTGTTCTCGGTCAACAGCGTTGCTAAGCGGTAGTGCTTGAGATAGGCGCTCATGGCCGATGACACGGGGCGTGCTATCGGCGTCAGCAGGCCTAGCTGTTTCAAGGGGGTAAAGTCGGTCATTCAATTCTCCCGGTGCGTTCCATGCTAGCGCCCGCGCGGCCCCGAGGCTACCGGGAAGTAGCCGTTTCGCCTAGCGATGTTCAGATACCTCCGGCACGCGTCGGTAGGTGCATGGCATTCTTCGAGATCGGAAAACGACGCTCAGACCAATGGTGGAGATGACAGCGCGAGGATTTACGTCTAATTTGTGGAATTATTTTCCACATTTGGGGCGACACCCGAGGAGAGCCGCATGACAGACCGTACGACACGCCATCGTTTGCAGGTGGCCAGCCAGCTCGATCGTTTCATCAACGACGAAGCCCTGCCCGGCACGGGTGTCGACTCTGAGTCCTTTTGGGCCGGGTTCGATGCCTTGGTCCACGACCTTACGCCCACCAATCAGACGCTACTGGCCGAACGCGAGCGGTTGCAGGCTGAGCTGGATGCGTGGCACAAGGCCCATCCTGGCCCGGTGCAAGACATGGACGCCTATCGCGCCTTCTTGAAAGACATCGGCTATTTGGTAGAGGCGCCGGCGAAGGTGCAGGCGACGACGACCGATGTCGATGACGAGATCGCTATCCAGGCCGGGCCGCAGCTAGTGGTACCGGTGAGTAATGCGCGCTACGCGCTCAATGCCGCTAACGCGCGCTGGGGCAGCTTGTATGATGCGCTCTATGGCACCGATGTGATTCCCGAGACCGATGGCGCCGAGAAGGGACAGGACTACAACCCCAAGCGTGGTGAGGCGGTCGTTGCCTATGCGCGTGGCGTGCTCGATCAGGCCGCGCCGCTGGCCGAGGGCTCGCACGCCGAGTCGAGTGGCTATAGCATCCGCGACGGCAAACTGGTGGTGCAGTTGCAAGGCGGCAGCGAAACGACGCTGGCGCGTCCCGCCCAGTTGGTCGGCTATCAGGGCGAGGCCGCCGAGCCTAAGGCGGTGCTGTTGGCCAACCACGGCCTGCATCTGGAAGTGCAGTTCGACGCGACGCATCCCATCGGCAGGACCGACCCGGCGCGCGTCAAGGATGTCCTGGTCGAGGCGGCGGTGAGTACGATCATGGACTGTGAGGACTCCGTGGCCGCAGTCGATGCCGAAGACAAGACGCTGCTCTATCGCAACTGGCTGGGGCTGATGAAAGGCGATCTTGCTGAATCGTTCGACAAGGGCGGTAAGACCGTGACACGGCGTCTCAATCCGGATCGCGACTACACGGCGCCGCAGGGCGGCCAGGTACGCTTGCCTGGGCGCTCGCTGCTGTTCGTACGCAACGTCGGCCACCTGATGACTACCCCGGCGGTGCTCGACGGCGAGGGTAACGAAATCCCCGAGGGCATACTGGATGGCGTGATTACCAGCCTGTTGGCGATCCACGACCTTAAAAAGCGCGAAGATGATGCTAGTAACTCTAGGACGGGCTCGGTTTATATCGTCAAGCCAAAGATGCACGGGCCTAAGGAAGTCGCCTTCTCCAACAGCCTGTTCATGCGCATCGAGGACATGCTGGGTCTGCCGCGCGACACCCTTAAGATGGGCATCATGGACGAGGAACGCCGCACCTCGGTCAATCTCAAGGGGTGCATCGCTGAAGCCGCCTCCCGCGTGGCGTTCATCAACACCGGCTTCCTCGACCGTACCGGCGACGAGATGCACACCGCCATGGAAGCCGGCCCCATGCTGCGCAAGGGGGAGATGAAGGGCACCAAGTGGATCGCGGCCTACGAAAAGAACAATGTCCAGACCGGCTTGGCGTGCGGCCTGCGCGGCCGGGCGCAGATCGGCAAGGGCATGTGGGCCATGCCGGAGCTGATGGCAGCGATGCTCGAGCAGAAGATCGGGCATCCCCAGGCCGGCGCGACCACTGCCTGGGTGCCGTCACCCACCGCTGCCGTGCTGCATGCCTTGCACTACCATCAGGTCGATGTCGCAACGATTCAGCGTGAATTGGAAGCCAAGCCGAACGACGACCTGCTCGACGATCTACTCACCGTACCGGTGGTCAAAAGCGCGGCTTCGGGCGCTAACAAGAACCCGAGCTGGTCCGACGACGAGATTCAGCAGGAGCTGGATAACAACTGTCAGGGCATCCTTGGCTATGTGGTGCGCTGGGTCGAGCATGGCGTGGGCTGTTCCAAGGTGCCGGACATCCACGATGTGGGGCTGATGGAGGATCGCGCGACGTTGCGTATCTCCAGTCAGCATATCGCTAACTGGCTGCATCACGGCATCGTCGGCGAGGCACGGGTACGCGAGACGCTGGAGCGCATGGCTAAGGTGGTCGACGAGCAGAATGCCCATGACCCCGACTATACGCCGATGACCTCGCACCTGGCGGAGTCCAGCGCCTTTCAGGCGGCATCCGACCTGATCTTCAAGGGGCGTGAGCAACCCGCCGGCTACACCGAGCCACTGCTGCACCACTGGCGCGCGGTGCACAAGGCGAAATCATAATAGCTACGGGCTACGGGCTACGGGCTACGGGCTACGGGCTACGGGCTACGGGCTACGGGCTACGGGCTCGCGAACTTTCAGCGTGGAGCGATGCTGATTCTCGCGGCTCGCGGCTCGCGGCTCTGTGCCTGAGCCCGTAGCTTGGTCTATCTTGACGACAGCGCCGTGTTCGCCGTATAGCCGCAGGGGAGAGCCCGAATGACCGTGATGACCGCCGCCGCCATAGAGGAGTTCCTCGACGAGGTCTTTCCACAGCGACAAGGCACCATCGAAGGTGTGGGCGAAATGCGCGCGACCATGAGCCTGGCCATCGAGGATGAACATTTGCGCCCCGGTGGTTGTGTCTCGGGGCCCACGCTGATGGGGCTGGCGGATGTCTGCCTGTACGTGGCGATTTTGGCCCAGGTCGGGCCTGAGCCGATGGCGGTGACTACCGATTTCAATTGCCATTTCCTGCGCCGCGCGCGCGGCGACCGCGATCTCATCGCCAATGCACACGTCGTCAAGCTGGGCGAGCGCCTGGTGGTCGGCGAGGTGCAGCTATTTCCCGCCGGTGACGAAGAGCCCGTGGCCATCGTCACCGCGACCTATGCGCTACCCGAGCATGACGACGACTGACGTCGGCTCAATCAGCGGGGCGCTGGCGCCAGGCGCATATCGCCAACGTCAGCCAGCCGGCCATCAGCAAGAGTCCACCGAGCGGCGTGATGGGACCCAGCCAATGGGCGCCGGTCAGGGCCAGCAGGTACAGCGAGCCGGAAAAAGCCGCCATCCCCATGCTCCATAGCCAGAGCGCTGCCCGCTGCCCTTTCAGCGGTTGC
This sequence comes from Chromohalobacter canadensis, assembly GCF_029544075.1. GTDB lineage: Bacteria > Pseudomonadota > Gammaproteobacteria > Pseudomonadales > Halomonadaceae > Chromohalobacter > Chromohalobacter canadensis_A. The sequence continues at coordinate 105,295 of NZ_JAJQJH010000002.1, read as the reverse complement.
TGCACCCGCCAGATGAGTACCGCCATGGCGGCCAGGGTGTGCCAGGCCTGGTAACGCACGCCGGTGTCGAAGGCCTCGAGCAGTCGAGGCGCGAGCCGGCCGTCAAGTGCGTGGGCGCCGAACGCGCCCGCCACCACGACCACGAAGCCGCTCAAGGCGACGAGTGTCCATCCACGACGCTTGTGCATGTTGCATCCCATGTCACTGACCTATGCTGAGACGGTGAGCGAGCGCCGGAGGTCGACCCCCCGGAGGCCCGGTATCGCCGAGCTGGTGCTTACCCTATGGCGTCGCTTACGCCATGACAAGCATCCCGGGATGGCGTATCGTCGCGGCCTTGCCGATCTCAAGAACCATAATGGAGCGTCAATTCATGGAATCTCTTGCCAGCTTCGTCGCGCCGCTGCACGACGCTATCTATGCGGTGATGACCCCTGTCAGCGACTTTATCTGGTCGTATATTCTCGTTTATCTCTTGTTGGGCGCGGGGGTGTTATTCACCGTGCTGACGCGTGGCATGCAGTTTCGTTTGTTTGGCCACATGGCGCGCGTGACCTTCAATAGCCGGGGCGCGGGCGAAGGTGTCAGCGGGTTCCAGGCCTTCGCCACGTCGCTGGCAGCGCGCGTGGGTACCGGGAACCTGGCTGGTGTGGCCATCGCGTTGTGGATCGGCGGTCCCGGGGCGATCTTCTGGATGTGGATTACCGCACTGGTCGGGTTCGCCACCTCGTTCGTCGAGTCGACCCTGGCGCAGGTCTACAAGAAACGCCACGAGGACGGCGTGTACCGCGGCGGTCCCGCCTACTATATCGAGCGCACACTGGGTTGGCGCTGGATGAGTCTGTTGTTCGCCTTCTTCCTATTGGTGGCCTATGGTCTGGCGTTCAACGGCGCCCAGGCCAACACCATCGCCCAGGGCATGAACCAGGCTTTCGGCATGCCCAATTGGGTCACCGGTTTGATTTTGGTCGGTGTCGTGGCCGTGGTCATCTATGGCGGGCTCAAGTCCATCGCGCGCACGGCGGAGAAGATCGTGCCGATCATGGCCATCGCCTACTTGCTGGTGGCGCTGGTGGTGCTGGCGCTCAACATCACCGCAGTGCCGGATATGCTGGCGCTGATCGTCAAGAGTGCCTTCGGCTATGGGCCCGCAGTGGGCGGCGCGGCCGGCTATGCCATCAAGACGGCGATGGAGAACGGCATCAAGCGTGGCCTGTTTTCCAACGAGGCCGGCATGGGCTCGGCGCCTAATGCGGCGGCCCAGGCCAACGTCAAGCATCCTGCCGCGCAGGGCTTGGTGCAGTCGTTCGGCGTGTTCGTCGATACCCTGGTCATCTGCAGCTGCACGGCGGTGGTGATCCTGCTTTCCGGCGTCTACGAGAAGTTGATGGCCAATTCGCCGGGACAGGACATCGTGGGCATCCAGCTCACCCAGGATGCGATGGCGGATCACTTCGGCGGCTTCGGTGAGATCTTCATCGCCGTGGCGATTCTGCTGTTCGCCTTCACCTCGATCATTGCCAACTTCTCGTTCGCCACGGTCAATATCGAGTACATGTTCAAGCGCCATGCCAAGGGCGCGGTACAAGCGTTGCGCCTGGCCGTGCTGGCCATGGTGATGATCGGCTCGGTGTCGCAACTGACCTTCGTATGGGACTTCGCCGATCTGTCCATGGGGCTGATGGCGACCACCAACCTGATCGCGATCCTGATCCTGGCGCCGATCGCCATGCGTGTGCTCAAGGACTACGAGCGCCAGCGTCGCGAAGGCGTGAAGGAGCCGCGCTTCGATCCCAAGATCCTCAAGCGCCCCGAACAGGTAGATGAGGACGTATGGCCCTCCAAGGATTCTTGAACACGGCATTTGGCGTTATAATGGCGGCCTCTCCCCACCTACGTGAGAGGCCGCCATCATGCACATTCAGCTCAACGGCGAGCGCCGCGAGCTCGCGTCCCAGCTGACGATCAGCGAGTTGGTCGATCAGCTCGCATTGACCGGGCGCCGCATCGCCATCGAAGTCAACGAGGAAATCGTGCCGCGCAGCCAGCATGCCGAGACGCGCCTGTCCCCGGGCGACCGTGTGGAAATCGTGCATGCCATCGGCGGTGGCTGATGTTACTCGCCCGTCGACGCGCGGGGCCGCTTAATGGCTCAGGCGTGTCGGCGGCCCCCTTTACGCCAGGAGGTTCGTCATGTCCGCTGAGCAGCGCCAGGACATCCCATTGACCGTCGCCGGTCGCGTCTTCTCATCACGCCTGCTGGTGGGTACCGGCAAATACCGGGATTTCGACGAGACCGCCGCCGCCGTCGAGGCGAGTGGCACCGAGCTTGTCACAGTAGCGGTGCGCCGCACCAACCTGGGCCAGAATCCCGATGAACCCAATCTGCTCGACGCCGTTCCGACGAGCCGTTACACGATCCTGCCCAACACGGCGGGCTGCTATACCGCCAAGGACGCGGTGCGGACCTGCAAGCTGGCACGCGAACTGCTCGACGGCCACAACCTGGTCAAGCTCGAGGTGCTGGGCGACGATGGCACGCTTTATCCCAATGTGGTCGAAACCCTCAAGGCCGCTGAGACGCTGGTCAACGACGGTTTCGATGTCATGGTCTACACCAGCGATGATCCTATCGTCGCCAAGGAGCTGGAGCGCATCGGCTGTTGTGCGGTGATGCCGCTGGGCTCATTGATCGGCTCGGGGCATGGCCTGCTCAATCCGGCAACGCTTGAGATCATCCTCGGCAATGCCGAGGTGCCGATTCTCGTCGATGCCGGTATCGGCACGCCCTCGGATGCTGCGCTGGCCATGGAAATGGGCTGCGCCGGCGTGCTGATCAATTCTGCCATCGCCAACGCACGACAACCGGTGCGCATGGCGCATGCCATGAAACTGGCGGTGGAGGCAGGGCGTGAGGCGTATCTTGCCGAACGCATGCCACGCCGGGCATCGGCGAGCCCGTCATCGCCCTTCGCCGGACGCATCAACGCCTGAACTCTTGCGCGGTCCGTGCGGCCGCCTTCGCCATGTGATCGACAATGCAGACTTGCCCATGAGTGATTCATCATCGTCTTCCACCGAGAACGCCTCTGACGCGGACTCGGTGTCATCCACGCGGGCGCCGCGCGGTATCAAGAGTTATGTACTGCGTGCCGGGCGCATGACCGTTGCCCAGTCGCGGGGGCTCGAAGAGGTTTGGCCGCGCCTGGGGCTGAGCGTGGCCGATGGCCGCCAGTCGCTGGAGGCTGTGTTCGGTCGGCAGGCGCCCTGCGTCGTGGAGATCGGCTTTGGCATGGGCCACTCGCTGATCGAACAGGCGAGTGCGCATCCCGAGACCGACTTTATCGGCATCGAGGTGCATGCGCCGGGCGTCGGCAAGTTGCTTGACGAGGCGGATAAGCGCGGCCTGACCAACCTGCGTGTGTACCGTGAAGACGCGCTGGAAGTGCTCGGTAAGTGTCTACCCGAGGCTGGCTTGACGGGGCTGCAGCTGTTCTTCCCTGACCCCTGGCCGAAGAAGAAGCATCACAAGAGGCGGATCGTGCAGCCTGCCTTTGTCGAACTGGTGCGCACGCGTCTTGCGCCTGGCGGGTATTTGCACATGGCGACCGATTGGGAAGCCTACGCCGAGCACATGGTCGAGGTCATGGAGGTGGCGCCGGGGTATCGCAACACGGCGTCGGCCGAGAGCGCCCCCTACGTGCCACGTCCCGACTTTCGCCCGTTGACCAAGTTCGAGAGCCGGGGCGAAAAGCTCGGCCATGGGATCTGGGACCTGATCTATGCGCGTGAGGATGGATGAGGGCACGTTGCAACACCACTCTCACAGAACGCTGACTCCCTTGAAAACCGCTGCTTGCAGCGGTTTTTTCGGTTCTGACTGATCTGAATCACGGTCAGACGAACAAGATACTGGCAAAGTGCGCGCTGCCCTGGTGCGCAGCATAAAAAAAGCCGCCCGGGAGGGCGGCTTAAAGACCGTGACTAGCTTGATGAGGAGATAACCATGGGCAGGAACCTGACATTCGCTGCTTAGGTCAGTGGCGCTTGGCGGCGCCACGGTTGTTAAGGTAAACCATTCTCATTTGAGTCGTCAAGCGTAACGAGAATATTTTTCAATTAGCAGCGGAGAGGCTCAACTCGCCAGCGCCATCCACGCCGGCAGCGTTACCATGGCCAGCAGCGTCTGGCCGGTAATCAGCGCCGCCATCAACTCGGCGTCACCGCCTAGCTGGCGGGCGAGGATATAGGCCGAGGTGGCGGTGGGCAGGGCGGCGAACAGAAGAGCGATGTCGCGGCTCACTGGGTCGAGCCCGATCAGCCAGGCCAGGGCCAGTACGACCATGGGGGTGGCGCCGAGCTTGAGCATGGCCGAGGACCAAAACGCGTGTCCGCTGCCGACAAGGGCACTGGGTCGCAGGGCTACGCCCACAGCGATCAACCCAAGCGGCAGGGCAGCACGACCGGTGAGCTCGACGGCGCTACCTAACCAGCCCGGCAGACCGATGCCGGTGACATTGAGGGCGATACCGAGTACACAGGCCAGGATCAACGGGTTGCGTAGCAGGGCGGCTAGGCTGCGCCCCAGGCTAGAAGGCCCCAGCGTGCCCGCGGCAATGAAGCCGCTCACGCAGAGAATGTTGGCGAGAGGGACCATTAACGCCACGGCGACCGCTGCCACCGTCGCGCCGGCCTGCCCGTGAAGGGCGGCGGCACCGGCCACCCCGACATAGGTATTGAAGCGCAGCGTGCCTTGCAGCACCGAGGTGAACGCTGGCGGCGCCAGCGCCAGGCGATGACGCGCACACCAGAGCCCCAGCGCGAACAGCGTCATGGTACCCATCAGCACCATGGCCAGGCGGACGACCGGCACCTGCGCGACATTCGCCGTGGCCAGGGTCGAGATCAGCATAGCGGGGAACAGCAGAAAGTAGATCAGCCGTTCCATCGCGGGCCAGAAATCGCTCCCGGGGAAGCGCCGCCAACCGAGCAGGGCGCCGAGTAGAATCAGTAAAAAAAGAGGGCCCAGGGCCCCAGTAACACCACTCATTGTACCCCCCGCTTGAGCAACTTCATGGGCATCGAACGCCAAGCTCGCCGGCACACGAACTGGTAAGCTTAGCGCGATGCCCTTGGGTAATGGGATTCGACCTAACGATATGCAACATCATGATGAAGACCCGGTAAGATCGCCGCTGCTCAATCTGCTGACGTTAGTGACGCTGGTGACGGTTTTGGTAGCGGCTGGTTATCTCGCTGACTATTACCTGCGTGAATCGCGCGAGGATGTCACCTGGTACGCTCCGCGCATGCATTGCGATCTGCGCGACGGGGCGTGCCGTACCGATATTGGCTTGAGCGGGACATTGCGTTTCGAGATACACGGCGACTTCGCCTCGTACGAACCGTTGACGTTGGATGTGCAGACATCCGGCATCGACGTGAAGTCGGCGGTCGTGGAGTTCGTTGGACGCGACATGAACATGGGCCTTACTCGGGTTGAGTTAGAGACGGTCGGTGATGGCCACTTTCGGGGCGTGGGCGAACTCCGTCCTTGTACGGAAACGGTCATGCCATGGCGGGCACAGGTGATTCTCGAGACCCCCGAGGGGCAAGAGGGGAGCTGGTTCGATTTCGATATTCACCGCTAGGCGCGGCATACCACGTGACGTTTGTCCACATTATAACAATCACCCTTACCATGCGGCTTGTGGGTAAGCCAACGCTTACTCCGTGCTTGCCTCTAGGTGGCAACGTTTATTAAAAAATTAATTAAAACAATAGCTTAATACGCGATTTCTGATGCGCTGGCGAGGCGCGCTTGACTGCGGGCGAGCGTCATGCAAGGGCTCAATGGGGGCAGGTAAGCCGGTTTTCACCGCCAAGCCACAGACGCTCCACAAAACTATCCACAGGCGGTAGTGGATATGGGGTGTGGAAAACGCACAGTGCGAGCGTCCGGAAAGAAGGCCATACGCAGAAAGGCGAGGATAGCGTGAAGAGAGATGCTAGGCGCCCCGCGAGGCGCCTAACGTGACGAGCGCTTACTCGTCGGCCGACGCTTGTTGGTCGTCGCCGGCTTCGATGCCCAGCAACTCGATCTTGAAAGTGAGTGCCTGGTTGGGACCGATCGGGCCCCCGGTGCCGCCCTGACCGTAGGCGAGATCGGCAGGCACGTAGAGCATCCAGGTATCGCCGACCTGCATCTTCTGCAGTGCTTCCTGCCAACCTTCGATGACCTGACCGACCTGGAAGGTGATCGGTTCGCCGCGCTCGTAGGAGCTATCGAACACGGTACCGTCGGGCAGTTTGCCTTCGTAGTTGACCTTCACGGTATCGTCGGCGCTTGGGGTCTCGCCGTCGCCGGATTCGAGGACCTTGTACTGCAGTCCCGAGTCGGTGACCTTCACTCCGTCTTTCTTGGCATTCTCTTCAAGGAATGCCTCGCTGGCCTTGCGGTTCTTTTCGGCTGACTGCGCCTTTTCCTTCTTCTGCTCAGCCATCTTCTGCTTCTGGAAGTCAGAAAGTGTGGCGGCGATCTCATCATCGCTCATCTGCAGGTCGTCGCCGGCGTAAACGTCCTTGACCGCTTGGGTAAAGGCGTCGGTATCGAGATCCGAGATGTCCTGCTTAATGCTCTGGCCGAGCGTGGCGCCAATGCTATAGCTGAGTTTGGCTTCGTCGCTCTGCGGGGCAGCCATGGCCAGCAGCGGCGTCGCTACGAGGCCGCCGAATGCCACAGCCGTCATCAAACGTTTCATGAAAACTCCTTAACAAAATAAACAAACACCGCCCCTCGACTGTACCAGCACGGGTGCCGTTGCGCACCTGCGCGGAGGGCCACGGCTTGACATCGAAGCGACTTTGCTCTTCTCTGAATCTACATTGATAAGAAAGAGGGAACTCTATGCAACTGCGCAATATCGTTCTGAGTATCACGGCTTTAGGCTTGGTTGGTGTCGCTTCCACGGCGTCCGCCGATACCTGGCGTTTCGGTCTTGAAGAGACCGAAGGTAGCGTGCAGTACGGCTATGCGGAAGAGTTCAAGAAGTTGATCGAGGAAAAGAGCGACGGCGACATCACGGTCGAGTTGCTGCCGTACGGTTCTTGGGGGTCAAGCTACTCGGCGTTGTATGATGCCATCCAGAGCGGCGCCATTCCGCTTGGCTTCGGCTCCGGCTTCTTGGGCGGCACCGTCCCGGAAAGCCAGTTGATGAGTCTCAACTTCGTCATGCCAAACGACCAGTTGGAGACGGCTGAGATCCTCAACTCCGACGACTTCCTCAAGAGTGATGCGTGGCAGGAGTCGTTCCGTGAGCGTGGGTTGGTGCCGCTGGCGACCTTGCCCGAGGGATATCAGGTCTGGACCGCGAACAAGGAGATCCGCACCCCGGAGGACATGGAAAACCTGCAGATCCGGGTCATGGATAATAGCCTGCTGCGCTCGACCTATGAAGCCTATGGCACTTCGCCCATCACCATCGCTTACGGCGAGCTCTACAGCGCCCTGCAGCAAGGCCAGGCGGAAGGTAACATCCAGCCGGTCTTCGCCCACGAGAACATGGGCTTCTATGAAGTGCAGGACTACATGATCTTCGCCGATCAGTCGCAGTTCATCGCCAACTTCATCGGTAACGAAGAGTGGTACGACGACCTGTCTGACGATCAGCGCGAGATGCTTGAGTCGACGCTCGATGAGATGGTCCAGAAGGGCCACGATATCCAGACTCAGTTCAACTCCGAACGTCTCGAGACCATCAAGGAAGAAAGCGACATCAACATCGTCCACCTGGACGAGGAAGAGCGTGATGCCTTCCGCAAGCTGGCCGAGCCGGTGCGTCAGACCTATGTCGATATGGTTGGCGAACGTGGTCAGAAAGCGCTGAACATCGTGCTGGATCATGTCGAACAGTCCGGCGACAAGGCGGAGTAAGCCTGACCGTCAGCGTTTGAATACTGACATGCCGTATGCAAAACCCCGGAAGCGCGAGCTTCCGGGGTTTTTATATGCTTGGCGGATGATAGTGAGACAGGATGTTGCCTCGCGACCTGGCCCAGCGAAGGCCGAGCCAGCCGTACTCAGTCGCCGCCGAGCGAGGGGAGCAGCAGCGAGATCTGCGGGAACATGATCAAGATGATCGTTGCCAATGCCAGGATGGCAATGAATGGCGGCGTGCCGCGAATTACTTCCATGTAAGGGCGGCGGAATACCGCGATGGCGGTGAAGATATCGCAACCGAACGGTGGGGTGGCCGAGCCGATAGCCGCCTGCAGGGTGACGATCACGCCCACATGCACTGGGTCCAGCCCGGTGGCCTCGACCAGTGGCTTGAAGATCGGCACCAGAATCAGAATGACCACGATCGGGTCGACGAACATGCAGCCCACGAAGAAGGCCGCCGCGATCAGCAGCAGTGCCAGGAACTGGTTGTCGCCGATCCCCTCGATGATGGGGCCGAGGATCTGCTCCGGCACGCCGGCGGTGCCCAGAGTCTGCGAGAACGCCGCGCCGATCGCGACGAGGATGAAGACCACGGCGGTGATCATGCCGGTAGAGAGTGCCAGGCTACCAAGATCACGGATCGATACCTGACGGTAGATGACGACCTCGAGGAGAAAGGCATAGGCCACCGCGACTGCCGAGGCCTCGACGGCGCTGAAGAAGCCGCCGTAGATACCGCCAACGACCAGTACCGGGAAGCCCAAAGGCAAGATTACGCGGCGGAAAGCTCGCCCACGCTCGCGCCAGGTGGCCCTGGGCTCGGGCTCGATGCCTCTGAGACGTGCGCCGATATAGCAGTACACGGCAAACATGGCCAGGATCAGAAGGCCGGGCAGAATGCCGGCGAGGAACAAATCGCCGATCGAGGTTTTCATGACCACGCCATAGACGATGAAGCCGATGCTCGGCGGGATCAGCAAGGCGATATCGCTGGCGTTGATGATCAGGGCCAGAGCGAAACTGTCCGGGTAGCCCCGCGCCAGGAGACGCGGACGCATCGGCCCGCCCATGGCGACCACGGTGGCCTGCGTGGAGCCCGAGACGGCCCCGAACAGGGCACACGAGGCTGCGGTGGTGATGGGTAAGCCCCCGCGGACATGGCGGGTGAAGACATCGACGACATCGAGCAACCGGTTGGCGGTATGGCCCTTGGTCAGGATGTCGGCGGCGAAGATGAACATCGGCACGGCGGCGAGCACCCAACTGCCGATGCCGTTGATCATCCAGCTCACGGCCTGGTCGGGCCCGAAAAACGTCATGCCGGTGAACATCATGAACAACGTGCCTGCCGCCAGGGGAACCATCATCGGGAATCCGAGCAGCAGCAGCACCAGCATGATCACGGCTAGCCAAGTTAGCATTGTTTTACGTCCTCGCGTTGATGGCGGTCGTGTTTCGGAGAGGCAGTTCAGGCATCGTGACGTGCATCATTGCCATTGCCATTGCCATTGCCATTGCCATTGCCATTGCCATTGCCATTGCCATTGCCTTCTTCCGCTTCCGGGGGCACTTCGTCGTATTCCTCTTTTTCGTTGAAGGCACGATAGATATCGTCACTGACCAGGTTGCGCACGGCGGTGAGCAGGTATTGCACGCCGGCGAGAATGAAGCCGACAGGGAGGGCGAGATAGACGATCCATAGCGGGATGTTCAGTGAAGCACTGCTACGACCGCGATCGTAAATGGCCATGACATAGTCGATGGACTTGTCGGCGAAATAGAACATCAATACGGCGGTGCCCAGACAAATCAGGATGAGAAGTGCTTTGCGCCAGCGGCCGCTGAGCTGGTCATAGATCGCCGACATGCTGATATGACGGGCGTTGCGTGCTGCATAGCCGACACCGACGAAGGTGATCACCACGATGAGCATCTCTGTCACTTCGTAGGTGCCGGGGATACCTTGGTCGAATAGCAGGTTGCCGACGACGTGGCCGCTCATGAGCACGGCCATGGCGAGAACACCCCCCGCGATGATCACGCGCTCGATGATGCCTAGGCCATGATCGATAGCTCCCAGTACACGAAGCAAGGCACTGCGTGATTCAGCTTTTTCATCGCTATTGCCAGGCTGTGAAGGTGTCATGTCGTAGAGTCCTTTTTGTGATGGCCGATTCGTCGCGCGAATGGCATGGATCTCGACGTCCGTACCGCGTCGTGAAGGTGTCGCGATCAATCGGACTGGCTTCTATAAAACCTACAGAGTTTGCGGGATGAGCGCCACTCGTCATGGCGTGTCCGCACATGCGTGATATACGCTTTTTTGAGCGTTGAGCTGGCTACGAAGAGACAAGGTATTACGGATGATGCGCCGTGTATTGGGTGGTCAGCGTTGCCAGCGCGGCTTCTTGCGCTGGCTCGTGTATGGTCAAGCAGCGTGCCAGTTGCATTGTCAGGCTGTCGTCGTCCGTCTGGCGCTTGCGTACGGCATGCGACGTCTCGCTGATGGCTTGAAACTGGCGCAGTGTTTCGCGTTCGGCGAGCAGTTCGGCTTCCTTGAGATGGTTGCGCAGCGTCGCCACGTCTTGTTCATGTTGTGCCCTTGGCTTGAGCATGCGACGTAGATGACGGATCGGCTGTGTGACCTCGGTTTGCCAGGCACGGATCTCATCCAACGCGTTGTGCGCCTTCTCGGTGGGCACGAGAGCGTGATGATCGAGCCAGCAGCGCCACAACAATTCGCATATATCCGCCCCTGCCGTATCTTGTAGCTGCAAGCAGGCGTCAGCGACCCCGGGGCGCTGGTATAACGCCAAGGCATAATCCCAAAGCGGTGGATTCCGCAGGACATCGCACAATTGGGTAGAATGCATGGGCAATCTCCAGCCGTCCTGGCAGGCATGGCGGCGGAACTCACCGAATCACCACCGGAGCGGGCATGATCGCATTTCGCCAACTCGCGCTGCAACGCGGGATCCAGCCGCTGATCGAGAACGCCGACCTCACACTACACGACCGTACCAAGGCGGGTGTCGTGGGCGCCAACGGCTCGGGTAAGTCGAGCCTGTTCAAGCTGTTGCTGGGGGAGCTGACCCCAGAGCGCGGCACGGTGGAGCTTTCCGGCGGGCAGCGCATTGCGCATATGGCGCAGGAGGTCGAGGCGCTCGACCGGGCGTTGGTCGAGCATGTTCTCGATGGCCACACTGAATTGCGCGCCACGGAGCATGCCCTGGCTGAGGCCCAGGCGAGCGGTGCGGTTCACCGCGAGGCCGAGTTGCATGGCGAAATCGAAGCGCTCGAGGGCTATACCGCGCGCCCGCGGGCCGAACAAATGCTGGTAGGGCTGGGCTTCACGCAGGATGACCTATATCGCCCGCTGTCGGACTTCTCCGGGGGTTGGCGAATGCGTGTCAGCTTGGCGCAGACGCTGTTCATGCCGTCTGATCTGATGCTGCTCGACGAGCCGACCAACCACCTCGATCTCGATGCCTTGTTATGGCTCGAACAGTGGCTGACACGCTATCCCGGCACACTATTGCTGATTTCTCACGACCGCGACTTCCTAGATGCGGTGTGCGATCACATCGTGCACTTCGAGCAGCGCCAGTTGATGCTGTATCGCGGCAACTATTCGACGTTCGAGCGGACGCGGGCCGAGCGTCAGGCGCGTGCCCAGGCCGAGGCGGCCAAGCAGCAAGCTCGCCGCGAGGAGATCGAGCGCTTTGTGGCGCGCTTTCGCGCCCAGGCCAATAAAGCGCGTCAGGCGCAGAGTCGCCTGAAGATGTTGGAGCGCATGGAAACCATCGCCGTCGCGCATGCCGACTCGCCGTTTCACTTTACCCTGCCCAGTGCCGACAAGACCTCCTCGCCGCTTCTGGTGCTAGATGACGCCACGCTGGGGTATGGTCAAACACCGCTGCTCGAGCACGTCAGCGTGAGCATCTTGCCGGGACAGCGGATTGGGCTGCTGGGCGCCAACGGGGCGGGTAAGTCGACGTTGATCAAGGCGCTGACGGCGCAGCAACCGTTGCTGGAGGGCAAGCGTGTGCCCGGTGATAACCTGGCGATCGGCTATTTCGCCCAGCATCAGCTCGAGCATCTCGATGTGAGCTCCACGCCGTTCGTGCACATCCAGCGGCTGTCGCCCACGGCCAGCGAACAGGAGATTCGCAACTTCCTGGGTGGCTTCGGGTTTCACGGCAATGACGTCTTCGCCAGCGTAGGGAATTTCTCCGGGGGCGAGAAGGCACGCCTGGCGCTGTCGTTGATCGCTTGGCAAAAACCCAACCTGTTGTTGCTCGACGAACCGACCAACCACCTCGATCTGGAAATGCGCGAATCCTTGACTCAGGCCTTGGCCGGGTTCGAGGGGGCGGTGATCATCGTCTCCCACGACCGCCACCTGCTGCGTGCCAGCGTCGATGAGTTCTGGCATGTAGTGGATGGTGGTGTCACGACCTTCGACGGCGATCTGGACGACTATCGTGCCTGGCTCAAGGCGCGTCTCGAGGGCGAGCGGCGTGATGCGCGCCAGGAAAAGGCTGAGCGCCAGATCACTACGGAAGCCCTCAAGGGCGACCGCAAAGCCTCGCGCCGCGCCGCCGCCGAGCTGCGTGAAAAATTGCGCCCGCTCAAGCGTGAGCGCGACAAGATCGAACGTGACATGAGCAAGGCGCAGGCTGAGCTGGAGAAGCTGGAAGCTGCCCTGGCCGATGAAGACCTGTACCAGGACAGCGCGCGCAAGGCAGAGCTGACCGACTTGCTGGGGCGTCAGGGTGATGCGCAGAGCCGTCTCGAGGCGCTCGAACAGCGCTGGCTGGAGGCCGAGGAGGCAATCGAGGAGCGCGAAGCGGCATTAACGGACGACGCCTGATACCCGGAGATGGGCGCCTGCACTGGGCGCATGAGCGCTGGCTGCTGACTCTTATGTCTCGACGATAAAGGTCACTGGTCCATCGTTGAGCAGCGAGACCTGCATGTCGGCGCCGAACTCGCCAGTGGCGACATACGGCCAGGCGTGCCGGGCCTGTGCCACCAGATAGTCGAACAATGCCTCGCCGTGGACGGGTGTTGCGGCGCCATCGAAGCCCGGCCGCAGCCCCTTGGCGGTGTTGGCCATGAGGGTGAATTGCGGAACCAGCAACAGGCCGCCCTCCACCTGTTGCACGTTGAGGTTCATCTTGCCCGCGTCGTCGCTGAATATTCGCAGCTTGAGTAGTTTATTCAGCATTTTGTCGGCGTGGGTCTGAGTATCCTCGGGGGCCACGCCGATCAAGGCCATCACACCTTGCTCGATGGTGCCCGTGGTGCGGTCGTTGACGTCGACGCTGGCATAGCGGACACGTTGAATGACGGCTCGCATGGCAAGATCCTTGTGGACGCGAGGGATGAATATTCACGCTACCAAGCCCGGCATACCATCATGTCCACATGCACTTCTGCAAGCAGTCGTTCGATGAGGGGGGCGGGATGATGGCGACCGAACAGCGCCAGATCCTGATGCCCCAGCGCCAGCAGATCGGGCGGTTGGCGGCGAAGATAGTCCATCAATACCTCACCGGGCTCGCCCTGCTCCAGAACCAGCTCAAGTTCGGGCACGTCGCCGACCTCTTCCATCAGTTTGTCGATTTCCGCTTCCAGGCGTATGCGCCGCGCGGCGAGCTCGCGCTCCCGCCAGCGAGCGTAGCCGCTATCGGAGCCCATTTCCTCATCACCCGGCAGGTGCCAGGCATGTAATAGGGTCAGGCGTGCCTGTGGGAAGTGGGTCAGGACGTCACGCAGGGTATGGCGACTGGCTAGCGAAAAATCCACCGGCACTAGCACGTCTTGCCACGCCTGCTCGGGGCTGTGGCTCACGGTGAGTACCGGGCACGGCGCACGGCTCAGTACGCGGGCCAGGGTCGTGCCACCGACCAGCGCATGCTGACCGCGTTTACGGTGGGTGCCGAGCACGATCATGGTGGCATCGCGGTCATGCGCTTCGCGGATGATTTCGGCGTAGGGGGCGCCGGTGGTGGTTTGTATGAGTGTCTCGGGCGCGGGTAGGGCATAGTCTTCGCGAATGTCGGTCAACTGGCGCTCGAGCTCGTCGACGACGTTGCGTTCCAGATCACGCAGCGCCTGATGCGGCAGATAGGGATCGAGGACATGCAGGATGTCCAAGCGGCAACCCTGGGCGTTGGCCAGTTTCACGGCACGTGCGAAAGCGGCACGGTTTTCGGCGGACAGGTCGCAAGCCATTAGCAAGGTCTGAGGCATGATACGTCCCTCCTGCGAGAAGGCGGCGTGCAAATGCAGGCGACACCGCACTGACGTCGAGCCGGATGGTAGTGACCGCTACGCCATGGGTGGCAGAGCGGTGAAGCAAAGCATGGTTGCCCCCGGCGGGCTCTGCAAGTCCGTGGCCATCATTGATTCACGAGGTCGTGATACTGCCGACGAGCGCCGTGCGGCCGCGGTTTTCACCACCAGGCGTGGAAATGATGCACCGGGCCGCGCCCCTGGCCCACCGCCAGTCGCGTGCTGGCGTCCAGAGCGGTGTGCAGCCAGCACTTGGCATCGCTGATCGCCGCGTGAATGGCGTCGTGGTCGCTGACCGTGTGCGGCAAGTGCGCCAGGTGCGCGGCGACCGCCGAGGAGAGCGCGCAGCCGGTGCCATGCAGGTTGTCGGTGGCGATGCGCGGCGCTTCCAGCCATTCCACGCCTTGCGGCGTGGCGAGCAGGTCCGGGCAGTTCGCGCCACTGAGGTGGCCGCCCTTGAGTACCACGTACGGGGCGCCCAGGCGTGTCAGCTCGGGCAGCAGGGTGGCCATCGCCTCGGTGGTGTGGGGCGTCTCGGCGTCCAGCAGCACGGCGGCCTCGGGCAGGTTGGGGGTGATGACATCGGCCAGGGGGACCAGGATATCGCGTACCGCACGGATGCCGGCGCGATCGACCAGGATGTCGCCGCTCTTGGCGACCATGACCGGGTCGAGCACGATCCAGCGGGGACGATGCCGGTGCAGGGCATCGCGAATCGTCGCGGCGACCGTCTCGCTGGCCACCATGCCGATCTTGACCGCGTCGATGCGCACATCGCCGAGCAAGTTGTCGAGTTGCTCGGCGATCATCTCGGCGGGGACCGGGTGCACGGCACGTACGCCTTGGGTGTTCTGGGCGATCACCGCCGTGATGACGTTGGTGGCATAGGTGCCCAACGCTGAAAACGTCTTGATATCCCCCTGCAACCCGGCGCCACCCGAAGGATCGGAGCCGGCAATGGTGAGGACATTGGGAGGTGTCTGAACGATGGACATGGCCTGACCTTCAGTGTTCTGCATGGTGCGCCCCCATGGCGGCGGCTCGGGCGCTTGCGTGGCGCTTAGGATACCGGCAAAACGCTCGGTGAAAAGGGTTGCGTGTGCAGCAACTCAAGATGTGCTTGGGTAACGTAGACTTTCGTTGATGCCTAGTGAGTGGTGAGAACGCCCCATAGGAGTATTGTTTGTTAAAACAATCTTTACTGAACAAGGTTTTCGATGTAAGTAATGACTTACGGACTAAGTCCGACGAGTGGCGACCATGGTGCTCGACATGGCGTTAACTTACTAACTTTATCGTGGGCCTTCCTGACAGGTGCTGCTAAATCCCCTAGACTTGTAGGGACTCGCCACACGCAGGCAACGTGAATGGCGCTACGAGGTGCGCGCACCTCGATGATAACGAATATTGGGGTAGCGCCCTATCGCGCTATCCACTGCTTGTGAGGCATGGCAATGACCGATGAGGCAACCGCGCTGATCGCCGAATATTGGGCCGTAGGGCTATTTACAATAGCTGTGTTCACGTTATGTGCCCTGATGATCGGTGCCGCGAGTCTGCTCGGTGGTCGTAGCTACGGTCGTAGCAAGTCCCTCCCCTTTGAATCGGGTGTTGTCGGTACCGGCAATGCGCGTCAACGCTTTTCCGTCAAGTTCTATTTGGTCGCGATGCTATTCGTGATCTTCGATATCGAAGCCGTGTTCCTGTTCGCCTGGGCCGTATCGGTCCGCGAGGTGGGCTGGGAAGGCTTTGCGGGCGCTGCCGTCTTCATCTTCATCCT
Source organism: Chromohalobacter canadensis (assembly GCF_029544075.1). Classification (GTDB taxonomy): domain Bacteria; phylum Pseudomonadota; class Gammaproteobacteria; order Pseudomonadales; family Halomonadaceae; genus Chromohalobacter; species Chromohalobacter canadensis_A. Next base: position 89,273 of record NZ_JAJQJH010000002.1, on the reverse strand, counting down.
GTTGGCGGGGTTGATCTATGATAGTCGTGTCGGTGCCTTGGAGTGGGCGCCACGCAAGCGCGGTCAATCGCCCGATATCGTGACGGATCAATGAGCGTACCGCCTTGGAGGCGGTCTTGAGCCGGCAACGACCGGCATAGCGCCAGATACCCGAATTTTCTTTTTCAGAGCTTCGAGGCGCATCATGCAATATACCCTGACGCGAGCGGATAGCGAGCCGGCGCCGGGTAGCGCAAGCTATCCGCTGGACAAGCGCGAAACCACCGATGATCCGATGAAGGATCAGGTTCACCGCAACGTCTTCACCGGCAAGTTGGAAGATGTACTCAACGATAGTGTCAATTGGGGGCGCAAACACTCCCTGTGGCCGTACAACTTTGGCCTTTCCTGCTGCTATGTGGAAATGACTACGGCCTTTACCGCGCCGCATGATGTGGCGCGTTTCGGCGCCGAGGTCATCCGCGCTTCCCCGCGTCAGGCCGATTTCATGGTCATCGCCGGCACTTGCTTCATCAAGATGGCGCCGGTCATCCAGCAGCTCTATGATCAGATGCTCGAACCCAAGTGGGTGATCTCGATGGGTTCCTGTGCCAATTCCGGGGGCATGTACGACATCTATTCGGTGGTGCAGGGCGTCGATAAGTTTCTCCCGGTGGACGTCTACGTACCTGGCTGTCCGCCGCGCCCCGAGGCGTTTCTACAAGGGTTGCAACTGCTTCAGGACTCCATTCAGCAGGAGCGCCGTCCGCTTTCCTGGGTGGTTGGCGATCAGGGCGTATACCGTGCCGAGATGCCCTCACAGCGCGAGGCGAATCGCGATCGGCGTATCGCCGTGACGGAACTGCGCTCCCCGGATGAGGTGTAGGCCTTGTGCCTTGTGCCTGATGCCATCGCCTGTTATCCGAAGTCGATCCACCTTGCCGGGGAATGAAAACCGATCATGAGCGCAGTTCAATCGCCATACGCCAATCACGCGCACGCCGATGACCCGGTGGTCCAGGCGTTATTCGCGCGCTTTGGCAACCATGTCTTCGTCGAGCAATCGACGTACACCGGCATGCCGGTCCTGTGGCTCGACCGCGAGCATCTGCTTGAGGTGCTCGGCTTCCTGCGGGACATGCCCGAACCCTTCGAGATGCTCTTCGACCTGAATGCCATCGACGAGCGTCTGCGTAGCCATCGCGCGGATTTACCACCTGCGGATTTCACGGTCTTTTATCAATTGATGTCGATCTCGCGCAATCGCGACATCATGCTCAAGGTGGCGCTTTCCGAGCGTGATCTCGAGGTGCCTAGCATTGCGGGCCTTTACCCCAATGCCAATTGGTACGAGCGCGAAGTCTGGGACATGTTCGGCATCGACTTCCGCGGGCACCCGCACCTGACGCGTCTTTTGATGCCGCCTACCTGGAACGGGCATCCGCTGCGCAAGGATTATCCGGCGCGCGCCACCGAGTTCGATCCCTATACGCTGACCGTGGAAGGTCAGGATACCGAGCAGGAAGCGCTGCGCTTCGACCCTGAATCCTGGGGCATGAAGCGTAAGGACGAGAACACGGACTACATGTTTCTCAACCTGGGGCCCAACCACCCCTCCGCGCATGGTGCCTTCCGCATTGTCCTGCAGCTCGACGGTGAGGTTGTGGTCGATTGCGTCCCCGATATCGGCTATCACCATCGCGGCGCCGAGAAGATGGCCGAGCGCCAATCCTGGCACAGCTACATTCCCTATACCGATCGCATCGACTATACCGGCGGGGTAATGAACAACCTGCCGTATGTGATGGCGGTGGAAAAGCTGGCGGGCATCCAAGTCACCGATCGCGCCAAGACCATTCGCGTGATGATGGCGGAAATGTTCCGCATCAACAGTCACTTGCTGTTCCTGGGCACCTATCTGCAGGACCTGGGCGCGATGACGCCGGTGTTCTTCACCTTCACCGATCGCCAGAAAGCCTATGAGGTCATCGAGGGCATCACCGGTTTTCGTATGCACCCGGCGTGGTATCGCATCGGCGGCACCGCGCACGACCTGCCCAATGGTTGGGACAAGCTGGTTCAGGGTTTCCTCGACTGGATGCCCAAGCGACTCGTCGAGTACGAGCGCGCAATGATGGAAAATGCCGTCATCCGCGAACGCACCAAACAGGTAGCTGCCTTCACCACGCGCGAGGCGCTCGAATGGGGCGTCACCGGGCCCAATCTGCGCGCCACCGGCTGCGACTTCGACTTACGCAAGAAGCGCCCTTATTCCGGCTACGAGAATTTCGATTTCGAGGTGCCGCTGGGTGCCAACGGCGATGCCTTCGACCGTGGTCAGCTGCGTATCGACGAGATGCGTCAAAGCCTGCGCATCATCCAGCAATGCGTCGATCATATGCCGGCCGGCGACTACAAGGCCGATCATCCGCTGACCACACCGCCACCGCGCGAGAAGATGCTCCAGCACATCGAGACCCTGATCACGCATTTTCTGCAGGTCTCCTGGGGGCCCGTGCTCAAGCCCAATGAGTCGCTGTCGATGACCGAGGCGACCAAGGGTATCAACAGCTATTACCTGACCTCGGATGGCAACACCATGAGCTATCGCACGCGCATCCGGACGCCCAGTTTCCCGCATCTTCAGCAGATCCCCGCGGTGGTGCGCGGTGCCTTGGTACCGGACTTGATCGCTCATCTGGGGAGTATCGATTTCGTGATGGCCGACGTGGACCGCTGACATGACACATACTTCTACCTCCGCGCCCATCGCCACCGACGGTTTCGTGCTGCACGACGAGGATCGGGCGGCCATCGCCCATGAGCGCGAGCATTACCCACATCCGCAGGCGGCTAGCATCGAGGCGCTCAAGATCGTGCAGAAGCGCCATGGCTGGGTGCCGGACGCCGCCATCGAGGCCATTGCGCGTGAACTCGGTGTGCCGCCGGCGAGCATCGAAGGTGTGGCGACGTTCTATAGCTTGATCTTCCGCCAGCCGGTGGGGCGTCATGTGATCCTGCTGTGTGACAGTAGCTCGTGCTTTCTCACTGATTACGAAGCCCTGCGTGATGCCTTCTTCGCGCATCTCGGCATCGGCTTCGGGCAGACCACACCGGATGATCGGTTCACGCTGCTACCGGTGTGCTGTCTCGGCGCCTGCGACCGTGGCCCGGCGCTGATGATTGGTGATGATACCTACGGGCCGGTGACGCCCGAGGAGATCCCTACGCTGCTGGAGGGGTACGCATGAACTGGGAGAACGAGGCATGAGCCGGATTCTGCAAGACCGCGACGAACGCCGCCCTGAAACGCACCCGCTGACCTTTCGGCTCAACGACGACGGCACGCCAGTGATGCTCGACGCCTATCGCGAGCAGCAGGGCTACGCCAGCGTTGAGCGCGCCTTTAGCGACCTGACCTCGAAGACGCTGATCGACGAGCTCAAGACCGCCAACCTGCGCGGACGCGGTGGCGGCGGATTCTCTGCCGGGCTCAAGTGGAGCCTGACCATGCAGGGTGAGGGCATCCCGCGCGGCTATATCGTCTGCAACGCCGATGAAATGGAGCCCGGCACCTTCAAGGATCGTCTGTTGCTCGAGCAGCAGCCGCATCTGCTCATAGAGGGCATGATCCTGGCCGGCTTCGCCAACAATGCCTACCAGGGCTACATCTTCATGCGTGGCGAATACGTCGACGCCGCGCGTACGGTTCAACGCGCGCTGGAAGAAGCGCGTGCCGCTGGCTGGTTGGGCCGAGACGTGGCCGGTAGCGGCTGGGATTTCGATATTGCCCTGCATACGGGGGCTGGACGTTATATCTGCGGTGAGGAAACCGCGCTGATCAACTCGCTGGAAGGCAAGCGCGCCAGTCCCCGGGCCAAGCCGCCTTTTCCGGGGCAAAGCGGGGCCTGGGGCAAGCCCACCGTGGTCAACAACGTCGAGACGCTGTGTAACGTGCCTTCCGTCGTGCTGCATGGCGCGGATTGGTATCAGGGGTTGTCCCAGGGCAAGAGCGGTGATGGTGGTACCAAGCTGTACGGCGTCTCCGGCAAGGTCAAACGGCCCGGCTTGTGGGAGTTGCCCATGGGTACTACGGGCAACGAACTACTCGAGCGCGCCGGCGGCATGCGCGATGGTCATACGCTCAAGACCTGGCTACCCGGTGGCGGGAGTACCGGCTTTCTGCTGCCCGAGCACCTTGAGTTGGCACTCGACTTCGACACCATCGGCAAGGCCGGTAGCCGTCTGGGCACCGGGCTCATCGCGGTGGTGGCCGACGATCAGAACGTGGTGTCACTGGCGCGCAACCTGGAGGAATTCTTCTCCCGCGAGTCCTGCGGCTGGTGTACGCCGTGCCGTGATGGGTTGCCGTGGAGCGTCAAGCTCCTGCAGGCCCTGGAGGCTGGCGAGGGCGAGCGAGGCGATATCGACTTGCTGGAATCGCTGGCGGTAGACCTGGGGCCGGGGCGGACCTTCTGCGCGCATGCGCCGGGGGCGGCAATGCCGTTGGCGTCGGCGATTCACTATTTCCGCGATGAGTTCGAACGTGGTGTCACGCGTGGCCAGGGCGCGGCACATGCCGACCCGATCCCGGTGGGTAGCGTATGAACGACGTGACGATGACGACGGGCGAGGAGCGATAATGGCAACGATTCACGTGGATGACCGTGATTACGAGGTCGATGGCGCCGACAACCTGCTGCATGCTTGCCTGTCGCTGGGGCTGGATATCCCGTATTTCTGCTGGCACCCGGCCATGGGGAGCGTGGGTGCCTGCCGCCAATGCGCGGTCAAGCAGTACAAGAACGCCGACGACACTCAAGGCATGCTGGTGATGTCCTGCATGGCACCCGTGCAGGACGATGCCTATATCTCCATCGAAGATGATGAAGCCAAGGCGTTTCGTGCCAACGTCATCGAATGGCTGATGATCAATCACCCGCATGACTGCCCGGTCTGCGAGGAAGGCGGCCACTGCCATTTGCAGGATATGACGGTGATGACCGGCCACGATAGCCGTCGCTACCGGTTTCGCAAGCGTACCCACCAGAACCAGGATCTGGGGCCGTTCATCGGACATGAGATGAACCGCTGCATTACCTGCTACCGCTGCGTGCGCTTCTATCAGGATTATGCCGGCGGCGGTGATCTAGGCGCCTTCGGGGCGCACGACAACGTCTATTTCGGGCGCTTTCAGGAAGGCACGCTGGAGAGTCCTTTCTCTGGCAACCTCACCGAGGTCTGCCCGACCGGAGTCTTCACCGACCAGACCCACTCCGAGCATTACACGCGTAAGTGGGACCTGCAGTTCGCACCCAGCGTCTGCCATCAATGCGCGGTGGGCTGCAATATCAGCCCCGGCGAGCGCTACGGCGATATCCGGCGGATCGAGAACCGCTATAACGGCGAAGTGAATCACCACTTCCTATGCGACCGTGGACGTTTCGGCTATGGGTACGTGAATCGCGAGGATCGCCCGCGCGTTCCCGAATGGCGCGAACGCCAGCGCGTCGATGCGGGGCCCGGTGCGGCCGGCGTCGTGGGCGGCACCATCAGTTTGGAAATCGACGATGCGCTGGATCGTGCCGCCGATGGAATGCGCAACGCGCGCCGCGTTATCGGTATCGGCTCGCCACGGGCGAGCCTGGAAAGCAACCATATGTTGCGTACGTTAGTGGGAGACACCAACTTCTCCACCGGCATCGCCGCCCGTGAGCTTGAGCTGCTGGTACGCATGAATGAGCTCAATACCCGCTGTGGCCTGCCATCGCCGAGCCTTCGCGAAATAGAAAGCTGTGATGCGGTGTTCGTGCTCGGCGAGGATCTCATCAACAGCGCCGCGCGCATGGCGCTGGCCATTCGCCAGGCGGTCAACGCCAAGGGCGAGGCGCTGGCCGCCGAGCGCGGCATCCCGTCCTGGAACGCCGAAGCGGTGAAGACGCTGGCGCAAGAAGCGCATCATCCCTTTTTCCTGGCCACGCCGGATGCGACCGAGCTGGATGCGTTAGCGGAGCAAACCTACCACGCCGCCCCGGACGATATCGCGCGGTTGGGCTTCGCTGTGGCGCACTACATCGATCCCGAGGCGCCTTGCCCGGAGGCGCTGGATGACGCGACCACAGCGTTGGCAAGCCGTATCGCCGAGGCCTTGATGGTGGCCCAGCGCCCGCTGGTGGTCTCGGGGGGCTCGCTGGGAACACCGGCGGTACTCGAGGCGGCCGGCAACGTGGCGCGTGCTCTGGCGCGGCGGACACGGCCCGGGGCTTTATCGTTGGTGCGCCGCGAGGCCAACAGCACTGGCCTGTCGCTGCTCGGAGGGCAATCGCTGGATTGGGCCCTGGAGTGCTTGACCAGCGGCGAGGCCGATGGCGTAGTGATTCTCGAAAACGATCTGTACGCACGAGCCGATGCAGGACAGGTCGACACCGCCCTGCAACGCGCCGACTGCATCGTCACTCTCGATCATCAGCGCACCGCGACCTGGGATAAGGCGGACATCGGACTTCCGGCGGCGAGCTTTGCCGAAAGCGATGGCACGCTGGTCAGCCTGGAGGGCCGGGCCCAGCGTTTCTATCAGGTCTTCGAGCCCAGCTATATTCGCCCCGAAACGCGCATCCGCGAAAGCTGGAGGTGGCTCAACGCGCTCAAGGTCAGCGTCGAGCGTCAAGTGATGACGCCGCTCACGCTCGATGAGGTGACGCGTGACATGGCCATGACGTATCCCGCCCTGGCGCCGGCCGGCGATGCTGGTTTGAGCGCCGCCTATCGCGTGCATGGGCTGCGCCTGGCGCGCGAGCCTCATCGCTATAGCGGCCGCACGGCGATGCGTGCCAATCTCGATGTCAGCGAACTCCGCGCGCCGCAGGACCCCGACACGCCATTCGCGTTCTCCATGGAGGGTTATGCCGGTCACGCCGAGCCGCGCCGCGAAGTGGCGTTCGCCTGGGCGCCGGGATGGAACTCGCCGCAAGCCTGGAACAAGTTCCAGGACGAGGTCGGCGGGCATTTGCGGGCCGGCGACCCTGGCGTGCGGTTGTTGGGGCCGCTACCTGGGGACTACGACTATACACGAACGCTGCCGGCACGTTTCGCCGCGCGTGACGATCAATGGCTGGCGGTGCCGCAGGCGCGCTTGTTCGGGGGCGACGAGACCTCGGCGCGGGCCGAGCCGATCCAGGCGCGTATGGCCGAGACGCGCTTCACCATGTCGCGCGGTACCGCCGAGCGGTTGCGGATGTCGCCGGGCGTCCCGTTGACCTTCAACCTGGGTGAGCGGCGGCTCACGCTGCCGGTGGCGATCAGCGATGCGTGGCCCGATGGTGTGATCGGTGTGCCGGATCAGTCGGGGCTGTCCTTGGTCGCGCCTGAGTGGGGCCATCTCGAACCCCAGGAGGTGCGCGCATGAGTTGGTGGACGCCACAGGTCGAGGCGATCGCGTTCGCGCTTTTTCAAGCATTGGTGATCCTGATCGCCGCGGTGGGCGCGGGGGCGCTGCTGACCATGGTGGAGCGCCGTTTATTGGGCCTATGGCAGGATCGCTACGGTCCCAACCGTGTCGGACCGTTCGGGGTACTGCAGATTCTCGCCGACATGCTCAAGATCCTCTTCAAGGAAGACTGGATCCCGCCGTTCGCCGATCGTACCTTCTTCGTGCTGGCGCCGGCGATCGCCATGGCGTCATTGTTGTTGAGCTTCATGATTATCCCCATCACGCCCAGTTGGGGGGTGGCCGATCTGCATATCGGCTTGCTGTTCTTCTTCGCCATGGCGGGCATCAACGTCTATGCGGTGCTCTTCGGCGGATGGTCGAGTGGCAACAAGTACGCCTTGCTCGGGGCGATGCGCGCCTCGGCGCAGACGCTGTCCTATGAAGTCTTCATGGGCTTGTCGCTGATGGGCGTGGTGGCCATGGCCGGTTCGTTCAACATGCGCGAGATCGTCGCCGCCCAGGAAACGATATGGTTCATCGTGCCGCAGTTCTTCGGCTTCTGTACCTTCCTGGTCGCCGGCATCGCTGTGACGCACCGTCACCCGTTCGACCAGCCCGAGGCTGAGCAGGAGCTGGCCGATGGCTATCACATTGAGTACTCGGGCATGAAATGGGGCATGTTCTTCATCGGCGAGTACGTGGGGATCGTGCTGGTATCGGCGCTGATGGTGACGTTGTTTCTGGGTGGCTGGCACGGTCCGTGGTTGCCGCCCATCGTGTGGTTCCTGCTCAAGACTACCGTGTTCGTGGGCTTTTTCGTGCTGCTGCGAGCAGCCCTGCCGCGTCCCCGCTATGACGCGGTGATGAGCTTCGGGTGGAAGATCTGCCTGCCACTGACCCTGATCAATCTGCTGGTGACCGGCGCGCTGATTCTCGTCTTCAGCCCCGCCGGTGGCTAAGCGCCGAGACTGGAGGAGGCCATGACGATTAAATCACTGCTCGCGGGGACTTGGTCGCAGCTGCGGACGCTGGGCATGGTTTTCATGCACGCCTTCCGCAAGCGCGAGACCCTGCAGTACCCGGAAGAACCGGTCTATCTGTCACCGCGCTATCGTGGACGCATCGTGCTGACCCGCGATCCCGACGGCGAAGAGCGCTGCGTGGCGTGCAATCTATGTGCGGTGGCGTGCCCGGTGGCGTGCATCTCGCTGCAGAAAGGCGAGAGCGAGGATGGTCGTTGGTATCCGGAATTCTTCCGCATCAACTTCTCGCGCTGCATTTTCTGCGGCATGTGCGAGGAGGCGTGTCCGACCTCGGCGATTCAGTTGACGCCGGATTTCGAGATGAGCGAGTTTCGTCGCCAGGAACTGGTTTACGAGAAGGAGGACCTGCTGATCTCGGGGCCGGGCAAGGACCATAACTACAACTTCTATCGCGTGGCGGGGATGTCGATCGCCGGAAAAGACAAGGGTGAGGCGCAGAACGAAGCCGAGCCGATCAACGTCAAGTCGTTGATGCCCTGACTAGGATAGGGAGACATCATGGAAATCGCCTTCTATCTCAGCGCCGTGGTTGCCGTGCTCGCGACGCTTGGGGTGGTCACCGGTCGGCACCCGGTACATGCCTTGCTTTACCTGATCGTCTCGCTGATCGCGGTGGCGATGGTGTTCTTTGCACTGGGGGCGCCTTTCGCCGGGGCGCTGGAAATCATCGTCTACGCCGGCGCGATCATGGTGTTGTTCGTGTTCGTGGTGATGATGCTCAACCTCGGCGAGGCCGCCGCGCAGCAGGAGCGCGCTTGGTTGCGTCTGAGCACTTGGTTGGGGCCGGCGATACTCAGCGGTGTTTTGCTGTTGGTGCTGTTAGTGACATTGATCGGCGCCGATGTGGGCGGCCGTATCGAGGGCGAGACCTTGACCGCCAAGGCGGTGGGCACGTTGCTTTTCGGGCCTTATCTGGTCGTCGTCGAGCTCGCCGCGATGCTGCTGTTGGCTGCGTTGGTAGCGGCGTCTCACCTGGGGCGCAGCGAGGCGCATGACGAGGCACACGCGGTACGCCAAGTGCCGAGCAAGCGCACCGCAGATGGCCGCGGTCGCGCCGCCAGCGAGCGCCCGCTCGGTGATGACACCTCGAACGAGGAGAACTCACGATGAATGGCGTTCCCATGGAACACGGCTTGATCCTGGCGTCGGTCCTCTTCGCGCTGGGGCTGGTGGGCCTGATGATGCGCCGCAACATGCTGTTTGTGCTGATGAGCCTGGAAGTCATGATGAACGCGGCGGGGCTCGCCTTCATCGTCGCAGGGACGCGCTGGGGGCAGCCCGACGGCCAGGTCATGTTCCTGTTGGTGATCACCCTGGCGGCGGCCGAGGCAAGCGTGGGACTGGCGCTGTTGTTGCAGCTCTACCGGCGCTTCAAGACCCTTGATATCGATGCGGCAAGCAGGTTGCGCGGATGAATCTACTCACTCTGACATTTTTATTTCCCCTGTTGGGATGTCTAGTCCTGGCGCTGAGTGGTGACCGCCTGTCGCTGCGTGGCGCGGCGACGGTGGGGGTCACCGCGCTGGGACTGGCGGCGGCCACGACCGTGTGGGTGGGGCTCGACTTCCTCGAACATGGCTCGGCGGCGCAGGTCATGGAACTTTGGACCTGGGTTGACGTGGGCGATTTCCAGTCGTCGATGGGGCTGCTGGTCGATGGGTTGTCGCTGACGATGCTCGGCGTGATCACCGGTGTGGGCTTTTTGATCCATCTGTTCGCGGCCTGGTACATGCGCGGTGACACGGGAGTTCGCCGTTTCTATGCCTACATGAATCTGTTTGTGTTCAGCATGGTGCTGCTGGTGTTGGGCGACAATCTGCTGTTGCTGTATCTCGGTTGGGAAGGTGTCGGCCTGTGCAGCTATTTGTTGATCGGCTACTACTATCATGATTCGGCCAATGGCTGGGCGGCGTTCAAGGCCTTCCTGGTGACGCGTATCGGCGATGTGTTGATGGCGATCGGCCTGTTCATCCTGTTCGTCGAGCTGGGCACGCTGAATATCCAGACGCTGCTGGCGCGGGCGCCGGAGGTCTGGGCACGTGGCGACTTGATGATTGAACTGGCCACGTTGATGCTGCTGGGCGGGGCGCTGGGCAAGTCCGCGCAACTCCCGCTGCACACCTGGCTGGCCGATGCCATGGCCGGCCCTACGCCGGTCTCGGCGCTGATCCATGCGGCGACCATGGTCACCGCCGGGGTGTATTTGATCGCACGCATGCATGGTCTGTTCCTGCTGGCCCCGGATGTCCTGACGCTGGTGGGCTGGATTGGTGCGGTGACGCTGCTGATGGCCGGGTTCGCCGCCCTGGCGCAGACCGATATAAAACGCGTGCTGGCCTATTCGACGATGAGCCAGATCGGCTACATGTTCCTGGCGCTGGGCGTGGGTGCTTTCGATGCGGCGATCTTTCACCTGATGACGCATGCCTTCTTCAAGGCGTTGCTATTCCTCTCGGCCGGCTCGGTGATCGTTTCCTGTCACCACGAGCAGGATATGCGACGTCTGGGTGGCCTGTGGCGCAAGCTGCCGCTGGCCTATGCCGGGTTCGTGGTTGGTGGCTCGGCGCTGGCGGCATTGCCGCTGGTGACGGCTGGCTTCTACAGCAAAGACGAGATCCTCTGGGAAGCCTTGGCGTCCGGGCATATCGGCTTGATGATGGCGGGTCTGGTCGGCGCGCTGCTGACCTCGCTTTATACCGTGCGCTTGATCGTTGGCACCTTCCACGGCACACCGGGAAGTGATCATAGCCGGCATGCCGAGAGCGGGCGCGGTCTGGTGCATGGCCTGCCACTGGTCGTGCTGATCGTGCTCTCGACCTTGGTGGGTGCCTGGATTCACCCGCCGCTCGATGAGGTGCTGCCGGCTAGCCCCGGTGCGGCGAAGGAGGCCGGCCGCCATGCGTTGGAGATCGGTGCCATGCTGGTCGCCGTGGGTGGCGTGGCTGTGGCGCTGTGGCTGTTCGCGTGGCGACGCGCGCTGGTGGCGCGCTTGGTCGCCCTGCCGGAAGGCGCGCGCCTGTGGCGCTTGTGGCATCACGCCTGGGGCTTCGATGCCCTGTTCGATGCAGTACTGGTCAAGCCGTTCCGTGGCTTGGTGTGGCTGTGGCGTAGCGACTGGATCAACGGGTTGTGCAACCTGGTGCCGTTGCTGGCGCGCGGCCTGCGCTGGCTGTTGACGCGAGCCCAGACGGGGCGGCTGCGCCACTATGCCGTTTCGATGACGCTGGGCGCGACCGTGGTGCTGATCTTCCTGGCTGTGGGGTAAGCGATGTACGACTTGAGGCAAGACACCGGTGGCGGGGATAGAAGGCTAACGTGGCAAGCTGAGGGGGCGCAGCGCTGATGATTCTTGTCTGTCTGATTCTGATTCCCTTCATCGGCGGGTTACTGTGTTGGCAAGCCGAGCGTTACGGCGAGCAACCACCACGCTGGATTGCTTTGGGTACCATGCTGCTCGAGTTGGCGCTGGTCCTGGGTGTGTGGTGGTATGGCGATTACGGCTTGAACGCCATGCAGGGTGCCTCGGACTGGGTCCTCGAGTGGCGCGCCGATTGGATCCCTCGTTTCGGGATCGAGGTCCACTTGGCGCTGGATGGTTTGTCGTTGATCATGATCGCGCTCACCGGGCTACTTGGCGTGCTGGCGGTGGTGTGCTCATGGCACGAAATTTCGCGTCGCATCGGCTTTTTCCATCTCAACCTGCTGTGGATCCTTGGTGGCGTGGTCGGCGTCTTCCTCGCCATCGACCTGTTCCTGTTCTTCTTCTTCTGGGAGATGATGCTGGTCCCCATGTATTTCCTGATCGCGTTGTGGGGGCATAGCGGTTCCACGGGCAACACGCGGATTCAGGCGGCGACGAAGTTCTTCATCTACACCCAGGCCAGTGGGCTGCTGATGCTGGTGGCCATTCTCGGCTTGGTGTTTGCGCATCATGCCGCCACCGGGGAATACAGCTTCAGCTACGAGGCGCTGCGCCATACTGCTCAGAATGAGCTCTCTCCACAGATGGCATGGTGGCTGATGCTGGGCTTTTTCATCGCCTTCGCGGTCAAGATGCCGGTGGTGCCGCTGCATGGATGGCTACCCGACGCGCATGCTCAGGCCCCCACCGCGGGGAGCGTCGATCTGGCAGGGATTCTGCTCAAGACGGCCGCCTACGGTATGTTGCGCTTCGCCTTGCCGCTGTTTCCCGAGGCTTCTCAGGCGTTCGCGCCGGTCGCGATGGGGCTTGGCATCCTGGGGATCTTCTATGGCGCGATCCTGGCTTGCGGCCAGCATGACCTGAAACGTTTAGTGGCTTATTCCAGTATTTCCCATATGGGCTTCGTGCTGATTGGCATCTACAGTGGCACCGAGTTGGCGCTGCAGGGAGTGGTAGTGCTGATGGTCGCGCATGCCTTCTCTGCCTCGGGGCTATTCATTATCAGTGGCCAGCTCTACGAGCGCCTGCATACCCGCGACATGCGCCTGATGGGCGGCCTATGGGGCCGCATCAAGGGCTTGCCGGGTATCGCACTGTGCTTCGTAGCGGCCTCGATGGGCCTTCCGGGGACGGCCAACTTCGTGGGTGAGTTTCTGGTGCTGTTCGGCACCTTCGATGCCTGGCCCTGGGTAGTCGTGGTCGCCAGTGGTGGTTTCGTACTGGCGGCGATCTATTCGCTGTTCATCATGCAACGCGTCTACTTCGGCCCGGCCAAGGAAGAAACGCCTCTGGGCGGGCTCGATGGCCGCGAAACCGTGATGATGCTCGGCCTGCTGGCCCTGGTGTTGTGGGTTGGACTCTACCCAGGCCCATTGCTGGACACCTCGGAGGCGGCGATGCAAAACGTGGAGCGCATCATGACGCTGGAAGAAACGCCTGCCTTGCCTGAGGAAACGCCATGACGTCGCTGCTTGCTCTTTCACCACTGATTCTCGTCTGCGCCACGGCCATCGTCGTCATGCTGGCCATTGCGTGGCGTCGGTGTTATGACCTGACGGCCACGTTGACCGTGATTGGCCTTAACTTGGCGCTGGCGGCACAGCTTTTGGCCTGGTGGCAGGCACCGCTCGACGTGACGCCGCTACTGACGGTGGACGGCCTTTCGATCTTCGGCGGCGTGCTGATTCTCGTCGCTACGCTGGCCTGCGCTACGCTGGGCCATGCTTATCTCGAAGGCGCGCGCGGCCCACGCGAGGAATATTACCTGCTGCTGCTGTGTGCTGCAGCTGGCGGGATTGCGCTGGTGAGCAGTCGCCACCTGGCCTCGCTGTTCTTCAGCCTGGAACTGTTGTCGATGCCGCTTTACGGCATGCTGGCCTACACCTATCGAGAGCGCGGTGCTTTGGAAGCGGGCGTCAAGTACATGGTGCTCTCCGCGGCGGCCTCGGCCTTCTTGCTGTTCGGCATGGCACTATTGTATGCGTTCACCGGGCATCTCGATTTCGCTGGGTTGGGCGGGGCACTGGCATCGGCAGGCGGCGATGGATGGCTTCTGGCTGGCATGGGCATGATGCTCATCGGTCTGGGCTTTAAACTTTCCATCGTGCCGTTCCATTTGTGGACGCCGGACGTCTACGAAGGAAGTCCCGCCCCGGCGGCCACCTTCCTGGCCTCGGCAAGCAAGGTGGCGGTACTGGTAGTCTTGCTGCGCCTGCTGCAATCCGCCCCGGCGACCCAAGATGCCTGGTTTCACAGCCTGCTCGCCGTACTCGCCTTCGTGACGATGCTGGTCGGCAACCTGCTGGCGTTGATGCAGCAAGATCTCAAGCGCCTGCTGGGCTATTCCTCGATCGCGCATTTCGGCTATTTGCTGGTGGCGCTGGTGATCAACGAGGGGCTGGCGGTGGAAACCGCAGGTATCTATCTGGTGACCTATGTACTGACGACGCTGGGAGCGTTCGGTGTGGTGACGCTGCTGTCGAGCCCCTACGGCGGCGCCGATGCCAGTCGCTTGCACCATTACCGTGGTTTGTTCTGGCGGCGGCCCTACCTGACGGCGGTACTGACAGTGATGATGCTGTCGCTGGCGGGCATCCCCTTGACCGCAGGCTTCATCGGCAAGTTCTATATCGTCGCGGTGGGGGTCGAAGCCAGCCGCTGGTGGCTGGTCGGCGGCGTGGTAGCCGGGAGCGCCATCGGGCTTTTCTACTATCTACGCGTGATGGTGACGCTCTTTTTGCCCGAGCCGGGCATGCAGCGCCGTGACGCCACCACTGACTGGGCGCAACGCGCAGGTGGTGTAGTGGTGTTGGCGCTGGCGGCCTTGGTCGTGCTGTTGGGGGTTTATCCCGCGCCGATGATCGACTGGGTGCGTCTCATGGCCGCGACGTAAGTGTCGCGGTTGTACCGGCGTAGTGCCGTCGCTCATGAGGCGGCATGGTCGTCGGGCATGCTGCGCAGGCAGGCGGTGGGCAGCTGAATGTCCACCGCCACTGGCAGATGATCAGAAAACAGCCGGTCTAGCACCTCGAAGCGTTCGGCGTGCAAGGCGTCGGAGATCAGAATGTGATCGAGCGCGCGACGTGGCTGCCAGGCGGGATACGACAACGGCATTGCCACGGGGTGCAGCGGCAGCGCATGGCAGAAACGCTGGTGGGCGTTGATCTGATCCGGCGTGCAGTTGAGATCGCCCATCACGACCACATGGCGCAGCGGTTGAATAAGCTCGCTCAAGTAGTCGAGTTGCCGGGTACGTGCACGATGCCCCAGTGCCAAGTGCGCTACGACCAGGTGCAGGGCATCGGGGCCGTCGCCGAAGCGTGCGTGAATGGCGCCGCGTCCCGGTAACGTGCCGGGCAGGCGGTACTCGTCTACTTGACGCGGGGCCAGGCGCGACAGCAGGCCGTTGCTGTGCTGGGCGACACGTCCTAGATTGCGATTAAGCTGCTGGTAATGATGCGGAAAACCGGCGCGCATGGCGAGGTACTCTACCTGATTGACGTGCCCCGATCGGAAGCTGCCTCCATCGACCTCCTGAAGACCCACGATATCGTAGTCGCGTAGCGTGTCGCCGATCAGGTCGAGCCGTCCCTGACGCTTGGGATGCGGCAGGACGTGCTGCCAACTGCGTGTCAGATAATGGTGATAGGCCGACGTATGAATACCGACCTGCAGGTTGCAGGTCAGAAGGCGTAGCGAGCGGGGCGCCTGGGAAGCAGGCGCCGCGGCGGTGGCATTACTCATTGCGTTCGCTGCGTACCTTGTCGATCAGGGCATCGGCGATCTTGGGCATATTCTCCAGCGAGCCGGCGCTGCTGGGCGTGATCACGTAATGACCGTCGACGATCAGGGCAGGGACCCCCATGATCTTGTAGCTACGCATCTTGGCGTTGGCGCGATTGATCTGACTTTTCACGCCGAAGGACTCGAGGGCATCGAGCGCGTCGTCCTTGCTGACGCCGTAGTGAGTGAAGAACTCGGCGATGTCGTCCGGCTCGGTGAGACGCTGGCCTTTCTCATGGATGGCATCGAAGAAATCACTGTGCATTTCCTTCTGGATGCCCAACTCCTTGGCGGCGTAGAAGGCGCGCGCATGCTTGGTCCAAGTATCGCCCATGGTGGCCGGAATGCGCTGAAAGGCAACGTCGTCGGGCAACTCGTCGACCCAGGCATTGAGCGGCTCTTCGAGGGCGTAGCAATGCGGGCAGCCGTACCAGAACACCTCGTTGACCTCGATCTTGCCCTCCGGTACTTCGGTCTTCACCGGCTCGTCGAGCACCTCGTAATCCTCACCCGCGACCGGACCGGCGGCCATGACCAGCGTTGACATACCCAGACCCGCGACCAGTACTAACAACGACTTCAACATGCATCTCTCCTTGCCTTGCATAAACAGCAGAAAAACAGACGGTGAGTGGGCGTCGCCCACCGCAATGAACGTTTGAACCGCATTGGCAACCAGGGTTCCCGTACGGTCAATGTGAACTCATGCTTTAGTGATACCACTCCAAGCATCGACATGGAAAGGGCGCGAGGGCTATCGGTGGCGGCTTTGCCCGCATGCGCGGCGTCCACGCAATGATACACTGTAGCTCAAACGTCCTTAATGGATCATTCGCCGCTCATGGGCGGCAGCTCAGTCGAGAACCAACATGCAAGATGGCAAGATCAACTATCAGTCCGCGCGTTTTTTGATCAGTGCGCCGCGCTTGGCCTTGTGTCCCCCGGACACAGGCGCGGAAGTGGCGTTCGCCGGGCGCTCCAATGCCGGCAAGTCCAGCGCGATCAATACGCTGACAAGGCAGAAGTCACTGGCGCGAACCTCCAAGACGCCGGGGCGCACGCAACTGATCAACTTTTTCACCCTCGCGAACGACGAGACGTACCGGCTGGTGGATCTGCCCGGTTACGGCTTCGCCAAGGTGCCGGATCAGGTCAAGCTGGAGTGGCAGCGTCACTTGAGCGAGTACCTGTACGAACGTGAGGCACTGAGGGGTTTGATGTTGGTCATGGACGTACGGCATCCGCTGAGCGAGTTCGATCAGATGATGCTGGGCTGGGCCGATGAGAAAGCGATGCCCGTGCACATCCTGTTGACCAAGGCCGACAAGCTCAAGCCCGGGGCGGCCAAGTCATCGCTTCTGGCAGTGCGGCGTCAGCTCGCCGAATGGGAAGACTTGGTCAGCGTGCAGCTGTTCTCTGCGCTCAAGCGGCAAGGCGTCGACGAGGCCTGCGCGCGCATGGATGCCTGGCTATGTGAGCCGGATACCGTGTGATGCGAAAGGTTAATTAAAACGCCAGGCTATCGAGCAGCGCGGGGAGCTCACGAACGTGGGTCAGTCTATGTACGCCGGGTAGCAGTTCGCACGGACCTTCGTTCTTGGCGTCGATCCAGGCCACCTGCATGCCCAGGCGCTGCGCGGGGAGTACGTCCTCGCGCCAGGAGTCGCCCACATGAAGACCCTGTGACGGCCGGACATCGAGCCTTGCCAGTGCCGCGAGGAAGGCGCGTGGGTCGGGCTTGGGGGCATGTAGCTCGCCCGCGGCGATCATGACGCTGAAATGGTCGGCCAGGTCCAGGCGCTTGAGATCGGCGTTGCCGTTGGTGATCGCGGCGATCCGATAGCGCCGGCGCAGCGTGTCGAGCATGGCCACTACCTCGGGATAGGGCGTGAGGTCATGGCGTAGGTCGAGGAAATGCGCGATGGCATGCGCCGCCCATAGACGCGCCTGAAGGCGCGGCAGGCCATAGGCTTCCACCATCTCGAACAACGCGCGTTCGCGAATCCAGGTGAAGTCGCCGCGTTTGAGCGGAAAGCGCCGCGCCACGTCGGCGCGGCGCTGCTGATACGCGTGCAAGGGGTAATGCGTCATGAACGCGTTGCCGGCGCCTGGCGAGGCGGCGGCGAGTGCGCCGCTGAGCCATTGATAATGGCCGGCTTCGGCACGCTCAAGGACCGGACGGTTGTTCCACAGCGTGTCGTCAAGATCGAAGGTTAGCGCGGTTATCGCCATCGAGGTCGTCTCCAGAGACTTAAGGCTCAGCCTTCGCCGGGCGTTTCGTGGCGCCGGGCGCGCGGGTGGGCAGCATCGTAGGCGTCGGCGAGATGCTGCCAGTCGAGACGCGTATAGACCTGCGTGGTGGACAGATTGGCATGCCCCAAAAGCTCCTGCACGGCACGCAGATCCTGGCTCGATTCGAGCAGGTGGCTGGCGAAGGAGTGGCGCAGCCGATGCGGGTGCAGGTGTTCGGGCAGGCCGCGCTCGCGGGCAAGATGCACGAGGCGTTTCTGCACCGCGCGATGCCCGAGTCGTACGCCGCGTTGACCGACGAACAGCGCGCGTTCTTCCGCGTCGGCTAGTTGGCCACGGACCTTGAACCATGCGGTCAGCGCTGCCTGGGCACGGCTGCCAAGGGGCATCTGGCGAGGCTTGCTACCCTTGCCCACCACTCGCACACGCCGCGTCTCTAGATCCGTGATGTCCAGCGCCGTCAACTCCGCTAGACGCAGCCCGCAGGAATAGAACAGCTCCAGCATGGCTTGATCGCGCACGCCGAGTGGGGTGTCGTCGTGCGGGGTATCCAGAAAGCGCGATAACTGATCGACATCCACCGGACGCGGCAGGTGCTGAGGCTGACGCGGTGTCTGGGTCAAGGCCACGGGATTGTGAGCGAGCACGCCGCTGCGCACCAGATGATCGGCGAAGCGCGATAGCGCGGCGCGGCGCCTGGCGAGACTGCGCGGGGCTAGACCGCGGGTGCGCTCGGCGCCCAAGAAACGACGGACCAGGGCAACATCCAGCGTGGACCAGTCGTCGACGTCATGTGCCTCGAGGAAATGCGCTAGTGCGGCCAAGTCGCGCCGATAGGCATCCAGTGTTGCGGGGCTGGCATGCCCCGCCAGCCCGCGCAGGAACTCTTCAATCGCGGCGTGCATGCTCGGTATCCAGCCGGATCAGCAAGCGCGCGACGATTTCGCCGAGGTAATCGGTGAACAGGGTGTCGAGCGTGGCACGAAAGTGCTCGCTCTCCTGGCTGGCAAGCAGCAGATAGCCGAGCGGCTCGCCCATGGTCAAGCGCGTCACGGCGCATGAACCGCTGCTCTCGGGTG
This sequence comes from Chromohalobacter canadensis, assembly GCF_029544075.1. GTDB lineage: Bacteria > Pseudomonadota > Gammaproteobacteria > Pseudomonadales > Halomonadaceae > Chromohalobacter > Chromohalobacter canadensis_A. Next base: position 70,289 of record NZ_JAJQJH010000002.1, on the reverse strand, counting down.
GCTCGGAATGGGGAAGGAGCGTACGCCACGCTTCTCGCGAGAGCTGAGTGCAGCGGCTGTTGTGGCCGTCGAGAAGCTCCTCCAGTGTCGCGCGCGCAGAGTCATCGAGACGCATCTGGGGTGGCTGTACGGCGCTACCATCGTGGGGCGAGTCCAGCCACAACGCGACCGCCTGGGTGCGAAAGCGTTCGCTGAGTTGGGTCGATAGGGCCTCGCCCAACGCGTCGACGTTTTCCGCCTCGAGCAGCGCCAGGATCAGCGAGCGGGTGCGCTGGTACTGTGCCTCGTTATGACGCGCCGTCTCCAAAAGGTGCTCGAGGCGCCATTCGGCGGTCTCGGCGCGCTCGCGCAGGTCGTGCACGAGACGTTCGAGCAGCGAAATCGCGCCCTGGGTCTGGGGATGCGGCACTTTTAGCTGTTGGAGCAGTCCCTCTCGGCCGACGAAGAAGTCGGGGTGACGGGCCAGCCAATGCGCGACACGCTCAGGGTCGAGCGTAGTGCGCGGCTCGGGCGCCTGGGTTTGGGACATGCGTATGTTCTCCTGTGTTTCCGTCTTGCGTGCCGTGTCGTTGTTTGCAGGTTCTTAGGGCACTCGGCAATGCTGCTAAGGTAGCGCGATACGCCCCTCGAAGACGCTGGTGGCGGGGCCGATCATTACCATGGGGGCGTCCTCGGCGGACCATTCCAAGGTTAGCGTGCCACCGGGTAGATGAACATCGACGGGACTCTCGAACAACCCGCGCCGGATACCATTGGCCACCGCCGCGCAGGCGCCGGTGCCGCAGGCCAGCGTTTCGCCGCTGCCGCGTTCGAAGACCCGCAGGCGCGCCTCGTGACGCGAGACGACCTGCAAGAAGCCCACATTGACGCGCCGGGGGAAGCGCACGTGGCGTTCGATGAGCGGGCCCAGGTGTGCCACCGGCGCGGTATCGACATCGTCGACCACGAGGACAGCGTGAGGGTTGCCCATCGAAACGACGCCGATCTCCCAGCGTGCGTCGTCGACCTCCAGGGTATGCGTGGGCGCATCGGCCGGGGCATCGAAGGGCACGGCTTCGGGCGCGAAACGCGGCACGCCCATGTTTACGCGGACCCGCTCGTCTTCCTCGACGCGAAGGGTCAGAGGCCCGGCCTGGGTTTCGACGCGAATCTCACGCTTGTGGGTCAGGCGCGCTTCGCGCACGAAGCGTGCAAAGCAGCGAGCGCCGTTACCGCAATTTTCCACTTCGTGGCCATCGGCGTTGAAGATGCGGTAGCGGAAATCCATTTCGGGGTCGCGCGGCGGTTCGACCAGCAGCAACTGATCGAAACCGATGCCGAGATGACGGTCGGCCAACTGCCGGATGCGCTCGGTGTCGAGCCGCGCCCGCTGGGTGACCAAATCGACCACCATGAAGTCGTTGCCGAGCCCGTGCATCTTGGTGAAATGCAGCAGCATCAGGAGGTCTCCGCCAGGCGGTGTTCGCCAGCCCATAAGGCGGCGAGTGGCTCGCGTTCGCGCACGACCTGCGCACTACCGCCGTCGACCATGATCTCGGCCGGACGCGGTCGGCTATTGTAGTTGGAGGCCATCACGAAGCCGTAGGCTCCCGCCGAACGGACCGCGAGCAGGTCGCCCGGTGCGATGGCCAGTTCGCGCGCCTTACCCAGGAAGTCGCCGGTTTCACAGACTGGGCCGACCACATCGTAGAGTGCCGTCTCGCGCGGCGCTCGGGTATCGACCGGCACGATGCGCTGCCATGCTTGATACAGCGCGGGGCGAATCAGGTCGTTCATGCCGGCGTCGACGATGGCGAAATGTTGAGTCTCGCCGGGCTTCAGGTATTCGACCCGGGTGAGCATGATCCCGGCGTTGGCGGCGATCGAGCGGCCCGGTTCGAAGAGCAGCGTCAGGTTGCGGCCATCGAGGCGCTCAAGCAAGGCGCGGGCGTAATCGTAGGGCGCGGGCGGTTGCTCGTCTTGATAGGGCACGCCGAGGCCGCCGCCCAGGTCGAGGTGCTCGATGGTAATACCTGCCTCATGCAGGCGGTCGAGCAGCACCAGCAGGCGGTCCAGGGCGTCGAGGAAGGGCGCTAGCTCAGTGAGCTGCGAACCGATGTGGCAATCCAGACCGACGACCTCGAGATTCGGCAGTTCGGCGGCGCGCTGATAGACCTCGAAGGCATCGTCGACGGCGATACCGAACTTGTTGGCCTTGAGGCCGGTGGAAATGTAGGGATGCGTCCGGGCGTCGACGTCGGGATTGACGCGCAACGAGACGCGCGCCACCCGACTGCATTCGCCCGCCACCTGGTTCAGGCGCTCGAGTTCCGGCAGCGATTCCACGTTGAAGCACTTGATGCCCACTTCCAGCGCGCGGGCCATTTCACCGGCCTGCTTGGCGACGCCGGAAAACACCACCTTGGCGGGGTCGCCGCCGGCAGCCAGCACACGCTCGAGCTCGCCTTGGGAGACGATGTCGAACCCTGCGCCGAGGCGCGCCAACAGGTCGAGCACGGCGAGGTTGGCATTGGCCTTCACCGCGTAGCAGATCAGGTGCGGATGCTCGCCCAACGCGTCACTATAGGCCTTGAAGTGGCGCGTGAAGGTCGCCCGTGAATACACGTAACAGGGCGTGCCGAAACGCTCGGCGATGTCGGCCACTGGGACGTCTTCAGCGTAGAGTTGACCGTCGCGGTAGTTGAAATGATCCATCGTCAGTCTGCGTCGCTGTCGGATTGAGAAGAAGCGTCGTCTGCGGCGCCTTCTTCGCCTTGATCGGCGTCGTCTTCATAGGCGTTCGCCGGATCGTACTGCTCGCTGGCCTGTTCGTCATCGGGCATGTAAAGCGGCCCCTTTTGGCCGCAACCGGCGAGCGTGAACGCAGCTATGCCGAGAATGGCCAGCATGGGAAGTAAGCGCATCATGCCTCCTGTTGCAGCGTAGCGAGCGCATCGCGGGCGCGTTGGGCAGCGGCGCGGACCTGATCCGGCGCGGTGCCGCCGATGTGATTGCGCGCTGCCACCGAACCTTCCAGCGTCAGTACTTCGAAGACGTCGGCCTGGATGGCGTCGGAGAACTGGCGCAACTCGTCGAGGGACATCTCTGAAAGGTCCTTCTGCTCGCGCAGGCCTAGCGCCACGGCTTGGCCGACGATTTCGTGGGCATCGCGAAAGGCCACACCGGCGCGCACGAGGTAGTCCGCTAGATCGGTGGCGGTGGAGAAGCCCTTGCGCGCGGCCTCGAACATGTTGTCCGTCTTGGCCTCGATGGCCGGCACCATGTCGGCGAACGCCTTGAGACAGCCCTGCACGGTGTCGAGGGTGTCGAACAGCGGTTCCTTGTCTTCCTGATTGTCCTTGTTGTAAGCCAGTGGCTGCGACTTCATCAGCGTCAAAAGTCCCATCAGGTGGCCATAGACGCGGCCGGTCTTGCCGCGTACCAGCTCGGGGACATCAGGGTTCTTCTTCTGCGGCATGATCGACGAGCCGGTGCAGAAACGGTCGGGCAGGTCGATGAAGTCGAATTGGGCGCTGGTCCACAGCACCAGCTCCTCGCTCATGCGTGACAGGTGCATCAACAGTACGCTGGCGAAGGCGCCGAACTCGATGGCGAAGTCGCGATCGCTGACCGCGTCGAGGCTGTTCTCGGCGGGGCGTTCGAAGCCCAGCAGCTCGGCGGTGACGTGGCGGTCGATGGGATAGGTGGTGCCGGCCAGCGCGGCGGCACCCAGCGGCATCACGTTGACGCGCTTGCGGCAGTCCAGCAGGCGTTCGTGGTCGCGGGCGAGCATTTCCTGCCAGGCCAGCAGGTGGTGGCCGAAGCTCACCGGCTGGGCGGTCTGCAAATGCGTGAAGCCGGGCATGATGGTGTCGGCCTCGCGGGTGGCAAGCTCGATCAACCCCTCGCGCAGGCGGGCGAGCTCGGCCGCGACGATGTCGATCTCGTCGCGCAGATAAAGTCGAATATCGGTGGCGATCTGGTCGTTGCGCGAGCGCCCGGTATGCAGCTTCTTGCCGGTGATGCCGATTTTCTCGGTCAGCCGGGCCTCGATGTTCATGTGCACATCTTCGAGTTCCACCGACCAAGGAAATTGTTCGGCCTCGATTTCCCGCTCGACTTCGCCGAGGCCTTGCACGATGGCCTCGCACTCATCAGAGGTGAGCACGCCAACGCGTTCGAGCATGGTGGCATGCGCGATCGAGCCGCGAATGTCGTGATGATAGAGGCGCCGGTCGAAGTCTACCGATGCCGTGAAGCGCGCGACGAAGGCGTCGGTGGGCTCGCTGAAGCGTCCGCCCCAGGATTGGTTGGTCGTATTGCTCATCGGGCGTGGCGTCCTGCTTGGTCGAGATGGTGATGCCCTGAGTGTACCAGAGTCGGCGCCGCTGGCGAGGTGGGACAGGGCACGGGAACGCTGGGGGCGGGATTTTTCCTCGACCGGGGACTGCTTTATGATGATAGTCATCCCCGCCGCCGAATCGGTGTGCGCCCATTTAGGAGAGTTCAATGCCCGCCATGCAGACACTGCGCATCGCCACCCGTCAGAGCCGCCTTGCGTTATGGCAGGCTGAGCATGTCAAGGCTCGGCTGATGGCGCTACATCCTGGACTCGAGGTGGAGCTGGTCGCCCTGACGACGCGTGGCGACAAGATTCTCGATTCGCCGCTGTCCAAGGTCGGTGGCAAGGGGCTGTTCGTCAAAGAATTGGAGGAGGCGCTGCTGGACGGGCGTGCCGATATCGCCGTGCACTCGATGAAGGATGTGCCGATGCACTTCCCCGAAGGGCTGGGGCTATCGGTGATTCTGGAAAGCGGCGCACCCACGGATGCCTTCGTCTCCAACGATTACGCTACCCTGGACGCCTTGCCCGAGGGCGTGCGTGTGGGCACTTCTAGCCTGCGCCGGGGCCTGCAGGTCAAGGAGGCGCGCCCCGATCTGGAGGTGCTCAACCTGCGTGGCAACGTGCAAACTCGCCTGGGCAAGCTGGACGGCGGCGAGTTCGAGGCGATCATTCTGGCGACCTCGGGGCTCGAACGTCTCGAGCTTGGCCATCGCATCACCCAAGAGCTGCCGCCGGAAGTCAGCCTGCCGGCCTGCGGCCAGGGCGCCTTGGGCATCGAATGTCGCTATGACGATGAAACGCTGCTCGAGATCCTGGCGCCGCTCGATCATCCGCAGACGGCCACCCGGGTGCGCGCCGAACGTGCCATGAACACGCGCCTGGACGGCGGTTGCCAGGTGCCCATCGGCGGCTACGCTGTGCTCGAGGATGACGACCGCACTCTATGGCTACGGGCGCTGGTCGGTGATCCGGATGGCTCGCATGTGTTGCGTGCCGAAGGGCGTGGCTCGGCTTCCGAGCCCGAGGCCTTGGGCGTGCGCATCGCCGAGTCGCTGCTCGATCAGGGCGCCGGCGAGATCCTGGCGGACGTGTACGGCCAAGGGGAATGAGCGCCGCGTCACGCATCCTGGTGACGCGCCCCGGCGAGGGCGGCGAGCGGCTGGCCAAGGCCTTGTCGGAGGCGGGCTTCGCACCCGCCCGCCCGGCGGTGATGCATTTGCAGCCGCTCGACGTCGACGAGGTCAAGCGCGCTCCCCTGCTGGATGTCGATCAGTACGACGTGGTAGTCGTGACCAGCCCCTTCGCTGCCGAGTGCTTGGTCGAGTGGCTTGATCGCTATTGGCCGCAATTGCCGCAGGGGCCGCGTTTCTATGCGCTGGGGGTGGCGACGGCGGCGACGCTTTACCGTGGTCTGGACGTCAAGTCGAGTGTGCCTGACCCCGGTCGGGGCACGACCAGCGAGGCGCTATTGGCGATGCGTTCACTGACACGGCTCGACGGTCAGCGGGTGCTGGTCGTCGGCGGAACAGGGGGGCGCCAGCTGCTCACGCAGACGCTCGAGGCACGTGGCGCACGGGCCACCAAGCTGGCACTCTATCGGCGCGTTTATACGGCGCCGGACACGACCGCTGCAGGCTGGCTCGCCACGGGCGATTTCACGGCCATGATCGTGACCAGTGGCGAATTGCTCGAGCATCTGGTTATCTGGTGCGGACAGGCGGCGTTGAACAAACCGCTAATCGTTTCCAGTCAGCGTTTGGCTACACTGGCAGACACGATGGGCTTCGCTTCGCTATACGTAGCGCAAGGTGCGACCCCCGAGGCCTTGGTGACCGCCGTACAGGAAGTAGGCGACACGTGACGCGCCGACGTTGATCACGATGAGTTTGAAAAGGGCTAGCGACACATGAGCAAACGACAGGATCAGGATGATAAAAACACGCCCACCGATGCGTCGACGTCCGCTGACGAGACGCCTCAGTCGCCGGCTTCCTCCGAGACTCACAAGGCCGACGCCGACGGCGAGGTAGCCGACGAGGCGCGCGGTGCCTCGGACAAGGCGGCGGATGCCGCGTCGTCCAAGGCATCGACAACCGACGCCGCGGCGTCCCAGACTTCTTCCGATGCGACGTCAAAGGCGGATGAAAAGACGGACGATGCGTCTCGCAAGGCGAGCGAGACGACATCCGGAGCCGGCGCATCGTCGGCTACCGCCAAACGTGGCGCCAAGTCCCAGCAAAAAGCGACGGACACCCCGGCCAAGGATACGGGTAAGACCCGCACCGGCGGCACGCGCTCATCGTCGGCCGGTGGGGCGTCGGCGGGCGCTGCCTCGCATGACAAGACGACGTCGAGTAAAGCCGGCGGCGTCGGCAACGGCACCTCGCCCCCCTCCGCACAAACTTCGCAAGGTGGCGGTGGCAACGGGCGTGGCCTGGCCATTGTGGCGCTGATCATCGCCGTAATCGTAGCCATCGTCGTGGCGCTGGGGCTTGGGTATGGCTGGAAGCGCTTACAGGCGCAACAGGCCGAGCTGGCCAGTGCCGGCGAGAAGAACGCGCAGACCCTCGACACGCTGCGCGAACGTCTCGACCAACGAGAGAAGGCGTTCGAATCGCTCAAGGGCGATTTTCAGGACTATCGTCAAGACATCGACAAGAATCTCGACAAGGTGCTCTCCGAGCTGGCCGACGAGCAGGAGGCCGACCCGCGCGAGTGGCTGCATGCCGAGGCCGAGTATCTGCTGCGCTTGGCTAACCAGCGCCTGCAGCTCGAGCGCGACGTCAAGGGTGCCAAGGCGTTGCTCAAGGCTGCCGATAAACGTCTGACAGATGCCGACAACCCGGCACTGATTCCGGTGCGCCGGGCGATTCAGTCCGAGCTGGCGGCGCTGGATTCAGTGCCCACGGTAGATCGCACCGGCTTGTATCTGACATTGATGGCGCAGCAGGAGCAACTGGCGGGGTTGCCGCTCAAGCAGGACGTGGAAGAGATCACCGCGCAGAACGACGACGATTCCTCGCTCAAGGGCGGCTGGCAACAACAGCTCTCCCGCCTGGGCGGTGAGCTCAAGGATCTCGTCGTCATACGCCGTCACGATGAAGCGCTTGAAGCCTTGGTGACACCTGAGCAGGAGTCCTACCTGCGCCAGAACGCGCGCCTCTTGCTCGAGCAGGCTCAATTGGCCTTGCTCAAGACCGAGCCCAAGCTTTACCAAGCCAGCCTCGACAAGGCGATCACCCTGATTGAGCGCTACTACGACACCGAGCAAGATGCGGTGAACAACTCCCTTGGGCGCCTTGAGTCATTGCGTGACAAGACCATTCGGCCTGAGCTGCCGGATATCAGCGAGTCGCAGCAGACGCTCAAGGACTTCATCGAGAAGCGTTTCCAGAATGGCAACGATGACGGTGGTGGCGAGCAACGTCAGAACGATGAAGGAGACAGTGCATGAGAAAGCTGATTCTTCTCATCGTCGTGGGGCTGGCTGTCGGCGCGCTATTCGGCCAGCTGATGCAGTCGATGCCCGGTTACTGGCTGGTGCGCGTGGGTGATACCTCGATTCAGACCTCCTTCTGGCTGGGTCTGGTGATATTGCTAGCGGTGTTTCTGGCCCTGCATTTCCTGCTGCGCGTCCTCCACCGGCTGCGTCGTCCGGTGAGCCGGCTCAAGGTCTGGAATAGCCGCACGCGCAATCGTAATGCCATGAAGCGTACCGTGAGAGGCTTGGTGGCGCTCGCCGAAGGCCGCTGGAAACGTGCCGAGAGGGACCTGGTCAAGGCGGCGGACGATTCCAGTACGCCGCTGGTCAATTACCTTTCCGCGGCACTGGCGGCGCATTATCAGGGACGTTTCGAGCATGCCGATACGCTACTCAAGCGTGCCCATCATAGTACCGAGGGAGCCGATAACGCGGTGGGCATAGTGCAAGCGCAGCTGATGCTCGATCGCCAGCAGTTCGAGGAGGCGCTGGCGACGCTGACGCGCCTCGAAAAGCAGCTGCCCAATCATCCACAAGTACTCAAATTGCTGCGTCAGGCCTATCTCAGCGTCAGCGACTGGGAGGGGCTGCGTCATTTGCTGCCCAAGCTCGACAAGCAACAGCTGATCACCGAGGAAGAGCGCCGTGAGCTGGAACAGCGTGCCTATCACGAGTTGATCCTGCAGGCGGTCCAGCGCCAGCCCACTGCCGATGCCAACCGCGTGCGCAACCTGTGGGCTGATATGCCCGACTACCTGCGCAGCGATGTCGAACTGGTGGTCTTGTATACTGAGGCGTTGGTCAAGGACGGCGAAGAAGCGATGGCCGAGCGCTTGCTGCGTCATTCCCTCAAGGAGCACTGGGACACGCGCCTAGTGCTGCGTTATGGCTTGCTCAACGTGGATGCCGGGCGTCAGTTGGCATACGCCGAGAAATGGTTGCAGGAGCGTCCCAACGACCCCGATTTACTGCTGAGTTTGGGGCGTTTATCGTTGCGCAACGCTTATTGGGGCAAGGCGCAGGAATACTTCGAAGCCAGCCAGCGCCAGCGTTCCAGTGGGGTGGTATGTGCCGAGCTGGCGCGCCTCTACGCCAACTTAGGCGAACATCAGAAGAGTCAGCTCTTCTATCGTCAGAGCGTGGAGCTGCTCGATCGCTCGTTGCCAGCGTTACCGCAGCCGAGCGAACGCACACGCTAACCAACGTTTTGCTCTCCTGGGCGCCTGCGGGCGCCCTTTTTTATCGCCTGTCATGAAGGGCGAGTTGCGGCCTGCAGGTGCCTTAACGGAGTGGCCTGTAGGCCGTTGATGTTTCTATACTCTTGTCCAACTGGTCAAGGTATGGGTAACGTTAGAGCTTCCTTCATGACAACAATGATACCCATAGGAAAACATCATGGCGCAGACTCCCCACCGATCGACGACGCAACAGGATGGTGCCCTGGAGCGTTACTTCGGCATCCGCCGCTATGGCTCGACCCTGCGAACAGAATTACTTGCCGGCCTGGCGACCTTTCTCGCGGCAATGTACATCATCGTGGTCAACCCGACGATCCTCAGCGATGCGGGGATTCCGTTCTCGGCAGGGCTTTCCGCGACGGTGCTGATCAGCTTCCTGAGCAGCCTGGCGATGGGGCTGTATGCGCGCAACCCCATTCTCGTCGCCCCTGGCATGGGCATGAACGCCCTGTTTGCTTACACCCTGGTACAGGGGGCGGGCCTGCCGTGGCAGGTAGCGCTGGGCTGCGTGTTTTGGTCGGGCGTGCTGTTCGCACTACTGGCATTCTTCAACGTGCGCAAGGCGATCGTCGAGGCGATTCCCGATTCGCTGCGTTATGGCATCACCTGCGGTATCGGGCTATTCATTACCTTCATCGGCTTCAAGAACGCCGGTTTTGTCGTCGATGATCCCGCCACGCTGATATCGCTAGGGGCGTTGGACCCAGCATTGATCACCTTCATTGCCGGGATGCTGCTGACGGCGATTCTGGTCACGTTGCGCGTCAACGGCGCGTTGGTATTGGGAATCGTCATCACCACGCTGGTGGCGATACCCATGGGGCGTCTGTGGGGGGCGGATGTCGTCGTGGCATGGAGTGGTCTCGCCGCATGGCCGGACTTCAGCGTCATGTGGCAGGTGGATCTCTGGGGCGCGCTCAAGGTGGCCTATTGGCCGTTCATCTTCGTGATGCTGTTCACCAACTTCTTCGATGCGCTGTCGTGTTTCCTAGCGCTATCGGAGGCCGCCGATCTTAAGGACGAGAACGGTCAGCCTCGCAACCTCAAGCGTTCGATGACCGTGGACGCCTTTGCGTCGATGATCGCCGCGCCGTTGGGAACCAGTGCCGCGCAGACCTTCATCGAATCCGGCGTGGGAGTCGCCCAGGGCGGGCGTACCGGGATCGTCGGGGTGGTTTGCGGCTTGCTGTTCCTGCCGTTCCTGTTCCTGTCGCCGCTGCTGTCGCTGGTGCCGGCGATCGCCACCGCCCCGGCACTGGTGATGGTGGGTGTGTTCATGCTGGCGCCGGTGGGGCACATCGAGTGGCAGAAGATGGATCAGGCGTTTCCGGCGTTTCTGGCGATCATCGTCATGCCGCTGACGTATTCGATCACGCTGGGCATCGCCTTCGCCTTTCTGAGCTTCGTGGCGATCAAGCTGTGCACGGGGCGCCTAACCGAGATCAAACCGGCCATGTGGGTGACGGCAGTGCTCTGCGCGATCATGCTGGTGACGACGCAATAAGCCGTTGAGCGATCATGGCCGCCCCCCGGTGTCCCCGAGGGCGGCCATGACCGAGAAGGCCGTGACCGAAAAAAGGGCCGCCCCGGCAGGGGCGGCCCTTTGACGTCTAGGCGTCGCCGTGAAAGCGGCGACGCGTCGGGCTCAGTTCGGGTCCTCGTCGTTGTCCGGCTTGGTATGCTCGGGATTCGTATTCTCATCCGATGGGGCGTCGGGCGAGAGCGACGCGTTGCCGGAGGGTGACTGGCTATCCACCACGTCGCCCTTCTGGGACAGAATGCGCAGATTGGCCGGTGGGGCGCTGCCGTCCTTCTCCTGCCCGAAGTAGAGCGTGGTGTGCGGGAACGGAATCTCGATGCCCGCGGCGTCGAAATACATCTTGACCAGGCGGTTGTAGGCACGACCCACGGCCCACTGGTCGCCCGGCGTGGTCTTGATGATCACGCGGATGTTGACCGAGCTGTCGGCCAGTGCGGTGACGCCGGCCACGCTGAGCGGTTCAAGCAGCTTGTAGCCGTGCTCGCTTTCCTTGAGAGCGTCGAAGGCGGCTTGCAATTGCTCGATGGCATCGTCGATGCTCTCGCGGTAGGCGATACCGTATTCGCCGACGTGGTTACCGAATTCGCGCATGTAGTTGGAGACGGTATCCACCGAGGAGAACGGCACGATGTGGTAGGTGCCCGAGAGATCGCGAATACCCACCGAGCGGATGCCGACGCGTTCGGCCGTCCCGGTGGTGCCGCCGACGGTGACGACATCGCCGGTGTTCATGGCGTTTTCCAACTGAATGAAGACCCCGGTGATAACGTCCTGTACCAGCTTCTGCGAGCCGAAACCGATGGCGAGGCCGAGAACCCCGGCACCGGCGATCAACGGGCCGATGTTGATGCCGATTTCCGCCAATATGATCATCGCCGTCATGGTGATCAAGGCGATCGCCAGGGCGTTGCGGAACAGGGACAACAGTGTCTTGGCGCGGGCTGAAGGTTCACCGGCACCGGCATCCGCATTCAAGCGATGCTCGATCAGGCTAGCGAGGCCGATCCAGGCGGCGATGGCCACCAGCAGGATAATGATCACATTCAGCGTGGTGCCCACGACATGTATGCCGGCCTCGGAGGCGTACCAGGCCGCGAGGTCGAAGACCTGCCAAGTGCTGAGCACGAACATCGCCACGGCGATCAAAATGATTGCGCGAATCACCTTGAGGGCGGTCGGTACGTAGGCGTTGAGGCGCGTTTCCAGCAGCGGAAGGCGACGCTGGATATCCCCGGAGAGACGAACGCGGCGGCCGATCAACTGGGTGAGCACACCAGAGACCAACATGCCGATGCCGATGATGATGACGGTCTTGAGCGTGGCCAGCAGCACGAAGGGCAGCGCCGTCTGCGGATGCAGCACGGTGACGGCGAAGACCACCAAAGCATAGGCTAAGGCCAACATGTGCCAGGTGCGGCCCAGCAGACGTAGCGCGAAACGAGTGGCGCTCATGTCGGCATTATCGGCGCGTTGCATGAGGGCATCGCGTAGCGGTATGCGATGTTTGAGGATCACCGTGGCGGCGTAGATCAACGCCAGGAGCATGATCAGCGTGCCGAGCCCCTGGCCGAGCGCAGGCGACAGGTTGTAATTAATGATGGGCACAGCGACCAGCATGCCATAACCGATGAAGCCGGCCAGGCGTGCGAGGAAGCGATTGCAATATGAAGCCTGTTGGGAGGCTATGGGCATCAGGCGCAGGCCATCGTAATGCGACGAGAACAGCATGCGCAGCGCGGCCTTGAACAGCTCGATCATCAAGAAGGCGTTCAGGAATAGCGAGAAACGCGTTTCCATGCTGCCCGCCACACCGATGGCAAAGGTCGCCACTAGATTGCCAACGACATAAGCCAGTATGACGACGACGACATCCACGATGGCGGCCAGTACGACGGCGACGATAGTGCGCAGCAGGGCGCTTTTTTCGGTTCGCTGCGATGACCATTGGCTGAGCTTGCGGAATAGCGGCGACGCGATGCGTCGGAGTACGAGCAACGCAACGAAGGCCCCGATCACCACCAGCGCGAGGTTGAGTGCGGAAATCAGAAACGCTCCGGTATCGAAGCCCGGCCCGCTGGCGCTTGCATCGCTACTGCTGAACAAGCCGACTAGAGCCGTGCCTAGGCTCTTGAACTGACCGCCTAGATCCCCCGCGATATGGCTGGTGGCATCGGCCAGGCGGCGAGGGAAGGACACCTCTTCGGCTGTCTGGTCGCTGGGCGCCCCGTCGGCGATCTCTTCGGGAGAGGATGCCCCTTCGACAGTCAGGGCGTTTTCCTGGGCTGCCTGGGCACGCAGTTGATCGATGATCGTCTGGCGGGTCTGCTCGTTTTCGAGCATGTCGGCCAAGGTAGAATAGGCGGGAGTGCTACTTCCTGCAGGCGTCGCGCCCTGTTGAGCCAGGGCCGGCGCCATCACGAAAAGCAGACACAGCAACAACCAACGGCTGAGCCACGTATCGAGGCGTAGAGTCGGCACGCAGTAACCTCCTTGTACGGAATGAACTGAGTGGCATGCAGCCACATCGTTTATGATGAATTTGCCTAGTAATACTAACACTAGGTGGCCCATTGCCGAGCGTCGAGCGATGGACGCAGCGTTTCGACGTAGACGTCGCGAAAGGAATATGAGCCATCGCTAGCATGATGATAACGGCTCCGCTCTTTTTTGTACCATACTTGTACGGATCTGTGCTGCCTGACACTTTAGCAATACATGGGTCAGCATTAACTTGTTGACGTTGCCTCATGCATGGCGGCGTCTCGATTTGCAACGAGTATCTCTTCTCGGCATGCTTAAGTCACACTTCCAATAAAGGCATTTCCCATGACTCAGCCATCGATGCGTCTCGCCGGTCTGGCCTTGATTGCCGGTGCTGGCTTGGCGGCAACCACTGTGCAAGCCCAGGACAAGGGCACCGTTAATCTAGCGTATGTCGAGTGGTCTTCTACGGTTGCCTCTACCAATGTGATGCGGGCTGTGCTCGAGCAAGCCGGTTACGAGGTTGAGATGTCCTCGCTGTCCGCCGCTGCCATGTGGCAATCCGTGGCTACTGGAGACACCGACGCTTTACTGGCCGGGTGGCTTCCGACCACGCATGAGGATTACTACGCTCAACTCCAGGATCAGTTGGTCGATACGGGCGTCAACCTGGACGGTACCAAACTGGGTCTGGTGGTTCCGGCCTATAGCGAGGTCGATTCGATTGCGGATCTTAATGAGCATGCCGAGGACTTCGACAACAAGCTCACCGGTATCGACCCAGGCGCCGGGATCATGCGCCTCACCGACAAGGTCATCGATGAATACGATCTTGACCTGAATCTGCAAAGCGGCAGCGGCGCCACAATGACCGCAGCACTGAAAAGCGCCATCGCTAACGATGAAGATATCGCTGTGACCGGCTGGACGCCGCACTGGATGTTCGCGCGCTGGGATCTCAAGTACTTGGACGATCCCAAGAATGTCTATGGTGGCGCCGAGCAGATCCATACCATCGTTCGCCAGGGGCTCAAGGAGGACATGCCGGAGGCCTATGCCATTCTGGACGCCTTCGAGTGGACCGCCGAAGACATGGGCGAAGTCATGCTGATGAACCAGGAGGAAGACTCTGACCCCTACGAAAACGCCAAGCAGTGGGTGGAGGATAATCAGGACATGGTCCAGGAGTGGCTGCCAGAGTCATAAGTCACCCAGCCTAAGCCCAGGGCCACTCGGCCCTGGCAACGAAAAAAGCCAACCCCTCGGGGTTGGCTTTTTCGGTGTTTGGTGGAGGCGGGGGGAATTGAACCCCCGTCCGCCGGCACTCACCCATCGGCTCTACATGCTTAGGTCCGTCTTTTAATTTAGCGCCTCTGGCTCCGACGGGCAGGATCCAGCGACGCGATTCCTCTAAGTTTTAGCGGCTGACGCGAGGACAAAGCCAGCCGCGATCCCATCAATCTGAGCTCGTATCCCATCGGTGATGAATGGGCACATCACCTCCGGGCCGGACTAGAAGCTAGCAGTTGTTACGCTGCCAGCGCGCCCTGAGCGTAGTTGTCGTCGTTTGCGACTATTGGTCGTAACGTTTGATTTACGAGATACGTTACGCTCTCGGCATGCACCTCAGGGATTGTCACCGGCGTCGAAGCCATGTCGCCCCCATAAGCGTTTCTACAGTCTAACAGGTTGGGACGCCCCGAGGCTAGTTCAACCCCGTCGCCACGGCTTTTCGTGGCCAGACGTCTTTTTCTCGATGCGCCCTTGCCGCGTTTAGTGGGCGCGCATGATACGGGCCTTTTCGCGATTCCAGTCGCGGGCCTTTTCTGTGGCGCGCTTGTCATGCATCTTCTTGCCGCGTACGAGCGCGAGCTCGCATTTGACGAGATTCTTCTTCCAGTACAATTTCAGCGGCACGCATGTATGCCCCTTGTCCTGGGTACGCGAGAAGATCCTGGCGATCTCCTTGCGGTGCAGCAGCAGCTTGCGCGTACGCGACGGATCCGCCACGACATGCGTGCTCGCGGTATCGAGCGGCGTGATATGACTGCCTAGCAGCCACGCTTCGCCATTCTTGATCAGGATGTAGGTATCGGTAAGCTGCGCCTTGCCGGCGCGCATGCTCTTGATTTCCCATCCGGCCAGCGACAGGCCAGCCTCGAAGGTCTCGTCGATATGGTATTCGAAGCGAGCCTTCTTGTTTTGCGCGATGGTACTTGAGCCGATATTGCCCTTTTTCTTGGCCATGGAACCTCTACATTACGATGCGCCGAATCCGCTAGCCCCAAGCCCCATGACATGGGGGGAGGCGTGATATCATTCAAGGCCTTGATGTTAACCTTCCATCATACGCGCAAGGCGCAACAAAGTCAGCGGAGTGGTGAATGCCTACGGTCAATCGGTCTGCCTTGGTGAGACATTCATGCGAGGCGATGTTCGGTCTGGTCAACGATTTCGAGAGTTACCCTGAATTCTTGCCGGGGTGCCGTCGTGCGCGGGTCATTGAGCACGAAGAGGGGCGCTATCTGATAGGTGAGATGACCCTGGCTAAAGGGAGCGTGGAGCAGACGTTGGCCACGCGTAACGATCTATATCCCTATGAGCGCATTGAGCTGTCCTTGGCCGAGGGGCCTTTCAAGCGTCTCAACGGTCGCTGGCTGTTCACGCCGATGGGCGAGTCGGCCTGTCGGGTGAGTCTGGAAATGGAGTTCGAATTTTCCAACCGCCTGTTGGGAATGGCGTTTGGCAAGCTGTTTCAGCAAGTGGCCGGCCAATTGGTCGACGCGTTTACGCGTCGCGCGGATGCGCTTTATGGCCGTCAGTGACATCAAGCAAACGCGTATTAACGTTGAGGTCGCCTTCGCGGAGCCTCATCGTCAGCATGTCGTCGCGTTCACGGTGCCATCGGGTACGTCGGCGCGCGAAGCGGTCTCGATGGCCGACTTGCCGACCCTGTTTCCCGAACGCGGGGTTGATTTCTTTAGTCATGCGCCACTGGGAATCTACGGGCAGGCATTGCGCGAACCGGAGCGACATATGCTAGTGGAAGGAGATCGCGTCGAGGTCTATCGGCCACTGGCGGTCGACCCCAAGCAAGCGCGCTTGGCGCGGGCTCGGGGAAACGACTGAGCAGAACAAGACGCGACGTGTTTATTCTTCCGGGGCGTAGCTGGGCCCCGCTGCGGGGGTGCCGTCGCCTGGTCCGGAGCCTTCCACCGCCGGGCCGGGGCCGCTCTGAGTCGAGAGTTCGACATCCTCCTCGATGTCGCCTTCACGCTCGATGTCGGCCAGCTTGTCGTTCTGGAAGGTCAGTGTCACGCGCTTTTCTTCCACGTCGTCATAGGCTTCGTCGAGATAGAAGACGTAGTCCCAGCGATTTTCGTCGAACGGGCCTTGCAGCAAGGGGCTGCCCATTACATAGCGCACCTGCTCCTTGGTCATGCCAGTCTCGAGTTGCGAGACCATGTCCTTGGTGATGAGATTGCCCTGCGCCAAGTCGCGTTTGTAAACGCCAACGTAGCTGCACCCGCTGACGAGCGCCAGGGCGACGGAAAAGGTGACTGTTTTAATCAAGTTTTGCATTTGCGCCTATCATTCACTATCGTTGCCTGGATTGATCATACCTGACCTACCACGATACTGCGAAGAGCAACCGCAACCATGGCCGATCAGAACCATGAACTGCGCAAGGCGGGGCTAAAAGTCACCTTGCCGCGTGTCAAGATCCTGCAAATTCTCGAAAGTACGCAGGACCAACACCATCTGAGCGCCGAAGATGTCTATAAAGCTCTGCTCGACGCAGGTGACGATGTCGGTCTGGCAACTGTGTATCGTGTCTTGACCCAGTTCGAGACGGCGGGGCTGGTGATTCGTCACAATTTCGATGGCGGACATGCCGTGTTCGAATTGTCGCAGGAAGAGCACCATGATCATATGGTGTGCTTGGAAAGCGGCGAGATCATCGAGTTCTTCGACGACACCATCGAGCGGCGTCAACGCGAGATCGCCGAGGAGCATGGTTTCGAGCTCGTCGATCATGCGCTGGTGTTGTATGTACGCCCCAAGGGTTCTAGCGTGACGCGTCAAGAAGGCTCGGGGCCCGGCAAGAAGTAGCCTGAGCAGTTAGCGTACACCGACGACGAAACCGGCCTTCATGGCCGGTTTCGTCGTTTCGTACCCTCGTCGTCGAGGGTGGCTATAGCGCCAGGTTCGCTCAATGCTGGGCGTGCTGGCTGGCGTCTAGCATTTCGCGAGCGTGTGCCAGTGTACGATCGGATAGTTTGACGCCGCCGAGCATGCGCGCCAGTTCGCGCACACGTCCGGCATCGTCGAGCAGTGCCATATGTGTCAGGGTCGTGTCGTGTTCGGCGCGCTTTTCGATATGCAGATGATGATGCGCCTGGGCCGCGACTTGCGGCAGATGCGTCACGGTCAGGATTTGCCCTTGGGCGCCGAGACGCCGCAGTAGCTGGCCGACGATTTCCGCGATGGCGCCGGAAACGCCGACATCGACTTCATCGAAGACCATGCTGGGGACGCTGCTATGCTGCGCGGCAACGACCTGGATCGCCAGGCTGATGCGCGATAGCTCGCCACCTGAGGCAACCTTGCTTAGTGGGCGTGACGGCTGGCCGGGATTGGCGCTGATCATGAATCTGACCTGGTCGAGCCCTTCGGCCTGGGGCGTCTCGCGCGGTGAAATGGCAACCTCGAAGGTCGCTTTGCCAAGTCCCAGGAAGGCCAGCTGCGCCTGCACAGCTTCGCCGAAGTCGCGCGCCGCCTCAAGACGTGCCTCGCTGATTGCCCGCGCCTGCTGTCTGTAGGCGTCACGGGCCTGCTCCACTTCTTCGCCGAGTGCTTCCAGGTCATGTTCACCACCTTCGAGACTCGCCAGTTCGTCGCTCAGGCGCTGATGCAGGTCGCGAAGTTCTTCAGGCATGACGTGGTGCTTACGTGCGATGCGATGCACTTCGCCGAGACGGGCCTCGACCTCCATCAGTCGTTGAGGATCGAGCTCGGTGGTATCGACGAAGCGATGCAGCTCGCGTGCTGCTTCCTCGATCTGGATCTGGGCCTCGCCCAGCATGGCCAGGGCGTCCGCCAGTTGACGTTGGGTCTTTTCGGGAGCGTTTCCCAGGCGAGCGTTGGCGTGATGCAGCAATGAAAGTGCGCCGTGTTCGTCCTGATCGCAACAGTCGGCGGCGAACTGGGCGTCCCCGAGGACCTCCTCAAGATTGGCCAGCTGGGTCTGTTCGTCCTCCAACGTCTCAAGTTCGCCTTCGGCGAGTGCCAGTTGATCCAGCTCCTCGACCTGGTAACGCAGTAGCTGACGCCGTGCCTGCACTTCATCGCCGCTCTCTTGCAGGTCGCGCAGTCGCCGTCGACGTGCACGCCAGTGATGAAAGTGTTCGCCGAGGGTCGCCACGGCCTCGGTCTGGCCGGCATAGGTGTCGAGCAGGCGCAGGTGCGTTTCTTCGCGCAGGAGCGCTTGATGGGCGTGTTGGCTGTGGACCTCGATGAGATGCTCGCCGAGCGCTCTCAGGTCACTCACCGTGACCGGCTGGCCGTTGATCCAGGCCTTGGAGCGCCCCGAGGTGGTGACGACACGCCGCAGCAGGCATTCGTCTTGTGGCAGTTCGCGCTCGGCGAGCCAGGCGCGGGCGTCGGCGAGCCGGGCGATATCGAAGCGCGCACTGATATCCGCACGTTCGCAACCGTGGCGCACGCTGCCCACGTCGGCGCGTTCGCCCAGGCATAACCCCAAAGCGCCAAGCATGATCGATTTGCCGGCGCCGGTCTCACCGGTGATGGCTGTCATACCGTCGTGCAGGTCCAGATCGAGGCGCTCGACGATGGCGTAGTCGCGAATGGCTAGCTGTATCAGCATGAAAACCTCCGGGCGTCGGAAACGAAGCTGATCTCTGTGTGTTTATACAGTAGTTGGGTGAGGGCTTCAATTGCCAAGCATCGCAAGCGAAATGGGTGGCTTGAGATCGTTCATCGCATCCCCATATAGGAGGCAATCGCTTATTAGATGCGGCTTCGGGCCGCGCCAGCTGTCAGGAGAAACTCATGGCCAAAGACCCGCAGACCCCGACCGAGGAAGAGCTGGCTCGCGCTGAGCGCGATGCTGAACCCCAACCGGATGACACCACTGGCGAAGATGCCGACCTCGAAGGCGTCGTCGAGGATGTCGAGGCTAGCGAGACCGATGCCGAGGCGCTCGAAAACCCGGAAGCCGACGCGCTAGCTGTGCGTGTCGAAGAATTGGAGCAAGCCTTGACGGAGTCCAAGGATCAGGCGGCGCGTGCCGCCGCCGAAGCGCAGAATGTGCGTCGCCGTGCCGAGCAAGATGTCGAGAAGGCTCGCAAGTTCGCCCTGGAAAAATTCGTCAAGGAACTGCTACCGGTGATCGACAGCCTGGAAAAGGCATTGGAGTCGATGCAGGAAGGCGCTAGCGAGGTGCACCGCGAAGGGGTCTCGATGACCCTGAAGCTGCAGCTCGACGTGCTTAATAAGTTCGGTGTGGAAGCCGTCGATCCGCAAGGCGAGCCGTTCGACCCTCAGGTACATGAAGCCATGACCATGGTGCCCAACCCCGAGGTTGAGCCCAATACGGTGATCGAGGTCATGCAGAAGGGTTATTTGTTGAATGGACGTCTGGTACGTCCGGCGATGGTAGTCGTCAGCCAAGCCGCCAATTGATGTGGCAGGGGAGGGATGTGACGCCGATACCCTTGAAAGGCGTAACCCCACCCCCCAAATAGACGAACAACGAGGCGGCGATGCCGCCGACGAAGACGAAACAGTCAAGCAACGATTTTGAGGTATTCCAATGGGACGCATCATCGGTATTGATTTGGGGACCACCAACTCCTGTGTTGCCATCCTTGACGGCGGCAACGCGAAGGTGATCGAAAACGCGGAAGGTGCACGCACCACGCCGTCCATCATCGCTTACACCGACGATGGTGAGACACTGGTTGGCCAGGCCGCCAAGCGCCAGGCCGTGACCAACCCGAGCAACACGTTGTACGCGATCAAGCGCCTGATCGGCCGCAAGTTCAAGGATGACGTCGTCCAGAAGGACATCAAGATGGTGCCGTACACCATCGCTGAGGCCGATAACGGCGACGCTTGGGTCGAGGTCAAGGGCAGCAAGTTGGCACCGCCGCAGGTCAGCGCGGAAGTGCTGAAGAAGATGAAGAAGACCGCTGAAGACTACCTCGGTGAAGAAGTGACTGACGCGGTGATCACCGTGCCGGCGTACTTCAACGATAGTCAGCGTCAGGCCACCAAGGATGCGGGACGCATCGCTGGTCTCGAAGTCAAGCGCATCATCAACGAGCCGACGGCGGCCGCGTTGGCATATGGCATGGACAAGGCGCGTGGCGACAAGACAATCGCGGTCTATGACCTGGGCGGCGGCACCTTCGATATCTCCATCATCGAAGTGGCCGATGTCGATGGCGAAACCCAGTTCGAGGTGCTAGCCACCAATGGTGACACCTTCTTGGGCGGTGAAGATTTCGATCTCAAACTGATCGACTATCTCGTGCAGCAGTTCAAGAGCGATTCCGGCATCGATCTGTCTGGCGACAGTCTCGCCATGCAGCGTCTGAAGGAAGCCGCCGAGAAAGCCAAGATCGAGCTCTCCTCGGCACAGCAGACCGAGGTCAATCTGCCGTACATCACGGCCGATAACACTGGGCCCAAGCACCTTAACGTCAAGGTGACGCGTGCCAAGCTTGAGTCGTTGGTCGAAGAGCTGGTGCAGAAATCGTTGGCACCTTGCAAAACGGCGCTGAGCGACGCTGGCCTGTCCGCGTCCGAAATCGACGACGTGATCCTGGTGGGCGGTCAGACGCGCATGCCGCTGGTGCAGTCCAAGGTTGCCGACTTCTTCGGCAAAGACGCCCGCAAGGACGTCAACCCGGACGAAGCCGTGGCCGTGGGCGCGGCGATCCAGGGCGGCGTGCTGGGCGGCGACGTCAAGGACGTGCTGCTGCTCGACGTCACGCCGTTGACCCTGGGCATCGAAACCCTGGGTGGCGTCATGACGCCGCTGATCGAGAAGAACACCACCATCCCGACCAAGAAGACTCAAACCTTCTCGACTGCGGATGACAACCAAACTGCCGTGACCATTCATGTGCAGCAGGGTGAGCGCAAGCAGTCCAGCGGCAACAAGTCACTGGGTCGCTTCGATCTGGCCGACATTCCGCCGGCACCGCGTGGCGTGCCGCAGATCGAAGTCGCATTCGATCTGGATGCCAACGGCATCCTCAACGTCTCCGCCAAGGACAAGGCCACCGGCAAGGAACAGTCCATCGTCATCAAGGCCTCCGGCGGTCTTTCCGACGAAGAGATCGATCAAATGGTCCAGGACGCCGAGGCGCATGAGGCCGAGGACAAGAAGTTCGAGGAGCTGGTGCAGCTGCGTAACCAGGCCGATGGCATGGTCCATGCCGCGCGCAAGACGCTCGAAGAAGCCGGCGACAAGGTCGAGGCCAGCGAGAAAGAGCAGATCGAGACCGCGATCAGCGAGCTCGAGGAAGCTACTAAGGGCGACGACCAAGAGCATATCCAGGCCAAGCTCGACGCGCTGACCGAGGCCTCCGGCAACCTGGCGCAGAAGATGTACGCCGAGCAAGGCGATGCGAGCGCCGAGGGTGGTGAGCAACAAGCCGACGATGGCGCCCAAAAGAAAGAAGACGACGTGGTTGACGCCGAGTACGAGGAAGTCAACGACGACCAGAAAAAGCAGTAACCACGACGTCTGATGCTCGCATGACGGCAGCGCGGGGGATGCTCTCCCGCGTTGCTGTTTGCGCAGCGCCGACACGGAGGCGGACCATCCATGTCCAAGCGTGACTATTACGAAGTATTGGGCATCGAGCGGGGAGCCGATCAGAAAGAGATCAAAAAGGCTTACCGTCGACTCGCCCAGAAGTACCATCCGGATCGCAACCCGGATGATGACACCTCGGCGGAGAAGTTCCGCGAAGTCTCCGAGGCTTATGAAGTCCTCGCCGATGAAGAAAAGCGTGCTGCCTATGACCAGTTCGGCCATGCCGGCGTTGACGGCCAAGGGGGCGGCGGTTTTGGTGGTGGCGGCGCCGGAGCAGGTGGATTCAGCGATATCTTCGGCGATGTGTTCGGCGATATCTTCGGGGGCGGCGGTCGTCGCAACCCCAATGCGCCGCAGCGTGGTGCCGACCTGCGCTACAACCTCGAGATCGATCTAGAGGACGCCGTTGCCGGTACCACGGTCGATATCCGCGTACCGCGTCACATCGAATGCGAACACTGCGATGGTGATGGTGCTGAGCCGGGCTCCAGTAAGGAGACCTGCCCGACCTGTCACGGTCAGGGGCAGGTGCGTATGCAGCAGGGCTTCTTCGCTGTACAGCAGACCTGTCCGACCTGTCATGGCGCCGGTCAGAGCATCAAGGTGCCGTGCCGCAAGTGTCATGGTGAAGGGCGCGTACGCGAAACGCGGACCTTGTCCGTGAAGATTCCCGCCGGGGTCGATACCGGTGATCGGATTCGTCTCAACAACGAAGGTGAATCGGGGCTCAACGGTGGGCCGCCGGGTGACCTTTACGTGCAGGCGGCGATCAAGCCGCACCCGATCTTCGAGCGTGACGGGCGCCATCTGCTGTGTGACGTGCCGATCAACTTCATCGATGCGACGCTGGGCGGTGAGCTGGAAGTGCCGACCCTGGACGGTCGGGTCAAGCTGAAGATTCCGCCGGAGACGCAAACCGGCAAGATGTTCCGGCTCAAGGGCAAGGGCGTCAAACCGGTTCGCGGCGGCCCTCCAGGCGATCTGTTGTGCAAGGTCGTGGTGGAAACGCCAGTCAACTTGGGCGAGGAACAGAAGGATCTGTTGCGTACCTTTCAGGAAAGCCTGGACGGTAGCAACAGCCACCACTCGCCTAAGAAGTCGAGCTTCTTCGACGGCGTGAAGAAGTTCTTCGAGGACATGAAGCCGTAAGGTAACGTTCGCGATGGCACGCTCTAGGCCCCGCGCTCCGTAAGGAGGCGGGGCCTTGTCGTGTCGCTTCCCGCGAAATACCGGTCGGATACGAGAACTGTTCCCATCCGCAGTGATATCATGGCCGCATCTTCAGGGTCCGCGAATCGTCGTGCCCGCTCGCTTGGAAGACACTCAAGGACGCTCATGAATAACGTCGCGGATCGGCCGCTGGCCGGCATCGTGCTTCGGCTGCTGTCGGGTATTCTGTTCACGGGGATGATGGTGTGCGTCAAGGCGGTGAGCACGCAGGTGCCGCTGGGCCAGACCGTGTTCTTCCGCTCGGCCTTCGCGCTGCTGCCGATCGTGATCTTCATGACCTGGCGACGGGAATTTCCCCGGGCGCTGGCGACGCGCAAGCCGTTGGGGCATCTGGTGCGCTCGGGGCTGGGGGCGGCGGCGATGTTCGCGTCTTTCGCCGCGGTAGCGCGGCTGCCGGTGGCCGAGGCGACACTGCTGGCGCAGCTGTCGCCGGTGGCCATGGCGGTGGGCGGCGTGCTGCTGCTTGGCGAGCGTTTCACCCTCCATCGGGCGGCAGCCTTCGCGCTGGTGCTGGCGGGCGTGGCGGCGCTGGTGGTGCCCGACCTGGGCGAGTCCCGGGGACAGGTGCTGGGTTACGGCCTGGGCGTGCTGGCCGCGCTGCTGACGGCGGGCGCACTGGTGACGGTGCGGCGTATCTCGCGTACCGAGACGGCCGCTTCGATTGCCTTCTACTTCGTGCTGGTCACGGCGCTGGCGGGACTCGCCACGTTGCCGTTTGGCTGGGTGGCGGTCTCGGGGCCGACGTTGGCGCTGCTGGTGCTGGCGGGATTGTTCGGCGGCGCCGCGCATATCTGCATGACCCTGGCGCTACGCTACGCCGAGGTCTCGCGTTTGGCGCCCTTCGAGTACGTGGCGCTGATCTGGCCGGTGCTGGCCGATCTGCTGATCTTCGGGCTGCCGCTCTCCAGCGGCTTTGTGGTGGCCCTGCCGCTGGTGCTGGGCGGGGCGGCCCTTGCGGCGCTGGAGGGGCGGCGTCTCAGACGGCCTCTTCGACAATGAGCTGCGGCCGCCCCTTCGAGCAGCGCTCGATGCGTGCGGTGACGTGATAGACGCGATACAGCAGCTCGGGGGTGACCACCTCCTCGGTCGGACCGCAATCCACCAGCGTCCCGCCCTGCAGTACCAGTGCCTGATCGGTGAAGCGCAGCGCGTGGCCCAGGTCATGCAGCGCGGCAATCACCAGCATGCCCCGTTCCTTGGCCAGTCGGCGCAGGATCGACAGCAGTTGGATCTGCCGATGCAGGTCCAGCGCCGAGGTCGGCTCGTCGAGTAGCAGTACCTCGGGGTTCTGCACCAGTGCCTGGGCCGCGCCCACCATCTGCCGCTGGCCGCCGCTCAGATCGCCGATGTCGCGCTCGCCGAGCGCGACAATGCCCAGCTCGTCCAGGGCGCGATCCACCTCGGCCAGATCCTCGGGCTTCACGTTCAGGCGCCGGCCCTGCATGCGTGCCAGCAACACCGATTCGTAGACCGTCAGTACTGCATTGACGCCGGTTTCCTGGGGCATGTAGGCCACGGGGCGCTCGCTGATGGCGCCAGTGATCCGCACTATGCCACCACCGGCGAGCAGCCCGAAGATACGCCGGAAGAGGGTCGACTTGCCTGCGGCATTGGGGCCGAGCACGGCCACCACCTGACCGCCCTCGAGAGGCGGCGTGGTGATCTCCGAGAGGATGCTGCGGCGGCCGTAACGGGCCGATAGTCCGTCGAGCGTGAGCGTTACCATGAGGCCTTCTTGTTGCTGAGGACGAGGAACAGGAAGAAAGGAATGCCGACCAGCGAGGTGATGATGCCGATGGGGATGACGGTACCCGGGATCAGCACCTTCGACAGCACCGAGCCGATGGACAGGATCAACGCGCCGCAGAGTGCCGAGCCGGGCAGGAAGAAGCGCTGATCCTCGCCCAGCAGCAGGCGGGCGATATGCGGCCCGACCAGGCCGATGAAGCCGATAGTGCCGACGAAGGCCACGGCGATGGCGGCCAGCAGCGAGACCAGTACCAGCACCTCCAGGCGCAGTGCGCGGGGCTTGACGCCCAGGCTCTCGGCCTTGGCGTCGCCCAGGCGCATGGCCGTCAGGGCCCAGCCGTGGCGAGCCAGCAGCGGCATGACCGTGGCCAGCACGCCCAGCGAGATCCAAAGCTTGGGCCAGGTGGCCTTGGTCAGGCTGCCCATGGTCCAGAACACCACTGCGGAGACGGCCTGCTGGCTGGCGAAGAACTGGATCAGCGCCATCAGCGAGTTGAAGATGAAGACCATGGCGATACCCAACAGCACGATGGTCTCGATGGTCACCCCGCGCCGCATGCTCAGCGCATGGATCGCGAAGGCGGTCAGCATGGCCATGACGAAGGCGTTGATCGGGATCACGTAGTCGACCGCGGCAGGTACGATGACCACGCCGAAGGCCAGCGCCAGGGCAGCGCCGAAACTGGCGCCGGCGGAGATCCCCAGGGTGAAGGGGCTGGCCAGGGGGTTGCTGAGGATGGTCTGCATCTGGGCGCCGGCCACCGACAGGCTGGCACCGACCACCAGCGCCATCAGTGCCACCGGCATGCGAATTTCCCAAAGGATGACGCGAGCCTGCAGGCTCACGTCATCCGGGGAGAAGAGCGCGGCGAGCACTTCGCCCAGGCTGAAACGGGCCGGGCCCAGGGCCAGATCGACGCACAGGCTGAGGAACAGCGCTAGCGCCAGGGCGGCGAGGATCAGCTGGCGGCGCAGCACCAGGGCGCGATAGAAGGTGCGGCCTTCCTCGGGGGCAGGCTGTTCGGACGGCAGGGCATCGGCGCCGGTGTGCATGTCAGTCACCCTTCAGCGAGACCCAGTAGCCCGGAACGTAGTCCACCGGCAGGAAGCGTTCGTGCAACTCCCGCAGCGTCGCCTCGGGGTCGAGGTCGGCGAACAGCGCCGGGTGGAACCACTTGGCCAGCCGCTGCACGGCTACGAAGTAGTAGGGGCTGTTGTAGAACTGGTGCCAGATGGCGTGAAAATTGTCGGTCTGCACGGCGTCGATGCCGGCCATGGCGGTGCGCTCGGTGAGCCCTTCGAGCTTGGTCCGCGCGGCCGCCAGGTCGGCGCCGGGGCCCACGCCCACCCAGTCGCCGCCGGGCACGTAGGCGTCCCAGTGGCCGCCGGTCACGACCACCTGTTGCGGATCGGCGGCGATGATCTGCTCCGGGTTCAGCCGGCCGAAGGTGTTGGGAATGATGCCGTCGGCGATGTTGCTCCCCCCGGCGAGCTCGACGTATTTACCGAAGTTGCCCGGGCCGAAGCTCATGCAGCAGTCGTCGGAATAGCCGCCGGCACGGTCGATGAAGACCCGGGGACGCTGGGGGTCGGCAGCTTCGATGGTCTCGGTGACGCGCGCCATCTGGGCCTGTGAATAGTCGATGAAGGCCTCGGCCCTTTCTTCCTCGCCGAGTAGTCGGCCGATCAGCCGCATGGAAGGCGTCGTGTGTTCGAGCGGCGCCTCGCGGAAATCCACGTAGACGATCGGGATGCCCAGTTCGGCCAGCTTGTCGTCGTAGGCGGCGTCCTCGGTGGCGGCCTTGGCCTCCAGGTTCATCAGCACGACGTCGGGCTGTAGCGCAGCAGCCTGCTCAACATCGAAGGTGCCGTCCTTGAAGCCGCCGAAGGTGGGGATCTGCGTCATCTCGGGAAACTTGGCGGCATAGGCGGCGTAGTTGTCCGGATCGGCCTGCGAGAAGTCCTCACGCCATCCCACCACGTGCTCGAAGGGGGTCTCCGGCTGCAGCGCGCCGAGCAGATAAATCTGGCGCCCCTCACCGAGAATCAGGCGATCCACGGGAGCGTCGACGGTAACCTGGCGGCCGGCGACGTCAGTGACGGTGATCTCTTCGGCCAGCGCGGTCGTGGCAGCGAGGGCGAGGACTGCGCCGGCAGCGGCTTTGAATAGTGAGGTGGGCATGGGTGGTGTCGGACTGGTTATCGGATTTGGAGGCGATGAGAGATACTAATCGATAGCGCTTCTTTTTGCGACTCATTGCTATTTGCATTCGTTTGCTAGTATGCCTGCATCTCCGGGGCTCGTCGAGCCACGCGGAACGGAACGTTCCGCCTTGTGATCGACAGCTTGGAGGTTTCGAGTCTCGTTTTGACGAACGAGGCGTTGTCGCTAATGGGCAGGTGTGCGTGCCATAATGCGATTACCATTAGAATGCTAATCGATTTTGGAGGCCCTGTGTCTGAGTCCCACGCTGTCGTCTCGACGACATCCGGTTCGCGTTATATCAATCGCCTATGCAAGCACTGGCAGCACAAGCTGAGCGTTGCCCATGACGAGCATCAGGGGCGCGTCACGTTCGATGGTGGGGTGTGCCACATGCGCGCCGAGGCGGGTGCCTTGCATCTGCAACTGACAGCCGAGGATGTGGCGACCCGTGAGCGCCTCGAAGAGGTCGTCGCGGTGCATCTCGAGCGAATGGCGAACCGCGAGACGCTCGATATTGTCTGGCAGCCTGCTGTGACGTGATGCCGACGTGGCTTCATCCGCGATCACGTCATATTCATGATCGGCGGTGTGCGTGACGGGAATGCGGGACGGTTTGGTATACTCTCCGGTATTCATCGACACGCAATCGCAAGGAGTCCACATGACGCGTATCGCCATCGTCGGCGTCGCCGGGCGCATGGGCCGCACCCTGGTCAATGCCGTACAGCAGGATCCCGAGGCCAGCTTGGCGGGAGGCATCGTCGAGCCCGGTAGCTCATTGGTCGGTGCCGATCTGGGCGAGCTCGCCGGTGCTGGGCGCTTGGGCGTGAACGCCACGGATGACCCGGCTGCCATCGTCGATGCCTTCGATGTGCTGATCGACTTCACCACGCCTCGGGTCACGCTGGCCAATCTGGCGTTTTGTGCTGAGCACGGCAAGGCCATCGTGATCGGCACCACGGGGCTCTCCGACGCCGAGCTCGCCGAGCTCGACGGTTATCGTGACCGCGTTCCCATGGTCTTCGCGCCCAACATGAGCGTCGGCGTCAACCTTACCCTCAAGCTGTTGGAAACCGCTGCTCGGGCGCTGGGTGACGAGGGCTACGATATCGAAGTGAGTGAGGCGCATCATCGCCACAAGGTCGACGCGCCTTCCGGCACGGCGCTGAAGATGGGAGAGGTCGTGGCCAAGGCCCTGAATCGCGACCTCAAGGAAGATGGCGTCTTCGAGCGTGTGGGGCAGTGTGGGCCACGCGGCGACAAGGAGATCGGTTTCGCCACCGTGCGTGCGGGCGATATTGTCGGTGAGCATACCGTGATGTTCGCCACCGAGGGCGAGCGCATCGAGATTACGCACAAGGCGTCCAGCCGCATGACCTTCGCCAAGGGCGCGGCGCGCGCGGCGCGCTGGGTCGCCTCGCGCGACAGCGGTCGCTACGATATGCAGGACGTACTGGGCCTCAAGGGCTAGTCTGCGACCTGTAAATCGCGTATCATCGAGCCAATTTGGCCAAGCAAACGCATTGGTGGCCACAGGGATCCGAGCGAATGACAACAAGGCGGGATGAAACCGGGCTTCTTTCAGGTTTCGTCCCGCTTTTTTACGACCCGCGAGAAGCGGTCGTCGATACTCTCAGTGCTCCTTGAATACGAGGGGCCCGGCGACTCGCCGGCCCTGGCTCAGACTCGCGCATGACAAGGGGAGGACGTTGCGTTGATCAGACCCGCGATATTGGCCTTGGAAGACGGTAGTGTATTTCATGGCAGCGCCATCGGAGCCGATGGGCAAACGAGTGGTGAAGTGGTTTTCAATACGGCCATGACTGGCTACCAGGAAATCCTCACCGACCCCTCCTATACGCGACAAATCGTTACCCTCACTTATCCCCATATCGGCAATACCGGCGTCAACGCCGAGGACATCGAGTCCGCCGCCATCGCAGCGGCCGGCCTGGTGATCCGTGATTTGCCGCTCATGGCCAGCAATTTTCGCAGTGAGGCGAGCCTTGATGAGTACCTTAAGCGCGGCAACGTGCTGGGCATCGCCGATATCGATACGCGGCGTCTGACGCGACTATTGCGCGAAAAGGGCGCGCAAAACGGCGCGATCCTGGCGGGTAGCGATGCCGAAGGCGAAGATGCCGTAGAGCGGGCCTTGGTCGTGGCGCGCGCCTTTCCTGGCCTCAAGGGCATGGACCTCGCCAAGGAGGTGAGCTGTCGCGACGCCTACGAATGGAGCGAAGGCGAGTGGGCGTTGGGCAGCGGCTACGCCGATGCGACCGAGCGCGAGCGTCCGTTTCATGTGGTGGCGTATGACTATGGGGCGAAGTTCAACATTTTGCGCATGCTGGCCTCACGCGGCTGTCGCCTGACGGTGGTGCCAGCGCAGACCCCGGCCGCCGAGGTGTTGGCGATGAACCCCGATGGCGTCTTCCTGGCCAATGGCCCCGGCGATCCCGAGCCTTGCGATTACGCCATCGCGGCGATTCGCGAGGTGCTCGATGCCGGCCTGCCACTGTTCGGTATCTGCCTGGGGCATCAGTTGCTGGGCTTGGCCTCCGGGGCGCATACGGTGAAGATGAACAACGGCCATCATGGCGCCAATCATCCGGTCGAGGATCTCGACACCGGCCGGGTGATGATCACCAGCCAGAATCACGGCTTCGCGGTCGACGAAGCGAGTCTGCCGGCCAACGTGCGGGCCACGCACCGTTCGCTGTTCGATGGCACGTTGCAAGGCATCGAGCGTACCGATTGCCCGGCGTTCAGCTTTCAGGGTCACCCCGAGGCCAGTCCCGGCCCACGCGATGTCGCGCCGCTGTTCGACCGCTTCATCGCCTTGATGCAAGCGCGTCGCTAAGGCTCCGCCTCCGCGCGGCGGAGGCGCTTTCACGTTGAGCCGTCGTCAGTCACCAAGTTAGCGGGAATCGTCATGCCGAAACGTACCGACATCCAAAGCATTCTGATCATCGGCGCCGGGCCCATCGTTATTGGGCAGGCGTGCGAATTCGATTACTCCGGCGCCCAGGCCTGCAAGGCACTGCGCGAGGAGGGGTATCGGGTCATCCTGGTCAACTCCAATCCGGCCACCATCATGACCGACCCGGTGATGGCGGATGCGACCTATATCGAGCCGATCACCTGGCAGGCGGTGGCCCAGATCATCGAGAAAGAACGCCCCGACGCCATCCTGCCAACGATGGGGGGGCAGACGGCGCTCAACTGCGCGCTGGATCTCGACAAGCATGGCGTGTTGACGCAATACGGCGTGGAGATGATCGGTGCCAATGCCGACGCCATCAACAAGGCCGAGGATCGCGACCTGTTCGACAAGGCGATGAAGAACATTGGTCTGGAGTGCCCCAAGGCCAAGGTCGCCCATCGCATGAGCGAAGCGTGGGAAATCCAGGGTGAGCTGGGCTTTCCGGTGATCATTCGCCCGTCCTACACCATGGGGGGTTCCGGTGGCGGCGTGGCCTATAACAAGGAAGAGTTCGAGGAAATCTGCACGCGCGGCTTCGAGCTCTCCAATAACCACGAGCTGCTCATCGACGAGTCGCTGTTGGGTTGGAAGGAATACGAGATGGAGGTCGTGCGCGACAAGCATGACAACTGCATCATCGTGTGCGCCATCGAGAATTTCGACCCCATGGGCGTGCATACCGGGGACTCCATTACCGTTGCCCCGGCGCAGACGCTGACCGACAAGGAATACCAGGTCATGCGTGACGCCTCGCTGGCGGTGTTGCGCGAGATCGGCGTGGAGACCGGCGGCTCCAACGTGCAGTTCGGGGTCGACCCGCAAACCGGTCGTGTGGTGGTCATCGAGATGAACCCGCGCGTCAGCCGCTCCTCGGCGCTGGCGTCCAAGGCTACCGGCTTCCCGATCGCCAAGATCGCCGCCAAGCTGGCGGTCGGCTATACGCTCGACGAACTGCAAAACGACATTACCGGTGGCAAGACGCCGGCCTCGTTCGAGCCGTCAATCGATTACGTGGTCACCAAGATCCCGCGCTTCACCTTCGAGAAGTTTCCTCAGGCCAATGACCGTCTCACCACCCAGATGAAATCGGTGGGCGAAACCATGGCCATCGGGCGGACCTTCCAGGAGTCGCTGCAAAAAGCCTTGCGTGGCCTGGAAATCGGCGCCGATGGCCTCGATCCCAAGGTGACCGACTTCAACGGCGCGGGCATGGCCTTGATCAAGGGCGAGCTGCAGGCCGCCGGAGCCGACCGTATTTTCTTCGTCGCCGACGCGATGCGTGCGGGCATGAGCCTCGACGAGGTCTTCGAGCTGACCAACATCGATCGCTGGTTCCTGGTGCAGATCGAGGAGCTGGTGCGTCTCGAACAGCAAACCGCCAGCCGCTCACTGAACGAGTTGTCGGCATCGACGCTGTTCCGTCTCAAGCGCAAGGGCTTCGCCGATGCGCGCCTTGCCACGCTGCTTGGGGTTTCCGAGGAGGAGTTCCGCAAGACGCGTCAAAAACATGGCATTCGCCCCGTCTACAAGCGGGTCGATACCTGCGCCGCCGAGTTCGCCTCCGATACCGCTTACATGTACTCCACCTACGAGGAGGAATGCGAAGCCGAGGTCAGCGATCGCCAGAAGATCATGGTGCTGGGCGGCGGGCCCAACCGCATCGGCCAGGGCATCGAGTTCGACTACTGCTGCGTGCACGCGGCGCTCGCCATGCGCGAGGATGGCTTTGAAACCATCATGGTCAACTGCAACCCCGAAACCGTGTCCACCGACTACGACACCAGTGACCGCCTCTACTTCGAGCCGGTGACGCTCGAAGATGTGCTGGAGATCGCCGACAAGGAAAAGCCAGCTGGTGTGATCGTGCAGTTTGGTGGGCAGACGCCGCTCAAGCTGGCGCGCGCGTTGGAGGCGGCTGGTGTGCCGATCATCGGCACTACGCCGGATGCGATCGATCGCGCTGAAGATCGCGAGCGCTTCCAGAAGATGATCGATAAGCTGGGTCTCAAGCAGCCGCCCAACGCCACTGCGCGCAGCTTCGAGGATGCTTTCTCCAAGGCCGAGAAGATTGGCTATCCGCTGGTGGTGCGTCCCAGCTACGTGTTGGGCGGTCGCGCCATGGAGATCGTCTATGACGCCTCCGAGCTGGAAAGCTACATGACCCACGCGGTCAAGGTCTCCAACGATTCGCCGGTGTTGCTGGATCACTTCCTCAACGCGGCCGTGGAGATCGATATCGACGCGGTCAGCGACGGTGAGCAGGTGGTGATCGGCGGCATCATGCAGCATATCGAGCAGGCCGGTGTGCACTCTGGCGATTCGGCGTGCTCGTTGCCGCCGTATTCGCTGCCGCCCGAGGTGCAGGACGAGATGCGCGACCAGGTCAAGCGCATGGCACTGGAGCTCAACGTGGTCGGGCTGATGAACGTGCAGCTCGCCTGGCAGGATGGCGAGATCTACGTCATCGAGGTCAACCCGCGGGCGTCGCGCACGGTGCCTTTCGTGTCCAAGTGCATCGGCACGTCGCTGGCCCAGGTCGCGGCGCGCTGCATGGCGGGTAAGACCCTTGCCGAGCAGGACTTCACCCGCGAGCGCTTGCCGGGCTATTACAGCGTCAAGGAAGCCGTCTTCCCGTTCAACAAGTTCCCGGGCGTCGACCCGATCCTGTCGCCGGAGATGAAGTCGACCGGTGAGGTGATGGGGAGTGGCGCGACCTTCGCCGAGGCCTTCTACAAGGCGCAGCTCGGCGCGGGCGAGGCGATTCCGCGCTTGAGCGGTGAGCGCCAGGCTTTCCTCTCGGTACGTGACCCGGACAAGAGTGAGATTACCGAGGTGGCGCAATCTCTGCTAGCATTGGGCTTTAGCCTGATCGCGACCCGTGGCACCGCCATCGCTCTCGAAGCGGCTGGCCTCCCGGTCAAGGTCGTCAATAAGGTCTATGAAGGTCGCCCCCATATCGTCGATATGCTCAAAAACGACGAGGTGGCCTATATCGTAAATACGACCGAAGGCCGCCAGGCGATCAGTGATTCTTCCGTGATCCGCCGTACCGCACTCGCTCGCAAGGTTCCTTATGCCACAACGCTGGCTGGGGCGCGCGCGGTGTGTATGGCGCTTGAGTATGGAAATGCAATTACCGTACGGCGGCTGCAGGAACTGCATGCAGGAGCAAGCACATGAACAAGGTCCCGATGACCGTCGCAGGTGAGCAAAGCCTGCGAAAGGAGCTCGAGCACCTCAAGAGCGTGGAGCGTCCCCAGGTGATCAACGCCATTGCCGAGGCGCGTGAACACGGTGATCTCAAGGAGAACGCCGAGTACCATGCTGCGCGGGAGCAGCAAGGGTTCATCGAAGGGCGCATTCAGGAAATCGAAGGCAAGCTGTCCGCGTCGCAGGTGATCGACGTCACCAAGTTGCCCAAGACCGGCAAGGTGATCTTTGGCGTGACGGTCGAGTTGATCAACCTCCAGGATGACGAGGACGTGCGTTACCGGATCGTCGGCGAAGACGAAGCCGACATCAAGGAAGGGCGGATTTCCGTAACATCGCCGATCGCACGCGCTTTGATCGGCAAGGAAGAAGGCGACACGGTGTTGGTGCGCACGCCGGGCGGTGATGTCGAATACGAGATTGCCGGGGTCGAGCACCTGTAAGTTGGAAGATCGAAGACTGAGCGAGGCCGCCCGATTGGGCGGCCTCGCTCGCTGAAGGGGGCTTCCTTCTTTCAGCTATCTTCTGCGTTCTTTTTACTTCAGCGCCGTCCGTGGTGGTTTTCGAAGCGCTGGATGTTGGATAGCTTGGGGTTGACCCGTGGATTGCGGCGATAAAGCAGAGCGACCTTGCCGATCGTCTGGACGAGTTCGCTGTGGCTGGCTTCGGTCAATTCGTCGATCACGGTTTGACGGGCGTCGCGATCGCCGATGGCGAGCTTGACCTTGATCAGCTCGTGATCTTCCAGGGCGCGAGCTAGCTCGGCCAAGACGCCTTCGGTCAGCCCGTTTTCCGAGACCGTCACCACGGGGTTCAGGTGGTGGCCGATGCTGCGAAATGCTTTCTTTTGTGCCTGTGACAAGCTCATGGTATCGTGACTGTTCCGGGTTGGCGGACACTCGGCGTGTTGCCGAGGGCGTTATCTGAATACGGCCAAGCCGCAGACCGGCGCAACTGCTGTCGGTCGTTCTGGCCTTGTGGCCAGCCCTTGAAGTGTGGCGCCGAGACAAGATAGAACGCGCCATGTTACGGGGAAAGCGGCGTCTTGGAAAGGCCGTGCCGCCCGCTCAGCTAGCCCACCCTGCCTTCCGGACGAGTTTTGACCGCTATCGATTTAGGTGACCCGTGGCACGTTCCTCGCATAATAGCAAGAGCTCGGCCTCTTGGCTCAAGGAGCACTTCGACGATCGTTACGTGCAGCGTTCGTGGCAAGATGGCTATCGCTCGCGGGCGAGTTATAAGCTACTCGAGCTCGATGCCAAGGATGCGTTGCTCAAGCCAGGCATGACCGTCATCGATCTTGGCGCTGCGCCAGGCGGCTGGAGCCAGATTGCCGCCGATAAGGTCGGCGCCAAGGGCTGCGTGGTGGCGTCGGACCTCCTGGAGGTGGATGCGCTGGCCGGGGTGACGTTCGTGCAGGGCGACTTCACCGAAATGGAAGTGCTGGAACGAATTCTTGCCGCCTTGGAAGGGCGTCGTGTCGACCTTGTTATGTCCGATATGGCCCCCAATATGAGTGGTATGGCGGCCATTGATCAGCCCCAGGCGATGTATCTCGTCGAGCTGGCGCTGGATCTGGCGCGTCAAACCTTATCGCCTGGTGGGCGTTTGTTGGCCAAGGTCTTCCAGGGAGAAGGGTTCGATGAATATTTGAAAGAGCTGCGCAGCAGCTTTCGCAAGGTGACGACTCGCAAGCCGGAGGCCTCGCGTGCCCGTTCGCGCGAAGTCTACCTGCTTGCAGAAGGATTCCACGGCTGAGCTTGCGTCCATAGGACTTGCCCTCAGGCGTATCGGCTCGATAGTCATAATGACTTGGTAGTCGGAGCGCTTCTTGTGGTGTAGTGTCAAATCTATGGTCCTGCTTGGCAGACAGTTGCATGCAATGAGGGTATTCCCTTGAACGACATGGCGAAGAACCTGATCCTCTGGTTGGTCATCGCGGCAGTGTTGCTGACGGTGTTCAATAACTTCAGTTCCGACAACTCGCCTCAGGCGATGAGCTACTCTCAATTCGTCGAGCAGGTGCAGAATGATCAAGTGAGCAATGTAACCATCGAAGGTTACACGATCACGGGCGAGCGTGATGATGGCTCGCAATTCCAGACGATCCGTCCGGCGGCACAAGATCCCAAGCTGATGGATGATCTGCTGGCGCACGATGTCAGCGTGGTAGGCAAGCAGCCGGAGGAACAGAGTCTGTGGACGCGCCTGCTCGTGGCCAGCTTCCCGATTCTGATCATTCTGGCGATTTTCATCTTCTTCATGCGTCAAATGCAGGGGGGCGCTGGCGGCAAGGGCGGCCCCATGAGCTTCGGCAAGTCCAAAGCCAAGCTGCTGACTCAGGATCAGATCAAGACCACTTTCGCCGACGTGGCCGGTTGTGACGAGGCCAAGGAAGAAGTCGAGGAACTCGTCGATTTCCTCAAGGATCCCAGTAAGTTCCAGCGCTTGGGTGGGCAGATTCCTCGAGGTGTCCTGATGGTGGGGCCGCCGGGTACGGGTAAGACGCTGCTGGCCAAGTCGATCTCTGGCGAGGCCAACGTGCCGTTCTTCTCGATCTCGGGCTCCGACTTCGTGGAAATGTTCGTCGGCGTAGGGGCATCGCGTGTCCGCGATATGTTCGAGCAGGCCAAGAAGCAGGCTCCGTGCATCATCTTCATCGACGAGATCGACGCTGTCGGGCGTTCGCGTGGTGCCGGCATGGGCGGCGGCAACGACGAACGCGAGCAGACGCTCAACCAGCTGTTGGTCGAGATGGACGGTTTCGAGGCCAACGAAGGCATCATCGTCATCGCCGCGACCAACCGTCCCGATGTTCTCGACCCCGCACTGACACGTCCGGGCCGTTTCGACCGTCAGGTCGTGGTAGAGCTTCCCGATATTCGCGGTCGTGAGCACATTCTCGGCGTGCATCTGCGTAAGGTGCCGTTGGCGGATGATGTTCACTCGAGTCTCATCGCACGCGGGACGCCGGGTTTCTCCGGTGCTGACCTGGCCAATCTGGTCAACGAAGCGGCATTGTTCGCGGCGCGTCGCAACAAGCGCCTGGTGGGCATGGACGAGCTCGAGCTGGCCAAGGACAAGATCTTGATGGGCGCCGAAAAACGCTCGATGGTCATGTCCGAGAAGGAAAAGAGCAACACCGCGTATCACGAATCGGGCCACGCCATCATCGGGCTCCTGATGCCCGAGCATGACCCCGTCTATAAAGTGACGATCATTCCGCGTGGCCGGGCGCTGGGCGTGACTATGTTCTTGCCGGAAGAAGACCGGTATAGCCTCTCTCGCCAGCAGATCATCAGTCAGATTTGCTCGTTGTTCGGCGGCCGTCTTGCCGAGGAAATGACGCTGGGGCCGAATGGCGTCACCACGGGGGCATCCAACGACATCAAGCGCGCTACCGAACTGGCCCATAACATGGTGGCCAAGTGGGGGCTTTCTGAAGAGATGGGGCCGCTGATGTACGACGAGGACGAGTCGCACCAGTTCCTGGGCGGTTCCGGTCAAGGGGGCAAGCTCAAGTCTGGCGAGACCACGACACGCCTCGACAAGGAAGTGCGTCGGATCATTGACGAGTGCTATTCCAAGGCGCGACAGCTCCTCGAGGATAACCGTGACAAGCTCGACCTGATGGCCGAATCGTTGATGCACTACGAAACCATCGACGCCAACCAGATTCGCGAGATCATGGAAGGCCGTAAGCCGAGCCCTCCTGAGGATTGGGAGGACAAGGGGCCGACCACCGGGTCGGGTCCCGCTGCAGGCACGTCGGCAGACGAAGAGCCCGGCACCAGCAGTGACGAAGATGATGATGCACGTCGTCGCCCTTCTGATCCATTGGGCGGGCCGGCCGGCCACTAATATCCATTTTGTGTCATCTCCCAACGGGCGCCGCATAGCGGCGCCCGTTGGCGTTTGGGGCGTGCTTACACTTCGCCTGCCGCATGGTAAGGTAGAAGTTTGACGTTGCGACGGCTCTGATCATGCAAGACCGATATGCCATGCCCATGCAGTTGCGCTGTGGGCGCCATCAGCTCGATCTTTCGTACCCCCGCGTTATGGGGATCCTCAATGTCACGCCTGATTCGTTTTCCGATGGCGGCCGCCATAATGCCTTGGATGAGGCTGTATATCGCGCTGAAACCATGCTGGCCGAGGGGGCGGCGATCATCGACATCGGTGGTGAGTCGACACGCCCTGGTGCCTCGCCGGTGCCGCTTCAGGAAGAGCTGGATCGCGTGCTACCGGTGGTGGAGCGTTTGGTCAGCGAGCTGGATGCGTTGGTGTCGCTGGATACCAGTCGCGGTGAAGTGATGCGTGAGGCGGCATCGCGGGGCGCAGGCATGATCAATGACGTGCGTAGTCTGCGCTGGCCCGGCGCGCTGGAGGCCGCGGCGATGAGCGGCCTGCCGGTGTGCGTGATGCATATGTTGGGCGAGCCCACCGACATGCAGCGGGCGCCGCATTACGAGATGCCGATCGAGGAGGCGGTGGCCGCTTTCCTTGAGACGCGGATCGCCGAATGCGAGGCGGCGGGAATTCGACGCGAGCAGTTGGTGCTCGACCCAGGCTTTGGTTTCGGCAAGCGTGTCGAACATAACCTGCGCTTGCTGAATCGCATGCAACCATTGACTGATTTTGGGCTTCCCCTGCTGGCCGGTATGTCACGTAAGAGTATGATTGGCAAAGTGCTGGCGCGTCCCGTCGAGGAACGCCTGCCAGGGGGCCTGGCGCTCGCCACGATGGCGGTGGAGCGTGGGGCGCGTATCGTGCGCGTCCACGATGTGGGACCGGCGGTGGATGCGGTCAATATGACTTGGGCAGTGCTACAGGAAGGCACCGACGCATGACACGACGCTATTTTGGAACCGATGGTATTCGCGGCACGGTGGGAGAGCCTCCCATCACCGCTGATTTCGTATTGAAACTGGGCTGGGCGATGGGCCGTGTGCTGTCACGCCACACGGGGCGCAAGTCGCGCGCCAAGGTGTTAATTGGCAAGGATACGCGGATTTCGGGCTATATGTTCGAGTCAGCCCTGGAAGCGGGGCTGTCGGCGGCAGGGGTGGACGTATCCTTGCTGGGGCCGATGCCCACCCCGGGTATCGCGTACCTGACGCGGACGTTCCGTGCCGATGCGGGAATCGTCATTTCCGCCTCGCATAACCCGTTTCAGGATAACGGCATCAAGTTCTTCTCCGCTGAGGGCGTCAAGCTTGCCGATGCCGTAGAGGAAGAGATTGAGGTGGAACTCGAGCAGCCGCTATCCACGGTCGCGCCGGCGGCCTTGGGCAAGGCGCTGCGTATCTCGGACGCCGCGGGACGTTACATAGAATTCTGCAAGTCCACGGTGCCCGACCGTCTGACGCTGGAAGGGCTGAAGGTGGTGCTTGATTGCGCACATGGTGCGACCTACCACATCGCGCCCAGCGTCTTGCGCGAACTGGGTGCCGAGGTCAGCTTGATCGGTGTCGACCCGGATGGGCTCAATATCAACCAGGGCGTGGGGTCCACGCATC
This sequence comes from Chromohalobacter canadensis, assembly GCF_029544075.1. Lineage (GTDB taxonomy): Bacteria > Pseudomonadota > Gammaproteobacteria > Pseudomonadales > Halomonadaceae > Chromohalobacter > Chromohalobacter canadensis_A. The sequence continues at coordinate 31,477 of NZ_JAJQJH010000002.1, read as the reverse complement.
CAGACGCCTTGCGTGCGGCGGTGATAGAGCGTGGCGCCGATCTCGGCATGGCGCTGGATGGCGATGGCGACCGAGTGATTCTCGTTGATGCCGAGGGGCGTGAGGTCGACGGCGACGATATACTTTATCTGATTGCTCGTGACCGGAAAGTGCGCGATATGTTGGGCGGTGGCGTGGTCGGGACGCTGATGTCCAACTTTGGTCTTGCGGCCGCACTGGAGGCCTTGGGTATTCCCTTTGAGCGGGCCAAAGTCGGAGACCGCTATGTGATGGAGCGCTTGGCAGCCAACGGTTGGCAGCTGGGTGGCGAGTCTTCCGGGCATATTGTATGTGGCCATGTGCAGTCGACCGGTGACGGGATCGTGTCGGCGCTTCAGGTGCTGGCGATCATGGTGCGTGAGTCATCATCGCTGTCGGGCCTGCTCAAGGGTTTCGAGAAAGCGCCGCAAGCGTTGGTCAACGTACGCCTGACCCCCGGTGTCGACAACGAGGCGCTATTGGCCAATGAACAGGTACGTCATGCCGTTGCCTCAGTCGAGGCGGAGCTGGGCGACGAAGGGCGCGTGTTGTTACGGCCCTCGGGCACGGAACCCTTGATCCGGGTCATGGTGGAAGGGCGTCCCCATTTCGATGTCGACGCGCTAGCCAAGCGTATTGCGGACGACATTGAGGGGCAAATGGCGCGCTGAGGCACGCATATTGTGTTGTCAATACGCCTCCTATACCATGGCGCTCCATTCGGAGGACTATTCTATGCGCACGCCGCTGATCGCGGGCAATTGGAAGATGAACGGCTCGCACGCACTGGTGGACGAGTTCGGTCGTGCCTTCGCCGACGCCGCGCTTCCCGATTCGCTGGACGTCGTCATACTGCCGCCATTTCCTTATCTCGATGCGGCGCGTCGCGCGTTGGCCGACGTATTCGTGCAACTCGGCGCGCAGACGCTCAACCCCTCGCATGCCGGCGCGCGCACTGGCGAGGTCAGTGGGCGTATGCTCAAAGAGTTTGATGTCGACTATGTGCTCGTCGGCCATTCGGAGCGGCGCGCTCTTTATCGGGAAACCGATGATGACGTCTATGATCGCTTGCTAGCGGCATTGAATGCCGACATTCAGCCGATTTTATGCGTCGGGGAAACGCTCGAGGAGCGCGATGCAGGGCACACCTTTGATGTCGTGCTGCGCCAGGTTGGCCATGCGTTGGCCCCCCTCGAGCCCGAGCAACGTGCTCGGGTGACGATCGCTTACGAGCCGGTGTGGGCCATCGGCACGGGGCGAACGGCGACGCCTGAGCAGGCACAAGACGTCATGGCCGCTATTCGCGAGTACCAGGCCGGTTTCGATCCCGACCTGGCGCAGGCAATGCGGTTGCTTTACGGCGGCAGCATGAGCGCGGCCAACGCGGCCGAGCTGCTGGCTCAGCCGGATATCGACGGCGGCCTGGTGGGTGGTGCTTCGCTCAAGGTCGACGATTTTTTAGCCATTTGTCATTCAGCAAGGTAGCGCGATGTATATTGGGGTGTTGTTGGTTCATGTGGCGATCGCCATTGCCCTGGTGGTGCTGGTGTTGCTACAGCAGGGCAAGGGAGCCGATGCCGGCGCGTCCTTTGGGGGCGGTGCTTCGCAAACGGTTTTCGGGTCGCAGGGCAGCGGTAATTTCCTGGCCAAGTTGACGGGTGTGCTGGCGGCGGTTTTCTTCGTGACCTCGCTGGGCCTGGCGTACTTCGTTTCACAGGCGGGAGACGCGCCACAGGAAGGTGTGCCCGACGCGCAAGTCGTCGAGCAACAAAATTCCTCGCCGTCTATTGACGAAGAGGAAGATAGCGAGGAGAATGCAGCGCCAGTACTCGAGGACGGCGGCGAATAAATGCAATGCCGTCATTGAGTTAGCTCATCAAACAGTATGCGAAGCCAAGCTGGTTGGCATGATGATGAGCTGTATGACAGGCGAGACGATGTAGACGAAGGGTACAAACGTTTTGCGTCGAGGTAGCCTGGCCCCTGTTGCCGAAGTGGTGGAATTGGTAGACACGCTATCTTGAGGGGGTAGTGGCCTCATGGTCGTGCGGGTTCAAGTCCCGCCTTCGGCACCATATTGAGTCAATGTAAGTTGTTGACCCAATTAAAGATTGGCACGATATGACGATGGTTAGACACCTTGACTTTTCAAGAGGTGATCAGTATAATCGTCAGCCATTGATGCGGGGTGGAGCAGTCTGGTAGCTCGTCGGGCTCATAACCCGAAGGTCGTCGGTTCAAATCCGGCCCCCGCTACCAAGTTTTTTACGAAAGGCCCCTTCCTATGAAGGGGCTTTTTGTTATCACTTGCGACGATAACGCCAATCAGCCACCTAGCTTTCCTCTTCACTCCTGGTCAGGTGCCTGATGCAACTGCTAGTGGGAGCCTCCGCCTGTGGCAAATAAGCACGCTGCACTGAATACGCTCATCGAGCCGGTCGTGACGGCCATGGGCTTCGATCTCTGGGGGGTCGACTACCTTGCCCAGGGTAAGCATTCCCGTCTGGTGATTTATATCGAAAGTGCCGAGGGCGTGACCGTGGATGACTGCGCGTCAGTCAGCCGTCAAGTCAGTGGCGTGTTGGATGTAGAAGACCCCATTGCGGGAGAATATCGCTTGGAGGTCTCATCGCCGGGGATGGACCGTCCTCTGTTTACGCTCGATCAGTTCGCGCGTTTCAAGGGCAGCCATGTCAAGGTGAAGCTGAGCGTCCCCTTCGAAGGGCGTCGCAAATTTCAGGGACAACTGGCGGGTGTCGAGGGCGACGAGATTCTGCTGCAACTCGACGGACAAGAATATTGCTTTCCGGTCGAAAGCATCGAGCAGGCGCGGGTGGTGCCTCAGTTCGATAATTAAGGACAGCTTTTCTACGAGGCATAGGCATGAGTAAAGAGATTCTGCTAGTCGTGGATGCGATCTCGAACGAAAAGGGGGTGCCGCGAGAAGTGATCTTCGAGGCCGTCGAGTCGGCGCTGGCGAGTGCATCGCGCAAGCGTTTCGACGGCCAGGAAGTGAGCGCCCGCGTCAAGATCGACCGCGTGACTGGCGACTATGAAACCTTCCGTCGCTGGACCGTCGTCGACGACGACGCGTTCGAGAATCCGGACAGCGAGATTCCGTTCTCCGAGGCAGAGCGTCGCGATCCACCGCTGGCCCTCGGCGATGTGGTCGAGGAGCAGGTCGAGTCGGTGGCTTTCGGTCGCATCGCCGCCCAGACTGCCAAGCAGGTCATCGTGCAGAAGGTGCGCGAAGCCGAACGGGCTGAGGTCGTGCGCCAATACGCCGAGCGTGAAGGCGAACTGGTGGCGGGTATCGTCAAGAAGACCACACGTGAAGGGTTGGTGGTCGACTTGGGGGAGAACGCCGAGGCTTTCCTCCCGCGTAGTGAAATGATCCCCGGCGAACGTTACCGCATGAACGAGCGGGTACGTGCCCTGTTATGGAAGGTCGATGCCGAGGCGCGTGGCTCGCAGTTGATTCTGACGCGTACGCGCCCCGAGATGATCGTCGAGCTCTTCAAGATAGAAGTACCTGAAATTGCTGAGCAATTGATCGAGATCAAGGGGGCAGCGCGCGATCCGGGCGCCCGCGCCAAGATCGCGGTGAAGACCAATGACAAGCGTATCGACCCGGTCGGTGCGTGTGTCGGCATGCGCGGTTCGCGTGTGCAAGCGGTGTCCAATGAGCTGGGTAACGAGCGCGTGGACATCATTACGTGGGACGACAACCCGGCGCAATTGGTGATCAACGCCATGGCGCCCGCGGAAGTCGGTTCCATTCTTGTCGACGAAGACGCCCACTCCATGGATGTCGCCGTCGCCGAGGATAACCTGGCGCAGGCCATCGGCCGCAGCGGCCAGAACGTTCGCCTGGCTTCCGAGCTGACGGGCTGGACGCTCAACGTGATGACCGAGGAAGAGGCCGAAGGCAAGCGCGAGCAAGAAATCGACAGCCTGATCGAGTACTTCATCAATCATCTCGAAGTCGACGAGGAACTGGCTCGTCTGCTGGTCGAGGAAGGCTTTACCTCGCTTGAAGAGCTGGCTTATGTGCCGCTTGAGGAATTGCTTGAAATCGAGGAATTGGATGAAGCACTGATCGAAACGCTGCGCGCTCGAGCCAAGGACGAGTTGCTGACGCTGGCCATTGCCTCAGAAGAGGCGCTGGACGGTGCGCAGCCTGATGACGACCTCCTTGAAATGGAGGGCATGGAGCGTCACTTGGCATTCACGCTCGCCAGCCGAGGGATCGTCACTCGTGAGGATTTGGCCGAGCAGTCCATCGATGATCTCAAGGACATCGACGATGTGGACGAAGAGCGCGCTGCGGCGCTGATAATGACCGCTCGTGCGCCTTGGTTCGAGAGCGAACAGTAATCTGGTCACGGGCTCAGGAGGGTCGTAATGTCAGACATGACCGTTAAGGATTTTGCCAGCAAGGTGGGACGCGACGTGTCCCGTCTGCTGGAGCAGATGAAAGAAGCGGGGCTTCCCCATCAGGACGAAAGCGATGCGGTATCCGAGGAGGACAAACAGCGCCTTCTCGATCACCTGACGCGTAGCCATGGTGGGGATAGCGGCGCGACGAAGAACCGCGTGACGTTGACGCGTAATACCAAGAGCCGGATCCGTAGTGGCGATGGCCGTGGCAAGGCCATCGACGTACAGGTGCGCAAGAAGCGTACTTACGTCAAGCGCGAGCCGGAGCCGGCCGAGGAAGCACCGGCCGAAGAAGCCGGTCCGCGTCAGTTGGTCGGTGATATGGCCGATGCCAAGCAGGCTCAGGCCGCCCAGGCTGCCGAAACCGCCAAGGCGGAACAAGCCGCTGCGGAAGAGGCCGCCCGGGTGAAGGCACAAGAGCCGACCCAAGACGCTCAGGCACCCGAGACCGATAAGCCGGCTGAAAGCGAGGCACCGAGCACACCAGAAGCTCCTGTGCCCGAGGACATCGCCACACCGGCGCCCGCGAGCGAGCCCTACGTCGAGGCGCCGCCGAAAGAGCCGCGGACACCGAACCGGCGTGGTCAGACTCCTCATAAGAAAGAATCCGAACGTGGCCGCAAAGGTGGTCGTGACGACGATGACGAGCGTCGTGAGCGGCGTCGTGGCAATGCCAAGAAAGCCAAGCGCTCCGAGCGTCGTGGCGGCGGGCGTCGTGGCGGCGGTCGCGATAATCAGCACGGCTTCCAGAAGCCGACGCAGCCCATCGTCCGTGAAGTTGGCATTCCTGAGTCGATCAGCGTTGCCGAGCTGGCCGACAAGATGTCGATCAAGGCCAATGAGGTCATCAAGGCGATGTTCACCATGGGTGCGGCGGTGACCATCAACCAGACTATCGACCAGGACACGGCGGCCATCGTCGTCGAAGAGATGGGCCATAAGCCCAAGCTGGTCAAGGACGATGCGCTGGAGACGGAAGTGCTCGAGGCCATCTCCTACGAAGGCGACGAAATCATGCGTGCGCCGGTCGTCACGGTGATGGGCCACGTCGATCACGGCAAGACCTCGCTACTCGACTTCATTCGCCGTACGAAGGTTGCGACCGGCGAGGCCGGTGGCATTACCCAGCACATCGGCGCCTATCACGTCGAGGACCAGCACGGCGGCGTGACCTTCCTCGACACTCCAGGCCACGCAGCATTCACCGCCATGCGTGCTCGCGGTGCCCAGGCGACCGATGTGGTCATCCTGGTCGTTGCGGCCGACGATGGCGTCATGCCGCAGACCGTCGAGGCGATCGAGCATTCCAAAGCGGCCGGCGTGCCGATGGTGGTGGCGGTCAACAAGGTCGATAAGGAAGGTGCGGATTTCGACCGTATCCGCAATGAACTGTCCCAGCACGGTGTGATCTCCGAAGAATGGGGCGGCGATACGCAGTTCGTACACGTCTCAGCCAAGACCGGTGACGGCATCGATGCACTGCTCGAGGCGGTGCTGCTGGTCTCCGAAGTGCTCGAGCTCAAGGCAGTGCCGGAAGCACCTGCCAAAGGTGTCGTCGTTGAATCTCAGCTGGACAAGGGGCGTGGTCCGGTGGCGACTGTGCTGGTGCAGAACGGCACGCTCAAGCGAGGCGATATCGTCTTGGCTGGTTTGCACTATGGTCGCGTTCGCGCGCTGGTCAACGAAACCGGCACACGCGTGGAAGAGGTCGGCCCGGCCATGCCGGTCGAGATCCAGGGCCTCGATGGTACGCCCGAAGCCGGTGACGAGTTCATCGTCGTCGCTGATGAGAAGAAGGCACGTGAAGTCGCCAACTTCCGTCAGGGCAAGTACCGCGAAGTGCGCCTGGCTCGCCAGCAGAAGGCCAAGTTGGAGAACATGTTCAGCCAGATGGGGCAGGACGAAGTGGCCAAGGTCAACATCGTCCTCAAGGTCGATGTGCAAGGTTCCTTGGAAGCGATTCGTGGTGCCTTGGAAGAACTCTCCACCGACGAAGTCAAGGTGGCGGTCGTGTCCTCGGGTGTCGGCGGTATCACCGGTACCGATGCCAACTTGGCGGTGGCCAGTGACGCCATTCTGGTCGGTTTCAACGTGCGTGCCGATGTGTCTGCGCGGGAAATCGTCGAACGTGAAGGCTTGGATCTGCGCTATTACAGTGTGATCTACCACCTCATCGACGAAGTCAAGCAGGCCATGAGTGGCATGCTGGCACCGGAGTGGAAGGAAGAGATCGTCGGCGTGGCCGAAGTGCGCGAGGTTTTTCGTGCGCCCAAGATCGGCGCCGTGGCAGGCTGCATGGTCATCGAAGGCACCGTGCATCGTCACAAGCGGATTCGCGTACTGCGTGAGAACGTCGTCATCTACGAAGGCGAGCTGGAATCTCTGCGTCGCTACAAGGATGACCTTGGCGAGGTCCGCAGCGGTATGGAATGCGGTATCGGCGTCAAGAACTACAACGACGTTCAGGTCGGCGACAAGATCGAGGTCTTCGATCAGGTCAAGGTCGAGCGTAGCCTGTAAGGCATGGCGGACGACTCGTCGTCCGCTATCCGAATGGCGAATCGCGGGAGATAACGATGCGCGAATTCAAACGTACCGATCGTGTGGCCGATCAACTGCAGCAGGAGTTGGCTGTCCTCATCCAGCGTGAGATCAAGGATCCACGCCTGGGGATGGTCACTGTGAGTGCGGTGAAGGTCAGTCGCGATCTGGGCTATGCCGACATCTACATCACACTGTTGGGTGAGAACGATGCCACGCGCATCGATGAAAACCTCAAGGTGCTGCGTCATGCGCGGGGATTCCTGCGCAGTCAGATCGCCAATCGCGTCAAGCTCCGGCATGTGCCGGAACTACGTTTTCATTACGATGAAAGCGTTGTGCGTGGTCAGCGTCTGTCATCCTTGATCGACGAGGCGGTGGCCGATGATCGTCGCCGTCACGACGATGATGAAGACGAGGTACGTTGATGGCGCGACGTCGTCGTGGCACACCGGTGGATGGCGTGCTGCTGCTTGATAAGGCGCAGGGCGTCTCATCGAACCATGCCTTGCAACAGGTGCGCCGTTTATACGATGCACAAAAGGCTGGTCATACCGGCACGCTGGACCCAATGGCGACTGGCTTGCTGCCGATCTGTTTTGGTGAGGCGACCAAGTTTTCTGCCTATTTGCTTGATGCCGACAAGACGTACCGTACGCGTGTCAGGCTGGGCGAGACCACGGATACTGGCGACGTAGAAGGTACGGTGGTCGAGCGTCATTCGGTGCCGGCCCTCGTCGAGCACGATATCGAGGCCGTACTGGCGAGGTTTCGCGGTGACATCGAGCAGATTCCACCGATGTACTCGGCACTCAAGCACCAGGGGCGGCCTCTCTACGAGCTGGCTCGCGAAGGCAAGCAGGTCGAGCGTGCGGCACGCCGCGTGAGGGTTTATGATATGCGTCTGCTGTCGTGCGAGACCGAGGGTTTCGAACTCGAGGTGCGCTGCAGCAAGGGCACCTACATCCGTACCTTGGCTGAGGATATCGGTCGGGCGCTAGGATGCGGCGCGCACATTACGTCCCTGCGTCGGCTAAGTAGCGGGCCGTTCGACGCCGATGCCATGCAGGGCTACGAGGCGCTCGAGCAGATGGACGAAGCCTCGCGTCAGGCGCGGTTGTTGCCCATCGATGCGATGCTGCCCCACGTGCCATCGCTTGAAGTGGCAGCGATCGAGTCGCGGCGACTTCTGCAGGGGCAGCGGGCACGGGTTGAAACCGGGGCTTTGGCTCCGGACGAAACGGCGCGCCTCTATCACGACGGTGCTTTTTTGGGGCTCGTGAGTGTTACGAGACCTGGGGAAGTCACGCCGCGACGCTTACGGAATACCGCCTCGCCCGTTCGCGAGTGAGGCGTGATACCTGGCGCGTGCCATGTGCGCCGGGGCGGGCCGATACCATCGGTGTGCATGAAGGCCAGGCCTTTTACATGGCGCCCGTATTTCGCGGGCAGTACCTGGAGACTGCAAATATGCGTGGTCTCCGACATTCATTGCTCAGGCATATTGTTTACTGGAGAGAGAAATGGCACTGACCGCTGAACAGAAAGCCACCATCGTTAATGAATACGGTCGTGGCGAAAGCGATACCGGTTCCCCTGAAGTACAGGTGGCCCTGCTATCCGCCAACATCGATGGCTTGCAGGATCACTTCAAAAGCAACAAGCAGGATCACCACTCTCGTCGTGGCCTGATTCGCATGGTCAACCAGCGTCGCAAGCTGCTGGATTATCTGAAGCGCAAAGATCTCGGGCGTTATCAGTCATTGATCCAGCGTCTCGGCCTGCGCCGCTAAGGAAGTCTCGTTCGCGACAGTGCAGGAGTGGATGCCATGAAGGTATTTCACTTGTATGCCAGAGTCGTGAAGGTCTTTCATGCTAGCGATGACGCATGGGTGTTTGAAACGGGCAGTCCTCCGGGGCTGCCCGTTTTTTGTTACGTCGGCCCCGCGTGTCGTAATGAGTGGCCCCGTGGCGCGTGAGCTCCTAAAATGGTCGCCGAGTCGAGACGACCCATACATGAGATGAAAAGTTAAGGACATTGCCGTGAACCCGGTCAAGAAAACGTTTCAATACGGTCGCAGTACCGTGACCCTGGAAACGGGCCGCATTGCCCGCCAGGCTACCGGTGCCGTGATGGTGACCATGGACGACACCGTGGTGCTGTGTACCGTGGTGGCCAAGAAAGATGCCAACCCCGCTCAACCTTTTTTCCCGCTTTCTGTCCACTATCAGGAAAAGACCTACGCCGTAGGCAAGATTCCCGGTGGCTTCTTCAAGCGTGAAGGTCGCCCTACCGAGAAGGAAACCCTCACCTCGCGTTTGATCGATCGGCCGATCCGCCCGCTGTTCCCCAACGGGTTCATGAACGAGGTGCAGGTCGTGTGCACGGTGCTCTCCACCGACCGCAATCATGACCCCGACATCGCGGCGATGCTAGGCACGTCTGCGGCGTTGGCCATCTCCGGGGTCCCCTTCAATGGTCCGATTGCTGCCGCGCGTGTTGGCTTCACCGAAGATAATGGCTATTTCCTCAACCCGACGGTGGAGGAGCTGGGCAGCTCCGAGCTGAACATGGTCGTGGCCGGTACCGGGAAGGCCGTGCTGATGGTCGAGTCTGAGGCCAACGAACTGCTCGAGGATGAAATGCTCGGCGCGGTGCTCTTCGGGCATCAGGAAATGCAGGCCGCGATTGCCGCTATCGACGAACTGACCGCTGAAGCCGGCAAGCCGCGCTGGGAGTGGCAACCCGCCGCTGAGAACATGGCTCTTAAGGAGGCCCTGGCGGCCGGCTTCGAGGCCAAGATCGGCGAAGCCTATCGCATCACCGACAAGATGGCGCGTCAGGATGCCTTGTCTGCCCTGAAGGATGAGGCGATCACGCAACTGGCTGGTGAAGAGCAAGGCCAGTTCGATGCTGATGAGGTCAAGGGTGGCTTTGCCAGCCTTGAGAAACGGGTGGTGCGTTCACGGGTGATCAAGGGCGAGCCGCGCATCGATGGCCGCGATCACAAGACCGTGCGTCCGTTGGCGATCGAGGTCGGCAACCTGCCCAAGACACATGGCTCGGCGGTATTCACGCGAGGTGAGACCCAGGCGATTGTGGTCGCGACCTTGGGAACGCTGCGGGACGCTCAGTTGATTGAATCGCTGGAAGGTGAGCGCAAGGACCGCTTCCTGCTGCACTACAACTTCCCTCCTTATAGCGTGGGTGAAGCCGGATTCATGGGTGGGCCCAAGCGTCGCGAGATCGGCCATGGGCGACTGGCGCGTCGTGGTGTGCAGGCCATGCTGCCCAGTGAAGAAGATTTCCCCTACACCATTCGCGTGGTGTCGGAAATCACCGAATCGAACGGCTCCAGCTCCATGGCCTCGGTATGCGGTTCCTCCTTGGCGCTAATGGACGCCGGCGTCCCGCTCAAGGCCCCGGTGGCGGGTATCGCCATGGGCTTGGTCAAGGATGACGATGGCTACGCAGTGTTGACCGATATCCTCGGTGACGAGGACCACCTTGGCGATATGGACTTCAAGGTGGCGGGTTCGACCGCCGGCGTGACGGCCCTGCAGATGGACATCAAGATCGAGGGTATCAATGAAGAGATCATGGAGACCGCGTTGCAGCAAGCGCACGAGGCGCGCCTGCATATTCTCGAGCAGATGAGCACCGTCATCGGCCAGAGCCGTAGCGAAGTATCCGATAACGCACCGTCGATGGCCACCATCAAGATTGATCCCGACAAGATTCGTGACGTCATCGGTAAGGGTGGCGCGACCATTCGTAAGATCTGTGACGATACCGGCGCGTCGATCGATCTCGACGACGACGGTACCGTGCGCATTTACGCTGAGGACAAGACGGCCGCCAAAGCGGCGATCGATACTGTCTTGGCGATTACCGCCGAGCCTGAGATCGGCAAGCTCTATCAGGGTAAGGTCGCGCGTATCACAGATTTCGGTGCCTTCGTCACCTTCATGCCGGGTACCGATGGCCTGGTGCATATCTCGCAGATCGTCCCCGAGCGCGTCAACGATGTGCGTGATTATCTCAGTGAGGATCAGGAAGTCATCGTCAAGGTGCTCGACATCGATAACCGCAACCGCGTGAAGCTTTCCATCAAGGAAATCACCGCAGAAGAAAAAGCGGCTTTCGAGGCAGCGCCGGCTGAATAAATGCCCTGCGTCAAGCGGTTAATGAAGCCCCGTACACCAAGGTGTACGGGGCTTTTTACGTTAGCGGCACCTTAAACTGAGTAGACGCTTGTGGCAGGAGACGAACGGCGCTTGGGCATCCACTGGCGCAAGCGGCGTGAAAGTCGCTTTTCGATGAATTCGAAACTGGCCCACGACAACACGGCGATGAGCGGTAAGCAGATGGCCAGGGTCGCGTAGGGAGGAAGACCGACGTGTTCGCGTAAGGTGTATTGCGCCGTCCACAGCACGATCACATGAAGCAGGTAGGTCGAATAGGACCAATCCCCCAAGGCCTTGATCACTCGGTTTCCGGCGAATAGCGGCTCCATGGAGATGAATGCACATAGTAGCACTGCACTCGGTAAGCCCCAGGCGAGGAAGCGCGTCATGCCCTGTGGGTCGTCGAACTGCATGAGCAGTGCGAATGCCCCAACGGCGATACCGGCCGGGAGCCAGCGCCCCTGGGGGAGCCAGCCGCGTCGATAGATGATGCCGACCCCCAGCCCGAGCAAGAAGTTGTAGATGATGGGGTCATGGTAGAAGTCGCTCAATAGTGGGCGCTCCGCGAGCCAAGCGCTGATCGCGATCAGCACCAAGGCAAGTAGCCACAGGCGTAAATGCCGGTTGACCAGTAAGGAGCCTGCAAACACCAGATAGAACAGCATTTCGAAGTTAAGCGTCCATCCCACGGGCAATGTTGGATAGTATCCATAGCCAGCGGGGTTCTCGGTGGGTAGAAAGAAAAGCGACATCACCAGGCTTTTGAGGTCCAGCTCATAGTTTGGCATGACATCCTGTGAGAGGTAGATGATGCCTGCGGTGATGGCGGTATACAGCCAGTAGGCAGGCACGATGCGTGCTGCCCGCTGCAGCAGAAACTCCCCGCTGGAAGGTGCGCGGCGTGCGGTGGCGGCATAGATGACGAAGCCACTGATGATGAAAAAGATATCCACGCCCATTTGGCCTCGGGTGGCGAGAAGGTGTTCGAAGGTATTGTTAGTATCGAAATCGAAAAAGACCTGCACGAAGTGGTGGAAAACGACCACCCATGCCGCAAACGCACGTAATGCCTGCACCGAAATCAACATACCGATGACATTTCCTGTTGAAACCAAGACGAATACGACGCCGCTTGGGCGTCGTAAACGGTTGGGCAGGCAGGATAATCGAAAAGTTCACCGGTTTGACGTAGGGTTACAAAACAGTGTTTTAGTTAGCATCTCATGGACGTTCGATGGCTAGCGCCACGCCTTGTCCTCCGCCGATGCAAAGGGTCGCCAGGCCCTTCCTGGCATCGCGGGCGATCATTTCATGCAGCAGCGTCACCAGGATGCGGCAACCGGAGGCGCCGATAGGGTGCCCCAGCGCGATGGCGCCTCCATTGACATTGATCTTGGCCGGATCCCATCCGAGTTCCTTATTGACGGCGAGTGCCTGGGCGGCGAAAGCCTCGTTGGCTTCGATCAAGTCCAGTTCATCGAGTGACCAGCCTGCGCGCTCCAGGCAGCGCCGCGTGGCGGGGGCGGGGCCGATGCCCATGATCGCGGGGTCGACCCCGGCGTTGGCGTAGGCCTTGATTACCGCGAGGGGTTCGAGGCCAAGGGCTTTCGCTTTCTTGGCCGAGCAGAGCATGGTCACGGCGGCGCCGTCATTGAGTGAGGAGGCATTGCCGGCGGTGACGGTGCCATCGCGCTTGAAGGCTGGGCGCATGCCGGCGAGCTGTTCGGCGGTCACGCCCGCGCGAGGTCCTTCGTCGGTAGTGACGTGGAGTGGGTCGCCTTTGCGCTGGGGGACCTCGACCGGCACGATTTGTCCGGCGAAACGGCCTTCTTCGATGGCCGCGGTCGCCTTTTGCTGGGACGCGGCGGCAAAGGCGTCCATGTCCTCGCGGGTGATGGCGTATTTGGCGGCAAGATTCTCGGCGGTAATCCCCATGTGAATATCGTTGAAGGCGTCCCACAAGCCGTCACGGATCATCGTGTCCACCGCCGTCCAGTCGCCCATGCGTTGGCCGGTACGCGAATTCGGCAGCACGTGCGGGGACAGCGACATGTTCTCCTGGCCACCGGCAATGATTAGTTCGGCGTCGCCACAGCGGATGGCCTGTGTGGCCAGATGCAGTGCCTTGAGGCCCGAGCCACAGACCTTATTGATGGTCATCGCCGGTACGGCGGAGGGCAGCCCGGCGTTTATTGCCGCCTGGCGAGCGGGATTCTGGCCGCATCCGGCGGCCAGCACCTGACCCAGAAGGACCTCATCGACCTGTTCGGGTGTCACGCCGGTATGCGCGAGCAAGTCCGCGATGACCGTGGCGCCGAGCTGGGTCGCGGGGAGGCTGGCGAGTGCGCCGCCGAAACTACCTATGGCGGTGCGTCGTGCCGCTACGATCACCACGTCTTCCATAAAAAACTCCTGTCAGCCTAGAGGGGCGATATCTTCAGGATAGGCGAGCCCTGGGTCGGGCGACAATCGGGTAATAGGTGTAGACCGTCGGCATGAGAGGTCTACCGGCGCGATATGGCGATCATCAGGGGAACTGCACGGGGATGGCGTGACTGGTATGGCTTATTCGGTTGCCTTCCTGCAGGTAAACGAGTGCGGGCTGATGGTCGTCGAGCTCGTTTTCCGCATAATGAGCGTAACTGCAAATAATAATGCGATCGCCGACCTGGGCCTGATGTGCGGCGGCCCCGTTAATGGAAACGAGGCGCGAGCCGTTTTCACCGCGTATTGCGTAAGTCGTGAATCGGTTGCCGTTTTCCACGTCGTAGATCTGAATCTGCTCGTTTTCACGAATGCTGGCGAGATCGAGCAATTCGCCGTCGATCGCGCAGGAGCCTTCGTAGTCGAGCACTGCGTGCGTGACGCGCGCCATGTGGAGTTTGGCCTTGAGCATGATGGTGTACATGAAAAACCTCGTCGTGGTCTCGTCCCAGTACTCAGCTCGGCAAGCTGACCGGAAGATTATCGATCAAGCGGGTGGCCCCGAGATGTGCGGCGACCAGCAGAATCGCCTCCTGAGTATCGGGGGTGATGGGACCGAGATCCTGCGCGCGGCGTAGCTCCAGGTAGTCGGGCTTGAAGCCCTGTTCGGTGAGGGCCGCGAGACCGTCACGCAGGGCGGTTGGCGGCGCCTCGCCTTCGCGCAGCGTGTCATGCACGTGGCATAGCGTGCGGTAAAGCGCTGGCGCACGTTGTCGCTGCGCGGCACTCAGGTAGCCATTGCGTGATGATAGCGCCATGCCGTCCTCGGCCCGTTGCGTCGGGACACCGACGATCTCGATCGGGAAATGCAGGTCTTCCACCAGTTTCCGGATGACCGTTAGCTGTTGGTAATCCTTGCGGCCGAAATAGGCCGCGTCCGGCTGTACCAGGTTGAAGAGCAAGCTGACGACCGTGGCCACGCCGTTGAAGTGACCCGGGCGATTGGCGCCGCACAGCCCTTCCGAGACGTCGGGCACGCTGACGTGCGTGTGCGCCTCGAGGCCGTGCGGGTAGAGCGCATCGGCACTGGGGGCGAAGACGATATCGCAGCCATGGTTCGCCAGCGCTTGGGTATCGGCCTCGAGTGTCCGTGGGTAGCGCTCGAAGTCCTCGCCGGCTCCGAATTGCAGAGGGTTGACGAAGATGGTGGCGACCACCACGTCCGCATCACGGCGCGCGGCGTCTACCAAGGCCAAATGCCCAGCGTGCAGATTGCCCATGGTCGGCACCAAGGCAATGCGCTGACCGTCGTAGCGTTGGGGATTCAGGTGGGCACGCAATTCGGCGATGTCGTGCAGCGTCAACATCAGAAACAATGCTCCTCGGCGGGGAACTGGCGTGTCTTGACGGCGTCGTGGTAGGCCGCGAACGCGGCCTGAATGCTGTCGCGGCCGGCCAGGAAATTCTTGGCGAAACGTGGCGGCCGCCCATGCGTCACGCCGAGGATGTCATGCATCACCAATATTTGACCATCCACATCGGGGCCTGCGCCAATCCCGATCACCGGGACCTCCACTGCATCGCGCACGGCGCGACCCAGCGCGGCGGGCACGCACTCGAGGAGGATCACCGAGGCACCGGCGTCGACCAGCAAGCGGGCATCGTCGACGATGCGCTGAGCATCGTCCTGTTCGCGGCCTTGCACCTTGTAACCGCCGAACTGATGCACGCTCTGGGGCGTCAAGCCTAGGTGCGCGCATACCGGAACCCCGCGCTGCGTGAGGGCGCGCACATCGTCGTGCATCCAGCCTGCGCCTTCGATCTTGACGAGCTCGGCGCCGGCTCGCATCAGGGCGCCGGCATCATGCAGCACCTGGCGCGTGTCGGCGTTGCTCATGAAGGGTAGGTCGACCATCAGCAGGCTACGCTGCTTGCCGCGTGCCACGCAGCGCGTGTGATAAAGAATGTCGTCGAGCGTCACGGGAAGCGTGCTGGCATGGCCCTGCAGCACCATACCCAGCGAATCGCCCACCAGCAGTACATCGATACCGGCGGCGCCCGCATGCTGCGCGAACGAGGCATCGTAAGCCGTCAGGCAACTGAACGGTTCGCTGGCACGCTTGAAGGCATTGAGGTGGCTCAAGGTGACGGTTTTCATGAAACATTTCCATGCTGTGGCGGCCCGCGCGGGCCTGGGGAAAGTGTTACCGCAAACGTTACCTCAGGGTGCCGAGAGTGTGGATCGGTAACACATCGGCTGCAACTCGACTTTTAGGGAAGAAGGCGGTGCAAGCCCGCACCATCATGGTGCTGCGCCAAGGTGGCGCTGGTCTCGCCCGCAAGCGATATCTCGGGGGCGAGCTCCGCCAGGGGGACGAGTACGAAGGCACGTTCGCGCATGGCCGGATGAGGGAGCGTCAGGCGTGGCGTTCGCCATTCGAGATGTGCATAGAGCAAGAGGTCTAGATCCAGCGTACGCGGCCCCCAATGGCGTTGGCGCACTCGACGATGGCGTTGCTCGAGTGCCTGCAATTGATCGAGCAAGGCTAGCGGCGAGAGTCGCGTGAATACGCGGGCAACGGCATTGATGAAATCGGGTTGATCCTGGGGGCCCACCGGCGCGGAGGCATACAGGGAGGAATGCCCCGCCAAGTGGGTTAGCGGCAGGGCATCAAGCTCATTCAGCGCGCGCGAGACATGCTCGCGCGGTTCGTCAAGATTGCTGCCCAGGCCGATATAGGCCGCCACGTGGTCACTCCTGGCGTCCGTCATTGCCATGCTCGGAGGACGGGTTGCGCCGCCGACGGCGACGACGTTTGGGGCGGTCGGAAGTGCCAGCCGGGGAGCCACTGGTCTTGGCGATCAGGCGTGCCTGCTCGTGGTCATCGCCTTCTTGGAAGGCCGTCCACCAAGCACCGAGTCCCGGGTCGATCTCACCGGCGCTCTCCCGCAGCAGGAGGAAGTCATAAGCGGCGCGGAAACGAGTATGCTCCAGGGTCTGAAAGGCGCGCTTTCCGCGACGTTTGGGCAAGCGTTGCTGAAGATCCCAGATTTCCCGCATCGGCATGCTGAAGCGCTTGGGGATCGAGGTGTGCTGCAGTTGCCGCGAGATGCTTTGCTGCGAGGCGGTCTGCTGTGCGGGAATCGGTGGTATGCCTTCGCTCTCGAGGCGCTCGGCGCGTAGCCGCATGCCGGGCCATAGCATGGCACCGTACAGAAACGCCGGGGTGACGGGACGTTCTTCCCGGATGCGCCGGTCGGTATTGATCAAGGCCTGCTCGATCAGTGGCCTTGCCCACGTGCGTTCCGCGATGGCTTCTTCGACCTCCGGGAACAGCATGGCGAAGAGGCCATACTCGCGAAGCAGTTCGAAGGTGCGCAGTGCTTGTCCGGAAAGGAAGAGCTTGAGGACTTCCTCGAACAAGCGTGCTGGAGGAATCTGCAGTAGCAAGGGCGCCAACTCAAGAATCGGGGTCTCGGTGCGCGGCTCGATATCGAAGTCCAGCTTGGCGGCGAAGCGCACGGCACGAAGCATGCGCACTGGATCTTCGCGATAACGCACCTCGGGGTCGCCGATCAAGCGCAGGGTGCGGGCCTCGAGATCATTCACGCCGTCGGCCCAATCGTGAATCGAGAAGTCGGCGATGTTGTAATAAAGCGCATTGACCGTGAAGTCGCGACGTAGCGCATCTTCCTCGATGGTGCCCCAGACGTTGTCACGCAGCAGCAAGCCGTCGTCGGATTGCTGGGAGTGCGCGGTGTCTTGATCGTCGCCGGGCCGACCACGGAAGGTAGTGACTTCAATGACCTCCCGGCCGAAGCGCACATGGACGATACGGAAGCGGCGCCCGATGATACGTGAGTTGCGAAACAACGTGCGTATTGCTTCCGGCGTGGCATCGGTAGCGATGTCGAAGTCCTTGGGGACCTTGCCGAGCAGTGAGTCACGCACACAGCCACCTACCAGATAGGCTTCATGGCCGGCATTGTGCAGACGATATAGCACCTTGAGGGCATTCTCGCTGAAGAGGCGCCGTGATACGTCGTGCTGATCACGCGGGATGACGCGCAATGTGGGTGTGGAATGGCCGGAAGGCTGTTGAGCGCCAAACAGGGTCTTCAAACGTTCACCGGGGCGTTGGAGAAAGCGGGTAAATCCTTTGAACATGCGTCGTTAACGACTTGCGGAGAGCGAAGTTGCTAGTGTAAGCCGACACTCCTTGGCTTGCAAAGGATGTGGCGTGATGGAAAGCGAGAACGGGCTTATCGTAAGAAGTAGGTGGGAATACATGGCATTAGAAAGGGGAGACCCGATGGGCCTCCCCTAAGTATGCTGTGCAACGTCCTTGCTGCTGTTTCTTCTTCGTGATGGCGCATCGCCTTGAATACGCACCACAGTCACCAATGAAATTCGGCAGGCAAGCAGTATTCTTGTTGTTGTAACTCTTCCCGCGTGATGACCACCTCGTATTCAAAACAATAATCCAACCACGACGACATCGTTCTCCCGACGTTTTGTTGTTGTTGTCGGGATGCTTCGGGCGAGAGCATTGTTCTTGTTGGGCCTCGCATGAAGCGTCGCGTCCTGGTTCGGTTCCGGATCTCGACCAACTTATTGTTGTTGGCGGTCGACTCGCATTGCGTCTCGTTTGTTGTTGTTGGCGATTCGCTTGCGATGTTCCAGCTCGACGTTGTTGTATTTGTTGTTGCCGATGTCGGGCTGAGCACCTGGGGCGTACGTTATTGTCGTTGTTCGTGCGCCGCGGGCATCCGGCTGTTGTTTTTCTTGATTTATATGTTGCAGTGGTCGTGCCACCATTTATTTTTTTCTTTTTAGTCAATGACTTACGGTTTTTTTATGAAAGTTCCCTGCGTTTCGGAAGATCGTGGTGTTACCGAAATTGCCGCATAACGGGGCATCTCTTGTGTGGGATGGTAACAACTGGTGCATCGGCCCCGTCTCACTGGCGCATAGGGTCTCTAAAAAGGCCGAGAAATGCGCTTAGACCATAGTCGCGACAAGGGCCAAAAGGCGCTCGTCGTCGGCATTAAACGATATCACGCTAGACGGCGGGCGTTCTTTTTGCGTGGAATGCCCAGGCGCTGGCGACGCTCCCACAGGCACTTACGGCTGATCCCTAGCTTCTGGGCCAGCTCGGTTTCACTCATCTGTGCCTGATGCTCAAGAACGAAATGCTGGAAGTAGTCTTCCAGAGACAGGTCGTCGCCGAGCGCGTCCTCTTCCTCGGCGTCGGATGGCTCGGGAGAGGCAGCGACCGGATCCTGTCTTCGTTCCAGTGGGAGGCCGAGATCGTCGGGGTGGATAAGGTGGCCCTCGGCGAGAATGACCCCGCGCTCCAGGGCGTTCTCCAGCTCGCGCACATTGCCTGGCCAGGCGTAACCGAGGATGTCGCGGCGTGCGGCGCGCGATAAGCGCAATCCCGGTCGTGCATGGCGGGTGCAAGCACGCTCGAGCAGAACCTGGGCAATGGAGAGAATATCGTCGTCGCGTTCGCGAAGCGGTGGTAGTTCGATCTGCATGACATTGAGGCGGTAGTAGAGGTCGAGCCTGAATTCGCCGCTACGTGACAGAGAGTGCAGATCACGATGCGTTGCCGCGATCAGTCGCACATCGACATAACGCGTTTCCACCGAGCCGATACGCCGAATTTCGCCTTCCTGAAGCACTCGCAATAGACGGGCCTGAGCGTCCAGAGGCAGCTCGCCGATCTCATCGAGGAAGAGCGTGCCGCCATCGGCGGCTTCGACCAGGCCGGTACGTGCACTGTTGGCGCCTGTGAAAGCTCCCTTTTCGTGACCGAAGAGTTCAGATTCGATCAGGGTTTCGGGAATCGCGGCGCAGTTGACGCAGATCAGCGGTGCCTTGGTGCGGCGGCTCTGGCGATGCAGGGCACGCGCAACCAGCTCCTTGCCGGTGCCCGATTCACCTTGCACCAGTACGGTGACGTCGGCGGGCGCCGTCTTGCGGATGCGTTCGTAGACACGCTGCATGGCGACGCACTCGCCGATCATGCCGCGGGGAACACCACTAGAGGCGGCGGTTTCCTTGGGCGCCGGGCGTGACAACACGCGTGACACGGTTGCCAAGACATCATCGTCATCGGCGGGCTTGGCGATACAGTCGACGGCGCCTTCCTTGAGCGCGACCACTGCCTTGCGCAGGCTGGCGTGGTCGGTCATGACCAGCACCGGCGTTGGGGCACTCAGCGCGAGCATCTGTGTGCCGTCTTCTCCCACCAGGCGCAGATCACAGACCACCAGGTCGAAGGTCTGCGGCGCCAGCGCCTGGGCAGCATCGAGAGATGCGGCGGTCGCGACGCG
The DNA here is from genome assembly GCF_029544075.1 of Chromohalobacter canadensis. Taxonomy (GTDB): domain Bacteria; phylum Pseudomonadota; class Gammaproteobacteria; order Pseudomonadales; family Halomonadaceae; genus Chromohalobacter; species Chromohalobacter canadensis_A. Next base: position 11,524 of record NZ_JAJQJH010000002.1, on the reverse strand, counting down.
GTACGACTGGCGCTCGAGCAGGTCCTTCAGGGCCTGACGCGGGGAGTCTTCGTTTTCGACGATCAGGATTCGGCTCATGGGCCTCATGGTCGCGTGAATACATGGAGTGGCCGAACGTCGGCTCATGCAGCGCTCGGTTGGTTTGTATCCTGACGCCTGCTGGCTGGGCGAATCAAGCCAAGGGGCGTGCGACTATGGCATGACAAGAGCGCTGTCGAGGAACCGGGTGCACGTGCGGGTGTGGACTTTCAGTGCTCGTTCGTTGCCATGTCACGCAGGCGCTCGGGGCGCCAGGCGTTGATGGCTGCGTCGAGCTGGTCGGCGACGCAGGCGTGTGCCATTTCGCGTGGCGGTTGCTGACCGAGTCGTTGCAAGGCGTGGTGCAGCGTGTGGCGGATGCCGGCTTCATCGGTAGGCAGCGCCGGGGCCAGGTTCTGCTTGGAGAGCTTCTGGCCGTTGTCGCCGAGTACCAGGGGAAGGTGTAAGTAGCGCGGCACAGGGAACCCCAGCGCGTCCTGCAATTGACGCTGCCAGGGGGTGTTGTCGAGCAGGTCGGCGCCGCGCACCACATCGGACACGCCTTGGTCGGCGTCATCGACGACCACCGCGAGCTGATAGGCCCAGAGGTCGTCCTTGCGCTTGAGGACCACGTCGCCCAGCTCGGCGGGGTCGAAGCGTTGATGACCCAGGCGTCGGTCCTCCCATTCGACGGGACGCAGACCGAGGTCGCTGCGCAGTCGCCAGGCCAGGGAGCGCTCGGGGTGCAGCGGCCCGTGCCGGCACCAGCCAGGGTAAATGGCATGCTCGCGCCACTCCTTGCGCGAACAGCTGCATGGATAGGCAAGCCCTTGCTCGGCGAGCTGCTCGAGTGCCGCCTGATAGCGGGCATGACACGTGCTCTGGTAGCGCACGCTGGCGTCCCAGGTCAGGCCGAAGGCGTCCAATTGGCGGAGGATGGTCTCGGGGGTGCCTGCGGGGCAGCGTGGCGGGTCGATATCCTCGATACGCACGAGCCAGCGTCCCTTGGCGTGGCGTGCGTCGAGAAAACTCGCCAAGGCTGCCAACAGCGATCCCAGATGCAGAGGTCCCGAGGGTGTCGGTGCGAAGCGACCGATATACGACATGAGTGACGTGACCCGCGCAATGACAAACGGGCACCCGAAGGTGCCCGTCGAGAGGAGATTCAGAAACGGCCTCAGCCGCCGAGTTGCTTTTCCTTGAGCTCCGCCAGCGTCTTGCAGTCGACGCAGAGTGTGGCGGTGGGGCGAGCCTCGAGGCGGCGGATGCCGATCTCGACGCCGCAGGCTTCACAGAAGCCGTAGTCGTCCTCATCGATATTTTCGATGGTCTCGTTGATCTTTTTGAGGAGCTTGCGCTCGCGGTCACGTGTACGCAACTCCAGGTTGAAGCCTTCTTCCTGGGTGGCACGGTCGGCCGGGTCGGCGAAGTTGTTGGCTTCTTCCTGCAGGTGGCGCACCGTGCGATCCACCTCTTCCATGAGCTCCTGTTTCCAGATGAGCAGGATTTGGCGGAAGTGCGCGAGCTGCTGCTCGTTCATGTATTCTTCACCCGGCGCCGGTTCGTACGGGGTGAATTTTTTCGGCGCTTCCGATTTTATTTCCGCTACTGGCATGGGACTGCCTCATTACGCAAGTGACTTGGGCCGATGCCTGGCCAGGGTAGGGCTTGGGCGCCCGCCCGAAGCCTTGCTTATTTAGCGGAAAAGTGCAGGCTTTGCAACCATTCTCGGCGAGAAAATGACATGTTCTGACCTTGATCAAGGCGCTGGAGCACGCGCGTTACGCGGCCATGCGGCCGCTAGCGCGAGAATGTGATTTTTTGTCCCACGGTGAGACGCGTTAGCAGTCCAAGAGGGAAGATGGAATACACGCAACTGACGTCCGGTATTCTGATGCGTCGTTACAAGCGCTTTCTGGCCGATGTGCGCTTGGCGTCGGGCGAGGAGGTGGTCGCGCACTGCCCCAATACCGGTTCCATGCGAGCGGTCAACGTCCCGGGGTGTCGTGTCTGGCTCTCGCCGAGTCGTAATCCCGCACGCAAACTGGCCTGGACCTGGGAATGGATCGAGCTACCCATGCCCGGCGCGGCGCCGGCCCTGGCGTCGGTACACACCGGGCGTGCCAATGCGTGGGTCGAGGAAGCCCTGTGCACTGGGCGTATCGCCGAGCTGGCGGGGTATACGGAGCTTAAGCGGGAGGCGAAGGTCGAAGGCGCACGGCTCGATTTTCGCCTTACCGATGCGCGGCAAACGACCCATCTCGAAGTCAAGCAGGTTACGCTGCGTGAAGACGACGGCCATGGCTATTTTCCCGACTCGGTCAGCGAGCGTGGTCGGCGGCATCTGGAGAGCCTGGCGGCGCGGGTCGCGCTGGGTGAGCGCGCGGTTCTCCTGTTTTGCGTGGCACACACCGGGATCGACACCGTCGCACCTGCTGCGCACCTCGATCCGGCCTATGCCGAAACGCTACGTCGCGTCGCCGCTCAGGGCGTGGAGGTGCTGGCGTATGGTGTCAGTGTCACCCGGGACACGGCCGGTGTTCCCTGTCAGGCGATGTTGACCCGACGGCTACCGGTGGATCTCGAGCGGCTGCCGCCGAGTGCCTGAGTCAGCGTGAGGCACGGGTTATACGGAAAATCGCTGTTTCACCGCACAGGTTAGGCCACAGCCGCGAGCTCCAGTGTGGTTCGTGATCGCCGTTGCCGACGCGTTGATCGACGATGGTCAGGCCCTTGTCGCGGCACAGCTGACCGAAGTCGCGAAACGTCGATAGGTGGATGTTGGGCGTGTCGTACCAGGCGTGTGGCAGCGACTTGGACACTGGCATGCGGCCCTGAATGCCAAGATAGAGACGGTGGCGCCAGTAGGCGAAGTTGGGGAAGGCGATGATGCATTCCCGGCCCACGCGGAGCATTTCATCGAGGGTGCGGTCCGGGCGCTGCAGGGCCTGAAGCGCCTGGGTCATGATGACCAGGTCATAGGCGTCATCCTCGACGTTGCTCAGGCCGTCGTCGATGTCCTGTTCGATGACGCTCACTCCGCGCTCTATGCAAGCGGTGATGCCGTCGGGGTCGATCTCCAGGCCATAGCCGACGACCTGCTTGTCACGCGCCAGGGCGGCAAGCAGTTTGCCGTCGCCGCAACCCAGGTCGAGCACACGCGCACCCTGCGGGACCCAATCATGGATCAGTTTGAGATCGGCGCGCATCAGGTCGTCTCCTCGAGCTGCAGGTCGCGGGCGGCGCGACGCATGAAGCCGCCGAATACCGCTTCGTAACGCGGGTGCGGTAGCAGGAATGCATCGTGGCCATGGGGCGAGTCGATACTGGCGTAGCTGACGGTCTTGTCGGCGCGCATCAGGGCGTCGACCAATTCTCTCGAACGCGGCGGTGCGAAGCGCCAGTCGGTGGTGAAGCTGACCACCAGGAACGGGCATTGCGCTGGCGCCAGCGCCTTGGCCAGATCGCCGCCGTGCAGGGCGGCCGGGTCGAAGTAATCCAGTGCCTTGGTCATCAGCAAATACGTATTGGCATCGAAGCTGGTGGAAAACGTATCGCCCTGGTGACGCAGATACGATTCGACCTGGAACTCCACGTCATAGCCGAAGTTGAGCTGATCGGTGCGCAGGTCACGGCCGAACTTGGCCCCCATCGAATGCTCGGACAGATAGGTGATATGGCCGATCATGCGGGCCAGCTTGAGGCCGCGCTTGGGCACCGTTCCGTGCTCCTCATACCAGCCGTCATGAAAGTCGGGGTCCGAGCGAATCGCCTGGCGGGCGACCTCGTTGAAGGCGATGTTCTGCGCCGAGAGACGCGGCGTGGCAGCGATGACCACGGCATTGGCGATGCGCTCAGGATACGCCATCGTCCATTGCAGCACCTGCATGCCGCCAAGGCTGCCGCCGACCACGGCGGCAAAGCGTTCGATGCCCAGCCGATCGGCCAGGCGGGCCTGGCTGTGCACCCAGTCGGCCACCGTCAAGACCGGGAATGCCGGCCCCCAGGCGCGCTGTGTCTCGGGGTTGGTCGAGGCGGGGCCGGTACTGCCGTGGCAGCCGCCGAGGTTGTTGAGCGAAACGACGAAGAAGCGATCGGTGTCGATCGCCTTGCCGGGGCCGATATAGGCGTCCCACCAGCCGGGCTTGCGGTCTTCCATGCTGTGGAAGCCTGCCGCGTGATGATGGCCGGAAAGCGCATGGCAGATCAGCACCGCGTTATTGCGTTCGGCGTTGAGCGTGCCATACGTTTCGTAGACCAGCGTGTAGTCGGACAGCGTCTTGCCGCCGGCCAGAGCCAGCGGGGTATCGAAGTGCGCCGTTTGCGGCGTGACCAGACCGACCGAGTCGGGAGGTAGCGTATCGGGCATCGTGTGTGTCGGTTTCCGTGTCCAGCGTGGGGCGCGCAACGGCGCCAGGGTCGCGAATGTTCAGAATCCTACCAGTATGCCGGGCAAACCCGCTGCACGGGCCAGGGCGCCGACGATAAGACTATCGAACAGGCTGATGGCGATGAACACCACGATCGGCGACAAGTCGATCATGCCCAGCGGGGGGATGACCTTGCGTACCGGGGCCATGATCGGTTCGACCAATTGGTGGACGAGTATGGCGCCGGGATGGCTGGCCTGCGGCGCGACCCAACTGAGAATGATCATGATGATCAGGGCAAAGAAATAGATGTCGAGGATAGCGCTCAACACCCCAGCCAGAGCCGCCACCAGTACGCCCTGAATCGGCGGCATACCGATGCCGGCGAGCTTGAGCAGTACGAAGATGGTGATGCCCTTGATCAGCAGGCCCGCGACCAGCGAAGCGGGGTCGAAACGTCCACGCGGGCGGAAGATGCGCTGCAACGGCGCGACCACCGGACGCGTGGCCTTGATCACCGCTTGACTGACGGGGTTGTAATAATCGGCGCGCGAAAACTGCAGCAGAAAGCGCAGCATCAAGACGAACAGATACACATTGATTAACGTGTTGACCAGCATCAAGCCGGCGCTTCCCATTTGGCTGCCCATGGGGCTCCTCCGTATCGAGTGGGTGAAGGGGAATTCAGTCGCGGCTCAGTTCGTCGGCCAATTCACGAGCGCGTGTCGCGCAGGCTTGTGTCGCATTTTCGAAAAGCTGGCGCAGGCCGTCGTCCTCGAAGCTATTAATGGCGCGTTCGGTGGTGCCGTTGGGCGAGGTCACGCGACGGCGCAATTCAGCTGGCTCGAATTCGCTTTCGCGGGCCATGCTGGCCGCGCCGTAGGCGGTTTGAAGAGCCAGACGGCGGGCACTGTCGGCGGGCAAGCCGAGCTTCTTGCCGGCGTCCTCGAGCGCTTCCATGATCAGGAAGAAGTATGCCGGGCCGCTTCCCGACACGGCGGTGACCGCCTCGAGAAGTGTCTCGTCGGTGACCCATTCCACGAGTCCCACGGCTTCCAGCAGCGAGGTGGCCAGCTGCTTCTGCTCCTCGCTAACGCGGGCGTTGGCGTAAAGCCCCGAGGCGCCCTGACCGACTAGGCTAGGGGTGTTGGGCATGCAGCGGATCACGGCCATGTTTCCGCCCAGCCAGGTATCTAGCGTCTCGGCACTCAAGCCGGCGGCCACTGAGACGATCAGCGGGCGTTGACGCTGTACGCTATCGCGCAATTCGTGGCATACCTCGCGCATGACCTGCGGCTTGACGGCCAGTACCACGACATCCGCTTGTTCGACGGCCACATTGTTGTCAGATGTGGTTTGGATGCCATAGCGCGACGCGAGCGCGTCGAGCGTCTGTGTGCTGCGCGCGGTGGCTGTGATGGATTCGGCGGGATATCCGCCCTCGATCATGCCGCCGAAAATGGCGCTGGCCATGTTCCCGGCGCCGATGAAGGTGACTTGGCTTGTCATGGGGTCTCCTGAAGTGTCGCGGCGAAACAGTGGGTTAGGGGTAAGGCGATCAGGGATGCGGCGCGCGCTGCCCGAAAATGGCCGTGCCCAGACGGACCAGGGTGGCACCTTCGAGGACGGCAGCCTCAAGATCGCCGCTCATGCCCATCGATAAGGTATCCAAAGGCGCCTGGGGATGTCGCTGGCGGAGCGTCTCAAGCAAGGTGCGCAGCTCGGCGAAGGGTTGCCGTTGGGCCGCCGGGTCGTTACTCGGCGCGGGCAGTGTCATCAAACCGCGCAGCCGCAGGCGTGGCAGCGCCACCACGGCATCGGCCAGTGCCGGCAAGGCCTCGGGCGCCACACCTGACTTGCTGGCTTCGCCACTGACGTTGACTTGCAGGCAAACGTTCAGCGGTTCCAACGCTGCCGGGCGCTGCGCATCGAGGCGTGTGGCGATGCGCGCGCGATCGATGGTATGCACCCACTGGAAGTGCTCGGCCACCGCACGGGTCTTGTTGGATTGCAAAGGACCAATGAAATGCCAGACGATACCCTCGAGATCGTCCAGCGAGGCCTGTTTGTCGAGCGCTTCCTGAAGATAGTTCTCGCCGAATGCGCGCTGCCCCGCCGCGAAGGCCTGGCGCACGCTCGCTGCGGGCTGTGTCTTGCTCACGGCCAACAGGCAGGCGTCCTCGCCGTCACGTCCCGCATTCGCCAGGGCGTGTGTCAAACGCTGGCGAGCGCGTTCGAGGGATTCGGCGATGGTGACATCTGGCATACTGGGAAACCCTGTCCGCGAGCGAGAGAAATGCATGGATATTATCGAATTGCTGGCGTTCTCGGCAAAGCAGAAGGCGTCCGATCTGCATCTGTCCGCCGGTTTGCCGCCAATGATTCGCGTCGACGGCGACATTCGCCGGCTCAACGTGCCGCCGATCGAGGATCGTGACGTTCGCAAGTTGATCTACGCGATCATGAACGATCAACAGCGCCGCGACTATGAAGAGGCGCTCGAGCATGATTTCTCGTTCGAGGTGCCGGGGGTGGCGCGTTTCCGTGTCAACGTCTTCCACCAGGGGCGCGGCGCAGGCGCTGTCTTCCGTACCATCCCCAGCGAAGTGCTTACCCTGGACGACCTGGACCTGGGCGAGGTGTTTCGACGCCTGGCTTCGCTGCCGCGAGGGCTGGTGCTGGTGACGGGACCGACAGGGTCGGGCAAGAGTACGACCTTGGCGGCGATGATCGACTACGTCAACGAAAACTACTACCAACATGTGCTGACCATCGAGGACCCGGTGGAGTTCGTGCATCGCAGCAAGCGCAGTCTCGTCAATCAGCGCGAGTTGCATCGCGATACGCGTAGCTTCGCCACGGCGTTGCGCTCGGCGCTGCGCGAGGACCCTGACGTGATTCTGGTCGGTGAGCTACGTGACCTGGAAACCATCCGACTGGCGCTGACCGCCGCCGAGACGGGCCATCTGGTGTTCGGTACCTTGCATACTACCTCGGCGGCCAAGACCGTGGACCGCATCATTGACGTCTTTCCCGGCGATGAGAAAAGCATGGTGCGTTCGATGTTGTCCGAGTCGCTGCAGGGGGTCATCTCACAAGTGCTGCTCAAGCGTGAAGGCGGCGGGCGCGTGGCAGCCCACGAGATCTTGGTGGCCAGCGCGGCGGTGCGCAACTTGATCCGCGAGAACAAGCTGGCGCAGATGTATTCCTCGATTCAGACCGGCGGCAGCCTAGGCATGCAGACACTGGATGCGGCGCTTTCGCGTTTAGTGGCGCAGGGTGTCGTATCGCGCGCCGAGGCGCAGGCCAAAGCGAAGGATGGGCGCGTGCAGGGCGTGTGAGCTGGGCCCCAATCGACAGTCGCGAAGGAGAACGCGCATGACGCCATACGAGTGGCTGACGCAACTGCTGGATATCATGCTCGACAAGCAGGCTTCCGACCTGCTGGTTTCGACCGGGGCGCCGCCGAGCCTCAAGATCAATGGCGAGCTGGTCACGCTGGGCGAGCAGGCGATGTCGGTGGCGCAGGTGCACGAGTTGGTCTCGGCGGCGCTGCCCCGGGGCGTGGGGGAGCGTTTCGAGGTCGAACGCGAGGCCAATTTCGCGCTCAGCCTGCAGGGCAAGGGGCGCTTTCGCGTGAGTGCCTTCTATCAGCGCAGCCAGATGGCGATGGTCGTGCGCCGCATTGCCTTCGATATTCCTGACTTGGCGAGCCTGGCATTACCGGATGCCTTGAGTGAGCTGGTCAATCGCAAGCGTGGCCTGGTGTTCATCGTCGGTGGCACGGGCAGCGGCAAGTCGACCACGCTGGCGTCGATGATTCAGCATCGCAATCAGACGACCGGCGGGCATGTCATCAGTATCGAAGATCCCATTGAGTACATTCATCCGCATGGTCGAGCGATCATCAATCAGCGCGAGGTGGGCATCGATACCGAGTCCTTCGAGGTGGCGCTCAAGAATGCGCTGCGTCAGGCGCCCGATGTCATCATGATCGGTGAGGTCCGCTCGCGCGAGATCATGGAGCATGCGTTGACGTTCGCCGAGACTGGTCATCTATGTCTGGCGACGCTGCATGCCAACAACGCCAATCAAGCACTGGAGCGGATTCAGCATTTCTTTCCCAGCGAGCGCCACGAGCAGGTGTGGATGGATCTGTCGCTCAATTTGCAGGCCATCGTCGCCCAGCGTTTGCTGCCCCGCGAGGATGGAGAGGGGCGCTGCGCGGCGGTCGAGGTGATGCTGCGTTCGCCGCTGGTCAGCGATCTGATCCGCAAGGGAGCGATTCACGACCTCAAGGAAGTTATGCAGCGCTCCCATGACCAGGGCATGCAGACCTTCGATCAGGCGCTATATGCACTCTATCGGCAAGGGCGCATCAGCGAAAAGATGGCATTGGTGCATGCCGACTCCGCCAACGACTTGCGGTTGCGCATCGATTATGGCGATGCTGACAGCCCGCAGTTGGCGCGGGCCAGTGACGCCGCCGAGCGATTCACCTTGAAAGGCGACGATGAATGAACGCCTCAGGGCGCATAGACGCCTCCCAGAATCCGGGGGCCACGGGCCCCGGTGACCTCGGGGAGGTTGCCGGGGCGCTGCATGAGGCGCTGATGAGCGAGCCAAGCGAAGGCACCGGCTTCCAACCAGTCCGCTGACCAGCCGAAACGCTCGCAGGGCGTCAGCGGGATCTCCGGCACGTGCCGGCGTAGACGCGCCAACAGGTCTGCGTTGTGGGCGCCGCCCCCGCAGGGAATGAGTGCATCGCAATTCCCGTCCGAACGCTCTCCGCCTTGGGTAATCGCCATAGCGATGCTGGCGGCGGTCAGCTCGGCGAGCGTCGCCTGGACGTCTCGGGGGGCTTCGTCACCGATCAGATGCGTCGCCAACCAGTCGAGATGAAAATGCTCACGTCCAGTGCTCTTGGGCGGAGGGCGTCGGAAGTAGGGATCATCGAGGAGGCGAGAGAGCAAGGTCTCGTCGACACGGCCACCGGCGGCCCAAGCGCCGCCGGCGTCGTAGGCGTGGCCCAGGTGGCGCTGACACCAGGCATCCATCAGCATGTTGGCGGGGCCGGTGTCGAAGCCGAGGACAGGCGCGGAGTCGTCGCTTGGGGGAATACGCGTGAGGTTGGCGATGCCGCCGAGATTGAGGATCAAGCGCGTATGCTCGGGGGAGGTGAAAAGCGCGGCATGAAAGGCCGGCGCGAGCGGCGCGGCTTGTCCACCGGCGGCCATATCGCGGCGGCGAAAATCGCCCACCACCGCGCAACCGGTCAGCTCGGCGAGCAGGCTGGGGTTGTCGAGCTGGTAGGTGTGCGGCGGGACGCCCTCGGGGGCGTGTTCGATGGTTTGCCCGTGGCTGCCGATGGCGGCGATGTCGCCAGGTGAGGTATCGGTCTCAGTGAGCAGGCGGTTGACCGCCTCAGCCTGCCATTCACAGAAGGTAGTCTCGAGCCGGGCCAACTCCGCGAAGGTGGTGTCGCGGGCGAGACATAAGGCAAGCAGGTCCTCGCGCAGCGCGGCGGGAAAGGTCACCCCAGTGGCACCCAGCCATTCGGGGCGGCCGTCGCCGCAACGTACTAGGGCGGCGTCGATGCCGTCCAAGCTGGTGCCGGACATCAGGCCGATATAAAGGGGCATGTTCATCTCCATGTGCCGGGGCGCTCAACCGCCGTCGAAGAGTCATGCTAACATTCCCCGTTATTGCCCAAGACACTCTATTTGCGGAGAGAGGATACGATGACCGACGTCGCTGATGCGCTGGCGCTGCTCAAGCGTGGTACCCATGAAATCCTGCTGGAAGACGAGTTGGTTAAAAAACTCGAGTCCGGGCGCAAGCTGCGTATCAAGGCGGGGTTCGATCCTACCGCACCGGATCTTCATTTGGGGCATAGCGTGTTGCTGACCAAGATGCGTCAGTTTCAGGAATTGGGTCATCAGGTAGTGTTCTTGATCGGCGACTTCACTGGTCGCATCGGTGATCCCACGGGGAAGAATGTGACCCGTAAGCCGCTGACCGAAGAGGAGGTCAAGGCCAATGCGGAGACCTATAAAGAGCAAGTGTTCAAGGTCCTCGACCCGGCGCTGACGGAAGTACGCTTCAACGCCGAGTGGATGAGCCAGCTTTCTGCGGCTGACATGATCGAGCTGGCGGCGCAGTCGACCGTGGCACGCATGCTGGAGCGTGACGATTTCGAGAAGCGTTATACGGCCAACCAGTCGATCTCGATTCATGAGTTCCTTTATCCCCTGGTGCAGGGATACGACTCGGTGGCGCTCGAGGCCGATGTCGAACTGGGCGGCACCGATCAGAAGTTCAATCTGCTAATGGGACGCGAGCTCCAGAAGCATTTCGGTCAGGCGCCGCAGGTGGTCATGACCATGCCGCTGCTGGAAGGGCTGGACGGTGTGCAGAAAATGTCCAAGTCGCTGGGCAACTATGTAGGGGTCGACGATACACCGGGGGTGATGTTCAACAAGCTGGTATCGATGCCCGATAGCCTGATGTGGCGTTACTTCGAACTGCTGTCACTGAAATCCAACGACGAGATAGAAAAAATCCGTCGGTCCATAGAGTCAGGTGCCAATCCGCGTGACATCAAGATGGAGCTGGCGCGCGAATTGATAGGGCGTTATCACGGTGATGAAGCTGCCGCTAATGCGCACAAGTCGGCGGGCAACCAGTTGGCGGAAGGTGAGCTGCCGGAAGACCTGCCGGAGGTCGAGGTGACTTTCGAAGGCGAGCAAGCGCCGATTGCTGCGGTGCTCAACCGCTCGGGGTTGGCCAACAATAGCGCCCAGGCCAAGGACATGCTGGGCAATGGCCGCGTCAAGGTCGATGGCGATGTCGTGGCACGCGATCATATGCTTGCCACTGGTCGAAGCTATGTCATCCAGGCGGGTAAAAAGCGTTATGCGCGGGTGACGTTGGGGTAGAGGCGAGCGCCACGTTTTCTCCGTGTAAAAACCCCTTGCGTTCAGCCCCTGTGGGCCGTAAAGTACGCATCCGCTGCCGGCGACGGACTTCGTGGCCAGCGGTGGAAGGGTAGCGCAAGTGGCTGACGTGCTTGAGAAATTCAAACCTTCGGGTGGCTTTCTCGCTTGACAGCGACGCCGGAATCGGTAAAATGCGCC
>NZ_JAJQJH010000029.1 GCF_029544075.1 Chromohalobacter canadensis | reverse complement strand
GCTCTTTAACAATCGATCAGGTAATTCATGTGGGCGTTTGCTCAGGATAGGGGTGCCAGTCACGACCTATCAAGGCAAACGACTCGTCAAGGATCTTCGGATCTTTTTGAGAACGTTTTAGTCTTGAACCAAGTTTGGTCCGCTCAACGGACTATCAGACTTTCAACTGAAGAGTTTGATCATGGCTCAGATTGAACGCTGGCGGCAGGCCTAACACATGCAAGTCGAGCGGAAACGATCCTAGCTTGCTAGGAGGCGTCGAGCGGCGGACGGGTGAGTAATGCATAGGAATCTACCCAGTCGTGGGGGATAACCTGAGGAAACTCAGGCTAATACCGCATACGTCCTACGGGAGAAAGCGGGGGCTCTTCGGACCTCGCGCGATTGGATGAGCCTATGTCGGATTAGCTAGTTGGTAAGGTAACGGCTTACCAAGGCGACGATCCGTAGCTGGTCTGAGAGGATGATCAGCCACACCGGGACTGAGACACGGCCCGGACTCCTACGGGAGGCAGCAGTGGGGAATATTGGACAATGGGCGAAAGCCTGATCCAGCCATGCCGCGTGTGTGAAGAAGGCTTTCGGGTTGTAAAGCACTTTCAGCGAGGAAGAAAGCGTGCCGGCCAATACCCGGTACGGACGACATCACTCGCAGAAGAAGCACCGGCTAACTCCGTGCCAGCAGCCGCGGTAATACGGAGGGTGCAAGCGTTAATCGGAATTACTGGGCGTAAAGCGCGCGTAGGCGGCGTGTCACGCCGGGTGTGAAAGCCCCGGGCTCAACCTGGGAACGGCATCCGGAACGGGCAGGCTAGAGTGCAGGAGAGGAAGGTAGAATTCCCGGTGTAGCGGTGAAATGCGTAGAGATCGGGAGGAATACCAGTGGCGAAGGCGGCCTTCTGGACTGACACTGACGCTGAGGTGCGAAAGCGTGGGTAGCAAACAGGATTAGATACCCTGGTAGTCCACGCCGTAAACGATGTCGACTAGCCGTTGGGTCCCTTGAGGACTTAGTGGCGCAGTTAACGCGATAAGTCGACCGCCTGGGGAGTACGGCCGCAAGGTTAAAACTCAAATGAATTGACGGGGGCCCGCACAAGCGGTGGAGCATGTGGTTTAATTCGATGCAACGCGAAGAACCTTACCTACCCTTGACATCCTGCGAACCCGGAAGAGATTCCGGGGTGCCTTCGGGAGCGCAGAGACAGGTGCTGCATGGCTGTCGTCAGCTCGTGTTGTGAAATGTTGGGTTAAGTCCCGTAACGAGCGCAACCCTTGTCCCTATTTGCCAGCGATTCGGTCGGGAACTCTAGGGAGACTGCCGGTGACAAACCGGAGGAAGGTGGGGACGACGTCAAGTCATCATGGCCCTTACGGGTAGGGCTACACACGTGCTACAATGGCCGGTACAAAGGGTTGCGAAAGCGCGAGCTGAAGCCAATCCCGAAAAGCCGGTCTCAGTCCGGATCGGAGTCTGCAACTCGACTCCGCGAAGTCGGAATCGCTAGTAATCGTGCATCAGAATGGCACGGTGAATACGTTCCCGGGCCTTGTACACACCGCCCGTCACACCATGGAAGTGGACTGCACCAGAAGTGGTTAGCTTAACC
>NZ_JAJQJH010000028.1 GCF_029544075.1 Chromohalobacter canadensis | reverse complement strand
GGCACAGGTGTTTCTGGGGGAATACTCCGGCGCCCTGGATACCGCAGGTGCTGCGCTTATTGGTTGAATTCAGGGTTTATAAGCCAACAATGGGATACAGCCAAGCTTCTATATTGGTGAAATCTATAATTAATGAAAAAACTTTATTGAAATGCTACAAAAGCCATATTATTTATCAACCTCATTAGGGCACTGTCAATTACGTCCCACCAAGGAAGGGTGTATAAAGGGAGCCCCTGGAGTTAATGAAATTAAAAAACACCAAGCTTTTTGGAAAGCTCATGGGATCCCAGAAGGCGAAATTAATACTGTAGATCGTACTCTCACCACTGGCAAATCGGGCATAATTTACTTTGCTCACAAAAACCCCAATTTAGTTCGCGACGGCATAAACAAAGTTCTCGACATGGCCGCTAAAGACTTGATTTTTGAAATGACTTAAGGATTAGGTATGAAAAAGGCACCCGAAAAATCTCATTACCTTCTAATCATAACTGTTATTCTTTGCTACTCAGTAGTAGGGGTTTCATTCGGAGCGCTTCCTGTAATACTAATAAATGAAGAAAGGTTTTCCCACCTTACTCTTGGCGTTGTCATAGGGAGTTATGCTTTTACTGCCATTCCGAGCCGTATAGTTGGCGGTTTTCTCATGAACAAATTTGGCTACAGGAATTTTCTTATAATAGCAGCTTTTATACTTTCAGCATCAACATCTTTAGTCTTGCTAGCTTCTTCTCCTGCACATTTCTTATTGACAAGGTTATGTTTAGGTATAGGAGTTGGCTTCATGATGTCAGTAACAACAGCATGGATTGTTGATTTGCCAACAAACACTGGTCTTGCCAGTAAGCTTGGTTCCATAGGAACACTTAATTATCTTGTCCTTGCTTTCGGTGCCCCGCTTGGAGCTTATGTCAGCAATATATATGATGGCAGACAGACGCTTTTTCTCTCATCAATTCTTCCCTTATTAGGGGCAATTATATCTTTCAAAATACATAACCCAAAGCCAAAAAAAAGAAGGGGCACAAGAAAAGCATTTATTATGGAAGCTTTTAAGATCTCCTTTTTACCAGGAGTTGTATTAATGACTTCTGGATTCGGGTATGCTTCCATTGTTTCTTTTGGTGTCGATGTTGCGAAATACAAAAATCTCGCATGGCCGGGAGCTGTTGTGTTCACATTTGGCTTTGTGATGGTGTCAAGCCGAATATTTATAACAAAATATATAGAGCGTTACAAAGAATCAGCCATATGCTCTTTATTCTTTATGCTAGAAGCTCTTGGGCTAGGGATTATTTCGTATTTCAAAAACTTCTTATTAATCATTCTTGGCACATCGCTCGTCGCTTTAGGAATGGCTTTCATTTACCCATTCTTAGGCAAGATCGTAGCTTATAGCGCCAGTAACGACGTCAGAGGTACTGCATTAGCTATCTTCGGATCTTTTATAAACTTAGGAATAGGCATTGGAAGCATCCTACTAGGGGGAATAGCATCCATATCAAACGTTGCTGCTTCATTTGGATTTGCCGCGTTTATAACCTCATTTGGCGCTTTAGCATACTTCCTCAAAACCTCAAATAAACACACTTCGTAAATTAAAATTTACGCAACAGATAAAAATTAACAACCATTGGCCGCCACCTCAGCAGAGCGCAGTTTTACTCTGCGGATATTTCAGGCAGAGAGGGGGAGGTAAGCATTGACTACAATAGTAAGCCGGCCCATCCGCACATACTCCTCAATAGATCTAGATGGATAGCACGTAATAGAAAACTCGGAATTTTAAATTCTATCAACCCACATCTACTGACTTTCCGAGGGAATTAAAAAATTCACTAGCCATGTTGCTGACCACATACTCCGCAACCATTCGCTATCTTGAAGGCCTCTCAACTTTATTTTTCATTGTTTAATGAGGGGCGTTAATTTTGCATATAGAGAAAATATTTATTTCAACATTTAAACAAACTTGGAACGAAAATACCAAGAGCTAGTTAAGGGATCAAGCAAGGGTGCCTGCCTAACCGGTTAGCCTAGGAGCGTCGCATCAGAAAAACCGCTCCAGGCCAGCATTCCAATGTCTAGGCTACCACGCTTCCGGCCCTAAAAAGACAATTCCCAAGCCATGCCTTTCCCACAGTAACAAATGATAGGCTAAGGATTAGCAGTAGGAATCAACTTGGCCAAGGGAAAGTCTGTGAGCTATTTTCGCCGAAAGCTATGGTTTGCTGACCAAGACGGCCAGCATCAATTGGAGCAGGACGACCTGCTGGGGCGCCGCGAGCCGATCGTCGTCCTTGGTGAACCCGGCATGGGGAAGACCGAATTACTTAAGGAGCTAGGCGCGAAAGATGGCAACGCATTCTGCCGCGCGCAGCAGTTGATTAATAAGCCGCGGCCCGAGACGCTTCTCGGCGACACAGAGCGTATAGTTATCGACGCGCTCGATGAAGTGTCCGCTCAATCTGACGGGGATGCAGTTGATCTAGTACTGCGGAAGCTAGGGGAACTCGACTACCCACCATTCATTCTAAGCTGCCGAGTTGGAGATTGGCGTGCTGCTATCTCAGCGCAGGCGATCGCCGACCAATATGACGATGTGCCACCACTAGAAGTGCACCTCGAACCGCTCGACGAAGATGAACAGTACGAGCTGCTCACTCAACTAATCTGTAACGCGAAGCGTGCACGGTCACTACTCAATCATTTCGTGCGGTTCGGCCTCGATTTCCTCGGAAACCCACAGACACTAGAGCTGGTAGCAGCCCTGCCCAAAGATCGTCCGTTGCCAGCGACCAGCGGTGCTCTTTTCGAGAACGCGATAGAAACGCTCAGGAAAGAACATAACCGTCTGAAAAACGAGCTGCCTCATGACGCGGTTCTTGATGCGGCGGGCGCAGCTTTTTCAGCTCTGATACTGACAAGCAATGCGCGCATCATCGATCAACCAAGCGGCGCGATCGACCCCGCTGATAAGGCACTGCCACTTGCAGAAGTTGAGGCATTTGATAACGGCCACGTGCAGTTGGCGGCAAGCACAAAACTTTTCGCGGCCGATCTCGACGGACTGACCTATGCCCATCGCCGCGTCGGTGAATTCGTCGGCGCGCGCTGGCTAGCCGCGCGCGCCGACACTCGCACAAAGCGGAAAAGGCTGCTTGAAATATTCCGATCGCATGGGCTAGTGCCCTCTTCACTGCGCGGCCTCCACGCCTGGCTGGCGCGCGATCCGCAACTGGCAGACGCGGTAATCGACGCCGACCCGATGGGCGTGATCGAGTATGGTGACGCTGAGGCGCTAACGTCCGATCAAGCGCGGCAGTTATTCATAGCACTTGAGCGACTCACCGACGACAACCCGTGGTTCATCCGGTGGCAGGAGCATCATGCGGCGGCGTTGGTAAAACCGCAGCTAATGGAAGAGGTTGCACGCGTAGTTGGCGACCGGGGAGCCGGGTTCGGGCTGAGGCTGCTCTTGCTTCAGCAACTCAAAGGCGCGCCAACGGCCGAGGGGCAACGGACGCAGCTGCGCGAGTGCATGCTCGATGAAGCCGAACCGTACGGCATCCGCCATGAAAGCGCGCAGGTACTGGTCTCGCTTGGTGGTGAGAACTGGTCCGTGCTGCTTGAAGAGTTGCGGCAGCAGGTGCGGGAGGATGCACTTCGACTCGCGTATGAGTTGCTCGATGATATTGGCGTAGATTCCTTCAGCGACGAGCAGATTGTCGCGATCGTCCTCGCTCACGATGGGCTGTCAGTATGCCCATTTGGGGATGAATCTGAGCGCAACACTATACTTGGACTTTATCTCCTCGCCAGAAATGTTCCCGTGGCGCGACTAGACGGCTTACTTGATCTTTTCGCCATTCAGGCCAATGCGCTTCTTCCCGAGCACGCAGGAATCGAAGAGAACGATTTCATCGATCTTCAATATGCTCTCGTGCTCAGGCGTATCAGAGAAGGTGGTCCAGTCGAGCCGCTGCAACTGTGGCGATGGCTAGAACCGTTCAAGGAGCAAGCCTCATACCGGCGCGACCAAGGCAAGGAGATCGAAGAATGGCTCAAGGCAAATGCGCCGGTATGCCAAGCAATCCAGCGACATGTCCTGCTCGATCGGATTAGTAAGAAGAACATTTGGCAGCGAGCTTGGCCGCTTCACCGTAGTGCCATCAACCTATATCCCACCCAGGCCGAGATCATCAGCCTGCTTCAAACACTGGACCCGAATGATCGCGCTGACGCACGCTGGCGAGAATTGATCAATCTCGGCCAGACTTGGGGTGAAGAAGGAAAGATGCTGCGCGAGGCAGCTAAGCCCTTCGCCCAGCACCGGCCCGATCTTCTGGCCTGGATTGATAGACTGGCCGAGCGCCAGATTCCGAAATGGGAACGTAAACGGGAGGAAAAGGAACGAAAGCGCAGGGCGAAACAGGCGGCCAAGTTCGCCAACCATCGTCGAGAGTTTCTTGCCAACATAGAAGAAGTCAAATCGGGCAGAATTAACTGGATTCACGCACCTGCACAGGCATATCTCAAACGTTTTCGAGATGTAGGCGATAACGTGCCAGCACATGAGCGTGTCGTGGAGTGGTTGGGCGAAAAGGTCGCGTCAGCGGCGCAAGAAGGATTCGAAGCGTTTCTCCAAGCCCAGCCATCAAGACCCAGTGCTAAGGTAATTGCTCAGAGCTACGCAAAAAGTAAGCGTTGGCCGGCAGGCGACATCATCGTTGCCGCCCTCGCCGAAAGAACACGTACATTGTCAAAACCATTTGAAGGAATGGGTAGCGAGCGACTGGCGGCCGGACTATTCGTGTGCTGGCGTGAAAACATTGGCGATCACGCCGGCGTAGAGGAACTCACACCCCAAATCGAGGCCGAGTTGAAGCGGCGGGGACGATGGAAGCAGGCGGCGCGGCTCTATATCGAGCCGCAGTTGAGGTGGCGGCGTCAGCATGTGGACCATCTTTGGGCGTTCATGCGCAGCGATGATAGCGGTCTTAGCGCTGATCTCGCCGAGGACTGGTTAGCCCGATACTCCGACATGTCGAGCGAGGCAGAGGTCGAGATGATCGACCGATTGCTGCGTTCCAACCGTCGTGATGTGTTGCGTTCGCTGGTGGCCGAGCGACATGGGCGAGAAATTAGCGACGAGCGGCGTCGGAATTGGGAAGCGGTGGCGCTGCTTATAGATTTCGAAGCGGCACGCACACGGCTGAACGGTACAATCGAGCCCGAACTGCTTTGGCATCTCCGAGACCGAGTTGGACATGGTAGGCGTTACGAAGGAACCGGCATTTTTCTATCGATCAAACAACTCTTCTGGATGATCACAACCTTTCGCGAGCAGTGGCCCGAGGTTAACAGACCAAGTGGTGTCACAACCGGCGACACCAACCTGTGGGACGCTGCGGAATACATCCGAACATTAATTACTCGTCTAGGAAGCGACGTATCAACTGAGGCCATGGCGACGCTCGCTGCGCTACGAGATGCGCCCGAGGACAGTTACACATGGACGCTGCGAATGGTCTATTCCGAGCAGCGGCAGAAGCAGGCTAACGAAGGCTATAACCCGCCAACGCTTGACCAGCTCAAGATGGTTCTAGAAGGCGGCCCGCCGGGCAGCGTAGCCGATTTGCGCGCGATTGTGGTTGAAGAACTACGACTGCTGGGCAAGCGGTTACGCGGAAGCTCGGAAGACGAGATTAACCTTTTCTGGACAGATGACGGCCTCCCTCGCAAAGAGAACCATTGTCGCGATATAACTATTTCACTACTGCGCGGCCACCTCGATTCCCTATCAATCTACTCCGCCAGTGAGGCCGACATGCCTCAGGATAAGCGTGCCGATATTGTCTTCTATCATGGCGGTCTGAAGTGACCCCCTCCAGAGCTGCACAGGCTATAGTGCAGTCATCAGGAGGACAGGATGAGCGACGACACCCCCAT
>NZ_JAJQJH010000027.1 GCF_029544075.1 Chromohalobacter canadensis | reverse complement strand
GTCGAGAGGGTACCGGCGCTGGCCCTCCTTCCTCTACCTGGCGGTCCAAAGTGCTGCGGTTATTCTATGAATCCAAGTTTCATCAATACGGAACTGGGATTGCCAAGGTCGCCGGAAAATACCAGCCGCTTTGTCTGTCCGCCCGAAGGGACGGTCAGTTCGATAATGGCTGATCCCAGGATATGCCCAGCATCATGGAAAACTAGCGTGCCCCCGCCGGGCAAGTCGATTGTTTGCCCATAGGGATGTGGCCGGCACAGCGCGAGGGTCTGCTCGACATCGTCAAGACCGTAGAGTGGTTCTATCGCTGGCTTGCCTGCCTTATGGCGCCACTTATTCTCCCACTCGATATCCTTGGCCATGACGAAGGCTGCATCACGCAGCATGATGAACAGCAGATCTCGCGTCCCGCGAGTGCAATGGATCGGCCCGCTGTAACCTTCTCGTACCAGCTTGGGCAGCAAGCCCGCGTGGTCAAGATGACCATGAGATAGCACGACTGCCTCTAGTACGCGCGGTAACTCCCCGAAAGAGTGCGCATTGGCCTCATCAACATCATTACCGCCTTGGTGTAGACCACATTCCAGCAGCAGCTTATGGGAGCCATCCACCTCAAGGAGATAGCGGGAGCCAGTGACTTCCTTCACCGCGCCCAGAAAAGTCAGGGTTGACATAAATAGCGCTCCTTGCCAGTGAATGAGCCACCAATGACAGCATAGTGGATCGATATTCATCGTGCTTCCCTGGCTTACAGCCGCCATCGAATAGCATCATTCACAGTAAACGATCGCACTAATATTCTTTACTCACATGTTTTCGGCAGTCGGCATGTCTCAACCACATTGACTGTGCCTATCTTTAATAAGGATAAGGGTACTAGCCACAAGTGCCCCCAAAAGCGCCAATAGCATATCTTTATGTTCATCCCACATATCTCCCTGCGCCCCCAGATATGCCTGACCCAGTGTGCCCCCGAACATCTCAGCCGCACACCATTCGATGAGCTCATAGAGCGCTGCATGGGACATGATCATCGACACCGGGACAAGCCGCCGCAGGAAGGAATCAAGCGGGAAAATCTTTTCCATAAGTTCTGCCACGAGTGGCAGTATTAATAGTCCATAGAGAAAATGTACCCATCGATCATACTGATTACGTTCGAAGCCAAGACTCCGGTCTAAGGAGAACCCAAAGAGGGTTTGGTACCATTGATCGTATGGCACTTCTGAATAAGTGTAATGAGCGCCAATTTCGTGAAAGGTAAGAAAGAGGAAAACGCCATTCCATGCAAGATGTGACACGCCCTCTCGATACCAGATCCAGCCCAGCACAGGAATTGTTACAAACACCAGCATATTCTCAAGCAGCCAGTCCGATCGGTAACGGGGCGCGATCGCTAGCCCCACCCAAAAGATCGAAAAGCCAGCAAATAGCCAGAGAGGGTAAGTATCCTGTTTCAGGAACCGATATTCTGCTTGCCTCTTCCTGGACACACTTTCCTCTCCTTACTCAGTCCCTTAGCCAGCCTGCCCGCCGCATTAACACCTTCTCAATCTCCAGAACGACCATGAGAGCGATGCCTGTGCCGATGATCAGCAGCCCATCAGCAAAAGCAATCGGCCGAGTATCGAACAGCCCCTGCATGACCGGCAGATAGGTAAATGCGAACTGCGCCACAGTAGCGACTGTAATGGCTATCAAGACTGCAGGGGTCCCCAGCACACCGCGCCAGTGGAACGATGTCATGTGCAGGTAGCGCACGTTGAAGAGATAGAAAACCTCCAGCACCACGATCTCATTGACCACGAGGGTGCGAGCCATGGCCAGCTCATCCCCTCTACCCAGCGAGTAAAAGAAAACGCCCAATGCCGCAGCCATGAACAGAAACGACACCAGCACGACCCGCCAGATCAAGAACGGTGTAAGCAACCCCTGCTCGGCAGACCTGGGTCGACGACGCATGACATTAGGCTCGGCGGGCTCGAACGCCAAAGCTAGGCCGAGCGTGGCCGCCGTAACTAGATTGATCCACAAGATCTGGACCGCTGACATCGGCATAGCAAAGTTGAACAGGATCGCAGTGATAACGGCCAATACCTCGCCACCATTGGTGGGCAGCGTCCAGGCCACCACCTTACGGATATTGTCATAGACTACCCGCCCTTCCTTCACCGCGGCCACGATGGAAGCAAAGTTATCATCGAGCAGGATCATCTGCGACGCCTCCTTCGCAGCGTCGGTGCCCTTGTGTCCCATGCCGACCCCGACATCCGCCTGTTTCAACGCCGGTGCATCATTAACGCCATCCCCGGTCATCGCCACGATGGCGCCGGTCGATTGCAGCGCCCGGACGATGCGCAGCTTGTGTTCGGGGTTGGTCCGTGCAAACACACTGGTCTCGGCAACGATGCCGGGTAGGTCGCTATCTGCAGTATCGTCGAGCTCGCGCCCCGTGAGCACGCGCGGATTCTCACCGGGCCCCAACTGACGGGCGATAGCCGCCGCAGTCGCCGCGTGGTCGCCGGTTATCATTTTTACCGCGATCCCAGCGGAATGACACTCTTTGATCGCGGCCACGGCCTCCTTACGCGGTGGATCGATGAAACCCACCAGGCCGATGAAGACCAGCCCATCATCAAGGTCGGAAAAGTCTATTCTGTCCGAATCGGGGGGTGCGGATTTGACGGCGAAACCGAGCACCCGCTCGCCCTCGGCGGCCGCTTCCGCGACCCGTGCCGCCCAGGCGCCTCGATCCAGCGGCACGGTCTCTTCGCCAGCGGCCTGGGCTATACATGACTGCAGTAATTCGTCTGGAGCTCCCTTAACGAAGATCCGACACTCACCTGTTACATTGCGGTTGAGCGTGGCCATAAAACGATGCTTGGCATCGAATGGGATCTCATCGAGGCGTGTCCATTCATGCCGTGCGCGCTCTGGGTCCAGGCCTGCCTTGATGGCCAGTGCCACGAGCGCCCCCTCCATCGGGTCGCCAATGACATGCCATTCCCCGTCGGTGTGGCTCAGTTGGGCATCGTTACAGAGCAACCCAGCCAGGATCAGCCGGTCACTGTCCTTCGACGTACTGGAAATACCCTTTACCGGCTCGGCTTCCAACCGTCCTTCCGGCACATAGCCCGACCCGCTCACGGTAACTCGGCCACTGGGCACGTACAGCTGTCTTACAGTCATCTCGTTGCGGGTCAGGGTGCCGGTCTTGTCGGAGCAGATTACCGAGGTCGCCCCAAGTGTCTCCACGGCGGGTAACTGCCGTATTGCGGCGTTGCGCCGCGCCATGCGCTGCACGCCAATCGCTAATGTAATGGTGATGACCGCCGGCAAGCCTTCGGGAATGGCCCCCACTGCCAACGCCACCACGGCAATCAAGGCTTCCGGCCAGGCATAACCGCGCACCAGCACCGCAAAGGCGAACAATGCCGCGGCCACACCCAACGTGATCCAGGTAAACTGCGTCCCAAAACGATTGATCTGACGCAGCAAGGGCGTTGTCAGTGGCTGAACTTCACGCAGCAGCGTGCTGATTCGCCCGATCTCAGTATCGCTCCCCGTGGCCACGACCACTCCTGTCGCTTGCCCGGTAGCCACTAGCGTCCCCGAGTACGCCATAGAATAACGATCCCCGAGCGCAGCCTCCTTCGGCGCGGGCGTTTCCCGCTTTTCTGCAGCCGCCGACTCGCCAGTCAAGATGGCTTCCTCAATGCGCAATGAATTGGCCCGGATGAGGCGCAGATCAGCGGGCACTCGATCCCCCGCCTCCAGCGATACGATGTCGCCGGGAACGATTTCATTGACCGGCACCTTGACACGCCGACCCTCTCTTACCAGATGGGCATGCGGTGCGGTCAGGTTTCGGATCGCATCCAGCGCCTTCTCCGCCTTGCCCTCCTGAATAAAACCGACCACACCATTGACTGCCACCACGGTGACGATGACCCCTGCATCGACGAAATGCCCCAGCAGCGACGCCGCGGCGGCGGCCGCCAGCAGAAAATAGATCAGCGCATTATGAAACTGGGCGAGCAAACGAAACAGCGGATGCCGGCCGGGCACTGTCGGCAACTGGTTGTATCCGTACTTCGCCTGGCGTCTTGTCGCTTCGTTCTTCGCCAACCCGTCGGGCGAGGACTCCAGTAACGCGAGGATATCCTCGACCTGCCGGGCGTGAGCATCCATAGGCTGGCTATCTGGTAGAGAATCGGTATGTCGCGTGGCATTGGGTGTCTCCATACTGTCTCCCAGGCAATCTGCATGCACACGATGCAATGATGTATTTTGTCATTACAGGCGAAGCTTGACCGCCACAGAGCCACCTCATGCATGACTAAATTAATATCAACAAGCGGCCTTCAGTACGATCCGCACCGAAAAACAACGACCAAAAAATTAAACTAACACTCCTGAATTAAAAATTTTTAGCCAACCATGAGAAACATAAAAACTGCGCAGGCCAAACACCGGAATCCATATAAATTTATACTTTTCAAGCACTCAAGCATCTCAAAAAGTCTCTAAAGTTAATAGCAGTTTATCAAATCAGTCATTACCAGCCATTACTAGCACAGCAGCACCGTTCAACGTGCCTTCTTTAAGATCTCTGAGTGCTTTGTTGGCGGCATGGAGCGGGTAACGCTCGATATGCGTGTGGACTGCTACTTTGGAGGCCAGGTCAAGGAATCTTTCACCGTCCTTACGGGTCAGGTTGGCAACCGAGCGCAACTGACGCTCGCCCCAGAGCAACGCATAGGGAAATGAGGGAATATCACTCATATAAATGCCACCACAAACGACCACACCACCTTTGCGCACCGCGCGTAGTGCAGCGGGCACAAGCTCACCGGCGGGCGCAAATATGATTGCTGCATCCAATAGCATATCGGGCAGTTGATTAGAGTCACCTACCCAGGTTGCCCCCATATGATGCGCAAAAATTTTCGCTCCCTCATCCCCTGGACGAGTAAAGGCATACAACTCGACGCTCTTCCACAGAGCAACTTGGGCTACGATATGGGCCGCAGCACCAAAGCCGTAGATGCCTAAGCGTTTCACCCCATTGCCGCACATATTTAAAGCACGGTAACCAATCAAGCCAGCACACATTAGCGGTGCTGCTTCAGCTGCATCATAGTCAGGACTGACAGGAAAGCAGAAGCGATGATCAGCTAGAGTATATTCGGCAAAGCCACCATCGACCTGATAACCGGTAAATAGGGTCTGGTCACATAGGTTTTCCTGGCCATGCATACAAAACCAGCACTCGCCACAGCTGTATCCCAGCCAGGGTATGCCAAGACGGAGCCCATGCGCTAGCGTAACGTCGGGGCCACACCCCGCAACGCGGCCAATGATTTCGTGTCCGGGAACGATAGGATAGCGAATATCTGGTAGATCACCATCCAACAAATGTAGATCGGTGCGGCATACTCCACAGGCTTCAACCTTGAGCAACACCTGCCTAGGGCCAGGTGTAGGAATAGGCCGCTCCCGCTCTTGAAGTAGTCCACCTCTTCTCTCAAGCACCATGGCTTTCATCTGATCATCTTCCTGAGTCTTGAAATCACGGACCAACCTCGACCGTGTGCTTATCTGATTTAGCTTGCTCCGCTGCCACCTAATAAGAATCAGAACTTTAATAGTCATAGCATCATAACTTTTATCAGAAATCCTTATAAAAATCAGCCATAAAAAAATTGATCTAGAGCAACTAAATGCTGTAAAAATCCATCACAGCCTACCTGGGTACATATTTTTTGGCCACGGCATGACACCAGAAATGATCCAGGACTGTGCAAGCTCGCAGTTGATCAATACCATCAAACCCGTCATGCATCCTCGGCCGCTCGATTCTTATGTATTTTGTGCGGTAATCAGCCTATTTCGATTCAAGTTGACTTAGGACAAGTTTTATAGAAGCGCGACTACTTATGATGCAGCCTGCACTGGCAGACAGGCCACCTCGACCATGGCCTGGAAGCCTCTGCTGAACATTAGCTGCTTATCAGGCTCGGCCTGACTAGCCCAAGCTTACATAAAGCAGCCATTCGTCCCTTGGATTCATAGAATAACCGCAGCACTTTGGACCGCCAGGTAGAGGAAGGAGGGCCAGCGCCGGTACCCTCTCGA
>NZ_JAJQJH010000026.1 GCF_029544075.1 Chromohalobacter canadensis | reverse complement strand
CCAGGCAGCTCAGAAAATCAGCCTTATAACTGATACGCATTTCAAAGTGTCAGCTGCCGCCCAGGCAGCTCAGAAAAGCCCGCCTCGGTGGCCGTAGCCGGTGGGTGCGTCAGCTGCCGCCCAGGCAGCTCAGAAAATCAGCCTTATAACTGATACGCATTTCAAAGTGTCAGCTGCCGCCCAGGCAGCTCAGAAAACCTGACGAGCTAGGCCCATCAGTGACTCACCGTCAGCTGCCGCCCAGGCAGCTCAGAAAGCCAGCAAGCCCAGCAACAGACCCAGCCCACCGTCAGCTGCCGCCCAGGCAGCTCAGAAAGTGCACGGCGTCCATCGTTCGCAAGCAATACCGTCAGCTGCCGCCCAGGCAGCTCAGAAATGAGTTCTGGCAGCGGATGCTCGAGTATTTGCGTCAGCTGCCGCCCAGGCAGCTCAGAAATGATAATGCTAGACCTTAATGCCTGATCTAAGGTCAGCTGCCGCCCAGGCAGCTCAGAAAGGCAAGCCATCGCTGTCTCGCGTTACCTGATCGTCAGCTGCCGCCCAGGCAGCTCAGAAATGTTGCTGTGGTGCAAGCCCGCCGATGAGCCGGTCAGCTGCCGCCCAGGCAGCTCAGAAAGATAAGCAGCAAGAGGCAGAGGCCGAGGAACGGTCAGCTGCCGCCCAGGCAGCTCAGAAAGTTCTGAAATGGCGTGACCAGCTCGCCGGTTCGTCAGCTGCCGCCCAGGCAGCTCAGAAAACAGCGGCCGATCGGCAGGCCGTGGCCGATGAGTCAGCTGCCGCCCAGGCAGCTCAGAAATGCGTGATCGAGCGCTGCGCCGCTGCCTGGATGTCAGCTGCCGCCCAGGCAGCTCAGAAAGACCGGGAAGTGCTCGAAACGATCTTGATGAGGTCAGCTGCCGCCCAGGCAGCTCAGAAAAGATCAACCAGCTCAAGAACGCATAGCCGAGGGTCAGCTGCCGCCCAGGCAGCTCAGAAAAGCTCAAGACGTGCAAGCAGTGCCAGTTATCCGTCAGCTGCCGCCCAGGCAGCTCAGAAACGAATGCCGCCAGGTTTGCCGGGTAGCGGCTCCGTCAGCTGCCGCCCAGGCAGCTCAGAAATCGGGCCGGGGTTCGCACATCGCCGCGAATGCGTCAGCTGCCGCCCAGGCAGCTCAGAAACGGAGGATGTCAGGTTGTCACCCTCCCCGGATGTCAGCTGCCGCCCAGGCAGCTCAGAAAACGGTGTCGCGGCCCGCTACCACGCGGCGTATGTCAGCTGCCGCCCAGGCAGCTCAGAAATCGTTGCGGACACTGACTACGGGCAGTGAACGGTCAGCTGCCGCCCAGGCAGCTCAGAAAACGCGATACCGGCGCGGGGCGCGTCACGTCTCGTCAGCTGCCGCCCAGGCAGCTCAGAAAACATAGATAAGCCCCGGCACCGCCAAAAGCGCGTCAGCTGCCGCCCAGGCAGCTCAGAAATGCTCTGCCTGCTCCTCGGCAAGATCGCGGTCGTCAGCTGCCGCCCAGGCAGCTCAGAAAAAAGGCATCTACAACGGGGTCGACAAGGCATTGTCAGCTGCCGCCCAGGCAGCTCAGAAATCGGCGAGTGAGGGATGCTTCTCATCTGCTGCGTCAGCTGCCGCCCAGGCAGCTCAGAAACGCGTGAAAAGGCGGGCTCTATCTCACGACAGTGTCAGCTGCCGCCCAGGCAGCTCAGAAAATGAAAACAACCCGGCCGCGCCGGTGGAAAAGGTCAGCTGCCGCCCAGGCAGCTCAGAAAGACAAGACGCGCAACAAGAAGCGCCCAAGCATG
Organism: Chromohalobacter canadensis; assembly: GCF_029544075.1. Lineage (GTDB taxonomy): Bacteria > Pseudomonadota > Gammaproteobacteria > Pseudomonadales > Halomonadaceae > Chromohalobacter > Chromohalobacter canadensis_A. Next base: position 5,300 of record NZ_JAJQJH010000026.1, on the reverse strand, counting down.
TCAGCTGCCGCCCAGGCAGCTCAGAAATTTCAGCGAGCCGGTCTTCCCTTCGAGGAATTGTCAGCTGCCGCCCAGGCAGCTCAGAAATGGGACGCGGCCTGGTTCTTCAGGCTGGCATCGTCAGCTGCCGCCCAGGCAGCTCAGAAATGTCCGCCAGGAATGAAGTTGTCCAGGGCGTGGTCAGCTGCCGCCCAGGCAGCTCAGAAAGCGAGCATTTCGATCGCATCACCCACCGGCCAGTCAGCTGCCGCCCAGGCAGCTCAGAAAACCTGGCGTGGACGCTCGAGTACGCCAGCCAGGTCAGCTGCCGCCCAGGCAGCTCAGAAAATCCATCTGCACGGGAAGAGTCGAGATAAAGCGTCAGCTGCCGCCCAGGCAGCTCAGAAAATCTGCGCCATCACGACGCCCTGAACCTTGCAGTCAGCTGCCGCCCAGGCAGCTCAGAAAACGGTGTCGCGGGTACGGCTATTGGTTATGCGAGTTAGCTGCCGCCCAGGCAGCTCAGAAAACGACGGGTGTCCGCATTGGCATTTACTGGTGGTTAGCTGCCGCCCAGGCAGCTCAGAAAGCCGATATACGCAAATTCAGGCTCAACGCCAGGTTAGCTGCCGCCCAGGCAGCTCAGAAAGACAGGAGACAACACGATGCGTCAGATTGTCCGTTAGCTGCCGCCCAGGCAGCTCAGAAATGGATCAGCGGCAGCGCGCGCTGCTCCCGGATGTTAGCTGCCGCCCAGGCAGCTCAGAAATTTATGTAGTCGATGATGAGGTAACTGGCGACGTTAGCTGCCGCCCAGGCAGCTCAGAAAATCGGGGCCAGCGTCACGCAGCCCATTGACGTGTTAGCTGCCGCCCAGGCAGCTCAGAAACAGCTCGCCAGCCAGTAACACGCCGCCTACGGGTTAGCGCTACCCCGCGATCTTGAGTCTTATATCGGCCCGAGCGGTCGCGTTTCCGAAGTGTTGAATCGCCTGCGCAAGCTCAGCCTGTGCCTGATTTCGGTGGCTTCACGATGGGTTCAAGATGCCTTACGAGAGCCTGAGGAACGAGACGGCCGCCTGAAGTATCACTCTGCTTCTGCCAGCACTTCCTTCAATCGGTCGGGGAAGTTGGTGAAGAGGCCGTCGACGCCCCAGTCGAGAAGTTGGCGCATCTGGTCTTTGTCGTTGACGGTGTAGACATGCACCAGAAGGTCGTTGGCGTGGGCCTGCTCGATGAAGCGGGCGTCGATGACCGGTTCACCTTCGTAGAGGTAGTTGGGGCCGACGCCGTCGGCGTAGTCGGCGATCGCCTGGAAGTCGGCATCGGTGATGTTGGCGGGGCTGGGGGTGACGCCGGTCCATTCTTCGAGGGTTTTGCCGTCTTCGCTGGGGGAGTACCAGAGCAGTTGGATCAGCGGGATGTCGGGATTGAGCTTGTGCACTTCCTGCAGGCTGGCTTGGCTGAAGGATTGAATGACCACGGAACCGGATTGCACCAGGCCTTCGGTCTCGAGCCTACTGACCAGGGCGTCTTGCAGCTCGGGATAGTCCTTGGGTGATTTGGTCTCGATGTAGTAGCGCACGTCCTGGCCGTAGCGGTCGATGACGTCATCCAGGGTGAGTAGCTTGGCGCCGGCGTAGGCGTCGTCGGCGTATTCCGGGTGGGCGGCGTTGAACCAGCTGCCGGCGTCGAGTGCCTTGAGTTCGTCGAGGCTGTGTTCTTTCACTAACCCTTGGCCATCGGTGGTGCGTTCCAGGGTGGTGTCGTGAATGGCCACCAGGCGCCCATCGGCACTCATATGGATATCCAGCTCGAGGTAGTCGGCGCCCATGGCGAGTGCTTTGTCGTAGGCGTACCAAGTATGTTCGGGGGCATAGCCGCTGGCACCGCGGTGGGCGATGACCTGGAAGTGCTGAAGATCCTGGCGTTGCTGTTCGAGCGCATCGGCTTGGGCGGTCATGGAGACCAAGAGCGTGGTGCTGCCGAGCAGGGCCAGCGTGGACGAAAGTGCGGGTCGAAGCGTCGACATGGCTTCAGTCCTCTTCATCCTCGATCGCGGGTTCCAGGGCGCGTTTGTCGTCGGGGAGGCGGACGTAGTCGCCGACGCTTAAATCGTCGTGGGTCTGGTGGCGTTTGCCTTGGGTGTCGATGAGCGCGGCGACCTTGCCGATGCTGAGGGCGTCGTCTTCACGGTAGGCTTCGACCTCGACGCGAACCACCATGCCTTGGTAGCGAGCGGAGAGCATCATGCCGGGGTGGGGTTGAACTTCGTGCTGCTTGTCGCTGGCGTAGTGGCGGGTCACGCTGGCGTTGCCGGGGGCGTCCCAGTCGATGTGCTTATGCATGGCGGGCTCCTGTCGCATCCGTGTGTTTTTACAGGGTAGCCCGCCGTGCGGGGTATCGCCTAGCCGGGCGGCTCAGAACCGGTAGCTGAGCCCGCCCATGACGACGATGGGGTCGATGTCCACGTTGGTGTGATAGTCGGTGCCGCCGAGCGTGGCGGTGGCGTCGCTGTCGATGTCGAGATACCAGGCGGCGGCGTTGAGCGCCCAGTGATCGTCGATCAGCAGGTCGACCCCGAGTTGGGCGGCGGCGCCCCAGCTGTCGTCAAGTTCGAGCTCGCCGCCGTCGAGTTTCTCGTCGGAGAAGTGGGTGTAGTTGATCCCGGCGCCGAGGTAGGGCTGCACGCGGGCGTCGGTGCCGCCGAGCGGGTAGTACTGCAGCGTCAGTGTCGGCGGCAGGTGCTTGATGGACGCGAGGTTGTCGTCATTGAGGGCGACCTGGTGTTCGAAGCGCTGCGCGGCGAGCAGTTCCACGCCGAGTTTGTCGTGGAAGCGATACCCCAAGGTGAAGGCGAAACCGCTGTCGTCGTCGGCGTCGATTTTCATGTTCAGCGGCGCGCCGAAGTCGCCGTTGTCGCTTTGCGGGGCGACCTTAGCGACGCCGAAGCGGGTGTAAAAATCGCCCTGGCCGTAGGCGAACGCGGAGGTGGCGGGCACGAGCGCGGCGGTGAGGGCGAGTGAGGAAACGAGCAGGGCACGGCGCATGGGACGACTCCTTAGTTTGTGACGAGTTGGTTTGAGACGAGCTGGTTTGAGGTGAAGCGAGAAGCGGCGGGCGCTTCGTATGCATCAAGTCTAAACCTAATAACCACATAAAAAATGTGGTTATATGTCGCAGTCCCATCGGCATGCCGACATTCCGCTTACGGCGTGACACAAGAAAGTGGCCTCGTTCCGCTGACGTTAGCGGAACGAGGCCACGATGCGTGCGTCAGCTGTTTTGGCTGACGCATCAGGCTCGGTGGGCAGGGCGCGACTAGGCGCCGAGGGCCGTCTGCTGCTGGCTCAGGTGCTCCATGAAGCGCCGGCGCCATTCGAGCAGGCTGTTGCGCCTGAGCGCGCTGATCATCTGCTGGTAGCGTGCACAACGCTCATCCAGTGGCATGTTCAGAGCCTGTTCGATGGCGTTGACGATGGCGTTCACATCATACGGGTTGATTAGCAGCGCACCGCTCAATTCATGAGCGGCGCCGGCCAGCTCGCTGAGCACCAGCACACCGGGATCGTCGGGGCTTTGAGCAGCGACGAACTCCTTGCAGACCAGGTTCATGCCATCGCGCAGCGGCGTCACCAGGCCGACCCGGGCGGAACGAAACAGGCCCATCAGCGCTTCGCGGGGGTAGGTCTGATTGAGATAGTGCACCGGCACCCAGTCGAGGTCGGCATAGGTACCGTTGATATGCCCGGCCATCTCTTCGAGCTGGCGGCGCAGTTCGTCGTACTCGGGGATCGCGCTGCGTGAGGGGCTGGCGATCTGCATGAAGACCGTCTGCTGGCGGCGATGCGTGAAATCCGTGAACAGCGCCTCCAAGGCGTTGAAGCGCTGTACCAGGCCTTTGGAGTAATCGAGCCGGTCAGCGCCGATGATCAGGTCGCGCTCGCCGAGATCCTCCTTGAGCTGGCAGGCTTGTTCCTGCGCGCAGGAGCGTTCGGCTTCACTGGCCAGTTCGTCGACATCGATACCCACTGGGTAGACGCCGGTACGTATCCGCTGGCCGTTGTACTCGATGGTGTCGTCGAAGACCTCGGCACCGAAGGTTTCGATCACCGCCTGGCGGAAGGCGTGCAGGTCGTTATCGGTCTGGAAGCCGAGCAGGTCGTAGTGCAGCAAGTCGTCGAGCAGCTCGCGATAGCCGGGCAGGGCGCGCAGCAAGTCGTAGCTGGGAAACGGGATGTGCAGGAAGAAGCCGATCGGGTCGGTGACGCCTTGCTTGCGTAACGCCTTGCCCAGTGGCAGCAGGTGATAGTCGTGGACCCAGATCAGCTCGCCGCCCTCGAGCAGCGTGCTCAGCGAACTGGCGAAACGCTCATTGACGCGCTGGTAGGCCTTGGCGTAATTCAACCGGAAGTCCATGGCGCCAAGGTTGAAATGGAAGACTGGCCAGACGACTTCGTTGGAGAAGCCAAGATAGTAGTCGTCGTAGTCTTCCTTGGACAGCGGCAGGGTGGCGTAGGTGATGTTGTCGTGCTGCACGGTGGTGGGGCGGCTGGTCGCTGTCTGGCTAACCTTGCCGTCCCAGCCGAACCATAGCCCGCCGTATTCGTTGAGGGCGCCGGTGATCGCCACGGCTAGGCCGCCGGCCTGGGGCTTGCCAGGTTCGGGGATGGATACGCGGTTGGAGATGACGACGAGACGGGTCATACGGCTTCCTCCCCGCATGCGGCTCGGTGGCGGCGGTAGTAGCGGATGCGGAGTCCGCCGTGGCTGATGCCCGGCCCAGACAAGTCATGGTCAGTGATCACGTGCGGGGTGAAGCTCAACAGCGCACCGACTTGAAAGTCGTCGATCAGGCCGAGTTCGTGGTGATGGGGCTCCACCTTGGCAGAAGGGTGCGAGGGTTTTGCGTTGCCAAATTCTCCAGCCATGTCAGTACCTCCTGTACTGATTCCTATAGCAGGTTGCGGCAGTCTCATCCTGGCTGCCGAAAGGTGCGTCGAGGGTGTGGGCATGCCCACCCAGGCCGCGTAGCGCCGGGAGGGGCTGGCTCAGTGCTCGCTTTGCTCGAATTGTTCGGCCGCACGCAGTGCCTCTCCCCGGGTGTCGTGCTCGGAGACGACGTTCTCGTTGTCGGGCTGGCTTTCGTCGATCACCACCCAACCGGTGATGTTTTCTTTCAGATCATCGCTATCGAAAATGGGTTCCACGCGGGCTTGCTTTTGCATATGTGCGTCCTCTCTTAAAGACCTGAATTCAACCAATAAGCGCAGCACCTGCGGTATCCAGGGCGCCGGAGTATTCCCCCAGAAACACCTGTGC
>NZ_JAJQJH010000025.1 GCF_029544075.1 Chromohalobacter canadensis | reverse complement strand
CGGCACAGGTGTTTCTGGGGGAATACTCCGGCGCCCTGGATACCGCAGGTGCTGCGCTTATTGGTTGAATTCAGGTCCTGAAGGAATCTAAAATGACGCAAGCCACACAGAAACTGAAGCTTGGGGCCCTCATCGCGCTTGTGGTCGGCTCGATGATCGGTGGAGGAATCTTCTCCCTGCCACAAAACATGGCCGCGAGTGCCAGCGCAGGTGCGATACTGATTGGCTGGGTGATCACCGCGATCGGCATGCTGACCCTGGCCTTCGTCTTCCAGACACTGGCCAACCGCAAGCCTGACCTGGACTCGGGTATCTATGCCTATGCCAAGGCTGGCTTCGGCGACTACATGGGGTTCTCTTCCGCCTGGGGCTACTGGATCAGTGCCTGGCTAGGCAACGTCAGTTATTTCGTTCTTCTGTTCAGTACTCTGGGATATTTCTTTCCCATCTTTGGCGAAGGCAACACGCCTGCTGCCATCGCGTGTGCCTCGCTGCTGCTGTGGGGGATCCATTTCCTGATACTGAACGGAATCAAGGAAGCCGCCTTCATCAACCTCGTCACGACCGTCGCGAAAATCGTGCCGTTGGTCCTGTTCATCATCATTACGCTATTTGCATTCGATGCCGATATTTTCCTGACCGACTTCTGGGGAAGGGGGAATCTCGACCTTGGCAGCGTGATGGATCAGGTCAGGAACATGATGCTGGTGACTGTCTGGGTATTCATCGGTATCGAAGGTGCCAGCATCTATTCGGCCCGGGCCGAGAAGCGCAGCGACGTCGGCAAGGCCACGGTAACCGGCTTCCTGGGTGTGCTGCTTTTACTGGTGCTGGTCAACGTCCTGTCCATGGGCGTCATGCAGCAGCCCGAACTGGCGGCTCTGCAAAACCCCTCCATGGCCGGTGTGCTGGAGCAGGTTGTGGGTCGTTGGGGCTCCATCCTGATCAGTGTTGGGCTGGTGGTATCGTTGGCCGGCGGCCTGCTGGCCTGGACGCTACTGTGCGCGGAGATACTTTTCGCCGGCGCACGCGACCACACCATGCCGAACTTCCTGAAAAAGGAGAACCGCAAGCAGGTCCCCAGCAATGCCCTGTGGGTTTCAAACGGCCTGATCCAGTTATTCCTGATCGTTACGCTATTTAGCGAATCCACCTATCTAAGCCTTTTCTATCTGGCCACCTCGATGATCCTGGTGCCCTACTTCTGGTCAGCGGCGTATGCCTTGCTGGTGAGCTGGAGAGGCGAAACCTATGAGTCGCAGCGGCATCAACGCCGCAAGGACCTGCTCATTGCACTGATCGCTGTCATCTACAGTGCCTGGCTGATTTATGCGGGAGGTATCCAGTACATCCTGCTTTCGGCGTTGCTCTATGCCCCTGGGGCGCTGTTCTTTGCCCAGGCCAAGCGCGAGCAGAACCGACCGGTCTTTCGTCCTGTCGAAAAGCTGATCTTCGCTGCCGTCCTGGTCGGTGCCGCCCTGGCCGCCTATGGTCTTTACACCGGTTACCTGTCGCTCTGAACTCGAAGCCCTGCCGGTTGAAGAACCGGCAGGCCAGTAGCCTCCCAAGGAGAAACCATGCCTGCTTCCCTGCAACTCGGCGTTCATTCGGAAATCGGTAAACTGCGCAAGGTGCTGGTCTGCTCGCCGGGGCTGGCCCATCAGCGGCTCACCCCCAGCAATTGCGACGACCTGCTCTTCGACGACGTTCTTTGGGTCAACCAGGCCAAGCGCGACCATTTTGACTTCGTGACCAAGATGCGCGAACGCGGCGTCGAAGTTCTTGAAATGCATAACCTGCTGGCAGAAACGCTAAAGAATCCCGAGGCCCGCAAATGGATTCTCGATCGAAAAGCCACAGCCAACCTGGTAGGTCTGGGTCTGCAGCAGGAAGTCCGCGCCTGGCTGGAAGAACAGGAGCCACGCCGACTCGCCGAATTTCTCATCGGCGGGGTTTCGGGGGACGACCTTCCGGGCGATCATGGCAGCGAGATCGTCAAGATGTTCCGCGATTACCTGGGCCACTCGAGCTTCATTCTTCCCCCGCTACCCAACACGCTGTTCACCCGGGATACTACTTGTTGGATTTATGGCGGCGTGACGCTGAATCCCATGCACTGGATGGCACGCCGTCAGGAAACCTTGCTGGTCACTGCGATCTACAAGTTCCACCCCGAATTCGCCAACGCCGGTTTCAAGGTCTGGTACGGCGATCCCGATAGCGACCATGGCATGGCAACGCTGGAGGGCGGCGACGTCATGCCACTTGGCAAGGGCATCGTGCTGATCGGCATGGGCGAGCGGACTTCACGTCAAGCGATTGGTCAGCTTGCGCAATCCCTGTTCAACCAGGGGGCAGCCGAGCGAGTCATCATTGCAGGTCTACCCAAATCTCGAGCGTCAATGCATCTCGATACCGTGTTCAGCTTCTGCGACCATGACTTGGTAACGATCTACCCGGAAGCCGTGCAGTCTATCGTTGCGTTCAGCCTGCGCCCCGACGAAAGCAAGCCGGGCGGTATTGATGTGCGTCGCGAAGAGCAAGGCTTCCTCGAGGTCGTGGCTACCGCCTTGGGCCTGAAGAAGCTGCGCACGGTCCAGACGGGGGGCGACAGTTACGAAGCCGAACGTGAACAGTGGGATGACGGCAATAATGTCGTGGCCCTGGAACCCGGCGTGGTCATCGGTTATGACCGCAATACCTACACCAATACGCTGCTGCGCAAGGCCGGGGTCGAGGTCATCACGATCGATGCCAGTGAGCTGGGCCGGGGCCGTGGGGGCGGCCATTGCATGACCTGCCCGATCATTCGAGACCCCGTGGGCTACTAACATCAAGCCCAACTTCGCCCTATCTTTCTCCGGAGAATCTGTATGGCCTTCAATATTCATAACCGCAGCCTGCTTAGCCTGATGCATCACAGCCCCCGTGAGCTGCGCTACCTGCTGGATCTTTCCCGGGATCTCAAGCGTGCCCGGTACACAGGCAGCGAACAGCAGCACCTGAAAGGCAAGAATATCGCGCTGATCTTCGAGAAGTCATCCACCCGCACACGCTGCGCCTTCGAAGTGGCCGCTTACCAGCAAGGGGCCAATGTGACCTACATCGACCCCACCTCTTCCCAGATCGGCCACAAGGAGACGATCAAAGACACGGCCCGGGTCCTGGGGCGCATGTACGATGCCATCGAATACCGGGGCTTCAGTCAGGCCATCGTCGAGGAGCTGGCCAGATATGCCGGCGTCCCGGTATTCAATGGACTGACCGATGAATACCATCCGACCCAGATGCTCGCCGACGTACTGACCATGCGTGAACACAGCGACAAGCCGTTGCATGAGATCCGCTACGCCTATCTGGGTGACGCGCGTAACAACATGGGCAACTCGCTGCTGTTGATCGGCGCCAAGCTGGGCATGGACGTGCGTATCGGGGCGCCCAAGGCGCTGTGGCCAAGCGCCGAGCATATCAGCGCATGCCGCCAACTCTCCGAGGAATCGGGTGGCCGGATGACACTGACCGAAACGCCTGCCGAAGCGGTCCAGGACGTCGACTTCATTCATACCGACGTCTGGGTCTCCATGGGTGAACCCCTGGAGACCTGGAGCGAGCGAATCCGGCTCCTGGAAGCCTACCAGGTGAACAAGGCCCTACTGGACGCCAGCGGCAATCCTCGGGTGAAGTTCATGCACTGTTTGCCGGCCCTGCACAACGCCGACACCAAGATCGGCAAGCAGATCGCGGCACAGTACCCCCAACTGGCGAACGGCATCGAAGTCACCGAGGAGGTCTTCGAGTCTCCGGCGTGCATTGCCTTCGAACAGGCCGAGAACCGCATGCACACGATCAAGGCGGTGCTGGTCGCCACCCTTGGTGATATCTGATCGTCGCGACACGGAGATAGACTCGATGCGCATCGTCACTGCCCTGGGCGGCAATGCCCTGCTTCGCCGTGGTGAGCCGTTGACGGCGGACAACCAGCGCGAGAATGTACGCATCGCCTGTGCCCAGCTTGCCAGGATCATTCCCGGCAACGAGGTGGTGATTGCTCACGGCAATGGCCCCCAGGTCGGTCTGTTGGCGCTGCAGAGTGCAGCCTACAGCGATGTCCCCTCCTACCCGCTGGATGTACTCGGTGCCCAGACGGAAGGCATGATCGGTTACATGATCGAGCAGGAGTTGGGTAACCTGCTGCCTGTCGAGGTCCCGTTCGCCACCATTCTCACCCAGGTCGAGGTGGACGCCTCCGATCCGGCCTTCCGCCACCCGAGCAAGCCCATCGGACCGGTATACTCGCTGGAGGAGGCCCGGCGCCTGGCCAAGGAAAAGGGCTGGGACATCGCTCCCGATGGCGATGCTTTTCGCCGCGTGGTTGCGAGCCCGCGGCCCAAACGCATCTTCGAGCTCCGTCCCATCAAGTGGTTGCTTGAAAAAGGCAGCGTCGTCATCTGCGCCGGCGGCGGCGGCATCCCCACCCTCTACGATGAGGGGCGCATGCTGCACGGTATCGAAGCCGTCATCGACAAGGATTTATGCTCGGCACTCCTGGCCCAGGAGCTCGACAGTGATCTGCTGGTCATCGCTACCGATGTCGATGCTGCCTATATCGATTGGGGCCAACCCACCCAGCGGGCCATCGCACGCGCGCATCCGGATGTGCTGGAAAAGCTGCCCTTCGCGGCAGGCTCGATGGGCCCCAAGATCCAGGCTGCCTGCGACTTCGCCCGTCGCACCGGCAAGGACGCCGTCATCGGTTCCCTGGCGGATATCGAGGCCATTGTCCAGGGCACGGCCGGAACGCGCATCAGCCTGTCGACATCGGGAGTCGAGTATCGCTGAGCGGCGACTCGGCAAGCTGTAGGACGCCAGGCTAACCGATAAAAGCTTTGACCAGTAGAAACATGCTTGCATGGATGTATGATTCCCTATGCCATCACCTCGCTTTCACAGCCCCTGCCCCATGGCGACCGGAGCCTGTCAACATCATGAATCGACCACCTCGCAAGCGACTCATCCAAGCCCTGCTCTTCGTTATCCTGTTGGTCGCCATCGCCCTGGTCGCCTGGAGTGAATTGCGCCCCAGTGGCCTGGGCGACGCCATCGCCAGCGGTAACGGACGCATGGAAGCGACCGAGATCGACATCGCCACCAAACTGAGCGGCCGCGTGGCGGAGATTCTGGTCGATGAGGGCGATTTCGTGACTCCCGGCCAGCTTCTGGCCCGCATGGATACCCGCACGCTCGACGCACAACTGCGCCAGGCCCAGGCCGAACTGCAGCGCATGCGCAACGCCTTGCAGACCGCCCACGCTCAGGTGGCTCAGAGCGAAAGCACCAAGTCCGCCGCGGAAGCCGTCGTGCATCAACGCCAGGCGGAACTGACGGCGGCACGCAAGCGCCATGAACGCTCCCAGGCGCTGGTGCAGCGTCATTCCATCTCCCGCCAGCAGGCCGACGATGATCTGGCGGTCATGCAAAGCGCGGAAGCCGCGCTGGCAGCGGCCCGGGCCCAGGTCGCGGCGGCTCAGGCCGCCATCGTCGCGTCACGTTCCCAGGTCGTCGAGGCGCAGTCCGCCATCGACGCCGCCGAAGCCGGCGTGGCGAAGGTCCAGGCGGACCTGGATGACAGCCAACTGCGTGCCGACCGCCTGGCCCGGGTGCAGTACCGCGTGGCGGAACCCGGAGAAGTCCTGGCGCCCGGCGGCAACGTGCTCAACCTGATCGACCTGACCGACGTCTACATGACATTCTTTCTGCCCACCTCGCAGGCCGGCCGCGTGGCGCTGGGCGACGACGTCCGCCTGGTGCTGGATGCCGCCCCGGAGTACGTGATCCCCGCCCGGGTCAGCTTCGTCGCCAGCGCCGCCCAGTTCACTCCCAAGACGGTGGAAACGGCCAGTGAGCGGGAAAAACTCATGTTCCGCATCCGGGCACGTATCGACCCGCAACTGCTGAAGGAACATCTCGAGCAGGTCAAGACCGGCCTGCCCGGCATGGCCTATCTCAAGCTCGACCCCCAGGCCGAATGGCCCGATTCCCTCCAGGTGAACGTGTCGTCATGAGCGCGGACACCGTAGCGAGGCTGCACGAGGTCGGTCTCAAGTACGCCAGGACCGTGGCCCTGGCCGACGTGACCCTCGACATCCCGGCCCGGCAGATGGTCGGGCTGATCGGTCCCGACGGGGTCGGCAAGTCGAGCCTGCTGGCGCTGATTGCCGGTGCCCGGCGTCTCCAGCAGGGGCATATCGAGGTGCTCGGCGGCGACATCGCCGACAGCGAGCATCGCCGCCTCGCGGGACCGCGCATCGCCTATATGCCGCAGGGGCTCGGCAAGAATCTCTATGCGACCCTGACCGTGCGCGAGAATCTCGAATTCTTCGCTCGTCTGTTCGGTCAGGACCACAACGAGCGCGAACGTCGCATCATGGACCTGACCCGCAGCACCGGCCTGGCCGATTTCACCGAGCGCCCCGCCGGCAAGCTTTCCGGGGGCATGAAGCAGAAGCTGGGCTTGTGTTGCGCACTGATCCACGATCCCGATCTGCTGATCCTCGACGAACCGACGACCGGGGTCGACCCGCTCTCGCGCAGCCAGTTCTGGGGATTGATCGCCCGCATTCGTCAGCAGCGCCCCCGCATGAGCGTACTGGTGGCCACCGCCTACATGGACGAAGCCCAGCGCTTCGATTGGCTGGTGGCGATGAACGATGGGCAAGTACTCGATACCGGCACGCCCCAGGCCCTGCTCGAACGGACCCGGTGCGCGACGCTGGAAGAGGCGTTCATCCAGCTGTTGCCCGAGGAGAGACGCCGCGGGCATCGGCAGCTTGCCATTCCGCCACGCCCTGCCAACGACCAGATCGCCATCGAGGCCCACGGCCTGACCAAGCGGTTCGGCGATTTCACCGCCGTGGACCATGTCGATTTTCGTATCGAGAAGGGCGAGATCTTCGGTTTTCTCGGCTCCAATGGGTGCGGTAAATCGACCACCATGAAGATGCTCACCGGTCTGCTGCCGTTCGAGGAAGGCGAAGCCCGGCTGTTCGGCCAGCCGGTCGACCCGCAGGATATCGAGACCCGGCGCCGGGTCGGGTACATGTCGCAGGCATTCTCGCTGTACAGCGAGCTGAGCGTGGGCCAGAACCTTGACCTGCATGCCCGGCTGTTTCACCTGCCCGAGGACGATTATCGCCTGCGCCGCCAGGAACTGCTGAGCCGCTTCGACCTGGAGGGCGTCATCGATGAACTGCCCGGGCAGCTGCCACTGGGCGTCCGCCAACGCCTGTCTCTGGCGGTCGCGGTACTGCACCGTCCGGAAATCCTGATCCTCGACGAGCCGACCTCCGGCGTCGATCCGATCGCCCGCGACAATTTCTGGGCCCAGTTGGTGACGATGTCCCGCGAGGATGGCGTCACCATCTTCATCTCGACCCACTTCATGAACGAGGCGCTGCGCTGCGATCGCATCTCGCTGATGCATGCCGGCCGGGTCCTCGCCAGCGATACGCCGCGGGGGCTGATGGAGGACCATGGCGGCGATACGCTGGAAGAGGTCTTCATCGCCTATCTGCGCAAGGCCAGCCAAGCGCCTCAAGACCCAGCCGATGAGGCTCCGCCAACGTTGCCTTCCATTGTCACGGCGGCTGCCGCTGTTCCGCCCCCACGCTTCAGTTGGCGACGATTGTTCAGCTACGCCCGACGCGAGAGCATGGAACTGCGCCGCGATCCGGTGCGCGCCACCCTGGCCCTGGCCGGCACCTTGCTGCTCATGTTCATCGTCGGTTATGGCATCAGCATGGACGTGGAAGACCTCTCCTTCGCGGTGCTCGACCGCGACCAGACCACCACCAGTCAGCATTACATCCTCAACCTGTCAGGCTCACGCTACTTCAGCGAAAAGCCGCCACTGCAGAGCTACGGCGAGCTCGACGAACGCCTGCGCAACGGCGATATCAGTCTGGCGGTGGAAATTCCGCCCGATTTCGGACGCGATCTCAAGCGTGGCGACTCGCCTCAGGTGGCCTATTGGATCGATGGTGCGATGCCCAATCGCGCCAGCACGATACGCGGCTATGTCCAAGGCATCCATGGGGACTATCTGCGGGAACTGGCACGTGACAGCAGCACGCCCCGTAGCAGCCGAGTCAATATCGCCCTTCGCTATCGCTACAACCCGGATGTGCAGAGCCTGCCGGCGATGGTGCCGGCGGTCATTCCGCTGCTGCTGATGATGATTCCCGCCATGCTCACCGCTCTGGGCGTGGTACGCGAGAAAGAGCTCGGGTCGATCACCAACTTCTATGTCACCCCGGTAACCCGCCTGGAGTTCCTGATCGGCAAGCAGCTGCCCTACGTGGCCCTGGGCATGATCAACTTCCTGCTGCTGGTGCTGTTGTCGATCCTGATATTCGACGTGCCGATCAAGGGCAATCCGCTCACCCTGGCCCTGGGTGCCTTGCTCTACGTGATGTGCGCCACCGGACTGGGCTTCTTGATCTCGGCGTTGTTCAACAGCCAGATCGCGGCCATCTTCGGTACCGCCATCGGCACGCTGGTACCGGCGATCCAGTTCTCGGGCATGCTGCATCCCGTTTCATCACTGGAAGGCGCTTCGGCGGTGATCGGCCAGCTCTATCCCACCAGTCATTTTCTGGTCATCAGCCGAGGCATCTTCTCCAAGGCTCTCGGCCTGGCCGAACTCTACCCCTACTTTCTGGCCCTGCTGGCGACCATTCCGGTGTTGAGCCTGCTGAGCATCGCCGGCCTCAGGAAACAGGAAACATGATGCGCACGCTCTCCAACATCTTTCAGCTCGGCGTCAAGGAACTGCGCACGCTCCTGCGCGACCCCGCCATGCTGCTGCTGATCGTCTACGCCTTCAGCGTGAGCATCTATTCGAGCGCCACCGCGATGCCGGAGGCTCTCCACCGGGCCACGATCGCCATCGTCGACGAGGATCGCTCGCCAGCCTCCCAGCGCCTGATCGACGGCTTTCAGGCGCCCTATTTCCTGCCGCCGGTGCTCACCGGACATGCCGACATGGACGAGGGCATGGACAAGGGACGCTACACCTTCACGCTGGACATTCCGCCCGGTTTCCAGCACGACCTGCTCGACGGCGACACGGTGACGATTCAGCTCAACGTCGATGCGACCCAGATCAGCCAGGCATTTACCGGGGCCGGCTACATTCAGGAAATCATCAACGACGAAGTCGCCACCTTCCTGGCGGGCCACGATCCCGATGCCGCCTCCACCGTTCAGGCAGTGGTCCGCATGGTCTACAACCCGAATCTGGACCCGGCCTGGTTCGGCGCGGTGAACGAAGTCATCAACCAGATCACCATGCTGTCGATCATTCTCACCGGTGCTGCGCTGATCCGCGAGCGCGAGCATGGCACCATCGAGCACCTGCTGGTCATGCCGGTGACTCCCTTCGAGATCATGACGGCCAAGGTCTGGTCCATGGGCCTGGTGGTCCTGATCGCCTCCGCCTTCGCCCTGCGCATGGTCGTGGAAATCGGCTTGCAGGTCCCCATCGCCGGCTCGGTCACCCTGTTTCTCTTCGGCGCCATGTTGCACCTGTTCGCCACCACCTCGATGGGCATCTTCTTCGGCACCGTGGCGCGCTCCATGCCGCAGCTTGGGCTGTTGATCATCCTCACCCTGATCCCGTTGCAGATGCTCTCCGGGGGCACCACGCCCCGGGAAAGCATGCCGGCGTTCATTCAGGACATCATGCTCGCCGCACCGACCACTCATTTCGTGATGCTGGGGCAAAGTATTTTGTTTCGTGGCGCGGGATTACCCACTGTCTGGCCACAACTCTTAACGCTTGCCGCCATCGGCACGCTCTTCTTCAGCGTGGCTCTGTTACGGCTGCGTAAATCACTGGGATAATTACATCAGTAATAAATTTAGCCCTTGTATAAACTAAGGCTAAAATTTAATGAAAATATGATATACGTCTGTAATGACCCCCTGGTTTCTGCACACCCTACGCCGTTAATGCGGGGTGTGCTCGGGGTGCCACGTAGTCCAGAGA